>NZ_JABUMT010000001.1:0-1886394 GCF_013336715.1 Myxococcus sp. CA056
TTTCCCGGCCGCAAGCCGCCGCTCCTCAAGCTGCTGCACTGTCCAGTGCTTTGGCTGCCACGCCATGGACGCCCCCCTCCATGGCATAACCCTCAGCCCCTAACCCGACTTCCCTGAAGGGGTTTAGGTCGCCCGAGCCAGCGCCAGGAGCCTGCGGGCCTGGGCCTCCAGCGCGGCACGCATCTCCTCCGGCTGTTCGACGTGAAAGGCGAAGGGCAGCCGAGACAGCTCGCGGGCGAACCAGTCCAGGTCTTCGGTCTGTCCGAGCAGCCGCACGCCGCCTCCATCCATCGGCTCCAGCACGCCCAGCGTGGCGAAGATGGCGCGCCGCGCGGTCGCCAGGTCCGTGTCGAGCCGCACCTCCACCGCGTGCGCTCGCGGCAGGCTGGCCACCGCGAGCGTCACATGCGCCAGCGCATCGAAGCCGTCGGGCCGCTCGAAGCTCATGTCGAGCGACTGCACGGCGCGCACGCGGTCCAACCGGAACGTGCGCAGCCCCTGGCGCAGGTGGCAGACGCCCACCGCGTACCAGCGTCCGCCGCGCCAGACGAGGCCATAGGTGTCGAACTCGCGTTCGGTGTCCTCGTCCCGCGCCGCGCGGTAGGACAGGCGCACCCGCTGCCGCTGCTGCGCCGCGGCGCTGAGCGCGACGAGCGCGGTGTTGTCCAGCGTCGCCCGCGAGCCGGAGATGTCGAGCGTCACCGACTCGTCCACCGCCCGCACGCGCCGCTTGAGCGGCGCGGGCATCACCCGCTCCAGCTTCGCCTGGGCGCTGGCCACCGCGGGCGCCGCCTCCGACAGCCCCATGCCCCGCGCGGCCAGCAGGCCCACGGACAGCGCCAGGACTTCGTCATCGGTGAACATCATGGGTGGCAGCTTGAAGCCCGCCACCAGCATGTACGCCCCGTCGCGTCCGCGCTCGGCGGTGATGGGGATGCCCAGCTCCTCCAGCTTCAGGATGTAGCGACGCACCGTGCGCCGGTCCACCTCCAGTCGCCGCGCCAGCTCCGAGCCGCTCATCCGCCCATGCGTCTGCAACAGCTCGAGCACGGTGAGCACACGCGTGGTGGGACGGGACATGGGGCGCGAACCTAATGCCCAGGGCGCCCGAAGTCCGACGAAGCCCGCTCGTATTCACCCCAGGTGAAGAAAAACCAGAAGGGTCCCGGGTCGGCGTCCCACACCCGTCGTGAAGGAATTTCGCTCCCACCCGTCACGGGCCAGGCGTCACCCCGATTCGCGGCACCGCTGGTCCGAGCAGGGACGGACTTCGGCTTCACGCTGGAGCCCTGTCCGAATCAGGACCGATTCCGCCCTACATGCCCCGTACGGTGCCATTCATGGCCTCGCCCCAGTCCGGGCGCGCTGGCGCTGACGGAAAGGCTCGCGGAATCCGATGACGCAGACCTCGCACCTGTGGCTGTTCTTCGTGTTGGTGTTTGGCATCGTCATCCTCCCGGGGCTGGACATGGCGTTCGTCCTGGCCAGTTCCCTGATGGGAGGCCGTCGCGCGGGGCTGTCCGCGGTGGGCGGCATCATCGCCGGGGCCGCGTGCCACGTCCTGGTCGGCGCGACGGGCGTCGCAGTGCTGCTCACCGTCATGCCCGCCGCGTTCAATGCCCTCTTGTGGGTGGGCGCGCTGTACGTGGCCTGGATGGGCCTGTCGCTCGTGCGCAGCCCGGCCGCGTTCTCCGCGTCGTCACAGTCGGGGCAGCGCTCGGCGGCGGCGACGTTCCGTCAGGGAGCCCTCACCAACCTGCTCAACCCGAAGGCGTACGTCTTCATGCTCGCCGTCTTCCCGCAGTTCCTGCGGCCGGAATATGGGCCCATCTGGCTCCAGGCCCTGGCGCTCGGCGCCATCATCGCGCTCACGCAAGCCGCGGTGTATGGCGCCGTCGCGCTCGCCGCGGACCGCGCACGCGGCTGGCTGGAGTCACGTCCCTCCGCCAGCGCGCGCGTCGGTCAAGCCGTGGGTGGCCTCATGATGCTCGCCGCCGTCGTCACCGCCATCGAAGGCTGGCGCAGCACCTGACACCGCCCACTCATGTTCTGCGGACGGTGCTCGAACGAATGGCTCTCAAGATGAGCAGCAGGACGACGGCTCCGATGAATGCCACGAAGATGGTCCCCGCGATTCCACCGAAGGGCTGCCCCGCCCCCAGGGCGCGGAAGATGAAACCACCCAGGAACGCGCCCACCACACCCACCACGATGTCTCCGATGATGCCATAGCCGCCTCCCACGACGGCCGACGCCAACCACCCGGCGATGAGGCCGATGACCGCCCACACTAGAATCGTCTCCAAAGACATCACGTCCCTCCTCGCGCTGAAGTGACCTGAAGACACGATAAGCACGCCGGTTCGCGCTCGGCTGGAAGCCAGGTCGTTCGCAAGACAAGCAAGAAGGCGTCCGACCGGATTTAACTGACTTTCTGTTCTTCCAGAGGTAGCTGAAGCTTCAGCCGCTCCAGGTGTCGGAGCCGGCCGAAGCCAAGGAGAGCGCGCATGGGACAGCGTCGGAATGATTCATTGTGGATGAAGTGGGGAATGCTGGTGTGGGTGGGAGCGGCGGTCGCCGGCTGCGCACCGGAGGCGGGTGAGGACGGGGCGGAGGTGGGACAGGCGGAGCAGGAGCTCGCGGCCTGCTCGTATGTGATTACGACGAACACCTACGTGGGCGCGGACTGGTGGGGCACCCTGGTGTTCCAGAACACGGGCACCAGCGCGATGACGAGTCCGACGATTGCGTTCGGCGTCCCCAGCGGCGTGACGTGTGACCACGACGAGCCGGGCTGGACGCACACGCAGAGCGGCTCCACGTGTACGTACTCGCGGACGTCGGGGCTCACCGTGGGCGTGAATGCGTCGTACACATTCTACTATTCGACGAACACGAACACGTCGTTCACCGCGACGAACGTCGTCATCAGCGACCCGAGCTGTGGGGGCACCGTGCCGCCGGTGACGGGGCTGACGGCGAACCAGAAGAAGGTGGCGGAGGCGCTCACCAGCATCTGGGAGAACGACACGCCCACCATCGACTATGCGTACTCGGAGAACATCCAGGACGGGCGTGGCTACACGAATGGACGCGCGGGCTTCTGCACGGGCACGGGCGACGCCATCCAGGTCATCCAGTGCTACAACGCCCGGCGCAGCGCGGCCAACGGCAACATCATGGCCAAGTACATGCCGGGGCTGACGACCATCAACAACCGCTTCCTGTCCACGGGTCAATCCCAGCCATCCACGTCGGAGCTGGACGTCATCGGCAATTGGACGGCGGATTGGGCCACCAGCTACAACAACACGACGACTCGCGCGGACTTCAAGGCGTGCCAGGACCAGGTCAGCGACCAGTTCTATTACACGCCAGCGATGAACGAGGCGAACAAGTGGGGCGCCACCCAGGCCCTGTCGAAGATGGCGCTGTATGACGCGTACATCAACCACGGCGAGTCCGGCGTGAAGAGCCTGACGCGCGCGACGAACATCGCGCTGGGCAACACCGGGCAGGTGGCGCCCTCGGTGGGCTACAACGGCATCACCGAGTCGGCGTGGCTCCAGAAGTTCATCGAGAAGCGCCGCGACGTGCTGGCCGCCGACTCCACGTGGGTGGACGCCATCGACCGAATCGCCGCGTACGAGAAGCTGCGTCGCAGGGGCAACTGGGACCTCTCCGCCGCCGTCCGCAACGACGTGCGCGCTCGCGACTGCTGGACCACGACGTATCCGTTCAGCGGCTACACCGTGCGCAACATCAACGCGGATGGCACCTGGAGCACCCCGGGCACGTACACGTTCTCATGTAACTAGCGGCACCCTGACGCCCTGGCGCGGGTGCGTCAGGGCGTCGTCGCCGCGCGTGGGGCCTCGGAGGATGAGGACCCTTCGCGACGCAGCCGCCTGCGCAGCGGCGCGGCCACCCAGGTGAGCAGACAGAGCAGCAGGCCCAGTCCGCTCACCGCCAGGGAGGCCGCTTCACCGGGAGAGGCATACCGCCACACCACGCGGTGTGCTCCCGCGGGGACGGCCACGGCGCGCAGCGCGTGGTTCGCGGGAAGGACCTCCGTCGGGACCTCATCCACGGTGGCGCTCCAGCCCGTGAAGTACGCGTCCGACAGCACCAGGACGGAGGGACGCGTGGCATCGACCTCCACCTCCACTTCGTCCACTCCGTACCGCGTGAGCGTGGCCTTCCCGGAGTCCCCTCCCGGAGGCGCCGTGGGCAAGGGCTCGCGACACTCGACGACGGCCTGCTGGCCGGGGACGAAGTCGGGCGAGGCGATGACGGCCAGGCTCTCCTCCGGGCCCGACACGCACCGAGGCGGGGCGAGGTAGACGCGCGGCAGGGGTCGGGGATGCGCGAGCAGGGAGACCTTGAAGGGCTCGCTCGTGGACAGCACGTTGTTCCGCAGCCGGCGCTCCTCCACCTGGGTCTCATCCGCGACGAAGTAGCCCACGCCCGCGAGCGGCCCATACCGGTTCCACCACTGACGCTGATCCTTCAGGAGGTCCGCCACGCGAGCGGACAACGCGGGCAGGTACCAGTTCGCGCTCTCCACGCCCCACGCCGACGCGCTGTCCGCCGCGAGCACCATCCGCGTGCCCGCCACCTGCGCCTCATCCGGAGTCAGCCCTTCCACCGTCTCCGGCAGGGCGATGCCCGACGCGGTGTAGACACGCGCACGGCCTGGCAGGGACGGGCCCTCGCGACGCTGGAGCTCCTCCACGAACGGCGGCGCCGTGGTGAGCAGCCGCTGGTCACACGAGACATAGATGGGCTCGCTGACGCGATACAGGTCCGCCGCGAGCAGCAACACCCAGCCCAGGCCCACCTGCCTCGGGTGTGCCGCGAAGAGGGCGAACAGGCCCATCCCCACACAGGTCACCGCCACACAGGCGGCGTCCACCGTGAGCCGCTCCCCGACCTGACGCGACAGCTCCGCCCAGGACGCGTCCGGCCCCGAATAGAAGCCTCGCAGCGCCTGCGCCAGCCACAGCCCCGCGCCCGTCAGCGCCAGCAGCAGCATCCCGGCGCCCAGGCCCACCAGTCCCCAGCCCGCGCGACGACGTCCGCCCCTGGCGCGGTCCAACAGGTCCTGGGCCCCCCACGCCGCGAGCACCGCCAGCCAGAAGGTCACATGCACCGTGAGCTTCTCCGGATAGCGGAAGGCCCGCCACGGAGGAACGAGGTCATAGACAAAGCCATACAGAGGCGTGTGTCTGCCGAACATCAGCAACAACCCCAGCACCGAGAAGCCCACCGCCACCTGCACCCAGCGCTCCCGGCGACGCGCCACCACGCACACGCCCGCCAGGAACAACACCGGCAGCCCGACATAGAGCGAGCGCGCCCAGAAGTCCGTCGTCTGCATGCCCAGCAGTCCCTGGGCGACGGGGCCGCGAAGGGGCGGCTCCAGCGCGAAGACATTGCCCACCGCCAGGTCGAGCAACCGCAGCGGATGCACCGACCAGAGCTGCGCGGACTCGGCGGTGCGGCGCTCCGCGAAGGTCTCCCCCAGCACGGACGCGGAGGCCCAGAGCTGCGCGGTGGCCACCAGCGCCGCGAGCAGCAGTCCCGTCCCCGTGACGAGCAGCACCCGACGACGCGTCACACCAACACCGAGCGGACACAGCACCACGACGAGGAGCACCGTGGCGCCGCACACCGTGAAGCCCTGCGGGTCTCCCGCGAAGAGGACCGTCGGAAGGACACATCCCAGCGCGCCCGCCATCGACCAGGAGCCGCGTGCCAGCACCGAGTCCGCGATGAGCAGGAGCCAGGGCAAGGCGGTGGCGGCCTGGAGGTACAGCAGGTTGTTGGTGAGGCTGACCAGGTAGCCACTCAGGGCGAAGGCCAGGGCGCCCAGCGCGGCGGCGAAGGGGAAAGCATCACGGGCCCGCAGGAAGAGGTACGTCCCGGTGGCGGCCAGCGGGTAGCACAGCAGCGCCATCGCGGTCAGCGCGCCGGGCCCGTCGAACAGCAGCGCCAGCACGTTGGCTGGATGGAAGACCCCCGTGACGGTGGCGCCCGCGAAGGGCTGTCCCAGCGCGTTGAAGGGATACCAACCGGGCCAGACGCCCTGGCTCACCGCGTGCGCCCAGTACGCCTTGGCCGGGGCGAACACCCGCAGCATGTCCCGCTCGCAGAGCGCGCCTCCCGTCGAGAGGAGTCGGTGGAAGAACAGCAGCGTGGCGACGACCGACGCACCCAGGACGACCAGGGGCTCACGGAGACGGGGCGAAGAAAGAGAGCGCATGCGGGGGTGCCTCGGGCTTCTACCAGATGAGGGACGTCCGCTCGAAGACGGACCGCGCACGGGGGCGCTCGGCTAGAGTCCGCGCCACGCATGAGCGCGGAGCGACGAAACGCCTTCCCCTGGAGAGAGCTCCCCAGCCTGCTGTCGACGCGGCTGCTGGCGGCGTTCCTCGTCCCCACCCTGCTCTTCGTCGCGGTGGCGGGCACGGCCGTCTACCAACTGGCGCGCTCCATCCTCGAGGAGGAGCTGGGCACCAGCCTCTCCAACATCGCCGCCGCCACCGCCAGCCAGCTCAACGGCGAGCGCATGCTCACGATTGAGGCCGGCGACGACTCGGGCGGCACCCGGACGTGGCGCAACCTGGTGCGCCTGCTGGAAGGCGTGCGCGAGGCCAGCGGCGCGCGCCGCGTCTTCGCCGTGGACGTCCAGGGCCGGGTGCGCGCGGACGTGGGCGGCGGCCTGCCAGTGGGCTCGGAGGTGCCGGAGCTGGCGCGCGACAGGCTGGAGCTGGCGCGGGTCTTCGCGGGCGAGCACGCGGCCAGTCAGGTCCTCTTCACCGGCTCGGATGGGCGGCTGTACAAGACGGGTTATGCCCCCATCGTCCACGCCGGGAAGGTGGTGGGCGCGGTGGGCGTGGAGGGCAGCGCCGCGTTCTTCGGCCCGCTCCAGCACCTGTCGCGCACGTTCGTCATCATGGGCGCGCTGGCCCTCACCGCGCTCGCCATCATCGCGCTGCTCACCGCCCGGGGGCTGGCGCGTCCGCTCGGCCGGCTGATGGACTCCGCGCTGAGAATCGGCCGGGGAGACCTCACCACGCCCGTGCCTCCGGAGCCCACGCGCGAAATCGGCGTACTCGCCCGTGAGCTGGAGGTGATGCGCGGCGCGCTGGAGAGTCGGGACCGACAGTTGAAGATGATGCTCGCGGGCGTGGCCCACGAGGTGCGCAACCCCCTGGGCGGCATCGCCCTGTTCTCCGGCATCCTCCAGGAGGACCTGCGCGCGGGCGCCCACGAGGAGGCCCAGGAGCACGTCGAGCGCATCCAGCGAGAGGTCGCCTTCCTCCAGCGCATCGTCGAGGACTTCCTCGCCTTCGCGCGCGAGCAGCCCCTGGCCCGCGCCCCCGTGGAGGCCCCCGCCCTGCTCTCCGTCGTCCAGGAGCTGTCCTCCGCGGAGGCCAGCATCCGCGACGTGACGCTGGAGGTGGACGCCACGCCCGCCGTGCTGGAGGCCGACGGCAGCCTGCTCACCGCCGCGCTGCTGAACCTGGTGAAGAACGCGGTGCAGGCCTCCGCCTCCGGAGGCCGCGTGCGCATCTCCGGCGCCGAACACGACGGGCGCTACGCCATCCGCGTCCACGACGCCGGCGCGGGGGTACCGGAGGCCGAGCGCGAGCGCATCTTCGAGCCCTTCTTCACCACCCGCGAGAAGGGCACCGGCCTGGGCCTGCCCCTGGCGCGCAAGATTGCCCGCGCGCACGGGGGAGAGCTGCACCTGACGTCCGCGCCGGGCGACACGACGTTCACCCTGACGCTTCCACTGAGGCCCTCGGGCGTCAGCTCGCCACGTTGAACTGACGCGCCATCTGCCCCACCTCGCCCGAGACATGGGCCAGCGAGCGCGTGGCCTCCTGCGTGGACTCCAGCCGCTTCATCGTCGCGTCCATGATTTGCGACAGGTCGGCGATGGCGATGGAAATCTGGGAGATGCCGGCGTTCTGCTGCGTCACCGCGGCGGCGATCTGCCGCGCCGCGGCCGAGTTCTCCTGGGACATGAGCGACAGCTCGCGCAGCGAGTCTCCCGACGAGCGCATCTGGTCCAACCCCGTGCCGATGGTGCGCACGCCCTGCTCACCCATGCTCGCCGCGTCCCGGATGCCCTCGGTGATTTCCTGGAGGATGCGCCGGATGCGCTGCGTGGACTGGATGGACTGGTCCGCCAACGCGCGGACCTCCCGGGCCACCACCGCGAAGCCCTTGCCCTGCTCTCCCGAGCGCGCCGCTTCGATGGCCGCGTTGACGGCGAGCAGGTGGGACTGGGCCGCCAGGTCCTTCACCGTCTCGGTGATGTCGCCAATCTGCGTGGTGCTCTCCGCCAGCTTCGCCAGCCGCTGTTGGATTCCGTCCACCGCGCCGCGAATGTCCGCAAGCCCCGCCACGCTGCGCTCCACCGCCGCCTCGCCCTTGAGGCCCAGCTCCTCCGCGCGCTTCGCCACCTGGAGCACCGCGTCCGCCCGGTCCGCCGCCATGCGCGACGTGCGACGAATCTCCTCCGACGTCACCTGCGCCTCATGCAGCGCGGCGGCCTGCTTCGTGAAGCTCTGTTGTTGCTCGTCGTTGGCCGTGCGCAGGTGGCTGCCCGCCTCGCCCAGCCGCGCGGCCGACGCCTGGAGCGCCAGCGGAAGCTGTCGCAGCCGGGCCAGCACCGCGTTCATCCCCGCCGCCAGGTCTCCCACCTCGTCGGTGGACACCCACGCGGGCGCGACGACGCGTCCCGCCGCCACGGACTCGATGGCCTGTCCCACCGCCTCCGCCGCCCGCGCCTGACGGCGCGCCAGCATCCACGTGGTGATGCCCGGCAACAGCAGCAGCCCACCGACCCACGCCAGGCTGAAGGCCAGCTCTCCCGCCAGCACTCCGCCCAGCTCCATCAACATCCGCGCCGAGCGCTGCGCGCCCTCCGCCACCAGCTCCAGATGAAGCGTGTCGCGGATGCCCTCCAGCTTCACCATCACCACGCATCCGCTGAGCACCAGCGCGGCGACGATGGAGCCTCCAAAAGTGAAGGGCAGGAACCACGCCTGTCGGGGCCACGAGAAGCCGCCGCCCTGGAGCACCACCGTCGGGTCCTTGCGCTGCTCCTCGAGCGCCAGCGGCAGCAGCATCCGCTCCAGCGAGACGCTGATGGGAAAGCCCAGCAGCACGCCGCAGCACACGCCGATGATGGTGCCCAGCACGACGAGGCCCAAATCCTTGTGCCAGGTCAGACACACGTGGAGGCTGAACCAGAAGCCTCCCAGCGTCCATCCGACCCAGGACGTTCCCACCGCCACGCGCCACGGGAGTCGGAGGATGCGCTCCAGCCGCGCACCCGGCCTGTCACCCGCGTACGTCCGCAGCGCGCTGCCCACCAGCCACCGCATGAATACAGCGGGGTAGATCATCCCCAGGCCCACGAGGATGGGCGGCAACACCCACGCCACCGCCTTCACGCCCTCCCAGCCCGCCACTCCCATGGACATGCCATTGAGGTACGCGGCGATGGGCGCGGCTGGCACCACCCACGCCATGAACACCTTGAGCGCACGCCACCGATACTCGCGAATCACCTTGTCTTCGATGCTCATACCGGTCGCTTTCCCGCGTCATGCGGCCACGAAGAATCCATGCTGACGGGATGGCTCCAGACACCATTCTCCGCACGTCATCGAGTGGAAAGCGAGAGGGCCGCGCCCGGTTCCAGACACTGCACAACCGTCATGCCAGAGCTTGTTGAAAGACATACACATCCAGGAAAACCTCCTCCCCAAGCAAACAAGGGCGAGGAGGCGGTCGAGCTCAGTCCGCGCAGCAGGCGCGAATGGCCGCGGAGTACAGGCGCAGGGACTTGCGCGCGGCGGCGGCGACACGGGCGGGCTCGGTGCTCTCCGAGTCCACGGAGAGCTTGAGGATTTCGAGCGCTTCCACCGGGTGCAGGTCGTCGTAGCGGGCGTGGGCCTTGAGCCACATCATGGCGCTCGCGTCGATGCGCGCTCCATCCGAGGCGTAGCCCCGGAAGGGCTCCACCACCTCCTTCGTCCACACACCGGTGATGCCCTCGATGGCCCAGTTGGACGCGGCGATGCCCTCCGCCAGCGTGCCGCGCGCGCAGGTGTCGCGCAGGTGCGCGTGCAGCGCCTGGATTTCCGGCAACGGGCGCACGGAGAAGAGAGAGTCGGGCTCCATGCCGATGGCACGCACCCAGTCGATGAACCACTCCGCGTGTTTCGCCTCGACGCCCAGGTTCTGCAGGAGCCAGCGCCGGATGCTCGCGTCCCCTTCATGCCGCCCATACGTCGTCTTCGCGAGCGACAGGCCCATGTATTTGGGGAAGGACTCGACGATGAGGAAGAACTGCGACAGCACGCGCCGCCAGTACCCCAGCGGCGGGCGACGTCCCTCCGCCGTGTCGCGAAACAGCGGAGGCCAACAGGCCGCGTTCCAGTCCGCGCGCGTCGACTCCAGCATCGACTCCAGCCAGCGCGGATGCGGCGAGGGCTTCAGGGGCGGAGGCCCATAGCGACGCACGAGTGGCTCGAACGAGGGAACATTCACTTCCAGGCTGGTCGACGACATGGCTCCAGGACGCTCCTTTTCGCGGCGGGTGCCAGACCGACATGGCCCCCCCTCACCCGCCGGAGCGGCCCATAGTGGTGACAGCACCTGCACGCGGCCATGCAACTGTTCGCATGCGACGCTTTTCTCACCGCCATGTTTCAGAATTCGCTCTGGAGCACCCCGAGGGGTCTGTCGCACCGCGGCGTCTGTGTTTCCCCTTCCACACGCGAGGCCGCCCGCATGTCGCGGGCGGGCGGGCATGGCTCACGGCGTGCGGGCCACCGCGTGGCGCGCCTTCTCGAGCATGCGGCGCAAGGGCGCTTCATCGGCGCGGGCGAGCGCTTCGTCCCAGGTGAGCCACTGCGCGCCGGTGGACTCGGCGGGGTCATGCGCGAGCGACGCGGGGTCCTCCGCCACGACGAGGTAGCGCACGTCCAGGTGCTGGTGCTCGGGCTCGTCGCGCAGGGCGGGGATGGTGTGGATGTCCACGTCGAGCGGCCGGGGCGCTCGGGGGTGGAGCGTGACGCGGCAGCCGGTCTCCTCGCGGGCCTCGCGCAGCGCGGTGGTCTCCATCAGGCCTGCGTCCACGGCGTCCGCATGCCCGCCTGGTTGCAGCCAGCGCTTGAGCTTGCCGTGCAGCACCATCACCACGCGCGCGCCCTCCGGGTCCACCACCACGGCGCTGCCGGTGAAGTGCGCTTCGGGCTGCGCGCGGGAGAAGGGAGACGGCAGCGTGGCCGCGTGGTGGCGCATGCGCTCCAGATCTTCTCGCTCCTTGTCGTCCTGGGGGACATGGCGCGCGAGCAATTCACGCAGGGCGGCGGCGTTCGGGGATTCCATGCGCGCCCACGTACCCCTGGGGAGCCCTCGCGCGCCAGCGCCTTCTGGAAGCGGCCGACCGCCACGGTCCGGTGTAGGGTGCCGCCCCGGGTGTGCTCTCATGCGGACGCACCCGGGCGGCCGGCGCCCCCGTGGCATGAGGAAATCGAAACACCATGGCGCGCATTCTCGTCATCGACGACCACGACACGCTGCGCGAGGGGATGACCGTCACCCTCACGCGCTCCGGCCACGCCGTGTCCGCTGTCCGAGGCGGGGCGGACGGCCTGGCCGCATACCGCAAGGCCCCCTTCGACCTGGTCGTCACGGACCTCAAGATGGACGGCCTGGACGGCATCGCCGTCACGCAGGCGCTCAAGGCGCTGGACGCCTCCGCCGTCGTCATGGTGGTGACGGCCTTCGGCACCATTGAGACCGCCGTGCGGGCGATGCAGGAGGGCGCCTACGACTTCATCACCAAGCCCTTCACGCCCGACGTGCTGCGCGCCAAGGTGGACAAGGGCCTGGAGCTGGCCAGCACCCGGCGCAAGGTGGAGAAGCTGGAGGCGCGCACCGCCGCGCATGACGCGGACGCGGCGCTCTCCCACGGCAGCATGGTGGGCGACAGCGAGCCCATGCAGCGGCTGCTCAGCCAGGCACGCAAGGCGGCGCACAGCAACGCGACGGTGCTGGTGCGCGGCGAGAGCGGCACCGGCAAGGAGCTCATCGCCCGCATGCTGCATCAGGAGTCCCCGCGCAAGGACGGCCCCTTCGTCGTCGTGCACTGCGCGGCGCTGGCGGAGACGCTGCTGGAGAGCGAGCTGTTCGGCCACGAGCGCGGCGCCTTCACCGGCGCGGTGAAGCGCAAGCTGGGCCGCTTCGAGCTGGCCGACGGCGGCACCCTCTTCCTCGACGAAATCGGAGAGATTCCCCACTCGGTGCAGACCAAGCTCCTGCGCGTGCTGCAGGAGAAGGAAATCCAGCGCGTGGGCGGCGAGGAGACCCTCAAGGTGGACGTGCGCGTGGTGAGCGCCACGCACCGGGACCTCCAGGCCGAGGTCAAGGCGGGCCGCTTCCGCGAGGACCTCTACTACCGGCTGCACATCGTCCCGCTGATGCTGCCGCCCCTGCGCGAGCGCCCCGAGGACATCACCTCCCTGGCCCGGCACTTCGTGGCCAAGCACGCCCCCCGGGTGAACCGCCGGGTGACGGGCATGGATGAAGGCGCGCTGCGCGCCCTGGCCCGGCATGTGTGGCCCGGCAACGTGCGTGAACTGGAGAACGTCGTGGAGCAGGCGCTCGTCTTCGCCGAGGGCGACGTGCTCACCGTCACGGACCTGCCCTCGCACCTCACCGGCGCCGCGCCGCGCATGGACGCGGGGCTGCCCGTGCCCCATGGAGACCGACCCCTTCCAGACATCCTGGAGGATTTGGAGCGGCAGCTGATCGCCCGCGCCTACGAGAAGGCGGGGGGCGTGAAGACGGAGACCGCCCGGTTGCTGGGCATCAAGACGTCCGCGCTGTACTACAAGCTGGAGAAGTACGGCTTCCTCCCCAAGGGCACGCCACCCGACGAGGGGTAGTCTCGAAAATCCGTGACCCAGGGTCCCCTCCCCGTGACTTTCCACCGCCACCCCTCCCCCACCTGCCCCCACCTGGTGTGTCCAGGCGCCTGGAATCCCAGGGCTTTTCCCGGGCTCCGGTGGAGGAGAGGACAGAGCAGGCTGGCATCCGCTTTGCTCAAGGGAGGCCGCTGATGAGTCCCCGCCCCCTCGCGCTTTTGCTGTGCCTGCTCTGCGCCGTGCCCGTCTGGGCCGCGTCCGGGCTGGAGGCGGCGCGCTCGCGGGCGCAGGCGGCGAGGACGGAGGCGCGCTCGCTGCGCACCCAGCAGCAGGCGCTGCGGGACGAACTGCAGGGCGTGGCCGCGCGAATCGAAGCGCTGAAGGCGGAGCGCAAGGGTCGGCTGACGACGGGCACGGAGCTGGAGGCGGCGCTGCGGCGCTCGCAGGAGCTGAGCGGCTCGCTCACCGGACTGGCGCAGTCGGTGTCCACGGCGGAGGGCGAGTCGGAGCGCGCGCACCTGGCGCTGCATCAGGCACTGTCGGACGAACTGGCGCGGCTGCGCGGCGCTTGGGACCAGACAGCGGACCGGGGCCAGCGCGCCACGCTGTTGGAGGCGCTGCGCACCACTCGCACGGAGCGGGACGCGGTGCGCGCGGCGCTGCCTGCCTCGCGGGTGCCCATGATGGACAAGGCCACCGCCGGCGGAGATGACCCGGAGGACCTGCTGGAGCAGGCGGACACGCTGCGTGACGCCGAGGACAAGGTGCGCGAGCGCCTCAAGTCCCTGCGTGCGCGCATCACCGAGGTGCGCGAGGAGAAGGACCTGGACCGGCGCATGAGCGACTTCCTCGGCGAGGAGTCCATGTTCGACGAGCAGGACCGTCGGCTGCGGCTGCGCATGCGCTCGGGGAACCTCCGCGTGGCGCCCAGCGACCGGGGCGGAGGCATGTTCGCCGGAGAGGCGGATGTCTCCGGGGGCCCGCCGCCAGGGGAGGGCACCGACACCCCGGGCATTCCCACCACGCCCCAGCCTGGCACAGGCACCGGCAGGGACCCCGCGCTTCCGGAGCCCGAGCCCGCGCGTGCCACGGACCGTCGCCCGCAGGTGGACGGCGTGCGCGCCCAGACACTCGCGGCTGGTGGCCCGGTGGACCTGGCGGCGATGGAGGCGGAGGCGAAGCGGCTGGAGGCCCTCGCCCACGAGCTGGACGGCCGGGCCGGAGCGCTGGAGCACCGCGCCCAGGAACTGGCGACGCCCTAGAGCAGTCCGGACTCGACTTCCAACCGCACCACCGCGCGCAGGCGGACTTCCCGCTCCGGCGTGCGGCCCTTGCCGCGGATGATGATGCTCATCGTCGGCGCGGACACGTAGGGCTGCATTTCCACGTCCCCCAAATCCAGCCTCAGCGTGGGGTTGGGCGGACGGAGATTCGAGCGCGCCAGGTCGTTCTTCCAGGCGATGCGCGACTCCCGGTCTCCCGCCCGGACGAAGAACTCCACGTTGTCCAGGAAGGTGAAGTCCACGTCGTTGGGGCTGAGAATCTGGAGCGACAGGGAGTCGACGTGGACGGACGTCACCTCGTCCTTGGAAAGCCCCTGGTTCTTGAAGTCCTGGTTCTGGTCGAAGTCCATCCCCGCCAGGCTGCTGATGGGGGGAAAGGCGTTGAGCTCCGTGCTTCCGCCGGGCAGGGTCGCGGGCACGGTGGTTTCGCCCCTCACCTCGGTGATGAACGAGGACTGGGCGCAGGCGGCGAGTCCCAAGCCGACCGCCGCCGCGAGAAGTGAGACAGGGCGCATTCCACCAATGTACCGGGCGGCCGGCGTGACGTCACTGCCGCCAACCTGGCGAACGGGCCCGCCCTCCCGCGAGTGGGGCGTGCAGGCACGAGGCCGGCTATGTTGCCCGGCGTCGTGTCCCGCTCCCGCCCTACCCTCCTGGTCCTCCTCGTGTTGCTCGCCGCTCGGCCCGCGTCCGCGGTCGAGTGGGAGGGCGCGCTGAAGGGCACCGCGCGGCTGCTGGTGGACACCAACGCGCCACGCGACTTCTCCGACGGCAGCACGCCCTCGCCTGGAGCGGACCCGGCGCTGAGCGTGCTGGGCTCGGCCGAGGGGCGCGCGACGTTCGAGCGCACCCAGTTGGTGGGCCGCTACGAGCTGGGCGCGCGCAAGTACGTGGGCTTCTCGGATGAGGACACGCTCATCCAGACCGGGGCCCTGGAGGCGTCGCTGGCGCTGGGCACCGAGTTCGGCCTGGGGGCGGAGGGACACGCGAAGGACCGGCGGGGCGGCACGCGGGCGTACTCGGACCTGGGAGCAAGCGTGTTCGCCGAGTACGCGCCGGACGTGCGACTGGCGCTGCGGGTGCGGGCAGGCGCGCGTCGCTTCGTGTATCGGCCGGATAAGACAGCCAACTTCGGCGGGGCGGAGCTGGGCGTGGTGGGCCGCTACCGCTTCGACCGGCGCCACAGCCTGTCGCTCTTCGGTGATTGGGGCGCGCGCCGCTACGGTCCCCTGGCGCGGCCCAGGCCCGGCGCCTCCGGTGCTTCGTCCCTGGGCCGGCGCGAGGACGGCGCGCTCACGGCGGGCGCCAGCTACAACTACCGGGGCCCGGTGACGCTGGGGCTGACGTACGCGTACCAGGAAGTCACGTCCAACAGCTTCGGGGAGACGGTGCTGCGCCACCGCGTGACGGGCAACGCGGGGGTGCGCCTGCCCTGGAAGGTGACGCTGCTGGCGCAGGGTTCACTGGGCATCACCCGCTATCCGGATGGCATCTACCTGTCGCCCGAAATCATCCTCGTCGAGGAGGACGAGGGACAGAACTCCCTGTCCCTGAAGCTGGCGCGCCCGGTGTCGGAGCGGGTGGACCTGGAGGTGTCCTGGGGCCTGTGGAGCACCCGGCTGCCCCGCAATCAGCTCTCCTACTCGCGACAGGTGTTCGGCGTCGGCTTCACCTGGCGAGACTGAGCAGGCCCGGCGAGGACTCGAAGGCCCTCGTGTTCATCACAGGTCGGAGATGCGCTCGTCGATTTCCTCGGCGAGTCCCGGGTGGCCCTGGGCCAG
Organism: Myxococcus sp. CA056; assembly: GCF_013336715.1. Classification (NCBI taxonomy): domain Bacteria; kingdom Pseudomonadati; phylum Myxococcota; class Myxococcia; order Myxococcales; family Myxococcaceae; genus Myxococcus; species Myxococcus sp. CA056. The sequence goes on from NZ_JABUMT010000001.1 coordinate 16,024, forward strand.
GGCGTGCTCACGGGCCTGGGTGAGCACCTCGCGGGCCCGCTCCACCTGCCCGGCCCCGGAGAGCGCGTCCCCCAGGGAGACCAGGGCGGCGGCGTAGGTCGGGTCCAGGCGCACGGCCGCCTCCAGGGCAGACGCCGCCTCGGCGTACTGCTTTCGCTCCAGGTACAACTTCCCCAGGGAGAAGTGGCTCATGGGGGAGTCCGGGAAGTCAGCGGCCATCTTCTTGAACTGTTCCAGGCGGGCGTCGCTCATGGACAACACCCCATAGAGGACCCATGCCGTGTTGCCAAGGGTGCGGTAGGGTGCGCCGCACATGGCAACGAAGAAGAAGACGACCCCACGAAAGAAGAGCGCGACCAAGGCCAAGGCCCCGGCGCGGAAGCAGAAGAAGACGGCGACGGGCAGGACGGCCCCCAAGGGCAAGGCTCCCGCTCCCAAGAAGGCGCCGGCTCGCAAGAAGACCCCGGGCAAGGTCCCCCTGAGGGCGAAGAAGAAGGCGAAGCTGCCAGGCGCCGCCCAGCAGAAGGCGGGCCCGGCGGAGAACCCGCAGGCGCAGGCGCTGGCGCGGCGCATGGCCCAGCTGCTGCTCGACAAGAAGGCGCTGGACGTCGTCATCCTGGACGTTCGGGGCATGACGTCCTACGCGGACTACATCGTCATCGCCTCCGGCGAGAGCGACCGTCAGGTCAGCGCGATGGCGGAGAACGTCCACGTGCAGCTCAAGCAGGGCGAGCAGCCGGTGCGCGCGCTCGGCACCGAGGGTGTCGAGACGGGCCAGTGGGTGTTGCTCGACTACGGCGAGGTGGTGGCGCACCTGTTCCTCGCGGACCTGCGCGCGCACTATGACCTGGAAGGTCTCTGGGCGGACGCGAACCGGGAGAAGGTCTCCTGAAGGTCCGCCTCCTGACCATCGGCAAGGACCGCTCGGGTCTCTACGAGCCGGCGGTCCAGGAGTACGCCCGCCGCCTGGGCCACTACACCCGCTTCGAGCTGGTGGAGCTGACCGAGGCGAGCGGAAAGAAGCTCAAGCCGGGCGACGCGAAGGCCGCCGAGGCGGAGGCGATTCTCTCCAAGCGCAAGCCGCAGGACTGGGTCATCGCGCTGGACGAGCGTGGCTCGCTGCTCGACTCGGTGGAGCTCAGCCGCTACGTGGGCAAGGCTCAGACGGGCGCCAAGGACCTGCTCTTCGTCATCGGTGGTGACGAGGGGCTGGACTCGAGCGTGCGGGACGCGGCGAACCTCACGCTGTCCCTGTCAAAGATGACGCTGCCCCACCGGCTGGCGCGCGTGGTGCTCGTGGAGCAGCTCTACCGCGCGTTCACCATTCTCAAGGGCGAGCCGTACCACAAGTAGCCCACCAGGCGAGCAGGCGGCGGGAGCGGGACTCCGGTCCCTGCCGCGCTCGCCTGCGTCAGGCCCACCAGACAGGGGGCGTCAACGGGCCTCATGAGCACCGCCGGCACCCAGGCCCCCCTGACGTCTCCACCCGCGACCGTCCGCATCATCGCCTCGCCCCAATCGTGGGTGGAGGGAGAGGCGGTGCGGCAGTTGGAGGCCGTGGCGCGCCTGCCCGGCATGAGGCACGCGGTGGGACTTCCGGATTTGCACCCCGGCAAGGGCGCGCCGGTGGGTGCCGCCTTCACCTCGGAAGGCATCCTCTATCCATACCTGGTGGGCAGCGACATCGGCTGTGGCATGGGGCTGTGGGACGTGGGGATGTTGGCGCGCAAGGCCAAGGCGGAGCGTTGGGCGGCGAAGCTGGACGTCGAGGGTGCCTGGAGCGGAGACGCGGAAGGCTTCCTGGCGGAAGAAGGCGTGAAGGCCTCCGGGTTCGAGGCGGCGCTGGGGACGGTGGGCGGCGGCAACCACTTCGCGGAGGTGCAGCGGGTGGACGCGGTGCACGACGCGGAGGGCTTCGCGGCGCTGGGGCTGGCGGCGGACCGGTTGCTCCTGCTGGTGCACTCGGGTTCACGTGGACTGGGCGAGGCGATTCTCCGGGCACACGTGGACCGGCATGCGGCGGGCGGGTTGCTGGAGGACTCGGACGACGCGCGGGCGTATCTGACGCGGCATGACCACGCGGTGGCGTGGGCTCGGGCGAACCGGGCGCTGGTGGCGCGGCGGGTGCTGGATGGCATTGGCGCTCCGGCCCGGCGGGTGTTGGATGTCTGCCACAACAGCGTGACGCCTCGGCGGGACGCGGGTGGCACGCGGTGGCTGCACCGCAAGGGCGCGGCGCCGTCGGACGAGGGGCCCGTGGTGATTCCGGGCAGCCGTGGCGCGCTGAGCTATCTGGTGGTTCCGCTGGGGGATGGGACGGGCAGCGCGTACAGCCTGGCGCATGGCGCGGGCCGCAAGTGGACGCGCACGGCCGCACGCGAGCGCATGAAGGAGCGCTTCACCGCGGAGTCGCTCACGCGCACCCCCTTCAAGAGTCACGTCGTCTGCGAGAACAAGGACCTGCTCTTCGAGGAGGCGCCGCCCGCGTACAAGCCGATTGACCGCGTGGTGACGGACCTGGTGGAGGCGGGGCTGGTGCGGGTGGTGGCCACCCTGGCGCCGGTGCTGACGTACAAGACGCGCTCCCGCGAGGAGTAGCGCGGCCCCGAGCCCGGAGCCCGGAAACGGGGTGGTCCGGTGCTTTTTGCCCTCTCCGTCCGGCGCCTGCGTGGTTAGGGTTCGGGCATGACTGCCGCGCACAAGGTCCTGCTCTGCATTTTGGATGGCTGGGGCATCCGTCACGAGCGAGAGGCGAATGCCATCCTCCTGGCCGGAACCCCGCACCTCGACAAGCTGACGAGCCCCTACCCGTTCACCGAGCTACAGACCTCGGGACTGGCCGTGGGCCTGCCCGAGGGGCAGATGGGCAACTCGGAGGTCGGCCACACCAACATCGGCGCGGGCCGAATCGTCTACCAGGACCTGGTGCGCATCAACCGCGCGGCGGAGTCCGGGGAGCTGGCGCGCAACCCCGTGCTGCGCGCCGCGATGGACGGCGTGAAGGCGGACGGCAAGGCGCTGCACCTGTTGGGGCTGGTGTCTCCGGGCGGCGTGCACTCGTCGATGGAGCACCTGTACGCGCTGCTGAAGGCCGCGCGTGAGCGGGGCGTCGCGCACGTCTACGTGCATGCGTTCCTGGATGGGCGCGACACGCCGCCGCAGAGCGCGCTGGGCTACGTGGAGGAGCTGGAGCGCTTCCTTCACGAGACGCACACGGGGCGCATCGCCACGGTGAGCGGGCGCTATTACGCGATGGACCGCGACAAGCGCTGGGACCGGGTGCAGCTCGCGTACGAGGCGCTGGTGTACGGCAGGGGGCCCAAGGCTCCGGACGCGCTGAGCGCGATTCGTGCGTCGTACGCGGAGAAGGTGACGGACGAGTTCGTGAAGCCCACGGTGCTGGCCAGTGGGGACGGCACTCCCGTGGGCCGCATCCAGGATGGGGACACGGTGCTGTTCTTCAACTTCCGCGCGGACCGCGCGCGGGAGCTGACGCAGGCGCTGGCGTACCCGAGCTTCAAGGACTTCGACCGGGGTGGGCTGCGGCTGGGGCGCTACGTCTGCATGACCCAGTATGACGAGACGTTCGATTTGCCGGTGGTCTTCGCGCCGGACCAGCCGCAGGACATCTTCCCGGAGCTGCTGTCGCGTCAGGGCTTGCGCCAGTTCCGCACGGCGGAGACGGAGAAGTACGCGCACGTGACGTTCTTCTTCAACGGCGGGCGCGAAGTCGTCTACCCGGGAGAAGACCGGCACCTGGTGCCCAGTCCGCGTGACGTGAAGACGTACGACTTGAAGCCGGAGATGTCGGCGCGCGAGGTGACGGCGGAGCTGGTGCGTCGGCTGGACTCGGGCACGTATGACTTCGCGCTGGCGAACTTCGCCAACCCGGACATGGTGGGACACAGCGGCCGGCTGGACGCGGCGATGCAGGCGGTGCGCGTGGTGGACGAGTGCCTGGGAGTGCTCGGCAAGGCGTGCGAGCGCACCGGCTGGGTGATGGCCATCTCCGCGGACCACGGCAACTGCGAGCAGATGGTGGACCCCATCACCGGCGAGCCGCACACCGCGCACACGCTCAACCCGGTGCCGTTCCACCTCATCCATCCCGCGTTCCGGGGGCAGAAGCTGCGCCCCGGCATCCTCGCGGACATCGCCCCCACGCTGTGCAAGGTGATGGGCCTGCCCCAGTCCAAGGAGATGAACCGGCAGGGCGTGCTGCCGTGAGGCCTATCGCGTCGCGGGGCGCGGGAGCCCCGAGACGCGCACGGCTTCCTGCAGGAGGGCCCGAAACCAGACGTGCTTCGGGTCCCGCTCGTGCCTCGGGTGCCACGACAGCTCCATCTCGATGGTGGGCAGCTCGAAGGGAAGCGGTCTCACCACGATGCCCCACTCCCGGGCTCGCGCCTGGGCAAAGCTGCGCGGCAGGACGGTGATTCGGTCCGAGGCGGCGAGCAGGGGCATCGCCAGCGCGAACGAATTCACGACGCGCGCTATCCTCCGGGTGAGTCCCTGCGTTTCGAGCAGCGCGTCCACCGCGCCCCGCTGAGTCCGCCCCAGGGGCGCGACGAGGAGGTGCTCGGCCGCCGCGAAGCGCCGAATCGTCCACGGCCCCTTGAGGAGCGGATGCCCCTTGCGGAGCACGCAGACGAAGTCGTCCAGGAACAGCTTCTCCGACGAGAGTCCCCGCTCCCGGGCAGCCCCCGGCATGATGGCCAGGCCGTCGTTCTCTCGCAGGAACGCCGCGAGGTCGACCGTCATCGTGTGGACGGAGAGACGCGCTCGTGGAGCCCGCGCGGTCAGCAACCCATCGAGCGCTGATAGCAGGACCTCCGCCACGCGGTCCGAGGTCGCGAGGATGAGCTCGCCGTCGTACGCGCTCGGCTCGAACGGCACGCCCACGACGAAGAGGCGCTCCGCGGCGGCCAGGACTTCACGCGCGGGCCCGCGAAGCTGCTCCCCCAGAGCGGTCCTCGTGAGCGTCCGCCCTGTCCGGACCAGCAGCGCGTCATCGAAGTCACGGCGCAGACCTCTCAACGCATTGCTCGCCGCCGCGGGCGTGATTCCCAGTCTCCGCGCGGCCCGGGCGACATGGCCCTCCTCCAGCAGGAAGTGGAGTGCACGCGCGTGGTTCAGGTCGAACGTCGAGACATTCATTTCATGAAGCATAGGCCTTCCGAACATCAAGTTCCGCGAATGGCTCAGCGGACTTACTCCTTTCCGCATGAAAACCGTGACCTACGAACGCTTTGGTGGTCCTGACGTCCTGACCCTCTCCGACGTGGCCCCGCCGGCTCCTCGCGCCGGGCACCTCGTCGTGCGCGTGCGTGCCGTGTCCATCAACCCGCTCGACGGAAAGATTCGGCGCGGCGATGCCCGGCTGCTCAGTGGCACGAGGTTCCCGAAGACCCCGGGCCTCGATTTCGCGGGCGTGGTGGAGCAGGTGGGCGAGGGCGTGTCCGGCTTCCGCGTCGGGGACGACGTCTTCGGCGGCATGGGCTCCTTCAAGGCGGGCTACCTCTCCGAGCACATCTCCGTCCCGGCGCGAGTCGTCGCGAAGGCGCCCAGGTCGCTGGACGCCGTGCAGGCCGCGGCCGTCGCGGTCGTCGGACTCGCGGCCCAGACCGCCGTGCGAGCCGTCGCGCGCGTCAAGGAGGGTGACCACGTGCTGCTCAACGGCGCCAGCGGAGGGCTGGGGCCGTACGCCCTCCAGCTCGCCAGACGGGCGGGGGCACACGTCACGGCGGTCAGTGGCACCGACGGCGTCGCGTTGGCTCACGAACTCGGCGCTGACACGGTCATCGACTACCGGCGCGACTCCATCCTGGCGTCAGGGAAGACCTTCGACGCGGTGCTCGACCTCTCCGCGCGGCTTCCCTTCAGCGAGGCTCGCGCCCTCCTGGAGCCCCACGGCGTCTACGTCGACTTCGAGCCGGGCCCCGCGAAGCTCGCCAGCGCCGCCGTCCAGAACCCGTTCCGCGCCCAGAAGCACCGCTTCGTCATCACCCAGTCCACCACGGCCGCCCTCGAGGAACTGGGCCGGCACTTCGACGCGGGCGAGCTGACTCCTGGCCCCACGCAGGTGTTCGAGCTCTCCGACCATCGGCGCGCCTTCGAGGTCGCCGAGAAACGTGGACTCGTCGGCAAGGTCGTCATCCGGCTCGGTGACTGAGTCAGGGACAGTCCGTCACCGCGGCGGGTCCCCGGACAGAAAGGCCCTTCGACCGCGAGCCCCTCGTGGATGGCACCGAGCGTCGAACCAGACGCTGGCCGTGGGCTCACCCACGCGCTTCGTCATCGGGCAGCAGCGCGCATAGCAGCGCGTCGTCGGGTCCGAGCGGGCGCCAGCCAGAGGGCGGTGGAGAAGTCCGGAGCGAGACGCGGGCGTTCTCTACGCGCTTGCGATGCGTCTCCGGGATGTCGGTGGACCAGAAGGTCAGCAGCTTGGCGACCACGAAGCGGGACTCGTCGTCCATGACCTCGGGCCAGCCATTCGGAAGGTACTCGGCCATTTTGCGCACCAGCGCATCGCGCACGAAGCGGGTGACCTGCTCGCAAGACTCCGCCTCGGAGCGCAGCACGCTCAAAATCTGGAGACCGGCGACCTCGCCCTTCCCGAGCTCATCCGCCAGTCCCATCAGCGAGACGGCGGGCCGTGCATCAGCGAAGGCGGTCAGCGAGTCGTAACCCCGCTCGCGGACCCGCGCATACAGGCGAACCCTCCAGTTCCCCTGCCAGACCCGCCCACCGCTCATCTGCGTCTCCCTGGGATGAAGTTCATCGGGACGCCGTGGAACGTCATGCGCTCCGCAACGATGTCGAGGAACCCGGTGGCGCGTCAACATCCCCCCGGGTGCGGGAGCATCACCGCCAACTCCTGACTCGACAGCGTGGCATCCCCGCTGCAAGCCACCCCCCGCATGCTCAGAGCCCTGCTGGACGTCCTCTACCCTCCCGCGTGCATCGCCTGCGCGAGAGTCCTTCCCGGTCCCGGGGCCTTCTTCTGCGAGACGTGTGACACGGCCCTGGAGCGCTTGCCTCCCGGGTGCTGCCGCACCTGCGCCGAGCCCGGCACCTTCCCTGGCGGCTCATGCCCGCGCTGCCGGGCCCACCCTCCACCCTTCTCCCGCGCCTGGGCCCCCTTCGCGCACGAGGGCCCCCTCGCGCGAGCCATCCACCGCTTCAAGTACGAGGACCATCCGGAGCTCGCCGGGCCCCTCGCGGAGCTGCTCGCGGACGAGGCGAGGAGCTTCCTCTCCCGGTCCCCGGACCGCGTGGTGGCGCTCCCCCTGCACACGCGCCGGTATCACTCGCGCAAGTACGACCAGGCCCAGCTGCTCGCGGGCTCGTTGGCGAAGTGCGTGGGCCGACAAGCTCCGGTGGGTTGGCTCACACGCACGCGAGAGACACAGCGACAGGTGGGCCTCACCGAAGCGGAGCGCGCCGACAACGTCGCGGAGGCCTTCACCGCGTCGTCCGACGTCACGGGACACGAGGTGCTGCTGCTCGACGATGTCTTCACCACTGGCGCCACGGCCCGCGCCGCGGCCATCGCCCTGCACGCGGCTGGCGCCACCCGCGTCGAAGTGCTGACGCTCGCGCGCGCCTTCACCCTCACCTGAGCGAGCCGCCCGAAACCCACGTGTCACGTTGAGACACCCGCACGTCACCAGACCACCACGCACTGAAGCTGTCACACCGCGTCATCTGCAACGGGGTCAACAACAACTCACGCCCGGGTCAAACACAGCTTCGGGCTGTCTTTCATTACCCATCTTCCACGCGCACGCGTCCCGTGGTCTTGCATACTTGCCGTGGTGACAGATTTCCCATCCGCTCCACGGCTCAGTTCCCCCACTGAGAATGGAGTCCGAGATGAAACACCCCCTGTTGAGCACGTTCGCCGTGGCTGGTGCCGTCTGCGCGCTGGGCGCCCCCTCCTCCGCCGAGGCCCAGGTTCCTCCTCCGAGTTGGGTCCGCCAGCTCGGCGCCAACATCGATGAGCAGGCCCAGGCTGTCGCCGTCTCCGGCAACAGCGTCTACGTCGTGGGCCACACCTCCAGCCAGCTTGGCCCGGAGCCGAAGGCCGGTGGCCTGGACGTCTTCCTCGCGAAGTACGACACCGCCGGCACGCTGCAGTGGGTGCACCAGCTGGGCACCGCGCAGGATGACCGCGCCACGGCCGTGGCCACCGACGCGGCTGGCAACGTCTATGTCACCGGCCACACCTTCGGCGGCTTCGGCTTCTACGTGAACGCGGGCGGGCTCGACTACTTCGTCACCCAGTACGACGCGCAGGGCAACCAGCAGTGGCTGCGGCAGAACGGCACGCAGATGGATGACTTCGCCACCGGCATCGCCGTCGCCGACAACGACAAGGTCTTCATCTCCGGCTACACCGGCGGCAGCTTCGCCAACGGCGGCAACCCCAACAACTACGACATCATCGTTGCGCTCTACGACGACGGCGGCAACCCGTACTGGCTCCAGCAACTCGGCTCGCCCAGCAGCGACATGGCGCGCGGCATCGCCGTGACGTCCACCTATGAAGTCTACGTGGTGGGCAACACGTTCGGCAGCCTCGACGGCGTCACCACGCCCGTGGGCACCGACATCTTCCTCATGAAGCTCGACATCCTCGGCACCCAGCAGTGGGTCCGCCAGGTCGACAGCTCCGACCTCGACGACGCCAAGGGCGTCGCCGTGAGCGCGGATGGCGGCGTCTACATCGCGGGTGAGACGTTCGGCACGCTCGACGGCAACACCAACAATGGCCTCATCGATGTGCTGCTCGCGCGCTATGACGCCTCCGGCAATCGCGAGTGGAGCCGCCTGCTCGGCGGGACGCAGACCGACTACGCGTTCGGCGTCGCCGTCGCCCCCAATGGCACCGTGCAGGTGACGGGCTACACGACCGCTTCACTGGACGGCAACGCCTACGCGGGCTCCCAGGACGTGTTCCTCTCCCGCTTCGACGCCCTCGGCAGCAAGATTGGCACCCGCACGCTCGGCACGAACCGCTCGGACATCGGACGGGGTGTGGCCGTGGATGCCTCGGGAAACACGTACGTCACCGGATTCACCTTCGGCGGCCTGGCGGGCAACCCCAGCGCCGGCGGCTACGACGCGTTCCTCTGCCGCTTCTGATGGAATCCGGCTCTGCCGGCACCCACGCGGAATTCATAGACACGCATCGCCGCGCCCTTCTCGGTAGCCAAACGCGAGGGGCGCGGTAGCCTCGCGGCATGCGCAGGCACCTCCTCCTCCTCGTCCCCGCGTTGGTCTCGCTTCACTGTACCCACGCCACCGAGACCACCGTCCCCTCCAAGCCCGAGGCCACGGCGGCGGCGACGCCCGAGTGGCCCGAAGCCCAGCCCCCCGCGCTGCGGCTCCCGGACACCGTCCAGCCCACCCACTACACGCTGGACCTGAAGCTGCTGTCCTCGGAGCCGACGTACTCGGGCACCGTCACCATCGACGTGGACGTGCGCGAGCCGGTGCGCCAGGTCTGGCTGCACGGACAGGATTTGGACGTGAGCGCGGCCCGCGTGGAGAAGGACTCGCTCACGCTGGAGGCCCGGGCCGTCACCGCGAGCGACGGACGACTCGGCCTGCTGCTGCCGGAGACGCTCGCGCCTGGACGCGCGCGCATCGTCATCACCTTCTCCGGCAAGGTGGATGCCGAGCGCAGCCGGGGCATCTACTCGCAGGAGGAAGGCGGCAACAACTACCTCTACACCTTCTTCGAGCCGGTGGACGCGCGCCGCGCCTTCCCCTGCTTCGACGAGCCGACCTTCAAGGTACCCTGGCGGCTGCGCTTCACCGTGAAGGCCGGTGACGTGGCGCTCGCCAACCACGCCATCGAGGCGAAGGAGACGCTGCCCGACGGGCTCCAGCGCATCACCTTCCGCGACAGCAAGCCCATGCCCAGCTACCTCGTGGCCTTTGTCGTGGGCCCCTTCGACGTGGTGGACGCGGGCACCACCGGCCGCAACAAGGTGCCGCTGCGCTTCATCGTCCCCAAGGGTCGCGGCCCGGAGACGGCGTACGCGGCGAGCGTCACCCCGCGCATCGTCACCGTGCTCGAGGACTTCTTCGACCAGGCCTACCCGTACGAGAAGCTCGACGTCGCGGTGGTGCCTCGCTACTGGGGCACCATGGAGCACCCGGGCCTCGTCGCCCTGGGTCAGCCCCTGACGCTCATCCGCCCCGGCGAGGAAACGCTCCAGCGCCGCAAGTGGTACGTCAACATCGCGGGCCATGAACTGGGCCACTACTGGTTCGGCAACATCGTCACCTGCCGCTGGTGGGACGACATCTGGCTGAACGAGTCGCTGACGTCGTGGCTGGACCGCAAGCAGATGGACGGGTTCGACCCGAGCTGGGGCTTCGGTCAGGACGCCAGCACCCACGCGCTGTCCGGCGCCATGAGCGCGGACGAGCTCGCCGCCGCGCTGCCGGTGCGCAAGCCCGCGACGACGCATGACGAGGTCATCGGCTCCTTCGACAACTCCACCACCTACGCCAAGGGCTCGGCCATCATCGGCATGTTCGAGTCCTGGCTGGGACCGGACAAGATGCGCGACATGCTGCGCACCCACGTGCGCAAGCACGAGTGGGGCACCGCGACGTCCGACGACTTCGCCACCACGCTCTCGGAGACCGCGGGCCCCGACGTCGCCCGCTCCTTCCGAAGCTTCATCGACCAGCCGGGCGCCCCCCGCGTCTCCGCCCAGGTGCAGTGCGACGCCGGCAAGCGGCCGAAGCTGAAGCTGTCCCAGGAGCGCTACCTGCCCGCGGGCTCCAACGCCTCCAAGGACCAGACCTGGTCCGTCCCCGTGTGCGTGCGCGCGGGTGTCGGCGCGGAGGACGTGCGCGTCTGCCAGCTGCTCTCCGAGAGCACTGGAGAGCTGGAGCTGCCGCTCGAGAAGTGTCCCCAGTGGGTCCTGCTCAACGCGGGCGGCATGGGCTACTACCGCGCGGGCTACTCGTCCCAGCAGCTCACCCAGGTGCTCGCCGCGACGCAGAAGACGCTGTCGGTGCCGGAGCGGCTGGCGCTCCTCGCGGACGTGGAGGCGTCGGTGCGCCGGGGTGACCTGCCGCTCGGCGAGGCGCTGAAGATGGTGCCGGCGACCGCGTCCGACGCGAGCCGCTCCCTCGTCATGGGCGGCGCCCGCCTGCTCTACCTGGTGAACGAGGACCACCTCACCCCGGCCGAGCGCGCACGCTTCCGCACCTGGGTGGGGCAGCTCTACGGCGCTCGCGCCAAGGCCCTGGGCTGGTTGCCCAAGAAGAACGACAGCGACGAACTGAAGCAGACGCGCTCGCTGCACCTCGCCCTGGCGACGATGACGGGACACCACCCCGCCCTGGTGCGCGAGGCCCAGGGCCTGGCGACCCAGTGGCTCGCCAAGCGCGACAGCGTGGACCCGGAGGCCGTGCCGCTGGTGCTGTCGGTGGCCGCGCGCAACGCCGACCGCGCCCTCTACGACACGCTGCTCGCCCGCGCGCGCAAGGCGGAGGACCGCAACGAGCGCAGCCAGATGATCAACGTGCTCGCCAGCTTCCGGGACCCGGCCCTCGTGAAAGAGAACCTGACCCTGGCGATGACGGAGTTCGACGTGCGCGACGCGCGCCCGCTGTTCGCCGGGGCCTTCTCCGAGCCGGAGACGCGCGAGGTGGCGTGGAGCTTCTACCGCGAGCACTTCGACACGCTCGCCACCCGCGTCCGCTCGGACGAACTGGGCTGGCTCATCGCGATGACGGGCTCGCTCTGTGACGACAAGCACCGCGCGGAGCTGGAGGCCTTCCTCGGCCCCCGCGTCGACAAGCTGGAGGGCGCGCCGCGCGCCTACGCCCGGGCGCTGGAGTCCATCCGCCTGTGCGTGGAGTCGGACCGCCTGCAGCTCGAAAGCGTCCGGTCCTTCCTGCGCCGCCCGCCTCCCGTCACCAGCACTCCGGCGAAGTAGGATTCACCGCAGAGGCTCCCTCGTCAGTGGAGGGAGCCTCCCGCCGCGTCAGGCCGACAACGCCCGCCCGGAAAGCCCGTTCCACCCACCGGGTGGACCGCGCTAGACATGCGCCATGTTCGACGCCGCGCGATACATGGAACGCATCCAGGCCCCCGCCGATGCGTCGCTGGCCACGCTGCACCGGGCGCATCTTGAGTCGGTGCCGTTCGAGAACCTGGACATCCACCTGAGCCGCCCCATCCGGCTCGACACGGACGCCCTCTTCGACAAGGTCGTCACCCGCCGGCGCGGCGGCTTCTGCTACGAGCTCAACGGCCTGTTCTCCCGGCTGCTCACCGCGCGTGGCTACAGCGTCACGCCGCTGTCCGCGCGTGTCGCCTCCGACGCCAGGGACGGGACGTTCGGCCCGGAGTTCGACCACCTGACGCTCCAGGTGGAGGACGGGGGCGAGCAGTGGCTCGTCGACGTCGGCTTCGGAGAGGGCTTCCTGGAGCCCTTGCGCCTGGACGAGCGGGGCGTGCAGACACGCGCCGGACGCGACTACCGGCTGGCCGCCGACGGCGCGGGGCTCTTGCTGTGGCGCGACTCGGAGCAGGGCTGGGAGGCGCAGTACGCGCTCTCCCTCGTCCCGCGCGCGCTGGAGGACTTCACCGGCATGTGCCACCACCACCAGACTTCGCCGGAGTCCATCTTCACGCAGCGACGGCTGTGCACGAAGGCGACGCCGAAGGGCCGCGTCACCCTCAAGGAAGGCGCCCTCGTCATCACCGAGGGGAAGGAGCGCCGCGAGCTGACCGTGCTGGACGAGGACTCCCGCCGACGGGCGCTCGCGGAATACTTCGGCGTCGTGCTCTAGGTCCCGCGCGAGCTCACGGCTTGTTCATCGCGGCCTTCATCCGCTCGACGCTCTGGATGTACTCCTCCACCGAGTCGAGGCCCACGGCGGCGCGACGCGCGTTCACGTTCGCCGGGTCCTCCAACTGCTTGGGCACCATCTTCCCGTCCACCGGCTCCAGCTGGGTGCCGTAACGCTGCGGCTTGTCGGTGTTCACCAGCACCCGGTCGGTGAGGTACGCGAGCTCCTTGGCCGAACCCTCGCCTCGCGCCACGGCCTGCTCCAGCATCGGCAGGACCTGCTCCTGGAACGCCACGTCCTGGTCCGCGTGCTGCACCATCAGCCACGCACTGAAGGTGGCGCGCGCGCCCACCAGGGCCTTGCCCGGCCAGCCCCGCTTCGCGATGACGTCCTTGAGGAAGGCCGTGTTGCTGGCGTCGACCTCGCGCATCTTCGTCTTGACGGCCTCGTCCTTGAAATTCGAGGCCACGAGGAGCTTGCGCACGTCCTGGTCCTCGTCCGCGCGCTTCAGCAGCTCGTCGCGCAGCGCCGGGTCCGCGGCCTCGTACTGCTTCGCGTCGGCCGCGGCGACTCGCTCTGCCAGCGGCGCGAAGCCAGGCAGGCTCCGGATGTTGTCCAGGTCCGGGTCCTTCGCGAGGTGCTTCGCGTCATTGAAGCCCTCGTCCACGGCGCGCTCCAACCAGACCAGCCCCTCCTCGTTCACCTTCGCGAGGGAGGCCACGCAAGCCGCGGTGTAGGCCAGGCTCTTGCCCCGCGCCCCGCCCTCCCAGGCCGTCCGGAACAGGGCCAGCGCGCCCGCGTTGTCGCCCTTCCGGGACAGCGCATACCCCTCGGAGGCCGCCTTCATCGCCTCCGGCGTGGCGACGGGCTTGGGTGCCGGGGGCTTCGCGGAGGCGGCCTCCGGAGCGGCCGGCTCCGAGGCGCTCCCTCCGTGGGCACAGGCCACGAGGTTCAGCGCGGTGAGCAGGATGACGAGACGACGCATGGGGGGCTCCGGGGGGTGTGAGGACGAAGTCGGGCGCTCCAGGGGCTTCCTCGGGGGCGCCGGGAGCCGCAGTGTAGGCGGGGTTTTCGAGACCCCAAGCCCCTGACTTGCCCCGCGCCACTCCAAACCCACCCGCACCTACCCCGTTCCCCTCCGCACGCCGGGTGACGTTTTCGGTTGCCTGTCCGCCATCCAGGGCCGCATGCAGGGGAAGGCCCCAAAGGGCCCGCCTGTTCATCGGCGTCGGCGGCCCCGGAATGCGCGGGGCCTTCGCCCTACACGCATGTCGCACCGAGGAGAACGGATGTCCCGCTTCACATGGCTGGCCGCAGTCTTCGTGCTCACCTGCCCCCTCTGGGTGCAGGCCCGGCCCGCGGCGGACGAGACGGCCCGCTTGTACGCGGCCGAGGCGCTGAAGCAGGCCTCCTCGCCCCGGGGCGCCGCGGGCCTCCTCCGGCTGCACTCGCTGGTGGACGAGGTGGAAGACCTCACGCCGCTGGTGAGCACCTACTCCTACGTGGCCTCGCGGCGGCAGTTCGACGCGAACACGCGCGCCACCGCGCAGCTGCTCCTCTTGGACACCGAGCGCGCCCGGGGCCGGCTGACGCGCGCGGGCGAGGTGAAGCAGTGGATGGGCTTCCTCGGCGACTACTACGTCGTCGGCGGCTTCGACAACGAGGGCAAGTCCGGGTGTGACACGGACTTCGGCCCGGAGGCCGCCAACCTGGACCTGGCCGCCAACTACGCGGGCGCCAAGGGCCGTCAGGTGTCCTGGCGCAAGCTGACCGCGACCACCGCGGACGGCTACGTGGACCTGGCCACCGCCGTGCGCCCCAACCGCGAGGCCGTGGCCTACGCCGTCACCTGGTTGGAGTCCTCACAGGAGACGCGCGTGGCGCTCGGCCTGGGCACCTCCGGCGCCTTCCGCCTGTGGGTGAACGGGCAGTTGGCCGCCAAGGAGGACCGCTACAACCTGCCGCGCCCGGACCAGTCCCGCGTGTCCGTGAAGCTGCGCAAGGGCCTCAACCGCGTGCTCCTCAAGGTGTGCCAGGAGACGGGCCCGCTGGGCTTCTACCTGCGCCAGGAGTCGCCGTCCGTGCGCGCGTCGCTGCCGGCCAGGGCGCCCGCCATCGAGCGCGGCGCGGCCCCCGCTCCGCAGACGCTGCCCACGCTGACCTCCGCGCTGCGCACCCTGGTGGAGAAGAACCCCAACGACGCCACCCTGCACGGGGACTACGCGCGGGTGCTCGGCTTCTACCGGGGCTTCGATGACCGCGAGCACACCGCCACGGTGGAGGCCACGCGCGCCGCGGAGCTCGCGCCCAAGGACGCGCGCCTGCAGATGCTCGCGGCGAGCCTGCAGCGAGATGACCTGAACGAGCGCCGGCGCTTCCTGGAGGCCGCCGTGGCCGCCGACCCCACGCTGCCCGAGGCCCGCGTGGCCCTGGCGGACCATGAGATGGAGCGCGGACACCCGGAGCGCGTCATGGCGCTGGTGGCGCCCGTGCTGGAGAAGACGCCCGAGGAGGCCTCCGCCCGGCTGGCGCTGGCCCGCGCCTACGAGGCCCTGGGTGAGCGTCCGCGCGCGCACGCGCTGGTGGAGGAGGCCTTCCGCCATCAGCCCCGGCAGCCGCGCGCGGTGCGGACCGCGGCGCAGATTTCCCGGCAGCTCGGCCGCCATCGCGAGGCCATGGACCGGATGCGCGTGGTGCTGGCGCTGCGCTTCGACGACACCGGCACGCGCCGCGCGCTGGCCGCGCTGCTGGCGGACTCCGGTCAGGTGGAGGCCGCCGAGCGCGAGTACTCGCAGTTGGTCGCCCTCAACCCGTTCGACAACGGCGCCCGCGTGAGGCTCGCGGAGCTGAAGGCCAGCAACGGCGCGGTGGAGCCGGCGGTGGCCCTGTTCGCGGAGGCCCGTGCCCTGTCCCCGGATGAGCCGGAGGTCTACGAGCGCGAGGGTCGCGCGCTGCTCGCCGCCGGCCGCCGGGAGCCCGCGCTGGCCGCCTTCGAGCGCTCACTGGTGCTGCGTCCGCAGAACCCCGGCCTGAAGGAGGCCCTGCGCGCCCTCAAGGGCGAGGGCGCCGGCGCCGGCATGCAGCACGTGGTGGACGCCAAGCCCCTGGCGAAGGAGGCCGAGGCGTACGTCCACGAGGACGCCATCTACCTGGTCGACAACACCTTCGTGCACGTCCAGAAGAGCGGCCTGTCCAGCCGGCTGATGCAGATGGTGGTGAAGGTGCAGAACGCGCGCGGCGTGGACGCCTTCCGCACCATGCCCATCACCTACTCGCCGGACCGCCAGGAGGTGCGCGTGCTGCGCGCCCGGGTGACGAAGACGGATGGCTCCGTGGTGGAGAGCTACGGGGAGAACGACCGCAACATCAACGAGCCGTGGACGGGCATGTACTACGACGCCCGCGCCAAGGTGCTCTCCTTCCCGTCCCTGGCCGCCGGCGACACGCTGGAGGTGACGTACCGCCTGGACGACACCGCGCAGGAGAACCTCCTGTCGGACTACTGGGGTGACGTGGAGAGCGTGCAGGGCGTCTATCCCAAGCTGCGCTTCCAGTACCTGGTGGAGATGCCCAAGGAGCGCCCGCTCTACTGGAACAAGAGCCGGCTGCAGGGCGTGGAGAGCGCGCAGGAGTCGGTGGACGGCGGGCGCGTGCTGTACCGCTGGAACGCGAAGCACGTGGCCAAGGTGGTGCCGGAGCCGGGCATGCCGGGCTGGGCGGAAGTCGCCCAGAACCTCCACGTCTCCACCTACCAGACGTGGGACCAGGTGGGCCGCTACTGGTGGGGCCTCGTGAGGGACCAGCTCCAGCCGAACTCGGAGCTGAAGCAGACGGTGGACCAGGTGCTCACGGGCGTGGACCGGAAGAACGAGCTGGCGGTGGTGCGCGCCATCTACAACTTCGTGGTGACGAACACGCGCTACGTCGCGCTGGAGTTCGGCATCCACGGCTTCAAGCCGTACCGCGTGGACCGGGTGCTGTCGCGGCGCTTCGGTGACTGCAAGGACAAGGCGAGCCTCATCCACGCCATGCTGCGGGTGGCGGGCGTGGACAGCCGGCTGGTGCTCCTGCGCATGCGCAACCTGGGCGCGCTGGACGCGGAGCCCGCGAGCCTGGCGGCCTTCAACCACGCGATTGCGTATGTTCCCAAGTTTGATTTGTACCTGGATGGCACGGCGGAGTTCCACGGGGCGAAGGAGCTGCCCAGCGCGGACCGCGTCGCCAACGTGCTGGTGGTGGAGCCGGACGGCAAGAGCACCTTCCTCACCACGCCGGAGGCCAGGGCGGAGGACAACGCCACGGGCCTGAAGATGGACGTGGCGCTGCGCGCGGATGGCAGCGCGGAAGTGACGGGCGCCAGCACGGTGAGCGGCCAGAGCGCGCCGGAATACCGCCGGGCGTACCGTCCGGAGGCCACGCGCAAGTCCACCTTCGAGCGGGCGTGGGCACAGAGCTTCCCCGGCCTGACGGTGAACGAGGTGTCGTTGAGCGACACCACGAAGCTGGACGACGACGTGTCCATGGACTTCCGGATGAGCATCCCCCGCTACGCGGAGGTGATGCCCAACGCGGTGCGCTTCCTGCCCTTCGGCACGGGCCGCACCTACCAGCAGGCCTTCGCCCCGCTGGCGGAGCGCCGGTTCGACCTGGTGATGCAGAGCCCGTGGGTCAACAGCTTCAACCTGCGCTACACGCTGCCCGCGGGCTGGTCCGTGACGGAGTTGCCGCAGGCGGTGGAGGAGACGAACGCGTTCGGCCGCCTCAAGCTCACCTACCGCGTGGAGGAGGGCAAGCTCGTCGCCGAGGGTGAGGTGAAGCTCTCCGTCGCGCGCGTGAAGGCGGACGAGTACCCGGCGTTCAGGGACTTCCTCGGCCGCGTGGACCGCGCCTTCGCGCGCCGGGTCATCATCCAGGGCCCCGGCGGTCGCACCGCGTCCCTCGTGCGGTAGTCATTCGCCGCGGCCTCCGCTCGCTTCACGCGCGCGGAGGCCGTGCGCTTCGTTCAGGGACGGGGGGAACGGGCGGCGAAGGTGGTGGCGACGATGCGGTCGGCGATGGCCGGCCGCTCCTGTCCCATGTGCAGCGTGTTGACGGAGTAGACCAGGCGCCGGCGCAAGTCCCGCGTGGCCCCCATGCCGTTGTTGTAGCCGTGCCGGTCTCCGCTCTTGCCCCACAGCGTCAGGCCGTTGACCTCGAAGCGCGTCAGGCCCGCGCTGTAGCTCGCGCGCCCTCCGCCCAGGGTGGGCACGTCCGGCACGGTGAAGAGTTCCTGGAGCTGCGCGGGTGGCAGCAGCCGGCCCCGGAAGAGCGCGGAGAGGAACGTGTCCAGGTCGGCCGTGGTGGAGATCATCTCCCCGGCGGCCCAGGGGATGGACTGGTTCGCCTCGGTGACGTCGACCAGGTGCACCGTGCCGTCGGCCTTGGTGACGGCCTCGTAGCCCCTGGAATGAGGGCCGGGAATCGTCGGGTCATTGCCGGGCACGGACGTGTCCCGCAGGTCGAGCGGCGTGAGGATGCGCTCGCGTACCGCATGGGCGTAGGGCCTGCCGGTGACCTTCTCGATGAGCAGCCCCGCGACGAGGTAGCCGATGTTGCCGTACTCCTGCTGGGTGCCCGGCACGAAGCGGGGCCCGGGCGGCAGCGCCAGCGCGACGAGCTCGCGGGGCGACCAGCGGCGGAACCGGTTGTCGAAGAACCACTCCGGGTCCTTCGACGGCAGCGGGACGTTGGGCAGGCCGTGCGTGTGATTCAAGAGCTGACGCACGGTGATGAGGCCGAAATTGGGGGGCAGCAGCCCGGGCAGGTAGTGCTGCACCGGGCGGTCCAGGTCCACGCGGCGCTCGGCGGCGAGCTGCAACACCACGGTGGCGGTGAACGTCTTGGTGATGCTGCCGATGCGGAAGCGCGCATCCGTGGGCACGGGCGTGCCCGCGTGGACATCCGCGACTCCGGACGCGCCGAGCCAGCGTCCCGCGGTGCCATTGATGCGGACCTGCGCCGCTGTCGTCCTCGCGTCCGGCAAGCCGGCGATGGCTTGTCGCAGCGCATCCCGGTCCAGGGGGGCCAGGAGCGACTGCTCCCAGTCCAGGCCCTGTTCACTGGTCTCCACTTCGTTGGTGACGGCATCGTCACCCGGGCCACATCCCGCCCCGGAGAAGCTCACCACCAGCACCGCTGCACCCACCCGCAGACCACGGCGCGGGACATCCATGTTCCATCTCCCCGTGAAAATCCGGCCCGGAAGCAGAACACCAGCGGAGAGGGAGCCTGTCACCCGACTCCTCGGCATTTCGTGGAATGTCCTACGACTTGCCAACGAAACCGTCGAGCCCCGGCCTCGACGTCGCCCCCGGGTGCGGAGGATGCGCGGTCAGGTCTCCACGAGCGCGGCCAACAACTTGCGCACTTCCTCCGGGCCGCTGACGCGATACGTGGCGCGCGAGGGTTTGTTGCCCGCGTGAATCGTGAGCCCGCCCTCGGGCATGGCCGCGAACATGTCCTCGTCCGTGCGGTCATCGCCCACGGCCACCACCAGCGTGCCCGCCTCCAACTGGCGAGTCACCGCGTCCACGACCCGGCCCTTGTTCACGCCATGAGGCCGCACCTCCACCACCTTGTCGCCGGGGAGGATGTCCACGGGCCGCCGGGCGAAGGTCTCCGCCAGCTTCAATCGCAGCTCACGGGATTGGAGCGCGCCGAACTCCGGGTCCACCTGGCGGTAGTGCCACGCCAGCGACGCGGACTTCTCCTCCACGAACGAGCCGGGGACGCGCGCGGCGAACTCGTCGAGCATGGGGCGCGCGGCGTCCTTCCACTCCGCCGTCACCCCGTCGAGCATCCGCCACGCATCCCCCGGCCTCGAGCGGGACCACAGGCCGTGCTCCGCGTGCAGCCCCATGGGCAGCGTCCCGAACCACGACTCCAGCGTCTCCTTGGGCCGGCCGCTGACCACGCTCACCGTGGTGTTCGGCCTCGCCACCAGCTTCGCCAGCAACGCCCGCAGGGCATCATCCGGCGCGGCCAGCTCCGGCCGTGGCGCGAAGCCCACCAGCGTCCCGTCATAGTCGAGCATCAGCGACAGGCGCTCCGCCGACTTCATCACCTCCAGCGCCTCATCGCCGCCCTTGACGTCACGCACGGAGACCGAGGGCAGCCCCTGGAGCCGGCCCAGGAAGTGGGACACCCACCAGTGCACGTCGTGGGCCTTCACCTGCGCGCGCAAGGCGCGCATGCGCTCGCGGCGCTCGTGCTCGCCCATCTCCAGCGCCTGCTCGATGGCGTCCGCCGTCGCCTCCACGTCGTAGGGGTTGACGGTGAGCGCCTTGTTCAGCTCGTCGGCGGCGCCGGCGAGTTCGCTGAGCACCAACACGCCGTCCTCGTCCGGCCGGGAGGCACAGAACTCCTTGGCCACCAGGTTCATGCCATCCCTCACGGGCGTCACCAGCATGACGTCCGCGGCGCGGTACAGCCCGGCGAGCTGCTTCTCGTTGAAGGAGCGGTAGAGGTAATGCACCGGCACGTTCTGCACGCTGCCGTACTGGCCATTGATGCGCCCCACCAGCTCGTTCACCTGCTCGCGGTACGTGGCATACGCCTCCACCTGGGTGCGGCTGGGCACGGCCACCTGGATGAAACGCAGGCGTCCGCGCCACGCGGGCTCGCGCTCCAGCAGGCGCTGCACCGCCAGCAGCCTGCGGGGGATGCCCTTGGTGTAGTCGAGCCGGTCGATGCCCAGCAGGATGCGCTGTCCCTCCGCGGTGCGCCGCAGCGAGGCCACTTCCTCCAGCACGCTCACCTCCTTCGCGAGCGAGTCGAAGGAGTCGGAGTCGATTCCCATGGGGAAGGCGCCCACCCGCACCTGCCGCCCCTGCCACATGATGCTGTCGACATCCGTGTCCAGGCTGAGCTGCCGCAACAGCGAGCCGGAGAAGTGCCGCACGTAGCTCACCGTGTGGAAGCCGATGAGGTCCGCGCCGAGCAGGCCCTTCAGCAGCGCCTCCCTGCGGGGCAGCGTCCGGAAGATTTCCGACGAGGGGAACGGGATGTGGTGGAAGTACCCGATGCGGGCTTCGGGGAGCCGCTCGCGCAACATCCCCGGCACCAGCATGAGCTGGTAGTCATGCACCCAGATGGTGTCGCCCGGCTGGTACTGCTTCGCGGTGAGGTCCGCGAAACGTTCGTTGACCTTGCGGTACACCTCCCAGTCACGGTCCTGACGGGGGATGCGGTCCAGCATGTAGTGGCACAGCGGCCAGAGGACCCGGTTGGAGTAGCCCTCGTAGTAGCGGCTCACCTCGCTCGCGGTGAGGTGGATGGGCACGTAGCGCTGCTCGGCGAACTGTTCCTCCACGCGCGTCCGTTGGCTTTCCGACAGCCGGGACATGTCCCCGGGCCAGCCAATCCACTGGCCGCCGGAGCGCTCATGGGGTCGGCGCAATCCCGTGGCCAGTCCGCCGGCACTGCGCACCACGGCGACGCTGTCCTTCTCCACCTTGACGGTGACAGGGAGACGATTGGAGACGAGCAGGAGTCGAGGCATAGAGCCTCTGACCCTTATTCACTCCCTCCGCGAATGACCATCGTCGAATCGCGCGAGGTGGCGATTGGTGGACCCTCTTGCACGGAGCGCGGCGCCCAACCGAGCCGGGCCAACAATGCGGGCTGGCGGCCCGGTTTCCAGATGAACGCATCCAGTACGTAGTGCGTGGCCTGCGGCAACGCGAGCAGCGGCACCACCAGCGCCAGCAGGTCCGGCGAGAGCCCCACGTCCGCGCCTCCGAAGAGGCCGGGGCGGTCATGCCAGATGAAGCGGTCCCACAACAGTTCCTCGGTGAACGCCAGCGCCACGAGGAACAGGAGGAAGCCGGGCAGCCCCGCACGCAGCACGGTGCCCGCGGCGCCATATCCGCCCTCCTCTCCACGCCCGCGCGAGTAGCGGAACAGCAGCGCGAAGTACGGCACGCCGTGCAGCACCACGTTCATCACCGTGAAGGTGAAGTCATCGCGCGCGAGGACGATGCCGCCGAACCACGTCACCCACGTGGCGCCGACGAGGAGCACCTTGCCGACCTGGAGTCCCTCGCCGCGCGTCACGCGCAGTCCCTGGAAGGCGACCCACGCCACGAGCACCACCGAGTGCAGCGCCAGCGCGAGCGTGCCCATCCATGCGGGAAGGCCCGGGAGGAAGTCGCCCTCCACGAACCACCAGAACGCGCGCGGCAGGTTCGCATGCCACCACACGACGGGGCCCACGGTGGCCGCGTAGATGGCGGCGGCGTCCAGGCGGCGCTCGACGTCGGAGGCTCGCGCCTTGCGTGTGTACAGCGCGACCCAGCCGTACTGCTGACGGACGAAGTGGAACAAGGCCACGTAGGCGAACAGCGTCCAGAACGCGCCCGGTGACACGTGGTGGGCCAGCACGCCCACCACCCAGGCGACAAGGGGCGCGCCCAGATACAGGCCCGGCCGCTGGCGCAGTTCGTTCGGGTCCAGGTAGGTGCGGAACAGCGTGGACCAGACGTGGGCCACGTCCACGCAGACGACGAGCAGGAGCCACGCCCAGAGAGGCGTGTCACCCACGGCCCCCAGCCAGGGCGCCCCAAGCACCATGGCCACGGAGACGAGCGCACTGCCGGCGAAGACGGCGAGGTCCACGCGCGGACCGAACAACCAACTCTGAGAGGGCGCGAGGAAGCGGGGCATCCGGCCCATGAGGCTATCAGCACTCATGCCCAGGTTGGGCGACGGGCCGCTGGAGCGGTACAACCCGAGGCAAGCGCGGCACGCGTCCCGCGTAGTGCGCCTGTCGCCCTCTTGCCGTGAGCCCACCCGCGTCCGCCATGTCCTCGACTCCCCCGCCCCCTCGCTTCCGTCGCCGGCTGCTGGCGGTGATGCTGCTCGCGGGGCTCGTCCCTCTCGTGCTCCTGGGCATCGTGGCCCAGGGCGCGCTGGAACGGGTGTTGTCCGTCTCCGTGGCTCCCGTGGAAGCAGTGCTGGATGACGTGTCCCTTGACCTGGAGCGCCGGGGCCTGCCTCGCGGCTCCCTGGATGAAGCACGGCTGCATCTGGCCCAGGCGGAGCTGACACGCCGGGCCCTGGTGCGGCGCGTGCCCGCGTTCATCACCGTCCTCGTCCTCGTGTCGGGCGGCGTGCTGGCGGTGGCCGCCGTGCTGCTTGGCCGTGCGCTGACCCGCCCTGTGACGACGCTCACCGAGGGCATGTGGGCCTATGCACGAGGAGACCTCTCCGTGCGACTGCCCGCCACGGACCCGCCTCGCGACGAACTCCAGTTCCTCCTGGGCCAGTTCAACCGCATGGGCCAGGAACTGGTCGCCCAACGCGAGCGGCTCAAGTCCGCCGAGCAGATCGCCGCGTGGCAGGACGTCGCCCGCTCCCTGGCCCACGAGCTGAAGAACCCGCTCACCGCGATGAAGCTCTCGCTCGCACGGCTGTCTCGCGCGGACACAGGCTCCCCCTCTGACGCCACCCGCGTCACCGAGTCCGTCGCCCTGCTCCAGGAGGAAGTGGATCTGCTGATGCGGATGACGCAGAGCTTCTCCACCTTCGCGCGCCTGCCCGCGCCGCGCTTCCAGGACGTGCCTCTGCGCCCGCTGCTCTCGGAAATCTGCGCACTGTACGCGGAGACCTCGCCCGTGCCGGTGGAGCTGCTGCCCGGTCCAGATGTCTCGCTGCGCGCGGACCCGGACGGCCTGCGCCGGCTGTTCGGCAACCTCGTGAAGAACGCCACCGAGGCCTCCCCCGAAGGCGCGCCACCCGTACGTGTCGCGCTGGAGCCCGCGACGGAGAGCGTCGTGCGCATCACCGTGACCGATGGTGGCAGCGGCGTGCCCACCGTGCTGGAGGGCGCGGCCCTCACACGCGGTCTCTTCAGCACGAAGCCCGAAGGCAGTGGGCTGGGGCTGCCCATCTCCCAGAAAATCACCCACGAACATGGCGGCACCCTCCGACTGGAGCCCGCGCCCGGCGGCGGTACGCTCGCGCGCGTGGAGCTGCCCCTCCTCCCTCCTTCGTCCCCCGTGCCCACGACATGAAGCCCGGCCCCCGAATCCTCGTCGTCGACGACGACCCTGGCGTCCTCAAGGCCCTGCGCGGCCTCTTGAGCGACGAGGGCTTCACCTCCGTGGAAGCCCGCTCCACCGCCGAGGCCACCCGCGTCCTCGAAGCCCCCGAGGGCCTCCCCGCGATGATGCTGCTCGACCTGCGCATGCCGGGCGAGACGGGCCTGGAGTTCCTCGCACGGCTGCCGCGTCCGCTGCCCGTGCCCGTCGTCGTGCTGTCGGGCGAGGCGTCACCGTCAGAGGCCGCGCAGGCACTGAAGCTCGGCGCCACGGACTTCGTGGAGAAGCCGCCCTCACCCGAGCGACTCGTCACGGCGCTGCGCAACGCCCTGGCGCTCGGCGCGCTCCAGGAGGAACGCGAGCGACTGCTGGATGCGCTCGCGCGCCCGGGTCATCTCGTGGGAGACAGCCCCGCCATGGGGGCCTTGCGGCAGCTCATCACACGCGTGGGTCCCAGCGACACGGCGGTGCTGATCACCGGCGAGACAGGCACAGGCAAGGAGCGCGTCGCGCGGGCGCTGCACCTGGCGTCGGGACGCAAGGGCCGGCTCGTCGCCGTCAACTGCGCCGCGATTCCCGCCACGCTGCTGGAGAGCGAGCTGTTCGGTCATGAGAAGGGCGCGTTCTCCGGCGCCGTGAGTCGCCGCGCGGGGCGCATCGAGCAGGCCCACGGCGGCACGCTGCTCCTCGACGAGATTGGAGACATGCCGCTGGAGCTCCAGGCCAAGCTCTTGCGCGTGCTGGAGACGCGCGAAGTGGAGCGACTGGGTGGCTCGGTGCCCGTGCCCGTGGACGCGCGCATCCTCGCGGCGACACATCAGGAGCTTGCCCGCGCGGTGAAGGAGGGTCGCTTCCGTCAGGACCTCTTCTTCCGCCTCAACGTCATGCCCCTGCACATCCCTCCCCTGCGAGAGCGCCCCGAGGACCTGCTCCCGCTGGCGCGCGCCTTCGCGGCCGAGTTCGCCGGACCGGAAGCCCCGCTGGTGCTGGCTCCCGGCGCCGAGACAGCGCTGCGTGCGTACCCATGGCCGGGCAACGTGCGCGAGCTGCGCAACGTCATCGAGCGGCTCAACCTGCTGCGCGGCGGCGGCCCGCTGACGCTCGGCCCCGAGGCAGTCTCCTCGCCCCAGGCCCCCGCGACAGCCGCGCGCCCCAGCCTCGGAGAGAAGAGCTACCGCGAGCACGTGGAGGACTTCGAGCGGGACCTCATCCGCGCCGCGCTCCTCGAAGGGGAGAGCATCGCCGGGGCCGCGCGGCTGTTGCAGGTGGACCGGGGCAACCTCTACCGACGCATCAAGGCGCTCGGGCTCCCCGTGAGCTGAGCGCCTCGACACCTTCCCCGCGCTACGGCCGGGGCTTCACGTCGGTGTTCTGCGCCGCGACGATGCGCCACATGCCGCCCACGCGATTCATCACGTACCGCATCTGGGTCCGCAGCAGTCCCGGCTCCGTGTTCTGCACGCCGGGAGGCAGGCCCTGGTGCCCCGTCACCTCATGCGTGGTGTCCACCACGGCCACGTCGCTCGCGGGGAAGGCGACCCGACGGATGGTGACCTTGCTCTGACTGCCCTTGAAGAGCGTCTGGAAGATGGCCGCGTGGCGCTCCTGAATCTGCGGCTGGCCCTCGTACAGCGTCCCGACGATGTTGATGAAGTCCGCGTCGGGCGCGAAGTCCTGGGACCACACCACCGCGTCCTGGCGGTTCCACGCCTGGGTCTGCACGTCCACCATCTGGCGGATGGCCTGCTCGTCCCTCGCATGGTCGACATGCGCACAGCCCAGGGGCATGAGCAGCAACGCGCACGCCAGGGCCAACCGGGTGGGAACACTGCGATTCACGGTGAAGCTCCTTGCTGGAAGAGGGCCCGGCAGCCTGCCACAAGCCCGAGTGAAGCCGGGTTCCAGAGTCACCCGCACCCACACTCCCCGCGCGATTCTCAGCGAGCAGGAAACCCCGAAAGCCCTGGGTGCGATAATCCCTCCGGACCCACCCCCAGGTCGCCCCTTCAGGAAAAGCCGCCCCATGTCGAACCGCATCGGCCGCCCCACCTTCGTCCCCGCCACCCAGCCTGGAATCAGCGCGGAGCGTGAGCGAGCGGCCCGCCCCCCGGGTGAGAAGGCGAACCAGGGCCACTCGCAGGTCGACCAGTTCGAGTCCCGCGCCACGCGCCCCCACGTCAGTGCATCCCTCCTGAGTGGACCCGCCGCGACGACGGCCGTGAGCGCGAAGTCGCTCGACCTCCAGCCCCAGTTGCACGAGGCCACGGGCTACGAGGCCCGCTTCGAGCAGGGCGGTCGGAAGGCCACTGCCTTCGTGGAAGGCCAGGGACAGGTGAACCTGCCCACCGGCCCGGGCAGAGGCCCGTCCTTCCACGCGGAGGCGGGCAAGCCGCTGACGGTGACGGCGGACCCGGCGCGCTTCTCGTCACAGACCGAGAAGGTGGAGCTGGTGTGGCGGCTGGTCCCCGGAGGCACGGAGACGGCGATTCCCCTCACCGACGGCAGCCGCGATGCGAATGGCCGGCTGAACATCCAGCCCGGCACGTTCGACCTTCCTCCCGACGCCACGGGTCTGGTGCGCCTGTCGTTCCGCACCACGGGCGCCGACGGGCGCGTGAGCAACCAGTGGGACCCGAGCAACGACGCGTCGGTCGCCTCGAAAGAGGGCGCGACGGTGTCCTTCACCGAGGACTTCAAGACGCAGGTCGACGGCACGCTGCGCGCCGGTGACAAGCTCCAGCTCGCGTATGACCAGGACCGCCTCAAGGCGCTCGCGGGCGGCAAGACGCCCTCCGACGTCGTCGCCTGCGTGTCCTTCAATGGCGGCCCGCCCCTGGAGTTCCCGCTCGACCTCCAGCCAGGGCAGGCCGGCAACGCGGGCGGCGACTTCCTGCCGTCGGTCCGCGTGCCTTTCGAGGCGACGGATGTGCAGGTCTGGTTCCGGGGCAAGGCGGACGACAACACCACGTGGGACTCGGCCAACGGGCAGAACTTCAAGTTCCCCGTCGGCGTCACGCGCGACGACGCCGAGCCAGGGTGGAAGAACGAGCTGCTCAAGAGCAAGAGCTTCCCCAACCTGAGCGCGGACAAGTTCGTGGGCATCGGCCCCGCGTCGGAGCGCTACAACTGCATCGCGTGGACGGTGGGCAAGCGCGACGAGTGGGTGTGGCCGGGCACGCGCGTGGAGGACTTCGACAAGCTCTACGCGACGCAGGGCTACAAGCCGATGGACTCGTTGGACCTGAGCAACGACCCCAGCCTGGAGAAGGTGGTCATCTACGGGCGCAAGCCGATGACGGGCAACGGCCCCCTCGAGGTGACGCACGGCGCGCTGATGGACGAGCAGGGCCGCTTCACGAGCAAGATTGGCACCCAGCCGCTCATCCGTCACAACAGCGCTGACGACCTCACCGGCCCTTCGTATGGTGAGCCCGTGCGAGTCTACGTGCGTCCCCGTCAGTCCCCCGTGAGTGCCTCATGAGCGAGCCTGTCGCCCGCTTCGACTCCCTCGCCGAAGAGTGGGGGCGGCACTGCGCGGAACACCGGGAGTCGTCCAACCCCTACGTGTTCCTGGACCATCCGTCGTTCGACGCGCTCGTCGCGCTGGGACGGCCCGCGGTGCCGCTCATCATCGAGCGCTATCGCGAAGGCAGCGTCTTCTGGGGCGCGGCGCTGCGACGCATCACCGGCGTCACCACGTTCGGTGACGGCGTGGTGGGCAACCTGGAGGCGAATCGCCAGGGGTGGCTGAAGTGGTGGAGTGAGAACCAGGCCGCCTGGCCCGGCTGAACCCGCGTTGCCTCCCTGGGGCGCCTCACTGAGTTGAGGCCAGCCCGCCAGCAGCACGGGCCGCCCGGACACGGAGTGCCACTTCGAAGGGACCCGGTGGCTCGCGGCAATCGCCGGGCTCGATGTCAGTATCACATCTCGATTCGACATCAGGATGTGTCCATGACATCGGCACGGCTGGCCGGCTCTCGTCCTTTCAAGCACTTGCCCCGACGCGGCGGCTGGAACGCAGCGTGCTCTGTCCCATGCGCATGAACCGCATCGCGCTTCTCTTCTGCTTCGTCTCCCTCCTCGCCGGTGCGCAGCCCGTGCCCGACGCGGGCGTGCCCGACCCGACCCGCGTTGTCGGCGCGCCCCCCACCCCCGTGGCTCCCGTGGCCCCTGCCGAGGAGGAGCACGGCCTGCCCCTTCCGCTCCCCCAGGGCACGAAGACCTCGCCCGAGCGCGAGGAGGACACACGGGACGAGACTCGTAACAAGCGGTCGGAGCGCTGGCGAAGCGAGGAGGAGGAAGACTCGCGAGCCGAAGCCCGGAACGAGCGGGCGGCGAGTCGGCGCGAAGAAGACGCTCGGACCGAGGCTCGCAACGAGCAGGCGGCGGACGAGCGCGAGGAGGAGGAAGAGGACGCCCGGGCAGCGGCTCGAACGGAGTCGCGCAACGAACGGGCAGCGGACCGGCGCGAGCGCGAGCGCAGGCGCGAGAAGGAGAAGTGCGACGAGGACTACCTCGACGAAGAGGTGGAAGACCTCGCCATCCTCCATCCGCTGGAGCTCAACGTGGATGGCCGCGCGCTCACGCCGGAGCGAGTCGAGCTGCATGGTCTCAAGCGGCTGACGGAGGACCAGGTGCGCGCCTTCATCGGCTCGCCGTCCACCGAGCCTGGCGCGGCCCTTCAAACCCGCGACCTCCAGCGGATGCTGCGCCGCCTGGCGCACACCGGCCTGTTCGCCCGCGTGGAGCCGCGCCTGCGCCTCCCCGAGCAGGGGCCTGTCGTCCTGGAAGTGCATCTGGAAGAGAACCCCGTCGTCACGTCGGTGGAGGTGGAGGGACTCCAGGACCTGCGGCGCACCGAAATCCTCGAGGAGGTCTTCCGTCTCCCGCGCCGCTTCCCCGATGAGGACGAAGACGAGGATGAGGAGTTCACCGTGCGCGTGAATGGCGCGCGTGGGACTCTGACTGTCGTCAGCACTCCGTGCCCGCCGCAGCGTCCGCCTCGTGAGTGGCTGGCCCGGATGGAGAGTGAGGAGTACCGCCCCGGTCTCGTCCTCGGAGGAGTGTCGGCCGCGCTGCAACGCGCGCTGAGGGACTTGCGCGGCGACGGCTACATGCTCGCGAGCCTGTCCGGCACGCTGACGCCGAAGGGCCAGCTCACCATCATCGTGGACGAGGGCCGCCTGGAGGGCGTGGACGTGGTGGGCGTGGACGGCCCCGTCGCGGACCGGGTGCGCGAGTCGCTGGACCTGAAGGCCGGAGACGTCTTCCTTCGCAGTGACGCGCGCCGCGCCATGGAGCGACTGGAGTCTCGCCTGCCCTTCCTGCAAGCGTCGAGCGTGGACACGGACTCCGACGAAGCCGCGCGCCGACGCGACGCGCGCATCGTCGAGGAGCGCGCGGCCGACGGCGTGCGCCACTACCGGACCGAAGAGCAGAAGCGCGGGGAGCGCCGTCGCCGTGAGAAGGTCGAGTTCGACCTGAGCTGGGGAGAGCTGTTCGAGTCCTGGCGGCACGGCCACGATGGCGAGGGAATCACGCTGGAGGGACGGCGCCTCGTGGTGCACGTGCGCACGCGTCGCCCGGACCTGGACCTGGACCTGCTGCCCATCCACACGCAGGTGACGGGGTTCGCTCCGGGCCTGGCGGGCTCGCTGCGCATCTGGGACTCGAAGGACCGCCTCCACACCACGCTGGACGCCGCCGCCTTCATCCCCCTTCGCTGGGGTGGGCAGCGCCTGCCGGATGACCCCGAGGGCACGAAGCGGCAGCGCGAACTCAACCTGCTGGGCGGCGCGCGCGTGGAGGTTCCGGCGGTGGGGCTCGCGGAGCTGGGCGGACAGGCGTACGACTTCACGGACACGCTGGACCGGTGGCGGATGAGCGACATCGACTCGTCCATCTATTCGGCCCTCATCAACCGGCCGGACCGCGACTACTTCCGCCGCAAGGGCGTGGCGGCGTTCGCGACCTTCCGCTGGTCCGAGGACTGGCTCGCGGGCGTCGAGTACCGCTCCGACCGCTACGAGACGCTGCGCAGCTTCACCCCGCCGCTCTCGCTGTTCCGCCGCGACTCGCCTCCCTTCCCCAACGCACCGGTGGACGAGGGCCGCTTCCAGTCCGTCATCGCCCGGCTGGAGTACGCCAGCGGCAGCCCTCGCAACGCGAAGGTGGGCTCGCTGTTCCGCACGCCGGAGACGCCCCTCTTCCACGTGGACAAGGACTGGGGACGCAGCCCGTTCCTGCATGGGTTCGTCACGCTGGAGGTGGGCGAGGGTCCCGCCGCGACGGGTCCGGACGAGCGCTTCTGGAAGCTCCTGGGTGACGTGACGATGGTGGTGCCCACGGGCTGGGAGACGGGCCTGCGGCTGCGGCTGCGCGGCGCGGGCGGCGACAACCTCCCCGAGCAGAAGCGGGAGGCGCTGGGTGGCTGGAGCGCGCTGCGAGGCTTTGGCTTCAAGGAGTTCAAGGGCGACGTGTCGGTGCTGGGGACGGCCGAGTACCGGTGGCATTCCTTCGGCGTCTTCGCGGACCTGGGCACGGTGCGCGGTGCCGGTGAGTGGCAGGACGCGCGGCTGGGCGTCGGTGGCACGTTCCACTTCAGCGACGACGTGCGCGTGGATGTCGCGTGGCGCACGGACGAGAAGGCCACGGCCACGCCCGAGGCCCGCCTGTTCTTCGTGCGGACTTTCTGAGGCCCATGAAACGAATGGGGACACGGACAAGACGCACGCTCGGCGCGGCCCTGGTGGCCGCGGCGGGACTGTTCGCGCCCGGGGCCTGGGCGGAGGAGCCACGCGTCGCCTGCACCGCCACCCTCTCCGGGCGGCGCGTGCTGGCACGCTCGGAGGCCTTCTCCTTCCTCTCGGCGGAGCTGGACCGGCTGGTGCGGCTGGGCATGGCGGGGAAGCTGGAGGTGGAGCTGACGCTGTGGAAGCGCCGCGCGCTCTGGTTCAACACCCGGGTGGACGGCGCCAGGCTCACCCAGGTGATTGCCTTCACCCGTGAGGGCTACATGCTGGATGGAAGGCCGCTTCCGGAAGGGCCCGCCACGCTGGAGCTGGACCGCGTCGCCTGGACGCTGGAGGCGCGCCCCGAGGACGGTGAGCGCCTCATCGTCCAGGTGGAGGTGAAGCTGAACGTGGTGACGGCGGCCAGCCTGGGACGAATGGCCTCCTGGCTCTCGCGGACAGAGGGAGCAGGAGAGACAGACCGCTCCACCCTGACAGGCACGCTGCTGCGCACCGTGGCGGAGGACCTCTCCCAAAAGGCCTCGGGACGCTGCGACGTCGCGCCGCCGACTTGAGCGGGGAAGGCTCGGACGAAGCACGGTCCGACTGAAGCACCGACGCGGCCCTTGCATCGACGAGGGCCGCGTCCTCGGTGGCCGGCTCCAGCCCGAGTCACGTCACAGCCCTGCTCGCGACTCGCGAGCTTCACGACTCACGGAGTGCCCGGCCGCGCGCCGAGGCCTGGAGGACCGTCATGCGTTTCTGGATGCTCCCACTGCTCGTCCTGCTCACCTCGTGTGGACTGGACCTGGCACCGCTCGCGCGCACGGTGCATGTCTTCGTGCCCGAGGACGAGGATGCACACGTCCCCGTCCTCTATCTGGAGAAGGGCCATGCCCTCTTCTTCCCCGATGGAGTGGGCGGGGGTGCGAGCCCCGTGGAGCCCCGGCCCAGCGAGCTGGTCGCCCTGGGACAGCGAAGGGACATCGTCATCATCGCGGTGGACACCGAGCCCCTGCTCCACCAGGAGGCGCTCCCCGACGGGCGCATGCGCTACATCACCCACCTGGGAGGCCCCTGAGCCCAGCCCCTGGTGACACCGCGGGGTGACGGTTTCCCGCCATGACCGGTGTAGGCTCGGACGCCTCGCTGTTCACGAAGGAGCCACACACCGATGGCCGCGCAGACGATGGAGCAGCTCGTTTCCCTGTGTAAGCGCCGGGGCTTCATCTTCCCGGGGTCCGCCATCTATGGAGGCCTTCAGGGTACGTACGACTACGGTCCGCTGGGCGTCGAGCTAAAGAACAACCTGAAGCTGGCCTGGTGGCGCGCCAATGTCTGGGAGCGTGAGGACATGGAGGGCATCGACGCCGCCATCCTCATGAACAAGCTCACGTGGCGCTACTCGGGGCACGAAGAGACCTTCGTGGACCCGATGGTCGACTGCAAGAGCTGCAAGATGCGCTGGCGCGCGGACCAGATCGCCGGCAAGTGTCCGAACTGTGCCTCCACCGAGCTGACCGAGCCCCGCCCGTTCAACCTGATGTTCAAGACACAGGTCGGACCGGTGCCAGACCCCGAGTCGTTCTCGTACCTGCGCCCCGAGACGGCGCAGGGCATCTTCGTCAACTTCAAGCACGTGCTGGATTCGACCTCCCGCAAGCTCCCGTTCGGCGTCGCGCAGATAGGCAAGGCGTTCCGCAACGAAATCACCCCGCGCAACTTCATCTTCCGGGTGCGGGAGTTCGAGCAGATGGAGGTCGAGTTCTTCGTGAAGCCCGGCGAGGACGAGGCCTGGCACCAGAAGTGGGTCGAGGACCGCATCAACTGGTGGATTTCCGTCGGTCTCTCCCGCGAGAACCTGGTGCCGTACCACCAGAAGCCGGACGAGCTCGCGCACTACGCCAAGGCCACCGTCGACCTGCTCTACCGCTTCCCTCATGGGCTGGAGGAGCTCGAGGGCATCGCCAACCGCACCGACTATGACCTGGGCTCACACAGCAAGGACCAGGGCTCGCTCGGCTTGAAGGCGCGCGTGTCCCCCAACGGCCACAGCACCGAGAAGCTCACGTACTTCGACCCCGAGACGAAGCAGCACGTGGTGCCGTTCGTCATCGAGCCGTCCGCGGGCGTCGACCGTGGCGTGCTCGCGGTGCTGAGCGAGGCGTATGCCGAGGAGCAGGTGAAGCCCGCTCCGGCGGAGCGCCTGAAGCCCGTCGAGGAGGCGCTCGGCGCCTTCCTCAAGTCCGTTGGTCGCAACGAGAAGCTCCCGGTGGAGGCGAAGAACGCCCTCCTCGCCGAGGGTGAGCGAATCGCCGGCGCGCTCGGTGAGCGGCTCGCGTCCATGACCGGACTGCTCTCCATGCCGGGCGCGGAGAGCATCGAGGTCGCGAAGAAGCTCCGCGGGCAGGTCGACCCCGTCGTCGACGAGTTCTACCGGACGGTGCTGCACTTCAAGCCGCGCCTGGCGCCCATCAAGGTGGCGGTGCTCCCGCTGAAGAAGAACCATCCGGGCATCGTGGGCGTGGCCAAGGGCATCCGTCGCCAGTTGCAGTCCTCGGGCTCGATGCGGGTCGTCTACGACGACACTGGCGCCATCGGAAAGCTGTACCGCCGCCAGGACGAGATTGGCACCCCCTTCTGCGTCACGGTCGACTTCGACACGCTTGGAGATGGCGAGTCCGCTTCCTCGAAGGACACCGTGACGGTGCGCCACCGCGACTCGATGACCCAGGAGCGCGTGGCCATCTCCGAGCTCGAGGCCTACCTGCGCGAGAAGATGGCCTGAACGATGTTCCCGGGTGAGGCCTGCAACGGCCTCACCCCACCTTCACCACCGCGCGGCCGAAGTTCTCGCCTCGGAACAGGCCGGCGAACACGGCGGGCGCGGACTCCAGGCCCTCCACCACGTGCTCGCGGTGCTTCAGCGTTCCATCCTGGAGCCACGCACGCAGCGCCGCCCGCGCCTCACCGAAGCGCGCGGCGTAGTCGAACACCACGAAGCCCTCCATGCGCAGCCGCTGGATGATGAGGAACGGCGTGTTCTTCAACCCCGCGCGAGCCTCCGGCGGAACGCCGTAGTCCGCGACGAGCCCCGACACCACCACGCGGCCCTTCAGCGCCATGCACGTGAGCGCCGCGTCCAGCGTCGAGCCGCCCACGTTGTCCAGGTACACGCCCACACCCTGGGGACACTCCCGTCGGATGGCGGCGGCCAGGTCCTTCTCCGCGCGGTAGTCGATGCAGGCGTCGAAGCCCAGCGCCTCCACCACCCAGCGACACTTCTCCGGGCCGCCAGCGATGCCCACCACGCGAGCGCCCTGACGCTTCGCGATTTGTCCCGAGATGGAGCCCACCGCGCCCGCGGCGGAGGACACCAGCACCGTCTCCCCAGCCTGGGGACGCCCCAGCTCCAGGATGCCGAAGTACGCCGTCAGCCCGGGAATGCCGAGCACGCCCAGCTCCGCCGAGGCGGACTCCGGTCCAGGGTCCACCTTGCGAAGTCCCCGCGCGCTCACCACCGCGTGCTCCCGCCAGCCCCAGCCTCCCACCACCACGTCTCCCACGGCGTAGCGCGTGTCACGGGACGCCAGCACCTCGCCCACCGTCGCACTCCCGATGACCTCACCCAATTCGAGGGCCGGTGCGTACGAGTCCACGCCCCCCAACCGGGCCAGCGTGCCCGGGTCCACGGACGCGAACAGCGTCCTCACCCGCAGCTCTCCGTCCCGAGGCTCGCCCACTTCCACGCGCTCCACGCGGAAGTGCTCCGGCTCGGGCAGTCCGGGGATGTGGCGCGCGAGGACGACTTGACGACTCGGGAGGGTGCTCATCGGCGGCTCCGGGTTCGAGGCGCCCCACCATCTTCCTTCCACCTCCCCGCTGGCAACCAGGAGTCAGGACTTCCTAGGCTGTCGGCCATGACGAGTTCCTTCCCACTCCCCGCCCATCCCCTGCTCGCCACCGCCGTGGAGCTCGCGCCGCGCCTGTCCGCGCGCTCCGCCGAAATCGAGACCGCGCGCCGGCTGCCCGAGGACCTCGTCGCGGAGCTGACTCGCGCCGGCATCTTCCGGATGATGATTCCGGAGACGTACGGTGGGCTGGAGCTCCACCCCGCGCTCTCCTTCCAGGTCATCGAGGCCCTCTCGCGCGCGGACGGCGCCACCGGCTGGTGCGCGATGATTGGCTCCGCCACCGCGCTGACGGCGGCGTGGCTCCCGGAGCCCGTGGGCCGCGCCATCTTCTCCGCGCCGGACATCATCACCGGAGGCGTGGCCGCGCCCCTGGGCCGCGCCGAGCGCGTCGAGGGTGGCCACCGGCTCACCGGCCGATGGGCCTGGGCCAGCGGAAGCCAGCACTGTCACTGGCTCGTGGGCGGCGCGCTCGTCACCGAGGGCGGCAAGCCGCGCATGGTGCGCGAGGGCGTGCCGGAGACGCGCCTGTTCTTCCTCCCCGCCAGGGACGTCACGCTCCACGACACGTGGTTCGCCTCCGGCCTGTGCGGCACCGGCAGCGGCGACATGGAGGTGAAGGACCTCTTCGTCCCGGACGACCACGGCTTCTCCTTCTTCGCGCCGCCCCACGTCGCGCGCCCGCTGTATGGCTTTCCCTTCGGCCTCTTGGGCCTGGGCATCCCCGCCGTGGCCCTGGGCATCGCCCGGCGCGCCATCGATGAGCTGACCGCGCTGGCCCGACAGAAGACGGTGGTGGTGGAGCGCAGGCTGCTGGCCGCGCGGCCCGCCGTACAGGAGGCCGTCGCCGAAGCGGAGGCCGAGGTGCGCGCGTCCCGCGCCTTTCTGCTGGAGACGATTCACGCCCTCCATGACGAAGCCACCCGAGGTCCCGTCTCCGTGCGCGGCAGGGCGGACCTGCGCCTGGCCATGACGCATGCCACGCGAAGCTCCGCGCGCGCGGTGGACCGGATGTACGAGGCCGCGGGCGGCCCCGCCGTGTTCCACACCAGCGCGCTCCAGCGCTGCTTCCGCGACGTCCACACCCTCACCCAGCACGCCATGGTGGCCCGGCCCACGCTGGAGCTCACCGGCGGAATCCTGCTGGGCTTCGACCCGCCCACCCCGGTGCTCTGAAGAAAAGAGGGCCCGGCCTCCCTGAAGCGCTGGGAAGAGGCCGGGCCCCATCAGGCGACGACGTGTCGCCTCCCCCTACTGCCGAGCCATCACCGTCTTGCGCTCCTTCTGCTCGTCGTGGAGGTGTTCACCGGACACGTCCACCACCACCTCGCGCAGCGTGCCGCCCCGGAACGTGAAGGGTGGGCGGTACATCGTGCTCACCGACGAGTTGTCATCCCGCCCGCACGTCAACCCCTCACCCAGGCTGATGAGCAGCGGCATCGTCGAGGAGATGTCGCTCTGGGCGACCAGGTCCCCGTCGATGAAGAGCTTGCCGCGTCCCGGCGCGCCCTTGCCGGCGTCGAGGTCCGGCTCCCCCGTGGGCTCGAACTCGAAGCGCAGCTCCGTGCGGCCGGCGGGTATCTCCATCGCCGACTCGATGTGGAACTCCCGCTCGCCCACGAAGTTGTAGACGTAGTGCAGCTTCCGGTCCTGGATGAAGAAGGTGTAGCCGCCCGTAATCCCGCCGTGGCTGAGCAGCACGCCCTCCGCGTCTCCATCCACGTCCACCTTCGCGGTGATGGAGTGCGGCCGGTTGAGCACATGCACCGCCACGTTCTCCGGCGCGGGTGAGGTGTGCGGCCGGTAGACGTAGCGCTTGCGGTCCTTGGTGATTTGCGGACGCTCCGCGGCGAACACCGCCCGGTCCAGCGCCGCGAGCGGAAGGACCTTGTAGCGGCCCGCCTCCACGTACCAGAGGGCAATCATCTCGATGAGCTTGCCCCGCTCTTCTTGGGCGAGGTTCTTCGTCTCCGAGCAGTCCTCCGCCACGTGGTACAGCTCCCACCCCTCCGCGTCGAGCTTGCGCAGCCGCTCCTCGGTGATGGCCGACTCGCCGAACGCCTCGCCCGCCTCCGTGAAGGACGGCCCGGGGAAGGGGCACACCGCCCGCCAGCCGTCATGGTAGATGGCGCGACTGGTGAACATCTCGAAGTACTGCGTGTGGTGGTGGCTCTCCGCGCGCGCGTCGTCGAAGGAGTGGCGGAAGCTGACGCCCTCGATGGGCGACTGCGTGACACCCCGGATGTCCTGGGGAGGCTCCACGCCCAGGCAGTCCAGCACCGTGGGCACCATGTCGATGGCGTGGCAGTACTGCGTGCGGACCTCGCCCCGCGCGCGGATGCCCTTGGGCCAGTGGACGATGAACGGGTCCGTCGTGCCGCCCCGGTACACCTCGCGCTTCCACCGGCGGAACGGCGTATCCCCGGCCCACGCCCAGCCCCACGAGTAGTGATTGAAGTACTTGGGCCCACCCAGGTCGTCCATGGCCGCGATGTTCTGCTCCAGCGACTCCGGCGTGTTGTTGAAGAACTTCAGCTCGTTGACGGAGCCATGGGGCCCGCCCTCGGCACTCGCGCCGTTGTCGGAGATGACCATGATGAGCGTGTTGTCCAGCTCACCGCTCTCCTCCAGGGACTTCAGCAGCCGGCCGATGTGATGGTCCGTGTGCTCCAGGTAGCCCGCGAAGACCTCCATCATCCGCGCATAGAGGCGCTTCTCCTCGGGCGGCAGGCTGTCCCACTCCGCCACGTCCGGGTCATGTCGGGACAGCTTCGTGCCGGGAGGGATGACGCCGAGCTTGAGCTGACGCTGGAACACCTTCTTGCGGAACTCGTCCCAGCCGTCGTCGAACTGGCCCTTGTACTTGTCCACCCACTCCTTGGGGACGTGATGCGGGGCGTGCATCGCGCCCGTGCAGAAGTACATGAAGAACGGCTTGTCCGGCGCCACCTGCTTGGAGTCCGCGATGAAGTCCACGGCGCGGTCCACCAGGTCCTCGGTGAGGTGGTAGCCCTCCTCGGGAGTCTTGTGCGGCAGCACCGGATGGTTGTCGTGGACGAGGTCCGGGTAGTACTGGTGCGTGTCGCCGCCAAGGAAGCCATAGAACCGCTCGAAGCCACGACCCAACGGCCAGCGGTCATAGGGCCCCGCCGCGCTCGTCTGCTCCGTGGGCGTCAGGTGCCACTTGCCCACCGCATACGTGTTGTAACCCTGTTTCGACAGCATCTCCGAGAGGAACCCGTTCTCGAAGGGGATGGTGCCGTTGTAGCCCGGGTAGCCGAGGGAGACCTCGGTGATGGTGGCCATGCCGTTGGAGTGGTGGTTGCGGCCGGTGAGGATGCACGAGCGCGTGGGCGAACACAGCGCGGTGGTGTGCATGTTGCTGTAGAGCAGGCCGCCCTTCGCCAGCTTGTCCAGGTTCGGCGTGCGGATGGGCGAGCCATAGCAGCCCAGGTGCCCGAAGCCCGTGTCGTCCAGGACGATGAAGAGGACGTTGGGTGCGCCCGCCTTCGCGCGCAGCGGTTGGGGCCACGCCGGAGACGACTGCTCCCACGTCCGGCCGATGGTGCCAGGGAAGGTGCTGCCGGGTTTGTATTCCTTGAGCGACATGGTGTGCCTCCGCGAAGTCGTGCCCGTGGGGCCACCGTCGCGCGTCCTCGGATGTTCCAGACGGACACGTCCCGACCCCGAGGGTCAGAAATGGGCACACCCCCGGACACTGACCGCTGCCCCCGGGACGGACCCGAGCAGGCAAGGCCCGGCCCGCCAGCCCCTGGCACCTCGCGGATGGAGGGAGGCTAGAGCCAGCTCGCGGAAGCCTGCCCCAGCTCGGCCAGCACGCGCTCCGCGGCCTTCACTCCGAACCAGTTGGCTTCCTCGAAGAGGGCCAGCCCACCCAGGTCCGTGTGCGCGAAGTGCAGATGGCGCCCCACGCTCTCCTGCGCGGCCCGGCGCTCCGGTCCCCACATGAAGCCCGGCGTCGGCCGCACCATGGCGTGGCCCCAGCGCTGCACCTCCAGGCGCTGCGCCTGCTGGGCGATGCCCGGGTGCGCCGGACGCATGTCCGCCATGACGAGCGCCTCCCAGTCCGCGTAGCTGGCGGAGAGCGCCTTGGTGCGCTCGGCCTTCACGTCCGCGCCGGCCATGGGCAGGTACCACGTGAGCACCGTGGGGCCGTTCTCGTCCTGACGCAGGCGCTGATGCGTGGCCACCACGTAGCCCAGGCTGTTG
The DNA here is from genome assembly GCF_013336715.1 of Myxococcus sp. CA056. NCBI lineage: Bacteria > Pseudomonadati > Myxococcota > Myxococcia > Myxococcales > Myxococcaceae > Myxococcus > Myxococcus sp. CA056. The sequence goes on from NZ_JABUMT010000001.1 coordinate 54,802, forward strand.
CTCTCCTGGAACACGTTGTCCCAGGCCAGCGGGAAGCCTCTCGACACCGGCGGCGACGACAGCGTCAGGTTGGCCACCACCCACGGCGCGTAGGTGAAGGCCTCCAACCACGCCGGCCGCGCTGTCCGCCACGGCGCCACCAGGTGCGCCGCGAGGAAGCGCGGGCACGCGAGCACCACCTGTCGCGCCTGGAAGGAGCGAGGCTTGCCCGTGCGAGCATCCAACGCGTCCACCCGGCAGCCCTGCTCGCCCGGCTCCACCGTGTGCACCAGCACGTCGCGCTCCACCGCGCGGGGAGGCAGCGCGGAGAGCAGTTGGTGCACCAGCCGGCCATTGCCCTCGGGCCAGCTCAGGAAGCCCTCGCTGCGCTCGCCCTGCCCGTCCTGGCGCGCGGCGAAGTACCAGATTCCGGCCCACGCGGAGATGTGCTCGGACGTGGCGCCGTAGTCGTCGCGGCACGCGTAGTCCACCAGCCACTTCAGCCGCGTGGAGCGGAAGCCCTCGCGCGCAAGCCAGGCCGCCATGCTCAGCGTGTCCAGCGCCGTCCATTCGGCGTCGTCGCTGGAGCGCGCCGTCGGCACCGCGAACGCCTTGCGTCCCTTCGCGTCCCGGGCGGCGGCGAAGGCATTCATCCGCGCATCGAAGCGCTCCAGCTCCGCCAGGTCCTCCGCCGTCGCGCCCACGCGCAGGTAGAGCCCGTCGTACCAGTGGCCCCGGTAGAAGTGGCGCTCCTCCGGCTCCTGGATGAGCAGCGTCTCCTCGAAGGTCGGCAGGCCTTGCGCGTCCACGCCGGACACCGCGCCCATCTCGCGAAGCAGCCGCACCACCGGGCCCCTGTCCTCCAGCGGCGCCGGCAGGTAGTGCGCGCCCCAGGGGAAGGCCGATACGGAGTTGCGCCCCGAGCGCGACGTGCCCCCGGCCTCCGACTCCAGCTCCACCACGCGCACGTCCTTCACGCCCGCGCCCGCCAGCCGCCACGCGGCGGACAGGCCCGCCACGCCCGCGCCCACCACCAGCACGTCCACCGTTTCGAGCGTCTCCGCGCGAGGCAGCGGCCCGCCACGCAACCGGTGCCCCACCTCCACCGCGCGGTCGACGACAGCGCCCGGAATGGGGGCACGGGGCTGCTCGCGCTTGCACCCGCTCGCCACCGCCGAGCCGAGGAACGCGGCGACCAGCTCTCGCCGCGTCAGTTCCACCGCCGCCACTCCTCCTCGTAGTAGTGCACCAGCACCTGGTTGTTCAGCCGGTTCACCTCCACGGGCAGGGGGCTCATGTCCGGAGGGAACAGCGTCAGCGACTCCAGCGTGGGCAGGTCCAGGAAGCGCAGGCCCTCCGGCAGCGGCCGGTGGTGGCCGGGGGCCTCGTGGGACACCAGCACGTAGCCCCACTCGCCGAACGAGGGCACCAGCGCGTGGTACGGCTGCGTCCAGAAGCCCGCGGCCTTCAGCGTCGTCTCCACGCACCAGAAGGAGCGCCGGGCGAACAGGGGGCTGGTGCTTTGCACCACCGCCACCCCGTCCTGCGCCACCCGCTTCTTCAGGAGCTTGTAGAAGCCCGTGGTGTACAGCTTGCCCAGCGCGAAGTTGTTCGGGTCCGGGAAGTCCACAATCACCACGTCGTAGCGCTGGTCTCCCTCCATCAGGAACTGCATGGCGTCCGCGTTGACGACGCGCATGCGCGCATCCGTCAGCGCGTTCCCGTTGAGCTTCGCCAGTTCGCCGTAGCCCATGGCCAGGCCGGTAATCGCCGGGTCCAGGTCCACCAGCGTGACGGAGCGGACCTCCGGGTAGCGCAGCACCTCGCGCGCGGCGAGCCCGTCGCCACCGCCCAGGATGAGCACGTGCTCGATTCTTCCCGCGCGCACCATGGCCGGGTGCACGAGGGACTCGTGGTAGCGGTACTCGTCCACGCTGGCGAACTGGAGGTTGCCGTTGAGGAACAGCGAGAAGCCCCGCTTGCCACGCGTGAGGATGATGCGCTGGTAGGGGGAGCTGGACGCGTGCACCACGTCGTCCGCGTAGAGCTGGTCCTCGTAGAACGTCGTGAGCCGGTCTCCGAGCACGAAGCCCACCACCAGCAGCACCGTGAGCAGCACCGCCTTGACGCGCAGGCGCAGCGGGTTGCCCAACAGCGGCGCGAGCAGCCACGTGCTCCACAGGCCCACCGCCGCGTTCAGGATGCCGAACAGGAGCGAGGTGCGCACCAGCCCCAGCTTCGGCACCAGGAGCAGCGGGAAGGCGACGCTGGCGGCGAGTGCGCCCAGGTAGTCGAGCGACAGCACCTGGCTGACCAGGTCCTTGAACTTGAGCTGGTCCTTGAGGATGCGCAGCAGGAGGGGAATCTCCAGCCCCACCAGCGTGCCGATGATGATGACGCTGCCGTACAGCGCCACCTGGAACAGGTCCGTCAGCGTGAAGGTGAGGAACAGCACCGGGGCGCACAGCCCGCCCAGGAGCGCCACCGCCAGCTCCACCTCCACGAACCGCTGCGCCACCCCCTTGTCGATGTAGCGCGACAGGTAGCTGCCGATGCCCATCGCGAAGAGGTAGCCACCGATGACGGTGGAGAACTGGGTAATCGAATCACCCAGCAGGTAGCTGGCGAGCGCCCCGACGACGAGCTCGTAGACGAGCCCGCACGTCGCGATGACGATGACGGTGATGTACAGCAGCGTCTTGTTCACGTCGTCACTTCACTTCTTCTTCGAGCGGGAGTCCCCGCCCCTCAACCACCGATGGCCGCGGCCACGATGATGGACAGGCCGAGGATGAAGGAGCCGATGACGATGCCGACCGCCGTGTTCTGGTCGACCTCCAGCTCCTTGTGCACGTCGAACGGCATGATGAGGCGGATGACGAAGAAGCCCGCCACGAACACCGCCAGGCCAATGAGCGAATAGATGACGCTCGCCAGCACACCCTGCCAGCTCACGACGACGCCGAGTAACAGCATCACTTCCCTCCCTGAAAACCACCGGTCCACAACAGGATGCCACCCGGGCCTCGGCGCACGTTGCCCGGCACACGGTCCCTCTCCTCACTGGTGAAGGGCGACCACCCGGACATCATCATGGCCGTGTAACCCAGCAGCACCAGTCCACCGAACCACTTCATGCCGCGCCTCCGTGTCGTGCCATGCGCGTCTATTCCGTCAGGTTGCTGTCCGCCCACCGGCGCGTCTCGAAGCCGTGGGAGCGGACGAAGGCGAACACCGGCGCCAGCAGCATCAGCACCAGCGCCACGCAGAGCCAGGTGCCATTGGGCGTGTCGTGCACCAGCTTCACGCTGTAGTTGCGCACGCTCGGCCGGGGTGACGCGTCGAAGGCCGCCGTGGTGCGCAGCACGTACTTGCCCGCAGGAAGCGCGGACAGGTACAGGCTGTCGCTCGGGCTGCCCTCGCTCCAGAAACCGTCGCTGTCGTTGCCCTGGTAGTAGCTGAGCTCCTGGTAGAAGCTCACCACGTCACCCGTCTCCTGGTTCACCAGGTCGCCCTGCACGCCCATCCAGGCGTTGCTGAGGCCCGCGGCGACCTCCACCTTCATGTTGCCGCGCTTGGTCAGCTCGAAGGGCGCGCTGAACTTCATCGCGGCGGGCGTCCCAGAGGCCGCGTCCGCAGGCACCGTCACGTTCTCCTGGAGCACCACCTCTTCCCTCGAGTTCACGGAGAAGATGCCCGACAGCACCAGCAACCCCAGAAGCCAGAGGAAGGACCACAGCATGGTGGAGCGCATGCCCGCCGCGTAGGGATTGGGCTGGCTGGGGAGGATGCCGTACGTCGGCCCCACCTCCTTCAGCTTGAACGCCTCCTTCACCACCTCGGGCTGCAGGTACTCGCCATACGTGTACGTCACCTCGTCCTCGGTGGCGTCCACGTTGATGGAGTACGGCGGGGACACGTACTCGGCGGCCTCGGCGTACTCGCCCGCCGTCACCTCCCAGTAGAACTCGCCCTGCACGTTCTCCGTGACGGCGTGGACGTTCTGGAAGGCCTTGTAGCGGCGGCCCTCGAAGTACGCGGACGACAGGGGCGACAGCTCCACGTCACCGGCCGCCAGCGGCTCCAGGAACACCCAGTGGCCGTTGGAGAGCATCAACCAGACGAAGCCCTTGGACTTGTGGAAGAGCAGGTACTCTTCCCACGGGTAGCGCACGCCCTCCACGGTGCAGGAGCGCACCAGGAAGCCGATGCACATCCACTCGGTGTTCTTCAGCGTGCCCTTCGCCCCCAGGGGGATGATGGGCGCGTGGTCCGGCTTCTCCAGGAGCCGCAGGAAGGACAGCTTGCCCTTGCTGACGTCCAGGAGCGCGCCGCAGAACGGGCAGCCCACGCGCAGGGACTTGTCCGGGGCCCGCAGCTCCAGGGGGCCGTTGCACTCGGTGCAGCGCGCCTGCTGGAGGTCCACCTTGCGGCGGGCGCGCGGGCGGAGCTGCTCGGCGGGAATCCCGAGCTGCTCCAGCTTGAGTCGCTCGCCGATGAAGACTTCCGGGTCCTTGTTCCGCGTGCCGAAGTCGAGCGTGACGAAGGCGCCCTTGGAGCCGGTGGCGTCGACGTAATAGGAGTCCTGCGTGGGGTCCACGTCGCTGGGGAGCTGCCCCTCGGCGGCCACCACCTTGCCGTGGCCGCGCTCCTCCACCACCCAGACGCGGTTGCGCAGGCGCAGCCGCTCACCGGGGTGCAGGTCCGACAGCGACACGCCCTCTTCCACACCCGCTTCCAGCAGCAGGTGGAAGGCGCCCTCGGACTCGCTCACCCACGCGGTGCGGCCGTCGGAGAACTCCACGTACCATTCGTCCCACGGGCCCGCGCCATGGTCCTTCTGGAGGTGGCCCACGACCTGGAACGCCGTGCGCGCGTAGCGCCCCTCCGCGCCCAGTTGGAGCGGCGAGTCGGTGACGACGACGCGGCCAATCTTCCCGTGCGACTCGAAGTCCGCGCCCTTACGGGCCACCACCGTCTGGCAGTGGCCACACACCACCACCTGCGCCGAACCGGCGGTGAACTCCACATCCGCGCCGCACGACGGACACCTCCCCTGACTCACGCCATCACCCCCCGCTTCAGCTCCCGCACCTCGCAGGAGGCCGCCTTCAGGTGACGCGCCAACAGCGACTCGAAGTCGGGGCGCGTCCTGGGGCGGCAGCAGTAGACATTGAGCGCGGCGAAGCCATGCTCGGGGAAGGTGTGGATGGCCAGGTGACTCTCCGCAAGCAGCGTCAGTCCGGTGATGCCACCGGGCTCGGGGAATACATGCCACTGCGGCTGGCCCACGACCTTCAAGTCGAGCAGGACGAGGAGCTCCTCGAAGAGCGCCGCCAACGCCGCCGCGTCCTTGAGCAATCCAGGCGAGCAGCCGCTCGCATCAACCAGCCACTCCTGTCCGGTGGTCAGCTTCGAAGTCCTCCCGCCTCTGCTGGACTACTTAGCACGAGAGGCGACGCACGAAAGCCGCTCGCGCCAGGGCCCCGGATGTTGGCGCCGCGCCACCCCTTGCCGGTACGCTTCCGCGTGAAATGACGCAGCGGTCCTCCCCCGAAGTCCCCGCGCCCCCTCCCCCCATTTCCACGCCCTCGCCGCCTCGCGAGCCGGGTGCCATCGCCCGGCTGACGCGGGGGCTCCGAGGACTGCCCGCGGCGCCGCGCTGGTGGGGCCCTGGCTGCGGTGGCATGGCCGGCTGGCTCAAGCGCGTGCCCGCGGGGATGACTCCACCCACGGTGGACCTGACCCGCCGCTTCCACGACCTGCTGCGAGCCGTGCGCGAGGGCGAGCCCGTGCTCCCGGACGAGGCGCGGCGCCATCAGTACGTGCTGGTGCGCGGGATGCTGGGGGACGAGCTGCCCGGCTACCTGCTGGACAACGTGCAGCGACTGGAGCGCCGGGGCCTGGACGTGCTCGAGGCGTCGGTGGACACGGAGGGGTTGCTGCTCGACAACGTCGCGGTGCTGCGCGAGGCGCTGCTGGACGCGGAGCACTTCGGCCGCTCGGTGGTGCTGGTGGGCCACAGCAAGGGCGGCGTCGAGTGCACCGCCGTGCTCGCCCTGTACCCGGAGCTGCGCCGGGTGGTGCGCGCGGTGGTGACGCTCCAGGCGCCTTATGGAGGCTCGTCCATCGCCCATGACCTGGCCTCGACGCCGGACATGCGCAGGCTCATCGACTTCGCCTTCCCGCTGCTGTTCCACGGGGTGTCCCGCTCGGTGGAGGAGCTGTCCTATCCCCAGCGCATGGCGTTCATCCGCCAGCACCCCTACCCGGCGGACATCCCCACCGTGTCGCTGGCCACCTCGCGGCTGTCCCGCTTGTCGTCGCTCTATCCGCTCCAGCGCTACCTGGACGAGCGCTACCGCTACGCGTCCGACGGCATGGTGACCGCGCTGGACGCGGAGGTGCCTGGCGCGCGCGTGGTGCGACTGGACGACATGGACCACGCGGAGGCCGCGCTGCGCGCCTTCCCGGGACTGGGCCGCTACCACCCCGGCGATGTCACCGAGGTGATGGTGGCGCTGGCGCTCCAGACGCCTTGAAACCACCGCCGCGATGTCAGGTCGGCGGCGTCAGCGACACGCGCCGCATCACGCTGTCGATGGTGGCGAAGTGCAGCGCCAGGTCCTCCACCCGCTTGGCCAGCAGGGTGTCTTCCTTCATCGCGCGGATGAGGTCCTGGCGGGAGACGCCGGACAGCCCGGCCAGGTCGGCCACCAGCGCATCCACGGCGCCCTTCGCGAGCTTCACGTGGTCGCGCGCGGCGATGGCCCGGAGCGCCAGCGCCAACGTCAGCCGTCGCTCCGTGTCCGCGCGGGTGAGGGGCTCCCTGAGCCAACCCTCCAGCGCCTCCTGAAGCTCGTTCGGCTGGAAGTCCTTGCGAATCAGCATGGGGCGTTCGGTCTCCGCCCAGCGGCGGCGAATCTCCTCGTCCACCAGCGCGGGCGTCAGCGTCACCTTCGTGCGCGACACCACTTCGTCCAGCACGCGCTCCTGGGTGAGCCGGTCCATCTCCTCGGTGCGCTCGCGGGCGAGCGTGTCACCCAGGTGGGCCATCACGTCGGTGAGGGTGCCCAGCCCCAGGCGCTTGAGCAGCTCCGGCGAGTCATCCTCCAACAGCTTCAGCTCGGAGGCCGCCTTCACGTCGAGCAGGAAGCGCGCGGTCACGCCGCGCAGCGATTCCACCACGTAGGTGTCCGGCAGCTTCAGCTCGATGCCGAAGGACTGGCCCACCTTCGCGCCCACCAGCGCCTCGAAGAAGCCGGGCAGCAGCGCGTCTGGCGCGACCTCCGCGCGCCAGTTCTCCCGCGCGGAGTAGGGGATGAGCCGACCGTCGGCGAAGCCGAGCACGTCCAGCAGCACCTCGTCGTCGGGCCCCACCGCCTCGCCCGCCAGTCGCTCACGGCGGTCGGCATGCTGGCGGCGCAGCGAATCGAAGCGCTCCACCAGGGCCTGCTCGTCGATGGGGCCGGGTGCGACCACGGCCACCGTCAGCCCTTCCAGGGACGGCGCCTGCACGGTGGGGAGGGAGACAGGCTCGGTGCTGCCCAGCGACAGCGACGCGGGCATGCGCTTCATGATTCCGAGCGCGTGCAGCTCGGCCAGCGAGCGCGCACCGCCACCCTTCGGGTCGTTCTGGGACGTCATGCTTCCTCCGCTCCGGAAGCTCCGGATAACACAGAGCGGAGGAGGCGCGCGGCGCCTAGAAGAACGCGCCCACGAAGCTGGACACCGTCGAGACGACGGCGCCCGCCTGGCTGACCACCGGGATGTTGGTGGCCGCGGCGATGGAGCCCAGCGCGGTGACGCCGGCGGTGACCTTCTTGCCCACCGCGGCGTTCGGGTCCGCGAGCGTGCTCGCGGCGGCGGCGGTGTCCGCGGCGGCGATGGCGACGTTGAGGCCCGGCGCGAAGCGGCCCGCGGCCCTGGCCACGGCCGTGCCGCCCCCCTGCAGCGCGGTGCGAGCGGCGTTGGCGCCCAGACGGCCCGCGTCCTCCAGTCCCTCGCCCGCGGCGCGAGCGGCGGCGTGACGCGTGACCTGGCGGGACGAGCCCTGCGCGGCCTCGGACGCGGCGGAGGTCGCCACGCGGTTCGCCACCGCGCCCGTGGCCTCCGGAGCGGCCTGCGTGAAGGCGGTGCGCGCCGCGTTGGCCGCCGCGCGGAAGTTGCTCACGTTGCCCGCGAGGTCCAGGCCCCCCTTGGCCACGTTGAGGCCGGTGGACGCGAGGCCCGACACGGAGCCGAGCGCCCTGTTGGCGGACTCGCCGGACGGGTTGCGGAAGGCATCGCGCACGTCGCGGAACGACAGGTAGGCCGCGCCCGGGAGCTGCGCCACGCTGGCCGCCGTGGACACGCCGCCGGCCCAGCGGGCGCTTCGGGTGTTCACGCCTTCCACGGTGGTGCCGGTGAGCCCCGTCTCGAGCGGTCCGAAGCGGATGGGGCCCTGCGTGCGACGCACCTGGGTGGCGCCCACTGCGTCGGAGAACTGCCTCACCCCGTTGGTTCCCCGGGCCACCTCGTTGCCAAGCTGTTCCCAGCGGTCCGACCTCGCGGCGGGCGGCGCCAGGACGTCAGCCCGGGGCGCCGGAGGCGGCGCGGCCGACGGCTGTGCGGGCCGCGCGGTGGGAGCGGAACTCGGGGCGGTGGGACGAGGCTCGATGGGCGCCAACTCAGGACTCCAGACGCAATTCAGGGTGTTCTGTGGGGATCATCGTGCCCTGGTTCCAGATGTTGCGTCGACCCGGGTCGCTGGCGGGCGATTTTGCCTCCCAGACAACGCCCTGCCCGCGCGGGACGACGTAACCCCCTGTAATCCGGCGGAGGTCGGGTAATCTGCGCGCCCCATGAACATCCGAATCCTCAGCGCCCTCCTCCTGTGCCTCACCGTCGCCGCCTGCAAGGACTCCGAGAAGAAGGAATCCACGGGTGGTTCCACCCCCGCCTCGGCCACCCCCAAGGCCCCCGCGCCCGCAGCGGAAGGCCCGGGCGAGTGGATGAAGAAGGCGTACGGCGGCCAGGACATCCAGGCCACGCTGGAGACGAACCAGGGCCCCATCGTCGTGCGGCTGTTCTCCAAGGACGCGCCGAACACGGTGTCCAACTTCGTGGGGCTCGCCACGGGTGAGAAGACGTGGACGGACCCTCGCAACGGTGAGCGCGTGACGGGCAAGCCGCTGTACGACGGCGTCGTCTTCCACCGCGTGATTCCGGGCTTCATGATTCAGGGTGGAGACCCCACGGGTTCCGGCCGGGGTGACCCGGGCTACCGCTTCGCGGACGAGTTCCAGAGCGGCCGCACGTTCGACAAGCCGGGCCTGCTGGCCATGGCCAACGCGGGACCGGGCACCAACGGCAGCCAGTTCTTCATCACCACGTCCACGCCGAGCTACCTCAACAACAAGCACACCATCTTCGGCGAGGTGGTGAAGGGTTATGACGTCGTGGAGAAGATCTCCAAGGTCGCCACGGGCCCGGGCGACCGCCCTGTGGACCCCGTCATCATCCAGAAGATTACCCTCGCGGACGCGGCCGGCGCGCAGTGATGGACCGACGCAACCTCCGACGCGTGGCCACGCGCCTGGGCGAGCTGGACTGCCAGGTGGTGGACGGGCTCGCCGAGGGCACCGTGCCGGACCTGGCGGTGATTCTCTGCCACGGCCTCGGCGCCGCGGGGACGGACCTGGTCTCGCTGGTGCCGGAGCTGATGGCCATGGAGCCGGTGCTGGCGGAGCGCGTGCGCTTCGTCGTTCCTGCGGGCCCCCTGACGATGGCCCAGTGGGGCATGCCCCAGGGGTGCGCCTGGTTCCACCTGCCCGAGGCCTTCATGCGCGGACAGATGCGGGATTGGGAGGCCTACTCGAAGGAAGTGCCCGAGGGGCTTCCCGCCGCCCGTCGAGCCCTCATGTCCGTGGTGGACGCGTTGTCGACCACGTCGAAGCTGCCCTATGGACGCATCGTCCTGGGCGGCTTCAGCCAGGGCGGCATGGTGACGACGGACGTGGCCCTGCGGCTGGAGGAACGGCCGGCCGGGCTGTTCATCCTGTCGGGCACCCTCATCGCGGAGGCGGAGTGGAAGCAGAAGGCCCAGGCCCGGCAAGGGCTGCCGGTGTTCCAGGGCCACGGCCGTCACGATGACGTACTGCCCTTCGCGACGGGCGAGCGGCTGCGCGACGCGCTGGTGCAGTCGGGGCTGTCCGTGGACTTCTTCCCTTTCGATGGACCGCACACGCTGGACGTCGAGGAACTGGAGCGGCTGGCCGCGTTCCTGAAGGCGCGGCTGGGGGACTGAGGCATGTACCACGCGAAGGAGTTCACGGTGCCCACGCAGGGGCGCGGCTTCACGGACATCACCCGGGACGTGCAGCAAGCGGTGGCGGACAGCGGCGCGAAGCAGGGCCTGTGCACCGTGTTCCTCCACCACACGAGCGCGTCCCTGATTCTGTGTGAGAACGCGGACCCCGACGTGCGCCGGGATTTGGAGTCCTTCTTCGCGCGGCTGGTGAAGGACGGGGACCCTCTCTTCGTGCACGACGCGGAGGGGCCCGACGACATGCCCGCGCACGTGCGCACGGTGCTCACGCAGAACTCGCTGAGCATTCCGGTGAAGGACGGCGCGGCGAGCCTGGGGACGTGGCAGGGCGTCTACGTCTGGGAGCACCGCGCCTCGCCCCACCGCCGACGCGTCACCGTGTCGGTGGTGGGCTGAGCGTCAGCGCAGTCCGCGCGTGCTGGCGACGACGCGCACCTTGCGCTCCTTGAGGGGGATGCGCGCCTGCCCCCGGATGCGCACCCAGGAGCCGGGCGATTCGGGCGTGGCGTGCACCATGGACCAGCCGGTGGGGACCTCCGGCGCGGCCCAGCCGTAGAGGGCCCGAGCGTCCCTGGGCGCGAGGTTGACGCAGCCGTGGCTCATCGGCTCGCCGAAGCGGTCATGCCAGTAGGCGGTGTGCAGCGCGTAGTCCTCCTCGAAGAACATGGTCCACGGCACGGTGGCCACGCGGTAGGTGTCATTGCCCGCGGTGCCGTTGCCCGTCATGTCGGCCTCCGCGAATTTGATCCACACGCGGTAGAGGCCCTCGGGGGTGTCCGTGCCGGGCTTCCCGGAGGAGATGAGCGTGGCGTAGACGGGGCGCTCGCCCTCGTACGCGACGAGAACCTGGGCATCCAGGTCCACGTCGAGCCAGCGCGCGCCGGGCTCCACACCGGGGGGTGCGTGGGTGAACCAGGCGACGTGGAGGTCCTCGCGCGCCACCCAGTGGTCCTCCGCGATGAGCACCCAGTTGCCGTCGGGAGACAGCTCGCGCACGGCCACCAGGGTCCGAGGGGGCAGCACCGTCTCCCGAGCGGCCTTCGCGTCCGGGGCCACCTTCACCTCGATGGGCGCCGTGGGCTTCACGCGCGACTGGGCCCAGGCGAAGGGCGAGGACAGCTCCGACAACTGGTCCGCGTCCACGCCGACGAAGGCGGAGGGCCGGTACTCTCGCAGGACGCGGGCCTCCAGGTACTGGCCATCCGTCGTGCGCCAGAAGGTGCGTCGACCCACGCGCACCTGTCCGCGCAGCTGCACCGTCACCGAGCCCTTCAGCAGCACACCCCTTCTGCGCGAGCGGGCCAGGGCGAGGCTCGGGTAGGCGCGCACGCGCTTGCCCACGACGCGGGCATAGGTGCCGGGTGTCAGCTCGCCTTCGCGCAGGCGGGGCAAATCCCTGACGCGAGGCTCGCGGAAGTTGCGCTCCAGGTAGCGCTCGCAGACCCAACCACGGGGCTGGATTTCCACCCAGGTCTCGCACTCGGGGCCACGCATGGCCGTCTCGCCCTTCCAGAGCACGCGCATGTCCTGGGCCACGGTGCCCAGGGGAGGCGCGTCCTGACGAGGCGCGGAGCGGACCGCGATGGAGCGCCGCACGCGCAGCGAGCCCGCGTCGGGCTGATAGGGAATCGCGACGGGCTCGGTGCCCGCGTCAGCGCCGCTGGCAGTGGGGGTGCCGGAGGTGTCTTCGTCGGGCTCCAGGGATGGGTCGTCGAGCACGAGGCTGGTGTCCTCCAGCGGCTCACCATCCGGGCCGAGCACCAGCTCCACGCCCGGGTTCCGCTTGTCGGGGATGACGACGAGCTGCTCGGCGGGTGGAGGCGGTGACTCCTCGGGGTCCACGATGGGGGCGTCCTCGTGGCGCTCGGGCTTGGGCATCGCGCTGAGCGCGGGGTCGATGGCGAGCGAGGGCTCGTCGTGCGCGGAGGAATCGTCCTCCGAGTCGCGGGAGTCCGAGCCTGGACGCGCGGCGGAAGCCGGACGCGAGGGTCCCCCATCCGTGTCGAGCACGGGCGCGGTCCGATTCCAGGCGGCGAGCAGGTCTCCGGGAGTGGAGGCCACGGGAGCCTGGCTTCCCGCCACTCCGGACCGTGGCGTGCCACCGTCTTCCGAGCCGACTGTCTCAGCGGAGGTGAGCCCGTTCGGCACGGGGCCATGAGCGGGCACGGCGGCATCTCCCGCGGGAACCGTCGTGCCCGCGACCTGAGCACCGTTCGCCCCCGCGGAGGGCGACACCACACCGGGCCGAGCCTCTACCGTCGGAGCCGCTGGACTGCTTGGGACAGTCGCTCCCGTGGGAGGCGACACCGTGCTTCCAGCGACGGTCGGAACCTCTGCCATGGGAGACACAGCACCCCCTTGGATGGTCGCGCTCGACGTCGGAGATATCGAGCTTCCCGCGACCGTCGGAGGCTGAGCCGAGGGTGCCACCGGAGTCGCTTGGACACTCCCGCCCAAGGGAGGCGACACCGTGCTTCCAGCGACGGTCGGAACCTCTGCCATGGGAGACACAGCACCCCCTTGGATGGTCGCGCTCGACGTCGGAGACATCGAGCTTCCCGCGACCGTCGGAGGCTGAGCCGAGGGTGCCACCGGAGTCGCTTGGACACTCCCGCCCAAGGTCGGAGACATCGAGCTTCCCGCGACCGTCGGAGGCTGAGCCGACGGCGCCGCTGGACTGTCTTGGACACTCCCGCCCGAGGTCGGCGCGCCAGCGCCTCCCGCCACGGTCGAGGGCGCCACTGGACTCCCCTGGACGGTCGCATCCGCAGGAGGCGACACCGGGGTTCCCGCCACGGTCGGCGCTTCCGTGGGGAGAGACGACGGGACTGCTTGCTTCCCTCCTCCCTCTTGGACGAACTCCGTGGGCGCGGAGGGATTGCCTGTCGTGGGGAGGGACGGGCTCGGCGCTACACCTTCAACGGGAGAGGGGGAATCCTCCGTCTTCGACGAAGGCGTGCAGGCGATTCCAGGCAGGAGAAGGGCGAGCTGAAGCCAACGTCGCATGTGGACGACACGGTACGAGGGCTCGCCCGCTTGCTCAACGTCGTCCGAGGTGGGGCCGCCTGCGCGCGACTCCGCGCGGGTGCGTAATCCGTGCGGTCCTGACGGTGGATGTCACATGCAACGGAATGGAGGGGCCCTGCCCGTCTCCCGCACGAGAGGAATCCCCTATGGCCCCGGATACCCCGAGACATGTCTCACGTGAGACATATCCCGCGTCACTCGGCCCCGCGCTCCTCGAGCCTACCGGGAGGTGGAGCGGCTGCGTCGCGGTGCCTTCCTGGTCGGGAGTGGCGAGGAAGGAGCCACGCTCGCTCCGGCGGTGATGAGCCGCAGCTCCGCGAGTGCCACGCGCACATGATGCGCGAGCTCGTGCTTCTTCGTGTCCTCGACCCAACGCTCGAACGCGCTCTTGAAGATGGCGATGCCCGCTTCGGCGACCAGGTTGGCCACCGTCTTTTCGACGCCACGTCCCCGGAGGCTCTCCGCCATCGCCGAGGCGAGTGACGCGAGTTTGATCAGCTCGCGCTCCCGAAGCTCCGCGTGCGCCAAGATGAGCGGTTGCCGCTTGGATGCGTGCGCACGGCGCTCCTCGAATCCCGGCGAGAGGGCCTCGAGCGCGGCGGCGACAACATCGATGGGAGCCATCCCTTTCGGAGCATCCGCGATGGCGTTGACGATGAGCGCCTCGAGTTCCTTCGAGCGCGAGAACAGGACCTCTCGCTTGTCAGCGAAGTAGCGAAAGAATGTCCGCTCGGTGAGCCCCGCACGCGCGGCGATCTCCTCCACCGTCGTGCGGTCGTACCCGCGCTCCTGGAACAGCTGCATCGCAGCGTCTTGCAGGCGTTCGAGCGCGTTCGGTTCCCAACGACCCATGGCGCCACCCTACCTGATTGCAGCGACTGACATCAGGTGTTAGAAGTCATGTCAGCTTCTGACATCGGAGGTTCACATGCGCGTCTTTGTCACGGGTGCATCGGGGCACATCGGTTCCGTGGTCATCCGCGAGTTGCTCTCGGCCGGCCACCAGGTCGTCGGGCTCGCCCGCTCCGACTCCTCGGTCGCCGCCCTGAGGTCCGCTGGCGCGGAGGTGCGGCGAGGCAACCTCGATGACCTCGAAGGTCTGCGGGAGGCCGCTGCCACCGCGGATGGCGTCATCCACCTCGCGTTCAAGCATGACGTGGCCTTCACCGGCGACTACGCGGGTGCGGTGATGGCCGACCTCCGCGCCATCGAAGCGATGAGCGCGGTGCTCGAGGGCTCTGGCAAGCCGTTCGTGGGCACGGCGGGGACGCTCGCGCTGGCTCATGCCGTGCTCGGTCGCCCTGGCACCGAACATGATGCGCTCGCGGGCGGCCCCCGCATCGACGCGGAGAATGCGGTGGTCGCGCTCGGAAAGCGCGGCGTCCGGTCCTCCGTCATCCGCCTCGCGCCGACGGTACACAGCTCGCTCGACCATCAGGGCTTCGTCCCGTCGCTCATCGCCATGGCACGAAAGAACGGCTTCGCCGCCTACGTCGGGGACGGCGCCAACCGCTGGCCGGCGGTGCACACGCTCGACACTGCGCGACTCTACCGATTGGCGTTGGAGGTCGCGCCCGCGGGCTCTCGCATCCACGGGGTCGCCGAGGAAGGCATCTCTTTTCGCGACATCGCCGAGGCCATCGGCCGTGGCCTCGGACTACCGGCCAGGAGCGTCTCGACTGGAGATGCGAGCAATTACCTCGGCTTCCTCGCCGCCTTCGCCCAGCTCGACAACCCCACGTCCAGCGCGCACACGCGCGACCTCCTGGGCTGGCAGCCGACACATCCGGGGCTGCTCGCCGACCTCGCCGAGCGCCACTACTTCGAGCCTGCGCCCTCCGTGTGACACGAGGCGCGATGAACGCGAGCCCGGCGCAATGAGCGCGAGCCCGGCGCGATGAGCGCGCGCCCGACGCGATGAACGCGCGCCCGACGCGATGAACTCTCGGCGCCCCGGACCGTGGCGTTGCCCGGAACGAGGGCACCGGTTCAGCGCAGCAGTCCGATGATCTCCGCGGGGAACGCCGTGCCGGAAGGCCAGAGCACGTAGGCCGCGCCCCGCGAGTGCTGCCACGCGCGCCAGAGTTCGTCGCGCTTGTATGTCACGGACACCGTCTCGTCGGTCTTGAACGCGGGGTCATTGCACACGACATCGCCTTCGGGCGTGAAGCCCTTCAGCACGATGAGATGCCCATCCGAGCTGCGCACGGGCGAGCCGGTGAGCTCCCCCTCCTCGTAGGCGATGCTGATGCTGACCGGAATGCCCGCGGCGATGAGCCGCTCCACCTGCGCGAAGCCATCCAGGCGCAACACCGCGCCGTGCAGCGCCCCGTCACCGATGGCGGAGGCATACGCCGTGTTGAAGGCCCAGTTGCCCGTCCCCTTGTAGACCCAGTCATAGGTCCGGTCGGCGGACGAAGGCACCGTCGTGGTCAGCTCGGGCCGCCCCAGCTTCCGCCCCCAGTACCCAAGCAACATCGTGGTGGACGTGGGCGAACACCACACGGGGCCACCCTCGGGGTACAGCATCTGCGAGTGGCCGGGCACCTCCAGCACGGTGCCCCAGGCCGCCCGGTCCGACGACGCATCCGCGACGACACCTTGCTTGTCGCTCACCGCCGCCGTCAGCGCGCGAACCCGAGGCGTGGCCTCCGGCTGCGACGAGAACAGCCACACCGTCATCCGCAGCGCATTCGCGCGACGCTTGAGGTTGAGCGTGTCCGTGTACACCTGACCGTCCGCGTCCCCCTGCCCGTCCACGCTGTGCCGGGCCACGGGCACCTTGTCGAAGGCCCACACGCCCAGCTCGTAGTCCTTCGTCCAGGCGCCCTCGATGCGCGCGGCGAGCGTCACCTTCACCCAGGTGCCCGGGGGCGTCTGCGCATCGAAGGACGGCACCACGCTGGTGAAGCCGCCCGGCACGAGCTGGACCTCGGAGACGGCGCTCCCCAGCCGGTAGGTTGCCTCGTGATAGCGCGTGCCACCGTCCTCGTTACGTCCCGTGGGAACGGGCACGCTGTCCGTCCGCGCCGACGCGTCCAGCACCAACGCTCCATCCCCGGTGAGCGCGGTGCCCTCGCGCGTGAAGCGCTCGAAGTCGCGCTCCACGGCGCTGCGCCGCCACAGTCGAGCCGGGGGCCCCGGCTCGTCCGAAGGTGAGTCCTCACGACCTTTCTGCTGCGAGACACAAGCCGTCTGCGTGGAAGCAAGGAGAAGAGCCAGCGTCGACAGGGAGCGCGCGTTCACGGCGCGGAGTCTGCGAAACCGGCCCCACCCAGCACAAGGCGCATCGCAGCGTTGGCGCACTCCACCGACGTGACGTCATGCGCCCACGACGTTCATTCTCAGGCGCAGCGGAATGACACGCACCGAAGGGTCCTCACCTGAACGGTGACGAACCAGGCGGTCGCCACGGCACGCAAGGCACCGCTCCGACTCCCTCAGGCAGTGTCGAAGCCGCGCATCCCGCTTCGCCGCCTCTCGGAGCCCCTCACGAACGCTGCCTCCGAGCCATGCGAGGCACCGCTCCGACTCCTTCAGGCAGTGTCGAAGCCGCGCATCCCGCTTCGCCTCTCACGAACGCTGCCCCCAAGCCATGCGAGGCACCGCTCCGACTCCTTCAGGCAGTGTCGAAGCCGCGCATCCCGCTTCGCCTCTCACGAACGCTGCCTCCGAGCCATGCGAGGCACCGCTCCGATTCCCTCGGAGGCAAAGCACCGCCGACTCAGCCGGACGGCGGCGACGCCTCTCGGCCCTACGACTCCGCCTCCGCGCCCGACGCCTCCAGCAGCTTGTAGAGCGTCTTGCGGTCCACATCGAGCAGCCGAGCCGCCTCGCTCTTGTTGCCACCCACCGCCTGGAGCACGTGCGCCGCGTACCGCCGCGACAGTTCCGCGAGGCTCGGCATGTCTCCCGCCAGCCCCGTCAGTCGCTTGGGAGCATCGCCAATCGGCTCCGGGAAGTCCTGCGGACCCAGCACGCCCGTCACGTTGAGCGCCAGGGCCCGCGCCACCACGTTCTCCAACTGCCGCACGTTACCCGGCCAGTCGTAGGCCGTCAGCCGCGACATCGCCTCCGACGTCACCACCGGGCTCACTCCGCCCCGCGCATGTCGCGACGCGAAGTGCACCACCAGCGCCGGGATGTCCTCGCGCCGCTCGCGCAAAGGCGGCAGGTGCAGGTGCACCACGTCCAGCCGATACAGCAGGTCCTCGCGGAACACGCCCTCCGCCACCCGCTCCTTCAAGTCCCGGTTCGTCGCCGCGACGACGCGCGCGTCCACCTTCACCGGCACGCTCTCACCCACGCGCCGGATTTCGCCCTCCTGCAACACGCGCAGGAGCTGCGACTGCACCTTCATCCCCACGTCGCCAATCTCGTCAAGGAACAGCGTCCCGCCATTCGCCTCCTCGAACACACCCCGCCTCGCGCCCGAAGCGCCGGTGAAGCTGCCCTTCGCATGGCCGAACAGCTCGCTCTCCATCAACGATTCGGTGATGGCGCCGCAGTCCACGGGGATGAACGGACCGTTGGAGCGGGGCGAGCGATTGTGCAGCGCCCGCGCCACCATCTCCTTGCCCGTGCCCGTCTCACCCGTAATCAGCACCGGCACGTTGCTCGCCGCCGCGCGGGCCACCTGCTTGTACACCTCCAGCAGCGCCGGGCTGCGCCCCACCAGCGCGCTGCGGTCCACGTGCTGGCGCAGCGAGCGGTTCTCCTCCACCAACCGCTTCTGCTCCAACGCCCGCCGCGCCACGCGCAGAATCGCGTCCACGTCGAAGGGCTTGGCCAGGTAGTCGAAGGCCCCCAACTGGATGCTGTCCAGCGCGCCCTCGATGTTGCCGAACGCCGTCACCACAATCACCGGCGTGTCCGGAAGGTGCGCCTTCACCTCCTGCAACACCTTGAGGCCATCGCCCGGCTCGGGCATGGCCATGTCCGTCAGCACCAGGTCGAACGAGCCCTCCGCCAGCTTCTCCTGCGCCGCCTTCGGGTGCGCCGCCTGCGACACCGCGCCCAGGGGCCCCAGCAACCGCTGGAGCAAGTCCCTCGCCTGAGGGTCATCGTCCACGACGAGGATGCGGGATGTACTCATGAGGCCACCTTGCGATTCGCGGAAGCAGTGGACGACTCCACGGACTCGACGGTGCTCCCCACCGTCGGCCGCGTCACGCGCGCGAAGCGCACCACCACGCGCGTGCCCTTCCCCTCTTCCGAGCGCACCGTCAACGTCCCACCGTGCGCCTCCACCACGCGCTTCGTGGTGGCCATGCCCAACCCATGCCCTGGCAACGAGCGGACTTCCGGCGCGCGGAAGAACGGCTGGAACAGCGAGGCCATCGCCACCGGCCCCATGCCGATGCCGTTGTCCACCACCTCCAACACCGCGTCCGTCCCCTCGGTGGACACACTCACCGTCACCCGAGGCTCCGGCCGGCCCGCCGTGTACTTCACCGCGTTCGTCAGGAGATTGCGCGCCGTGACTTGCAGCAACTGCCCCGGACAATCCACCGCCACCCCCGCTTGCAGCGTCCGCTCCAGCGCCACGCCCTGCGCCGCCGCCGTCTGCGCCACCTCCAGCAGCACCGTCGTCACCGCCGTGTCCAGCTCGCCCACGGTGCGCTCACCGCGCGTGCCCGCGCGACAGAAGCGCAGCAGCGCTTCAATCAGCTCACCCATGCGCACCGCGCTCGACTCGCACTGCGCCAGCATCTCCAACGCGCCCGCGTCCTTCACCGCGCCCGTGCGACGGATGAGCGTCAGGTAGCCCTTGAGCGGCGCCAGCGGACTGATGAGGTCATGCGCCACGCGACGCGTGAAGGAATCCAGCTCCTCGTTGTGCCGCCCCAGCTCCGTGAGCTGCCCCTGAATCGTCGCGTCCTGGCGCTTGAGCAGCGTGGTGATGTGCCACCCCACCAGCATGGACAGCAGCATCGCCAGGAGCGTGGTGCCCGCGCCCAGCGCCGTGTTGCGCACGCGCAGGTCCGCCAGGCGCCCCACCAACCGGCGCGCCTCGTTCGCGTTCTCCTCCGACAGCGAGCCGCCCAGCGCGTCCAATTGCGCGGCCACCGGACGGATGCGCTCGGCCAGATGCCGGCGCGCCCGGTCCGCCTCGCGCCGCTGGGAGAACACCGCCGCCGCGCGCACCTGGTCCGCCAACCCCTGGCAGGCCGCGTTGAAGCGCTCCCACACCGCCTTGTCGCCCGGCGGCAGGTTGCGCGTGTACGCCTCCGAGGCGAAGCGGATGTCGGTGAGAATCTCCTCCATCACCGCGTCCGCGGCCTTGCGTTCGGCGTCGTCCGTGGCGCGGATGTGCGCCTCGATGGCGGACTCCAGCGACAGCGCGTCCACGCGGATGCGGCCAATGAGGCTGGCGCGCTCGAGCGCCTCCTGCACCAGCGCGTCCACCTGCGTGCCCGTGCGGACCTCCGTCCACAGCGTGAAGGCCGTGACGGCGGACAGCAGGGCCACCACGAAGAAGAAGCCTGCGCGATAACCGCGAATGGACGTGCGGGAGCTCACCAGGGTCCGACCTCTACCACGGCGGCACGGGCCCGAGGACCCAGCCCTCCGTCAAGGCACCGCCGTCCCGTCGCCTGCTTCAGGGGCGTCCGGCTGCCGGGCCGACGGCAGCCGCCGCCGCGCCCGCTCCAACGCTGACTCATAGAAGACGTCGGAGAGCTGCTCGTGCATCTCCCGCAGCTCGTTCAGCTCCCGCTCGCGCGCGAGCAGCTGCGTGTTGTGCTCCTCCAGCGCGTGCCGGTCCGCCTCCGTGCGCACCAGCTCCTCCATCAGCGCCAGCCGGCCCTGCTCCACCTCGGCGCGCTCCTGCGTCAGCCGCTCGATGGTCGCCTCCAGCGCCGCCAGTCGCATCGCCACCGCTTCGGTGCGCTCGCGCTCCACCTGGTACTCGCGCTGCCAGCGCAAGGTCTCCTGGACCTGCGCCTCCAGGCGCTCAGGCGTGATTCGCGCGCACCCCGTCGCCAGCCACGCCACAGCCGTCGCGAACCACAGGAACCGCATACACCGTCTCTCCCGCGCCGCGGTCGCGAGAGATTCGCGACGACGCGGTGCCACGGGCCCATACCCTCTCGCCGAGGATGGGCGCGAAGCTTGCTCAAGTGCCCCGGTGTCGTCAAAGCGACAAGTGCCTGTCTGGGGAGCAAGCCCCCAATGTTGGAGCTTCAACTGAGGAGTTTCTCCCCAGCGTCCGGCCCGCGAGCGCCGCGCCTCACTCGGAAGAGGCCGCTGGCACGCGTGCTGCTCAAGCGCCTGCCCGCTGATACGGCGCAATCTCGCGTCGTCCCCCCTCAACGGAGCTTTCCATGAAGACCGTGTTCGCCGCCGCCCTGCTCGCCGCCGCCACCGCGTTTGCCAACACCCCGGCTCCCGCCGCCGCCCCCGCCGCCGAGGCCAAGCCGGCCGCCGCCGCGCCCGTCGCGGCTCCCGCCGAGGCGCAGCCCGCGCCCGCCGCCGAGGTGAAGGCCGAGGAGGCCAAGCCCGCCGCCGCCGAGGCCAAGCCGAAGGCTGGCAAGAAGGCCAAGAAGGCGGCCCCCAAGGCCGAGACCGCCGCCGAGACCAAGTAGTCTCGACTTCCTCGTTCTGAGGAATCCACACGAGGGTGCCCTTCCAAGGGGGCGCCCTCGTGGCATTTTCAGGGTCTGTCCTGCCCCGGACACTTCGTCGCCGGCCCTGCCTGCTCGGAAAAGCACCTGTGTCATCTACACCCCTCCTGGGTCATTGTCTGCGGCACGAACTCTTGACTTTCAGTAAAACTGGGATTTGACAGAAACACAGTAATCGCGCTTAATGTGACTTCAGAGGATGACAGTCCGTTCCGGATACTTGCGGAACCCGTTGCAATTCGTCTTTTCCTGGAGTCACCCCATGGTGGAAGCCTTCTCGAAGGTGTCGGAAGCCTCGAAGCTCTTGCTGGAGAAGGGGCTCGGGCCCAGCACCGCCGTCGAGTCCCTGGGGATGGTCGGCCATGCGCTGGGCGTGGACCGGGCGTACATCTTCGAGAACCGCACGCAGCAGACGTACGGCCGGTTCGTGACGGACCTGCGCTACGCCTGGGCGGAGCCGCCCACCGCGTCCGCGCTGGCCAACCCCGTGCTGCGCGCCTTCTCCTTCCGGGACTTCGCGCCGGGCTGGGTGGACATGCTGGAGGCGGGAATGGTGGTGGCGTGCCCCACCCGTGACGCGCCGCCCATGATGCGGGACTTGTTGGAGCGCCAGGGAACGCAGTCGATCCTGCTGTGCCCCATCAACCCCTCGCGCCAGCAGTGGTGGGGGGTGGCCGTCTTCGAGGACTGCCGCCGTCCCCGGGCGTGGAAGCCCGAAGAGGTATCGCTCCTGAAGTCGCTGGCGCGGGCGGTGGCGGCGTCGGTGCGCCACGGGCAGATGCGCTCGTCGTTGGATCAGGTCCGCACCAGCCTGCGCGCGGCGGTGGGTCGCACTCCGGCTTCGGGGCACTGAGACTCGAAGTCGCTCCCCTGGTCGCCGGGCAGCCTGGGCATCGGCGACCCCCTCTCTCGCGCGTGGACACCTCCGCCGAGCGTTTCTGTTACCCTGGCGGCCCCCCTGCCCTACCGCCATGTCCTCCATTGACCCGACGGCGATAAGCCGGACCCGTTCCCCGGATCTCATCAGCGGTTACCGCCTCGAAAAACTCGTGGGTACCGGAGGCATGGGAGAGGTCCACAAGGCCACCCAGTTGTCGCTGGGCCGCACGGTGGCGGTGAAGCTGCTCAACGCGGAGCTGGCCAAGGACCCGTCCTTCATCGCGCGCTTCCAGAAGGAAGCCGCGGCCCTCGCCGCGCTGAGCCACCCCAACGTCGTCTCCATCGTCGACAAGGGGAAGACGGACGTCACCTACTACCTGGTGATGGAGTTCGTGGACGGGCCGTCGCTGCGCGAGTTGATCCGCGCCCCCCAGCTCGACATCTTCGGCGCGCTGCGGCGGATGCTCGAAATCTGCCGGGCCATTGAGTACGCGCACGGCCGAGGCGTCATCCACCGCGACCTGAAGCCGGAGAACATCCTGCTGGACCAGCAGGCGGGTGGCATCGCCAAGGTGTCCGACTTCGGGCTCGCCTCGTTCCTGGACGACGCGAGTCCCTCCTCGCGCTACGCGCTGACGTCCACGCACGTGTCCATGGGCACGCTGTCGTACATGGCGCCCGAGCAGCGGGTGGACGCGAAGAACGCGGACGCGCGCGCGGACATCTTCTCGCTGGGCGTCATCCTCTACGAGTGGCTGACCGGCGAGGTGCCGCTGGGCACGTTCGACCCCCCGTCCCAGCGCAAGCCGGGGCTGGACCCGCGCGTCGACAGCATCGTCACCAAGTGCCTCAAGCCGGACCCGGAGGACCGCTACCCGTCGGTGGCGGCGCTCATCGCGGACCTGGAGCTGCTCGTCCCCGGAAGCCTCCCGTCGATGCTGCCGGTGAAGCTCACGCGCGTGCAGCGCGTCAAGGCGGGCGTGCGCAAGGTCGTGCGCGTCGTGATGCAGACGGTCGCCGTGCTGATGGTGCTGGCGGCGAGCTTCGTGCTGGGCACCGCGTTCTACCTGAGCGGCGAGCGGCGCGTCCCCACCTCACCGGGCGCCACCATCATGGCGTACCTGGGCGAGCCTCGAATCCAGCCCGTGCCCGGGCGGGAGGAAGCCGGTCCGGAGCGCCGCAAGGTGACGCTGGGCGAGGGCCTCGCCGAGCAGAGCCTCGTGGTCGCCGGCAGGCCGGTGAACCTCGAGGACAAGACGCTCGTGTTCCCCTGGCAGGACGACACGACGGGCGTGGGGCGGGTGCGCGTGGACGTCACGCGACGGGAGGGAGACATCCTCAGCCTGACGGGCCAACTGCTCACCGAAGCGCCGCCGCCCACCTGGGAGCGCCGCCTGCGGGACATGTTCAGCCTGTACCAGCCTTCTGCGCCCCCCACCGTGGCCATGCTGCTGACGGGAAGCACCGGCCGCTACGTGGCGCTGGTGCACAACGGAGTGGGCGAGCCCTTGCGCCTGGAGTGGGCGCTGGGTGAGCGCCGGGGCGCGATGCTGGGCATGGAGTCGCCCCGAAGCGGCCCGGTGTCGCTCGAGCTGGCGGTGGACGCCGAGGGCCGGCTGGAGGCCTTCATGGGCACCGGCAAGGACCGTCGGGCCATCTTCGAGCCGCTGGTGCTCGGCATCGGTTGGATGGACCAGTTCGGCGACGCGCCCTTCCCCGGCTTCGGCTGCATGGAGGCCACCTGCCGCGTCGCCGGCATCACCTACGTGCTGAAGCAGTCCCCGCCCGGGGGAACCACGGCCCCGGTGCCCACCCCGCTGCCCCCGCCGGTGAAGACGGTGGCCGTCGCGGTGCCCGCCAAGGCGGTGGTGCCCAAGAAGGCGCCGCCCCCTCCCCCCAAGAAGCAGCCCGCCAAGCCCGCTCCGAAGAACGGCAAGCGCCGCTAGCCCCCTTCCGAGCACTCGAAGCGGACAGAGACTCGCAGGGGAATATGGCCAGTGACGGGGGATTGCATTATCCCTCGACCCTCCTATGCGCACCTTCCGCCGCGGCCTGACCGCGTTCGCTCTCGTCGCCGGCCTCTCGGGCTGCTCCCACTCACCCTCCTCCGCCAGCATCGCGCCGCGCGTGCTGGAGTCCGCCGCGGAGAAAGCCCAGTCCGGTTCGGACGAGGCGCGCACGCTCGCGTTCGCCGGCTTCCATGCGCACCTGCTCGCGGGCGACTCCGTCCAGGCGCAGCAGCGCTTCGACGCGGCCATCGCCAAGGACCCGGGGGACCCGTACGCACTCATCGGTCAGCACCTGCTCGCGCGGCGCGCGGGACGGCCGGACCGGGCCCTCACCGCCGCGCTGGAGCTGGTGACGCGCGCGCCCACCCACCCGCTGGCCCTCATCGCCGCGCGCTACGCGCTGGACACCGTGGGCACCGCGCCGCCGCTGGATGACGCCATCCTCAAGGCCGCACAGCAGGCGCTCGGCGCGGGCGCCACCGGAGAGACGGCCTACCTGCTGCGCGGCGCGCGGCTGTCCGTCGCCGTGGCGCGCGGGGACACGAAGGCGCGCGACGCGGTGCTGCGGGAGCTGGGCGGCGTGTCCGAGGCGACGCTCGTGGGCCCCTTCTCCGCCTTCCACGTCCTGTCCTGGGATGAGCCGTTCCCCACGAAGCAGGACGGCTCGCTCGCGGGCCCCTTCACTGGCGCCTTCGGGGCGGTGACGCCGCGCAAGCTGCTCGCGCCGGACGGACGGCTGGACCTGGCGGGCGAGCCCGGCGAGGGCGACGTCTACCTCATGGCCTTCGACGCGGAGGTGCCGGAAGCGGCCACCTACGTGGCGCGCTCGGTGAGCGCCGCGACCCACCAGCTCCTCGTGGACGGCGCGCCGCTCATGGAGCGCCGGGGCTGGGAGCGTGCCACCAGCACCGTCACCACCCGCGCCGTGGCGCTGCCCGCGGGCAAGCACCGCTTCATCGTCCGCCAGCTCAAGGGCGCGACCTCCGGCGTGTTGTCCTTCTCGCTGATGCGCGCCGACGGCCGGCCCTCCAACGTGCGCTTCACCGCCGCCACGGGCGCGGCCCCCGCGTCCTGGGGCAGCGCGCCGAAGACGTCCGAGGCCGTGGGCGTGTACCCCACGACGCAGAGCCTGAAGGACGCGCTGTCCGGTGAGGCCGGAGACCTGTTGTCCACCGTGCTCGCGGCCCGCGACGGGCTGTCGCGCGACGCGGATGGGGCGCGCCGGCTGATGGCGGACGTGGAGGCCACGACGCCCGCGCTGCTGTCGCTGCGCGCGGAGCTGGCGGCGGCGGACCGCACGGTGCCCGCCAAGGTGGCGCGCGGTCGGGCCACGCGGGACTTGGAAGCGCTCCTGCCCAAGGACCCGGGCAACGTGGGCGCGCTGCTCCTGCGCGCGGACCTCTTCATGGACGACGGCCAGCCCGCCTCCGCGCTGGAGACGCTGAAGACGGCGAGCGAGGCCGTGCAGCCCCCGGGCTTCCCGCTGTTCCTGATGCGGGCGCGCGCGGCGCTGACGCTGGACGTGGACGCGCTGGCGGAGGAGTCGCTGGCGGCGGCGCTGCAGATTCAGCCCAACCTGTGTGAGGCGCTGGGGCTCCAGTACAACCTGGCGCGGCGGCGCGACGCGGTGGAGCGCTCGGACGCGCTCGTGGAGGCGCAGCAGAACTGCCCTGGCGTCCAGGCGCGGCGGGCCGACCACGCGCGCACGCGCGGCGATTTGGAGACGGCCGCGCGCGCCTTCGCGGAGATGCTGGCGCGAGACCCCACCAGCGTGAGCGCGGGCACGTCGCTGGCCACCCTCTACGTGGGGCTGCGCCGCCACGACGACGCGCTGGCGGTGCTCCAGGCCCTGACGGTGACGTGGCCGCGCAACGCGGAGCTGCTCAAGCGCATGGCGGACGTGCGCGAGTACGCGGGACAGAGCGCGGAGGCGCTCGCGCTGAGGGAGAAGGCGCTGGCGCTGGAGGGCGAGGACCTGTCGCTGCGGCGCGCGGTGGAGCGCGCGAAGACGGGCAAGGAGCTCTTGCAGGAGCACGCCATCGAGGGACGCGAGGCGATGCGCGCCTACGACGCGGAGCCCGTCACCGGCGGCGCGGCCGTGTTCGTGCTGGATGCGGCGGCGGTGCGCGTGTACCCCGACGGCAGCATCGTCAACCGCATCCACACCATCCAGAAGGCGCTGGAGCAGTCGGGCGTGCAGGAAATCGCGGAGGTGAACGTGCCGCGCGGCGCGCAGGTGCTGGCGCTGCGCACGCTGAAGGCGGACGGGCGCGTGCTGGAGCCGGAGAACATCGAGGGCAAGGACACGGTGAGCCTGCCCGGCGTGCAGGTGGGCGACAGCGTGGAAGTGGAGTACCTGCTCGCGGAGAGCCCTCGCGGCCCCGCGCAGCCGGGCTTCACGGCGTCCGCGTTCTACTTCCAAATCGCCAACCAGCCCAACGCGTGGACCACGTACACGGTGGTGGCGCCCAAGGGCTCGGGCATGAAGGTGGACGCGCACGGGATGAAGGCGCCCCCGCCGACGGTGAAGGGCGACGAGGAGGTCTTCCACTACGAGGCGCGCCGCGTGCCGCCGTTCATCCCCGAGCCGGACGCCCCTCCCTCCGGCAACGAGTACCTGCCCTTCGTCATGGTGGGCGCGGGCGCCACGGGCAACGAGGGCCTGATTCGCGTCTACGGCGACGCCTTCCAGGACCGCTGGCTGCGCACGGCGGAAGTCGTGGACTTCACGCGCAAGGCCACCCAGGGCAAGCAGGGCCTGGACGCGGTGAAGGCGCTGCATGCGGCGGTGATGCAGCGCTTCTCCGGACGGGACAACGGGCTGGGCCAGTCCGCGGCGTCCACGGTGGCGCAGGACCGGGGCAGCCGGCTGGCGGTGCTGAAGGCGGGCCTGGAGGAGCTGGGCATCCCCTCGCGCGTGGCGGCGGTGCGCACCTTCAACGTGGACCCCAACGACTACCTCTTCCCCAACGACAGCCTGCTGCCCTACGCGGCGCTGCGCGTGGAGGTGCCGGGCAGCGAGCCGGTGTGGGTGGATACGTCGGTGCGCTTTGGCCCCTTCGGCGAGCTGCCGGAGTTCGCCATGGGCGGGCGTGACGCGTACCTGGTGCCGGAGCCGGGCCGGAAGCTGGAGGTGGTGAAGACGCCCGCGATGAAGGAGTCCGCGGGCAAGCAGGTGCGGCTGACGCTGTCGCTCGACGCGGAAGGCAAGCTCAGCGGCAAGGGCGAGGAGACATACCTGGGGTTCGAGGCGGCGCAGCTGGCCGAGGCCTTCAACCAGCTGTCCGCGGAGAGCCGCAACCAGGCGCTCCAGGGCGCGGTGGCGCGGTACTTCGGAGGCGCGGCGCTGTCGAGCGTGAAGCTGGACCACGAGGACGTGGTGGGCGCGCCCTTCGTGCTGCGCTACGAGTTCACCGTGCCGCGCTTCGGGCGACTGGAAGGCGACAAGCGCATGGCGCTGGGGCCCCTCACCTTCCCCGCGCAGCTCGGACGGCGCTACGTGCAGCTCAGCTCGCGCCGCACGCCGCTGTACATCGACAACACGGAGGCCAGCAGCACGCAGGTGACGGTGGCCCTGCCCTCCGGCTGGAAGCTGCCGGACCCGCAGCCGGCGCTCGACGTGAAGAACCCGTTCGGCCGCTTCACCCGCACGGAGAAGCAGGAGGGCTCGACGCTCACAATCACGGAGTCGCTGCGGCTGCCCCGCGCGCGCGTCGCCCCGCGCCAGTACGAGCAGTTCTCCGGCTTCACCGGCGACGTGGACCTCATCCAGACACGCGAGATGTTCCTCGTGAAGCCGTAGTCCAGGCCGAGCTGGCCAGCGGGAAGCGGACGCTCCGTCGCCCGCCTGGCCCCCCGGCGTCCCACCCTTTCAGGCGACTTCGGCGGGCCTCCCGGGTTGAATACGGGAGGCCCGCTCGCGTCTGAAGGCCCATCGAAGTCCCTCGCGAGGGGGATGGCATTCTCAACACGGAGACGACGTCATGAGTCCTCGAAGCTGGCTCTGGATGGTGGCCCTGCTGTCGGCCCCGGTGGTGCAGGCGCAGACAGCCCCGGTGCCCTCGGACACGGGTTATGCCGATGACGGCCGCGAGTACGCCGACGGCGACTACGACGAGGACTCCGACGAGGAGATGGCGCCCATGGCCCCCCAGCCTCCTCCGTCGCTGCCCACGGAGCGGCCGTCGCGGCGGCCCTACTCCGGCGCCGTGTGGGCCTCCGGTCACTGGTACTGGGACGGCGGCGAGTGGCGCTTCAACCCCGGCACCTGGGTAGCCCCCATGGCGGGCTACCAGTTCGTCAACGGCTACTGGGAAGAGGACCGGGGCTCCTGGTACTGGGTCTCCGGCGGCTGGGCGCGCCAGGGCACCACGGAGGTGGAGATTCCCATTGCCGTCTCCGCGGAGACGCTCTCCACCCAGCAGGCGCCTCCCGCGCCTCGCCAGGAGATGCGCCCGGCGGCGCCCTCCGCGAACCTCGTGTGGGAGCCCGGCTATTGGTACTGGTCCGGGAACGACTGGGACTGGGTGGACGGCACGTGGGCCGCGCCGCCGCGAGCCGACCTGGTCTTCGTCTCGCCCCGCTGGGTGCAGCGCGGACTGGCGTGGCACTTCCTCGGCGGAGGCTGGGCGCCTCGCGGCTCCGTGAATGTCACCATCCCCGTCTTCCGCCACGCGCGCGTCACCGTGGGCTGGGGCCACCCCAACTACTTCGCCCACACGTGGTACCGCGCGCCGGCCGTCCGCTACTACTACCACCGCCCGTGGCGGACCTCCGGCCACTACTACCGGCATGACCGCGTCTGGCGCTCGCCGACCTACCACAGCTACTGGAGGGACCGCGGCGGCCCCAGGCACCACGACCGCGATGACTCCTGGCGCAACCGTGGTAATGACCGCTCGCACCGCGATGACCGCTGGAAGGGTCAGCAGCCGTCGCGACGCCAGGACCGCTGGCGCTCCCCCAGCCAGCGCTCGCGCACCCACGACGCGACGCCCGCCGGCGGTGGCTCCCATGGCCATGGCCGCGGCCGGGGACGTGGTGACCGCCACTGAACATCGCCCGGCACCCAAGGCGGAGGCGCCCCGGCCTCCGCCGTTCACTGGCAGACAGCAGCCTCGTTCAGACTCGCGAAAATCAAGATTAAACAGCAAATCCAAGGTGCTTCATGACCCTCCCCCTGGAGTGCTCCATGACATCCTGGATTCGTGGTTTCGCGTGGTTGGTACCCCTGTGTTTGCTGGCCGTGGCGTGTGAGCCCGAGCCCTCGCTCGAAGCGGCGGAAGCCCCGAGCGAGGTCGGCACCACGAGCGCCGCCATCACCCTGCCGCCGTCATATGCCG
The DNA here is from genome assembly GCF_013336715.1 of Myxococcus sp. CA056. Taxonomy (NCBI): domain Bacteria; kingdom Pseudomonadati; phylum Myxococcota; class Myxococcia; order Myxococcales; family Myxococcaceae; genus Myxococcus; species Myxococcus sp. CA056. The sequence goes on from NZ_JABUMT010000001.1 coordinate 83,972, forward strand.
ATGCGCTGGTGACGGCTGTCTCCCAGCCCACCGCGTTGGCCTTCACTCCGGATGGGCGGCTGCTCATCACCACCCAGGGAGGCCAGCTGCGCGTCTTCGCGGGCGGCGTCCTGGTGGCGACCCCGGCGCTGAACCTCGCCGCCAGGCTGTGCACCAACTCGGAGCGCGGGCTCCTGGGCATCGCGGTGGACCCGGACTTCAGCAGCACCGGTCATCTGTATCTCTATTACACGTTCAACAAGTTCAACACCTGCACCACGAACATCACCAACGTCGCGGTGAACCGCGTCTCGCGCTTCACGCTGTCGACGGGGAACGTGGTGAACCCGGCCAGCGAGCTGGTGGTGCTGGACAACATCCCCTCCACGGCGGGCAACCACAACGGAGGTGATTTGCACTTCGGCGCGGACGGATTGCTCTACGTCAGCGTGGGTGACGGTGGCTGCCAGCTCGGGGACCCGAGCCGCTGCGCGGGCCAGAACACCACCGCGCGCCGCCTGGACGTCCTGCTGGGGAAGATGCTGCGCATCCGCAAGGACGGCACCATCCCCACGGACAACCCCTGGTACGCGGCCTCCGGCAGCCGTCGCTGCGGCAACCCCACGGGCGTGCCGACAGGCACCGGGCCGTGCCAGGAGAACTACGCCACGGGCCTGCGCAACCCGTTCCGCTTCGCCTTCCAGCCGGGCACCAACACCTTCTTCATCAACGACGTGGGCCAGGGCGTCTGGGAGGAAATCGACGAGGGCATCAAGGGCGCGGACTACGGCTGGAACACGCGCGAGGGCCACTGCGCCAACAACTCCACCACCAGTTGTGGGGCGCCTCCCGCCGGGATGACCAATCCGCTGTTCGACTACAAGCACGGCACCAACCCCACGGGCTCGCCCTTCCAGGGTTGCAACTCCATCACCGGTGGCACCTTCGCGCCTCCCGGGGCCTGGGCCTCCTCGGATGACAACGCGTACTTCTTCAGCGACTACGTCTGCGGCAAGGTGTTCAAGCTGACGCGAGGCTCGGGGGGCGCCGTGACGGTGGACGCGTTCGCCACCGGCCTGGGGGGCAGCTCCGCGGTGACGCTGCGCTTCGGCCCCGCCGGTACGGGCCAGTCGCTCTACTACACGACGTACGCGGGCGGTGGAGAGGTCCGCCGCATCGACTTCACCGGCACGCGCAACCGGGCACCCACGGCCGCGCTGTCCGCGAGCCCCACCGCGGGCGCCACGCCCTTGACGGTCAATTTCAACGGCGGCGCCAGCAGCGACCCGGACGGGGATGCGCTGACGTACGTCTGGAACTTCGGGGACGGCAGCGCCGGAGTGGAGACGACCACCGCCACCACCAGCCACGTCTACACCGCGAGCGGCGCCTTCACGGCCTCCCTCTCGGTGCGCGACGCGCGCGGCGCCACGTCCGCGCAGGCGGCCACGCTCCGCATCGACGCGGGCAACACCGCGCCCGTGCCCGTCATCACCGGTCCCCTGGAGAGCCTGCGCTTCTACGCGGGCCAGCCGCTGGTGCTGACGGGCAGCGCCACCGACGCGGAGGATGGCACCCTGCCGGCAACGCAGCTCACCTGGCGCGCGCTCTTGCACCACAACGAGCACACGCACCCGCTGCTCGCGGCGACGAACGGCAACAACATTCCCCTCACCGCGCCCCAGCCGGAAGACCTGCCCGCGGTGCTGACGAACTTCGTGGAAGTGCAGCTCACCGCCACCGACTCCCAGGGCCGCACCACCACGGTGACGCGCAACCTGCTGCCCCACATCGTCGACGTGGCGCTGGACTCGGTGCCCTCGGGGCTGACGCTGGAGGTCAATGGCACCTCCTTCACCACGCCCACCGTCATCAAGTCCTGGGAGCGCTACACGCTCAACGTGGCGGCACCCTCACAGACCGACTCCAGCGGGGTGTGGAAGGTCTGGGCCTCCTGGTCCGACGGCGGCGCGCTGGCGCACGGCTACCTGACGCCCGCGTCCAACTCCAGCCTCTCCGCCACCTATCAGAACGGCTTCGCGGCCCGGGTGGACTTCCTGCCCGCCACCTCGGCCGTACCTTCCGGCTACGTCGCGGACACCGGACTGACATTCGGTGACCGGGGCAACGGGCTGTCCTACGGATGGAACACGGACAACTCCACGCAGACCCGCGCGAGGGGCAGCGCGGCTTCACCGGACGCGCGCTACGACACCTTCACGCACCTGCAGAAGACGGAGAACCCGAACGCGGTGTGGGAGCTCGCCGTGCCCTCCGGCCAGTACCGCGTGACGATTGCCGCTGGAGACCCGGACCACGTCGACAGCGTCTTCTCGCTCGCGCTGGAAGGACAGCCCGCGCTGTCCGGAACGCCCACCGCCACCACGCACTTCTTCACCACGACGACCACCGTCAACGTCTCCGACGGCAGGCTGACGCTCACCAACGGCAGCGGCGCCGCCAACAACAAGGTCAACTTCGTGGACGTGGAGCAGCAGTAGTCCAGGACACACCTCGCCCGGGACAGCGCTGCCTCCCGTACGCAGTCAGTCGCGCCCGGGCGAGGCGTACCCCGCCACCGCCTTCGTGCACAGGACACGACGCCCGCCGGCGGCGGCGCGCAGGACAGGAACGACGCCCCGGCGACCACCACCACTGAGCGCCGGCGGACAGCCCCGGTGGAGGCCCCAGGCATCCCCGTTCACCCACCGACAAGGAGCCTCGTTCAAGCTCGCGAAAAGTCGGCGCCGGCGCCAAGGGCCATGCGCCTCACGCCCCTCTTTCGGAGTCTCCCATGCCCCCCTGGCCCTGTCGTTTCGCGCGGGTACTGCCCCTGCTCCTCCTGTCCGTGGCTTGCGCGCCCGAACCCTCGTCCGACATGGCCGAAGCCCCGGACGAAGTCAGTGCCACGCGCGCCGCCGTCACCCTGCCGCCGTCGTATACCGACGCACTGGTGACGAACATCTCGGAGCCCACCGCGCTCGCCTTCACGCCGGATGGGCGGCTGCTCATCACCACACAAGGGGGACAGCTGCGAGTGTTCACCGGGGGCGTGCTCTTGCCGACGCCGGCACTGAACCTCTCCGCCAGGCTGTGCAGCGATTCGGAGCGAGGCCTCCTGGGCATCGCGGTGGACCCGAACTTCATCAACACGGCCCACATCTTCCTCTATTACACGTTCAACAAGTTCAACACCTGCGGGACGAACATCCCCAACGTGCCGGTGAACCGCGTCTCGCGCTTCACGCTGTCGGATGGAAACACCATCAATCCCGCCAGCGAGGTGGTGCTGCTGGACAACATCCCCTCCACAGCAGGCAACCACAATGGAGGGGACCTGGCCTTCGGCTCGGACGGGCGGCTCTACATCAGCGTGGGTGACGGTGGCTGCCAGCTCGGGGACCCGAGCCGCTGCGGCGGACTGAACAACACGGCGCGCAGGCTGGACGTGCTGCTGGGAAAGATTCTGCGCGTCCGCAAGGACGGCAACATGGCCCCGAACAACCCCTGGTTCGACGCGCCAGGAGCCCGACGCTGTGGCAACCCCGCGGGCGTTCCGCCAGGCACCGGTCCCTGCCAGGAAATCTACGCCACGGGCCTGCGCAACCCGTTCCGCATCGCGTTCCGTCCCGGCACGAGCAGCTTCTTCATCAACGACGTGGGCCAGAGCGTCTGGGAGGAAATCGACGAGGGCATCGAGGGCGCGGACTACGGCTGGAACACACGGGAGGGACACTGTGTCACCGCCTCCGCCACGAACTGTGGAGCACCTCCCGCCGGGATGACCAATCCGCTGTTCGACTACAAGCATGGCGCCAACCCCGGCGGCTCCCCCTTCCAGGGCTGCAACTCCATCACCGGGGGTGCCTTCGTGCCGCAGGGAGCATGGGCGTCCAACGATGACGACGCGTACTTCTTCAGCGACTTCGTCTGCGGCAAGGTGTTCAAGCTGACCCAAGGCCCTGGCGGCGCAGTGACGGTGAGCGCGTTCGCCACGGGCCTGGGCAGCGGCTCCGCGGTGTCGCTGCGCTTCGGCCCCTCCAGCACCGGGACGTCGCTCTACTACACGACGTACGAGGGCGGCGGAGAGGTCCGCCGCATCAACTACATCGGCACCGTCCATCGACCACCGTCGCCGTAGTCACCGCCAGCGCCCCTCCACCTGCCAGGCCTCACGTGGAGGGCATCAGCGCCCGGGCGAGGTGCTTGACGTAGTCGGAGCGCTCCCTCGCGGAGCGCAGCGTGTCCGGGCTGGCGATGGACAGGTGCAGCAGGCCCACGTAGGTGGAATACGCCTGGAGCGCCCACGCGCGAGCGTCCCGAAGTGGCATGCCCATGGCGCGGTACAACGACACCAGATAGTCGATGCGCCGTCGGGACACGCGCGCGAGCACCGGCTGGATGAGTGGATTCGCGGCGGCGGCGGCGATGGCCACCTCGATTCTGCCCGCGGGCTCGGGCTCGAACGTCACCACGAGCAACTGACGCAGCCGCGCCTCGGGCGTCGGCAGGGCGTCCAGGCGGGTGATGACATCCTGGGTGGCCAATTGCTCCCACCGCTCGAGCGCGGCCCGCACCAGCGCCGGGCGCCCCTTGAAGTGCCAGTAGAAGCTGCCCTTCGTCACCCCCAGCTTCCCGGCCAGGCGCTCCACCGACAGCGCATCCACGCCATCGACGAGGCTCCACAGCGCCGCGTCCGCCCAGTCCTCGGCCGTCAGCCCAGGGCCCCGACGCCGGGCGCGAATCTCCTCGAAGGTCCGAAAGGTGGAAGGACTCGGCGGGCGGGAAGAAGCGCGGCTCATCGCCCCTCGAAGTCTGGCGGACCGCGCCACTGGCGTCCAGGACCCTCTTCTTGTTACGTCTCCTCCATACGGTACCGTATGGACATTCGGAGCCGTATGTCAGAGGGGAGGCCGCGCATGCGAGTGACGACGGGGACGCTGCTGATGGTCGTCGGAGGGCTGCACCAGCTCGTGGGGCTGGTGCTCTACCGGGGGCCCTTGTGGGAGATGGCGAGCGCGGGAGTCCTCGCCAGCGTGCCGGAGGACATGGGCGCCCGTGCGGCGGCCTTCTGGTTCCTCGTCGCTGGCTGGGGAATGGTGCTGCTGGGTGCCCTGGCGCGCTGGGTGGAACGCGAGACGGGCCGCCCGCCCCCGGCGAGCTTCGGCTGGGGACTGCTGGGCCTTGGCGTGTTCTTGGTGGTGCCCATGCCGGTGACAGGGGGCTGGGTGTTGCTGCCGCTGGGCCTGCTCGCGCTCCGGCGGGCGCGCCGCTTCGTGAAGGCGCTGCCCGGTGTGCCGCCCGAGTTCCTGGAGGGCGCCCACCACGTGGACGTGAAGACGGTGGAGTCGGAGCTCTCCCTGCGCGAGTTCGTCGCCCGGCTGATGTCGTATCAGCCCGCATGGGTGACCGCGCTGTTCAGGGTGCGCGGAGTCTTCGTCCGTCTGCTCGGCCTGCGACAGGTCGGCGTGCCTCAGCCCCGGCGTCTGCGCGCGGAGGACGTGCCCATGAGCCGGGGCGCCACGGCCTCCTTCTTCACCGTACGCCACGCGGAGGAGGAGCGCGCCTGGGTGGTGGGCGCGGAGGACTCGCACCTGGATGCGGTCCTCGCCGTCTGCGTGGAGCCCGGCCCCACCCTCCCGCGCCGCTTCCACGTCGTGACGGTGGTGCGCTACCGGAACTGGGCGGGGCCGGTGTACTTCAACGTCATCCGGCCCTTCCATCACCTGGTCGTCGGCGCCATGGCGCGAGCGGCGGCCGGAACACTCGGCTCCGTGGCCACGTCAGGCGCTCCAACGGCGCATCGGTAGCAGCGGGAGTTCGTGCCGTCCTCTCAGGGAGGCAGTCCGGCGGACAGCGCCTCGCGGATGTTGGCGGCCGTGTACTGCGTTCCCCAGAGGGCGTTCACCGCCAGGGCCACCCACTCCGCGCCGAGCACGACCCCACCCGTGGTCAGCTCGAAGAGTCCCACGCGCGGGTCCGCCAGTTCGCGCAGGCGGGGGGCCACCGCGGACATGTCCCGGCCGTAATACTGGAGGACGCGCACCTCCCACAGCCAGGCCACCAGCGTGTCCTGCACGAAGGGGACGAAGAGCACCTGTGACGGGCCCCCCAGATTCGTCAGCAGGTGCCCCAGCGTCACCGTGTTGACCGCGTGGCCGTACTGGCCCACCAGCAGCCCGTGGTCCAGCCCTCGCGTGTTCCAGTCCGGCGCGTCCAGGTGCAGGAGGTACAGCGCCGTCAGGCTGGGGCCGACAAGGGACGCCAGCGTCTGCGTCTGCTCCACCGGCACGAGCGTGTCCCAGTCCTCGTGGATGACGAGGAACGGCGTGGAGAGCTTCGGTGCCAGGTGCTCGCGCGTCCACCGGCTGTAGTCCGCCCCCGCCGTGCCTGGAGCGCCTCCCGTGGTGGCGTTGATGCGGCGCAGGTAGGGCTCGAAGAAGGTGGCGTACTGGTTGCGCACCACCGGGTCCGACACCCGCGCGGGGATGACGGACGTGAGGTATTCGTACTGGCGCGCGAAGTCGGACAGCGGGAAGAGCGCCACGCCCACCTTGGGCCGCGCCTCCACCGGAGCATCCGCCGCGGCGTAGAGCGCCTCGAAGCCGCCCCATGAGCCGCCATGGACACCGATGCGCGAGCGGTCCACGCCGGGGGCCTGCGCGAGAAAGCGCATGCCCGCGTGCATGTCGTCCCGGTCGTTCTGGATGTCGCCGCCCGCATAGAAGCGACCGAAGACGTTGAGCACGCCGAAGTCGTGGAACAGATAGAAGAACGACTCCGCGGCGATGAACTCGGGCGGGCTGATGGAGAAGGCGATGGCGGACGAGCCCGCGTGGTGGTGGGGCTCACTGTCGTCTGGATGGATGCCAGGCCCTCGCAGGGCCCACTTCTGGTCCACCACCTCGCCCGTCCACGTGATTCCGTCATAGGGACGGGTGAGCATCATCGTGGGCCACAAGCCCGGGTTCCGGGGCGGGAACCACTGGGCATAGGTGGGCGCCTTGCCGGCCTCCTGGAGCCGCAGCAAATGGTACTGCCAGAGCTGACCTCCAGCCTCCGCCTGCCCGGACCCCAGCACCGTCACCGACAAGGCGGGATTCGCGAGCTCGGTGGTGTCGGGAGACACGCCCTCGACGTCCGAGGCGGAGGCGGAGCATCCCAGGAGGGCCAGTGCGAGCAGTATCGTGCGCATGTCCTCCAAGACACCGCGCTCGGACTTTTCTGAAAAGGGTCCGCGGCGATTTCGTCGCGGACCCGACAGCGGACCCAGGCGCCCTGAGAAGACACGCAAGGCGCCTCTCGAAGGCCCCTCTCAGCGCGTCAGAAGTAGCAGGTGCTGTCGGCGCCGCAGAAGCCCTGAGCGTTGTTGCACACGCACTGGGAATCCTCGGAGCAGAACTGCTGGTGGCAGAGAGGGCCACCACCACCGCCACCCCCGCTCGGATACGTGTACTCGCACGCACTTTCGACACAGGCCGCCGTCCGCGCGTTCGGACACGCCTCCCAGCAATCACTCACGTCGGAACAGAAGGACTGGTGGCAGATGGCGAGCGAGGCACGCTCCGCCTCCTGCTCACCGCCGATGCAGACGGCCTCCTCCGTGGATTCCGCGTGGGCGGGCAGCGCGGAGAAGATTCCCGCGAAGAGGGCGAGAAGGGCCGCGACGCTCCACGGCAGGTGCTTGCGAAGTGACACCATGAGGATGCTCCTTTCGACTCACACACAGGCCGCGCGGCATTGCGCGGACCTGGATACAGTCTACAGGAGCAACTCGATTGCACTCCAGGCGCGCTTCCCCGTCACGCGCCCACCCAGACCGACAACGGCGGCCTACTTCGACGCAGGAGGCGCCGGGTCCTTGAAGATGGCCACGTGCGGCTGGCCGTCCTGTCCCACATAACCCCGGTACATGCCCGACGAGTTGAAGGGCATGGCCACGTTGCCTTCGCGGTCCATGGCGATGACTCCGCCTTCGCCTCCAGCCTTCACCAGCACGTCATGGACGACGACGTTGGCGGCCTCGGGCAGGGGGAGTTGCTGGTACTCGACGCGTGCGCAGATGTCGCGCGCCACCGTGTAGCGGATGAAGAACTCACCATGGCCCGTGGCGGAGACCGCGCAGCGCGGGTCCGCGTAGGTGCCTGCGCCGATGATGGGGGCGTCGCCCACGCGGCCGTAGCGCTTGTTCGTCATGCCTCCGGTGGACGTGCCCGCCGCGAGGTTGCCAGCCTGGTCCAACGCCACCGCGCCCACGGTGCCGAACTTGTGGTCGCCCGTCACCGGGTCATAGCCGGGACGCAGCGACGACGAGGGCTGTCCCGGAGCGGGCGTGGCGCGCTCCTTCTCCAGCGCGCGCTGGAGGCTCTGCCACCGCTCCTCTGTGAAGAAGTACTTCGCGTCGACCAGCTCCACGCCCTGGGCCTTCGCGAAGGACTCCGCGCCCTCTCCAATCATCATCACGTGCGGCGACTTCTCCATCACCCGGCGCGCCAGCTCGATGGGGTTCTTCACGTGCCGCAGGCCCGCCACCGCGCCCGCCGCGCGCGTCGTTCCGTCCATGATGGCGGCGTCCAACTCGTTGATGCCGTCATGGTTGAAGACCGCGCCCTTGCCCGCGTTGAAGTGGGGCGAGTCCTCCAGGATGCGGATGGCCGCCGTCACCGCATCCAGGCTGCTGCCGCCCTGAGCAAGGACCGAGTGCCCGGCCTGGAGTGCCTGCTGGAGCACGGCGCGAACCTCGGCCTCGCGCTCCGCGGAGAGGTTCTCCCGGGAGATGCCCCCCGCGCCTCCGTGGATGACCAGACCCCAGCGTGGCTTGCGAGCAGCGGAGCCTTCCTGGGTGAGCCGGGCATCATCGACGCGCGCGGACTCCGCGCTGGTGCAGCCCATGGGAATGAGGAGCAGCGCGGTCCCCGCGACGAGGCTCCGGGGAAGAGAAGGGAGCGAAGCGAACATTCGGCGACCTCCAGCGGCAACCGAGAGACAAGGCGTGTGTGGCACCAACACCCGATGTCCCGGACAGGGTGTCGGGTCGGTAGCACGGCGACCCGGGAGGCACAACGACGCCTGCCCGCCTGCCTGCTTCATCCCGTCATGCAGGGACGCACCACCATGCACAGAGTCCGGAGCGTCCAGGGGACAGGAGCGCGCGATGAAGAAGCTGAAGGGCTTGCGGGTGGCGGTGCTGGCGACGAGCGGCTTCGAGCAGGTGGAGCTGACGCGGCCAGTCAAGAAGCTGGAGCGCCAGGGAGCGGAGGTGACCCTCGTGTCGCTCCTGCCCGGCCACATCCGAGGCATGAACCACATGCTCCCCGGCAAGAAGGTCCGCGTGGACGCGACGCTGAAGGACGTGAAGGCGGCGGACTTCGACGCGGTGCTCCTGCCCGGAGGTCTCATCAACCCGGACACGCTCCGGCAGAGCGCGCTCGCGAAGGACTTCATCCACGACGCGGATTCGCTCAACCTGCCCATCGCCATCATCTGTCACGCGCCGTGGCTGCTCATCTCGGCGGGGCTCACCGAGGGGCGCACGCTCACCTCGTGGCCCGGCATCCGCGACGATGTGAAGAACTCCGGCGCGCAGTGGCGCGACGAGGCGATGGTGCGCGACGACAACTGGGTCTCCAGCCGGGGGCCGCAAGACCTGCCCCTCTTCGAGCGCGCCATGGTGGAGCTGTTCGAGGAGAAGATGCCGGAGGTGCGCGAGCGCATCCGCCACGCCGGGGAGCACCCCGCGCCCGCGCGCTACCATGCTCCGACGGAGCCGACGCGCCGCTGGCCTCGGCTGCTCGCGGGGAGCCTCGCCACGGCGGCCTTGAGCTTCGGCGTCCGCAGGCTCGCGTCACGCTGACGCGCCTCATGCACAGCGGGGACCTCACGAGGGTACCCCGGGCGCACGCCTGAGCCGCGTGCGGGGGCACACGGCTCGGCGACGACGACTTCACGCGCGAACAGCCGCTCCGCGCGTCACATCCAGCCGAGCTGGAGCCGCGCCACGTCCGTCATCCGGCCCTGGTCCCAGGGCGGGTCCCAGACCAGCTCGACGTTGGCTTCCTTCACGCCCGGCACCGAGCCCACCTTGGTGCGCACGTCGTCCACCAGCACCGGGCCCATGCCGCAGCCGGGCGCTGTCAGGGTCATCTGGATGTCCACGCGCTGGCCGCCTTCCGGCAGCGGCTCCGCCTTGCACGCGTACACCAGGCCCAGCTCCACGATGTTCACCGGAATCTCCGGGTCATACACCGTGCGCAGCTGCTCCCAGACCTGCTCCTCGTGGAAGGCACTCGCGTCCCCGGCGGCCTTCTCCTGCGGCGCATACTCCGCGCCCAGCGCCGCGCCGTCCTTCTCGTCGATGCGGAAGAGCTGCCCGTAGGGGTCCTGCACCGTGATGTTGCCGCCCAGGGTCTGCATCACCCGCAGCTCCGCGCCCTCCGGCAGCACCACCCTGTCACCACTGGGAATGATGGTCGCGGGAACCTCCCGCTCCAGCATCGCCGTCACGCCTCGCATGGTCCGCTCCCTCCTTCCCTACTCCGTGGAAACCGCTTCATCTCGCCCTTCCAGCGCCGCGCGCATCGTATGCCACGCGAGGCTGGCGCACTTCACCCGGGCGGGGAACTCGCTCACGCCGGACAGCACCGCGAGCTTGCCCAGCGCCTCCACGTCCACCGACTCCGGCCCCTCCGTCACCAGCTTGTGCACCTTCTCGAAGAGGGCCTCCGCCTCCGCGCGCGTCTTGTCCTTCACCACCCCGGTCATCAGCGACGCCGACGCGCGGGAAATCGCGCACCCCTGCCCCTGGAAGCCGATGTCGCGGATGACGTCTCCATCCACCTTCATCGTCACGGAGAGCTGGTCTCCGCACAGCGGGTTGTGCCCCGCCGCCTCGTGGTTGGCGCCCTCCACCACGCGGTAGTTGCGCGGCCTCTTGGAGTGCTCCAGCACGACCTCCTGGTAGAGGTCCTTCAAGTCGTCCGAGCCCGAGCTCATCGGAACACCTCCCTCACCTTGTGCAGTCCCCGCACGAGCGCGTCCACATCCTCGCGCGTGTTGTAGAGCGCCAGGGACGCCCGCGCCGTCGCCGGCAGCTTGAAGTGCTGCATCACCGGCTGCGCGCAGTGGTGGCCCGTGCGGATGCAGATGCCCTCGCGGTCCAGAATCGTCCCCACGTCGTGCGGATGGATGTCCTCCAGCGTGAAGGACAGCACGCCCGCCTTCTCGCGCGCGGTGCCCACCAGCCGCAGCCCCGGCACCGACTCCAGCGCCTGCGTGGCGTAGGCCATCAACGCCCGGTCATGCTCGGCGATGGCGTCCAGCCCCAACGTCTGCAGATAGCGGATGGCGGCGGCCAGTCCCACCGCGCCCTCCAGGTTCGGCGTCCCCGCCTCGAACCGGTGCGGCACGCGGTTGTACGTAATCTTCTCCATCGTCACGGAGAGAATCATGTCGCCGCCGCCCTGATACGGAGGCATCGGCTCCAGGCGCTCCAGGCGCCCGTACAGCACGCCGATGCCCGTGGGGCCGAACAGCTTGTGCCCGCTCAGCGCATAGAAGTCGCAGCCCAGGTCCTGCACATCCACCGGGAAGTGCGTGACCGACTGCGCCCCATCCACCAGCACGGGGATGCCCTTGGCGTGGGCCCGGCGCGTCAGCTCCTTCACCGGATTCACGGTGCCCAGCGCGTTGGACACGTGGGTCACCGCGAGGATGCGCGTCTTCTCCGTGAGCAGCGCGTCCACCGCGTCGAGCACGAGCTCGCCCCGGTCATCCACCGGAATCACCCGCAGCGTCGCCCCCGTCTGCTCGCAGAGCATCTTCCAGGGGACGATGTTCGCGTGGTGCTCCATCTGGGTGATGAGGATTTCATCCCCGGGCCCCACGTGCTTGCGGCCATACGTCTGCGCCACCAGGTTGATGGCCTCGGTGGTACCGCGCACGAAGATGATTTCCCGCGCGTCCCGAGCGTTGAGGAAGCCACGCACCGTCTCACGCGCGCCCTCGTAGGCCTCGGTGGCCCGCTCCGAGAGGACGTGGACCCCCCGGTGAACGTTGGCGTTGTCGTGCTGGTAGAAGCGGACGATGGCGTCGATGACGGCCTGCGGCTTCTGCGCCGTCGCCGCGCTGTCCAGGTACACCAGGGGCCGGCCCCGCACCTCCTGGTGAAGCAGGGGGAAGTCCTGACGGACGCGCTGCACGTCGAACGTGCTCATGCCGTCACCTCCGTCCGGGGTGCACCCGGAAGCTTCGGGGCGAGCAGCCCTTCCACGCTCGCGCGCACCGGCCCTTCCGGCACCGCATCCACCAACTCCCGAGCGAAGGCATACGTGAGCAACCGCTCCGCCTCCGCGCGGGGAATGCCTCGCGAGCGCAGATAGAACAGCGCCTGCGCGTCCAGCCGCCCCACCACGGCGCCGTGCGCGCACTTCACATCGTCCGCCAGGATTTCGAGCTGCGGCCGGGTGTCCGCCTGCGCGTGCTCCGACAGGAGCAGGTTGCGGTTCTGCTGCCGCGAGTCCGTGCGCTGCGCGTCCTGCCGCACCTTCACCAGTCCGTGGAAGGTGCCTCGCGCGCGGTCATCCAGCACGCCCTTGTACAGCTCGCGGCTGGTGCAGCGGGGCACTGCGTGGTCCAGCGCCGTCCGCTGGTCCAGGTGCTGCGTTCCGCGCCCCACGTACAGGCCATTGAGGGTGGCGTCGCCGCCCTCGCCCGCGAAGGTGACATGCACCTCGTTGCGAGCCAGCACGCCGCCAAAGGCGAAGGTGTGCGACACGAAGCGGCTGTCACGGCCCTGCCGCACGTGCAGACCTCCCACGTGCACCGCCGCGTCACCCTCCGCCTGGAGCCGGTAATGCTTCAAGCTGGCGTTGTCGCCGAGCGTCACCTCCGTCACCGCGTTGGTGAAGCCCTGGCCCGAGCCGCCGCCCGTCGCGCTGGCATACGTCTCCACCAGCGTCGCCTCGCTGCCCTCTCCCGCCACCACGAGGATGCGCGGACTGGCCAGCACCGGCGCATCACCCCGGGTCAGGAAGACGAGCTGCACGGGCACCTCGCTCAGCGCCCCCGGCGCCAGGCGCAGCACGGCCCCGTCCTCCAGCAACGCCGCGTTGAGCGCCGTGAAGGCATGCTCCGCCGCGAGCGCCCGCTGCCCCAGCTCCGCCTCCAGGAATGCCCCGTCCTCCACCAGTGCGTCGCGCAGCGGCTTCAGCGTCAGGCCCCGCGGCAGGCCCGCCACCGACGACAGCTCCGGCGACAGCCGACCATCCACGAACACCAGCCGGGGACCGGGCAGCGCGAGCCGCGCCACCACCGCCGCCAGCTCCGCCGTGCTCCCCGCAGTCGCGGAAGGCACGAAGGCCCCGTCCGCGATGGGCGCGAGGTTCGTGTACTTCCACGCCTCGTCACGCGTCGTGGGCAGACCCAGCCGCGCGAAGTGCGCGAGCCCCTCCTGCCGCACGCGCTGGAGCCACGCGGGCGTGGTCGCCGTGTCCCGCGCCTGGAAGCGCGAGGCCACGTCCACATAACGAGTCAGCCCCGGCGTCATCGCCGTGCCTCCCCGCCCTTCGTCGCGGCACCCTTGCCGTCCTGAAGCCCCAGCCAGCCGTAGCCCTTCTCCTCCAGCTCCAGCGCCAGCTCGCGTCCACCGGAGCGGATGATTCGCCCGCCCGCCATGACGTGGACCTTGTCCGGGACGATGTAGTCCAACAGCCGCTGGTAGTGCGTAATCACCACCATGGCGCGCTGGGGCGAGCGCAGCCCGTTCACCCCACCCGCCACCGTGCGCAGGGCGTCGATGTCCAGCCCTGAGTCCGTCTCGTCGAGGATGGCCAGACGCGGCTCCAGCACCGCCATCTGGAAGATTTCGTTGCGCTTCTTCTCGCCGCCGGAGAACCCCTCGTTCACCGAGCGGTTCATGAAGGCCGCGTCGAGCTGCACCAGCTTGGACTTCTCCTTGGCCATCTGGAGGAAGTCCATCGCGTCCAGTTCCTCCAGCCCCTTCACCCGGCGCTGCGCGTTGAGCGCGGTGCGAAGGAAGTGCAGATTGCCCACGCCCGGAATCTCCACCGGGTACTGGAAGGCGAGGAAGACACCTTCGGCGGCGCGCGCCTCGGGGGCCAGCTCCAACAACGGCTTGCCGTCGAGGAGGACCTCGCCCTTCGTCACTTCATAGGCATCCCGCCCCGCGAGCACGCTCGCCAGGGTGCTCTTCCCAGAGCCATTGGGCCCCATGATGGCGTGCACCTCTCCGGCGCCCACCTCCAGGTCGATGCCCTTGAGGATGTCCTTGTCGCCCACACGGGCGTGCAGATTCCGAACGGACAGCAAAGCCATACCTACCCCACGCTCCCTTCCAGACTCACTCCGAGCAGCTTCTGTGCTTCCACCGCGAACTCCATGGGGAGCTCCTTGAACACCTGCCGGCAGAAGCCATTCACAATCATCGACACCGCGTCCTCTTGAGAGATGCCGCGCTGCCGACAGTAGAAAAGCTGATCCTCGCCAATCTTCGACGTGGACGCCTCATGCTCCACCTGCGCCGACGCGTTCTTCACCTCGATGTACGGCACCGTGTGGGCGCCGCACTTGTCTCCGAGGAGCAACGAGTCGCATTGCGTGTAGTTGCGCGCGTTCTCCGCGCTCTTGAGCACCTTCACCAGCCCGCGGTACGTGTTCTGCCCGCGTCCCGCGGAGATGCCCTTGGACACGATGGTGCTGCGGGTGTTCTTCCCCAGGTGCACCATCTTCGTGCCCGTGTCCGCCTGCTGGAGGTTGTTGGTGAGCGCCACCGAGTAGAACTCGCCCACCGAGTCATCCCCCTTGAGGATGACGCTCGGGTACTTCCACGTAATCGCCGAGCCCGTCTCCACCTGCGTCCACGAAATCTTCGCGCGCTTGTGGGCGATGCCGCGCTTGGTGACGAAGTTGTAGATGCCGCCCTTGCCCTCCGCGTCACCCGGATACCAGTTCTGCACCGTGGAGTACTTGATGGTGGCCCCCTCGAGCGCCACCAACTCCACCACGGCCGCATGCAACTGGTTGGTGTCGCGCTGGGGCGCGGTGCAGCCCTCCAGGTAGCTCACGTACGAGCCCTCGTCGGCGACGATGAGGGTGCGCTCGAACTGGCCCGTCTCCGCGGCGTTGATGCGGAAGTACGTGGACAGCTCCATGGGGCAGCGCACGCCCTTGGGGATGTAGACGAACGAGCCGTCACTGAACACGGCCGAGTTGAGCGCCGCGAAGAAGTTGTCCGAGTGCGGCACCACCGAGCCCAGGTACTTGCGGAGCAGCTCCGGGTGCTCGCGCACGGCTTCGGAGAACGAGCAGAAGATGACGCCCGCCTTGGCCAGCTTGTCCTTGAACGTCGTGGCCACGGACACCGAGTCGAACACGGCATCCACCGCGACGTTCTGCAGCCGCTGCTGCTCCACCAGGGGGATGCCCAGCTTCTCGTAGGTGCGGAGAATCTCCGGGTCCACCTCGTCCAGGCTGTCCTTCTTCGGCTTGAACCGGGGCGCCGAGTAGTAGCTGATGGCCTGGTAGTCGATGGGCTTGTAGGTGACGGCCTGCCACGTGGGCTCGCGCAGCGTGAGCCAGTGGCGGTAGGACTTCAGGCGCCACTCGAGCAGGAAGGGGGGCTCGCCCTTCTTCTCCGACAGCGCGCGGATGACGTCCTCGTTCAGCCCCGGCGGGAAGGTGTCCGCCTCCACCGCGGAGACGAAGCCGGCCGCGTACGGGCGGCGCGTCAGTTCCTGGAGGGTGTCGGTGGTCATGAGCGAACTCCTGTCGTGGCGGAAGATGTCGAGGTGTTGGCGGCGGCTGCCGGGGCGGCCCGCGCGGGGATGCCCAGGCCGATGAGGCGCTCGGGCATGCGCGGCGCAGGGGCGATGAGGTCCGCCAGCGTCAGGCGCCCCAGGGCCTCCTGAATGGCCTGATTGATGAGCCGCCAGTGGCCCCGCACCTGGCACACGGCCTCCAGCTCACAGGGCGCGCCGCCGGTGGTGTGGACGCCACACTCCGTGAGCGAGACGGGGCCCTCCAACGAGGCCACCAGCTCCGCCAGGGAGAGCGACGCGGCGGGATGCGCCAGCCCGTAGCCGCCGTTGGCGCCCCGGTGCGACACCACGAGCCCCGCCTGCAGCAGGCCCTTGAGCACCTTGCTGGCCGAGGGCAATGGCACACGGGTGCGCGCCGCCAGCTCGCGAGTGGTGCGGGTGCCACCCTCCGCGCGAGCCAGCTCGGTCATCAGCACGATGCCGTAGTCGGTCATCTTGCTCATCCGGAGCATGCGGGACGCCTCTCCTCTCTGGGTCCATTCCCACGGGGCCTCATGGCCACCGGGCGCGTCATATGTAATCTGGACCGATTTAGTCCACATTGCATTTTGGGCCGCGTGCTCAAATGCGCCGGGTTGGAGGGCAAGGGGGAGAGGGCTAGGGTGGGAGTCCTGATTTCCGGAGGGAATCCGCTCATGCGTTCACTGCTGCTGCTCGCCACGCTGGCCCTGGCCCTGGCGGGCTGCGAGAAGAAGTCCGCCCCCACCGAGACTCCGCCCACCGGGCAGGCTGGCGACACGCAGGCCGCTGGCACCCAGGCAGGCACACCCGCGCAAGCGCCCGCGGCTTCGGACGCCCAGGCCGTGGCTCCTGACTCGAAGGGGGCCATCCTCATCGGCGAGGTGGGCAGCCTGACGGGCAGCGAGGCGACGTTCGGCGTCTCCGCGCGCAACGGCATCGAGCTGGCCCTCAACGAGGCGAACGCCGCGGGCGGGGTGCGGGGCCGCCCGCTGGCGGTGCGCGTGTACGACAGCCAGGGGCGTCCGGAGGAAGGGGCGCAGGCGGCGACGCGGCTCATCACCCAAGACAGGGTGGTGGCGATCCTGGGCGAGGCGGCCTCCTCCGTATCCATGGCGATGGCGGAGAAGGCGCAGGTGGGCAAGGTGCCGATGATTACGCCCACCTCGACGAGCGCCGAGGTGACGAAGAAGGGCGACTACATCTTCCGCGTCTGCTTCATCGACGAGTTCCAGGGCCTGGTGATGGCGAAGTTCGCTCGGGAGAACCTGAAGCTGTCGAAGGTCGCGGTGCTGACGGACAACAAGAGCGCCTTCTCGATAGGACTGGCGGAAGTCTTCACGGCGAAGTTCCAGGAGTTCGGCGGGACGATTGTCGGCAACGAGAGCTACTCGAAGGGCGACACGGACTTCCGCGCGCAGTTGACGGCGCTCAAGCAGGTGAAGCCGGAGGCGGTGTTCGTGCCGGGGTACTACACGGACGTGGGCATCATCGCGCGGCAGGCGCGCGAGGTGGGGCTGAAGGTGCCGCTGCTCGGCGGTGACGGCTGGGACTCCGACAAGCTGTTCGAGCTGGGCGGGTCCGCGCTGGAGGGCAGCTACTTCTCCAACCACTACTCGCCGGGCAACCCGGACCCTGTGCTGCAGTCGTTCCTCGCGCGGTACAAGGAGAAGTACGGCAGCGTGCCGGACAGCGTGGCGGCGCTGTCGTACGACGCGGCGCGGGTGCTGGTGGAGGCGCTCAAGCGCGCCCCGGACACGAGCGGCCCGGCGCTGCGCGACGCGATTGCCGCGACGAAGGACTTCCCGGGCGTGGCGGGGCGCATCACCCTGGATGCGAACCGGGACGCGGTGAAGGAAGCCGTCGTCCTGAAGGTCGCCGGCGGCAAGGCGGAGTTCGTCACCACGGTGAAGCCGTAGTGACGCCCCGGTCCCCCGTCCTCAAGGGATGGGGGACTGGATGACGTAGTAGACGGAGCTGAAGTACCGCTGGAGCGCGTTGAGCAGTTGCACCAGGAACGGCCAGCCCATCACCGTGAAGCCCATCAGCGCGGCCGTGACGGTGGCGTACTCCACCATCGACTGGCCGTGCAGCTTGCGACGCGACAACGACGCCATCAGCACTCCCCCGGCTTCTTGCAGCCCATGTAGTAGTCGCCGCGCTTGTCGTGCGTCTTCTGGTTGTTGTCGGAGTCCCAGTCGCGCCACTCGTTGTTGAAGTAGGTGCTACTGCCCTGGCCCTGATTGATTCGCTGGGTCGGCGCGCCACCGTTCTGGGGCCGGATGGACATGCTGACCCGGGTCGGGTCATCACCGGGCTTCGAGAGGCTGAGCTCCAGCGTGGGAGAGAGCAGCTTGTTGCTGATGCCCTGCGTGACGAGCGCCTGGGCAGCGGTCTGCATCTGGGTGTAACCCGCGTTCTCGCCGTTCGTGTACACCTGCGCCACGCGTGCGTAGAGGTCGCCTGCCTTCTTCTGCGAGTCGCCGGGCTGGAAGCTCTGGCTCTCGGTGAGGGCCCACGTGTCCGTCACCAGCGCGATGTACTCCCAGGGGAGCAGGTAGGTGTCCTGCTCCACGTCACGCTTCTTCTTGGCGTTCCCGTGGACGTCCTTGGCGCCCTTGTCCTTCGGCTCCTTGGCCAGGTCGACGTCGCTGAACTCCGAGAAGAGCGTCTTGGGGAGCAGGTAGTTCTGCACGCCGCTCCGCGCCGAGCAGCGGATGAGCCCGCCCCGGTTGAACCGGGTCATGTACGCCGCATGCAGCGTGACCCCGTAGCTGCCGACCGCCTGCTGCTCCACCGTACACTCCACCTGCTGAGCTCCTGGGTGCAGCCAGCACGCGTGGGCCACCAACTCCTGGTGGTGGCTCACGTCATCCTTGCATTCGATTCCCTTGTCGGGCCCATAGCTGTCGAGGCCCGACTCGTGGTCGCAATACATCTGCCGGGCCAGGCCCTGCGTCTGGGCGAAGCCCGCGAAGGAATCCCCTCCCTTGGGCTCCGCCGCGTAGTCCGACACCGCGTAATCCCAGACGGTGGAGAGCGTGGTCTCCTGCGCGTCCAGCACGTGGCGCAAGAGGTCGTCCAGGAAGATGGCGTACATGAACACGGGGATGATGACGAGCATGCACAGGGCGGTCTCCACCGCGGCGGCACCCCGAGCGACTCGCGTTCCAGCTCTCTTCATGGGCCTCACAGCGACACCTCCGGTGCCTCGGCGATGGTGGCCGCGTCGCTGTTGCCCGCGTCCTCCAGCACCTTCTTGGCCTCCGCCGGGGTGAAGGGATGCAGCTTCACGCGCCAGTAGGGAGCGAAGAGGTTGGGAGGCTCCGACCAGCCGCCCTGCTTGAAGCGGTGGTAGTAGACCAGGGACTTGGACAGGCTCATGCCCTCGCCAGCCGCCACCGTCAGGTCCCCCGCGCCCTGCTCGCCGTGCTCGAACTTCACGCGCCGGGAGTTGTTGAGCTCCCACGGGGCCTTCTTCGGGTCACCCACGTTCAGCTTCATCGTGTAATAGCTGTAGACGCGCGGCTGACCCCAGTCCCGTCTCACATCCGGGTTGGCGCGGTACTTCATGAAGCAGTTGCCCGAGCCCGCGCACGCCGTGAGCGCCCGCACGTTGGTGCCCTCGAAGCGATGCTGGCCCCGGTGCGCCCCACCGACGGAGTGACCACCGCCTCCTGAGTCACTCCAGATGGAGGCGTCATAGGGCAACGGCAGGCCTGTCGATTCGTGCCAGGAGACCTGCGTGAAGATCCCCGACTCGGCGGCGGCCACTGTGGACCCCTGGTTGCCCGGACTCTGACCGCCTCCGTAGACATTGTTCTGACTCTGCACCGTCTTGGAAGAGCCCTTGTGGAGGGTCAGTGTGTTCACCCCCGTGCCGGGAAGATCCAGGACCTCCTTCACGAACTCAGGATGAAGATTCGTCGGAATACCCCCAGTGATATTCCGGTTCGCGGGCCATCCCGAACGGCTCGCATTGCCAATCTCCGTCACGACGCGCGCACGGGCCTCGGGCGAGGAGTTCGGCACACTGCCCTGGCATTGCATCCCATCCACGGCGCAATTGAACTCGTTGGCGTTGAGGGCACCCACCGCCGAAGACAGGTCACTCACATTGGGCGCGGCGTCGGTCTTGAGCCGGGACAGGCCATGGCTGGAGCCGTCCTTCACCGCCTGCACGGTCTTCTCATGGACCGAGCGCTGCGAGGTGTGGATGTTGTCCACCATCAGGTCCAGTCCCTCCATGGCACTCCTGAAGTTCCCCTCCAGCCCCCTGACCTTCCGGTCGTACATATCGCCCTGCTTCCTGAACTTCTCCATGACCCGCCCGGCGTCCACCGCGTGCTGGCAGCAAGGGCACGTCCCCTTGCAGGCGACGCACCTGGCGGTCTCCTGCGCGATAATCAGGGGGAAGCTCATTTGCCCCGCGCGCATGATCTGGCCGGTGATGCTCGCGGTGGCCATGTACGCGTGAAGGCTGTTCATCGCCACGTAGGAGCCAGCGATGGCCCGGTTGGTCACCGCGTAATAGTTGAGTGCCCGCGCCTCCAACACGCCCATGGAGAACGACATGGCATCGCCATGTTGCTGCAGGCTCATCTTCTGGCGCAGCGCGTGGCTCAGGTTGAAGCTCAGCGTCACCATCAGCGCGAGCACCAGGAACGACAGCGAGCCCAGGACAATGGCCTGTCCGCGCTGGATGCGACGGCGCGACCGGCTCAGTAGGAGAACGGGAAGAGGCATACGTTGCTCCCTGGAAGGTCGCTGGTGTTGAGGTAGAGATTCGACTGCATCCGCATCGTGTACGTGGCGCGGATGGGCGCGATGTAGATGCCCTTGGAGGCGGCGCTGTCGTAGGGGCTCTCGCCCTTGCCGGCGCTCCCGAACCTGCGCCCGGAGGCCTTGCTCTTCTCCGCCGCCTTCACCTCGCCCATGCGCACCACCATGGGCATGTCGCGGGCGCGCGCGGCGTTGTAGATGACCCAATCCGCGAACGGGATGACGAGCCGGTAGTTGAACGTCACCTGCACACGCAGCTTGGTGCGGTGGCTCTGCTTCCAGTCGTCGGAGGTCGCGTTGTCCGGGTCGTCGAAGTCCAGCTCACCACCGCCGCCGCCCACGTCCGCCTTCGTCGGCCCGCAGATGGTGACCTCGGCGTACTTCAAGTCCGTGTCCGCCATCTCGTTGCTCTTCAGCTCGCTCCACTTCGTCGTGAAGTCCTGCCCGCTGTTCACCGGGCGGACATATTCGATGCCGTCCGGCCCCGAGGAGCGCTTGGCCAGCATCGGCAGGAGCACGGCGACCGCCGCCCGCTCCATCTCCTTCACGCTCGCGTTGTGGATGGAGCCGGCCCGCACCGCTTTGTAGGCGGCGTACTTCGTCAGGAGCCGCGCCTGGTGCATCAACCCCAACTGCAGGATGCCCAGGATGAGAAAGACGAAGAGCGGCAGGACAATCGCGGACTCCACCGCGGCCTGTCCAGACTGTGCCCTTGCAAGGCGAAGGCAGAGGCGACATCGCATACACCAATCACTACCACACCCACAGCGCCCCCCTCAAAACCCCGGGGATTCAAAACCTCCACTCAAAACCCGCAATGTTGCCCCCTGCACACGAATGACAATCATTCCCCACGAGGCGTTGCCTTCGTCACAATCGCGTCACCTTGGCCGCTTGCCCTCACATGCACCGGACAAATACAGCCATGCTCCATGGTGGGAACCCACGACACGGAGATATGACAAACACCCGACATTATTGGGAGGCATGAGAGGCCATGCACTGCCTGCTGGCCCGTGGGGCAGCCAGGCCTCCCTCGCACGCTTGAGCAGATGTTTCGGGGGAAACACGTAGGTGGCGCGGTTCCGGTGCGCTCACGTACGGGAAAGCCCGCGCGGCCTCACTCACGGCGTCCGCGGGTCACAACTCCGTCCTGGCCTCGATGCCACGGGCCCCGCCCCCATGCCGGGGGCGACTCCACGCCCCTACGGGATGGGCGACTGGATGACGTAGTAGATGGAACCGAAGTACCGCTGCAGTGCGTTCAGCAACTGCACCAGGAACGGCCAGCCCATCACGGTAAAGCCCATCAGCGCGGCGGTGACCACGGCGTACTCCACCATCGACTGACCGCGCGCCCGAACAAGCCCCAGCCTCCGGGGTGACTTCGCCATCGCTGTATCCTTCCTGTCGTTCACGGAGCGGCACCTCGCTGGAGCAGCGAGACCTGAAGCTCCACTCCTGGCGCCTCCGCGCGCGTGCGCAAGGTGGCCCGCCCCAGGGTGGTGCCCTTCATCAACTCGAACGCGATGCCGTTCGCATCCACCGGCTCCACGGCCCCCACGTCCCAGCCCTGCTGCGTGAGCAGGTTCCGGTACCGCTCGCCCACCGAGGTCGGAGAGCCCTCCGGCAGCTGGCCGGAGACGACGTGGTGCGAGGCCCCCTCCATGGAGAAGGAGAGCGTGACGGGTTGACCCAGCTCGGGCGGCAGCGGAATCCAGGGCGGCACCCGCGAGGCCCGCTTCAACAGCGGCGCCACCTGCCCCGCCGACACGAAGCCCAGCGTCTCTCCTCCCTGCGCCAGCACGGAGACGAGCCGCATCTCCTCCGTCGCCGGGCTCCAGTACCCCACCCAGCCCCCGTGCTCGCCATGGCGCTCGCCGAGCACCGGCAGCCCGTTGTCCAGCAGCACCTGCCGGTAATGGGAGAGGACCTGCTCCGGCGTGTCCTTCGTGGAGAACCACGCCACGGCGATGGGCACGTCCGGGCCCAGGTAGTCCACCGCGAGCAGCTCCGCGCGGCTCGCCCGGGGATACGCGGGGAAGTGCACCAGCGCGCGCTTCAGCGCGGCCTCCTCCTCGGGCGAGCGCCCCGCGGGCTTCGCGGGGGGCGCATCATCGAGCGAGGGCGGAGGAGCCCACTCCTCCGTCGCGTCGCGCCGCCCGTAGACGGCGCCCTCCCAGGCAAAGCCAATCAACGAGCCCACCACGGCCACGGAGAACAGCAGCGCCGGCACGCGGATGACCAGGCTCGAGGCACGCGACATCAGCAGCTCTCCGCCTGGGCACAGCCCAGGTAGTTGTTCCCTCGGGCGTTGTGCGTGGCCTCGTTGTTGTCCTTGTCCCAGTCCTTCCACTCGCTGTTGAAGTAGCTGGCGCTTCCGCCGTTCTGATCCAGGGTCTGCACCGGCCCGCCGCTCGACGGGAAGGGCTTGATGGAGAGGCTGGGCTCGCGCGGGTCATCCCCGGGGGGCATGGAGTCCAGGCGAATCGCGCTGTTGAGCACTTCCTGCGTGGCCTGACTGACGAGCGCCTCGGCGGCCGAGGACATCTGGGTGTACCCCGCGTTGTCCTGGTTCTTGTAGACCTGTGCCAGCCGCACGTAGAGGTTGTCCTCTTCGCCGTTCGCCGTCCCCGGCCCCTGGTTCGCGGCCTTCGTGAGCGCCCACGTATCGGTGACGATGGCGATGCGCTCCCAGGGCAGCAGGTAGACGTCGCCCTCGAGCCCGCGCGGGTCGTCCTGCAAGTCGCCCCCCGTCGCGTTGCCGTGGATGCCATCGGAGCGCTTCTTCGTCTGCCGCGCGAGCCCCACCTGACTGAAGTCCTGCAGGAAGGACTTGGGCAGCAGGTAGTTCTGCACGCCCAGGCGCGCCGAGCAGCGGATGACGCCACCCTTGCCGAACTGGTCCATGTACGACTGGTGCAGGTCCACGTTGTACGCGCCCGCGGGACCGCCACCACCGCCGCCATTGGGGTCGGCCTGGTTCAGCGTGCACTGCACCTGCTGCGCTCCCGGGTTGAGCCAGCACGCATGCGCGGACACCTCCGCGTGGTGGCCCTCGTCGTTCTCACACTCGGGACCCTTGCCAGGGCCGAAGCTGTCGAGGCCCGACTCGTGGTCGCAGTACATGAGCCGCGCGAAGTACTGCGCGCCGGTGAAGCCATTGAAGGGCTCCGGGCCGGACTCGGGCGGGTCCTTGGGCGGGGTCGGATAGTCCTGCACGGCGTAATCCCAGACAGTGGACAGCGCCGTCTCCTGCGAATCCAGCGTGTGCCTCAGCAGGTCGTCCAGGAAGAGCGCGTACATGAAGACGGGGATGATGACCAACATGCACAGCGCCGTCTCCACGGCGGCGGCGCCCCTGGCCGCGCGATGTCTGGAAGTCCTCACAGCGCAACCCCTTCCACCTGCGACATCTGGGCGGCTTCCGAGTTGCCCGCGGCCTCCAGCACCTGCTGCGCATCTCCCTTGGTGTAGGGGTGCAGCTTGGCGCGCCAGTAGGGCGCGAAGAGGTTGGGGGCCTCCTTCCAACCGTCGTCGCCGAAGCGGTGGTAGTAGACGAGCGACTTGGACATGGCCATGCCCTCGGTCGCCGCGACGGTGAGGTTTCCATCGCCTTGCTGGCCATGGGTGAGCTTCACCTGCGCCGAGGAGTTGAGCTCCCAGGGCGCGCGCTTCGTGTCGCCCACGCGGAAGCGCATGGACAGGTAGCTGTAGACGCGCGGCTGGCCCCAGTCCCGGTCCGGGTCCGGGTTGGCGCGGAACTTCATGAAGCAGTTTCCAGAGCCCGCGCAGCCGGTGAGCGCCCGGACGTTGACGCCCTCGAACCGATGCTGGCCCGAGTGTGCGCCATCACCCTTGTGGTCGCCGCCGCTGTCGTCGCTCCAGATTTCCGACTTGAAGGAACTGAACCCGAAGCCGTGCTTCCATTGGTGGGTGATGTTGCCCTCATCCTGCGCCGCCACCATGGAGCCCTCGTTGCCCCCCTCCTGGCCGCCCTGGGTGAGCTGTCCATTGTCCTTCACCGTCTTGGCCGTCCCCCGGGTGCCGTTGATCATCTTCTGGGCTTCGTTGTTCGGGATGTCGTCCATCTCCTGGAAGAACTGGGCGTTGAGGTACTTGGGCTTGTTCATCGGGGAGCCCATTCCCGGGCTCGTCCGGGTCGCGGGCCATCCGGAGCGGGTCGCGTTGGCGATCTCCGTCATCACCCGCGCGCGGGCCTCCGGTGAGGAGTTGCTCTCGCTGCCCTGGCACTCCATCCCATCCACGGCGCAGTTGAACTCGTTGGCGTTGATGGAACCCACCGCCGACACGAGCTCGCTCGCGTTGGGCGCGGTGTAGCTCTTGAGCTGGGACAGGCCGTGGCTCCTGCCATCCTTCACCGCCTGAAGGGTCTTGTCGTGGACCGAGCGCTGGGCGGTGTGGATGTTGTCCACCATCAGGTCCAGCCCCTCCATGGCCGTGTTGAAGTTGGACTCGAAGTCCTTGACCTTGTCGTCGTAGTCGTCGCCGGCGTCACTGAAGTCGTTGGCGATCTGGATCGCCTCCGCGATGTGCTCGCAGTGGTCGCACATGAACTCGCACGCGACACACAGACCGAACTCAATGAGGGCGATCTGCATGAAGTTGTTGGACGAGGCCCGCATCATCTCGCCGGTGAGGCTGGCGGCGGACATGTATGCGTGCAGGCTGTTCATCGCCACGTAGGAGGTGGCGATGGCCCGGTTGCTGACCGCGTAGTAGTTGAGCGCGCGCGCCTCCAGCACCGCCATGGAGAACGACAGGGTGTCGCTGTGCTGCTGCAGGCTCATCTTCTGGCGCAGCGCGTGGCTCAGGTTGAAGCTCAGCGTCACCATCAGCGCGAGCACCAGGAACGACAGCGAGCCCAGGACGATGGCCTGCCCCCGCTGGATGCGACGGCGCGACCGGCTCAGTAGGAGAACGGGAAGATGCATGCGTTGCTCGCTGGCAGGGCGTTGGTGTTGAGATAGAGATTGGACTGCATCCGCATGGTGTACGTGGCGCGGATGGGCATGATGTAGATGCCCTGGCCGGCGGCGCTCTCGTAGGGGCTCTCCCCCGTGGCGGCGCCTCCGAAGCGGCGGGTGGAGACCTTGGCCTGCTCCGCCGCCTTCACCTTCCCCATGCGCATCAGCATCGGCATCTCACGGCCGCGCGCGGCCTGGTAGATGACCCAGTCCGCGAAGGGAATCAGCAGCCGGTAGTTGAGCGTGAGCTGGATGCGCAGCTTGGTGCGGTGGTTCTGCCGCCAGTTGGCCGGGCTGGTGTTCTTGGGGTCGTCGAAGTCGAACTCCGCCCCTCCGGAGACCTCTTCCTGCGTCGGGCCGCAGACGGTGACCTCCGCGTACTTCAGGTCCACGCCGGGCATCTCGTTGCTCTTCAGCTCGTTGAACTTGGTCTCGAACTCCTGCGCGCTGCCCACCGGGCGGGTGTACTCGATGCCACCCGCGCCACCAGCCCGGCTGCTGAGGATGGGCAGCAGCACCCCGAGCGCGGCGGCCTCCATGGTCTTCACGTTGGCGTTGTGGAGGGAGCCGGCTCGCACCGCCTTGTAGGCGGCGTACTTCGTCAGGAGCCGGGCCTGGTGCATCAGCCCGAGTTGGAGCGTGCCCAGGATGAGGAACACGAAGAGCGGCAGGACGATGGCGGACTCCACCGCGGCCTGGCCTGATTGGGTCGCTGTGGTGAGGGAGCGCATCCAGCCTCGCGAAAGGGCGCTGGGGTACCGCACGCCCCGAGCACCACGAAGTTACACTGACAATCTGATCTCGCGATTCACGACCCTAATGTTGCCGGCGCGGAGACGAAAACTTCGCGGGCCGTCATCGCAGGCTCGAAGCATCCCTCTCCCTGGGAAAAAAGCCGCGCCAGAAGACTCTCGGCGGCCACATGACCGATGGGTCGCGCCAAAACTCTCAACGGTTGCAAAAGCAAGTGACGCGGATGGCCATGGGCGCGCCCGCATGGCGGGCGGATGAGCGAGTCCCGTGCCCGGGTTCAGCGCCGTCGGGCGATCTCCTGGATGAGCTCCACGTAGCGGCGGTTCTTGGGGTTGAGCTTGAACGCCTTGCGGAAGGAGTCCTCCGCCAGGGCCCACTGCCCCTCGCCCTGGGCCACCTCGCCCAGGAACCCCCAGCCGTCCTCCAGCCCGGGCTCCTGACGCACGACTTCCTGGAGTTCCTGGAGTGCCAGGCGGCCGTGGGCCTCCGGCTTCATGAGGTAGCGAGCCCAGGCGCGCCAGGCGTGATGCAGCGGCTTGGGTTCGATGTCGCAGGCGTATTCGAAGTACTCGAACGCGCCCGCGTAGTGCTTCGCGGCGAGCCTGCGTCGGGCTTCGTCGAACTGGGTGGTCGCATCCAGCAGGTCGGTGCGGATGCGGAACTGTTCGGCGGTGCTGGGGCGGCCCGTGGTGGCGCGCTCCTTCTCGCGGTGCGCCGCGCGGCGCTTGCGCCACAAGAGGTTCTGCTCCGCGTCCGACAGCACGCCGTACGCCTTCGCGGAGGCCGCCAGCAGGGCCTCCGCCTTCTCCTTCAGCTCCGGCGTCTGGAAGCGCAGGGGCGAGTACCGCTCCGCCCACGCGAGGAAGGCGCGGCGCAGGGGCAGGGGCTGCACGTCCTCGGGGACCTCCAGCAGGGCGAACGGGTCCTTGCTCCGGTGCGCGAGGAAGGCCGTCACCAGGGCGTCTCTGGCGGCCACGTCCTCGTCGGCGAACGGCGTGCCCCGCGCGGCGACGGGCTCCGGGGCGACGGGCTCCGGGGGTTGCGCCACGGGCACCGGCGCGGCGCGCGCGGACAGCTCCGCCGCCTTCGCGTCCGCGTCCTCCACGAAGCCCGCCACGCCCAGCAGGCACAGCGCGTAGAGCCGCCGCAGCACCGTCTCCGTGTCGAAGCCCGTGCGCTCCTGGAGTTCGTTGAACGTGGGCCGCTGCCGGAGCTGCTGCAACAGCCGCGCGTCCTTGGACGACAGCTTGGGCCCGGACTCCACGCCGGGCATCTGCCCGAATCTCCGCTCGTCCGTGAAGGTGAAGTGGGTGGCCACCGCGTCGAAGGGCATCACCC
The DNA here is from genome assembly GCF_013336715.1 of Myxococcus sp. CA056. Lineage (NCBI taxonomy): Bacteria > Pseudomonadati > Myxococcota > Myxococcia > Myxococcales > Myxococcaceae > Myxococcus > Myxococcus sp. CA056. Next base: position 111,603 of record NZ_JABUMT010000001.1, read on the forward strand.
CTTCCACGCCCGTCAGGATGAGCTGCGCGGGGTTGGTCCGCACGCTCGCGTCCGGCGTCTCCGCGTCCGCGATGAGGCGGTACTTCGCGTCCACCCACCGGAAGCAATCCAGGAGCTTGTGGGCCAGGTTCGCCTGGAGCTGCTTGTACAAGTCAAAGGGGCTGATGAGCCCCTTCTGCACCAGGAGCCCGCCCATCTGCATGCCCGTGGAAACGCTCTCCGCCAGCGACTTCTGGTAGTCCGCCTCCGTCAGCCGGCCCTTCTCCACCAGGTACTTGCCCAGCGTCTCGTGCAGCAGGTTGGACTGGCACGCCACTGGTGAGCCGTCCTCGAAGAGGATGCGCTTCTCGCGCTGCCGCACCTTCAGCTCCAGCGTGCAGGTGCGCTCCTCCACCATCAGCGCATGCACCAGCAGGGGGAACGGCGTGTCGGCGAGCAAGCCCTCGCGCTGGCGGAGCACCTGCGACGGGGTGGGAAACATGGAGCGGTGCCTCGGCTGTGGACGCGAGAAGGGCTGGCCCCGGAAGCCTACGCTCCCCCTCGCTCCCGCTGTCCAGTGACTCCAGACATGTTCCAGGGAGTCGTACTTTCACGGAGAGATTCGAACAGCGAGCGAAGGCGGATTCACTCAGGGTGCGAAGCCTCACATGCAACCGTTGACGACTCGCACGGCCAGGTGCGCCCGGGGCACCACGGTGACGCGGGGCGACGGCCCCTTGTGTCACTCGAACACGGCGCGGGCTTGGCCCCGGAGGGGTCTAGGATGGGGCTCCACACCCCTGGAGGACTCCCATGAAGTCACTCTCACGCAGCATCGCTGTCACGCTGCTCTGTCTCACCGCCGCTTGTGGCGGCTCGGTGGAGGACCCCGGTCAGGAGCTGGGCACGACGGAGCAACACAGCCGGCCGTGCACGCACGAATCTCAATGTCCCAGCACCCAGACCTGCGTCGTGGGCACCTGCGTTCCAACGTGTGACCTCGCCGCGCCCACCGTGGTCTGCGGCAGCGTGCAGTGCTGCCCCGGATACCTGGCGCCCAACGGCAACCAGAGCAAGCCATACTGCAACTTCGCTTGCTACGACGGGCCCTGAACGGGCCCTCGCATCACGAGCCGCGCGCCCGGGTCTGTCATTGCAACGCGGGCCCGCGGCGACCTCCAGGCTAGTCCACGTCCTCTTCCAGGCCGGTGGCCGAGGGCATCTCGCCGGAGTACCGGTCGCCGTAATACCCGTGGCGGCCGTGCGCGCGCGGGGCGAACAGGCCCAGCTGGTTCGCCACCGCCGCGCCCGTCCCCAGCACCAACGCCAGCAGCACCGCGTAGGTGAGAGGCCGGCTGGGGCGCGACAGCCACGCCCACCGGCGCTCGCGGCGACGCTGGAAGCCCGGCGCCGCCACGTACTCGCCCCACGCCAGCTCTCGCATCCGCGCCGCGTCCGCCGCGCGCCCGTCCTTCGCCAGCGCGCGCGCCAGCAGATAGCGCCCCTCCACCGAGCCCAGCCGCACCGCGCAGAAGCGCTCCAGGGCTTCAATCGCGCCCTTCACCTCGCCGCGCTTCAGCCGGAAGCGGCCTCGCTCCAGGTCGATGGCGCCCTGCCGGTAGCCCGCGTCCAGCTTGGCCGCTTCGTCCAACAGCAGCTCACCGCGGCGCGCGTCTCCGGAGCCCAGGTACGCCACGCCGAGGAGGTACAGGGTGTCCACGTCCTCGTCGCCCGCCTCCAGGTTGGGCTTGAGGATGTCCACGGCTTCGTCGTACCGCTTCTGCTCGACGCGGATGTCCGCCAGTTCGTGCCGCGCGCGCCGCTCGTGAGGGTTGGTGAGGATGGTCCCCGCCAGCTCGCCCGCGCGCTGGAAGCGCTTGAACATGCGCACCGGGCTGGGCAAGAGCCGCCACGTGAAGCGGTCCGCCACGAAGATGAAGACGATGACCAGGCCCAGCGACAGCAACGGGCTGCCGGTCAGCAGGGTCAGGAACATCCACAACATCCACTTGCTCATAAGCTCCTCGACATCCCTCGCGCGCGCCGCTGACTAGAGCAGCCGCGCGCAGACGGCGCTGTGTACGTCCGCGCCCTTTTCCGTCAAAGCCAGCCGCCCACCCGTGAGCGTCGCGAAGCCGTGCTCCACCAGCCGCGCCACCTCCACCCGCCGCGCCTCCACCGACTGCCCGTACCGCTCGCACACCACTTCCCAGTCCACGCCGGACACCAGCCGCAAGCCCATGGACAGCCGCTCCGCGAACAGCTCCTCCGGCCCCAGCGCCTCCCGCCCCTCCTCCGGCAAGCGGCCCGCCTCCACCTCGCCCAGGTACTTCTCCGGGCTGCGCACGTTGACGTAGCGCGAGGGCTCGGGCGTCAGCAGCATGCCCGTGGCGCCCACGCCCAGCGCCAGGTACTCGCCCCCCGTCCAGTAGAGCGCGTTGTGCCGGGAGCTGAAGCCCTCCCTCGCGTGGTTGGACACTTCATAGCGGCGCAGGCCCGCCGCGCCATACACCTCGCGCACCACCCGGGCCATCTCCACCACGTCGTCGTCCGCGGGCAGCTCCAGCTCGCCGCGCTTGAGGCGCTTGGACAACGGCGTGTCCTCCGCCAGCACCTCGCGCTCCACCGTCAGCGCATACGTGGACAGGTGCTCCGGCGCGAGCGCCACCGCCCGCCGCGCGTCCTCCTCCACCTGCGCCACGCTCTGCCCGTGCACGCCGTAGATGAAGTCCATGGACACCACCGGGAACCCCGCCCGCCGGGCCAGCTCCACGGCGAGTTCCACCTGCGCGGCGTCGTGCGCGCGGCCCAGCGCCTTGAGCGTCTCCGGGCGGAAGGACTGCACGCCCAACGACAGCCGGTTCACCCCCGCGGCCCGATACCCCGCGAAGCGCTCCGCGTCGGCGCGCTCCGGGTTGCCCTCCAGCGACACCTCCACGCCGGGCGACACCGTCAGCCTGGCGGCGATGCCCTCCAGCACGCGGGCCACGTAGCGGGGGTGCCACAACGAAGGCGTGCCGCCGCCCAGGAAGATGGACTCCAGCGGCTTCGAGCGCAGCCCGGGCGACGCCGCGAGCCGCGTGTCGAGCTCCGCGAGCACCGCGTTCGCATAGCGCTCCTCGGGCACCTGCTTCGCTACCGCCACCGCGAAGTCGCAGTACGGGCACTTCGCGAGGCAATAGGGGAAATGCAGGTACAGCCCGAAGCGGGCCGCGGCCATCCCCGTGAGCGGGTCCACTGGTGCGTCGAACGGCATGAGGGGCAAACCTTTACTTCCGGCCCTTCAATTGCGCTTCGAGCTTCGCGATCTTCGCCTTGTAGCCAGCCGCCGCTTCGAGCGCCGTCTCGGCCGCCATCAGCTTTCGCTTCAGGTTCGCCGCGTCCGCCTTGAGCCCCTCCCGCTCGGCTTCCCAGTCGCCGGAACCGCCAGCGGGCTTTCCGCCCGCCTGCTTCTCGAGCTGGACCAGCTTCGCTTCCAGCGCCGCGCGAGCCTCCTGCTCCGTCCGGAGCGAGGACTCCGCGCGCGTCAGCTTCGCCTCCACCGCCGCTCGCGCCGCGTCCGAGTCCTTGGCCTGTCCCGCCTTCGCGCCGCGCGACTCCTCCAGCGCGGCCTCCGCCCGAGCCAGCTTCGCTTCGAGGTCCTTGAGCTTGCCCGCCTGCGAAGACTCCGCCTGAGACAGCTTCGCTTCCGTCGCGGACCGCGCGGCGTCCGCGTCCTTGAGCTTGCTCGCCTGCGCGGCCTCGGCCTGCGACAACTTCGCTTCGGCGTCCTTGAGCTTGCTCGTCTGCGCGGCCTCGGTCTGCGTCAGCTTCGCTTCGAGGTCCTTGAGCTTGCTCGCTTGCGCGGTCTCGGTCTGCGTCAGCTTGTCAGCGGCCGCCTTCAGCGCGCTCGCTTGCGCGGCCTCGGTCTGCGTCAGCTTCTCGGCGGCCGCCTTCAGCGCGCTGGCCTGAGCGGTCTCGGCCTGGGAGAGCTTCGCTTCAAGGTCCTTGAGCTTGCGCTCCTGCGCGGCCTCGGCTTGCGCCAGCTTCTCGGCGGCCTCCTTCAAGGCACTCGCCTGCGCCGCTTCGACCTGCGCCAGCTTCGCCTCGGTCTCCTTCTGCTTCGCGGCCTGCGCGACCTGGGCTGCCTGCGCCGCCTTGGTGGCCTCCGCCTTGGCCGACTCCAGCGCACCCTCCAGCATCTTCAAGCGCTGCTGGAGCCGCTCCGCCTTGTCCGCCTCCGCGCGCGTGGCCTCCAGCTCATCGCGCAGCTCCGCCAGCTCCGCCTCGGTGCCGCCCTTCCCCGCCGCCAGCGAGTCCGCGCGCGCTTCTTCTTCCGCGGCCCGCACCTGTGCGTCCGCGCGCTCGGCTTCCGCCGCCTCGCGACGCACGCGCTCCAGCGACACGTCTTCCTTCGCCTGCGCCAGCACGCCCTGCACCCGCGCCAGCTCCGCCTCACGCTGCCCGGAGGCGGTCTCCAGCATCGACACGCGCGCGGCCAGTCCCACGCGCTCGGCGTCCGTGGTCGCCGCCTTCATCTCCGCCGCGCCGACCTGCTTCTTCAGCGCCTCGCGCTCGACCTGCGCCGCCTCCAGCGCCGAGGTCAACTCGGCCACCTTGGCCTCGGCCTGCTGCGCCGCTTCGCCCAGCGCCGCCGCGTCCGCCTCCATCCTGTCGCGCAGCGCCACCTGCTCGACTTCCAGCGCCTCCAGCGCCTCCTTCAGCGCCGCCGCCTCCCCTTCCGCCACCGACGCCCGCTCACCGGCCTGCGACAGCCCCTCTTCGAGCGCCTGCGCACGCTCCGTCGCGCGCGCCTCCTCCGCCTCCAGACGCGACGTCAGCCGCGCCAGCTCCGAGGCGCGCCCCTCCAGCGCCTGCCGCAACACGGGCAGCTCCGCCGCTTCCGTGGTGCGCGCGGTGAGCGCCGCTCGCAGCCCGACGATTTCGGCGTCCTTCAGCGCCAGCGCCTTCTCCAGCTCGGCCGTCTGGCCCTGGAGCGTGCGCAGCCCTTCCTCCACCACCGCGAGCTGACGGCGCGCCTCGTCGCGCTCCTGCTCCAGCGTCTGCGCGCGCCCCTGCGACTCCTCCAGCGAGCTCTTGGACCAGTCGCTCTCGCTCTCCACCGCGCTCAGCGCGCCCTGCGCCTCCGCGAGCGCCGTCTCCAACTGCCCCGCGCGCAGGCTCAGCGAGTCGCGCTCGCCCGTCATCTCCTCCAGCTCGCCGCCCAGCCTCTCCACGTCCGCGACGACCTGCTGGTACTGCTCCTGGACGGCCTCCAGCGCGCCCTGCGACTCGGACTTCTCCGCCGCCAGCTCCGCCACGCGGTCCTGCGCCAGCGACAGCGCCTCCTTGGCGCCCACCAGCTCCTCGGCCACCGCGCCCCGCGACTCGCGCTCGTCCTGGAGCTCCGCCGTCAGCCGGGGGATCTCCGACTCCACCTCCGCCAGCGCGCGCGACAGGTCCTTGCGGTCCGCCTCCAACGAGGCCAGCTCCGCCTCCAGGCCGGCGAGCTTCGCCTCGGCCTCGGCGGCGCGCTTCTCCGCGCCCGACAGCGCCTCCGACGTCTGCACCAGCTTCGCGGGCGAGTCCTTCACCGCCAACAGCTGCGCCTTCGCCTCCGCCGCTTCCTTGCGCAGTTGGGTGAGCGACTGCTTCAGCCCGTTCACCTCCCCGTCGCGCTCCGCGTACAGCGTGCGGGCGCGGGCCAGGGTCTCCGTCTTCTGCCGGACCACCGCCCGGAAGTACTCCAGCTTGTCCTCTGGCGAGCCCCCCATGGGCATCCGGGGCTCGGACGCCTCGTTGAAGGGGTCATTGCCGGGCACCCGCACCGCCCGCGAAATCGGGGCCGGGGTGGCCGGGGCGATGGGGGCTGGGGTGGCCGCGGGCTTGGACGCACCCGTGCCCACCGACGCGGAGACCGCGGAAGCGGCCGGACGGCGAGGGGGCAGAGGGGGCGGGGCAGCGGGCGGTGGCGCCGAGGGCGGGGGCTTGGGCTGGGGCCTGGAGGGGGCAGCGGCGGTGGGGGCGGGGGGGGCCGCTTGGACGCCAGTGTCCTCCAGGTCCAGGCTGTCGCGCAGGTCCGCGAGCGGATCCACCTCTTCCGGAGGTGACGGCATGGGCATTCGCAGGTTACCGCCCGGCGGCGCGGCCTACCAGGGACGCGTGACGAGACAGGTCGGTTCGGGCTCCTGGACGCTGGGAGGCCGCACGGACCCCTCGACGCCGGGGCCCCCGGGCGTTAGCCAGTGGGGGAAACATCACACCTCGCCTTGCCCTCCTGGGGGGCGAGTGCCAGCTTCGGACGCTCCTATATGGCCATCCGCTACGCGCTTCCCAACGGGCTCACCGTCGTCTTCGACGAAAACCACGCCGCCAAGGTCGCGGCATTCCAGGTCTGGGTCAAGGTCGGCAGCGCCGACGAGCGCCCCGACCAGGCGGGCCTGGCCCACCTGCACGAGCACATGCTCTTCAAGGGCACCGAGCGGCGAGGCCCCGGCGAAATCGCCCGCGACGTGGAGGCCCACGGCGGCGAAATCAACGCCTGGACGTCGTACGACCAGACCGTCTACCACATCGTCATCGCCAGCCAGTTCGCCCGGACGGGCCTGGACATCCTCGGGGACGCGGTGCGCCGCTCCTCCTTCGACGCCGAGGAGCTGGCGCGCGAAATCGAGGTGGTGTGCGAGGAAATCAAGCGCAGCCAGGACACACCCTCGCGGCGCGCGTCGCGCGACTTGTTCTCCACCGTGTTCCAGACGCATCCGTACCGGTTGCCGGTGCTCGGCACGGCGGAGAGCGTGCGCGGGTTCACGCGGGAGAAGGTGCTGGAGTTCTACCACCGCTACTACACGCCCAAGAACCTGGTGCTCTCCGTCTCCGGAGACCTGAGCGAGGCGGAGCTGCGCGGGTGGGTGGACGAGATTTTCGGCGGGGACTGGGGCCGTCCGTACGAGGGCGCGGGGAAGCGTCCCGAGGAGCCCACGCCCACCGGCCGCCGCGTGCTCTTGCGCCCGGACGAGGTGAAGGAGGCCTGGCTGCACATGGCCTTCCCCATCCCCGAGGCCTCGCACGCGGACACGCCCGCGATGGACGTGCTGGCGATGATTGTCGGCCAGGGTGACGCCTCCCGCCTGACGCGCGAGGTGAAGCGCAAGCACAACCTGGTCAACGACATCCACGCGTTCTCCTACACGCCGCAGGACCCGGGCCTGTTCTCGATGTCGATGACGCTGCAGCCGGGCAACCTCGAGCGGGCGCTGGAGGAGGCCTCGAAGGCGCTGGCCACGCTGCGCGTGACGCCGGTGGCCGCGGACGAGCTGTCCACGGCGAAGGCGCTGCTGGAGGCGGAGGCCGTCTACCAGCGCGAGACGGTGCAGGGCATCGCCCGGAAGATGGGCTTCTACCAGTCCGGCATGGGCAGCCTGGAGGCGGAGGCGCGCTACTACGAGGGCATCCGCTCGCTCACGGCGGAGCAGGTGCGCGCGGCGGCGGAGAAGTACCTGCGCTTCGACCACGCCACCGTCACCGGGCTTCTGCCGCACGGCACGACCTTCACGGAGGAGCAGGTCCACGCGGTGTTGGACCGGGTGGAACGCGGCCCCGTCGCCGCGCCTCCGGAGCGCAAGGCGAGCAAGGTCTCCGTGGGAGAGCCTTCGCTGCGCCTGGGGGCCAAGACGAAGGGCCCCAGCGAAATCATCACGGAGAAGCTTCCCTCGGGCGCGACCATCATGGTGCGCGAGGAGCCCGCGGTGCCGCTGTTCGCCATGCGCGCGGCCTTCATGGGCGGCCTGCGCTACGAGACGTCCGCCGACAACGGCCTCACCACGCTGCTGTCGCGCAGCCTGACGCGAGGCACGCCGACGCGGGACGCGGAGGAGATTTCGCAGCTCGTGGACATCTACGCGGGCAGCATGGGCGGATTGAGCGGGCGCAACTCGGTGAACCTGCGGGGCGAGTTCCTCTCGCGCCACTTCGAGTCGGCCTTCCGCCTGTTCGCGGACACGCTGTCCAACCCCTCGTTCCCCGAGGTGGAGGTGGCGCGCGAGCGCGCGCTGATGCTCCAGGACATCCTCACCCGCGAGGACAAGCCGTCCAGCCTCGCGTTCGACCTGTTCAACCGGACGCTGTACCGGACGCATCCGTACCGGCTGCCGACGCTCGGGGAGAAGGAGTCCGTGGAGGCCCTGGGGCCCGAGGCCCTGCGCGCGTATCACGCTCGCTACATGGACCCGTCCCAGCTCACGCTCACCGTGGTGGGCGACGTGAAGGTGGACGAGGTGCTCGCGCTGGCGCGGGAGTACTTCGGCGCCTCGCGAGGCAAGGCCGCCGCCGCGCCGAAGGTCACCGCCGAGGGTCCGCTGGAGGCCGCGCGCCAGGAGAAGCGCGTGCTGGCCAAGGCTCAGTCGCATCTGGTGATGGGGTTCCGGGGGCTGCGCATCAACGACCCGGAGCGCCACGCGCTGGAGACGTTGTCGGGCGTGCTGTCCGGGCAGGGCGGCCGGCTCTTCGTGGAGCTGCGCGACAAGCGCTCCATGGCGTACAGCGTGAGCAGCTTCGGCGTCGAGGGCATCGAGCCGGGCTACTTCGCCGCGTACATGGGCACGAGCCCCGAGAAGGTGGACGCGGCCCTGGACGGCATCCGCGCGGAGTTGAAGCGCATCCGTGACGAGCGCATCCCCGAGGAGGAGCTGGAGCGGGCGAAGCAGAACCTCATCGGCACGCACGAAATCGCGCTCCAGCGAAACGGCGCGCGCGCGGGGATGATGGCCATGGACACCGTCTACGGGCTGAACCTGGACAACTTCCTGCACTACGCGGAGCACATCGCCGCGGTGACGTCGGACCAGGTGCTCGAGGTGGCGCGTCAGGTCATCGACTTCGACAAGAGCGTGCTCACCGTCGTCGGTCCGTGAGTCGCGGGCCCGCCCTCTTCCACGAGGGTGGGCCCCGCGTCACGCTGAACTCATCGGAGCCTCAGGGGCCCGCTCTCTCGCGAGGGTGGGCCCTTTCGCATTCTCGCTCCGGGCTCGCGGGTGACCCGTGCTGACTCAGAGGTCGGTGCCTGGCATGGGTGGAGGAGGCGAAGGCTTCGCTTCCGGCTCGACGCCTGTCCCCAGTGAGAGCGCGGAGTCGATGGCCTCCAGCAACGGACCCGCCGGAGCCCCCGGCAGCGTCGTGCAGGCCCGGACCAGCTCCCGCTTGGTGCGAAGCCGGTTCGGATGCGTCTTGGCCTCGCGGGCCAGCGCCTCCGGGTCCACCGGCGCGGCCAGCAGCGAGGCGCAGGTGCGGAAGGTCTCCATCCGTGAGCGGTCCTCGTCATGGAGCAGCACCGGGGCTCCGTCCAACAGCAGGCCCGAGAAGCTCATCGTCCGCATCTCGTCGGCGCTCAGCACCAGCGTCCCATTCAGCGTGGCGCGCGGCTCGGGCGGAGGGCCATTGCCGCCCGCCAGCTCCACCACGCCATCAGCGGGCTGCGGCTGACAGGGCACCTCACGCAACGCCACCATCTCGTCGGCCTTGCGCGTCTCCTTCGTCTCGCCGCCCCGGTGGAGCTGGATGATGCCCGCCACCACCGCGGGCACGCCCAGTGACAGCAGCACCACGCCCCACGTCGTCGCCACCTCGCGACTGGGGGCACCGTAGTGGCCACTCCGGTCGATGGAGTCCTTGTCCGGTGTGTTGGAGAAGAGCGTGCGCCCCAGCACCAGGAAGCCACCCACGGCGGTGAGGACACCCCCCGAGCTCACCGCCCCCGCCGCGCCTGGCGCGGAGCGGGTGGTGATGATGTCCTCGGTGTACTCGGCGTGTTGTTCGGTGCGGCAGATGTCCGCCGTCAAGAAGCGCAGGGAGAGCTGGGGCCACCGCACCTCCGTGCGCGCGAAGGGCATGCGCTCCCCGAGCTGCGTCTCCTGGAGGTACGTGCGCAGGACGGGGCCTCGCTCGGTGCGCCGCTCCATATCCAGGGGCGTACACCCCACCGACAGCACCAACGCCGACGCCACCCACCGCTTCATGGCACTTCCCCCCGGAAAAAGGTCGTCACGTCCGGACAGTCCACGAGGAACCGGGCCGAATCCCCACAGGTGGGCGTGCGCCCCGGGGTGGTCCCCTCCCGGATGAGTGGCACCCGGCAGTCCAGGACCCGCTCCCGAGTGGGTACGGAGAAGGTGAAGTCCTCCGAGCCGCAGCCGGTCCGCTCCAACAGGGTGGCCTCGCAGCGGGTGTCCACGGCGAGCTGCTCGGCCACGCCGGGACAGGCCGACGTCTCGCAGAGGCGGTTGACGACATCCCGACAGACGGCGGCGTCGGGCGCTTCTGGGCCGGAGCAGGCGGTCAGCCAGGCCAGCGGCCACAAGATGAACAGGTGTCTCACGGCGCTCCCACGCTACGCACGGCGCGGTAAAAGGGCCCGCATGTCCCAGACCTATCTGTCACTCACCGTGGAGTTGCCCGAGGAAGCGTCCGAGGCCGTACAGGACCTCCTCCACGAGTCCGGTGCGCTCGGCCTCGAGGTACGAGACCGGGAGACTCCCCCCATGCCCGGCGTGAAGGCTCCGCCGGTGGGCGAGAACATCATCATTGGCTACTTCGAGGACCGCGAGACGGCCGAGGCCGCCCGCGAAGAGGTCGCCGAGTCCTACCCCTCGGCCCGGCTCAGCCTGGACGAGCAGCCCCAGCAGGACTGGAGCAACGAGTGGAAGTCGCTCATCAAGTCCGTCCATGTGGGCCGGCTGTGGGTGGGGCCGCCGTGGGACGTGGGCAATGCCCCCGCCGGGGCGGTGCGACTGGTGATTGAGCCGAAGATGGCCTTCGGCACGGGCGACCACCCCACCACGTCGCTGTGTCTGGCGGCGGTGGATGCGTTCATGGCGGACCATCCGGGCGCGAGCGTCCTGGACGTGGGCACCGGCACGGGTGTGCTCGCCATCGCGGCGAAGAAGCTGGGCGCGGGGCGCGTCGTCGCCACGGACAACGACCCGACGTCGGTGGAGCTGGCGCAGGAGAACCTGGCGGACAACGGCACGCCCGACATCGACGTGTCCGGCAAGGAACTGACGGCGGTGGAAGGTACGTTCGACCTGGTGCTGGCCAACATCCTCGCCAACACGCTCATCGAGTTGGCGCCGCTCATCGCGCTCAAGGCGAAGGACCGGTTGGTGCTCGCGGGCGTGCTGTCTCATCAGCGCGCGGACGTGGAGGCCGCATACCGCAACCAGGGCTTCACCGTGCTGCCCGGTGCGACGCAGGGCGAGTGGGTGCGCATCGATTTGAAGCGCTGAAGTGCCCGAGCGAGGGCTCGCGTGCGGCGACCACGCGAGCCTGGACGTACGGCGCCCACGAAGCGCCGCCTCGGGGATGTGGCTCGCGCGATGCCCCCACCGGCGAGTGGGATCCTTCAGGGATGTGGCTCGCGCGGCGTCCTCACCCGCGAGTGGGCTCCTTCAGGGATGTGGCTCGCGCGGCGTCCTCACCCGCGAGTGGGCGGCTTCGGGGATGTGGCGAGACTCCTCGATGCGGAGTGGGCACGACAGCGTGTGGCCACGCGCCCGCGCGCGGAGGGTTACTCGACGGTCGGGCGCTTCACGAGCCGCAATTCCTTGTCGAGTTCCACGACGGCGGAGCCGAGTCCTCCGCTCTGCGAGCGCGAGTAGCGCACGTCATCAATCGTGACGCGCCACCCGGCCTCCGTCTGTGCCACCTGATACGTGGGCAAACGCAGCCAGTTGGCGAGGCCACGCAGATGCGGCGCCGCGAGTGCGGCCTGGATGACGGGCCCGGGGTTCGGCTCGCGAGGAAGCGTCGGCCCGCTCATTTCAAGATGCTCATCACCGCCGCGCAGGAAGTCCGCGCGAACGAAGTGGTAGCGGTCCGGCCCCAGGGCGATGAGGTCTCGCACGAAGGGATTCGCGGGCACCGGCCCCGCGATGACGCGCTCCACGGAGTGCCCCCGCGCCTTCAGCCACTCCTGGGCCCTGGGCGCGGCGACCTGGGAGCCCAGCAGGATGGCGCCCAGATAGAGCACCAGTCCCACGCCGCACACCGTGGCCACGCGCTGGGTGGACACCACCTGCGTGCCCTTCAAGCGCAGCCAGAGGATGGCCGCGACACCCACGGCCCAGAGCACCTTCGCGGGCCAGGGAACGAAACCTGGAATGGTGACGAGCGCGGTGGTGGCCACGCCCAACACGAGCCAGCCCGCGACGGACTTCCGCGTGCGCGCATCCGCCATGATGACGGCCGCTCCCGCGAGCAGCCAGACCCACGGGTCGACGATGAACAACGTGTCTCCGTAGAACCACGTCCCGTCGAACGGCATCAGCAGCCGCACACCATAGGTGTTGAGCCAGTCCAGCGCGGGATGGCTCAGCACCGACACCGTGGACAAGAGCAACAGCGGCCCCACGCGCGCGGGAGCCAGGTCTGGCCGCCGGCGCCTTCGCACGAAGCGGTCCCACAACAACATCAGCCCCGTGAGCACGAAGGGCCAGAGCGACAGCGCGAGCACCCCATGCGTCCAGCCTCGACGCCAGTACAGCGACGCGTCCGAGCCCGCGAGGGCGAAGACCGCATCCACGTCCGGGAGATTCGCGCCGATGACGAGCGTAGCGGTGGCCAGCGGCGTGTAGCGCTTCAGCCCCGCCTCCGCCATCCAGGCTCCGACCAGCGAGTGAGCGAGATTGTCCATCCGTCTTGAGGGTACTTCACTCCCACACGGACCTCGACACCTCGCGTCACCTTCTCTGCCCGGCACGAAAATGAGGGACGCGTTAGACAGTCGCGCCTCGAAGAACCGCCGTCCGCCCGTGACGGCCTGGAGCCTTCCATGTCCATCTCGATGTACCAGGCGTCGATTCCCGTCTTCATCCGAGCCCTCAACGTGCTCTCCACCCTGCTCGAAAAGGGGGCCCAGCACGCGAAGGAGAACGGAGTCGACCCGCAGACCCTGCTCGACGCGAAGCTGGCGCCGGACATGCTCAACCTCGTGGCCCAGGTGCAGCGCGCCAGCGACACCTCGAAGGCCACCGCCGAGCGCCTGAGCGGCGTGCCCGCCCCGCGCATGCCGGACACCGAGAAGACCTTCGACGAGCTGCACGCGCGCATCGCGAAGACCGTCGCCTTCCTGAAGTCCATCGACGCCTCGACGCTCCAGGGCAGCGAGAAGCGCACCGTCACGCTCACGGCGGGGGACTACAAGCGCGACTTCCAGGGAGACGACTACCTGTTCACCTTCGGCCTGCCGAACTTCTATTTCCACGTCACCACGGCCTACGACATCCTCCGCCACAACGGCGTGCGCATCGGCAAGCAGGACTTCATTGGCCCCTTCGAGCCGCGCTGAACGTCTCTTGGGCTCCACGCTCCGAACGCGCTAGCGTCCCCGCCGCGTGGAGCCCCCACCCACCCATCCGCCGCCCAAGCCCCCGGACGAGGTCCGCTCCCAACTCGTGGGCCCGCTGCTCGCCTACCTGCGCGCCACGGGCCTGGACCCGGCGCCCCTGGTGGAGCGATTCGGCCTGCCGCTCGACGCTGGCACCCTTCCCGAGGTCAGCCTCCCGCTCCCCACCCTGCACGCCTTCCTGGACGCGGCGGAGGCCCTCTCCCAGGACGCCTTCCTCGGACTCCACGTCGCCCAGCGCGTGCCGCGCGGCAACTACGGGCTCGTCGAGTACATCGCCCGGGCCTCGCCCACGGTGCGCGACACCTTCCGCTCGCTCGCGCGGTACATGGCGCTGCTGGAGCCCGCGTGGCTCGCGTCGTTCACCGACGACGCGGACGGCGGCGGCACCTTCGCCTACGGCATCGCCGGAGCCCCGCTCGCGTACGGCCGTCACGCCAGTGAGTACGGCCTCGCCCTCTTCACCCACGTCGGCCGCCAGCTCACCGAGCGCCCGTGGAAGCCTCGCGCCGTCGCGTTCGCCCACCCCGCGCCTCCAGACATCGCGCCGCTGGTGGAGCACTTCGGCGTCACCCCGACGTTCGGCGGAGGACGCAACGCCCTCTCGCTGGACGCCACCGCGCTCGACCTGCGCGTGGTGGGCGCGGACCCCGCCCTCCTCTCCGTCCTGGAGCGCGCCGCCAGTGGCGTCAGCGCACCCACGCCCCCGGCTCCCCCAGACGCGCCCGGCTTCGTCCAGGCGGTGCGCGACGTCATCCGCGCCTCGCTGCGGGACGGGGCGCCCCAAGTCAGTGATGTGGCCAAGGGACTCCACGTCAGCCCCCGCACCTTCCAGCGCCGACTCACGGAGTTAGGGACGTCGTTCCAGGACGAGGTCGACGCGGTGCGGCGAGAGCTGGCCTTCCAGTACCTGCGCGACGCGAACCTGGGAGTGAGCCAGGTCGCCTTCCTGCTGGGCTACTCCGAGCTGAGCACGTTCGACCGCGCCTTCAAGCGGTGGACGGGAATGACGCCGCGCGTCTGGCGCGAGAGCACCGAGCGGCCCTGAGTCCCGCGCGGTGGGAGGGGTGCGGGGCAGCCGACCCGTGGCGTCTTCGGCCAGGAGATTGGCGTGCGCCGCCAGGACACCCGTCACGACTTCACCTAACTTCCCAGAAGCCCCTGCCCCCGTCCGGAGGACGTCATGCTCAAGCCCCAGGTCGCCGCCCTCTTCGATGATTACTACTCGTCGCATCAGCACCCCATCAACCGGCTGACTCACAAGGTCGCCATCCCCGTCATCGTGCTGCACATCATCGCGATGATGGACTGGGTGAAGCTCGTGGCCGTTCCCGTGCTGCCCGGTGGTGTGTTGACGCTGGGCATGGTGGCGCTGGCGCTGACGGCCATCTGGTACCTGCGCGCGGACGTGAAGCTGGGCCTCGTGGTGGTGGCGTTCATGGCGGCCTGTTTCCCCATCGGCCGGCTGATGCCCACGTGGAGCGTGGTGGCCATCGCCGTGTTCGGCTGGCTCATCCAGTTGGCGGGCCATGCCGTCTGGGAGAAGAAGTCCCCGTCGTTCCTCACCAACCTGGTCCACGCGCTGGTGGGTCCGCTGTTCTTCGTCGCGGTCCTCTTCGGCGACTACGTCATCAAGCCCCAACCCCAGGCCGGCGCCCCGGCGCGCGCCTGAGCACCGCTGTCCCCACGCCCCCCATGAGCTTCGCCGACAAGCTGCGCGTCTGGATGCCCCTGCACGAGAACCGCGTCAGCCGCGCGGTTCACTTCCTGGGCGCGTACATGTTCATCTTCGCCCTGCTCGTGCCGCTCGGCCTCGTGCGGTTCTCCGTGGGTGGCACGGAGCTGTCGGCGGCGCATGTGCTGGTCGCCGCCGTGGCGCTCTACGCCGTCTCGCTGGAGTGGACGGCGGGCATCCTCATGAGCCTGCCGCTCATTCCCACGCTGAACGCCGCGCTGGGAGTGGGCCACCTGCCGGGCCCCACCGTCGCCATCGTCGCCGTCTCCGTCATGGTGGTGCGCTTCGCGCTCGTCGTCGGCGCGCACATCGTCCTCGAGAAGAAGACCCACGGCCTGTCCCTCGGCGGCCCACTGCTCTTCTTCATCGAGCCCGTCTACCTGCTCACCCTCGTCCTCTTCGGGATGGGGCTGAAGCGCGGACTGCACGCCCGCGTCACGGCGGGCGGACCTCAGCCAGCGACGCTCACGGCGTGAAGCACCACCGCCGGGGCGGCACCTCGCCGGCCTCGGCACCGCGTCGCACGACGCGAAGCACCCAACGACGGAACGGCGTGTCTCTGGCCTCGGCACCGCGTCGCACGACGTGAAGCACCCAACGACGGAGCGGCGTGTCGCCGGCCTCGGCACCGCGTCGCACGACGTGAAGCACCCAACGACGGAGCGGCGTATTCGCCAGCCTCGGCACCGCGTCGAGCGAAGTGAAGCCCGCCACGACCGGAGCGGCGTGTCGCCAGCCTCGTGCTACGTGAACACACGCGACTGGCGCCGCTGCGTCGTCCGCTATGAGCCGCTCGCGATGCGCGCGGGAGGCGGCGGAACCTCGACGGGCGCACCCGATACGTGGCCGTGCAGCGCATGCACCACCACCGCCTCGCGGCGTCCCTTCACGTGAGTCTCGCCCAGCCGCCTGCCGGTGAAGTCTCCTCCTCCTCGCAGCCAGGTGCTCTCGCTCACCAGGATATCCACGCCGTGCACCTTGGTGAGCCCTTCCACCCGTGAAGCCAGGTTCACCGCGTCACCAATGACGGTGTACTCGTGCTGCTCCGCGCCCCCGAGCATGCCCGCCGCCACCACCCCCGTGTGCAGCCCAATCCCGATGCGCAGCGGTGACAGGCCCTGCAACGCCCGACGCGCGTTGAGTTCGCCCAGCTTCTCGCGCATGTCCAGCGCCGCGCGCATGGCCCGCTCCGCGTGGTCCTCGCTCGAGTCCGGCACACCCCAGCACGCGAGCATCCCGTCCCCCAGGAACTTGTTCACGATGCCCCCTCGCGTCATCACGATGTGGGTCATCTGGCCGAAGTACTCGTCGAGCAACTCCAGCACCTCCCTCGGAGGGAGCGTCTCGCTCAACATCGTGAAGTCGCGGATGTCACTGAAGAGGATGGTGACCTCGCGCTGCACGGGCTGGAGCGACGTGTCCCCCGACTGCATCACCCGCTCCACCACCTGCTTCGGCAGGAAGCGCGAAAGCCCATCACGGCGCCGCAGCCGGAGGAACATGCTCCCCACCTCCGCGTTCGTCATCGCGATGAGCAGCCCCAGCGTCACGTAGCAGAAGACGACGAAGCTGGTGCTGGACCAGGTGCCGTGCCCGGACATGCCCGCGACGAGCGCATAGCCCACCGACGACAGTGTCGTGGACAGCAGCACATGCAGCCACGAGAAGCGCGCCACGGAGAAGACCAGCACCATGCCCATGCTCGCGCCCAGCATCCCGGCGTCGAACTGGCCCGTGCGCGCCCATGCATGCCACCCCATGAAGGCGAAGAAGCTGGTGTCCGCCACCGTGGTGGGAACCGGCAGCCACCGCGCATGACGCAGGTGCGGACGCTGTCGGCGCAGCACGAGCAGCGCGACGACGGAGAACAGCCCGTACAACACGATGGCCAGCACGCGCTGGAAGTCGTGCGGCGGAAGCGGCTCCCCGGTGACGTGGGCGATGCCGCCCTGGCTCAGCGACAGCAACGCCATCAGCGCGAGCCGAACCCAGGCCACCCGCCGCTCGCCCCGGAGCGAGCTCTCCGCCAGCACCAACTCCTCGTTGGCGCGGCTCAACGCGAAGCGGGCCACCGCGGTGTCCCTGCCTGGCACGAGGACCTCGTCGCTTCGGCCCATGAATGCGAGTCCCTTTCCTTCCGCTTCAAGGCCAGGGGCTCGCGCTCCCGGTCCACCCGTCGTCACGTCGGTGCGTCCTCCCCCACACCCGACGGGCCCGAGGACTCGCCGCGAAAGCGCGGCTCACCCATGGTGCCTCAAGTTGGAAAGCCCAGCGAGCCCTGGCGTCGGACGGCGGCTTGCTGTTGAAGTCGCCGCCTTGACGCGGGGCCTCGAGACACTCACCTCGCCCCGCTGGAGAACACCCCGTGGTCCGCCTCTTCGCCCCCATTCCGGAACCCGCGCCCGCCGAAGTGGCGCTGACGGGTGACCGCCGCCACTACGTCGTTCATGTCCTGCGGCTGGGCGTGGGCGATGCGCTGGAGGTCTTCGACGGCAAGGGGCGCTCCTTCGACGGACAGGTGACGGGCGTGGACGCGGAAGCCGTGCGCGTGCGGCTGGGCACCATGCGGCAGGCTCCCGCGCGCCGCGCCGTGAGCGTGCTCCAGGGGCTCCCCAAGGGCGACAAGCTGGAGTGGGTGCTGCAAAAGGGCACGGAGCTGGGCGCCGCCGCGTTTCTTCCCGTGGACACCGTGCGCAGCGTGGTGAAGCTGGAGCCCCGTCGGGCCCAGGAGCGCACCGCGCGGTGGACGAAAATCGTGGAGGAGGCCGCCAGGCAGTGTCGCCGCGACGACGTGCCCACCGTGGACGTCCCTCGCACGCTCACCGAGGCCGCGAAAACGCTGGCCCCGGGCACGGTGGTGCTGGTGCTGGACGAGGAGGAGTCCGCGGTGCCACTGGGCGAGGCCTTCCGAGCGTCGGGCGCTGGCACGCCGGTGGCACTCGTGGTGGGCCCCGAGGGCGGACTGGCGCGCGAGGAAGTGGAGGCGCTGAAGGCGCTCGGCGCCCGGCCCGTCACGCTGGGCTCGCGCATCCTCCGCACGGAGACGGCCGCCCTGGCCGCCCTGGCGGTGATGATGCACCTCGACGGTGAGCTTGGTTAGCAGGGGGTCAGTCGAGCGCCCGTTCCACACGGGTTCCCACCTTCGGTTGCCGGTTCCTACGTTTGTGCCGTCTGGGACCTCTCGGGTCCCCACAAACAGGAGAAGGGTTCATGGGGATCATCGCATTCATCATCATCGGCCTCATCGCGGGCCTCATCGCTCGCGCCATCCTCCCCGGCAAGCAGAGCATGGGCCTGCTGGCGACGACGCTGCTGGGCATGGTGGGCTCGCTGCTCGGCGGTTTGATTGGGTCCCTCTTCACGCGGGATGGCCGCCTCTTCGATTTGCGCCCGTCAGGCATCATCATGTCGGTGCTAGGTGCCATCGTCGTGCTCCTGATTGTCGGGGCAGTGGGACGGCGCCGCGTCCACGCCTAGCGTGAGGCGCTCCACACTTGCCGTTCCCCAGGGGACAGGTGGGCGCCTGCGTTGACGAGCCCCTGACGGTTCCTCGACCAAGGGACCTCGGGGGCTCGCCACTTTTCTTGCTCCTCGCGTGCGGACGTCTTTTCATGGCACCCGCCGTAGTCAGCCCGGAGGAGTCCGTTGTCCAAGTGCATGAAGTGCGGTGCCATGCTGCCGCCCGTCGGAGAGTGCTCAGCCTGCGCCACCGCCAAAGCTCGTCCGCCCGCGGTGCCCGCGGTGCCGAGCCTGCTGGACCGTGACCTCCGCATCGACCGCCGAGCCGGCGAGCGCGACGAGGCGCCCACCCTCAGGGACGCCGATTTCGTTCCGCCCTCGCCGCCGCCGTCCGTGGCGCCCCTCGCCGGCCCGCTCCCGCCTCCCGCCGCGCCCCGTGCCGCCGCGCCTCAGCAGCAGCCAGGCGTCAAGCGCCCCACGCCTCCGGGCATGACGCCCGCCGCCCGGCCCGCGCCCGCCCACCCGGCTGTCGCCGCGCCTCGCGCCGCACCTCCTCCGCCCGCCGCCCAGCCCTCGTGGGCACAGGGTGGTGGCGCGTTCGCCGCGGATGTGCCGCCCCCGCCTCCTCCGGCGCAGCCCTCCATGTCCCCCCTGACGCCCGCGTACGGCACGCCGCCGGCGGCGCGCGCACTGGCGGCGCACCCCCTGCCTGGCGTGGCCTCTCCGGCCCCCGGCCTGCCTCGGACGGCGGCTCCGGCTCCCGCGCCGGGCCTGCCTCGGATGGAGTCGGCGGCCCCCGCGCCGGGCCTGCCTCGGATGGAGTCGGCGGCCCCCGCCCCGGGCCTTCCCCGGATGGAGTCCCCGGCCGCGGCCCCCGTCAGCCTTCCTCCGCTGGAGTCCGTGGATACCCTGCCAGGGCTTCCCGTGATGGCGGAGAGCGCGCCTCGCACGGAGAAGCCGCGTCCCCCGTCGGTCCGGACTGCGTCTCAGCCGGGTGTCGCGGAAGTGCATGCCCGTCCCGCGTCGCTGTGGCGCCGGCTGCTCTCGTTCACCATCGACACGGCGGCCATCGCTGGCGTGGCGGCGCTCTACATCACCCTCGCCTCGTCGGTGACGGGGACGAAGGCGCCCGTGGCCGGGCTGACGGGCCTGGACGGCTTCGTCGCGTGGCTGCGCGCGCTGCACACGGTGTTGCTGCCGGGCTTTTTCCTGGTGCTGATCCTGGCGCTCGTGTACTGCGCGGTGGCGGCCTTTCTCTGGAATGGACGCACGCTGGGCCGGCTGCTCCTGGGCCTCCGCCTGGTGGACACGCATGGACTGGCGCCCGCTCCGGGTCGGGCCATCGTGCGGGCGCTGCTCGCCAGCGTCTCCTTCGTCCTGTTCCTGGGCGGATTCTGGATGGCGCTCTTTGATCGCCGCGGACAGACGCTCCATGACAAGCTGACGTCCACTTTCGTCGTTCAACCCAGCTGATTCACCGCTTCATTGTGCCTTGCGGCCGCGGCCGTAAGATGCCGCGCCTACATGCCCGCCCGCCTCGCCCAGCTTCTCGTCTCCCGCACGCTCCTTTCCCAGGAGAAGGCGGGAGAGTTGTTGCGAATACAGCAGGCTCAGGGCGGGCACCTGGACACGGTGTTGCTGGAGCAGGGCCTGGTGAGCGAGACGGATGTGCTCGCGCTGCTCGGGGACGTCGCCGGCTTCAGACCGGTGAACCTGGTCGACTTCGAGCCGAACGCCGAGGTCGCCTCCTTCATCCCGCCGAAAATCGCCGAGCGGCTCAGCGTGGTGCCGCTCTCCCTGGATGGGCAGACGCTGCACGTCGCCTGCGCGTATCCGGTGCCGAAGAAGGAGCTCGACGAGGTCGGCTTCCTGTTGGGCAGGCCGCTCGAGCTGTGGGTGGCCGCCGAGGTGCGAATCCGCGAGTGGATTTCCACCATCTACCGCCAGCCCCTGGCGCCGCGCTTCGTCCAGCTCGTCGCCGCGCTGGACCCCGAGAAGCAGCTTCCCGTCACGCCCCCGCCGCCTCCTCCGCCGGATGAGTCCCTCACGGTGGAGATGGTGGAGCGGCTGGCCCGCTCGGTGGCGAGAGAGCCCCTGACCACCGAGGCGAGGCCCACGCCGAAGGCGCCGCCCGCGTCCCAGCGGCCTCCGCCGCCTCCTCCGCCCGACACGGCGGCCGCACCGCCTCCCGCGTTCGTCCGGGCGCCCCTGCGCCTGAACATGCCCGCGGCCGAGCACCCCGCCACGGCGACGCCGTCGAGGCCCGACACACGTCCGGCCCAGCCCCCCGTCCTCACCGCGACGCCCCCCATGGGCGCACCGACCCGGCCATCCGTCGGTGCACCGGCCCAGCCCCCCGTCCTCACCGCGACGCCGCCTGCCGGAGCACCGGGGCCGCGAGGAGCCCCGGCGACGGCCCCTGTCGCGCCGCCGACCCGAACCACGGAGACCACGCCCTCGACGCGTGTCGCCCCTACCGCGACACCAGCGGCCCCGTCCGTCGCGGCGCCTCCGCCCGCGCGTCCCGCTGACAGCGCGCAGTCCGCGTCTCGTCCCGCTGACGGCGCGCAGCCCGCCTCTCGTCCCGCTGACAGCGCACAGCCCGCCTCTCGTCCCGCTGACAGCGCGAAGCCCGCCTCTCGTCCCGCCGACGGCGCGCAGCCTGGTTCGCGTCTCGCCGATGGCGCGCAGCCTGCCTCTCGTCCCGCTGACGTCGCGCAGTTCGCGACGCGCCCCGCTGACACCTCGCAGCCCTCGACCCGTCCCGCGACGGCGCCGCCCACTGGCGCGCAGCCCGCTGCCCGCCCGGCGACGAATCCCGCTGGAGCGCAGACGGGAGCCCCGCAGGTGTGGCCCCCGGCGCCGCCCGCGCAGCCCGGTACGTCGCCCCAGGTCTGGCCTCCGGGCCCTCCCGCGCAGCAGTCCGCGGCCGACGCGCTTCCGCCGCCCACGCTCCGCTTCGGCTCTCCGCTGTCGGGAACGCGTCCGGACGCCCCCGTTCCGCTCCAGCCGCCGCGCTCGAATGAGCCCGCGTTCATCGTCTTCCCCAACCCGGGCAAGCCGTCCGCTCCGGCGCAGGCGCGTCCTCGTCAGGCCGAGCCGGAAGCACGGCCGCCCGCCTCGCCCTCCAGCCAGGACGTTCCGGACTGGACGCTGGCCCAGGCGCGCGCGGCGCTGAAGGAGTCCACCAAGGACCGCGACCGGCTGATGGACGTGGCGCTGCGCTTCGGCCGGCGCACGTTCGACTATGTGGCGGCCTTCGCCGTGCTGCGTGGCGCGGCGGTGGGCTGGGACGGTCGTGGCGAGGGCATGACGGGTGAAGGGCTCGCCCAGGTGTCCGTGCCGCTCGACGCGAGCAGCGTCTTCCGCACCGTGGCCGTGACGCGGGGAAGCTACGCGGGCCCGTTGCCTCCGGACGCGCTCACCCGACACTACCTGGAGCTGTTCGGTCGGCAGACGCCGCGCACCGTGTTCCTGTACCCGGTGGAGGTGAAGGGTCGGCTGGTGGCCATCCTCTACGGGGATTGCGGCCAGAAGCCGATGAGCCAGCGCCGGCTGTCGGACTACATCCTGTTCTGCCAGGACCTGTCCTCGGCCTTCCAGGAGCTCATCCTGTTCCGCAAGCAGCGCGTCACCGCGGAGCCGCGCGCGCCGGAAGAGGACATCTCCATCGACGTGGACGTGCCGGTCGCCGCCGCTCCGGTTCCCGCGCCCGCGGTGGTGGCGGGACTGGGCTGGGGCCCCTTCTTCGGCCGAGGCACCTCCGGCACCATGGGCCGCGCCGCCGCGTTGCCGCCGCGCGCGCAGTCGCAAGAGGAGCGCCCGCCTCCGGACTTCGCGCCGCTGCTGCGCCGACTCACCGGCCCGGACGCCGCGCAGCGCTCCAACGCGATGGTGGAGCTGGCGCGCTCGCCCGAGGCCAGCGCCCGCGTGCTCGCCCAGCACTTCCCTGGCCCCACTGCCTGGAGCCGGCTGCCCGTCGTCGAGCTGCCCGAGGCGGACGAGCTGGGACCGATTCCCGCCGCGCTGTCGCGCCTGGGGCGTCCGGCGGCGCAGGCCCTGTCGCCGCTGCTGGATTCGCAGGACGCGGACACGCGCTACTTCGCGCTGCTCACGGCGGGCAACCTGCCCTACGTGGAGCTGGTGGATGGCGTGCTGCGCGGGCTGTTCGACCTGGAGCCGGACATCTCTAGCGCCGCGCGAGTGGCCGCCGCCGCGCTCAAGCAGTTGCCCCGCCTGGACGCGGCGCTGCGTGAGCTGCGCCAGGAGCTCACCAGCCGGGACATGATGCGTCGTGCGCTGGCCGCGAGGGCGCTGGGCAGCCTGCATGACCGCGAGGCCGTCGAGGGCCTCATCCAGCTCACGAGCAGCGACGACGAGATGTGCGCCCAGGCCGCGGCGGAGGCGCTGCGTGAAGTGACGCGCATGCCGCTGGGCCTCAGCCCGAAGCAGTGGGCGACGTGGTGGCTGGAGAACCGCAGCCGCCGCCGCGCGGACTGGCTCATCACCGCGCTGCGCCACCGTGAACTCGACGTGCGCCTTGCCGCCATCGAGGAGCTGAGCCGCGCGCTCAACGACACGCTCGGCTACTACGCGGACGCCCCCGAGGCGGAGCGCGAGGTGGCCGTGCGGCGCTGGGAAGCCTCGGCGGTGGACCCGGCCAACGCGCGCCGGCTCGGCATGCTCTGAGAGTGCCTGACAAAACAGGCAGGGAGACCGGAGGAGCGAGAGCTGCTCAACGGTCCTCGCTCGCCCACCGCGCGCGGAGGTTGGCGACCATGTTCAAGGCATCGGCATCAGAGGCGGACTGGGCCATGGACTCGGCTCTTGCCAGGCACGAACGCGCGCTGTCCGCTTGACCTGACCGCCAGCGGACGTCCGCCAGGGCGAGCAGCAGGAGTGGCTCTCCTTCCGCGGTAGCAACTGCTTCTTCGTAGTAGAGCGCTGCCTGCGAAAGCCTTCCGACTTCCTCGCAGAGGAGGCCCGCTGTTCGAGCCAGAATGGATGCATTGGCGGGCCTTTCCTTGTCCGGCCGAGTCCGAGCCAGCGCGGATTCCAGGCAAGCGATGGCCTCGGCCGTCCTGCCTGCCTGGGCGAGAGCGGACGCGGTACGAAGGGGGTTCTCGTCATTCACCATGACATTCTCCTCATCAACACGGGCATCGAGTGGGGAGCCCTGCCGCAGGACGTGCTCGGCGTCTCGGGCATGACGTGTGGGCGCGGGCTCCGCGACTGGGAGCCAGGACGTGCTCGGGTGGCCCCGCACCCGTGACGAACACGGAATCGACTCGGAGCCAGGACGCCTGCCCGCTCCGAGCCGACCGCCATCCCGGACTATGCTGACGTCCGTGACACGGGCACGAGACAGAGCGTCATGACGAGCGGGATGTGGATCAGCATCATCGCCTGCGCCGGGCAGCTCGCGCTCGCGGGACTGGCGCTCGCGCGCGTGGGGCGCAGCCCGTTGGCGCTGCCCCTGTCCCTGCTGTCCATCGCGCTCTCCACCTGGAATTTCACCGGCTTCGCGCTCGAGCGTTCGGGCGAGCCGGGATGGAGGCTGGTGGGCTTCGCCGCCGCGCTGATGACGGTGCCGTGTACCCTGCACTTCGCCCTCGCCTTCGTGGGACGACGTCGCCGCTCGGCCTGGGCCATGTTCGGCACCTACGCCATCTTCGGCGCCCTGGCGATGACGATGCTCGCGTCGCTGGGGGCGCCCTCGCTGGCGGCGCGGCTGTTGACGTTGCGCTTCGGCATCTTCGTCACCGTGCTGGTGGCACCGCCCCTCAGTGCCGGCTTCGCGCTGCTCGGCTTCCACCTGCGCGAAGCACGTCACTCCGACGAGCGGGCCCGCGCGGGGCTGATGGTGCTCGGCCTGACGCTGGTGGTGGCCCTGCTGCTGACGGAGCTCGCGGTGGAGCTGGGCCTGCGGCAGGTGCCTCGCCTGGGCAGCCTGGGCACCCTCCTGGGTCTGCCGGTGATGGCCACGGCGTCGCTGCGCTTCGGACTCTTCGGTCGAGACCAGGGAGAAGGCGCTCCGCGCATGGCCTTGCACGCGGCGGCCCTCGCGGGCGTGGGCGTGTTGGCGTACCTCACCGTCTTCCGCCTCTTCGCCGCGCAGGTCGGCGCCCTCGTCGTGTTCACCACGGCCATCACCTTCGCGCTGCTGGCCGCCACGCGCCGAGGTGTCACCGCGTTCGTCACGCGCGCCGAGCGCATGGAGCGCCTGGCCACGCTGGGCCGCTTCTCCGCGCAGATGGCGCACGACTTGAAGAACCCCATCGCCGCGCTGAAGGGCGCCGCGCAGTACCTCAAGGAAGAGCACGCGCGGGGCCAGTCGTGGGCCAGCCACGGTGAGTTCCTGGACCTGATGCTGGAGCAGGTGGAGCGGCTGGGCCGCGTGGTGGACACGTACCAGCGGCTGGCACGCGTGGAGCCCCTCCCCCACCCCGTGGACCTGGGGCGACTGGTGGAGGGCGTCCTGTCGCTCCAGGCCTTCGCGAGTCCGGGTCAGGTCTCCATCGTCCGCGAGCTGGAGGCGGGCCTGCCGCCCTGCTCGGGAGACGCCGACCTGCTGGCCAACGCCGTGGAGAACCTGGTGCGCAACGGCGTCGAGGCCATGCCCGGAGGAGGAACCCTCACGGTGCGCACCCTGCGGGACGGCCCCGGCGTGGCGGTGGAGGTGGAGGACACGGGCGAAGGCATGGACGTGCGCACCCGCGAGCGCGCCTTCGACGACTTCTTCACCACCAAGGCCGCGGGCAGCGGGCTTGGCCTGGCCTTCGTGCGGCGGGTGGTGGAGGCACATGGCGGCACGGTGAGTCTGACAAGCCGCGAGGGGCACGGTACGGTGGTGCGCCTGAGCCTGCCGATGGAAGTCCGGCAGGCCGGGAGTGGGACTGAAGGAGAAGCCGCGTGAGCGAGGCGTTGAAGGGGACCGTGCTGCTGGTGGACGACGACCCGGCGGTGGCCAAGGTGCTGGGAGCGCTGCTGTCCCAGGCGGGGCTGACGACGCACGCGGCGCGCGACGGGAAGGAAGCGCTCGCCATGCTGGAGCGCAAGCCCGTGGACGTGGTGGTGAGCGACGTGCGCATGCCGGGCATGGACGGGATGCAGCTGTTGAACGAGGTGGCGAAGGGCTGGCCCGACGTCCCCGTCATCCTGCTCACCGCGCACGGCACCGTGCCGCTGGCGGTGGAGGCGATGAAGGCGGGCGCGGCGGACTTCGTGCTCAAGCCCTTCGACCGGGAAGAGATTCTCTTCACCATCCGCAAGGCGCTGCTGCGAGCGCAGGGCGAGGCGGCGCACGAGCCGCTGCGGACTCCCAGCGCCTTCGTCGGTGGCAGCCAGAAGATGGCGGAGGCCCAGGCCCTGCTGGCGAAGGCAGCCACGGGCATGGCCACCGTGCTGCTGCGGGGCGAGTCGGGCACGGGCAAGGAGCTGGCGGCGAAGGCGGTGCATGACGGCAGTCCGCGACATGCGGGCCCCTTCGTGAAGCTGCACTGCGCGGCGCTCCCGGACACGCTGCTGGAGAGCGAGCTGTTCGGCTACGAGAAGGGTGCCTTCACAGGGGCGGCCACGCGCAAGCCGGGCCGCGTGGAGCTGGCCCACGGGGGCACGCTGTTCCTGGACGAAGTGGGAGACATCTCGCCCGCCGTGCAGGTGAAGCTGCTGCGAGTCATCCAGGAGCGCGAGCTGGAGCGACTGGGCGGCACGCAGACGGTGAAGGTGGACGTTCGCTTCGTGGCCGCCACGCACCAGCCGCTCGAGGACCTGGTGAAGGCGGGGCGCTTCCGCGAGGACCTCTTCTACCGACTCAACGTGGTGCCGCTCTGGCTGCCCGCCCTGCGCGAGCGGCCCGAGGACATCGAACCCCTGGCGCGACACTTCCTGGACGTCCATGCGCGGACGAACGGGAAGCCGCCCTTCACGCTCACCGCCGACGGGCTCGCGGTGATTCAGGCCCAGTCCTGGCCGGGCAACGTGCGCCAGCTCCAGAACTTCCTGGAGCGACTGGTGGTGCTCTCGGATGGACAGACGCTGACAGGTGAAGACGTCTCGCGCGAGCTGGCTCGCCAGCCCGGACTCTCCGCCCCCGTCCTCACGCCATCCCAGGGCACCACGGCCCTGCCCGCGACTTCGAGCGCGCAGCCCGCGGGCGCCGAGTCTGGACGCACGCTGGAGTCCCAGCGCAAGGACACGGAGCGACAGGCCATGGTGGATGCGCTGAAGCGCGCGGGAGACAACCGCACGCTGGCGGCGCGGCTGCTCGGCATCAGCCGCCGGACGCTCTACAACAAGCTGGAGGAGCACGGGCTGGTGTAGCCCACCGGCTCACGCCTGCTGGGCGGCGGCCTCGCTCAGCGAATCCAGCTCCTCGTGGAAGTTCTGGATGAGCACATGCGGGTCGGGGACGCGGAGGACATCCGCGGCCACGCCCACCGTCACCTGGCCCGCGTAGCTGAAGAGACTCACGCCCAATCCGAGGTGCCCCGCCTGCGGCACCCAGAACGTCAGCTCTCGCAGCGTCACGCCCGCCAGGGACACCGGCTGTCGGGGGCCGGGCACATTCGTCGCCACCAGCGAGGCCTTCGTGCCGAAGGCATCCACCACCGCCCGCTCCACCGGGGCCGGCGTGTACCCCAGCAACCCCAGCGCGCCGAAGGTCACCACCGCCTCCGGTGACTTCTTCACCAGGCCCATGCGACGCGACAGCTCGTGCAGCCGACGACGCGGGTCCTCGATGTGTACGGGCAGGCGCAGGAACACCAGACCGAAGCGATTGCCCAGCTCGCGAGGCACCGGCTCATCCATCGGCCGCAGGTTCACG
Source organism: Myxococcus sp. CA056 (assembly GCF_013336715.1). Taxonomy (NCBI): domain Bacteria; kingdom Pseudomonadati; phylum Myxococcota; class Myxococcia; order Myxococcales; family Myxococcaceae; genus Myxococcus; species Myxococcus sp. CA056. Next base: position 138,978 of record NZ_JABUMT010000001.1, read on the forward strand.
GGCACCAGCGCATGCAGGTCCTCGGGCGGAACATCGCGAGCTTCCAGGTAGCGCCTGAGCGCGCCCGTCAGCACCGCCAGCAGCACGTCATTCACCGTGCCGCCCAGCGCACGGCCCACGACCTTCACTCGCTCCAGCGGAATGGGCGAGGACCACGCCGCGCGCTTCTGGGTCCCCAGTGGCCCTCGCAGCGGCGTGCGCGGGTCTGGCGTAATCACCATCAGCTTGCCGAGCGCCGCCGCGCTGAGCGCCCCCTGTCGCAGCAGGTCTCCAGCCAGGATGGGCTCGGCCGCCAGCTCCGCGCTCTTGCGCAGCACCGTCCGCGCCGTCCCCGCCACCGCGCGCGCGCCGCGCACCCACCGCGCCAGCCCGCTCGACGAAGCCCGCGTGTGCTCGCGCGGAGGCACAGCGTCCGTCGCGTCGCCATCCGTGAGCGACAACAACAGGCGCGCCAGGGCGATGCCGTCGGAGATGCAGTGGTGCAGCCGCGCCAGCAGGATGTCTCCGCCCTGCGCGCCCTCGAGCACGTGGAACTGCCACAGGGGCCGCGAGCGCTCCAACGGCGTGCTCATCCACTCGCTCACCAGCGCCTCTTGCGCGGCGCGGTCTCCGGGCGCGGGGACAGGCAGGCGCAGCAGGTGCGCGTCGAGGTCGAAGTCCGGCGCATCTTCCCACTGAGGAAGGCCCAACCGTCCCAGCACCACGCGCTGTCGGAAGCGCGGGTAGCGGTCCACCAGTCGCGTGCGGGTCTCCGTGCGCAGGCGCTCGAAGTCCACCCGCCCCTCGAAGAAGAGGACCGCCGTAATCATCATCAGATTGGCGGGCTCCTCCATGTGGAACCACAGCGCATCCACGCTCGCCATCCGCTCCTGTGTCGCCATCGCCTCGCGTGCCTCCCAGTGCGCTCAGACCGCGTCCCAGGACTCCGGGACACGCCATGATGGCGCAGGTTGACCTCGCGTGGTGGGTGGACTTTCAGGAGCGCTACGGCGCCACGCCCTCTTCGCGCTCGAACTGGAAGGTCTGCTTCGTCGCATCATCCAGCGTCAGCGTGAGCGCGCCCTGCTCGAAGTCCCACCGGTACGAGCCGCCCCGGAACTTCACCTTCGAGCGTGCCAGGGGGATGACCCGTTTGGCGCCGCAGACCGGCCCCACGGCCTGTCCGTCGCGGGCCAGGAGCTTCACGTGGTGCTCACCCAGGGCCTCCACCATGCCCCAGGCGCGAACGACCAGCGCGTTGCCCTGTCCCAGCGTCGCGTCCTTCAGCGCGGTGCGCAGCACGAAGCACCCCTCGGGCGTGATTCGCAGCGTGCGCGCATAGTCGGCGCGGGGCTGGGGCTCGATGCGCGTGAAGCCTCCGTCCGTGATTTCGGGCAGGCTGGCCGCGGTCAGCCTCCACTCTCCCACCAGCTTGCCGGGCACGGTTTTCGTCGAGCCCGTCTGGCCCTGGCAGGGGTCCTTCAGCTCCTTCTCCGGACTCGGAGGCGCGGGCTCGAAGGCGCGCTGACACGTGGGGCCGCACGTGCGCGCCGCGCACTGGGTGTCGTCTTCCGCACACCCCGCCTTCAAGGTGCAGGACTTGAGTCGGTCCAACGCCTGCTCACAGCCCTCGCGCAGACACCGGTCCACGCACTCGGGCTCGATGCACTCGGCCACGCACACCCAGTTGGCGCTGCCACAGACACCCGCCACGGTGCGAGGACGCTCGGAAGCCCCCTGTGCCAGCGCGGAGAAGGAGAAGCCCAACAGACTCGCCAGGAAGAAGAACCCACGAAAGGAGCGCATGCCGTGGAGCAAACTAGGCACGGCCCCTTCGGGGCGAAGCCCTCGCGTCGGGTGGGCTGTCCACCCGAGAGCAATGCCTGCCTGGGCCCTCAGCAGAAGTGCCAGCGCCAGGTGCGCACATCCCCGGGGTCCACCAGCTCCAGCTCGAAGGCGAGTGTCTCGTAGCGAGCGAACTCACGGGGGTCCACGCGCAGCAGCGTCATGCCCGCGGGGTTCTGTCCGCGCAGCGGCGACACCGTGAAGGACAGCTCCGCGTCGAAGGCCACCTTGTAGAAGAGGCAGAAGCCATCCACGCGCCCCTCCTCCATCACCGGGCGCTCGAAGCGCACGCGGTGCGGCAGCCCATCCGCCGCCATCGTCTCCAGGTCGAAGGCGAACGCGGGCTCCGGGTCACACAGCAGGTGGTCCACCTCGTACGAGCGGACGACGCGCGTGAAGTACGACGGGTTCATCGCCTCGCGCAGCGTCTGCAGGCAGCTGTAGTCCACGCTGGGGAAGCGCTGGCTCCAGATGAAGGGCAGGCACGCCTCGTCGCGAAGCTGCACCGGCTCGATGAAGACCTCGAAGCGGTTGGGCAGGATGCGCCCACCGGGCCGCAGCAGCCGGGAGCGCAGGTCCAACATCCTCGGCACCAGGCCCGCGTCGAAGAGGGCCTCGCCCAGGAGGTCGTGCAGCAGCACGTCCACCTTCTCCGGGGCCTGGAAGTTCCACGGGTGCGAGCGCACGAAGTCGATGTGCTCCAGCCCGTTGCGCCGCGCCACCCACTGCGCGGTGTCCAGCAGCCGCGAGCCATCCACCGCGAACAGCCGCCGGGGATGTCGGCTCGCCGCCAGGAAGGTGCGCAGCCCCGTCCCCGAGCACACGTCCATCACCACCTGGCCGGGCTTCACATAACGCTCACACGCCTTCTGCCAGGCCAACACCCGCGCCGGGTCCGCCAGCGCCGAGTCCTGCGGCGTGGGACTCGACAGCGACAGGCTGTCCGGCACCACGTTGCGCAGCGGCAACTGGGACATCAGTGGCAGGTGGCTCAAGCGAGAACGAAGGTCCATCAACGCCTGCCGAGGCAGGTCGAGCAGATTGGGCATGACACCCCCCGAGATGTGAGTCGAATCCACCGCGCTCCAGGCAGCCCCCCGGAACCGGGATTACCAACCATGCGGGACAACCCATGCTCCGGCCCATCCAGCGAAGGGGCTGGGTCTCTGTCCCCGCTTGAACAGGCATTCGGGTTCAGCAGCGAACAGAGCGCGTCAGCCAGGGATGGGCGCGTCCGCGCTGGAGGGGCCCGCATGTCGGGAGCGGCGCGCGAGCCAGTCGTGAAGGAAGGCGCGAACGGCGGGGTGGCGCGAGTCCCGGAAGGCCTCGGGTGTCGTGTGTTCGACGATGCGGCCCTCGTGCAGCAGGGCCAGGCTGTCGCCCACCTGGAACGCGGTGGCCACGTCCGGGGAGATGACGAGGGACGTGGCGTGCAGTTGGTGCTTGCCGGTGAGGATGACCTCCGCCACGGACTGTGTCTTCAGCGGGTCCAGCCCCGCGGTGGGGTCGTCGTAGAGGAGGATGCGCGGCTCCATGACGATGGCGCGGGCGAAGGCGGCGCGCTTGAGCATGCCGCCGGACAGCTCCGCGGGCAGTTGCGTCGCGGCGTCCTCAAGTCCCACCAATGCCAGCACGCGGCCTACTCGCGCGCGCACCTCGCGCTCAGGGAGTCGGGTGAGCTCCCGCAGGGGGAAGGCCACGTTGTCCTCGACATTGAGCGAGTCGAAGAGGGCTCCTCCTTGAAACAGGATGCCCAGCTTCCGGCGCACGCGCGCCAGGCCTTGCGTGTCCAGGTCCGCGAGGTTCTCGCCGTCCACGCGCACGGTGCCCCGGTCTGGCGACAGCAAGCCGTCGACGTGCTTCATCAGCACGGACTTGCCGGAGCCGGACACGCCCATCAGCACGCAGGTCGTGCCTTCGCGCACCACCAGGTCGACTCCGCGCAGCACCTGCTGCGGGCCGAAGGACTTGTGCACGTCCACCAGCTCGATGACCGCGCGCGGCGCAGGCTCGCTCATTGTCTCGCCCCCCGTGCCGCCGACACCCGGGAGGACCGGGCGCGGCGTCAGGAGCGGGCAGTGTCGCCGCCCACATCCCTCGCCGCGAGCCACCTTCCAGTCTGGGAAGGACGCTCCCCACTCGACACAACGGGAAGCGGAAGGACTCAGACGTTGGCGCGGAGCTTCGTGCTGAACGCCCTCAGGCGAGGACGCGCACTCCCCGCTCGGCTCAGCGGGACCAGATGACTCAGTTGTCGGCGAGGAGCTTCGCGCCGAACGCACTCAGGCAAGGACGCACACTCCCCGCTCGACACAGGGGGAAGCGGAACGTCTCAGTCGCCGGCGAGGAGCTTCGCGCCGAACGCCTTCAGTCGCTCGCACGCCTTCACCAGCTTCTCCCGGGGAATGGAGAACACGGCGCGCACACGCTCGGGGTCGGAGCACCAGGGCCCGCCGTTGAGCACCACGTGCGTGTGCTCGTACACGATGCGCGGCAGGTTCTCCGGCGTGAGCTTCTCGCCGTCCACCTCGCGTCCCAGCCAGGACGTCATGCGAGGCGCGAGGAAGAGCCCCCCCGTGTCTCCCGTGTCCGAGCGCCCGTCCGCGGGCAGCGCTTGCACCAACAGCTCACGCTTCTCCGCCAGCTCGCGCCGCATCTTCGTCAGGAAGGTCCGCAGCGAGCGGTGCCGCGCGCCATAGAGGAGCTGTCCATCCGGGCTGCGTGCATAGGCCGCGTACAGGTACGCAGCCGCGCGAGCCGTGACGAGGTGCAACACCCCCGGGCCCCCTTCCCTCATCACCGAGGCCAGCGCCCTGTCTCGCGTGGCCAGCCACCCCACGCGCAGCCCACCAGCGGCGAACTCCTTGGACAACCCACCCAACACCACGGTGCGCGCGCCCACGCCGGGAACCGCGCCCTCCAGCGTCACCGGGCTGTGCACCGTCTCCGCCGTGGGGCTGGTGAGGTTGACCAGTCCGAAGATTTCATCGGACACGAGCAGGCACCGCTGCTCCACCACGTAGTTGGCCAGCGCCACCAGTTCCTCGCGCGCCACGTAGACGCCCGTGGGGTTGGACGGCTGGGAGATGACCACGGCGTCCGGACCACTCGCGCCCTGGCCTCGTCGCGCCAGCAACTCCGCCAGCGTCCCCTGCTCCACCTCGCACCCCGCCGAGACGAACGTCGGCGGCAGCACGCCGTAACAGGGCGTCACCACGAAGACGCGAGGGGCTCGCCCCAGACGTTTGCGCAGGGCCACACCCAGGTGATGGATGAGCGGCCAGACGCCCGGCGCCATGACCAGCTCTTCGGGCGAATACCGCGCGGCGCGCGTCTCCAGGAGGAAGGCCGCCACCGCCTCGGACAATCCCGTCTGCGCGCCCGTCTCGCGCGGCGCGGCGGCGGCGGCGATGAGCCCCTCCACCAGCGGCTGCGGCAGCGGGCCTTCATTCTCTCCGTAGTCCAACCGCACCAACTCCGCGTCGTCCTCGCGGAACACCTTGGGCGCGAAGGCGGGGAAGCCCGCCAGCGCATGGACGCGCGAGGAGCGCGGCAACGGAGCCACCGGCGCGCGGCGCGGCCCGGGCGGCTCCGGCTCCGCGAAGGAGATGCGGAACGACAGCAGGTCCGCGAACGTGCGCTCATAGAACCACTGCGCCAGCGTGCTGATGCGCGAGTACGTCACCTCCGCCGCCACCTCCAGGTCTCCGCGCAGCGGCTCCGGCACGGGGAGCAGCAGCGTCAGCTCCAGGTCCGGCCACACCGCGTTCTTCACCAGGCCGTAGAGCACGACGAGGTTGGGCGAATACGGCTCGCGCGCCAGGAACTCGAACAGCGTGAGCGGCTCCACCTCACCGGTGATGTTGAAGAAGGCGCTCTCGTCCAGCACCACCCAGATGCCCCGCCGCGCCGCCTCCGCGATGATGTCGCGCAGCACGGAGAGGTTGGTGCGCTCGCCCTTCTCCACCGTGAGCAGCACCATCTTCACGTCGAACGCGGACAACAGCCGGCGAATCTCCTCCAGCGTCGTGTGAGTCACCGTGGCGCGCACGCCCGCCTTCTCCAACGCCCGCGCGTAGAGCGGATGGAGGTTGCGCGACACCAGCACCTCGTCGCCCACGTCACACGTGGCGAGCAGCAGCGAGTACACCGCCTGCTCCCGCTCGGGCGCGACGAACAGCTCCTCCTCCGCGAGCCGCAGGCCGAAGTAGCGCTCCAGGTAGCGCACCACCTGGCCTCGGAACGACACATCTCCGGCCTCGTGCGCGTACGGCAACAGCGGCCCCTTCGCCAGCCGCTGCGACAGCGCGGAGACAAAGCCGAGCTGCTCGGGCGACGCGGCGCCCAGGTCCAGCTCTTCCTGAAGCGTTGGGATGCCCAGCTCGCGCAGGGACTGACGAAGGGCCAGCGTTTCGCGCGGGCGCGACAGGTGCGCCTCCCAGACGGCCACCTCGTGCCACACCGCGTTCCCGGACTGGAGCCAGCCCAGCGCCGTGGCCGCGCGCAGCGGCTCCGGACTGCGAGCCTCCATGAAGAACTCGAACTCGCGCCCCGTGCGCTGCTCCAGCGCCACCAGCGGACGGATGTCCGTGTCCGCCGCCTGCCGCACCCGCCGAGCCACCCTCACCCGCGTGGTGAAGCCGCGCCGGGTGAACATGCGCTCGATGATGGGGCGACCCGGACGGCCCGCCAGGTTGAGCAGCAGCTTGCCCGTGGGCGCCAGTCGCTCCGGGGCCTCGTCGAGCAGCCGGGCGATGAGCCCCAGGCCGAAGTGGTCCTCGTACACGTTCTGCAACGTGCAGTAGTTGGAGAGGTCATACAGCGCCTGCTCATCCGCCTGAGACAGCTCGCCGGGCAGCTCCTCCGTGCGCAGCACCTGGGGGATGCAGCCCACCACGAAGTCCCACGCGGGCTCCGCGGGCACGCCGCGCAGCAGGTCGCTCTCCGCGAAGGAGAGGCGAGACACGAGCGACTCGTCACCGTTGAGCCACGCGTTGCAGCGCGCCACGACGGGCGAGTGCGGGTTGAGGTCCGCGCCGTGGATGTGCGCCAGCCGGGTGAACTTCGCCAGCGCGATGCAGATCCACCCCGAGCCCGCGCCCACCTCCACCAGCCGCTTGCCGGCGTACTCGTCCAAGGGAACGCTGAGCAGCCCCTCCATGAAGGTATAGGCCCAGGACTCGGGCGCGAAGATGGAGGGGAGCAGGAAGAGTTCCAGGCGCTCCTGGGACGCGCCCGCCACCACCGTCACCGTCACCAGCCGCAGGGGGGCCGACTCGGGCTGCTCGCGCGACAGCTCCGCCAGCTCGCGCAGCTCCACCCGGGCCCGGGCGCGCCGCTCCGGGTGCCCCAGGTCCTCCGACAGGGCGCGCAACAGGTGGAAGGCCTCTCGGGGGGAGGAGGGATAGGTCGGCATGGCGCGCGGACTGTCCCGGGCCCACCGCCCTGTGTCAACGCACCCGTGGCGTGCGCACGCAACCCTTTGGCGCCGTGGCTCCAATCAAGTTTTGAGCCCTCGGCCGTAATAGGGATGCGGTGGGTGGGTTGGAACGGGAAGGGACGGCTGGAGACGATGAACTCGGTCACGCTTGTGGACAGACCCCGTAGTGGAGAGGGGGCACTGATGGAACTCAGCTTCTGGTCGCCGGCCAGGCCCGGCATGCAGGGGATGATGAGCGCTCAGCCGATGCGAAACCGGGTCCTCCGAGACCCCGTGCGTGTCCGCTGGGAGTCGCAGCCCTGGCGGCGTCAGCTTCGCAATCCGGAGGAGTTCGAGACGCCGGTGTCGCGCTCGGCGCTGGTGAAGGCGCTGCTGGACGAACAGTTGGAGGTGGACGCGGAGGTCGCGCGCTTCGCCGGGGCGGCGGAGGACGCCGACTGCATCAGCATCGCGCAGGTGGTGCGCTTCGCGGATCTGCTGATGCGGCGCATGACGCTGGCGGAGTCGGATGACCAGATGCTCCAGCTGGCGCACCTGCGCCGCAACGCCGAGGACCTGGCGGAGCGGATGACGGAGTGGGCCAACATCGGCCGGCTGTAGCGCAGCACACGAGGCATTCCCGTCTTCGCTCGACGAAGAGGACGGGAGGGGGGAACCGGTGGAGCAGCGGGGCGGACTGGCTTTCGCGCCTCTGCTCCACCGGCGCATGACGAAGCGGCTCCAGTGGACGAGCGACCCACGGGACTTCCAGCCTGACTCACGGAGGACCGAGCACGCTCTGGGAACAGGCGCCCTCGCAGGCCAACAAGCGAGTGCTGTCATCCGCGTAGCTCAGGGTCGCGACCAGGAACGGGTTGATTGCGAAGCGAACCTGCTGCCCGTCCTCGAAGACGAGCCGCCCGGTGACGAGACAGGGCGCGAAGCCCAGGTCCTCCGAGTCGTGAATCTCCCGCCAGGTGACTTCGCGCGACTGCGCAAAGAAAGCGCGGACCTGCGGTTCCGTGAGCACGAAGTCGGCGCAGTTCTGGTCCTCGCGGCGTCCTTTCGTGGACGCACTGAGCCCCAGGCCCAGACTCTCGATGCGCGCTGAAGCGGGCACGAGGGAAGTCGTGGAGGCCCTGGGACTCGCGGAGGACGACACCTCGGTCGGAGTCGAATGAGCGCACCCTTGAGCCACGATGATGCTCAGCCAGCCGACGACACCCACGCGCCAACGAAGGGACATGAGCCCACGTTAGCGGGGCCCGCCGCGACATCAAGCCAGGCGAGCAGGCACGCCAGAAACGCACCGTCACCAGGGGGCCATCGTCCACCACTGGCCGTTCGGCCGGGGGCCCGCCCTGTTCCGGCCCGCGTGAGCGCGCGAGTGTCTTGACAGGGGTGGAGGAGCGCTGTTCTCACGGGGGACATGTTCTCCTCGCTCGTCCTCGCCGCCACGCTGGCGGCTGCTCCTGCTCCTCGCTCCGCCGCGTCGGCCCAGACGGTCGTCCACGTTCCCAAGCTGGATGCGTTGACGGGGCTCTCCGCCTTCCTGGAGCGCGCGGGCACGCACGCCGCGCTGCTGCGTCCCTCGGCGTGGCGCGCGGAGCTGCATCCGTTCCTCACCATCGACCCCACGCGTCCGGAGACGCTCACGGCGGTGGGCCTGGACGCGACGGGGCCGGCCACGGTGTCGCTGCGCGAGGACGGCCGCGTGTCCTGCATGCGGGTGTCGGACGCGAAGGTGTTCCAGCAGAAGGCGGCGGAGGCCATGACGGAGGCGGGAGGCGCGGAGGCGAAGCCCGTCACGTCGAAGGGTGTGACGACGGTGAGCACGACGCGCGCCGCGGGCGGGGCGATGGGCTACGCGCTCAAGGGGCAGGAGGTCTGCGCCTTCGGGGCCACGGATGAAGGTGGCGCCGTGTTGTTGAAGGAGTCCGTGAAGCTGGTGGGCAAGGCGCCCGCGCCGGATGCGCGACTGAGCAAGGTCGCTGGGGTCGCGTTCCTCGCCACGGGCGGGACGGTGGTGGGGTTGGATGGCACGGCGAGCGGGCTGAAGGTGGATGGCACGGCGATGAAGCTGCCGCTGCCGCCGTTCCAGGCCAAGAGCAACAGTCCCTATGGGGCGATGAAGCCGGAGGGGTTGCTGTTCTCGCGCGTGGCGGTGGCGCCGGCGGGAGTGTCGCAGGCCGTGGGCTCGCTGCGCGCGAGCATCCAGGCCCTCTGCCCGACATGTCCCAAGGAGCAGGTGCAGGCCTCGGCGGACGCCGTGGCGAAGCAGCTCACGGGGAACATGTTGGTGAACATGAGCAACGTGCAGGTGCGTGGTTCGCTGCGGACGCGGGAGGCGCGCTTCTTCGCCGTGAAGCAGGCGTTGGCGGCGGAGGTGAAGGACGCGGCGGCGGTGAAGAGCGCGCTGGCGCCGCTGGGCACGTTGCCCGGGGCGAAGGCGCTGGAGGACGGCTGGGCGCTCACGGTGAAGGGCGGCAGCGTGCTCGTGCGACAGAAGGGCAAGCACCTGGTGGTGGGCAACGACGAGACGGTGATGCAGGCGACGATGGCGGCGCTGCCGGAGACGACGGCGAAGCAGGAGCGCGCGGCGGAGTTCGCGTTGGACCCGAAGCTGCTCGCGCGGGGACTCTCCCAGGTGTCGCTGTCGGACGTACTGTCGGACGAGCAGCTCGCCGCGCTCTTCGCCGTCAGCTCGGAGCTGGGCCCGCTGCTGGCGCGCAGTGAGCGAATCACGGGCTGGATGGACAGCGTGCCTGGAGGCGCCCACCGCTTCGTCTTCGACTGGACGCTGCCGGAGTCGAAGTAATGCGCGGCAGGGACGGCGGCTAACGCGCCTCCACGCCCCGGAACACGGCGCCGTCCAGCGACAACCGTGTTGCCGCATCCACCAGTTGCTCCGTGGCGATGATGATGCCCGGGGCATCCGCCAGCCGGAACAGGTCCACGTCCACTGGAAGCGTCGCCGCGTCGAGAACGATGGGCGCTGGAAGGGGCCCCTCCGCGTCACTGATGCCGCATCGAGGACACGGCGGCTTTCGCGTCCAGGTCAAAGCGTCGGGATGAAACCGGCCCTGCACATCCAGTTGCAGGTTCAGCAGCATCGGTGGGCTCTTCGTCCTGAAGCGCACCGAGACCTCGCGCCCCTGGAGCCCCCGAGCGCCCGCCTCGCGGAGCCGGACCAGCGCGTCCTCTCGAATGCACAGGGACCAGCTTGCGGGCAGGAAGAACGGGCCGAAGCTTCCCGAGCCTGTTCCCGTCAATGGCCCCAGCTCCGTTCCGGCATCGAGCACCGCATTCACGGGAGCCAGCGGGCGCACCAGCTCACGCAACCGCTTGAGTTCATCCAAGGGGACAGGAGACGGGTCAGACAACCGCTCCTGCTCCGCAGGTGGAAGACTCGACAGGTCAACGCACGGGTATTCGAGACCCAGCGTTGCGCCGCTCAGGCCGCACAACGGGCAGGGCTCCACGCCCGGGAGTCCCCACCGATGCGTGGCGTTCAGCTCGCCTGAGTAGCGCGACGACAGGTCCTGCTCGACTCGGAAGTACTTCATTCGCTCTCGCCGACCTCGGGTCACGGCTCAGGGGTCCGTGAAAAGCTGGGGCCCCGGTGGCGCAATGGGATGCCCGTAGTAGGGCACGATGGGTCCCGTGATGTCGAACCGAAATGCCAGCTCGAGGGCTTTGCGGAGCAACTCCTCCTTCGGAATGCGGCGACGGTGCAGGTTCGCATTCATGTATTCCCGCCAGGCTGCATTCCAAGGTCCTCCGCGTCCCCCTGGATTGTGAACACGAAGGTGAAGGTGCTCGGGCACCACCATCGTGAACTCATGAATGTTGATGCCATGCCGCGTGAACCAACGCGCCAGCAACTCCTCCTGCGGGAACAGATGGTGCTTGATCAACCTGCTACCACCCAGGTCTGGGAACGCGGGGAGGTAGCCGTAGCTGTAGCGAAAGTGGAAGACCATCCGAGGCCGCGCGCCCTGGCGAATCCCCGAGCGCCTGTAGTCGCGCGGCGGCGGCCTGCTCGGAGGCCGCACAGGTCGATATGCGCCACTGACACGCACCACACCGTGTCGCGGAGGGTTCCGGGAGGCCTCACCCCGCTCCACATCTTCACAACCGAAGAGCCCACATTCAGCCAGCGCGCCGTCACAGGCGAAGACGACACACTCGTCGGTGTCTGGAGCCTCGCAATTCGATTCCGCTCTGGCCCCAGCCGCATCCCATGCCCGCTGCGCGGGCGATGAGGTGCCACAGGCGGAAAGACACGACACCAGCAGAAGAATGACCGCCGGGAGCGACAGGCCGCGAGGGAACGTGGACATGGCGACGATTATGCTGGCGTGGGTGACAGCGGCACCTTGTTCGCTGCACCGCGCCTCGCCGTACCCACACTCCAACACGACAACGAGAACACCTCATGACCCTGACGACACAGCCTCGACGGATGGCGAAGCGGACCGCGCTCGCGATGTTGGTGCTGGCCCCCGTGGCGGCCGGCGCGGTGAGCCAGAAGCTACGCTACAAGTTCGACGCGGTAACCAACCCCGTCGCCACCGTGGTGGACGACAGTGGCAAGGGGCGCACCGGCACCGTGCAGACGGCGAACGGCGCCACCGTCGTCCCCGTGACGGGCTTTGACGGCCTGGGCATCAAGTTCCCCGCCGTGTGTGACGGCACGGGCTGCCCGCTCGCGAACGTCACCACCCCCGACTCGGCCAGCCTCAATCCGGGCACCGCCCTCTTCACCTTCGGCGCCCGGGTGCGCCTCACCCTCGCGGACCTCTCCTCCGTCCACGGCTCCAACCTCGTACAGAAGGGCCTCGCGAACACGGCCCAGTGGAAGCTCCAGCTCGATGACGCCGTGCTCGGCAAACCCAGCTGCGTCGTGCGCACCACGGGCGGCGCGGACGTCATCATCGTCAAGTCGTCCGTGGGCGTCGCCGACGGCACCTGGCACAAGGTCGCCTGCCAGCGCACCAGCACCACGCTCACCATCCTCGTCGACAACGTCGCGCGAGGCAGCGCACTGCTCCCATCCACCTACGACATCAATCCCGTGGGCCAGCCCGTCAACGTGGGCGCCAAGAGCGTCGGCAACAACAACGACCAGTACCACGGCGAAATCGACGACGTTTACTTCAACATCGACTGAGCCACGCTAAGCACAAAGCGGATCGACCCCCGAGCAAGACTCCTCGGAGGCTCGACCCGCCTTTACCCCGGCCACTCCTCCCGCCAGAGCCGTGCGTCTCGCCTCACACGTCTGAAGCAGCGTCAGTACGAGGCTCAATCAAAGTCGTGGAGCGAACCGCCACTCCGCATGACACGAACCGTTGCATGAACACTGCCCCGGTACCCGCCAAGATCAACCACGACATGCCAATGCCCACCGTGTGGAGGACGCAGAACAGCAGGTGAGCGAGTGAAATGACCACCCATGTAGGAATGGCGTCTTCCCCTTCGAAAAGAGCTGAAGTTGAGGGTATCCATCAGCCTTACATTGGCAGCATTACCACTCAGCGCAACGACAACCTCATCGCCATCAGAGGTATCCACCTCGTAGTGCAAGAACTTCACGCCGCCCTCCCAGCCATGCGCTCGGGCTTGCAGTGACCGCAGTTGCTGTACCGAATCCCAGCTTTCGCCTCGACCGGGGTCGTCAGGGGATCCCACAGCGAGATGTGCAACTGCCAGCGCACTTGATCCCACAAGTAGTATCCCTTGAAGAAGTGCATGTGCTCGACGACCATCGCGTCGAGGTTGTGGCTCCCCGCACATGCAACACCCGTCGAGTGGACCTCCCCGGTATTGCTGTTCCACATCAAGTTGTATCCCTGTGTGTGCTTCAACCGCACCGTCATCTGGTTCTGGAAGTACGTCATGTCGTAGGCTCCAACGAGTAGCCGCACGAGCGAGATGCTCGCCGCCTCGCTGGGTAGGTGCTGACCAACGGCCTACTTTCCGCAAGGCGCTGAAAAAAAAGCGCAAGTCAGCATCACCTCTTGATTGCGAGAGTGGGGGCGCAATGACACCGGCGACAGCCGAACAGTTTGAGAAGCAACGACCTGGAGCTGAAATAATAGCGATGGCCTACGCCATCAGGCTCTGTGCGCGGTGGTGTGGCGGTGGCATCACAGGAAGAGCCCGCGAACTAGCTGCCGAGCTAGTTCAAGAATCAATTACGCGACTCCTCGAAGGGAGGCGTCCTTGGAATCCGAAGCAAGTCTCTCTCGAGGGGCATCTATGCGGGGTCATACGCAGCCTAGTCTCTAACGAAGCAACTAGCGCTGACGCCCACCTCAGGGCAACTGATGACCTAGCCAAGGCAGCGGAGGATGGGGCGGCGCAAACCTTTGGCCAACCATTAACTCCCGAGGACTTTTATCTTTCTAAAGAAGCTTGCGCAGAAATCGAAGCAGACGCGTACGAGGCAGCAGGTTCGGACCCAATTCTCGCACAACTGGTGGAGGCACTAGCAGACGGTGCCGGGACGGCCGACGAGATCAGCACTGCAACTGGCCTCACCACCAAGCAAATATACCTAGCAAAAGACAAACTCAAAAAGAGACACAAGTCAATCCTCAAGAAGAGGACCATATGAAACAGAAAATCAGCCCCGCGCAAGAATTCATCCAGCGCCTGGAATTACTTGATCTCGACGAAATAGTCCCACCAAGCAGCGTCGAAGAAGCAGAGAAAATCCTACGGGATGCAGGGGTTAATCCTGCTGAATTCTCGACGCGCATTCGCGCCCACGTCCAATCCGTTCGGCAGCGACTCACACGGGCTCAACTCACCCAGTCAACTACGAAGCGAACAGAGGAAGAGTCTCGACTGACAGCACTAATCAGTCGGTACGCCGAGTTCAGCATCGAACAACTCAGGGCAAAAGTCCGTGCACTCAGCATCACCCCACAAAGCCATCAAATTTCAGTCGCACACAAAGGCTTATCAAGCAGTGCCTCAAGGGAGGACCTCGAAGCACTTCTGACGGAATTCGAACATCTCGGGAACGAGGAACATGACCTCGAAAAATAGTGCAGACACCGAGCGAGGAATTCGACGCGCGCGACAGATCCTGCACCAACTGGGACTCCCTCACATCGCCGACATCAGCATTGAGGACTTCGCACACCTACGGGGCGCGCTTGTTCGCAGCATCCCACTAACCAACTGCGAAGGCAGACTTTCAAGACTCAATGGACGAGCAGTCATAAGCGTCAATTCATCACTCCACTACACCCCGCGAAAGAGATTTGTTGTCGCACACGAACTTGGCCACCTCGAAATACACAAGGAGCACAATCAAGCAGAACTGTCCCTCTGCACCGAGCAGGCCATAAGCGAACTATACGACCAAGGGGCGGAACAAGAGGCCAACGCTTTTGCCTCAGAACTGCTGATGCCCGCTGACCTCTGGAGAAAGCGATGCGAAGTCGCCCATCCGTCCATCAACCACATCTCCAGTCTCGCGACCGAGTTTCATACAAGCCTCACGGCATCAGCCATTCGCTTCGCGAAGCTCAGTTCCGAACGATGCTGCACAGTCTATTCTCAAGATGGCAATATCAAATGGGCCGCTCCAGGACCATCTTTCGGATACTACATCGGCAAAGACACTCGGCTTCATCCCGCCACGCTTGCAAGCGACTACTTTCGCACTGGAAGTTGCACAGAAGGACCAGAAGAAGTGGACGCTTCTGCCTGGCTTGACTCACTAAAAGTACACGGCCAAGACCTTTGGGAGCACAGCATCGCACTCTCATCCAGCCGCGCAGTCATTTCGCTGCTTTGGATTCCAGAAGGCTCTGACCTCTGAGCGGATTCCCGTCTCATGAGTCCGCATCAGTTGAAAGCATTCACGCCGGCCGCTCCTGTCGCCAGCGCCGCGCATCGCGCTCGGCACGCTCCTCGCGCGTCTGTAGCAGCGTCATCCCCCGCTGCACGTCATCGACGTCGAGCGTCCCCACCAGCCGCCCGTCGGCATCCACCACCGCGAGCAGCTGCGCCGAGTTCTCCGCCAACTGTCGCACGGCCCGCCATCCATCCTCGTCCAACCGCACCACCTGCACGGGCCGCATCACCTCGCGCGTCAGGCGATGGATTCGGTCCGCCTCCGACACCGCGCGCACCGCCTCCACGTCCACCAGCCCCACCGGCCGCCCGTCCTCCGTCACCGGCAGCGCCGTCTGCCGCTCGCGTCGCAAATCCCACAGCGCCTGCTCCAGCAACGCCCCTGCCTCCACCCCCGCCCCACGCGGCGTCATCAACTCCGACACCGATACCCGCTCCAACAGGGCCTTCATCCGCACCTGCCGCGACTCGCCCTCCGCCCCCATGAAGATGAAGAAGGCGATGACGAACAGGAACGGGTTGAACGACACCACGCCCCACAACGCGAAGAGCACCGCGAACCCACGCCCCACCAGCGACGCCACCCGCGTCGCCCGCACCGGCCCCATCCGCCCCGACAACACCGCCCGCAGAATCCGCCCGCCATCCATCGGGAACGCCGGCAGCAAATTGAACAACCCCAGGAACAGGTTGAGGCTCGCCAGATAGAAACACGCGAACTGGAGGTTGAACGAGGTCGTCCCCTCTACGCCCCACGTCGCAAGGCCGAACAATCCCGCCAGCGCCAGACTCGTCAGCGGACCCACCAGCGCCATCAGCGCTTCGTCCCGAGGCCGGGGCGGCGCCTCCGACAGCTCCGACACCCCGCCCACCATCATCAGCGTAATCGAGCGGACCTGTCCGCCCCGCGCCAGCGCATAGAACGTGTGGGCCAGCTCGTGCACGAAGACCGACGCGAACAGCCCCACCGCCACGCCCAACCCCCACAACATGGGCGAGCCCATCAGCTGCTCCGGAGGGACCTCGGCCACCTCCGCCGCCCGCCGGAACGCTCCGCCGAACAGATACGCCAGCAACGGCAGGACGAGCAGCAGCGAGTAGTGGACCCGGATGGGGATGCCTCGCAGCGAGCCCACCTTCAATGCACCCCGTGACTCGCGCATCATCGCCTCCTCGCGAAGGGCGCCAGCACCGCGAGGGCACTCCCACGGCCTGCGCCCCCTGCTCGCCTCCTTCAAGGTCCGTCCCGCACCCGATGCGCGCACGGTGCCGGGAATGACTCGTTCGCCCGTCTGCCTCCTGAGTGTCCGCTCCCGGGCCTCCAGGCCCCCGGATGTCCACCGACGAGCACCCCACCACCACGCACGCTCCCGCCGCGCGAAACGCCGGCTACCGTTCCTCCGCTCGGTCCCTGGCCGAGTCCGCCTTCCCCCGGAGGACCCATGCGCAACCCCCTCACGCTCGCACGCGAAGCCTGGAGAATGGTGCGAGTGCTCCAGGACCCGAATCGTCTCCAGGACATCATCGACCTGGCCCGAGTCCTCGCACCGCCCATGGCCATGCGCCGCGTGGTGGAGCGGCTGATGCAATCCCCCACCGCCGCGCGCGCCTTCGTCGAGCGCCCCCGCGTCGGAATGCTTCCACTCGCCACGCTGCGCACGCTGCCCGAAGGCACCCTCGGCCGCGCGTTCGCCGACCACCTCACCCAGAACGGCCTGGACCCCAACGCCCTGCCTTACCGAGAAGCCCACACCGACGAGGACTACGTCCGGGCCCACCTGCTGGAGTCGCACGACATCTGGCACGTGCTCACCGGCTTTCGCACCGACGTGGCCGGAGAGCTGGGCGTGCAGGCCTTCAGCCTGGCGCAACTGGGCAGCCCCTTCGCGTTGGGCATCCTCACCGGGGGCCTCGCCAACACCCTGCTCTACGCCTTCTCCGAGCGCGACGCGCGCATGCAGGCCCTCACCCGGGGCTGGGTGCTGGGACGACTGGCGCGGCCCGTGTTCGGCACCCCCTGGCGCGAGCTGTGGGAGGTCCCCCTTGTTGACGTTCGCCAACGCTTCGGCCTGGATTTGCCAACAGTGGACGCCCTGCTCCCGGCCCTGGTGCCCCCGGTGAAGATGGACCCCTCTCGCAGAGCGGCTTGACGCGAAGCCGGACAGCGCGCGAGCCGCTCAATCGTGCTAGAGGGCGGCCCATGGACGAGACCTCCGAGAAGGACCCCCTCCGCGCACGCCTCCAGCAGATGGAGCAGCAGGCCGAGCTGGGTGGCGGTGCCGACCGCATCGCCAAGCAGCACGAGGCCGGCAAGCTCACGGCCCGCGAGCGCATCGACCTGCTCCTCGACCCCGGCTCCTTCTGCGAGCTGGACAAGTTCGTCACCCATCGCTCCACCGACTTCGGCATGGGCGACAAGAAGATTCCGGGTGACGGCGTCGTCACCGGCTACGGCACCGTCGAGGGCCGCCAGGTCTTCGTGTTCGCCCAGGACTTCACCGTCTTTGGCGGCTCGCTGTCCGGCGCCTATGCCCAGAAAATCTGCAAGATCATGGACATGGCCACCCGCGTGGGCGCGCCGGTCATCGGTCTGAACGACTCCGGCGGCGCGCGCATCCAGGAAGGCGTGGAGAGCCTCGCCGGCTACGCGGATATCTTCCTGCGCAACACCCTGGCCTCCGGCGTGGTGCCCCAGATTTCGCTCATCATGGGGCCGTGCGCGGGCGGCGCGGTGTACTCGCCGGCCATCACCGACTTCATCATGATGGTGAAGGACACCTCGTACATGTTCATCACCGGCCCGGACGTCATCAAGACGGTGACGCACGAGGAGGTGTCGAAGGAGTCGCTGGGCGGCGCGCTGACGCACAACCAGAAGTCCGGCGTGGCGCACTTCGCCGCGGAGACGGAGCAGGCCGCCATCGTCATGACGCGCGAGCTGCTCTCCTTCCTGCCCTCCAACAACCAGGAGGACCCGCCGGCCCAGCCGTGTGACGACGACCCGTTCCGGGCCGAGGAGTCGCTCAAGACGATTGTCCCGAGCAACCCCAACAAGCCCTACGACATCAAGGACATCATCAAGGCCGTCGTCGACAACAAGCACTTCTTCGAGGTGCAGGAGCACTTCGCGCGCAACATCGTCGTGGGCTTCGCGCGGATGAACGGCAAGAGCGTGGGCATCGTCGCCAACCAGCCCGCGTTCCTCGCCGGCGTGCTGGACATCGACGCCAGCGTGAAGGCCGCGCGCTTCGTGCGCTTCTGCGACTGCTTCAACATCCCGCTGATTACCTTCGTGGACGTGCCCGGCTTCCTGCCCGGCACCGACCAGGAGTGGGGCGGCATCATCACCCACGGCGCCAAGCTGCTGTACGCCTTCGCCGAGGCCACCGTCCCCAAAATCACCATCATCACCCGCAAGGCGTACGGCGGCGCGTACGACGTCATGGCGTCCAAGCACATCCGCGCGGACATCAACTACGCCTACCCCACCGCGGAAATCGCCGTCATGGGGCCCGAGGGCGCGGTCAACATCATCTTCCGCAACGAGTTGCTCAAGGCGAAGGACGCCGCCGCCGAGCGCACGAAGCTGGTGAATGACTACCGCGAGAAGTTCGCCAACCCCTTCAAGGCGGCGGAGCTGGGCTACATCGACGAGGTCATCCGCCCCGAGGAGACCCGCACCAAGGTCATCCGGGCGCTGGAGATGTTGAAAGACAAGCGTCAGGAAAACCCGCCGCGAAAGCACGGGAACATCCCGCTGTAGGCTCCTTTCAGGCCCCTGGACGCCTGCTCTCCCCCGGCTGGAGAGCAGGCAGGCTCGCGGCGCTCGGGAAATTCTCGTGCGCCGCGCGGGCTTTCAGGTGGCCAGGAAAGGAACCCCCATTTGCCCCACCGCCGACTTCTTCTCTTTCTCGCCGACGTCGAAGGAAACCTCACCGCCGTGCGCCAGACGCTCAAACGCGTCTGCGAGGCCGTGGAACTGCCCACGCCCGAGGTGAAGTGGGTGGAGTCACCCCCGGAGGGACTGGCCGATGGCGGCTGGCACGCCGCCGAGGTGGCCCTGCCCCCCGCCCCCGGTCGCAAGGCCCGCAAGTCCGAGCAGCCCTTCCTGGAGGAGCAGCTCGATGCCATGTCCCAGGCGCTGTCCCAGGACTTCCGGGAGCGCGTGCTGGGCATCTTCGTGGACCGGGAGCACAGCTACGCCCGCACGTGCGTCAGCGGCCCGGGCCGGCCCGCCAAGGCCGTGGAGGGTGAGGTGCTGGACGTCATGCGCCAGGCCGCTCGTTGGCTGGACGTGGAGACGGGCTTGTTGGCGCGGATGCTGGGAGGTGGCAACACCGCGCGCAACCTCCTGGCCGCGGCGGTGGACTTCGGTGGCGAGCCGAACGCCCCTCCGGCCAAGCCCCCGGAGCCGGACGAGGATGACCGGTTCGTCGAGGCCAAGCTGACCCAGGCGCGCGCCTATATGGAGCAGTACCGCAGCGCCCGGAAGTAGGTCGTCACGGGCATCGGATGACCACGCCCCTGACAGGGGCGTGAACGCCATCCAACCCAGGCAAACCGGGTCGGCCCGTGGTAGACGGGCGGCCATGCCCAAGATCCGCAAAGTGCTCGTCGCCAATCGCGGCGAGATCGCCATCCGGGTGATGCGCACCTGCAAGGAACTCGGCATCGCCACGGTGGCGGTGTACTCGGAAGCAGACCGCTCCGCCCTGCACGTTCGCACCGCGGACCAGGCCTTCTTCGTCGGGCCGCCGCCCTCCCGCGAGAGCTACCTGGTCCAGCAGCGCATCCTCGACGCCGCCAAGGCCGCCGGCGCGGACGCCATCCACCCCGGCTATGGCTTCCTCTCCGAAAACGCCTCCTTCGTGCGCGCCTGCGAGGCCGCCGGCATCACCTTCATCGGCCCGCCCGCCGCCGCCATGGACGCCATGGGCGAGAAGACCCGCGCCCGCGCCAACATGATCAAGGTCGGCGTGCCCGTCGTCCCCGGCACCACCGAGCCCATCGCCACCGAGGCCGAGGCCCGTGAGTACGCGCAGAAGATTGGCTTCCCCATCATGCTCAAGGCCGCCGGCGGTGGCGGTGGCAAGGGCATGCGCCGGGTGGAAGGCATGGGCGACTTCGAGTCCGCGTGGCGCTCCGCCAAGAGCGAGGCGCTCAACTCCTTCGGCAACGACGCCGTCTACATCGAGAAGTATCTCGAGAAGCCACACCACGTCGAAATCCAGGTGTTCGCCGACACGCACGGCAACGTCATCCACCTGAACGAGCGCGAGTGCTCGGCGCAGCGTCGGCACCAGAAGGTCGTCGAGGAGACGCCCAGCCCCATCCTGACGCCGGAGCTTCGCGCGCAGATGGGCGAGGTCGCGGTGAAGGCGGCCAAGGCCGTCAACTACGTGGGCGCCGGCACGGTGGAGTTCCTGGTCGACGTGCACCGCAACTTCTACTTCCTGGAGATGAACACCCGCCTCCAGGTGGAGCACCCGGTGACGGAGTGGGTGACGGGGCTGGACCTCGTCGCGCTGCAAATCAAGGTCGCCGAGGGCGAGAAGCTGCCGCTCCTGGAGGCGCCCACGCCGCGCGGCCACTCGATTGAAGTGCGCGTGTACGCGGAGGACCCGTCGCGCAACTTCATGCCCAGCCCGGGAAAGATTACGTACCTGCGCGTGCCGGGCGGCCCCAACGTCCGTGACGATTCGGGCGTGTTCCCCGGCTACACGGTGCCCAACTTCTACGACCCGATGATTTCCAAGCTGTCCGTGTGGGCTCCCACGCGGCGCGAGGCGATTGCCCGGGCCCAGCGCGCGCTGTCCGAGTACGTGGTGAAGGGCATCACCACCAACATCCGCTACCTCAAGGCGATTCTCGCGCACCCCGAGTTCATCGAGGGTGACTACGACACGGGCTTCCTCGGCCGCGAGCACACGACGCTGCAAGGCGTGGAGGACCCGAAGCTGAGCGAGATGGCCCTGTTGGCCAGCGCGGTGTACGCGCACCAGCGTGACGCGAAGCGCGCCAGGACGATGCCCGGTGGCAAGGCGGGCGCGGCCGACGCGAGCAGTGGTCGCATCAGCCCGTGGCGCCTGGCGCTGCGCTCCCGCCGCCGGTAACCCCACCTCCGAGCTCACGAGACTTCCATGCGCTATTTCACGAAGCAGCAGGGACAGAAGGAAGCGGTGCCGGTGGACCTGGAGGCCCTGGGGGGCGACAGGTACAAGCTGACCGTCAACGGCGTCACGTATCAGGTGGACGCGCTGGCGCTCGAGCACGGCACCATGAGCATGCTGGTGGACGGCCAGTCCTACAGCGCCGAGTTCGAGGAGAGCGGCGACGAGGTCGGCGTGCTCCTGCGCGGGCAGGTGAGCCGCTTCGACGTGGCGGACGAGCGTCGGCTGCGGCTGCGCGCGGGCACGGCGGCCTTCTCCGTGGAGGGCAAGCAGCTCGTCACCGCGCCCATGCCCGGCAAGGTGGTGAAGGTGCTGGTGAAGGTGGGCGACGAGGTGAAGGAAGGCCAGGGCCTCGTCGTGGTGGAGGCCATGAAGATGGAGAACGAGCTCAAGAGCCCCAAGGCGGGCAAGGTGACCGAGCTGTTCGCCAAGGAAGGCACCACCGTGGAGAACAACGCGAAGCTGGTCATCGTCGAGTAGCGGCCTTCGTCGGGAGCGGCGCGCCCATTGCTCGCGCGGCGGCCCCATCATCTGCCCGTACTAATCACTCCCGTACACTCGCAGTACGGCCGGCGCTCCAGTCTCCGTCCTGGTTTGTTTGGACGCAAACCACATGGCAGAGTGGAGCGCCATGAAGTCATTTCGTCGGAGAGTCCTGCTCGCGGCCCTGGGCACGGCACTGTCGGCGTGCGCGTCACGGCCCGCGCCCCCGGTGCAGCACTACTCGTTGGGAATGTCCCGAGCGGACTACCGGGACTATGGCGGCGCCAAGTCCGACCCCTGTGACGCCGAGCCGCGCTGGTTGTCGGATGAGCTGACCGCGGTCAACGGCCTGCTGGCGCGCTTCGTCACCGGCACGGAGAAGCTCGCCACGCCGGAGGCGCCCGAGCACGCGCAGCAGGTGGAGCTGGTGAAGGAGGCCCAGGGCTCGCTGCCCCGGGTGCTGGACATCCACGAGAGCAACCTTCGGGGTCTGGCGCGGTGCGGCTTCAAGGACCGGGGCGCGTTCCCGGAGATTTCGCGCCGGGGCCAGGAGCTGCTGAAGGAAGCGCGGACACGGCTGGCGGAGTCCGACGCGGTCCTCGCGGCGGCGGCCGTGCGGACGACCCAGGAGAAGTGGAAGGAGGAGTCGCCCCAGCGGGAGAGCACCGCGCGCGGCACCTGGTGCACGGCGGACCCGAAGGTGGGTGAAGCGACGGTGTTCTACGCGCGCCAGGGCCTGGACGGCGGCACCACATGGCAGTTCTGCGACGGGGCCCGCGTGGAGCAACGCAGCGGAGCGGAGCCGACGTTCGTGGAGCCGGAGGGACTCAACCGGAGAGATCGCCGCAAGGTCCAGCCTCCTCGCTACCTGGAGGCCGCCGCCAACTTCCCCGCCGAGGAAATCGACCGGCCTCCGGATGGAAGCGCCCCGAAGAGCGCCTCACCGGAGCCCTGACGTTCTAGAGTCCTGGACTCCACTGGGCACCGGGCCATCCCGGTCGCCCCCTTCTCAGGGCTCGCCGTCATGCGACACGCCGCCGTCGTCGCCATCGCGCTCCTCTTCAGCCTGCCCGCGCTCGCCGCGAGGCGCGAGGGCACTTGCGAGGTCCGGGTGACCGTGGGCCTTCCGCTCACCTTCACGGGCAAGGGCGGCACCCAGGCCGCCGCCTCGGACCACTGGATGACCCCCGAGGAAGTGCGCCAGCTCCTCACGAAGGCCTCCAGCAGGGCGAAGGCCTCCCAGAAGGCCCAGGCCGCCATGGAGAAGCAACTGGCGCGCGGGGGCACCATGGCGGGCCCCCTGTCCCTGCACTGCATGAGCCCCGGGAGCGGCGCGATGGCCGCGAGCCTCAGCATCCTGCCTGGCAAGAACACGAAGGCGACCATCCCCTTCAAGCCCGGCACGTACTCGCTCGTGACCTTCGACGAGAAGCCCGGTGAGCTTCCCGTGGCGCTGAGCCTCAAGGGCATCAACTACATGCTGACCAAGCCGGGCGTGCTGGTGCTCACGAAGTTCGACGGCACCGGCGTCGCGGGCACGTTCAAGTTCAGCGCGACGACGCACAGCTCCGCGAACAAGCCGGGCGCCACCGTCCGCAACATCCAGGTCGCGGGCACCTTCGACTTCCCGTGCCCCATGAAGTCGAGCATCTGCCGCTAGCCCGGCGCCGCGAGCAGGCCCAGACGTCGCCAGTGCGCCAGGTAGCGCCCCAGGAGCCCGGCATCCATCTTCCGGAAGCCGGCGTCTCGCCCTTCGAGCGCGTGGAACGTGTTGTGGGCGTTCATGGACCGGCATCCCAGCGTGTCGTCTCGCCCGCGTAGACCTGCTCGTACAGCATGGGCACCAGCGGGCAGAGCGCGTTGTCTGCCACGCGCGCGTCGCGGGCGCTTCGCCACACCGGGCCTCATCCGCCAGCGTCCCGGTGAGCAGCACCTCCGCGCCAAGTCCATCAGCACGGAGCCGATGCGCTCCGGCGGATGCCGCAGGTCGATGGGCACACACGTCGCGCCGAGATTGCAGCGCACCACCTGCGCCACAATCGCCTCGATGCCCCGCCGCAACCCCACGGCGACCGGCGTCGCATCCTCCCAGGTCCCTCGGCGCGCCCGCGAGTCGATGCGCGCGCCGGTTCAGCGCGTCATGCGCGACGCGCTTCATTCGTTCGCCGGGACGTCGTGGAGCACCGCGGCTCAGAGTTCGTTGAAGATGAGCAGTCCGCGCGCGGACTCGACGACGTAGATGAAGCCATCTCCCGGAAGGCGGATGCCGAAAGCACCCTGGAAGATGCTGTCCGTGCGCGTCGCATCCTCCTCTCGGAAGACGTTGTAGTGCGCCACCTGCCGAGGCTGGGTGGGATTGGCCACGTCCAGCACGCGCACGCCCTCCTGATACCAGGCGATATACAGGCGCGTGCCTTTCAGAATCATGTTGTGGATGGAGGACACAGGCCGCAGGCGGTGCTCACCAATCTTGATGATGTGGGCGGGGTCTGTGACATCGAGCACACGCAGGTGGGAGCCTGCGAACTCTCCTCCCTCGAAGGCGATGGTGCGACCCGCGAACGTGCCCACCGCGCTGTGGTGGGAATACACATCCGGGTAGCTGTACTGACCCAGGTGTTTCACGTCGTCGAGCCGGGTGATGTCCATGATGGAGTAGCCCCCCTGCGCGTTGCTGATGTAGAGCCGCCCCTCGTACACGAAGGTGTCGTGGGGGCCGCCCGCGGAGAGTTCCTCCGACAGGGAGATGCTCTGCAACAGCACCGGCTCCAAAGGCTGGGTGAGGTCATAGATTTCCGTCCGGCCCTCGTTGGACGTGGCGTACAGCCGCTCGCCCTCGACCAGGACGGTGTGGACGCCATAGTCCCCCGCCCACAGGCCGCGCACGAAGACCGGCTCCGCGGGCTTTGAGATGTCATAGATGATGACGCCCGCGACATCGCTGGCGATGTACAGCGCATCTCCCTTCGACCAGACGCCGTTCCAGTAGTTGTCTCCGGGCAGGCTGATGGACGTCTTGAGGACGGGGTGCGCCTTGTCAGTCACGTCGAAGACGGTGAGCCCACCGGGCTGTTCGGTGAGGGAATCGGACACGGAGACGACATAGGCGTGGTTCCTGGTGACGTAGATGTCCACCGGCCGGCCGAGCAGCACGCGCGACTCCGAGACGAGCGTCAGGCCTCCCGAGGACTCCGGCTCATCCACGGGCCAGGTCATGCGATGGGCCTCGAAGGTGCCGCTCTGGCTCACCGTCCCCGCGAGGTTGCACGTCACGTAGCACCCGGTGAGGGTCTCGGGCGTGGGCCGCTGGCACCCGGCATACAGGCGCGACACCGCGGTGCCCGTTCGCGAGCCCGAGGTGATGAAGAAGGTGCCGCCTTCGGTCTGCCGGGTGATGAGCGGCCTCGAAGCCAGCGTGCCGCCGCCCGCGCCGTCCAGCTTGAAGCCGATGCCGACGCCGAACATCACCTGCGTCCCACCATCCGCCAGTCGCGACTCGTAGCGCTGCCCCGCCTGGTAGATGCCCTCCTGCGGCACGAGCGCCAGCGCGTCCGAGTCACAAGCAGACAGGTCGAAGCTCCCGAGCCCCAAGCTGTCGCACCGGAGGGGAGTCCCGTGCTCACGCAAGGCACAGGGCGCGTACGGCCCCCGGTCCGACCAGTTGCCATGCTCTTCCAGCGGCGTGGCGCCCCCATCCCAGGCGCCGGGTTCCGCTCCGGCATCGGGGGTCCCCTTCGGAGTGTCGTCACAGGCGGACAGGACGCTCCCTCCCAGCAGACACGACAACAACCAGACACGGGCGCGAACCAACGACGTCATGAGACACCTCGGTGAGGGGACTGTCGGGGTACGAAAGCCTGTGTCATTCACGGTCGCCCCACTCGGAGGCGCCGGGCCAATGCTTGTCAGATGAAGCCCATCTCCCGACCTGGGCTCGAGCCACAGACGAGGAGACGGCTTCCGGTCCTGGAATTGCAGCCTGGGTCCCAGAACTCCGTTGAGACAAGAGCCGTCTGGGTGCTCCCGCGACACACCGAGACGTCGGGCTACGCTGAGCCCGTGGTCCCCTTTCACAGCAAGGAGCTGTCCATGAATGCTCGCCGCATCCGCTCGTTCGTCCTGGCCTCGTTGTCTGGGATGGCCCTTCTGGCCTGTGGCGTGGGCGCTCCCGAGGTCGAGCCCGTGAGCCCGGAGACGACCGACAGCGAGTCCTCCACCCAGGCCCAGATGTCCTGCGCGGACGAGTGCTACCAGGCCAACTTCTGGTGCGAAGTCCAGTGTCAGGCGACGAGCGAGCAGTGCGCCGCGGCCATCTCCATCTGTTACGACTCGTGCAACCGCGGCGTCGGCCCCTGGCTGCCCTGCTGAGTCGGAGCACCGCCGCCCGGGTGAGGTGAGCTGCCCACCCGGGCGTGGCGTCATGACCTCAGAAGAGGTCCAGCGTCTCAGTGACCGCGCGGACCTCTTCGACGGCGCGCACCGAACCAGGCCAGGCCGAGGAACATCCACGGCAGGAGCGCGGAGGAAGGCGTCGACTGGCAACCGCAGCCGCCGCTGTCGGGCCTGGGCCCCGCACCGCCCGCATCCACGGCTCCGCCGTCCGGACCACTAGGACACCTGCCCCCGTCACAGCGTGGAGTTCCGCTGTCTTCCTGGCCGGGGCACTCGCCTCCATCGCAGCTTGAAGTTCCGCTGTCTCCCTCGCCGGGGCACTCGCCTCCGTCACAGCTTGGAGTTCCGCTGTCTCCCTCGCCGGGGCACTCATCGCCGTCGCAGCTTGGAGTTCCGCTGTCCTCCTGGCCGGGGCACTCACCGCCGTCACAGCTTGGAGTGCCACTGTCTCCCTCGCCAGGACACTCACCGCCGTCGCAGCTTGGAGTGCCACTGTCTCCCTCACTGGGACACTCACCTCCGTCGCAGCTTGGAGTTCCGCTGTCTCCCTCGCCGGGACATTCGCCGCCGTCGCAGCGTGGAGTGCCACTGTCTCCCTCGCCGGGACATTCGCCGCCGTCGCAGCGTGGAGTGCCACTGTCTCCCTCGCCGGGGCACTCACCGCCGTCACAGCTTGGAGTGCCACTGTCTCCCTCGCCAGGACACTCACCGCCGTCGCAGCTTGGAGTGCCACTGTCTCCCTCGCCGGGGCATTCACCTCCGTCGCAGCTTGGAGTTCCGCTGTCTCCCTCGCCGGGGCATTCACCTCCGTCGCAGCTTGGAGTGCCACTGTCTCCCTCGCCAGGACACTCACCACCGTCACAGCTCGGAGTGCCACTGTCTCCCTCGCCGGGGCACTCGCCTCCGTCGCAGCCAGCGTCCGGTTCTTCGCCAGGTCCCGCATCCACGCCACCATCCGCGGGCGGCGCGAAGTACGCCTGTGCCACGAAGATGGCGGTGCCCCACTCCTCCTGGTCATTCTCCGGTGGCGCCAGCCCCGCGACGACGGACACATCTCCTCTCGGACTGATGCTCACGCTTCCCGCGAACACCGGGTTGCTCGGCGTCTCCTGGTCGACGCGCGCCGGCCCCTGGTCCGAATCGACGATGTCGTGCTCCGACACCACCCGCTTGAGCATTCGCCCATCGCTCACCCACACCGCGCGCCGACTGTTGCTGTCGATGGCGCGAAAGACGATGAGCCCCTCGTCGTTCATGTCCGGAGGGAAGAACTCCACCTCCTTGATGCCTCCCTGCCCGTTCTGCGCCACCACCCGCAGCTCCGCGCCATCCCACAGAAAAACAGTCGTGAGGTTCGGTCCCGCCCCAACCCTCGCCGTCGCGATGAAGGCGACGCGCCCCAGGTTGTCGAACGCGGGTTGCACCGAAGCAAACCGGTAGATGGGCGAGCCCGCATCCCGGCCCCGCGACTGCGCGATGAGCCGGGACGTGCCATCCGCGCTGAAGACTCGCAACTCCTGGTAGTACTCCGACCCTCCAGGCGCCACGTCTCCCACGCCCGCCATCTGTCCCAGGTCGTTGAACGCTGGCGAGTAGAGGAACTCGTAGGGACTCGTGTCGTCGAGCGTCTTCTCCTTCGCCAGATACGTCGTCGTCCAACCCGCACCCTGCGGCGTCAGCACCACGTAGCCACGGCCGACGAAGTTGAAGTTGGCTCGGAACCCGAGCTGCCCCGAATCATTGAGCGCAAGGCTGGACCAGTCCGACGCCCCGAGCGGCTCGCGGATGATGCGCACGTCGTTCGGCGCCTCGGTGCGCAGCAGATAGATGCCATTGCTCGTCACGGCACTCGCCCCCGTGACGGCGAACGCGACAAGCCCCGACGAGTTGAACCCCGGGTCGCTCGCGCGCGCATCCTCCCCCAGGTCCGGCAACAGGTAACGGTGATGGCCCGCGGCGTCGCTTCCCCACCAGATGGCGTTGGGCCCCTCGGGGGTAATCGACAACCGGAACGCCACCCTCCCATCCGAGACCACCGGGACCTGAAGACTCCCCGCGAGCAGATTGCCCGGCTTCAGGTTGTAGGCACCCGATGCATTGCCCAACATGTTGGTGCGAGCCTGAAGCTGGAGCGTGTAGTGCTCGGGCAACTCCCCTCGCGCACTGGGAGCCAGCGTCAGCACTCCCATCCCCAACGACACCGCGGCCTGGCGCAGCAACGTCCGTGCTCGTCGCATCCACGTCACGTCACACATGGGTGGAACCCCCGCTGCCTGTAGGGCGCGAAGGCTACCACTCAGGGGCCGGGCTCATGGGACTGCGAGTGGAGCGCTCGCCGGTTCCTCCGACATGCTCAAGTCGATGGTGAGCAGACCGCCCGCCGCGAGCGAGCTCGTCAAACAGGACTCCATGTAGCCCGCCCCGCGAGCACAGACGGTCAACCGCCCCGAGGGGACAGCGACAAACTCGGCCATGCCGTTCGCGTCCGTCCGCAGTTGCTCCGGATGCACGACGCGGGGCCTCGTCTCCCGCATGATGCCCACCGTCACGCCTCGCAGCGGATGCCCACTCCATCTCTTCAGGGCCCGGAAATGAACGCGCCCCAACTCCTCCGGCCTGGGCGGCGGAGGCGGGGGAAGCGCCTTGTCGGAAGGCGGCTCCACGGGCGGCGATGCCTTCTCCACCACGCGGTGCGGCGTCGGAGGACTCAGCTCACGCCGCAGGTACGCCGCGAGCGAGAGCGACAGCACGACTCCCGCGATGGCGACAGTCCATCGACCCCCTGGTGCCATCCGGTGGTCTCTCCTGGGACCACCATTGCGAGAGCGCGGCGGTCGACGCTCGAAAGACTAACATCGCGGTTCCAGAGTGCGCTCGCGGTCGGGAGGTCTTCATGTCGTGGTGGGTCTATGCCTTGCTCTCCGCCCTCTTCGCGGCGCTCACCGCCGTACTGGCGAAGGTCGGCGTCGAGGGTGTTCCCTCCACACTCGCCACGGCCCTGCGCACCTGCGTCGTCCTCGTCTTCGCCTGGGGCATCTCCCTGGCCCGGGGAGAACACGCCGCCCTGCCGTCCTTGAGCCGCAAGACGCTGCTGTTCCTCGCGCTGTCGGGCATCGCCACCGGCCTGTCGTGGCTGGCCTACTTCCGCGCCCTCCAGCTCGGGCCGGCCTCGCGCGTGGCGCCGCTCGACAAGCTCAGCCTGCCGCTGACCGTGCTCCTCGCCGTCGTCCTCCTGCACGAGCCGCTCTCGTGGAAGATGGGGGCGGGCGTGGCGCTGATGGTGGCGGGCGCCCTGCTGACCCTCCGCTGAACGATGGAGCACCCGGCCCCGCATCGAAATTCCGCGACATCACCCGGGACTGGTAGGGTCCATCGCCGCTCACGATTCCCCCCGCTTCCGCGGCACACGAGGTCCCCCGCATGGAGATGCTCTGCACCTTGCGCAGCGTCACGGAGGCGCAGCGCGACGCCTTGCTTCAGGCCCCCAAGCGCCTGGACGACTTCCTCGACGACGAGGAGGACTTCGGAGACCCGAAGGGCGGAGCATTCCTGGAACTGGACATCGGCGAGGCCTGGCACGGCCTCCAGTACCTGCTCACCGGGACGCCCTGGGAGGGCAGCGCGCCGCTGGACTTCCTGGTGCGCGGCGGCGTGGACGTGGGCGACATCCCCTCGGATGAAGGCACCGCGCGCGTCTTCTCGCCCGAGCAGGTGAAGGTGCTCGCCTCCGCGCTGCGCGAGGTGTCCGAGAACACGCTGCGCCGCCGCTACGACGCGGTGGAGATGCAGGCCCAGGACATCTACCCCGGCACGTGGGAAGAGCCGCCCGACGACTCGGACCCGCTGGAGGAGATGGTCTCCTACTTCGACGAGCTCCAGAAGTTCATGGCCCAGATGGGCAAGCGCGGGGACGCGCTGCTGGTGCACATCGGCTGAAGCCACCGGGGGCGCGCCCCACGTCAGCCCATCACCACGTCGCGCCCCAGCTTCAGCACCAGCGCCAGCACCACGGCGAGCACCACCTTGCGCACCAGTGTGTCGCCGCCCTTCACCGCCAGGTGCGCGCCCAGCCACGCGCCGGTGAACTGCGCGGCGGCCATGGGCAACGCCACCTTCCAGAGCACCACGCCATTGAGGGCGAAGAGGGCCATGGACGCCAGGTTGGACGCGAAGTTCACCACCTTCGCGTCGGCGGAGGCGCGGGCCAGTCCGTGGCCCAGCAGCGTGTTGAAGCCGACGATGAGGAAGGTGCCCGTCCCCGGACCGAAGAACCCGTCATAGGTGCCGACGGCCAGCGCGATGAGCGAACCGATGGCGAGCGCGCGCGGCCGGGGTGAGGGCTCCGTCCTGGCCCCGGAGGCAGGCGTCCGCCGGAACGCGAGGAACACGGCCACCGCGATGAGCAGCACGAGCACCAGCGGCTTGAGCACCTCTGGCTTCACCAGCAGCACCAGCGCGGCGCCGGCGAACGCACCTCCCAGGCCGAAGGGGAACGTCACGCGCGCCAGCCTCCAGTCCACCAGCCCCGAGCGCGAGAAGCGGACCAGCGCGGCGAACGAGCCGAAGACGGACTGCCCCTTGTTGGTGCCCAGCGCCACGTGGGGCGGCAACCCCACCGTCAGGAGCGCGGGCAGGGTGATGAGCCCGCCACCTCCCGCGATGGCGTCCACCAGGCCCGCGACCAGCGCGGCGACGCACAGCAGGAGGAGTTGCTGCGCACTGACGTCCACCATGAAATCCACCTGGGTGTCTCCCTCGGCTCGAACGGCGCCTGGGTACCACGCGCCCGAAGCGCCGTCGCGCCCGCCCGCTTCTTGCGTCACCGCGCGCCTTGGGCGTCAATGCCTCCGCGACACTCCCCTGCTTCCGAGGTCACCATGCTCGCCTCCCTCGTCACCTTGCTGGCGCTCACGCTGGCCTCGGCACCGCCGTCGCAGGACCCCAACGCCCCCTCCTGCCGCTCCATGAACAGCCAGGTGGCCTGTGGTTATGGGTGCAAGTCGGACTCGAACCGGGCCCGGTGCGCGCAGACGCCGCAGGGGCGCTGTCAGGTGGTGGACGGCCAGGCGGTGTGCTTCGACCCGCCGGCCTACGTGGTGAAGGCGTACGGCGCCTCGCTGCCGGACCCCGAGTGCAAGGCCATCGATGGCGTGGTGGCGTGTGGCTACAACTGCGCGACGCAGCCGGGTCGGGTGAAGTGCGCGAAGTCTCCGGCCGGGGTGTGCCGAGGTCGCAGCGGCGAGGTGGAGTGCTTCGACCCGCCGGCCATCGTCTTCGCCGTCTACGGCAAGGACACGCCCCGCGCGGACTGCCGCAGCAACAGTGTGGAGCTGACGTGCGGCTACAACTGCCTGAACGTCCCGGAGGGGGTGCGCTGCAACAAGACGCCCGCGGGGGTGTGCAAGATGGCGAGTGGTCGCATCACCTGCTTCGACCCGTCTCCCGCCGCGCTCTGCGCCTGGAAGCGCACCTTGCCCGCGCCCGAGTGCCGCAACAGCGAGTCCGGGCCGGTGTGTGGCTACGGGTGCACCACCGCGTTCTCGAAGTCGGCCTGTGCGTCCACGCCGGCGGGGCTGTGCAAGGTCTTCGACAGTGAGGTGTTCTGCTTCGACCCCCCGGCCGAGCAGCAGGCGGACGCGGCGTGCCTGTCCGTGCTGGGGCTGGCCACCCTCGACGGCGCCACACCCTGACGCCCTGTATGAGCACTCTGCCCCGTCGTCTGCTTTGACCCTTCCGGGGAGAGCGGTAGGGTTCCATCTTCTCGCAGCTCGAACGGAGTAGAACCGCACATGGCGGAGGGTGACGTCCGTCAATATTGGGTTCGCAACGACAGGGGCACCTTGTGGGGGCCCCTCACCCTGCCGACCATCGAGCTGCTCATCGACAGCGGCTCCATCAAGGGGAAGCTCCAGGTCTCCGAGGACGGGCGCAACTTCGCCTTCCCCTGGCGATTCCCCGAGGCCCGCGACACCTTCCCCCGGGAGCTCTGGGGTGACGGAGCGCCCGACGCGCCCCAGCAGGCGCCGAGCGCGCCCATGGCAAGCCCCGGTGCGAACCCCGGTGGAATGCCCATGGCCGGTCCGGGTGCGAATCCGGGTGGAATGCCGATGGCCGGTCCGGGCACCGCGCACATGGCCGGCCCTGGTGCGAATCCCGGTGGAATGCCGATGGCGGGCCCGGGTGCGAATCCTGGCGGAATGCCGATGGCCGGTCCGGGCACCGCGCATATGGCGGGACCCGGTGCGGTCGCGAGAAGCACGCCTGGGTCAGCTCCGATGGCAGGGCCCGGAACGCGGCCTGGAGATCCTCGCGCCCCAGGCAACCCGGGCGTTGGCGCGCCACAGGGAGCACGCCCCGGAGTTCCGGGTACCGCCGCTCCCGGAGCGCCGAACGTCGCCGCGCGTCCTGCCCCGGGAGTCCCGCCCGGCGTCGCAACGGCCCCCGGGCGGCCTCCCATGGCCACTGCGCCTGGAGTACCGCAAGCGCCCGGAGTCGCTCCGCAGGCGGGAGTTCCCACCGCGGGCACCCGTCCCGCCGGTGCACCGCAAGCGCCCGGAGTCGCTCCGCATGCAGGTGTGCCCGCGACCGGCGCACGCCCCGTGGCACCAGCGCAGCAGGCCCCCGCGACTCCCGGAGCGCAGCAGGCCCCCATGGGAGCCGCTCCGCAGGCGGGAGTTCCCGCTGCTGGCGCGCGCCCCGTCGCGGCCGTCACAACGGAGGCCGCCCCCTACGCGGTGCCAGCCCAGGGACAGCTGGAGCAGACCTCGCCGCTGAACCTCTACGGGCGCGTCGCCATGGCGGAGCAGACGGGCCTGCTCACGCTGACGCTCTCGGACCGCGTCGCCCTGATTCACTTCCGCAAGGGCAACCCGGAGTTCGTCGACTCGACCCATCCCGAAGATGCGCTGGGCACGTCGCTGATGGGTGGGCGACTGCTCACGCCCGAGCAGCT
Source organism: Myxococcus sp. CA056 (assembly GCF_013336715.1). Lineage (NCBI taxonomy): Bacteria > Pseudomonadati > Myxococcota > Myxococcia > Myxococcales > Myxococcaceae > Myxococcus > Myxococcus sp. CA056. Next base: position 172,093 of record NZ_JABUMT010000001.1, read on the forward strand.
CCAGCAGGCCGAGTCCGCGAAGGACCGCTTCGGTGGAGACCTGCTCGCCGCGCTCTTTGGTCTGGGACTGCTGCAACCCGCCAGCGCGTTCGCCATCCTGGCGCAGCGCGCCGCCAGCATCCTGTTCAAGGCCCTGCGCACCGAGGCGGGCACGTTCACCTTCGAGGTCCGCGAGCTGGCTGGCAACAAGGCCATGCCGCTCGGCAACCGGTGGGCCGTGCTCAGCGACACCGTGCGCCGCATGCCGTCCACGGAGCTCAAGCGCCGGCTCATGCCGGTGCTCCAACTGCCCATAATGAAGTCGGGGGGCATGGTCGCCGCGAGCGAGCTGCGCCTCACCCCGCATGAAGTCCGGGCCCTCACCGTCATCGACGGCGTGCGCTCGGTGAACCAGCTCCTCACCGACTTCCCGCAGGACGCCGACCACCTGCTGCGCCTCGCGTTCCTGCTACGAGAGCTGGACGCCGTGTCCTTCGCCGCCGTGGCCCCGCAGCCAGGAGCCGGGGCGCACCCCGGTCCTGCTGCCGCGAGTCCACAAGCCGCCCCGACCGGTCCCGCACCCACGGCGGCCCAGGCACCTCGTCCCGGAAACCCTCCAGGTGTTGGAGCGGCCCCGGCTGGAGCAGCCCGCCCTGGCAGTCCTCCCGGCGTCGGCACCGCCCCTTCGGGAGCGGCGACTCCTGGCAATCCTCCCGGCGTTGGAGCGGCCCCGGCCGGAGCCGCTCGCCCTGGCAATCCCCCAGGCGTGGGCACCGCCGCCACTGGAGCCGCCCGTCCCGGCAATCCTCCCGGCGTTGGAGCGGCCCCGGCTGGAGCCGCTCGCCCTGGCAATCCTCCAGGCGTGGGCACCGCCGCCGCTGGAGCCGCGCGTCCTGGCAATCCCCCAGGAGCCGCGCCCCGTCCCGCGGGTCCTCCGGTCGTCGGTTCAGCGGCGCCCACGGCGGGCCCAGGCACGGCCCGTCCCGCGCCGCCCACCGTCACCGCCAATGCCCCGGGCTCGGACGAGATTCCGTCGCTGCGCCAGCTCGTCATGGCGCTCAAGCAGCAGAACCACTTCCAGCGGCTGGGGCTCTCGGAGCAGGCGGACTCGAGTGCCGTGAAGGTCGCCTACTTCCGGCTCGCCAAGCTCTACCACCCGGACACGCTTCCGCAGGGCGCGCCTCCGGAGCTGGAGAAGCTCAAGGCCGAGGTGTTCGCCTACATCGGCGATGCCTACCGGATGCTGTCCGACGACAAGAGCCGTGCGTCCTATCTGGAGGAGGTCAAGAGCGGCGGCGCGGGAGCGGAAGTCGACATCAACGCCATCCTCCAGGCCGAGGAGCTCTTCCAGAAGGCGTGCATTCTCGTGAAGGCGCGCAAGTTCCCCGAGGCCGTGAAGATGTTGAACGAGGCCATCCAGCTCAACGCGGAGGAGGCCGAGTTCTACGCGTGGCGGGGCTATGCGCGGTTCTTCACGGCGGCGGACAAGAAGGCGGCTCAGCCGGAGGCGTTCCGGGAAATCCAGAACGCCATCAAGCGCAATGAGCGCTGTGCGCCCGCGCACTACTTCCTCGGGGTGATTGCGAAGCTGTCGGGGGACGTTCCGGGCTCGCTCAAGCACTTCAAGCGGACAGTGGAGCTTCAGCCAGACCACATCGACGCGCAGCGGGAGATTCGCATGGCGGCCCAGAAGAAGTAGGGTGCGCCCCCCGTCCGGGAGGGGCCTGGGGCCCCGCCGGACGAGTCGAAGGAGATAGCAACGTGCCGCTCACCGGGAAGCAACGCCGCCATCTGCGCGCGCTCGGACACCACCTGGAGCCGGTGGTCATCGTCGGTCAATCCGGCGTCACCGAGGGCGTCATCGCCGCCGTCGAGCAGGCGCTGCATGACCACGAGCTCATCAAGGTGAAGATCAACGACGGTCCGGAGACGCGCCAGGAAGCCTCCGCGCGCATCGCCGAGGGCACGGGCGCCGACCAGGCCCAGCTCCTGGGCCGCACCGCCCTGTTCTTCAAGAAGCGCAAAGAGGACTCCAAGTTCGAGAAGTTCTGACGGACCGCGCCCGGGGCCGCCTCACTTGCCGGTGAAGCGGGCCTCGCGGCGCTCGATGAAGGACTGGACGCCCTCGGCGGCGTCCTCCGTTCCCGCCAGCCGCAGCAGTTGGGGCAGCAGCGCGCGCGCCGCCGCCTCGGGCCCCTCGTGCACCGCCTGTCGCGCGGACGCGAGCGTCGCCTGGACCCCCAGCGGCGCCTGCTTCGACACCGTCTCCGCCAGGGCCAGCGCGCGCTCCAGGTGACGGCCGCGCTCGACGACTTCCTGCACCAGTCCCATCCGGTAGGCCTCGCGCGCGTCGAACTCGTCGCCCGTGAGCAGCCAGCGCATGGCATTGCCCCATCCGGCCCGCTGCGGGAAGCGCAGGGTGGCGCCGCCGAACGGGAAGATGCCGCGCTTGATTTCAATCTGTCCGAAGCGTGCGTCCTCGGAGGCCACCGCGATGTCCGCCGCGAGGATGAGTTCGATGGACAGCGTGAGACACAGGCCCTGGACGGCGACGATGAGCGGCTTGGTCCTCAGCGCTCCCTGGATGCCCCACGGGTCGATGGCGCCCTCGGAGTAGAGCGGCTCGCCACTGGAGAGGGCGGGCGCGACGCTCGCCAGGTCCAGGCCCGCGGAGAAGTGGTCGCCCACCGCGAAGATGACCATGCACCGCACGTCCGGATGACGGTCCGCCTCGGTCACCGCGGACGACAGTCCCCGCAACATGCCGACGTCGAACGCATTGCGCTTCTCCGGCCGGTGGATGCCGATGAGGGCGAGGTGACCGCGCACTTCCAGGGTGATGCGAGGATCCGATGGGCTCATGGGGCGCTCCACGGTGAAGAAGGGAGCGCCAGTTTCCGCCATGCGGCCCTGGCGACGCCATCACGCTCGCCCCGCCGTCCAGCAAAGGACGTTCAGGACCGTCCCGACAGGCCGCCGACAAGGCCCGTGCATCCAACCACCGCGGGCAAAGTCAGCGCGTGAAGCCCGCGGTGCTGGCGGCAAGCTCCGCCGCTTCACCCAGTCGCTCCAGCAGCGAGGGACCGAAGTACTGCCGTCGCGACTCACCACCGCTCACGCGCACCAACTCCGGCGTCTCCACATAGCCCACGTATCCACCCGCGAGCCCCAGCACCCCCGAGGCCCCGGTGCGTCCCACCAGCACCGCGCCCGCGTCGACGGTGGGCTCACCCGGCACCGTCACCAGCTCCAGCGGCCCCAGCACCAACGCCGCCACTTCCGCCACGCGCTCGGAGGAACCGCACAGCAGGTTGTCGCCCGCGGCGCGAGTGAATGACGGCACCAGCCGCGACGCATCCGGCCGAGGCATCACCGCTTCCGCGCGCACCAATGACAGCCGGACCGAAGGCCCCACGGAAGCCATGGGCACCTTGCCCGCGAGGTCGGACAAGGCCCGAGCAAAGGCGGACACACGCTCCAGCCCCTGCCCTTCGGAGAAGGCCACCGAGGCGTTGCCGACCGCGCCTTGCAACAGCAGCGTCACGCCGCTGCCCTCGGACTCGCGCAGCGAGCTGAGTCGCCCCGGGTAGTCCGGGTCCACGTACGCGCGCTGCCGGGGCACCATCGCGGGGTGCGCGGCGAAGAAGAGCAACTCCGCCACCGGGGCCGAGGCGCCGCGCAGCACCGCGCGAGTCAAGGAGCCATCCGGCGCGGTGCCACCGCTGCGCGTGTAGACGAAGGAGGGCTCCTTCGCCTCGCCCAGCTCCAGCGTCACGTCGGTGAGCGCGGCGGCGGCCTGTTGCAGCGCGGCGCTCGCGGCGGCGACGACGGCCTCCAGCGAGTCCTCCCGGTAGCGCCCCGTCCCGACGAGCTGTGACACCAGGCGGCTGTCATAACCTCCCAGCGAGGAGTGCGTGTGCGTGGCCAGCACCAGCACGTCCTGCAGTCCGGCGGCGAGCGCTCGCTCGCGCACCTTGGCGGTCACCGCATCCGTGACGAGCAGCAACTCGAGCGACACCAACCCCACCCGCGTGTTCCCCGACTCCAGCACCACCGCGCGAGCATGGAGCGGCGGGTCGGACTGGCTCGCATCCGGACGCGGAGGCGAGTACCCCGCGACCACCACCGGAAACGGCGGCACGAGCGGCACCTTCGCCGCGCCCGCGCGCAACGCACCTTCTGTTTTCACCTGAGACAGCAGCACGGGCGCGCGCTCTGCCCAGGTGCCACACCAGTTCCATGAACCCAATGAATAAGCGGCACCCACGGTGAGCAGGACCAGGGGAAACAGGGAACGCCAGGAGGCTCGTCGCGGGGAAGCCATGCGGTGGCGAGACTAACGGGACGGTGCTCGTACCGCGAGGCTCGTGTGCCCACATGGGCCGACTCCGGTGGCGGGTGGAATACCCACCAGAGGGGCGTGCGTTCCTGTTCCGCTCATCGCCCGAAAGGAGTAAGGCACCGCGCCATGTGCGGCATCTTCGGAATCACGGGACACGCCGAGGCCTCTAACCTGACGTACCTGGGGCTGCACGCCCTGCAGCACCGCGGTCAGGAGTCCGCTGGCATCGTCGCCTCCGACGGCCACGGTCTTCGGGCGCACCGTCAGATGGGGTTGGTGGCTGATATTTTCGACGCGCCGGTGCTCGCCGGCCTGCCTGGCCAGTCGGCCATCGGACACGTGCGGTACTCGACGGCCGGTGGCAGCCAGCTCAAGAACGCTCAGCCGCTCTTCGTGGCGTACGCGGGAGGACAGGTCGCCGTCGCGCACAATGGCAACCTGGTGAACGCGGGAGCGCTGAAGGAGAAGCTGGAGGCCGACGGAGCCATCTTCCAGTCGGACGCGGACACGGAGGTCATCATGCACCTCCTGGCGCGCTCCAAGCAGGTGAGCTTCGAGCAGAAGCTCGTGGAAGCGCTGCGCAAGGTGGAAGGCGCCTACAGCCTGCTGGTGCTCACGCAGAACAAGCTGGTCGCGGTGAGGGACCCGCTGGGCATCCGGCCGCTGGTGTTGGGGCGGATGAAGGAAGGCGCGTACGTGGTCGCCAGCGAGACGACCGCGTTGGACCTCATCGAAGCGGATGTGGTGCGCGAGCTGGAGCCGGGCGAGCTGCTGGTCATCGAGAACGGCGTGCTGCGCACCAGCAGGCCCTTCGCGGAGCCTCCGCGCCTGGGGCGCTGCATCTTCGAGCAGGTGTACTTCGCGCGTCCGGACTCGGTGTTGTTCGGCAACAGCGTGTACGAGGTGCGCAAGCAGATGGGCATGCAGCTGGCGCGCGAGCAGCCGGCGCCCGACGCGGACCTGGTCATCGCGGTGCCGGACTCGGGCGTGGCGGCGGCCATCGGCTTCTCGCAGCAGAGCGGGATTCCGTATGACGTGGGCCTCATCCGCAGCCACTACGTGGGCCGCACGTTCATCGAGCCGCAGCAGTCCATCCGTCACTTCGGCGTGAAGCTGAAGCTGTCGGCGGTGCGGCACGTGCTCAAGGGCAAGCGCGTGGTGGTGGTGGACGACTCCATCGTCCGGGGCACCACGAGCCGCAAAATCGTGAAGATGATCAAGGCCGCGGGAGCGCTGGAGGTGCATCTGCGCATCTCCTCGCCGCCGACGAAGTGGCCCTGCTTCTACGGCATCGACACGCCGAGCCGTCAGGAGCTCATCGCGGCGACCCACAGCACGGACGAAATCGCGAAGTACGTCACGGCGGACACGCTGGGCTACATCTCGCTGGAGGGGCTGGGCACGGCGGTGGGAGACCCCAGCCGAGGCAGCTTCTGCACGGCGTGTTTCTCGGGCGAGTATCTCATCGGAGAGCTGTCACCCTCCGCGCCGGAAGCGAACAAGCTCACCGCCTGACCGGGCGTTGACGGGACGTACCAGCACAAGGCCCCCTGCCCTCTCTTCGGGTCGGGGGCCTTGCTCGTTCCAGGTGGCGGTCGAGACCTCGCTTCAGCGAGGCCCCTCGCCCATGGACCAGGGCCGTGGTCACTCCGGGCGTCAGTCGAGACGCCACGCCAGCGAGGCGCCGCGCACAGACCTCTGGGCAGGCGCCTCACTCCCTTCGCGCGTCAGTGGCGGTTGTCGAACTGGATGCCCTCGCGAACCTCGCCGAGCGCCTGCTCGGTGAGGCCGATGGCCTTCACGCGGTGGCCGCCCTTGTCGGGGGACGCGTTCTTCAGGGTGGAGAGCGCCTTCTCCAGATGCACCAAGGCGTCACGCATGCGCGGCTGACGCTCCGCCTGGGCCTGGTTGACGAAACCGCCGAGGAAGAAGGCGACAGTGGCGGCGAGGACGGTGCGGCGCATGAAAGGCTCCCGAGGAGGACGTGTCAGTGACGCGAGGAGGGTGTTTCCCTCTGGAACCCAGGAGCCGCCCGGAAGTTGCGGGGCCCCGGCTAAACCTCCCCGCCGCTCTTCACGGGAGGCGCGGGCGGCAGCGAAGCCCCCGCGATGAAGTCCGTGAAGTCGGAGGGAAGCGGAGCCTCGAAGGCAACCTCCACACCGGTGCCAGGATGCGGGAAGACGATGCGCGCGGCATGCAGCGCGTGTCGTGGCAGCCGCAGCCGGGTCCACGCCTCGGGCTCCAGGCTGTGCTTGCTGAAGCGATCAAAGTAGCCGGGGTCCGGCCCGTACATCTTGTCGCCCACCAGCGGGAAGCCCGCGACGTGCAGGTGGATGCGAATCTGATGCTGACGACCTGTCTCCGGAAAGCAGCGCAGCAGCGCGAAGGGGGCGCCATCGCGAGTGAAGCGCTGGAGCACCTGGAACCGGGTGCGGCTCGGCTTGCCCTCCACGGGGTCGATGCGCACGGCGATGCGGATGAGTTCGGTGCCCTCGGCGATGGGCGCGTCGACAACGAAGGAGTCCTCGGAGGGATGGCCCTCGCAGACGGCGAGGTACTCCTTGTGCACGTCGCGCGAGACGAAGAGTCGTCCCAGCATCCGGCAGGACTCGGTGGTGCGTCCGCAGACGACGAGCCCGCTGGTCTCCCGGTCCAGTCGGTGCGCGGGCTCGGCGAAGCGCTCACCGAAGCGCTCGCGCAGGATGGAGACGAGGGTGCCCTTGTGGTAGCGCGCGGTGGGATGGATGGGCAGTCCCGCGGGCTTGTCGAGCACGAGCAGCCAGTCATCCTGGAAGACAACAGGGAGCGCCGTGGGCGTCTCGGGTTCTTCGGTACCGGGACGGCGCAGTCGGAAGGCCATGCCGGGATACACAGGCGTGGAGGGCTTCAGCCGCTGCTCGTCACAGCGAACACCGCGCAGGATGATTCCGGCCAGGCGCTCCCGAGGCATTCGGCGCAGCTTCTGGCCCAGGTAGTCCTCCAGGCGCCAGCCCGCATAGTTGGGCTCGACGACGAAGGGGATGTCGACGAAGCCCTCGGGGGCCGGGTCCTTCTCGGAGGCGGAGACCTCCGCCGATGCGTCCTCATCGCCGCGCATGACCTCCCAGCTCTAACATGGAGCGGAAGCACGCACAGTCGGAACGAGCACGGCCACGAGGCACCGTCACACAGGTGTCGCGGCCCCTCGTCACCTCCATCAAGCGGAGACAGCGCGAAGCGAGCCCTGCTCGACGGAGAGGAAGCGCGCGAACAGGTCCGCGATGCGCTCACCCGAGCGACCATCCCAGTACTCCGGCACGCGGCCCTTCTTGCCCTGCCCGTTGAGCGCGCGGTCGGCGGCCTCGCGGATGCGGTCCGGGTCGGTGCCCACCACCTCGTTGGTCCCTTCCTCGACGGTGATGGGGCGCTCGGTCTGTTCGCGCAGGGTGAGGCACGGCACGCCCAGCGCAGTGGTCTCCTCCTGGAGTCCGCCCGAGTCGGTGAGGATGAGCCGGGCCTGCGACGTCAGCACGAGGAACTCCAGGTAGCCCATGGGGTCCACGGGGCGCAGGTTCGGATTGCGCTCGAACGCGGAGCCCAGTCCCTGCTCGGAGATCATCTTCCGCGTGCGCGGGTGTACCGGGAAGACGACCGGGATGCGGGAGGCCACGTGAGCAATCGCGGACAGCAGCCCGCCGAGCACGCGCGGGTCATCCACGTTGGACGGCCGGTGGAGCGTGCACACCGCGTAGCCATGAGGCGCAAGGCCCAGGCTCTTCAGCACGGGCAGCTGCTCCGCCCGCTCCTTCGAGGCGAGCAGTGAGTCGATCATCACGTTGCCCACGAAGTGGATGCGGTCCGGCTCCAGCCCTTCCTTGAGCAGGTTGGCATCCGCGTCGCGCGAGGGCGTGAGGAGCAGGTCGGCCAGCCGGTCGGTGACGACGCGGTTGATTTCCTCCGGCTGGTGCCGGGAGTAGCTGCGCAGGCCGGCCTCGACGTGGGCCAGGGGAATCGCCAGCTTCGACGACACGAGCGCGGCGGCGACAGTGCTGTTCACGTCACCCACGACGGAGACGAGGTCCGGCTTGTGCTCCAGGAAGACCTTCTCCAGCTCCACCATCGTCCGGGCCGTCTGCTGTGCGTGGCTGCCGGAGCCGATGCCCAGGTGCACGTCCGGCGCGGGCAGGCCCAGGTCGGAGAAGAAGACGTCGCTCATCTTGACGTCGTAGTGCTGCCCCGTGTGGATGAGGATCTGCTGGAGCGGGGTGCGCGCGGCGATGGCCCGGTGGATGGGCGCGACCTTCATGAAATTGGGCCGCGCACCGACGATATGGATGACCTTCTTCATGTCGCCAGCCAAGCTAGGCACGGCGAGTCGGATGCCTAGTGGCTGCGGGGCGACTCGTCTCCGCGGAGCCAGCGTCCGTCCTGAATCTGATAGACCGAGTGTGCCATGCCCTCCTCACGCACCATCGCCGTCATCCCCGCCCGTCATGCCAGCACCCGCTTCCCCGGCAAGCCGCTCGTCCTCATCGCCGGCAAGCCCATGGTGGAGCACGTGTGGCTCCGCTGTCAGGAGGCGGGCGTCTTCGACGAGGTCTGGGTGGCCACGGACGACGAGCGCATCCGCGCCACCGTGGAGGGCTTCGGAGGCCGCGCGGTGATGACCAGCCCCGCCTGCGCCACGGGGACGGACCGGGTGGCGGAGGTGGCGCGCGAGCGGCCCGACGTGGACGTGTGGGTGAACGTCCAGGGTGACGAGCCCCTGGTGGACCCGGAGGCGCTCAAGTCGCTCGCCGGACTCTTCACGGACACCACCGTGCGCATGGGCACACTCGTCAGGCCCCTGGAGGCGGACGAAGCCGACAGCCCGCACGTGGTGAAGGCCGTGCTCGCGCTCAACGGCGACGCGCTCTACTTCAGCCGCAGCCTCGTTCCCCACGCGCGGGAGACCGGGACTCCCGTCCCCCGCTGGGGCCACATCGGCCTGTATGGTTACCGGCGGGACGTCTTGTTGCGGCTCGCGGAGCTGGCGCCCACGCCGCTCGAGGAGACGGAGCAGCTGGAGCAACTCCGCGCGCTGGAGCACGGCATCTCCATCCGCTGCGCCCGAGTCTCCTGGCGCACGGTCGCGGTGGATGTCCCCGGAGACGTCGCGAAGGTTGAAGCCGTCATGCGCGAGAAAGGACTGTAGCCATGGGCATCTTCCAGGACCTGTTTGGCGGAAACGACACCAAGGCGAAGGACGAGACGCCGGAGGCCCCCGCCGCCACGCCCCCGGAGCCCGCGAAGGAAGTCCCCGCGAATCCCCACGTCGCGGCGGCGGCACCGACGCCCGCGCCAACGCCCGCGCCCGCACCGACGCCGAAGAACGACCCGCGCCGACGCAAGTGGGCGGACGACGAGGAACACCAGATGGAGGGCGTGCAGCGACTGGTGTCGCGCAAGGTGGAGCGGGTGCTGGAGCAACTCGGGACGCTCGCGATACGAGCCCGCACGGGCGAGGAGGTCCCCACCGTCACCGTCACGCTGCACCTGGCCCACGGACACACCGTGACGGGCACGGTGGTGGACTACGCGCCGCGAGACTCGGTGCTGCTGGCGCTCGGCAAGGAGGGCCTGCTCGGCTCGGAGTCGGTGACGTACGTGGACCTGGCGACGGTGGTCGCGGTGACGGTGGGCCAGGCCAGCAAGCTGCTCGAGCTGACGCAACTGGTGCGCCCCACGCCCACGCGTCAGGACGTGGCGACGTTGGTGGAGAAGCTGCCGCACGCCCTCACCGAGCAGTTCTGGCCGGGCGAGAAGGCACTGGGTGGCAGGCCGCTGCGCTTCGAGGTGGACTGGGTGGGGTTGGATGACGAGCCCGGACGTCGCGCGCTGGAGGCCGCGGTGAATGTCACGGGCCACGCGTTGCGCGCGCTCGCGCAGGAGCAGGGACGCGAGGTGATGCGCCGCATCGCCACGGTGCGCTTCGTCCGAGGCAAGGGCATGCGAGCCGCGTTGGAGGGCGAGACGGGCACGGTGACGGTGGGCGAGGGAGAGCCCACCGTGTCCGCCTTCCGCAAGGCCTTCGCCTCCGGCCTCAAATGACGGGCAGCTCGTCGCTGTAGGCGCCCTTGGGGAACGCGGCGTCGATGCGCGCCAGCTCGTCCGCGGAGAGCTTCAGCGACACGGCGGCCGCGTTGTCGCGCAGGTGGGCCACGCGGCTCGCCTTGGGAATGGCGAACAGGGAGGGCCGCCTCACGAGGAACTGGAGCGCCACCTGTCGGGCCGTGGCGTCATGCGCCCGGGCGATGGCCTCCAGCACGCGCCCTCCCGGACTCTGGGGCTTGGGGAAGCGGCCGTTGCCGAAGGGGCTGTAGCCCACCACCGCCACACCCTGCTCCTCGCACCACGGGAGGACGGCGTGTTCGATGGCCCGCTCCTCCAGGTGGTAGAGGACCTGGTTGCAGGCGATGTGCTCGGGCTTCGTGAGCGTCAGCAGTTCGTCCAAATCCGACACCGCGAAGTTGCTCACGCCCCAGGAGCGAATCTTCCCGTCCGCGACCAGCTTCTCGAAGGCGCGCACCGTCTCCGCCAGCGGGTGCGAGCCGGGCCAGTGCAGCAGGTAGCAGTCGAGCCAGTCGGTGCGCAGTCGCTTCAGGCTCCGCTCGCACGCGGTCAGCGTGCCCGCGTAGGTGGCATTGGAGGGCATGACCTTCGACACGAGGAAGACCTCCTCGCGTCGTCCGGCGATGGCCTCGGAGACGATGGACTCCTCCACGCGGCCGTGGCCGTACAACTCGGCGGTGTCGACGTGGGTGAGCCCCAGGTCCAACCCCGCGCGCAGGGAGCGGATGGCCTCCTCGCGGTCATCCTCCTCCATCTGCCACGTGCCCTGACCGAGGACGGGGACCTGCTTCCCGGTGCCGCCGAAAACGCGCTGCTCCATGGCCTACCTCCGTGCCCCGAAGGATTAGCACCTCCCACCCGCTCCGACAGCCCGCGACCGTGCGAAGCGAGGGGCTCCGCGCTAGTCTCCGCGCGTGTCCCCCACCTCGACCGCCTCCAAGCCCCATCTCCCCTCGCGGTTGACGCTGGGCCGCCTGCTCACCCTCGCGAAGCCGGAGGTCCCCACGCTCGTCGTGGGCACGTTCTTCCTGCTCGTCAGCAGCGCGGCCACGCTGGTGTTTCCGCGCGCCATCGGAGACCTGGTGGACGAGGCGCTCGGCGCCCGCAATCGCTCGCGGCTCGACACCATCGCCCTGGTGATGTTCGGCGTCTTCGTCGTGCAGTCGGTGGCCATGGCGTTGCGCGTCTACCTCTTCAGCAACGCGGGCGAGCGCGTGGTGACGCGGCTGCGCAAGCGCCTGTTCCAGAGCCTGCTCTCCCAGGAGGTGGCCTTCTTCGACGAGCGCCGCACCGGTGAGCTCACCAGCCGGCTCGCCTCGGACACGAGCATCCTGCAGAGCACCGTCACCACCAATGTCTCCATGATGCTGCGCTACGCCTGCCAGGGGCTCGGCGGCGTGGTGCTGCTCTTCTTGACGTCCCCGCGCCTGACGATGGTGATGCTCGCCCTCATCCCCGCGGTGGCCATTGGCGCGGTGGTGTATGGCCGTCGCGTGCGCGTGCTCGCCAAGGCGGCACAGGACGCGCTCGCGGCCTCCAGCGAGGTGGCCGAGGAGGACCTCTCCGGCATCCGCACGGTGCGCTCCTTCGCCGCGGAGAGCCATGAAGTCGAACGCTACGGCGCGGCGGTGGACCGGGCGCTCCAGCTCGCGAAGGAGCGCGCGCGGCAGGGGGCGCTCTTCATGGGCAGCGCCTCCATCGCCATGTACGGCTCCACCGCGGCGATGCTCTGGTACGGCGGCCGGATGGTGGTGGACGGCGAGCTCAGCGCCGGCGCGCTCACGTCGTTCCTCATCTACACCTCGTTGGTGGCGCTCTCGCTGAGCGCCGTGACGGAGGTGTGGGCGGACGTCATGCGCGCCACCGGCGCCGCCGAGCGCGTCTTCGAGCTGGTGGACCGCGAGCCCGCGATTCCCGCCGGAGGCGAGCGGCTGGCCTCGGTGAAGGGACATGTGGAGTTCCGCGCCGTGCGCTTCTCCTACCCCACGCGCCCCGACGTGCCAGTGCTCCAGGGCCTGGACCTGGAGCTGCGGCCCGGCGAGGTCGTCGCCGTGGTGGGTCCGTCCGGTGCGGGCAAGTCCACCCTCGCGTCACTGCTGTCCCGCTTCTATGACCCGCAAGGGGGCGCCGTCGCCCTGGACGGGCACCCGCTCACCACGCTGGAGCCGGAGTGGCTGCGCCGGAACATCGGCATGGTGGCGCAGGAGCCGCAGCTGTTCTCCTGCTCCATCGCGGACAACATCCGCTACGCGAAGCCGGACGCCACCGACGCCCAGGTGGAAGAGGCCGCGCGCGCCGCCAACGCCCACGACTTCATCCAGCGCTTCCCGGAAGCCTACGGCACCCAGGTGGGCGAGCGCGGCGTCCAGCTCTCCGGAGGCCAGAAGCAGCGCGTGGCCATCGCCCGCGCCGTGCTGAAGGACCCTCGCCTGCTGATCCTCGACGAGGCGACGAGCGCCCTGGATGCGGAGAGCGAACACCTGGTGAAGGACGCGCTGGAGCGACTGATGAAGGGCCGCACCACGCTCATCATCGCCCACCGCCTGTCCACCGTGGCCAACGTGGACCGGGTGCTCGTGCTGGAGGGCGGCCGCATCGTCCAGAGCGGCACCCACGCGAGCCTCATGAGCCAGGAAGGCCTCTACCGCCGGCTGGTGGAGCGCCAGTTCGTCGCCGCCTGAACGGCTGGCCACCACCCGAGCCCGCGCTTATCGCTCTGGAAAGTGGCGCGGAATCAAGCCGGTGATTAGCTCTTCCATCCTCAAGAAAGGAGGTGATGCCTTGATTGACAGCAAGAATCAGGCGTCCACCTCCGCCACGGCGGCCTGAAGAGGGTCACCGCGGCGGTGGCAGACGCTGAAGGTTTCAAGGGCCCGTTTCCGCGTTCGCGCGGGGACGGGTCTTTTACTTTCTCCCGGGAATGGAGTCGTAAGCGACCTGTTCCGACCCGCCGGGGGGAGTGGCCGACCCTTTTCGTACCCATCCGGGAGATTCGCCGTGTCCATCACCCCGTGCCCCAGCCCTCTGCCCACCGCCCTGCGCGACGAAGAGGCTGTCGATGCGCAGCGCAACCTCTACTGCCCCAACTACGACGCCTGCCTGCACATGGTCGTCAAGCGCGGCTGGGAGGGGTGGAGCTGCCGCAATTGCGATCTGCGCGCCTTCCGGGTCGGACAACCCGACGTCCGGGAGTTCGCCGTGTCTCGCCCGGGTGGTTGGGACGGCAACTGAGAAGGTGTCAGCCGGGGCGCCGACCGGCCGCACGTCCTACTCAGAATAATTGACGCATCCCTGCCCTACTTGGCAGAACGGGATATGCGCTCCAAGAAAACCAAGTTCATTTTCGTGACGGGCGGAGTGGTCAGCTCCCTCGGCAAGGGCCTCGCTTCGGCATCCATCGGCGCCCTGCTCGAGAACCGTGGGCTCGCCGTCACGCTGCTCAAGCTGGACCCGTACATCAACGTGGACCCGGGCACGATGAGCCCGTTCCAGCACGGCGAGGTCTTCGTCACGGAGGATGGTGGCGAGACGGACATGGACCTGGGCCACTACGAGCGGTTCACCAACGCTCGGATGAGCCGGCTCAACAACTTCACGTCGGGCCGCATCTACCACGCGGTCATCATGAAGGAGCGCCGCGGCGAGTACCTAGGCAAGACGGTGCAGGTGATTCCGCACATCACCGATGAAATCAAGGCGAGCGTCCGTCAGGCGGCCCAGGACGCGGACGTGGTGATTGTCGAGGTCGGTGGCACGGTGGGCGACATCGAGTCGCTGCCGTTCCTCGAGGCCATCCGGCAGATGCGCTACGACGTGGGCAGCCAGAACGCCGTCTACGTGCACCTGACGCTCCTGCCGTACATCGGCGCGGCGGGCGAGGTGAAGACCAAGCCCACGCAGCACTCGGTGATGAAGCTGCGGGAGATTGGCATCCAGCCCGACTTCCTCGTGTGTCGCACGGACCGCGAGGTGTCTCGGGAGATCAAGGACAAGATCGCCATGTTCTGCAACGTGGACACGGGCAACGTGTTCACCTCGCCGGACGTGCGCAGCATCTACGAGCTGCCGCTGGAGCTGCACCGCCAGGGTCTGGATGACCGGCTCGCGGAGGTGCTCAACATCTGGAGCCGCGCGCCGCACCTGGAGCGCTGGGAGAACATCATCCGCAAGGTGTACGAGCCCGCGCGCGGCCAGGTCCAGGTCGCCATCGTCGGCAAGTACGTGAACCTGACGGAGAGCTACAAGAGCCTCAACGAGGCGCTGCTGCACGGCGGCATCGCCAACGACGTGAAGGTGAACCTGCACTTCGTGGACAGCCAGGACGTGGAGGCGCAAGGCCCGGAGAAGCTCCTGGCGGGCGTGGACGCCATCCTCGTGCCCGGCGGCTTCGGCGTGCGTGGCACCGAGGGCAAAATCGCCGCGGTCCGCTACGCGCGGGAAAAGAAAATCCCCTTCTTCGGCATCTGCCTGGGCCTGCAGATGGCCGTCGTGGAGTTCAGCCGCAGCGTGCTGGGCCTCCCCGCGGCCAACAGCCTGGAGTTCAACGAGCACACCCCGCACCCCGTCGTGACGCTCATGGAGAGCCAGGTCACGGTGCAGGACAAGGGCGGCACCATGCGTCTGGGCAGCTACGCCTGCGCGCTCAAGCCCGGCTCACGGGCACACCAGCTGTATGGCCAGGACACCATCCAGGAGCGTCATCGCCACCGCTTCGAGGTGAACAACGCCTACCGGGGCCGGCTTCAGGAGGCGGGACTCGTCATCTCCGGGCATAATCCGGAGCTGAACCTCGTGGAGATGATTGAATTGTCGGACCACCCGTACTTCGTCGGCTGCCAGTTCCATCCCGAGTTCAAGAGCAAGCCCTTTGCTCCTCACCCTCTTTTCTCCGGCTTCATCAAGGCGGCGCTCGAGCAGCGTGACGCCACGGCCGGTCAGGTGCGCGCATGAGCGCCAGCAGCCTCCCCATCAACCTGTGTGGTTACAAGGTCGGCCCCGGGCAGAAGCTCTTCGTCATCGCCGGCCCGGACAGCATCGAGTCCGAGGAGATGGCGCTGAAACATGCTCACTTGCTCAAGGGCATCACCAGCCGACTGGGCGTGCCCTACGCGTTCAAGTGCTCCTACGACAAGGCCAACCGGACAAGCGGGAAGTCCTTCCGAGGTCCTGGCCTCCGGGAAGGGCTGCGTATTCTAGCGCGTATCAGGGATGAAGTGGGCGTCCCGGTCCTCACGGACGTCCATGAAACCAGCCACGTAGGTCCTGCCTCGGAAGTTGTGGATATCATCCAGATACCGGCGTTCCTGTGCCGGCAGACAGACTTGGTGGAGGCCGTGGCTCGCACGGGGAAGGGCGTGAACTTGAAGAAGGGACAGTTCGTAGCCCCCAGGGACATCGTCCACTCGGCGCGCAAGGCGTTCGAGTCGGGCAACCCCAACGTGCTCGTCACGGAGCGGGGGTCCACGTTCGGCTACAACAACCTGGTGGTGGACATGCGAGGGCTCGCCCACATGCGCGAGGCGGGCCTGGCCGTGTGCTTCGACGCCACGCATTCCGTGCAGCAGCCCAGCTCCGGCGACGGAGTGACGGGGGGCGAGCGCAGGTTCGTCTCACTGCTCGCCCATGCCGCCGCGGCGGCCGGGATTGATGCATTGTTCACGGAAGTCCATGAGGACCCTGATCGTGCCCTGTGTGACGGTCCGTGCTCCCTCAATCCACAGATGTTCGAGGACGTGGTACGAAATGTGCTGAACATCCGCCGGGTGTTGGGACACGAGCCCGGTTGATGGACACGACGAGGGGAGGAGCCGAGCGAGTCATGTCGACGGAAGCACCTTCCAAGCCTGGAAAGGAAGAGCTGACGTCTCGCGCGGCACGCGTGCGGCTGCTTGTCTTCGACGTGGACGGGGTGCTCACCGACGGCGGCCTGTATTACGGCGACGGCGGGGAGCTCATGAAGCGCTTCGATGTGAAGGATGGCCACGCCCTGGTCATGGCCCGGTTGTCGGGCCTGCCCGCCGCCATCCTCACCGCCCGCACCTCAGGAATCGTGGAGGCTCGCGGGAGGGAGCTCGGGCTGGCGGCTGTGTTTCAAGGCCGCCGCGACAAGGGTGCCGCACTGGACGAGCTGCTCCAGCAACTGGCCGTTCCCCTGGAGGCGTGTGCCTACATGGGTGACGACCACAATGACCTGGCCCCTCTTTCGAGGGTGGGCTTGTCCGCGTGTCCCGCGGATGCTGTTCCCGAGGTGCGTCAGGAGGTTCACTTCATCACCCAGAGTCCGGGCGGCCGTGGCGCCGCCCGAGAGCTCGTCGAGCTGTGCCTCAAGGCCAGTGGACGGTGGGAGAACGCCGTGGGTCTGATGAGGGGGACTGATGGACGCAGTGCGCAGAGAGGTTGAAGGAAACCCCGTATTCAAGGTAGGTGGTTGATTCCATGGGCAGCGGAATGATGCAGCAAGAGGGGAGTACGGCGATGACGGACCAGCTCTACACGACGCACGACATCAGTCGCTTGCTTCAGGTGGATCCGTCCACGGTGAGCAAGTGGATTGACCGGGGCATCCTGATGGCTTTCAGGACGCCGGGCGGTCACCGCCGGGTGCGGTCGGCGGACCTGCGCACGTTCCTCATCACCCACCAGATGCCGGTGCCGGAGGAGTTGGGCAGCGGCACGGTGCGCCTGTTGGTGGTGGACGACGAGCGCGCGGTGCTGGACGCCATCAAGCGCGCGTTCAAGCCGTTCGCGGCGCAGGTGGAGTTGCAGACGACGACCAGTGGCGTGGAGGCGCTGCTGCTGGTGTCCGAGCAGAAGCCGCACGGCATGATCATCGACCTCAACATGCCGGACATCGATGGCCTGGAGGTGTGCCGTCGTATTCGTCAGCGCAAGCAGATGGAGGGCGTGCGTCTCATCACGATGACGTCCGTGCACACCGCCGATGTGGTGGAGCAGTCGAAGCAGGCCGGCGCGCTCGCGTGCCTCGCCAAGCCGCTGGATGTACAGCAGGTGCTGGAGCTGTTCCGCGTGCCCATCTCGCTCAGCGCCAAGCGCTGAAGCGCGGAGGGCTTCCGCCACCCCCTCGCGGAAGCCCTCGACAGGGGTGAAGTCAGCAGGAAGCCGCGCCGTTTTCGGCGGACAGCGGCCTCCCAGGAGGGGTGTGCGCGCGGTTCAGCTCTGGACCTTGACCTCGATGACTCGGGGCTTGGACTCCTCGCGCCGAGGCAGCGTCAGCGTCAGCACGCCTTGCTCGTAGCGCGCCTCCACCTGGGTGGCGTCCACGGTCTCCGGAAGGGAGAACGAGCGCGTGAAGCTGCCCTGGCCGCGCTCCTGACGACGCACGCTGACGCCTTCGGCGAGCGGCTGCGCCTTGCGTTCGGCCTTCACGGTGAGCACGTCGCGCTCCACCGTCACCTGGATGTCCTTCACGTCCACGCCAGGGATGTCGAGGTGCAACGTGACGCCGGCCTCGGACTCGAGGATGTCGGCCGCGGGAGCGCGCTCGGTGCTCCGCGCGGACTGACGGAACAAGCCCGGCTGCCCCAGCTCACGGAAGAGCGCGTCGAAGTCGCGCATCAGGGGGTTCACCACCACGGCGGAGTTGAACGGGTTTCGGCTTTGCATGGTCTTCTCCTGTGCGTGCCACCCTGGGCAGGGTGCACGGTGTGTGAATCACAGACGTTGTCGTAGTCGGCGGTCGCCTCGGGGGCCCCATCGGGGCTCCACTCCAGCGCCGCCTCACAAGACTCAAGAGAACCATGCTCCGGGACGTGTCAAGCAACGCCCCCGGCCCCGCCGCGCCCGTCCCCACAAGCCCGCCTGCCTGCCCTCCTGCGCACCGGGAAGGCGCCTTCCAGGACGGGTACCGCGGCGTCAGTCGTCCTCGCGGCCCAGGGACACGGAGACGGCTTCCTCGTCACGGGCGACGTGCACCGTCCAGGGACGGCAGCACACGGGGCAGTCCTCGATGTAGTGCTCCGCGCTGGCGCCGATGGGGTCCACGTCGACCTCTACCTCCTCGCCGCAGTAGGGGCACTGCTGGATGGCGGTTTCCGCGAAGGGCTGCATGGTGGTGCCTCCTCGCCCTCGAAGCGGGCGATTGCGTCGCGGACTGAGCGTCCGCGCATTCAGACGGTAGACTCCCGAGCCATGGCTTCTCCTTCCCGCAATCGTATTGGTGACATCCTCGTCAAGGCCCGCGTCATCGACGACCTCCAGCTGCGCAGCGCCATGGCCACCCTGGACCAGTGGGGCGGGCGGCTGTCGCGCGTGGTGGCGGACCTGGGGCTGGCCAGCGAGGACATCGTCACCGAGGCCATCTGCCAGGGCCTGGGGATGCAGCGGGTGCAGTTGGGCAACATCAGCCGCGACGCGAGCGCGCTGGCGCGCGTGGAGGTGGGCCTGGCCGAGCAGAAGGCGGTCTTCCCCGTGTCGCTCAAGGACAACGGCAAGACGCTGGTGCTGGCGATGGCGGACCCCACGGACCTGGCCACGCTGGACCAGGTGGCGGCCCGCAGCCGCGCTCGCGTGGTGCCCATGGTGGCGGGCGAGCGCGAAATCGAGCACGCCATCCTGCGGCACTACCGGAACCAGGAGCCGGTGGCGAGCAGCCGCTTCGCGCCGTCGCGCAGCCAGTCCGCCAACACGCCCTCCACCGTCGACGAGGAGCAGCAGGAGGAGGACGAGTTCAAGGTCGTCGACATGAGCGGCAACACGGTGGTGAAGCGAATCGCCGACATCGTCCCGCCGGGCTCTCCCGCCACCGCGCCCGCGCCCCGTGCCGCGGACAAGCCCGCACCGCCCGTGGCCAATGGCTCCTCCAGCGCGGCGGACATCCTGGATGAAATCCTGGCCGGCGGCGTCCCGGCCTCCGAGTGGACGGACGAGGACCTGCAGCGCCTGCAGACGCTCCAGCAGAACCAGGAGAAGAGCTCCAAGATTCTGCGCGCCCTGCTGGAGCTGCTGCTGGAGAAGGGCAAGCTGCAGCAGCGGGAGCTGGCCGCGAAGATGCGGCTGTAGTCGTCAGCCGGCTTCCTCGAGCTCGCGACCGGTGAGCCCCAAGAGGTAGAGGATGGCGTCCAGGCCGCCTGCGGAGATGGAGGTATCAGCCGCCTCGCGCAGCCGGGGCTTGGCGCGGAAGGCGATGCCCAGCCCCGCGCGCTCCAGCATCAGCAAGTCATTGGCGCCATCGCCCACCGCGATGACCTGCTCGAGCAGGATGCCCTCCTCTTTCGCCAGCTGCTCCAGCAGCTCCGCCTTCCGGAGCGCGTTGACGATGGGCCCCACGGTGCGCCCGGTGAGCTTCCCGCCCTCCTCCTCCAGCACGTTGGAGAAGGCATGGTCGATGCCCAGGCGCGCCTTGAGCGCCTCGGCGGCCACGGAGAAGCCTCCGCTGATGACCGCGGTGCGGTAGCCCAGGCGCCGCAGCACGCGCACCAGCGTCTGTGCGCCCTCCGTCAGCGGCAGGTTCGCCGCGAGCTGGTGCAGCACGGCCACGTCCAGCCCCGCCAGCAGCGCCACGCGCTGGCGCAGCGACTCGTCGTAGTCCATCTCCCCGTGCATGGCGCGCTCGGTGATGCGCGACACCTGCTCGCCCACGCCGTGCGCGCGCGCCAGTTCGTCGATGACCTCGATGCGGATGAGCGTGGAGTCCATGTCCATCACCACCATCCTCTTGCTGCGGCGAAACAGGCTCTCGCGCTGCAGCGCCACGTCGAAGGTGTTGTCGCGCATGGACAGCGCCAGCAGGGAGCGCTTCAGCGCCTCCGGCTCCACGGAGTCAGGCAGGGTGACGTGCAGCTCCACCGAGCCCAGGTGCGTGTGCGTCAGCCGGACGATGCGCTCCAGGTTCGCGCCCTGCCCCGCCAGGTGCGAGGACAACGCATGCAGCTCGCGGGCGCCCAGCGCGCGGCCCACCGCCGTGACGACGTAGCGCGCGGGCGCGGACTTCGCGGGGGCGCTCGCGTCCGGCGATTCCACCGCCTGGAAGTCCAGGTCCACGCCCAGCTCCCGGGCGGCGAAGAGCAGCGCGCTGGGGATGCCATGCGCGTCGGGCAGGCGCACCAGCAGGCAGAGCGTGAGGCGGCCCTGCACCACCACCTGCTCCACGTCGAGCAGCTCCGCGCCCGCCTCCGCGAGCAGGCCGGTGAGGCGGGCGGTGATGCCAGGGTGGTCCTTGCCCGTGACGGTGACGAGCACGCAGCCGGAAGAAGTCGGGGTCATGTCCCCCGGACGATGCCACGACCGCGCGCGGGCGGGGCGGGCCTCATGCGGCCCGCGCCCACCGGTGAATCACGGCTGCGGCGCGTCCGAGGAGAGGACGAGGTCGCCCCGGACGAGGAACTCCTTGTCCGGGAAGGCCTTGTAGAAGTCCTCGAGCATCGCATCCACGTCCGGGTAGCGCTGCTCGCGCTTGTCCTGGGTGGCCTTGTCGAAGAGCTGGTCCAGACCGCTGGGCGCCTCGGGGTTCACCTCCGAGGGCAGGGGCGAGCGGCGGCCGGGAATCTGCCCGGTGAGCATCTCGTAGAGCAGGATGCCCAGCCCGTAGACGTCCGCGGACGGGCCCGGCTCCTTGGCGCCCCGGTTCATCAGCTCCGGGGCCATGTAGGGCATTCCGCCGGTGCCCACGAAGACCTGGGGCATGCCCTTGGTGGAGTCCACCTCCACCACGCGGCCCAGGCCGAAGTCGGCGAGCTTCGCGTTGCCGTACGCGTCGAAGAGGACGTTCTCCGGCTTGAGGTTGTGGTGCGTCAGGCCCGTGGCGTGCGCGGCGCGCAGGCCGTAGGCCATCTGCAGGAAGGTGCGCAGCGCGAAGGGCACCGGCACGCCGCTGCCACCGCCCGCCTCCAGCCGCTCCTTCAGGCTGCCGTTCATCAACTCCAGCACGAAGTAGGGCCGGCTCGCGTCCACGTTCTGATCCACCACCTGGACGATGCCGGGGTGGCGCACCTGGGCCTGCGCGCACAGCTCCTTCTTCAGCCGCTTGAGCACCTCCCCACGCTGCAGGAAGGAGAAGTAGCCGAAGATGTCCTTGAGCTCCTTCAGGCAGATGTCCAGCCCGAGCGCCGTGAAGCGACCCTTGAAGACGGTGCCCAGGGGGCCCGTGCCAATGGGGTCGAACTTCTGGTAGCGCAGGTCCAGCTCGGTGCCCTTGGAAGCGACGGGCGCGGCGGCGACAGGAGTGGCGGCGGGAGGGGGCATGGAGGAAACGGACGACGCAGGAGGAGCGAAGGGCAGCGGCGCGGGAGCGACGGGAGCGGGGCCGATGGACGTCTCCCGGCGAGGCTCGGGGACCGCGGGGGTGATGAGCGCCACGGGCGAAGGCGAGCCGACGGACGACGGCACCTGCGCCGCCCCCGGCGGGGGCGTCAACTCCAGCGCGGGCATGGCCGAGCGCGCGGCCCGCATGGGCGCCATGGACGGAGGCGAGGGAGGCGGCGCGATTTGCGTGGCCCCGGTGGGCACCACCTCCGCCTCGTCCAGCAGCAGCTCTGGCGGGGGCGGCGGCAGCTGCATGGGCTCCTCGGTGCCCTGGGCCACCGGCGGCTCGTCCTCGGCGGAGGCGAGCTGCTCGGCGAAGAACTCGCCCACCTCCGTGGAGAACTTGTCCCCAAGTTCCCCGCCCGCCACGCGCTCACCCTGGTCGGTGAGCTTGAGCTGGGCCTCGCGGTCCATGGCGATGTAGTGGAACTTGCGCAGGAAGAAGAAGTAGTTGTCGAACTCGAGCGAGACGGACGGTTCGAGAGCGGCCTTCACATCGGCCAGCTTGTTCGAGCGTCCAAGTCGGCCGTTCTCCCTCAGGTTGCGGAGGATGAACAGCGCCTCGCCACTGACGGCGTCGCGGTTGATGGCGGCCTTCGGCATGGGTGGGCGACTCTACGACGTCCCCCCGTCCTCACTCAACGTGGGACTGCCAGAACCCGGGGGACGGCTACTTGATGCGCAAGAGCTGCTTCACCGTCTCCAGCACCTCGACGAACTTCACCGGCTTGCGCAGGTAGATGTCGACGCCGAGCTGCAGGGCGCGGTCCTGGGCTTCCTTGCCGCCCGCGGAGATGGCGATGACGGGGATGGCCCGGAGCGCTTCTTCCTCGCGGATGCGCTCCACCAGGGCGAAGCCGTCCATCACCGGCATGTACAGGTCCGTCATCACAAGGCTGAAGCGGCCCTCGCGCAGCATCAGGAGCGCGTGGTGACCGTCCGGCGCGAAGTGGACCTCCAGGGGCACCTTCCCGTGCAGCTCCCCGCTGGCCAGCTTCTTCAGGACGTAGCTGTACATCTCGATGATGTGCGGGTTGTCCTCGACGATGAGCACACGGTACCCCTCGTGCTCGCCGGTGGACTCCTGGCTGTCTGGACCTGCCGCACTCAAGATGTCACCCAGTCTCCGCCGGTCTTCTGCGCGCTCCACTCGGACGCCGACACCTCCGGGCTGATCGAAGCTCGCCGGCCTGACCCAGGCCACGATGCCGCTGACTTCTACCGGATCCAGCAGTCCCGGGAAAGAAAGTGCGAGCCGGACATCCTCCCCCAATGTGAAGGCCTGCTCGGTCTGCACGAAGAGCCCCGCATGGGACAGGTTCTCCGTGACGTCACGCGCATGGCGTCCGTCCGCGTACTCCACCTTCAGCACGGCCGGGATCCGGGGGTGCTGGCGCTTGTTCTCTGGGCCCGGGGTCATAACAAGGGGTTGAAATCGCTCGGCAATTTGCTGATGGCGGCCCAGTGTACCGTCGAGGGTTTATGTTGACAACGCGGCCATGGGAGCAATACGTAGCCCCCCGCCATGGCGGAGCCCCTGTTCACTCCTGAAGAGCAGAAGAAGTTCGACGCGGGTATCGCGGAGATCATCTCCCACTACCCCCCTGATCGCAAAAGCGCGGGCATGCTCCCGGCGCTGCGCGTGCTCCAGGAGATCAAGGGCTGGTTGCCGCCCGAGGGACTGCGGCTGGTCGCCAAGAGCCTGGAAGTCACGCCGGAGCGCGCCTACGAGGTCGCCAGCTTCTACGTGATGTACCACCTGAAGAAGCCGGGCAAGTACGTCATCGACGTCTGCACGAACCTGTCCTGCTCGCTCTGGGGAGCGGAGAAGATGCTCGCCTACCTGGAGGAGAAGCTCGGCCTCAAGGCAGGTGAAGCCAACGAGAAGTTCACCTTGCGCGAGACCGAGTGCCTGGCCTCCTGCGGCACCGCACCGTGCCTGCAGATCAACGAGGATCATCACGAGAGCCTCACCCGCGCCAAGCTGGACGCCATCCTGGCCAAGCTGAGCTGAGCCCACCCCTTTTACTCCGGTAGGACGTCATCACATGACCGCTACGGCAAAGACGATCGACCCGATCATCTCGGCGGCCTGGGGCAAGCCGCAGTCCTGGACCCTGGACAGCTACAAGAAGCGCGGTGGCTACGAGGGCCTCAAGAAGGCGCTGGAGATGCAGCCGGCGGCCATCATCGACGAGGTGAAGAAGTCCAACCTCCGAGGGCGCGGCGGCGCCGGCTTCCCCACGGGCCTGAAGTGGAGCTTCGTCCCCAAGGACAGCCCCAAGCCCAAGTACCTGGCCGTCAACGGCGACGAGTCCGAGCCGGGCACCTTCAAGGACCGCTACATCCTGGAAGATGACCCGCACATGATGCTGGAGGGCATCGCCATCGCGTCGTACGCGCTGGGCGTGCACACCTGCTACGTGTACCTGCGCGGCGAGTTCAAGTTCCCCGCGGAGCGCTGCCAGGCGGCCATCGACGAGGCCTACAAGGCGGGCATCTTCGGCAAGAAGATGCTGGGCAAGGACTTCGAGCTCAACTGCTACCTGGTCCGTGGCGCTGGCGCCTACATCTGCGGTGAGGAGACGGCCCTCCTGGAGAGCCTGGAAGGCAAGAAGGGCTGGCCGCGCTTGAAGCCCCCCTTCCCCGCGGTGGTCGGCCTGTTCGGCAGCCCCACGGTGGTGAACAACGTGGAGACGCTCGCCAGCGTGCCGCACGTCTTCACGGGGGGCTCGGACTGGTACGCGAAGCTGGGCACGGACAAGTCGGGCGGCACGCGCCTGGTCTGCCTGTCGGGCTCCGTGAACCGCCCCGGCGTCTACGAAGTGTCCATGTTCACCACGCTCGCGGAGCTCATCTACGACGACAAGTTCGGCCGGGGCATGCCGGCGGGTCGCAAGGTGAAGGCCGTGATTCCGGGCGGGTCCTCGGCGCCGGTGCTGGGCGCGGACGAGCTGGACGTGGCGATGGAGTTCGAGGCCCTCAAGGTCAAGCAGACCATGGCGGGCTCCGGCGGCGTCATCGTCATGGACGACTCCACCTGCATGGTGCGCAGCCTGTGGCGCGTGGCGCGCTTCTACGCGGAGGAGTCCTGCGGCCAGTGCACGCCGTGCCGCGAGGGCACGCCGTGGCAGACGCGGCTTCTGCGCAAGATTGAAGAGGGCCGCGGCGAGCCGGGCGACATCGAGATGCTGTCCAACGTGGCGTCCTCGATTGCCCCCTACCCGCCCATCGGCCTGGGCAACACCATCTGCGCGCTGGGTGACGCGGCGGCGCTGCCCACGCACTCGTTCCTGATGCGGTACAAGGACGAGTTCGAGGCCCACATCCGCGAGCACCGCTGCCCGTTCGGCGACAAGCCCTGGGGTTCGTTCGGAGACTGGTCTTGAACATCGAGCTCATCCTCTTCGGGGCGTTCGCGCTCCTGACGCTGCTGTCGGCCGGGACGGTCATCTTCGCGCGGAGCCCCATCAACTCCGCCATGGCCCTGGTCTCCACCTTCTTCTTCCTGGCGGGCCTGTACATCCTGCTCTGGGCGCACACGGTGGCGGTGCTCCAGGTGCTCGTCTACGCGGGCGCCATCATGGTGCTCTTCCTCTTCGTCATCATGCTGCTCAACCTGGGGGAGTCCCCCACGCGGGGCCGGCCCACGCTGGCGCGAATCGTGGGTGGCGCCTCCACGGTGGGCCTGCTGGTGGTGCTGGGCATCGCCCTGTCGAAGCTGCCTTCCGGGCCGCCGCCCTCGCTGGGACTGGAGGGGCAGGCGACCTTCGGCACCATGGCGACCCTGGGTCAGGTCATCTTCACCCAGTGGCTGCTTCCCTTCGAAGCGGTGAGCTTGCTGCTGCTGGTGGCCATGGTGGGCGCCGTGGTGGTGGCCAAGTCGCGAATCTGATCGCTGCCGACTCCCCCCAACTTTCTGTGCTAGATGGCGGCGCAGGTCGTCGCCCGCGAGGCCCCGAATCGGCCCATGGTCCCCATCTCCTACTATCTCCTGCTTGCCGCCGCCCTGTTCTGCATGGGCATGTTTGGCGTGATGGTGCGCCGCAACGCGCTGGTCATCTTCATGTGCGTGGAGCTGATGCTCAACGCCGCGAACCTGACCTTCCTCGCGTTCGCCCGAATGCACGGAGACAGCGTTGGCCATGTCTCCGCCTTCTTCGTCATCGCCGTCGCGGCGGCGGAAGCGGCCATTGGCCTCGCCATCGTCATCGCCGTCTTCCGGAGCCGAGGCAGCGTCCTGGTGGAAGACATCCGGACCATGAAGCACTGACGGACCCGCCAGGAGCCCTGTCATGACCCTCTCGCAATTCCTGACGACGGCGCCCGTCGCTCCCGACGTGATGGCGCCCTCCCTGTGGCTCATCATCGCCCTGCCGCTGCTCGGCGCGTTCATCTGCGGCGTGTTCGGCAAGATGCTGGGCCGGGCCAACGTGAACCTGGTCGCCTGCTCGGCGGTGGGCGGCGCGTTCGTGCTCAGCGTGCTGGCCTTCTGGGCCACCAGCGCCACGGACCCGGAGACCCGCAGGCTCCTGTCCTTCCTCGTGAACCCGTTCGGCAACGAGCGCGACTACGTGCGCTACGCCCTGGCGCACGACTACGGCACCTGGTTCGCCGTGGGCGACTTCCGGGTGAACTTCGGGCTGATGGTGGACCACCTGTCGGGCACCCTGCTGCTGGTCATCACCGGCGTCGGGTTCCTCATCCACCTGTACTCCACCAGCTACATGGAGCACGACGAGTCCTACTGGCGGTACTTCGCGTACCTGAACCTGTTCGTCGCGGCGATGCTGACGCTGGTGCTGGCCGACAACCTGGTCCTGCTCTTCGTGGGCTGGGAAGGCGTGGGCATGGCCAGCTACCTGCTCATCGGCTTCTGGTACACGGACCCGGCCAAGGCGTGGGCGGGCCGCAAGGCGTTCGTCACCAACCGCATCGGTGACTTCGCGTTCCTCATCGCCACGTTCCTGATGGTGCTCCTGGTGGGCGCCTTCAACAAGCAGGCCGACGAGCGCGACTACACGGTGGCGGGCAGCAGCAGCCAGCGCTACGCGTCCGCGCTCCAGGACAAGGGCCCCGTCACCTTCCTGGGCCTGCAGAAGATGGCCGAGGCGCTGCCCGAGGGCGGCGGCAAGGTGACGCTGTCCACCCCCATCGCCGCGGGCCCGTTGGAGGGCTACACGTTCGGCGGGGTGATGACGGCGGCGATGCTGCTGTTCCTGCTGGGAGCCGCGGGCAAGAGCGCGCAGCTGCCCCTCTACGTCTGGCTGCCGGACGCGATGGCGGGCCCGACGCCCGTCTCCGCCCTCATCCACGCGGCGACGATGGTCACCGCCGGCATCTACCTGTTCAGCCGCATGTCCGCGCTGCTGGTGCTCAGCCCCACGGCCATGGCCACGGTGGCCATCATCGGCGCGCTGACCTCGCTGCTCGCGGCGCTCATCGCCTTCGCGCAGGACGACATCAAGAAGGTGCTCGCCTACTCCACGGTGTCCCAGCTGGGCATCATGTTCATGGGCGTGGGCATGGGCGTGTTCTGGGCGGCGGTGCTCCACCTCGTCACGCACGCGTTCTTCAAGGCCTGCCTCTTCCTGGGCGCCGGCAGCGTGATGCACGGCAACGGGGACGAGACGGACATCAAGAAGCTGGGTGGCCTGCGCCACGAGATGAAGTGGACGTGGGGCACGTTCTTCGTCGCCACGCTGGCCATCACCGGCATCATCCCGCTGTCCGGCTTCTTCTCGAAGGACGCCATCTTCCACGGCGTGCACCACAACCACCTGGAAGGGCTGCACTGGGTGTCCAGCGTCGTCTACTACCTGGGCCTGCTCATCGCCGCCTGCACCGCGTTCTACATGACGCGCGTGTACCTGCTGACCTTCGAGGGTCAGCGCTCCAAGGAGGCGAAGCTGGCGCACGCTCACGAGAGCGCGTGGCAGATGACGCTGCCCCTGGTGGTGCTGGCGGTGCTCAGCGTGGTGTCCGCGGTGTACGCGTGGCCGCTGATGAAGGCGCCGGGCGACGGCCGGCCCCAGCCGGTGTTCGAGAACTTCCTGAGCCCGGTGTTCGCGGCGATGAACCGCATCGTGGCGTCGGGCAAGACGGTGGAACTGGACACCAGCGTCCCCGCCATGGGCGACTACGTCTTCGCGTGGCTCGTCGCCGTCTCTGGCGGCGCGCTGGCGGGCTTCCTCTACCTGCGCTTCTTCCCGGCGCGCGTGGGCCAGCCGGTTCCCGCGTTCGCCCGGGCGGTGCGCCGCACGGCGCAGAACAAGTTCTACGTGGATGAGCTGTACGAGCTGGCCATCATCCGGCCGGTGAAGTTCATGAGCTTCATCCTCTTCCGCGTGGTGGACGCGCTCCTCATCGACACCGTGGCGGTCCGCGGCACGGCGTGGGTGACGGCGCGAGTGGGCAGCGCGCTGCGCTACGTCCAGTCGGGCGACGCCCAGGCCTACGCCGCAGTGATGGCCCTCGCCCTGCTGGGCGGAGTCGCCTACGCCCTCATCCAGGTGCTGCAATGAGCTTCTTCGACACCCACCTGCTCAACCTCGTCGTCTTCCTGCCCCTCATCTTCGCGGTGCTGGTGTTGATGCTGCCGGCGGGCGAGTCGGGACAGATTCGCACCGTCACGCTCATCGCCATGCTGGTGGACCTCGTGTTCGGCGTGTGGGCGTACATGCGCTTCGAGCCGGGCGGCCCGGAGTTCCAGCTCGAGTACCGGGTGTCCTGGTTCAAGGAGTTCGGGCTCAGCTACCACCTGGGCGTGGATGGCCTGGCGGTGAGCCTGCTGCTCCTCACGGTGTTCCTGGGCCCGCTGGTGGTGATGGCCTCCACCACGTACATCAGTCACCGCATCAAGGAGTTCCACCTGGCGCTGCTGGTGCTCCAGACGACGATGCTGGGCGCGCTGGTGTCGCTGGACGTGCTGCTCTTCTACATCTTCTTCGAGGCCATGCTCATCCCCATGTACCTCCTGGTGGGTGTGTGGGGCGCCGAGGACCGCCAGATGGCGGCGGTGAAGTTCTTCCTCTACACGCTGGTCGGCTCGCTGCTGATGCTGGTGGCGCTCATCGCCGTGTACTTCATCAGCTCGCCCGCGGGCGCGCGCTCGTTCGACTACTCCACGATGTACAACGGCCTGCTGGACGCGAACCGGCAGCTGTCCGCCTGTAACGCGGGACCCCCCGGAGCGTGTGACTCGCTCACGGGACTGGCCGCGACGCTGCACACCTATGGCCCGTGGCTCTTCGCCGCCTTCGCGCTGGCGTTCGCCATCAAGGTGCCCATGTGGCCGGTGCACACGTGGTTGCCGGACGCGCACGTGCAGGCGCCCGTGGCCGGCTCCATGATTCTGGCTGGCGTCATGCTGAAGATGGGCACGTTCGGCTTCTGGCGGTACGCGATTCCGTTCTTCCCGGTGGCCGCGCAGAACGCCCGGCCCTTCCTGGCGACGCTGGCCGTCATCGGCATCGTGTACGGCGCGCTGATGTGTCTGGCGCAGCGGGACATCAAGAAGCTGATTGCCTACTCGTCCGTGAGCCACCTGGGCTACTGCATGCTGGGCATCTTCGCCCTGACGGCGGAGGGCGCCACGGGCAGCGCGTACCAGATGCTCAACCACGGCATCTCCACGGGCGCGCTGTTCCTCCTGTTCGGCTTCCTCTACGAGCGGCGCCACACGCGACTGATGGCGGACTTCGGCGGCATCGCCAAGGTCATGCCGGTGTTCACGGTGGCCTTCGTCATCATCACCTTCTCGTCGGTGGCGGTGCCGGGCACCAACGGCTTCATCGGTGAGTTCCTCGTCCTGATGGGCACGTTCAAGTCGGACCTGGGCGCGGCCGCCGGCAACCCGCACCTGACGATGGTGTTCGGCGCGTTCGCCACCCTGGGCGTCATCCTGGGCGCCGCGTACATGCTGTGGATGGTGCAGAAGGTGTTCTTCGGCGGCCTCACGCACCGCGAGAACCAGCACCTGACCGACATGAACCTGCGGGAGATGCTCACGGTGCTGCCCTTCATCATCCTCGTCGGAGTGATGGGCCTGATGCCGCAGCCGTTCCTCGACCGCATCGAGCCGTCCACTGGCCGCTTCCTCGCCCGCGCTCGCGTGGGCACCCCGGGAGCCACCGTGCAGGAGGACCAGGTGCGCGTGGAAGTGATGGCGCTGCCGGCCCACCCCACCGTGGCTGCTCCGAGCGCCCCCACCCCGCTCGCCGCCCGGGCTGTCCCCTCGTCTCGGCCGTAAGCCGCCTGAGCCCACGACATGATCCTGCCCAATCTCACCCTGGCAGACTTCCTCCCGCTGATTCCCGCCATCATCCTGGTGGTGGGAGCCTGCATCCTGCTCCTGTCGGAGGTGTTCCTCAGCGCCACCGCGTCGCGCTCCTACCAGGCCGTGCTCACCGTGGTGGCGGCGGTGGCGGCGGGCGCCGTGGCCGTGGCCTCCATGTTCGAGCCGGCGCACGAGGCGTTCCTCGGCTTCGGCGTGCTGGACCCCTTCTCCAGCTTCCTCACCTTCGTGGTGTGCGTGGGCCTGGGCCTGGCGGCGCTGAGCTCGGTGAGCTTCCTGCGCAAGCGCGGGGCTGAGCGCGGTGAGTTCTACGCGCTGATGCTCTTCGCCGCGGCGGGCATGAGCCTGCTGGCGATGTCCAACGAGCTCATCACCCTCTTCGTCAACCTGGAGGTCCTCTCCATCGCGACCTACGCGCTCACGTCGTACCTGCGACGTGGCACGCGGCCGAGCGAGGCGGGCTTCAAGTACTTCATCCTCGGCGCGTTCTCCTCCGCGGTGCTGCTGTACGGCGCGGCGCTCCTGTACGGCGCCACCGGCACCACGAAGCTGACGGCCATGGTGGGCCCGCTGTCCGGCGCGCTCGCCACCCAGCCGGCGCTGGTCTACGCGGGCCTCATCCTCCTGGGCTCCGGCTTCGCCTTCAAGGTCGCCGCGGTGCCCTTCCACATGTGGACGCCGGACGTGTACGAGGGTGCCCCCACCCCCGTCACCGCGCTGATGAGCGCGGGCGTGAAGGCCGCGGCCTTCGCGGCGCTGGTGCGCGTGTTCCTCACGCTGGGCAAGGGAATCGACCCGCACCTGCCGCTGGTGCTGTTCTCCACCCTCGCCTTCCTCACCATGGTGGTGGGCAACCTGCTGGCGATTCCGCAGCGCAACGTGAAGCGCATGCTGGCGTACTCGTCCATCGCCCACGCCGGATACCTCCTGGTGGGCGTGGCGGCCTTGTTCGTCACCGCGCCGGGCGAGCAGTTCCGCCTGCTCGGCCCGTCCGAGCTGACGGGTGGCTCGCCGGTGGAGCTGGCCCGCTCGCAGGCGCTGCGCGGCATCCTCTTCTATCTGCTCGCCTACACCTTCAGCGCCGTGGGTGCCTTCACCCTGGTGTCCGTGCTGGAGCGCCGCGAGGACGAGGAGAAGGGAACCGCGTGGGACCTGGAGCGGTTCAGCGGGCTGGCGCAGCGCCGTCCGGGCTGGGCCGTGGCCATGGCCACCTTCATGCTGTCGCTGGGCGGGATTCCTCCCACCATCGGCTTCATGAGCAAGCTGCTCATCTTCCAGAGCGCGGTGGACTCGGGCCTCATCGGCCTGGCCATCGTCGGCGTGCTCGCCAGCGCGGCGGGCGCCTACTACTACCTGCGCGTGGTGGTCTACATGTTCATGCGGCCCGTGCCCGAGGGCGCCCAGCCGCTCGAGCGGAGCTGGTCCACGGAGCTGGCGCTGGTCCTCTCCACCGCCGCCGTGGTGGTGTTCGGTATCCTCCCCGGCCCCATCACCGCGTGGCTGGAGCAGGCCAGCAGCATCTTCGGCCAGTAGCCCTCGCGGGGCTGCCTGCCCCGTGGTTGTTCCCACGCCCGCCCCGGCCTCGTGCTCGGGCGGGCGTCGTCTTTTCCGGGGCCCGCGACGAAGCGCGCGCTACGGCTCCGGAAGCGCTCCACGCAGCTCGAAGGTCTCCAGGCTCACGGCGGCTCCCGCGTCGCGCAGGAGTCGCTCCAGTGGCGCGTCATCCGTCACCACCACGCCCATCGACTCGCGAGAGGCCCCCAACAGCGAGAAGGCGCCCTCCAGCAGCGCCCGCGCATGAGGCAGTGAGGCCGCGAAGAAGGGAAACAACACCGCGCCACCCGAGCGCACGTCCATCATCCCGAGCGGCGCCTCCTCCACACCATCCTCGCGCGCCAGCCGCAGCAGTCGGTGCGAGGCCAGCGTCGCGTAGCGCGCCAGCTTGCCCGGCATCATCCCGAAGGCCCCCGTCAGCGGCGCCCAGTCACCTGCCTCCAGGGGCACCACCACCAGCCCGCCAGGCACGGGCGGAAGCGCGGCCACCTGGGCTCGCGTCACCTTCAGGTTGATGCCCTGGCGCGCGCGCCTCATGCCCAGCGAGGTGTACAGCCCCAGGGCCGCGACGTTGTCCCGCTTCACGTTGAGGGCCCAGCTCCGACAGCCCTGCTCCCGGAAGCGCTCCGCCACCCGCTCCATCAACCAGCGCCCCAACCCCCGCCGACGCGCGGAGGGCGCCACCACCAACTGCCCCACGTAGCCCAGCTCTCCCAGCGCGTCCGTCGACGTGTACCCCTCCACCCCACCCGGCCCGTCCACCAGCAGGGTGCGGGGGGCCACCTCATGGGCCCACATGGAGGCGGACGGAGGTGGTTCGTCCACCCCCAGCTCCGCGAACAACCTCACGTAGGTTTCGTAGTCAGAGGCCCGGCCAGGCCTCAGGGCCCACGCACTCGGCTGCCGTCGCGCTTCCACCGC
The DNA here is from genome assembly GCF_013336715.1 of Myxococcus sp. CA056. Lineage (NCBI taxonomy): Bacteria > Pseudomonadati > Myxococcota > Myxococcia > Myxococcales > Myxococcaceae > Myxococcus > Myxococcus sp. CA056. The sequence continues at coordinate 204,534 of NZ_JABUMT010000001.1, forward strand.
CATCAGGCATTCCTCCGCAGAAGGATGGAGCGAACACCGACGCGGGCGGATTTCAACGGCCAACAGCACAAAAGAAGGCGGCCCGACACTCCACAGGGGAGGGTCGGGCCGCGGGTCTTCTGAAGGTGACTCACCGGAAGTGCTGAAGGGGTGGGGGGGAACCGCCTTCAGCCTCGCTTCGATGTGTCCCGCGTGGAGCTATAGCAGTCGTCGTGCCAAGAGTCGTTTTGAGACAAACTCCAGTTTTCTCAGGCACTTAGAGGTCCACCCGACACTGGCCAACCTCGGCGATTGCATTGCAGCCCTGAAATCGACTTGCAGAACTGAAAATTCTCAATGATTTCAAGCGCCTGTGTTTTTCACCGATGAACCTCGTTCATTTCGGATCTGAATCCACAGGTGCGCAAAAGTTACACGTCCAACTCCACCCTACTCCCGGACCGCCTCGCTGGGCGGGCGGAGGTTGAGGCGCTTCATCTTCCGCCACAGCGTGGTGGAGGAGACGCCCAGCTCGTCCGCGACACGGGCAAGGTCCACGCCATGGCGCTCCAGGGATTGGGCGATGGCGCGGCGCTCGGCCTCTTCCACCACCTGGGCCAGCGTGGGGCCTCCGCTCGTGCCCGAGCCCAGGCCCAGTTGCCCGTCCAGGGAACTGAGGCCAGATGAGCCGTGCGCGGGCGGCAGGCGGGCCTGGCGCAGCGGGAAGTCCTCGGGCAGCAGCTCGTCGCTTTCGGCGAGCGCGGCGGCCTGCTCCACCAGGTTCTCCAGCTCGCGCACGTTGCCAGGGAAGTCGTAGCCCATCAGGTGCGTCACGGCGGAGGCGGACAGGCGCCGGGGGTTGGGGCTGCGGGCGTTGGCGCGCTCCAGGAAGTGCTCGGCGAGCGCGGGCACGTCCTCCAGACGCTCGCGCAGGGGGGGCACGCGCAGCGTCACCACGTTGAGGCGGTAGTAGAGGTCCTGGCGGAAGCGCTTCTCGCGCACCTCCACTTCGATATCTCGGTTGGTGGCGGCGACGGTGCGCACGTCCACGCGCAGCGCGGTGGATTCGCCCACGCGGCGGACTTCACCCTCCTGGAGGGCGCGCAGCAGCTTGGACTGGAAGGTGGGGCTCGTCTCCGTCACCTCGTCGATGAAGAGCGTGCCGCCATCGGCCTCCTCGAAGAGGCCGCGGCGCGCCTTCACCGCGCCCGTGAAGGCGCCCTTCGCATGGCCGAACAGCTCGCTCTCCAGCAGGGACTCGCTGATGGCGGCGCAGTTGACGGGCACGAAGGAGCGGCTCTTGCGACGGCTGTGCGCGTGGAGCGCCCGGGCCACCAGCTCCTTGCCGGTGCCGCTTTCGCCCTGGATGAGCACGGTGGCGTCGCTCTGCGCCACGCGCATCAGCCGCGAGGTGAGGTCCCTCATGGCCGCGCTGCGTCCCACCAGCGCGGACAGGCCGTGGCGCTGGTTGAAGTCGGTGGCGAGGTTGTCCACGTCGCGCAGGAGGCGCGCGCGCTCCAGGGCGCGCTCCACGCGGTAGCGCAGCTCGCTCTCCTTGAAGGGCTTGGTGACGTAGTCGTAGGCGCCCAGCCGCATCGCCTCCACCGCGCTCTCGATGGAGCCGAAGGCCGTCATCATGATGACCTGGAGACGGGGGGCCACCTCCAGCGCGCGCCTGAGCAGCGTCAGCCCGTCCATGGGCTCCATCTTCAAGTCCGTCAGCAGCAGGTCCATGCTGCCGCCCGACAGGTGGGCCAGGGCCTCCTCACCCGTGCCCGCCTCGAAGACGGTGTAGTGCTCGGCGCGCAGAAGCAACGCGGTGGTCGCGCGCATGTTGCGCTGGTCGTCCACGACGAGGATGCGTCCACGGGACGGCGGGGTGTTCGCGTCAGTCATGGGAAGGACGGGGGCTGCGAGAGGGGAAGGCGGAAAGTGAAGGTGGTACCGCGACCGGGGACGCTGTCCACGGCGATTTCGCCTCGATGTTCCTCGAGGATACGTTTGACGACAGCCAGGCCCAGGCCCGTGCCCTGCGCCTTGGTGGTGAAGAAGGGCTCGAAGACGCGGTGGAGCAGCTCGGCGGGAATGCCCAGCCCCTGGTCCGCCACGTCGATGCGCAGCTGCTCACGCCCACCATGCGCCTCCCGTCGAGCCCGCACCTGCACCCTCCCGCCCTGCGGCATGGACTGAATCGCGTTGACGGCCACGTTGACGAGCGCCTGGCGGATGAGCCTGCGGTCCATGGGCACCGGCGGCAAGCCGGGCTCCACCTCCGAATCGATTTGCACGGGCCGGTCCGTGCCACCGCCCTGCACGCGCGCCGCCTCCAGTGAGTCCTGGAGCACGCGGCCCAGGTCCTCGTGCTGGAGCACCGGGTTCCTGGGGCGCGTGTAGTCCAGCAGGTCGCCGACGATGCGGTTGAGGCGGTCGCTCTCCTCGCCCAGGATGTCCAGCAGCATGCCCGCGTCACCCGCGGGCTCCAGCAGCCGGCGCAGCGACGCCACCGCGTTGAAGATGACGCCCAGCGGGTTGCGCACCTCGTGCGCGACAATCGCGGACAGCTCGCCCAGCGCCGCCAGTCGCTCGCGCTTCACCATCTCCGCGCGCGTGGCGGCCAGCTCCGCGTAGCTGGCCCACAGCGATTCGTACAGGCGCGCGTTGGCGATGGAGAGCGCCAGCTGGCCACACGTGGCCTCCGCCAGCTCGACGAGCTGGGGGCTGAAGCCCCGGGTGCGCCGCGTGTCGTCCACCAACACCACGCCAATGAGCTCCTCGCGCGAGGTGAGCGGCAACGCCAGGAGCGCCTTCTCGCCGAAGCGCTGGACGAGCTGCGGGTTGAAGCCTCCGCCAGAGGCCTCCACGTCCTCGATGGCCACCGGCCGCCGCTCGCGCGCGGCCCGGGCCGCCACGCTGTCACTGCTCAGCGACAACACCACCGTGCGGAAGAAGTCGCGATGGGCCGCGGAGGCCGCGGCGCCCCGGAGCACCTTGGCGCTCTCGTCGTACAGCATGATGTAGCAGTTGGACACGTCCAGCAGGTGGACCAGGAAGTCCGAGGCCACGTCGAGGATGCTGGAGGTCTCCAGCACGCCCGACGTGGTGCGGGCCAGGTCCAACAGCAGGCGCGTCTCCGTGAGCTGCCGCCCGGACTCCGAGCGCAGCCGCCGCTGCTCCAGCAGCGTCACCAGCAACTCCGACAACGTCCCGAGCAGCCGCACATCCCGCGCGTCGAAGGGCCGGTCCGGAGCACGAAGGACCTGGAGCACCCCACAGATTTCTCCGCCCCGAGCCAGCCGCACCGCCGCGCCACTGCCCAGCGCGCCGCCGGAGACCTCGCGCAGCACCGCCGCCTGGGCCTCCGTGGTGAGGTCTCCATCCAGGGCGTCCGGCACCGAGGCCCCCATCACCCGGCTCAGGCGGTCCACGGCCCCCGGGGAGACACCGCTCTCCGCCAGCCCGAAGTGGGCGGTCAGCTCCAGCGGCCCCTCCTCGCCGCTCGTCAGGTGCAGCACGGCGGCCTCCGCCAGCAGCAGCTCCGACACGCGCGACAGGAAGTCCTCTGGCGTGGGGGGAATCGGCCGCGCCACGAAGCGCGCCATCTCCGCGACGGCGCCCACTTCCCACCGGCTGCGGGTGCTGTCCGCCTGCACACGCGCGTCCGTCAGCGCCGCCCCCACCACCTTGGCGAAGAGCGTCAGCACCGAGCCGTGGCGAGGCGCCACCCACGGGCCCTCCACGCGCAGCACCTCCACCTGGGGCCCCCCCACCGGCAGGTACACGTGCGTGGGCGAGGCCCGCTCCGCGCCACCGAAGACAGGGCGCCCGTCCGACAGCGCCTCCAGCCCCAGGTACACGTCCACCGGAGGAGGCCCCCCGTCGAGCGCATGCAGCCGCATGCCGTCCCACCGCAACAGCCGCACCCGGAAGCCCGCGGCCTCCAGGCCCTTGAGCGCGACGCGGCGCACCGCGTCCTCGGAGTGCGCGGACACGAGGCCCGCGGAGGTCTCCACCAGTCGCTCGGCCACGGACAGCTCGGTGGGCCGGTCCACCATGGGAAGCAGGTTGAGCAGCAGCGCCCGCCCCCCGCTCTCGAGCGAGAGATGGGACGCGTAGAGGGCCACCTCGCGGGTGACGCCGTCCGCCGAGGGAACCTGGTACAGCTGCGTCGCCGCCTCCATGGGCACGCCGGACTCCAGCAGGCGGTAGCGCTCGACCAGCCTGCTGCGGTCCTCCGGCTGGACGAAGTCCATGATGGAGCGCCCCTCGACTCGCTCCCGGGGAAGCCCCAGGAGCGCGAGGTACGCGTCATTCGCGGCGAACACCCGTCCGTCCACCACCGCGAGCACGGGGTTGGCGAAGGGCTCGATGAAGGCGCGCAGCGACGCCTCGCTGTAATGCCTCGTGCTCATCCGCGACGCAGCACCCGCTTCTCGCCCACCCGGAGCGTCACCTTCTCCCGGTCGAAGTACTCGGACAGAGGGATGACGAACTTGCGGCTCTGTCCCACCAGTTCCTTGAAGGCCTGGGTGGTAATTTCCTTCTTCTCGCGCAGGTGGGCAACCAGCCGCTCCCGAAGGGCGCCCAGCGCCGCCGCGTCGAAGCACAGCTCCTCGCTGACCTTCACCACCCTCCCCTCGGCCACCAGCACCTTCATCAGCTCTCGCAGGCGGGGCACCGGGAGCTGGAGCTTCTGGGACAGCTCGCCCTCCGTGGGCGGGGCCAGTCCCGTCGCGGACAGCTCCGCGGCGAGCCGCGCCCGGGCCGCCTCGTCCCCCAGCGACAATGCACGGCCGCGCCCCTTCAGACGCACGAGGTCCCGGTCCACCTCCAGCTTCCCGGTGTCCCCCAGTCCCTGCAACACCCGCTGGAAGGCGCGAGCGTCCAGCTCGGACGACAGGCGCTGCCGCAGCTCCTCTCGGGACAGGCCCTCGCGCAAGGGCTCGCGCTCATGGAATGCGGCCAGCAATGCGAGCGCTCGCCCCTGCAGTCCCTCGAACACCTCGCCGGACAGATACAGCCGCTTCTCGCGGTCCAGCAGCAACGCCGCGCCCCGCGTGCCCGACAGCTCCAGCGCGCGCGTCAGTACCCGAGGCCCCAGCCCGGAGCGGCCGAACAGCTCCTGCTGCGTCAGTCCGCGATAGCCCGCCTGCCGCAGCAACCAGGCCACCTGCCCCGCCGGGTCCGCCTCTCGCAACGGCGCCACCACCGCCGAGCCCCCCTTGCGGCGCCGGGGGGGCACAATCGACAGCACGCGTCCGCCCGCGAGCGTCGCGCCCCGCCCCGGCAGCGCGCGCGAGCCCCGGAGGATGAAGCGCTGGCCCACGAGCGCCGCCACCGGAGCCTCCAACCGGAGCTGCGCCAGCGTCGTCTCGCCGGGCTCCAGCCGCTCCACGTCCAGCAGCGCCACCGTGGCCTCCACCTGGGAGGTGCCCAGGTGCAACAGCAGCTTCCGGCGACGCGGCAGCGGCGACTCCGCCGTCGGCAGCAGCGTCAACTCCACGTCCAGCATGCGCGTCTCGGGCAGCTCTCCGGCGCGCGTCAGCACCTGACCTCGGTGGAGTGACTCCGCCTCCACGCCCGGCAGGTTCACCGCCGCGCGCTGCCCGGCCTCCACCTTCTCCACCGCCCGCCCGTGCACCTGCACGCCGCGCACACGCAACGGGCCCGGCTGTCCCGGCAACAGCGACACCGCGTCGTCCACCGCCACCGTGCCCGACAGCAACGTGCCCGTCACCACCGTGCCGAAGCCCTTCAGCGTGAAGACGCGGTCCACCGGGAGGAACGTCGGCCCCTCGGAGGGACGCTTCGCCAGCGCCCCGGCGGCGCGGCTGAGCGCGGTGCGCAGCGCGTCCAGTCCCTCCCCCGTGCGCGTCGAGCAGGGCACCACCGGCGCCCCCTCCAGGAACGAGCCCGTGGTGAGCGCGGCGAGGTCCGCCTCCACCAGCACGCGCCACTCCGGCCCCGGCTCCGCCAGCAGGTCCGACTTGGTGAGGGCGACAACACCGGCGCGCACGCCCAGGAGCCGGCAGATGTCCAGGTGCTCGCGCGTCTGGGGCATCACGCCCTCGTCCGACGCCACCACCAGCACGGCCAGGTCCACGCCGCCAGCGCCCGCGGCCATCGCCTTCACGAAGCGCTCGTGGCCGGGCACGTCCACCACGCCCGCCACCGTGCCGTCATCCAGCGTCAGGTGCGCGAAGCCCAGCTCCAGGGTGATGCCCCGACGCTTCTCTTCCTGGAGCCTGTCCGTGTCGATGCCGGTGAGGGCCTTCACCAACGACGTCTTGCCGTGGTCGATGTGGCCCGCGGTGCCGACAATCATCGCCTCACCACGGCACCGCTCACGCCCCCGCCTTGTCCGGGTCCTCTTCGAAGCGCGCGTCGCCCGCGCCAGGCGCGTAGTCCCACGGGAAGACGACGAGCGAGCCCGTGGTCAGCCCGGCGAAGTCCGGGGCGAACCCCTCCGGCTTCGCGATGAGGCACGCCGTCGACACCTTGGTGGCGCCCGCCTCACGCGCCAGCGCCGTGGCCAGCGACAGCGTGTCGCCGCTGGACGCCACGTCGTCGACGATGAGCACGCGCTTGCCCTTCAGCTCGCGCGGCATCTCCCCGCTCGTCTTGGGGCCGCCCTTCGGACGCCCCTCGTCACCCCTGTCCCGGCTGCGACGGCTGATGCGCACCGGGAAGAACGCGCAGCCCAACGCCGAGGACAGCGCGCCCCCGACGAAGACGCCGCCGTGGGCCACACCCACCACCGCCTCCGGCTTGAACGTCTTGCGGATGGCGTCGGCCAGGTGGTGCACGGCGCGGTCGAAGTCCGCCCACGTCAGCTCCTTCACGCCCGCGGAGCGCTTGCGCGACTGGTCCTTGCCAGTGGGCTGACGCGGCGCTTCCACCTGCGGCGCCAACACCAGGTCCACGGGAATGGAGACGAGCTTCTGCGCCTGCTTGCGCTCCGCGGCGGACAACGACGCCGACGACGGCGCGACACGAGACTTCGGAGAAGTCTTCTTCGAGGAGGACTTCGCGGTGGGCTTGCGCTTGCCCTGGGCCTTGGGCCCGGGCGCTGCCCGCTTGGTGGCCACGGCGGTGAGCTCCGGCTGGGGTGCGGCCCCGTCATACCCCGAGGACCGCGCCCTGGCCACATCCCGCTGAAGTCCCCGTCCTCGACGCGTCCGAAGACACGTCGAGGTGCCGGCCCACCTCAGGCCGCCAGCTTCTCCTCCACCATCCGGTCGGCGACCTGCTCCGGACGAAGACCGGACTCCTTCGCGCGCCGCAGCACCGTGTCGATGGTGTCGAAGATGTTCGCCGCCCGGGCATACGCCTTCTCCCGGTCATACCCCGCCCACTCCTGGGCCACGTTGATGAGGCCCCCGGCGTTGGCCGCGTAGTCCGGCACGTAGAGGATGCCTCGGCTGGCGAGCTGCTCGCCGTGTCGCATGGTGAGCAGCTGATTGTTCGCCGCTCCACACACCGCCTTCACCTTCAAGAGCGGCAGCGTGGCGTCGTTGATGGCGCCGCCCAGCGCGCAGGGCGCGTACACGTCCGCCTCCATGCGGTGCAGGGTGTCCGCGTCCACCGCCGTGGCGCCGTACTCCTTCACCGCGTGCGCCACGCTCTGGGCGTTGATGTCGCTCACCCAGACCTTCGCGCCGCGCTCGTGCAGTTCCTTCACGAGGTACATGCCCACGTGGCCCACGCCCAGCACCGTGACGCGCAGCCCCTTGAGGTCCGGCCGGCCGAAGACGTGCTTCGCCGTGGCCTCCATCGCGCGCGCCACGCCGTACGCCGTCACCGGCGACGGGTCTCCGCTGCGCTCCTTCAGGCCGACGACATTCTTGGTGTGCTTGCGCACGTGCTCCATGTCGTCCGTGCTGGTGCCGCTGTCCTCGGTGGTGATGTAGCGGCCGCCGAGCGACTCCACCGCGCGACCAAAGGACTCGAACAGCTTCGCCCGGTCGAAGTTGCCACGCGGCAGCATGATGACGGCCTTGCCACCGCCGTGCGGCAGGCCCGCCAGCGCCGCCTTGTAGGTCATGCCTCGCGCCAGCCGGAGTGCGTCCGCGACGGCCTCCTCCTCGCTGGTGTACGTCGCCAACGCGCGCGTACCCCCCAGCCCGGGACCGAGCCGCGTGTTGTGCATTCCGACGATGGCCCTCAGGCCCGTCCGGGAGTCGCTGAGCAGATGGACGGCTTCGTAGCCGCCCTCGAGCAATTGCGTGAAGTAACTCATGGCGCGCGGCCTCTACCGAGGCCACGCACCCAAGTCAAACCGTGCCGCTCGCCAGCATGCTTCGAATTTCCTCTCCTGGAATGACATAGCGCGTCGTACAGAATTGACACGTTGCTTCCGCTTGTCCTTCTTTCTCCAGGAGGTCCTGCAGCTCCTCGCGTCCCATCGCGAGCAGCGCGCGCTTCACGCGGTCCTCGCTGCACGAGCAGCCGAAGCGCAGCGGATAGCGGGACATCACCTCGAAGTCCGCCTCCGGCAACAGCGCGCGCAACACCGCGGCCCCACCCGACGCCGCGTGCGTCAGGAGCACCGACGGGGCGTCATGACGCAGCCGCTCACCGAGCGCCTGGAAGGCCTCCAGGTCCGCGCCGGGCAAGGGTTGGATGAGCAGGCCGGCCACCACGCCCAGGGACTCCGTCTTGCCGTCGACCTGGGCCGGCAGCTGCGCAAGCACCAGGCGCGAGGGGAGCTGATCCGACTGATGGAAGTAGCGCTCCAGGTCGGCGGCGAGGTCGAAGTGCTCCAGCTCCACCGACGAGCGGTAGTGCTCGCCTCCGCCCAAATCCCGCAGCACGGACAGGAAGCCCTTGTTCCCCAGCACGGGGCGCCAGAGGTACTGGTCGCCGCCACCGCCCACGTACTCCACGAGGGTGTTCTTCACGTAGCCCCGCACGAGGCCGGACGTGTCGCCGTCCACGAAGAGGCCCCGCAGCGGCCCGTCACACTCCACCTGGAGGTTGACGCGGGAGTCGCCCTTCTGGAGCGCGCCCAGGAGGGCGGCGGCGGTGAGCGCCTGGGACAGCAGCGCCGCGGCGGCGGGGGCCGTGTGGTGGGTGGCGCGGGCCTGGCGGGACAGGTCCGTGGTGAGCGCCAGCACCACGCGCACATCGGACTTCTTCAGCAATCCACTGACGAGCTCATCGGACATGGCAGAGCGACTTAGCGTGCCCGAGCCCGTCGTGCCCGCCAACGTCGGAAGGCGGACGCCCCGTCGCATGCCGGCCCGGCAGCAGGGCCACCCAGGGTGACGCATAAGGCCAGGCTTATGCCTCCATGCGCGACGGCTGCCATGCGGGGAGGCGGAAGAAATCCAGCGTCCTGGCCGGAACGGTTATAAACCGCCCTCCGACAGTCACCCGACTTTGACTTGGGGCGCGGCCACTTGCCCGCGCGCCATCGCTGGAGACCCGATGAGCACCCAGGCCGCCACAGCCGACGCCGTTTCAACGAAGACTCCGCTCCTCAAGTCCCGCCTGGGCTCGTTCCTCGCGGTGGTGCCCCTGACGTTCTGGGTCGTCAACCACCTGTGGGACAACCTCTCCGCGTTCAACGGCGCGGCCGCGTGGGAGAAGTCCGTCACCACGTACGCCAACCCGTACTCGCAGGCCCTGACGTTCATCATCGTCATGCTGCCGCTGCTGTTCCACACCGGCTGGGGCCTGGTCCGGCTCTTCAGTTTCCGGCCGAACAACAACCGGTACAACAACTACGGCAACTTCAAGTTCATCCTCCAGCGCGTGAGCGCCCTGGGCGTGCTCGCCTTCCTCGGCGCGCACATCTGGCTGGCCTTCCTGCAGCCCCGGCTGGTGGCGGGACACCCGGAGGCGTTCTCCGACATCGCCCGGGAGATGCGCTTCCACGGCCCCACGCTCATCGTCTACCTGCTGGGCACGCTGGGCACCGCGTACCACCTGGCCAACGGCCTCCAGGGCTTCGCCATGGGCTGGGGCCTGTTGGGCAGCGAGCGCGCCATGCGCCGCTTCGAGCCCGTCTCCATCATCCTCTTCCTGCTGCTGACGGCGATGAGCTGGAGCGTCATCTACGCGCTCTACACCGCGGGCGCCGCCTTCGGCCCCTCGGGCTCGTAAAGCTCCGGAGCGGGAAGCCCCTCGCGCGGGCGCACCCGCTCCCGTCGTTCCAGCCCTGAAAGCACACCGGCCGCCCCCAAGTCTTTCTGGGGAGCGGCCGGTTCGTTTCTGGAGTGCCGCGCGACGGGCGGCGCTCAGAACGGGATGTCGTCCTCGTTGTTGCCGCCGCCACCGCCGGAGGGACCGCCCATGCCGTCATCCATGGGAGGCGGCTGGCCGTAGTCGTTGTTGTCCATGCCGCGCGGCTGCCCGCCACCACCGGACTGCCGGCGACCCCCACCACCGCCACCCGCGCCTTCCCCGGCGTCACGACCGCCCAGGAACGTCACCGCGTTGGCCACGACTTCCGTGGTGTAGTTCTTCCGGTTCTCCTTATCCATCCACTCGCGAGTCTGCAGGCGGCCCTCGACGTAGCACTGCCGTCCCTTCTTCAAGTACTCGCCGCAGAGCTCCGCGAGCTTTCCCCAGACGACGATGCGGTGCCACTCGGTCCGCTCCTGCTTCTGGCCGTTCTTGTCCTGCCAGCTCTCGCTGGTGGCGATGCGGAAGTTCGCGACCGCCTGACCGCCCGGGGTGAACCGCACTTCGGGGTCCGCACCCAGGTTGCCGATGAGGATGACCTTGTTCACGCCTCCAGCCATGACTGCTCCCTCTGTCTTTCCGTCGAGTTCCCCACCACCACGGCGGGGAAACTGCCCGCCGAGCATCAGCCCTGGCAGGTTGCCTCCGACGTATAGCAGTGCGGCCTGACATTTCCAGAAGGCGGACCCCGGGCCCCGGGCCCGCCCGGACGGCGGCCCCGCAGGCAGGGAGGCGACGGTGGAAAGGTGCGGGAGGGCACCACCTGGGAGGTGGCACCCGCCCACCGGGTGCTACCCGCCCGGACGCGTCTCCGCGGTGCGCGACGCATCAGGGGCACTGCCCGTGGAACGCGGGGGCGTAGGGGACGACGCGCCTCCCGCCGGCGCCACCACCTGCACCGGAGCGCCGCCCTCGGACGGACGGGGCGCCTTGGCCTCCGCCACCTTCTGCGACAGCGTGGAGTCCAGCCCCTTGGAGAAGGCGGCCACCTGGGGGTCCGCCGCGCCCTGCAGCCGGCGCAGCGACTTCCAGAAGGGATGGTCCGCCTGCCCCGCCTGCACCAGCGCGCGGGCCAGCAGCGTCGAGGCCGCCTCGCGGTCCGCCGGTGAAGACGCGCGCAGCGCCACCACCAGCTCCTCCGGCGCCGTGCGAGCCACCTCGCCCAGCGCGACGGACATCTCCGCCTGCGCCTGGGCATCCACACCCGTGGCGCCCGCGAGCTCCAGCACCCGGGCCAGCGCCTCCGTGTTACCGCCCGCCGCCAGCTCCACCATGCTGGTGACGCCGGGCACCTCCACGGACAACACCCGCGCCACTTCCCTCAGTCGGCCATACACGTCGTTGCCCGCCGAGTAGCTGTCCAGGAGCGTGCGCGCGCCCAGGTAGTCATGCGGGTTGGACTGGTAGAGGCTCTCCGCCAGCACCGCGCGCACCGCAGGGTCTCTCTCGCTGCGCCACGCCGTGCGCAGGAAGCCCAGGTTGCGCTGGTCCCTCTGCCGGCCCAGGTCCAGGTACGTCTTGATGCGGGCGGCCACGTCGTCGATGGCGCCCGACGGCTTGCCCCCGTCCGCCAGGGACGCCACCGCGCTGGAAGGCCCCAGGCTGGAGCCCGTGGCCGCCACCGCCGCGCCCAGCGCATCCAGGCCCGCGACGATGGGCCCGGCACGGCCGGCGAAGTCGTTCACCATCATGGAGAAGGAGAAGCGCTCACCGCCCGCGCTCGTCACGTAGCCGCTCAGCGCGGAGACGCCCTCCAGCGTGCCCGTCTTCGCGCGCAGCTTGCCCACCGCGTCGCTGCCCTCGAAGCGGTACTTCAGCGTGCCGTCCTTGCCGGCGATGGGCACCGAGGACAGGTACTCCGGCGCGAAGGGGAAGCGGATGGACATGTGACGGAGCAGCTTGTTGAGCTGGGCTGCGGAGAAGCGGTTCGCGTCGTTCAGGCCGCTGCCGTTCTTCATCACGTACGTGCCGCGGGAGATGCCCACGTCGCGCTCCAGGAACTGCTCCACCACCTCCACGCCCTTGGTGAAGGAGCCCGGCTGGCCTCGCCCTTCCGCGCCCATCGTCTTGAGCAGCTGCTCGGCGACGAAGTTGCTGGAGAGCTTGTTGAGGCGCTTGAGCAGCACGTCGAACGTGTCCGACTGGGCCACGTGCACCGTGCGCGCCTTGGACGGCGTCAGGCCCACCTTCACCCGGCCCTTCACCTTCATGCCCCGCGTGCTCAACAGCTGCTTGAGCGTCTGGCCGAAGTACATGGGAGGGTTGTCGATCTTCTTCCAGACGCTGACGGCCCCGCCGCGCTCGGCCGGCACCTGCCCGCGCACGACGATTTTCTGCTGGGCGCCGGACGGGTCCGACGTCACGGAGACGCGTCGCGCGCGCCGCGCGCCGGTGGACAGCTGGTTGTCCACGATGAAGTAGTCGCTCGGCGGCTCCATCTCCACGGTGCCCTTGGCGCCGGGGCTCGCGCCAGGGCGCAGGAAGATGGCCACCGCGTTCCAGTTGAGGCTCAGCGCGCCGGTGGGCGCCATATAGGCCCGGTCCGAGTCCTCCTGGTCATACCCGGGCGGCGTGCGCTCGGCGTCGAACCAGGAGTCGTCCACGACGATGTCCCCCACCTCGCGCAGACCCGAGTGCCACAGCTCCGACACCACGCCCCACAGGCGCTCGGTCGTGATGGACGGATCACCCTTGCCGCGCACGTAGAGCGTCTTCACCTTGCCGTCCGCGGGCAGCTCCGGCTCGACGAGGAACTCCGTGTCGTAGCGGAACTCCGGCCCGAGCGTCGCCAGCGCCGCCGCGGACGTGACGAGCTTCACGTTCGACGCCGGGTTGAGCAGCTCGTCCGCGTTGTGGGTGAACACCACCGTGCCGTCATCAAGGCTCTGCATGTGCACGCCCACCCGGCTCACCTTGAGCGGGGCGCGTTGGAGCACTTCGAGCAAGGCGGTCCGCAGGGCTTCGCGGTCCGCGCGCTTCTCGGCGGAGGAAGGCGGCGCCGCGACGGCGCCGTATGGAAGCAGCAGGGAAACGATGGCCGTCGCGGCCAAGAGGTGTCTGGCTCGAAGAACCTGCACGCACGCTCCGGGGAAGTCGGCGGCCATTATGGGGAAGGGCGCGAAAGCACGGCAAGGGAGAGGGGGTGCGGGAGTCCACGGTTGGGCGCTCGCTCTACCGCCAAGTGGAAATTGGCACCCCTCACATGTGGACTTCTTTTCACTGCGGTCCTCTCAGCGCCCAAGATGCCGATAAAGCCTGGGCGCATCATGAGGGGTGCCCCTGACAGCCCTGGAGGAAACTTCGATGAGAGCGGTGGTGCAGCGGGTGCTGGAGGCCTCGGTGACGGTGGACGGGCAACGGGTGAGTGACATGGGCCCCGGCCTGCTGGTGCTCCTGGGCGTGGGCAAGGGCGATACGGAAGCGGACGTCGCGTGGATGGTGGAGAAACTCGCCAGCTTGCGAATCTTCGAGGACGCCGCCGGGAAGATGAACCTGTCCCTGGAGGACACCTCCCGTCAGCTCATCGTCGTCAGCCAGTTCACCCTCTACGGAGACGCGCGCAAGGGCCGGCGCCCCAGCTTCATCGACGCCATGGAGCCCGCCGTCGCCAAGGCCCTGTACGAGCGCGCCTGCGAGGGCCTCCGCCAGCGCGGCCTCACCGTGGGCACCGGCATCTTCGCGGCCGACATGAAGGTCGCGCTCGTCAACGACGGGCCCGTCACCCTCATCCTGGACAGCCCGGTTCCGGCTCCGGCGCCACCCAGACCCTAGACGCGGACGGTGCTGCCCTTGGTGACAAGCGCGGCCAGGCCCTGCCTGGCCATCGCCGCCTGGCGGATGTGCGTGGTGAGCGCGCCCAGCTCCCGAATCCAGCTGGCCGCGCGCGGCCCCAGCCCGGAGAAGGCGACGGTCAGCGGCGGAGGCTGAGGCAGCTTGCCCAGCCAGTAGCCGAGCACCTCGTCCTTCTCCGGCAGCGACGGCAGCCTCATGCGCTCCTGCTCGCGGGCGATGAGCCGCTCCAGCTTGCGCGGCAGGTTCACCTGCCAGTGCGCCACCGCGCGGGCCGGGCGCCAGGCCCAGTCGGCGAAGGCGAAGCGCTCGGTGGGGAAATACTCGCCCCGGCCCTGGGTGACGAAGACGCGGTCCGGAGGGAACTCCGGGAACGGGTCCCAGTGTCCCGCCAGGAGCGAGGCCAGCCCCATGTCCGCCAGGGGCCTGAAGCGGAAGCCGTCGCGCACCTCGCGGGCGCCCTTCGAGTCCCAATACGGGTAGTTGGGCTCCTCCAGCATCAGCGACAGGTGCAGCGCCTCGTCCCAGGCGTCCGCGTAGCCGGCGTGCTGCGCGCCCACCTCCCAGCCCGTGGGGCCCTCCTTCCAGGGAAGGAAGGCGAGCCGGTCCACCAGGTCCGACCAGGGGTCGGCGTCCACGGAGCCCAGGCCCCCGGGCACCGCCGTGGCCAGCATCCGCTCGCACAGCATCCGCGCCTGCCCGTCCCCCAGCGTCTCCAGCAGCGACTCCAGGGCCCCGCTCGCGTCGCCCATGGCGCGCGAGAGGAACGGGAGCACCTGCTCGTGGAAGAACCGGTCGTTGATGGGCCGCAACACCACGTCCATGGGGTCCCCCCGTTGGGACACGGCACTTCAGGGCCGTGCGTCTTCCTGGATGATGAGCGCGTGGATGTCCGCGGCCGTGGGCGCTTCCAGGATGGAGGCCCGGAAGCGGGGATTCTTGAAGAGGCGGGAGATGCGGGCCAGCGCCTTGAGGTGCACGCCCGCGCTGTTCTCGGGGGCCACCAGCGCGAAGAACAGGTGGGTGGCCTTCCCGTCGATGGCCTCGAAGTCCACGCCCGCCCGGGACACGCCGAAGGCCGCCTGGAGCTGCGTCATGCCCGGCAGCTTGCCGTGGGGGATGGCCACGCCCTCGCCGATGCCGGTGCTGCCCAGCTTCTCGCGCTCGCGCAGCACCTCCACCAGCCGGTCTTCCTGAAGCAGGGGGTGGGCTCGCACCAACGTGGCGCTCAGCTCGCGCAACACCTCCGGCTTCGTCCGCGACTGCATGTCCGCGATGACGGCTTGGGGGCTGAGGAACTCGGCGATTCTCACTGACGCTCCCGCGCTGGCGCTCCTGAGATGGCGGCAATTACTCCTCACCCTCGATTCGCGCAAGGGTCGCCTGTCGTCCTGGCCCCACGGCCGCTCACTGCGCGTCAGGGCCCGGGGGGCCTTGGGTCGCCCTCATGCCACCCTCCCCAGTCGTCCCCTGGGGCGATATGCGCCGCCCAGGCGACCGTTTTCCGCCGTGAACCCTCCACACTGAAACTGAATCAGGAAGAGAGCGACCGCCATGAAGCGAACGCTGTGCTCGAGCCTTGTCCTCATCTCGGCGCTGACCACCGGCTGCGCCACCACCGCGCGGGGCGTGGCCCTGGGAGACGCCGCCGAGGAGTCCCTGCGCCTGGAAGGCGGCGCCATCACCGGGCCCAGCTCCACGCTGAGCATCACCGAGAACGCCATGCACGGCCGCTACCGTCGCGACCCCGTGTCGCTCGAATGGGACTACCAGAAGATGACGGGCTCGGTGGGCTACCGGGCGACTCGGCTGGAGCTGGCGGAGGGGGATGACACCCGCGTCTGGGGCACCTTCGGCGGAATGACGGTGGACCTCACGGAGGACGGCACGTACCTGCACGGACGCGTGGGGCCCTGCGCCTACGTCCTGAAGCGCGAGGGTGACACCCTGACGGGGGTGCGCGAGTGCGGCAGCGCGCTGGAGAAGGACGTCACCCTGGCCTTCCCCGCGACGCTCCACCAGCGCCCCCTGGGCGAGCGGGCCGCGCTGATGACGCTGGCGCTCGTCAACACCCGGGCGCCCCTCGTCACGACCTCGATGACCATCTCCAGCCTGTCGGGCGGCGACGCGCGCAACGAGCAGAAGGCCGACTCCTGCAAGAAGTTCTACTGAAGGGGGCCTCGGCCCAGCAGGCACCACCGGGCGCGTTCCACCTTTCGGGGGAGAGGTGGAGCGCGCCGTCTTTTTTCGGACCGATATGCGCCGAGCGCGCCGTCGTTCCTGGCGATGGATGCGCCAGCCGCCATTCCGGGTGGCTGGGGGGACACTGGTGCACGTGGCCGACCACGGGCACCGGATGCGGCATCCATGAAGGAACGGCAACGCCCCCGTCCCACACCGGACGGGGGTGTTCGCGCTCCGCCTCCTCGAGGGGGGTGGCGGAGCGCGACTCTTCCAGACCGGACTGTGACGGCGGGCGGGCTCAGGTCCCCGCGGCGACGGCCAGGGCCGGCGGCTCGTGGGGTTCAATGAGGCCGTACTGGCCATCCTTGCGCCGGTAGACGATGCCCAGCGCGTCCGACTCCACGTTGTGGAAGACGTAGAAGTCGTTGTCCATGAGGTTCATCTGCATCACCGCCTCATCCACCGACAGCTGCTTGACGGTGAGCTGGGTGGCGCGCACCACGCGCGTCGCGGCGCTGGCGGCCGTGTCCACGGGGTCCGCGGCCTTCATCGTCGTGGACGGCTCCGACGTGGACGTCGCGGCGATGACGGCCAGCTCCTCCGCTTCTGGCACCTCGAAGACGGCGTGACGCACCTTCAGGCTGTTCACCAGGTCCTGGCGGTGATGGACGCGATCTCGACCGTGATGCATCTTCAGCTTGTCGCGGTAGCGGCGCAGCTGGCGCTCGATTTTGTCCATCGCCAGGTCGATGGACGCGTACATGTCATCGCTCTTCTCCCGCCCGCGCAGCACCCAGGCGCCGGATTGGATGGTGATGTCCGCGTGGTGGAGGTAACGCTCCAGTGACAAGACGACGTGTGCCTCTCCTGCTCTGTCCAACAGCTTGTTCACCCGCTCGACCTTCTCGCGTGCGTATTCTTTAAGGGAATCCGACGCCCCGAACTGACGGAAGGTGATGTTGAACTGCATGCGTGGCTGCCTCCTAGGGTGAGGGGAGCTGCGTGACAGATCAGAAACTTCTGACCTCGGGAAAGCAACCCGTCTCCCCACGTTGCCTCTTCCCGAGCGCACCACGCGTCCGGGGGCTGACAACCCGGCGTCGCTGGCCCGCATTCATGCGGGGCACCAGACTCTTCAACCCCTCGGAATCACGCGCTGCGCCACGCCGTGTGTCTCAAGCCGGGTATCGTGAGACACGGGCTCAGGCGAGCAGCCTGCTCACTGCACCGAAACCACCTGCTCCTGCGAGTGGAAGTAGGTGCCCCTGCAGGCAGCCACTCCCTGGCACTCCACCACCTCGCCCTGGACGGTGCCGCTCAAGGTCAAGAGATGCGTGGCCGCGCCCAGCTGGCCGGGCACGGTGAAGGTGATTTTTCCCCCCTCGCGCGTGACGGCCATCCCCGCGGTGACGGTGCCGCCCTCGGGCAGGAGCGTGGCGGCGGCGGCGTTGAGCGACTCGGTCGTCGGGTTCCACTGGAACGAGTACGTCTGTCCCCGCAGCAGTCGCATCGTCGGCCCCGTGAAGGAGCGCTTCGCCTGGCCCTCCTTCATCGTGAGGACGACGGTGTGGCTCGCATCCTGGATGACGACGCGCGCGTCCGTCGGGCCCATCGCCGCCCAGGCATCGGGGTCGAACTCGTAGAAGACCCGCGTGGGCAGGCACACGTCGCGGCCCGCCGTGGCATCGACGCCGCCCTGCTCCAGGAGCATGGCCTGGCCGTTGAACGTCGCGGTGGCGCCGTCATTCAGGCGGGTGCAGCGGTCTCCACCCGCCTGGGAAAATGTCACGGTGACGCGGTGGGAGCCCGGGGCCTGCTCCACTTCGAACAGGTCCACGTCCGCGTGCGAGTACGTCAGCGTGCGGTCCGCGAGCGCCACGAGGTCCACCGACTCGGTGGTGAGGGAGTCACCACAGCCCGCCAGCAGTCCGAGCGCGACAAGGACTCCCGATACCGCGCCACCAGGGAAACGAGAGGAAGAGTGCATACAGGCCGCACCCTATACCCGCCACCCCTGGGGACTGGGAGCAGAACGGCGCCGGGCCGTCACCTTTCCCACCCCCGCGCACGCCCGCCTGTCCGCTAGCCCGCTTGCTGGAGGAAGCCCTCCAGCCGAGCTTTCACTTCCGGCCACTCCGTGTCGATGACGCCGTAGTACGCGCTGTCGCGCACCACCCCGCCGCGCACCAGGACGTGGTTGCGGAGGATGCCCTCGAACTTCGCGCCCATCCGCTCAATCGCCGCGCGAGAGCGCGCGTTGCGCCGGTCCGTCTTGAGCTGCACGCGCATGACTCCGAGCGTCTCGAAGGCCAGGCACAGCAGCAGGTACTTGCACTCGGTATTCACGCGCGTGCGCCACGCCCGGCGGCCCAGCCACGTCCAGCCAATCTCCAGCGTCCGGTGCTCTCGCTGGATGTCCAGGTAGCTGGTGGTGCCCAGGACCTCCCCCGTCTCGCGCTCCACGATGACGAACGGGCGTTCCGTGCCCCGCTCCGCCGCCCCGAGCGCCCGGGTGATGTAGCGCTCCACGTCCTCCTGGGTGCGCAGCACCACCGAGAAGTGGGTGAAGATGTCGTCCTCGCACAGCGCGGCCAGGGCCGGGGCGTGCTCGAGCGCCATGGGCTCCAGGCGCACCGTGCGCCCCTCCAGGACGACGGGCGGCACGACGAGGGGCAAAAGCGCCCGGCGAGGGGCGTCGGCATCGGAGGGGAAAGAAAAAGGGGCGCTCATGGCGCCCCTGAATCTCATCCCCCGGAGAGCCGGGGGAAAGAGCCACTTGTCGCGGACTCAGTAGTACCGCTTGCGCTTGCTGCTCGGGAGGATGCCCAGCACCTCGCGGTACTTGGCCACCGTGCGGCGCGCGATTTCGGTGCCCTGCGAGCGCAGGAGCTCCACGATCTTCTGGTCCGAGTACGGGTTGCGCGCGTCCTCTTGCGACACGAGCTGCTTGATGTGGTGCTTCACCGCCTCGCTCGCGGTGTCCTCGCCGGACACGCGGGAGATGGACGAGTTGAAGAAGTACTTCAGCTCGAAGATGCCCTGCGGCGTGTGCACGTACTTGCTCGTCGTCACGCGGCTCACCGTGGACTCGTGCATGCCGATGTCCTCGGCCACGTCCCGGAGGATGAGCGGCTTCAAGTGCGCGATGCCCTTGTCCAGGAAGTCCTTCTGGAACTTCACGATGCTCTCGGTGACTTTGTAGATGGTCCGCTGCCGCTGGTGGATGGAGCGGATGAGCCACACCGCGCTGCGCAGCTTGTCCTGGATGAAGTCCTTCGTCTGGCCAGGGCCCACCGCGCCCGTCTTCAGCGCGTTCCGATAGGTGCCGGAGATGCGCAGCTTGGACAGGCCGTCATCGTTGAGCACCACCGTGTACTCTTCCCCCATCTTGTAAACGAACACGTCGGGGGTGATGTACTGCGCGTCGTCGCCGCTGAAGTTGCGGCCCGGCTTGGGGTCCAGCTTGGGGAGCAGCTTCACCGCCTCCACCACCTCTTCCAAGGTGACCTTCAGGTCCTTGGCGATGGCCGGCAGGTTCTTGCTCTCCAGGTACTTCATGTGCCGCTTGATGATGAGGCCCAGGAGCGGCGCGTGCGGCTCCTTCATCCCCTGCAACTGGATGAGCAGACACTCCTGCAAATCACGCGCGCCGCAGCCCCGGGGCTCCAGCATCTGGATGCGCCGCAGGGTGCGCTCGGCCACGTGCATGGGCACGTCCGCCTCGTTGCACAGGCGGATGAGCGGGTCGCCCTCCACGTCCGGCAGCTTCAGGTAGCCGTCGTCATCCAGGTTGCCGAGGATGAGCATGGCGACGCGGCGCTCGGCGTCGTTCAGGCGCAGCGTGCCAAGCTGCTCCTGGAGCTGGTCGACCAGGTCCTCCTTCTTGACGAGGTTGGCCTCGAACGACGGCAGGTCGTCCGTGGCCACGTTCCCCTTGTTGGAGGCGGTGGTCTGCTCGTTGAACTGGTAGCTGTTGAGGTACGCCTCCCAGTCGATTTCCGGCGGGCCGTCGCCGTCCGCCTTGAACTCCGTGGCCGTGTCGCTCGTGGCCGCCGGCATGTCCCCGTCGCGCGGCATCTCGACGTTGTCCGCCTCCAGCGACGCTTCCCCGGGCTCCTTGTCCCCCACGTCGCCCGGTGCCTGCTCGTCCGGCTGCTCCAGGAGTGGATTCTGATCCATCTCCTCGCGGACCTGCTCCAACAGCTCCATGCGGGAGAGCTGAAGCAGCTTGATGGCCTGCTGCAGCTGGGGCGTCATCACCAGCTGCTGCGCAAGCTTCAGGCTTTGTTTGAGTTCCATCGCCATGAGACAGGGTCTCCCCGAGTGATTCAGTCCCTACACAACACGGGACCAATCAAAGACCGTGCCAACGTAACAAGGCACCCTGACGACGTCTAGTGGCGCAATCGTGGTCCCTTGCTTGCATATTCAAAATTCCACAAGGAAACCAAGAGCTTACACGCACTGGGCGTGACTCGACCGTGTTGACCTGTCGACGCAAAAGCGGGGCCAACGCAGTCTATGCATTCGGTTGGCCGAAGGCCAGTCGTCCTCACAAGGGCTGCTGGAGACGGAACCGTTCTCCCAGGTAGACGGCTCGGGCCCGGGGAGAGGCGGCAATCTCGGCGGGTGTCCCCTCTTCGAGGATCTGCCCCTGTGTGATGATGTAGGCGCGATCGCAGATGCCCAGGGTGTCCTGGACGTTGTGGTCGGTGATGAGGACGCCCAGTCCGCGCTCCCGGAGCAGGAATATCTGCCGCTGCAAATCACCGACGTTGATGGGGTCCACGCCGGCGAAGGGCTCGTCGAAGAGGATGAAGCGGGGCTCGGGCAACAGGCTCCGGGCAATCTCCGCGCGGCGGCGCTCGCCACCGGAAAGGGTGCCGCCCAGGGACTCGGAGACGTGGGTGAGGCCGAACTCCTCCAGGATGGCGTTGGCGCGTGTCTCGCGGGCGCGCTTGTCCAGGCCCTTCTGGAGCTCCAGCACGGACAGGAAGTTGTCGCGCACGGTGAGCTTGCGGAAGACGGAGGCTTCCTGGGGCAGATAGCCCACGCCCCGGCGGGCGCGGCGGTGCATGGGCAGGTGCGTGAGGTCCTCGTCGCCCACGCGCACGCGGCCCGCGTCGGGCGTCACCAGGCCCACCACCATGTTGAAGCTCGTCGTCTTGCCGGCGCCGTTGGGGCCCAAGAGGCCCACCACTTCGCCCGGGGCCACGGTGAAGGAGACGCCGTTGACGACCTGGCGCCCGCGATAGGCCTTCTTCAGGCCATCGGCGTGCAGCTTCCCGTCGCTCATCGCGGCTTCGCCTCCTGCGGCTGCGCGGGCGTGGTGCGAGCGGGCGCGGCCTTCCGCCGTGCGGGCGCGGGGGCCGACGGCGGGGACTCGAAGATGATGACGGCGTTCTCCACGTCGAGCCGCTCGCTCCCCAACGTGAGGCGCACCTTCGTCCCGCGCATGTACGTCGTCCCCTGGCGCGCCTCGGGCGTGCCCGTGACGACCAGGACTCCGCTGGCCACGTCGTACTCGGCGCGCTCACCCCGGGCCATGCGGTCGCCATCCACCGCGTGCACTCCGCCCGTGCACACCACACGCGTCACCACGCGGGTCTCCGCGAAGTAGGCAATCATCCGGTCGCACTTCAAATCCAGGGTGCGGTGCTTCACCTTCACGTTGCCGGTGAGCGTCGCCTGCGACTTGCCGCCCTCGATGAGGTCGGCGTTGATTTGAACCGGCTCCTTCAGGTCCACCGGGCCCAGCGGGTTCGGGCCTGGGCTCGCGGTGCCGGCATCGGCCACCGGAGGCGTCCCGCCATCGACGGGCGTGGCCGCGGCCGCGGGCAGGGGCTGCGCCACGAAGAAGGCCATCACGAGGAACTCAATCACGCTCAGCCGCTCCCAGCACGGTCTCCACCGAGCCTTCGAAGTTGAATGTCTCATCCGGGAAGGACAGTGAGAAACGGTCCGCCCGCAACCGGTACGCCGGCCCTCGCACCTGCACGCCCTCGTTGCCATGCGCGCCCTTCTGGATGGCGTCGTAGGTCAACCGGGGAGTGTTCACCACCATGCCTTCACCCGTGCGCACCACCACGCCTCCGGAGGCCACCAGCTGCTTGGACGCGAGGCTGCCCTCCATATTCGGGGCGCTGATGTCCATGCCCGCGGCGGTGCCCACCGACATGCCCTCCTCGGCGCTGCCCGGGGGGATGCGCAGCGTCGCGTTGGAGGCCTGCACGTCGCCCCCCGCGCGCTGGTACGTCAGCTGCTCGGCCTCACCCGACAGCGTGAGGCGCTCGCCCTCGTAGGACATCAGGCGCGCCCCATGGAGCACCACCTGGGGCGGAGGCTGCTGTGGGGGCGCCTCCGCCGGGCGGCGCGGAGAGCACGCGGCGACGAGCAGGCAGGCGGCGAGGAGTCGGACGGACAGGCGCGGCACGGGTGCCTTCTATCACCGGGCGGTGGCGTGCGCCGCCTCGGCGAGCACGGGCTGGGGGGCCACCGGAGGGCGCGTCTTCCAGCGCTGGTGCATCCACACCCACTGCTCGGGGGTGCGCCGGATGGCCGCTTCGATGCGCGCCGACAGGGCCTGGGTGAGCTCCAGCGCCGCGACTTCGCGGTCCTCGCTCACGGGCACGGGCACCTCCTCCATCGACAGCCGGTAGCCCCCACCCTCCACGCGGTGGCAGAAGCCCGTCACCACCGCCGCGCCCGTGCGCACCGCCAGGTCCGCCGGCGCGCGGGGCGTGGCCGCCAGCTCCCCGAAGAAGGGCACGAAGAGCGACTGCACCTTCGTGTCCTGGTCGATGAGCAGGCCCAGGATTTCCCCGGCACGCAGCGCGCGCAGCATGGCCCGCGCCGCCCCGTCCTGACCGCGCCAGATGCTGCGCACCCCGCCCCGGGCCCGGAAGCGCTCCACCAACACGGTGAGCCGGGGGTCGGTGGTCTCCTTCGCGATGCTCTGGCTGGGGTAGCCCGCGCGGGCCACTCGGCGGGCGAGCAGCTCCCAGTTGCCCACGTGGCCGGTGATGAAGACCACGCCCTTGCCTTTCGCCAGGGCCGCGTCCAGCACGGCCCGGTCCGCGTCCGGCCAGGCCACCAGCTCTTCCAGCCCCCGGTCCAGCGCGCCCGTACAGGCCACCTCCAGCGCCGCGGCGCCCAGGTGCCGGAAGGAGGCGCGGCCCAGGGCCTGCCGCTCCGCGTCGGACTTTTCCGGGAAGGCCACGGTCAGGGACTTCAAGGCCTTGCGACGCTCCCCACCGGCCAGCGTGTAGGCAAGTCCGCCCAGGCGGAAGCCCAGGGCCCGGGCCCAACCCAGGGGGAGGGGTTGAAGGCACAACAGGACGCTGCGGATGAGCAGGTACCGGAGGAAACGTTTCAGGCGCTTTGCTAAGGGGGGATGCTCCACAGTCGCTCCATACCCCATGCGCGAATACAACTTCGACGGGCTCGTCGGTCCTACTCACAACTACGCTGGCCTGTCGCCCGGTAACCTGGCGTCGCAGAGCCATGTCGGAGAGCCGAGCCATCCCCGCGAAGCCGCGCTCCAAGGCCTGGAGAAGATGCGCTTCGTCTCCAGCCTGGGGGTGGGCCAGGCGGTGCTGCCTCCCCAGCCGCGCCCCTCGCTGCGCGCCCTGCGCGCCCTGGGCTTCACCGGCACGGACGAGGAGGTCATCACCCGCGCCGCGCGCGAGGGCGAGCACCTGCTGCGGCTCACCTCCAGCGCTTCCTCCATGTGGACGGCCAACGCCGCCACCGTGGCGCCGAGCACGGACACGGCCGACGGGCGCGTCCACCTGACGCCCGCCAACCTGTCGCAGATGTTCCACCGCGCGCTGGAGGCGGAGACGACGCACTCGGTGCTGCGCGCCATCTTCGCCAACGAGAAGCACTTCGCGGTGCATGCGCCGCTGCCGCCCGGCAGCCACTTCGCGGACGAGGGCGCGGCCAACCACACACGGCTGGCCACTCCGGGACACCCAGGCGTGCACCTGCTCGCCTGGGGGCGCAGCGCGTGGCAGGACGTCCCCGGCCCCAAGCGCTTCCCCGCCCGGCAGACGCTGGAGTCGAGCCAGGCGCTGGCGCGGCTGCACCAGTTGGACGCGCGCTGCGTGCTCTTCCCGCAGCAACACCCGGATGGCATCGACGCGGGCGCCTTCCACACGGACGTGCTCGCGGTGGGCAACGAGCGCTTCCTCATGCTGCACGAGCTGGCGTTCGTGGATTACCCGGGCCTGCTCCAGGTGCTGCGCGAGAAGCTGGGACCGGACTTCCGCGCGGTGGTGGCCAGCAGCGCGGAGCTGCCGCCCAAGGACGCGGTGAAGGCGTACCCGTTCAACTCGCAGGTGCTGACGCTGCCGGATGGGACGATGGCGATTGTGGCTCCGGTGGAGAGCCGCGAGACGCCCGCCGCGCGCGGCTTCCTGGAGCGCATCCTCGCCGAGGACACCCCGGTGAAGGCCGTGCACTACCTGGACGTGCGCCAGTCCATGAACAACGGTGGAGGCCCCGCGTGCCTGCGCCAGCGCGTGTGGCTGACGGACACCGAGCGCCGGGCCATCGACGCCGACGTCTTCTACACGCCCGCCCTCCACGAGTCCCTGGCCGCATGGGTGCGCCGCCACTACCGCGAGGTGCTGCGCCCGCGCGACCTGCAGGACCCGCAGCTGGCGCGTGAGACGATGACCGCGCTGGATGAGCTCACACGCATCCTCAAGCTGGGAAGCGTCTACGACTTCCAGCAGTGAGGGGCGGAAGCCCGCTCGCCTGCTCCAGTGACGAGTCAGCGGGCGCCCCTCGGACGGCCATGGTGCCGAGGGGCGTGGGGTGTGGTGGTCGGAACCGTCGGGGTGAGCACCTTTCCATCAAGGAGGTGACGCCCCGTGATTCCGGCATCCATCCAGCACTATCTGCAACGCAACCGCGTCTTCTATGAGCGCTACTGGCACCCGCGTGCCGTCACAGCACAGGAGCTGGCCCAGGCGCTCCATGTCTCGGGCTGGCGCGTGGCCAAGTCCGTCATCGTCATGGCGGACCGACAGCCGTGGATTTTCGTCGTGCCCGCCGCGGGCACCGTGAACATGGAACGCGTCCGGGAGCTTCTGGGCTGTCGCACGGCGAGGCTCGCCACGGAGCGGGAGTTCTCCGACCACTTCCCGGACTGCGAGCTGGGGGCCGAGCCACCCTTCGGCGAGATGTACGGGCTCCCGGTGGCGGTGGACGAGACGCTCAGCCTGACGGAGCACCTGCTCATCCGCGCCGGCTCTCACGAGGAGGCCCTGGAGATGCGCTTCCAGGACTTCGCCACGCTGGAGTGGCCGCTGGTGGCCTCGTTCATCCACGAGGGACTGCAGCAACCCGTCCCGTCGGTGATTCCCATCACTCCGCTGCTGATGGAGCAGGAAGCACCGATGCCCGCATGACGCGCCGTCCGTGGACGCTAGGGCTCCACGGGCGGCTCTCTCGGCCCTCCCAACAGGTGCTCCAGCTCCTGGGCCCTCGGGTCGTCCATCAACTCCTTGCGACGGGTGTCCACCCGGGTGCGCTCGGCGGACTCCAGGCGCGTCATCCACGCCCGCGCGGCCTCGCGGGAGTCGGGCGGTAGCAATCCCAGCCCCTCGCGCACGGAGCGCGCCGCGGCGTCATAGCGACGCAGTGACTCCTGCAACCGCGCCACCGCGAAGTACCCCTCCGCGCTCGGCACCAGTCGCGCCGCCGTCTGTCGTCGCTCCACCGCGCGAGACAGCAGCCCCTCACGCTCCAGGCCGTCCGCCTCCATCGACAGCATCCGCGCCCGCTGGCGGTAGTCCGAGATGAGGCCGCCCACCGACTGGAGCGTCTCGCGAGCGCGCCGCGTCAGCCCCGCCTCCAACTGCCAGGAGGCCAGGGTGAAGGCCAGCTCCACGTTTCCCGGGTGACGGGCCCGCAGCGCCTCCACGGCCCCGAGCGAGGCGTCGAGTTCGCCCCGGCCCTTGAGCACCTCCGCGCGCAGCAGCGCGGTGTCCAGTCGCTCCGGCTCACGACGCTCGACCTGCGCGCAGGCGGCCTCCGCTTCCAGCAGCTCCTTGCGCAGCAGGCGCAGCCGCGCCTCGCGCGTCCACAGCTCCGTCACGCCGTGCCGTCCCTCGAAGTGCTCCCGGGCCCAGGCCCCGTAGACCAGCGCCAGCTCCTGACGCCCGGGCGTGTTGCTCAGCGCGTCCATGAGTCGGCCCGCCACCTCCGGCGAGTCCGGCGTCATCGTCGCCAGCTCTTCCACCGAATGCGCCCGGCGCACCGCTTCTCCCAGGAGCGCACCGGCATCACCCGCCTCGCCCGCCAGCCGGTACTCCAGAAAGCCTTGCGAGCGGCGGCCCAATGCCAGCAGCGCGCGCCCAGCGACTCGATGGGACACGGCATCCCGAGGGGCCAGGTAGAGCGCGCGATTGACGAAGGCCAGCGTGTCCCCCGCGCCTTCTCCTCCGCGCGAGGCATGGGCCGAGGCCACCAGCCGATACAGCAGATAGTCCGAGGGGTGCCGGTCGATGAGCTCCAGGCCCTTGGCATGCACCACGTCCACGGGCGCCCGGGCACTGACGAGCGCCGCCAGCTCCGCCTCCGCGTCCGCCAGACGGTGCGCCCCCGGCACGAGCGCCAGCAACCCCAGCGCCGTCAGCGCGACGCTTGCTCCCAGCAACACTGGCGATGGCGTCAGTCCCTGCCGCGCTCCCTCCGTTGCCCTGCCGCGCTCCCGAGGCCGGGCCACCGCGCCCAGCACGAGCAGCGTGGCCACCGCGCAGGCCGGCAGCTCCCAGCTGAAGTCGAAGAGGTTATGCAGCCCCAGCGCCGCCACGCCCGAAAGCACCGCCAGCTCCAGCGCATCCAGGTCCTCGCGGCGCACCAGCCGCACGAAGCCCCAGAGCGCCACGGCCAGCAGCAACAGCCCTGGGAGGCCCAGCTCCGTCGCAGCCTGGAGCACCGCGTTCTCCGGATGCGTGAGCGTGTTCGGGTTGGGCTCGGACTGGTAGCGAGGGAAGACCGCCTCGAACGCGCCGCGCCCCATGCCCAGCACGGGGAAGGCTCGCGCGGCTTGCGCCATCATCGGCCACAGCGCCACCTTGGACTGACTCAGCTTCTCGATGCTGTTCGCGGAGCGTGCCTCGGCCCACAGCGAGTCCGCCGCGACGTAGGCGCCCACCGCCAGCACCGCCAGCAGACCCAGCAGGGCGGCGGTGCTCCGGGCCCATCGGGGCGCGCCGCCCTCGCGGCGCTGACGCACCAGCCACAGCATCAGCAGCGCCTGTCCGAAGAGGAAGAAGGCGATGCCCCCGCGCGAGAGCGACAGCAGCACCCCGAGGCCACTGGCGCCCGCCGCCAGCGCGAAGGGCAGCGCTTTCGAGCGAGGCCGCGTGGTGAGGGCCAGCCCCACGCCCACCGAGGCCGCGAGCCCGAGGAAGCCCGCGAGGTGGTTGGGGTTGGCGAAGAACGTCATCAGCGGGGGCCGCGCATGCACCCAGGGCATCATCCCGAAGAGGGAGTGCATGCCGAGCAGCGCATGTCCCAGGCCGACGACAACCACCGCCGCGCCGCTGAACGCCACCACCGCGAGAAGGCGCCGACGGCTGTCCCGGGCCCGACACACCTGGACCGCGGCGAGGAAGGTCATGAGATATGCGAGGTGCTTGGACAGCTCGCGCCACGTGGCCGAGGAGTCCAACGACACTGGCCGCGCGCCCGTGAGGCCCAGCGGCTCCAGCGCGAACTCGCGCAGCGCGGCGGCCTCCGGACTCAGCACGCGCAGCACCCCCTCCGGCAGGGGGACGAGTTGCACCGCGCACAGCACCACGCTCGCCGCCAGGGGCACGGCCAGTAGGGGAACACGCAGCGACTGGCCCTGGCGCCGGGCCCCGATTCCCGCGAGCAGCGCCGCCGCGCCCGCGAGCCCCATCAGCGGCCAGGCCACCCACCGCGCCGCGCCGCCGAGCGCCAGCGGACACACCACGACAAGAGTGGCCAGGGCCACTTCGGCGAGCCGGGTGTACCGGGAGCAGCTGCGATGCGAGGGGGCCATTCGGAGCGGGGCGGAGAGTATGACACGAGCCTCGGAGGCCTCTTCTTTCCGTCCCGGGTTCCCGCTTGGCGGCTGACAGAGCCGGCAAGCTCGAAGCCCGTGGGCCCCCGGCCACATTCCTCACAGGGCTCGCGGGTCCACCGGTCGAGGCCCGCATCTCGGGCGCTGTCGAGGACCGGCGCGGGCGTCAGGTGGCACCAGGGGGAGAACCAGCCCCCTCTGTCAGGCGTTGAAATCCGCGCTGCCCTCGGGACGCAGGGGCCCCTCGGCTCGCCGGCCCTCCCAGGCCCGGGAGTCAGGACGAGCGAGCGGGCCTGTCCGGCATCCGTTCATGCACGCCCGGGCCCGGAGTTGGCTTGCATCCGGAAGACCTTCTGGCATGTTCGCCGCACCCATGCGCCGCTTCCTCCTCACCGCCGCCCTCCTCTGCTCCACCCTGTCCGGTCTCACCGGCTGCAAGGGGGCCTGCCGCGAGCTGTCCGAGAAGCTGTGCGACTGCTCCATCAACTCCGTGGAGAAGGAGCTGTGCCTCCAGAACGCCTCGCTCGACGAGAGCCGCGTGGAGCCCACGCCCGAGGACGAGGTCGTCTGCGAGGCGAAGCTCGAGGGCTGCGACTGCAAGAAGATTGAAACCCCCGAAGGCAAGCGCGAGTGCGGCATCGCCCGTCCGGGCGGCGTCGACTGACGCGGCTGGCTCAGGCCCCCGACACCCCAGTCCGGGCCGCGCCCGCGGCACCCTCCGCATCCACCCAGGGCTGAAGCGCCTTGCGCACCCGGGAGCGAAGCGGCGTCTCGACGTACCGGTGCACCAGCACGGACGTCGGGACCGCCAAGAGCAGCACCGAGCCCAACCACCCCAGCGGCGTGTTGAGGGCCACCCAGGGCGACAGCACGCGCTCCAGCTTCATGGCCGCCTCGCCCGCGGGGTACTGCAGCAGGTACAGCGCGTAGCTCGCCGCCCCCAGATGCACCACCAGCGGGCGCGACAGCCCCCAGCCGAGCCACCCTCCCCCGCGCGCCAGCCCGTACACCAGCAGCCCCGACGCGGGCGCCAGCAGCGCGTTGTGCATCAGCGGATAGGGAATCCACTCCCCCGCCGCACCGGCCGCCACCAGCAGCGCCGCGCCGATTGAAGCCAGCACCGCGCCCGAGCCCTTCGTCCCACCCGCCGCGCGCTCGCGCACGAAGCACCAGCCCAAGAGCACCCCGAAGAGGAACTCCGGCAGCCGCGCCAGCGGGGTGAACTTCACCACCGACAGCCACACGCCTCCCGAGTGCGCGTCCAGCGCCCCCGGCCCGTCCGGCCGCAGCGCGAGGTAGAGCACCGGCGGCGTCAGCCCCAGCACCCAGACCGCGCCCATCAACATGGGCAGCCGCGAGGGACGCAGCGTGGGCAGCCACCGCGCGAGCCGGGGGAAGAGGGCATAGAAGAACCCCTCCACCGCCACGGACCAGCCCGGGGGATTCCAGTACAGCGTCAGCCGCGGCACCCAGGCCTGCACCAGCGCGAGCGTCGCCACCGCGCCCACCGCGAGCTTCACGCAGGCGAGCTTCCAGCCGTTGTCCGCCACCGACGCGAGGACGGTGGGCGGCGCGGACAGCAGGAAGGTCAGCAGATAGACGGGATAGACGCGGGCGGCACGGGCGACGAGGAAGGCGCGCGTCCCGGTCTCCATCCGCCCGTCGACGTCCAGGTAGTTCCAGGCGAGGACGAAACCGGACAGGACGAAGAAGACGCCCACGGCGGAGTAGCCCGCGCCCACGAAGTTCCGCAGCCACTCCGGCGCCGGCTCCAGGGCCGGGCGCGCGAAGTGGAACAACACGACATGCAGGGCCGCGAAGAAACGCAGCCCCGTCAGGGCATCGAGCGAACCGCCTCGGCTCACCGGCGGCCGATGCCGTAGTACGTGAAGCCCAGCTCGCGGATGCGCACCGGGTCGAACACGTTGCGGCCGTCGAAGATGACCGGCGCCTTCATCAGCGACTTCATGCGCTCGAAGTCCGGGTGGCGGAACTCGTTCCACTCCGTGACGACGAAGAGCGCGTCCACGCCCTCCAGCGCCTCGTACGGCACGCTGGCGTAGCGGATGCGGTCACCGAAGACGCGCTTCGCGGTGTGCGTGGACACCGGGTCGTGCGCCACCACCGACGCGCCCTTGCCGATGAGGCCCTCGATGACGTCGATGGACGGCGCCTCGCGCATGTCGTCCGTCTTCGGCTTGAAGGCCAGGCCCCACACGCCGAACTTCTTGCCCTCCAGCGAGCCGCCGAAGTGCTTGGTCGCCTTGTTCACCAGGAGCTTCTTCTGCCGCTCGTTGGTGCGCTCCACGGCGCGCAGCAGGTCCAGCTCCAGGCCGAACTCACGCGCGGTGGCACCCAGCGCCTTCACGTCCTTGGGGAAGCACGAGCCGCCGTAACCCACGCCCGGGAAGAGGAACGGGTAGCCGATGCGCTTGTCGGAGCCCAGGCCCTTGCGCACGAAGTCCACGTCCGCGCCGACCTTCTCGCACAGCGCGGAGATGTCGTTCATGAACGAGATGCGCGTGGCGAGCATCGCGTTGGCGGCGTACTTGGTCAGCTCCGCCGAGCGCGTGTCCATGAACAGCACGGGGTTCTCGGTGCGCACGAAGGGCGCGTACAGCTCGCCCATGACCTTGCGGCCGCGCTCGGAGTCCACGCCGATGACGACGCGGTCCGGCTTGAGGAAGTCGTCCAGCGCGGCGCCTTCCTTGAGGAACTCCGGGTTGGAGACGACGTCGAACTCGACGCTCGTCACCTTGCGGATGGCGTCGCGAACCTTGTCCGCGGTGCCCACCGGCACGGTGCTCTTGTCCACGACGACGGTGTACTGCTTCATCGCCTTGCCAATCTGCTCGGCGGCGGCCAGCACGTACTGGAGGTCGGCGTCGCCGCTCTCACCCTCGGGCGTGCCCACGGCGATGAAGACGACGTGCGCGTTGGAGACCGCCTCCGGCAGGTCGCGCGTGAAGGACAGGCGCTTCTCGCGGACGTTCTTCTTGATGAGCTCCTCGAGGCCGGGCTCGTAGATGGGCACCTCGCCCGCCTGGAGCATCCGGATCTTCCGCTCGTCGATGTCCACGCACGTGACGTCGTTGCCCGAGTCCGCGAAGCAGGTGCCCGCGACCAGGCCGACGTAGCCCGTTCCGATGATGGCGATACGCATTGAAAGAGTCCCAGTGGGGAGGTGTCTTGACTGGAACTCATACGCCGGGACGCGCTCGGAAAGAAAGCCCGTCCCCGGGGCCCGCACAGCGGCCGGGCAGCCTCACTGCCCCGTGAGCAGACGGCGCACTCTTTCCAAGCCTCTGAGAGCCGAAGTGCGCCCGGGGGTGCTGACTGGACCCACCACCGTCCGGTCCAGCAGCTCCCGAGTGGCCCGACGCAGCGGCGGCAAGGCGGCGGAGGCCTCCGCGGCGGCCTCCGGGAAGAGCCGGGCGACGATGGACAGCGACGTGTAGAGGGCGCGCTCCAGGCGCCACTCCGCGGCCCGGGCCAGCAGCGCGGGGATGTCGAGCGGCCGGGAGTACACGCCGCCCATCCACTTGGCGCCGGTGACGAGCTCTCGCAGGTCGATGAAGGACAGCCAGGGTACGTCATACCCCTGACGCGCGTGCTCCAGGCACACGAGGAGGACCGAATCCTCCAGGTCGGCCCGGAACATGGACGGGCCGTAGACCTTCATGGGTTTGGCGCGCTCGATGATGCCGGCGGTCTGCTCGCGGCGCTGGGGACCCAGGATGTCGGAGTAGAGGTAGATGGCGGTGCGCCCGTCGGAGACGAGTTTGGTCGCGCCGCTGTGGGAGGTGTCCGTCTCCGGCTTGAACTCGTGGTTGGAGAGGAAGCCCGCGAAGCCGTCCACGTCCATGCGGCGCATGAGGAGCTGGAGGTCCAGCACGGGGCGGAAGCCGATGTGCGGGTAGAGCGCCTCGGCGAAGGCGGCGGAGCCGATGAGCACCAGCTTGCGGCCTTGCAGCTCGTCCACCACCTGCTTGAAGTTGACGAGCTTCATCACGTTGTCGTTGACGGAGCCCTGGTAGATGGCGAGCAGCCTGTCTCGGGCCCACTCGGGCGCGGCGCTGGCGCCCAGGCGGTACTCCAGGTTGTAGGCCGCCAGCGGGGCCAGGCCCTGGGCGATGGCCCAGTCGACGTATTCCTCCCAGGGCGCGCCCTTGAGGGCTCCTCGCGGTGGTTCGAACGAAGCGAGGACGCGGAAGGTGTCGAGCAGGCTGAGCGGCATGGTGGCCCCCTTTAACGGGCCCACCGCATCGCCTGCAATCACTGCCTGAGCCCCACGGGATGACGGCGTGGTGGACACAGGACAAAGGCCCGCCCCTGGGGGCGACGGTTCATCTGTCCGAAGGGGGGCGAATCGCGGTGTCCAGGCGCCGCAGCGCATAGCGGAGCATCGCCCCCGGCTCGGGCGCCAGCAGCAGCTTCGCCGCCATCCAGCGCGGCCGGCTGCGCACCAGCTCCGTTTCCACCAGTCGTTCTTCCGTGAAGAACCTTCGCGCGAGCCGCCGCTGCCACCAGGGAGGCGCCAGGGCTTCCAGCGCGGCCTCCGGCACCGGTGCGCCCAAAAGCCTCCTCGCGACCTCCCAGCCGTGAAACACGAGCTGTGGCAGGCCCGTTCCACGAGCCCCCGCGACGACGCGGTCCCAGTCCAGTCCCCGCGCCGCCAGGAGCTTCAGGTCGAACAGCCACGCCAGGCGCTGCAACAAGTGGTGGCTCGCGTGAAGGGCCAGGTACACCGCCTCGTCCTCGGGACAGAGCCACCGCACCCGCTGGCCCTCCAGTGCGCCCTCCACCGCGCGCGACACCAGCGCATCACCTTCCAGCGTCCGTCCCCAGCCCGCGAGGGCACGGAAGTGCAGCTCCACGAGCCCCGCCTTTCCCTCCAGCTCCAGGTGGTGCGAGTCCATGTCCGCGTGGCGCCCATCGCGCGTCGGACGCGCCGTCAGTCCCAGCCCGGTGAGGATGCGCACGGCGGTCTCGACCTCGCTCCGAGACACCAGCAGGTCCACGTCGCGGGTGGCGCGCTGGAGCGGGTCCGGATACAGCCGCAGCGCCAGTCCGTACCCCTTGAGCGACACGGGGACGATGCCCTCGGAGGCCAGGGCCTCCAGGCTTTTGAGCAGCAGGGCCTTCACCTGGAGCGAGCGGGCCGCGCCCGTCAGGGACTCGCGGCGCAACAGTGCGCCCGAATCGGCGGGCAGCTCCCAACCCACCTGCCCCACCGCGTGAGCCACGAACCCGGCGAGCCCGTGGCGGACGGCCCCGCGCACGAAGGCAGTGGCCTCGTCGCCTTCGGGAGCCCCTCTCGCGGGGGGCAGGGGCCAGGAGCGCAGCAGCGCGACGAGAGCGCTTGAACCCACCGTCGTGGTCATCTTCTCAGGACGACGACGCGCGCGGGGTCGGCATCCGCCACCGCCAGGAGCCTCGCGGCGCGTTCGGCGACGGCGTCCGCCACCAGCTCCAGCGCCAGCTCCTCGTCCCGGTCGATGGCAGTGCGGCCATCGCGCCAGACGAGCAGCAGCGAGCCGAGCACCACTTCTTCGTCCTTCACTTCCAGGCGCAGCTCGAAGGGCATCGACAGGCCCGCGGCACGCTGGGTCTCGAAGACAACGCCGTCCAGGAGTCCGTCGCGCAGGTGCTGGAAGCGCAGCTCCTGCCGCGACACGTCCAGCACCTCCGACAGGAGCCGCACGGCGCCCCAGACCTCTTGAAGGGACCTCGCCTCGCGCACGGCGCCAATGACCTCCTTCACCAGCGAGCGCAGCCGGATGTTTCTCTGGCGGCGCTGCTGCATGTCGCCCGCGCGACCCAGGTCCAGATAGCCCAGCTTGCGCATCATCACCGCGATGACCACGCCCATGCCACACAGCAGCAAGGCGCTTTGCGCGCTGTTGGCGAAGTTGAGGCCCAGGGCCGTCAACATGAAGAGGCCGCACAGCCCGTACAGCACCAGCACGGCGGAGCGGTGGCTGAGCACCATGCGGCTCATCACCCGGTGATGGATGTGTTCCTTGTCGGCGCTGAACAGCGGTCGCCCGAGGAGCGAGCGGCGCACCACCGCGAGCAGCGTGTCCATGAGGGGCAGGCCCAGCGCCATCACCGGCACGAGCATGGCCACGGCCGTGCCGCTCTTGGTGCTCGTCTTGATGGCCACCGCCGCCAGCACGAAGCCGAGGAACATGCTGCCGGTGTCCCCCATGAAGATGGAGGCCGGGTTGAAGTTGAAGACGAGGAACCCGAGGATGGCGCCCGCGAGCGCCGCCATCAGCAGGCACAGCAGCACGTCTCCTCGCGACAGCGCGAGGATGAAGTTGGTGCTCACGCCGAAGAACGCCACGCCGCCCGCGAGCCCGTCGAGGCCATCAATCAGGTTGAGCGCGTTGATGACGCCCACCATCCACAGCACGGTGAACGGCAGGCTCAGCGCGCCCAGTGTCAGCTCGGGGCCGAACGGATTGGCGATGACCTCGATGCGAAAGCCCAGGTGGTAGAGCCCGAGCGCCACGATGAGCTGCACGCTGAACTTGAGCCGTGCGCCCGCGCCTCGCAGGTCGTCATACAGCCCGAGCGCGGCGATGGCCGCGCCCCCCATGAACAGGCCCGAAATCAGCTCGGTGTGGAGCCGGAAGTGGTGTCCCACGCCGGAGTCCACCAGGAACAGCGCGCACAGGGGGGCGAAGAACCCCGCCACGATGCCGATTCCACCCAGCCGAGGGATGGGCCGGACGTGGACCTTGCGACTCGAGTTGGCCTGGTCCAGCCAACCCCACGCCAGCGCCTGGTTGCGCACGACATACGTGAGGCCCAGGGCCACCATCAACGAAACAAGGAACGCGACGAAGAAGGTGATCATCGAGAAGGGCCGCTCCCACCATGCTGACGGTGAGCGTCACGGCGCGTCAATGAGCGTTCCTGTCCGACACCCCGATGTCGCCCGAGTCGTCCCCCAGCGAGCGACCATGCGGGCTTTGGCGCGGCCTGGAAGTGTCATGGCTGACCTCAGTGCCACGCCTGCCCTGCGGCCAGGCCCTTCGCGGTCCGTTGTTGACGCCCCGGGGACGGGGGACACAATGCACCCACCACCCGCATGTGCCCCACCAGGTCTTCCCCCTTCCCACGAGCCCGCGAGCGTCAACCGCGCGGAGTCACGCGTTGAGCGCCGACACTGCTTCCGCGCGGCGCATGGATGGGCTGGATGTCCTGAGGGCCTTCGCCATCCTCGGAGTGCTGGTCTTCCACGCGCCCGCGGTCATCCATGACGCCGTGCCGCTCCCGGTGCGCTTCGCCTTCGCGCATGGGTGGATGGGCGTGGACCTCTTCTTCGTCCTCTCGGGATACCTCGTCGGCCGGCAGGTCTTCGCCGAGGATGGCGAACCTCCCCTGGGCTCCCGGCTGCGCACCTTCTGGCTGAAGCGCTGGATGCGCACCCTGCCGCTGTATTTCGTCGTGCTCGCGTTCTACGCGCTCAAGCCCTGGACGGTGGGCACACCCTTCGTGGGCGGAGGCTGGCACTACGCGCTCTTCCTCCAGAACTTCACGATGCCGCGCGACTTCGTGCAGAGCTGGTCGCTGTGCGTGGAGGAGCACTTCTACGTCGTGCTGCCGCTGCTCGCCTTCGCGCTGGGGGGGCGACGCTGGCCCGCCTGGGCGTGGCTGGCACCCATGGTGGTGAGCGTCGTGGCGCGCTGGCTCTTCTCGAGGAACCTGCCGGCGGACCTGCCCGTGACGGGCCTCTCCACGTTCGCGCCCTGGTCCACCGAGCTGCACCTGGACGGGCTCGGCATCGGGGTGTTCCTGGCCCGGACCGCGCCCACGTGGAGGAGTTGGTCTCGGCACCGGCGAACAGCGTGTGCCCTCGCGGGAGTGGGGGTGCTGGCGCTGACGGTGGGGCGTTACGGCGCCATCGTGACGACGTCGAGCCATGTCTGGATCTTCGCCGGGCTGGCGGTGGGTTTCGGCGCGGTGCTCGTGGGCATCGAGTCGCTCCAGCTCCCACGCGGCCTGCGCTGGGGCGTCTATCAGACCGCGCTGCTCTCCTACGGCGCCTACCTCTGGCATGGGCTCCTGGTCCGAGTGGTGGAGCGGCTGGGCACCAGCCTGGGCGCCTGGGGGCTGGACCTTTTCGCGTACCTCGCCTTGACGTTGGGCGTGGCCTGGGTGACCTATGTCACGGTGGAGAAACCCTGCCTCAAGCTGCGAGACTGGCTGTTGACGCGTGGGGCGCTCCCGCCGGGCGTCTTGTCCCCGTAGGAACACCATGGCACGACTGAGGGACCGACTGACGTCGCTGAGCCAGCCGCGGTACCTCGCCTGGAGGGCGCTGCCGCTGGGTCGCCGCGACCTACGTTTCGCGCGCCTGCGGATTCGCACGCTCGTCATGGAGTGGCATCGAACCCGGGAGAGGCCGGACGGCAAGGCCTGGTGCGAGCAGACCCTCGAAGCGCTGGGCCATGAAGTCACTCCTGGCCTCTGGAGTGGCGAGGTGAACGGGCTGCTCTGGGCGCGTCCTCGTGAGTCCGAGGCACGTCGATGAGTTCAGCGGGCGTCACAGTGGTCATCCCCACCTACAACGGAGCAAGGCGCGTGGAAGCGCCGCTTCAAGCCCTGCTCGCGCAGCAGGCGCCGAGCGCGTGCTTCGAGGTGGTGGTGGTGGACAACAACTCGGCGGACGGGACGGCGCGCGTGGTGGAAGACAGCCCGGCCGTCGCGGGACTGCGTCGCCGAGGCGTGGACGTGCGCGTGGTCCATGAAGCCCGCCAGGGGCTGCTCTTCGCGCGCCTGTGCGGAATCCACAGCGCGCGGCGCGAGGTCATCTGCTTCCTGGACGACGACAACATCCCCGAGCCGAACTTCCTCGCCGACGGGCTGGCGCACTTCGAGGACGCGGCAGTCGGCGTGGTGGTCTCCCGGATCTATCCCCAGTACGAGACGCCGCCTCCGCCCAGCATCTCCCGGCGCGAGCATCTTCTCGCCATCAATCACCGGATGGGGGATGACCTCGTCGACTTCGGGGCGGGAGCCACGCTCGCACCCACGATTGGAGCCGGGCTGTGGCTGCGGCGCGCGGCCGTCCTGGAGGCCGTGCCGTGGCGAACGCCGGAGCAGCTCATGCCGGATCGGCTCGGCAACCAACTCCTGAGTGGAGGAGACATCGAGCTGGGCTTCCTGCTCGGCAAGGCGGGCCATCGTCGGCTCTACGCTCCCGCGCTGAAGGTGTGGCACGTCATTCCGCGCTCGCGCTTCGAGACGCGCTATTTCTTCCGACTCATCGTGGGCGTGGTGCGCAGCGAGCAGACCCTCCAGGCGCGTTATCTGGGACGGCGCTCCGGAGGCATGGCGCGTTGGAAGGCGTTTGCGCGGCTGCTCGGTGCCGGGCTCGCCAGTCCCGTGCTCGCGTTCCGGGGAGACTCCGTGCGAGAGATTCTGTTCGTGCTGGCGAGTCGCTGGGCGCAGGTGCAGGGGCCGTATCCCCAACTCCACGAGACGCGTTGAGCAGCCCTCCCCCATGGCGCCCCGGCCACGTCCCACGTTGAGTGAGTGTCTCGAAGGCCGGGGAAA
Source organism: Myxococcus sp. CA056 (assembly GCF_013336715.1). NCBI lineage: Bacteria > Pseudomonadati > Myxococcota > Myxococcia > Myxococcales > Myxococcaceae > Myxococcus > Myxococcus sp. CA056. The sequence continues at coordinate 242,302 of NZ_JABUMT010000001.1, forward strand.
CAACCTGGACTTCCTGCGCTTCGCCGCGGCCACGGGCGTCATCCTCAGCCACTCCTTTCCGCTGGGCGAGGGCCCTCAGGGGAGCCCCGAGCCGCTGACCGTCTTCACCCACGGCCAGGTCTCGCTCGGGTTGGTTTGCGTGGCGGTGTTCCTGGTCATCAGTGGGGTCCTCATCACCCGAAGCTGGGAGCGGACGCGCGACGTCCGAAGCTTCGTCCTGGCGCGCACGCTGCGAATCTTCCCGGGGCTGGCGGTGTCGCTCCTGCTGACGACGCTCGTGCTCGGCGCCGCGTTCACCACCTACCCGCTGGGTGAGTACTTCACGGCGCCCGACACGTACCGCTTCCTGCTGCGCAACTTCACCCTCATCAATCCGCAGTGGAACCTGCCCGGGGTGTTCGAAGGGAACGTGTATCCCAGCGCCGTCAATGGCTCGCTGTGGACGCTGAAGTACGAAGTCGGCTTCTACCTGCTCGTACTGGGATTGGGAGTCACGGGACTGCTGCGCAAGGAACTGGCGCTGGCCGGGTGGTGTGTCACGGCGGTGCTGTCCTTCCTGCACATCGGACGCCTGGGTTTCTGGCCGGTCCTCGGGCTCTACTTCGGAGGGGGCCTGGTGCTCTATCTCTGGAGAGAGCGCGTGAGGATGAGTCCATGGCTCGCGGTGGCCTGTGTCCTGGTGCTCACCGCCACGTCGATGGCGGGCAAGGGCCTCCCTGTCGCCATCGGCTCCTGTGGCGCGTACCTCGTGCTGTACCTCGCGTTCCTCCCGAGCAGGCTCGCGCACTTCGGACGCCACGGGGACTTCTCGTATGGCCTCTACATCTACGCCTTTCCCGTGCAGCAAACCGTCACGGCCATGCTGGGAGGCCCCATGCCGTGGTGGTGGAACGCGGCGTTGTCCCTCCCTGTCACGCTCCTGCTTGCGATGATGTCCTGGAGATACATCGAGCAGCCAGCCATCGCGCTCGGCAAACAACAAACACGACCATCACAGCCCTTGAACTCCAAAGCCTCGACTCCTGGCCGGACGTGGTACGGGCGGTAGCATCGAGCGCCTGGCGTTTTTCGCAACTCCAGACTGCACTGCGTGCGATTCAACTCGCAAGCACAGCAGGCAATCGCTATTTCATCGGCGGTTCCGTGAGCAGGGCCGCACCAATGGCTCCCGCCAGCTCTCCCAGCTCCGCCGCCAGCACGGGGGGCTGACGCCCGGGCATGAAGATGTGGGGACGCATGGCCTCATGCAGTCGGTCCGCGTATTCCTCGCCCAGCCTCGTGCCCAGGCCACCTCCCAGGATGACCGCGTCCACGTCCGTCAGATTGATGGCCGAGGCAATCCCCACGCCCATCATCCGCAGCGCCCGCTCAATGAGCTTCGTGGCCAGGGGGTCCTTCTCCTTCAGCGCCTTCTTCCAGATGCTGCTCGTCAGGCGCGTGCGCTGCTTCTTCTTCATCATCTCGAAGAGGACCGTCTTCTTGCCCTCCTCCTCGGCCTTTCGCGCCTCGCGTTCCATCCTCGCGCGCCCCGCATACGCCTCCAGGCACCCGTACCGTCCGCAACCACAGCGAGCCCCACCCTGTTTCACCACCATGTGGCCGACTTCGCCCGCCGCTCCACGGCCTCGCCAGGGCACCCCGTTCAACACAAGCCCCCCGCCCACGCCCGTGCCCCACCACACCCCCAGCACCGATCGATAGGGCCTCCCAGCCCCCAGGCGATACTCCGCGACAACCGCAACCTGGACGTCGTTGCCCAACACCACCCGGCCGTGCACCAGATTCGAGAGGTCGCTCGCCATGGGGTAGGGCTCCGTCCATCCACGCCCCACGTTGCTCACCCGGGCCAGCGTCCCCGCCCTCGCATCCACCGCGCCGGGCGCCCCCACTCCCACACCCTCGAGGCGCCGAGAGGACAACCCCGCCGTCACCGCCGCTTCCTCCAGCGTCCCATACATCTCCCGCACCACCTCCTCCGGCTTGCCTTGCACCGGCGTCGGATGGCGCGCATGGCCTATCGGCTTGCCCGTCTCATCGATGATGACCGCCTCGATTTTGGTTCCGCCCAGGTCGATGCCACCCCAAGCCTTCGCCGTGCCAGGGGTCGGCCCTCCGCGAGCCTTCCCCGTTCCCACCGACCGAACCTCATCCATGTCGTGCCTCCGGCAACCACGCGCATGCGCACGTCCCATGGAAGATGCGCAGTCTCGGCTCGACCTCCGCGACCCGCTCGCCTGACAGGTCGTTGGCGCAGCGGTAGGTCAGGGCGAGCGTGCGACCGTGCGGCGACACGGAAGTCGCTCGGGAGGGCGGGCCCGCGCGGCCTCGATCAACGCCCCCTGAGGCGCCGGAACACCTGTGTCACCGCCACCTTCGGAAGGAAGCCCAGCAGGTACCGCCAGCGCGGCACCTCCAGGTGGAACGGCAGGCCGCGCAGATACAAGTCAACGGCGAGGTCCATCCGCCTGTGCTCGACGAGCACGTGCGAGACGTGCCGCGTGGCATAGAGCAACATCTCCAGTCGCTCGCGCCTCCGCTCGCCCCCGCCGGGATAGCGCCCCAGTCGCTCCTGCATCAGCTGATACGCCATGCCTTGGTGGCTCGACTCCAGCATCGTCGACTCGGACCCGTCGTGCCTTCGGTAGCCCACCATGACGGGCGTCCTCACCCAGGCGAAGCCCGGCTCGGTCCCCAACCGGAACAGGAGGTCATAATCCTCCGCGACGATGCGCAGCGGCGTGAAACCCTCCACCCGCCTGAGCGCCTCCGTCCGCACCGCCAGCACACACGCCGTGCGCGGCGTCCGGTCCAGGGCGCTCGCCAGGTAGTCCGTGAACAGCGAGGCCCGCACGGGCTCCCGAGCCACCCGGGCCAGCTCTTCCTCGCCACTGAAAGACACCGACGTGCCCATCACCACCGTCGGCGCACCGTGCTCCTCCAGCACCTGCCGGTACGACGCCAGCGTCCATGGGAACCACAGGTCGTCGCTGTCCAGGAACACCACGTACTCGCCACGGGCCGCCTGGATGCCCAGGTTGCGCGCGGCGCCGGGGCCCGCGTTGGACTGCTGGAGCACCCTTACCTGCTCACCCAGCCGCGCGAGGACCTCCAGCGTGTCGTCCTGGGAGCCGTCGTCCACGACGAGCACCTCGAAGTCCCGCTCCTCCTGCGCGAACACGGAGGCCAGCGTCCGCTCCAGCAGCCGCGCCCGGTTGTAGGTGGGGATGACGACGGAGAAGAAGGGCATGTCAGAGTCGCGTCCGCAGCCCCATCTCGGAGATGCGCAGGAAGGTGGCGAGCTGCCGCCGGTACTCCGGAAGCGCCATGCGTCCGCGCAGCAGCGTCTGCGTCAACACCAGCGAGTTGTACGGAAGCGTCCCCACCAGGATGGCGCGCAGCATCCACTCCCGCAGCCGGCCGTGGTGCTTTCGGAAGTAGGCCACCCGTGTGCGCCACAGCTCGATGCGCACCTTGTCAGGCCCCGTGGCGGAGGGACGGAATGAGCGGCTCGTCAGGTGCGTAATCACCGCCTCCGGACAGAACGCCACCTCCCAGCCCGCCTTCCACGCCCGGACACACCAGTCCGTGTCCTCCGTGTTGCCCAGGGGCGACAGCTCCTCGTCGAGCAACCCCACCTCCGCCAGCGTCTCCTCCCGCACGACGATGCAGGCCCCCAGCACCCAGCTCACCCGGGCATCCTCGTGTCCGTACTGCGCGGGGTCGATGTCCTTGCGCTTCAGGAAGTGCAGCGGGCTCGGAAGGAAGAGCAGGTCGAACAATTGCCCGGACAGCGACATGGGCCGGAAGGTGCAGTTCTGGATGGTGCCATCCGCGTTCAACAGCCGTGCACCCGCCATGCCCACTCGCGGATTTTCATCCATGAAACGGACGAGCGAATCGAACGCATCCTCGTGGACGATGGTGTCGTCATTGAAGATGCAGAAGTGGCGCCCGCGCGCCTGTCGCAACACCTGGTTGTGATTGGCGGAGAAGCCCTTTCGAGCGGAGTTGAAGAGCCAGCGCACCTGGGGGAAGTCGCGCCGCATGGCCTCCACGCCTCGCCCATCCGTGGCGTTGTCCACCACCCACACCTCGAAGGTGCACTCCCGCGTCGTCGCGTACAGCGTCCGCAGACAGTCGTGCAGCAGCTCCGGGTTGCTGTGGTTGACGATGGAGATGACCAGGTCCGGCTTCGTCATCGGATGCCTCACGTCCCTCTCATGACACCGGGCTCACCGGGACAGTCCGAGCGGCTCGCCGCGCCCGGATGAACGCGAGGATGTCGCGCACCTCGCCCAGGAGCGAGAGCGTCCCCGGCAGGCGCTCGCGCACGAGGATGAGCAGCGCGAACACCACCGTCCCCACCGCCCAGCCCGACAACCCACCGTCTCGAATCCAGAGGCGCACCACCAGGAAGGCCGCGGCCACGACCATCCCCACGGTCACCAGCGGCTCCACCACCTGGAGCACCAGCCCGCGCAGCGCCGGGTTGAGCCGCGACACCCGCCACGCCGTCACCCAGACCTCCCCCAGCGACACCGCCAGCCCGATGGGCCCCACGCTCGCCAGGCCGAAGCGGTGGATGGCCCACGTACCGACACTCCACTTCACCACGCCCACGCCCACGACGACGGCCAGCCGCTCCCAGGGGCGGCCTCCCGCGTTCTGCGCGGTGGCGAGCAGGCCCGTCAACACGATGAGCAGACACTCCAGGCTGAACCACTGCACCAACGGCACCGCGGCGACCCACCGCTGCCCGAAGAACAGCGGCACCAGCACGGGCATCCCGAGCACCGCCACGGGGAGCGTCAGCAACAGCACCACGGCCAGCCGCCGCAGCGAGGTGCGCAGGTACTCCGCGAAGCCCTCCGGGTCATCCTGCATCCGGCAATAGGCCGGGAAGGCCACGCGGTTGAGGACGACACTGAGCATCATCGGAGTGGAGGCCAGCGCCACGGCCCAGTTCACCAGCCCCACGGCATCCTTGCCGAGCACCCTCCCCACCACCAGCGGCACCCAGCCCGCAACCACGGCCGCCACGAGCGGGGGGAGTTGGAAGGCCAGTCCGAAGCCCAGGAGCCGCCGCAGCACGTCCACCCGGAACGTCCCGCGCGGGCGCCACGGCGAAGCCCAGCCGATGCACACCAACCCCACCACGCCGCGAACCAGGGACCCTAGCGCCAGCGCCCACGCCCCCAGGCCCGCCGCCGCCAGGGCCAACGTACTGGCCACCTGGGCGATGTTCTCCGCCAGCTCCGCCCGCGCGATGGCCGGAAAGGCCAGCCGCCGCTCCAGCGCCATCAGCGGAATCACGCGCAGCGAGGACAAGAACAGCCCCAGGGCCATGACCCACACCATGGGCACCGCCCCTTCGCCCAGGGCATAGCCCTCCGCGAGCTGGGGGGCCAACGCGCAGACGACGGCGACGATGACGGCGGTGAGCGCCTGGTGGCACCAGAAGATGGTGAAGGTCTCATCCCGCGTGGGCTCATGGGGCTGACGCACCAGCGCCGCGCTCAACCCCAGGTCCCCCAGGAACACCCCCAGGGAGGCCGCATAGGCGACGATGCCAAACAGACCGTAGTCAGCGGGGAACAGCAGCCGGGAGAGCACCAGGGCGCTCACCACTCGCAAGCCTTGCGAGGCCACGGTCCGCGCTATCAGCACGACCATGCCCTTCAGGGCACGGGCCTTGACGTCGCCAGTGTCCACGTCGGGTGCGGCGGTCGCGGTCATCGCAAGGGGGACAGCCCGCTCCCGGGCAGCAAAGACGAGGGCCGCCCCAGGTGGACGGCGCCCACTCGATGCTACCGGGGCCGTCCCACCCTCACAAGCAATGCGAGGGCGTCGGGACAGTGGGTCAGCGGCTTGACTGCTTGGGTGCCCGACGCGTGGTTGCCACCCAGGAAGCCCCGGGGCTACGGTCCGCCGGGCATGTCACCGAGCCACTCCCTCTTCCAGTTCCTCAAGCGCGAGGTGCTCGTCAGCGAGCACGAGGTCTTCCACCGTACGCTGCGGGACACGCTGGTGGGCTCGTGCGACAGCGTGCTCGATATCGGCTGCGGCTCGGGCTCACCCCTGAAGAAAATCTCGCACCTGTTCTCGCGCACCGTGGGCGTGGATGGCTACCCGGCGAGCATCGAGCGCAGTCGCGCCGCGGACATCCATCAGGAGTACCACTGCATGGACCTGCTCGAGGTCGGCAAGCACTTCGCGCCCAAGAGCTTCGACGCGGTCATCGCGCTGGACGTCATCGAGCACTTCGAGAAGCCCGAGGGATATCGACTGCTGGAGATGATGGAGTCACTCGCGCGAAAGCGCGTCGTCATCTTCACGCCCAACGGGTTTCTTCCCCAGGATGAATGGGACAACAACGTCCATCAGGTCCACCGCTCGGGCTGGGAGGTCTATGACTTCGAGCTGCGCGGTTATCGCGTCACCGGCATGAGCGGCTGGAAGCCGCTGCGAGGTGACTTCGCGCTGCCCCGCCTCCGCCCCGCGCGACTGGGCAGCCGGCTGTCCATCCTCACCGAGCCCTTCGCCACGCGCTTCCCCCAGCACGCCTTCCAACTCCTCGCCGTCCGCGACCTGGAAGCCTCCTGAGCCGTGACCTCCTCCTCCGGCGAACCACGGGACGGTGACAGGCCCGTCTCGTGGCACCTGCTCACCGGGGAGTATCCACCGCAGCCTGGCGGCGTCAGTGACTACACCCGGCTGGTGGCTCAGGCGCTCGTCCACGCAGGGCAGCAGGTGCATGTCTGGGCACCGGGAGAGGCAGGCGCACGCGAGGAGCTCGGCGTCACGGTGCACCGCGTTCCCGGACTCTTCACGCCGATGGGGCTGCGCCACCTGACGCGCGAGCTGAATCACTGTCCCACGCCAAGGCGGCTGCTGCTCCAGTACGTCCCGCACGCCCTGGGCATGAAAGCGATGAACGTTCCGTTCTGCGCCTGGTTCGCCGCGCGTCGCCAGGACGAGCGCTGGGTCTTCTTCCACGAAATCGTCTACCCGTGGAAGCCAACGTCTCCGCTGCGCCATCAAGTGCTCGCGGGAGTCACGCGGGTGATGGCGGGGATGGTGGGCGGCGCGGCGGAGCGACTCTTCGTGTCCATCCCGTCATGGGCGGAGCACCTGCCCGCGAGAGTCCGACATCGCGCGGAATGGCGCCCCATTCCCAGCACGCTTCCAACAGAAGTTCCGGAACAGACGCGTGAAGCAGTACGGCTGGCACTGGGGACGGGGCCCTGGCTGGGCCACTTCGGCACGTACGACCCCGCCATCAGCGAGCTCCTGTCGACGGTCCTCGTCCCACTGCTGCGCGCGGACGAACACCGCAAGGGCCTGCTGCTGGGACGGGGCAGCCGACGCTTCGTCCAGGAACTGGGCCTGCGACATCCAGAGCTCGCCCCACGAATCACCTCGCGGGATGACCTGGCGCCCGCCGAACTGTCGGCACACCTGTCGTCCGTGGACCTGTTGATACAGCCCTATCTGGATGGCGTGAGCACGCGCCGGACGACCTCCATGGCCGGGCTGGCACTGGGATGTCCCCTGGTGACCCAGACCGGGCATCTCACGGAACCCTTCTGGCGCGAGTCGCGGGCCGTCGCCCTCGCGGAGGACACCACTGCCGGGGCGCTGCTCGAGTGCGCCGAATACTTCCTGGCCCACGCGGAGGAACGCGCCGCATTGGGTGCGCGCGCGGCCCGCCTGTATCGCGAGCGATTCACCCTGGAACGCACGGTGGAAGCACTCCTGCACCCGCCAGGGAGCACTCCGTGACGTCCTCGACGCCCCTCCGACTCGCGGTGTTGATGGACCCTCTCGAAGAGGGCTGGCCCAGCATGGACCTCGTGGGCGAGGCACTCGTCGATGGACTGGAGGCCTTCCCTGGCGAAGTCTCCGCCCAAGGCCTGCGGCCACCCCTGCCGGCCGTGGCCCGCCGGCTGCCACGCCTGGGCTCGCGGCGCGCGGCGTTCAACGTCGACCGCATCCTCACCCGCTTCGGCCTCTACCCGGCGCGCGCGCTGCTCGCGCGCTCCCGGTTCGACGCCTTCCACATCGTCGACCACAGCTACGCGCAGCTCGTCCACGCGCTCCCGGCCTCGCGCACCGGCGTCTTCTGTTACGACCTCGATGCGTTCCGCTCCGTCGTGGAACCTCACCGCGAAGCCCGGCCCGCGTGGTTCCGACTCATGGCCAGGACCCAGCTTCGAGGGCTCGAGCGCGCCGCCATCGTCTTCCACAACACCCAGACAATCCGGGACGAGTTGCTCACGCATGGCGTGGTCGACCCCGCCCGTCTCGTCTGGGCCCCGCTGGGCACCTCTCCCGAGTACCGCGTCGAAGCCGTCCCGGGAGACCAGAGCCAGCAAGTGCTCGCGCCCCTCGAGGGCCGGCCCTACCTCCTGCATGTCGGCAGCGCGATTCCGCGCAAACGTCTGGACGTGCTCTTCGACGTGTTCGCCGCGCTGCGCGCCCGCCACCCGGACCTGCGCCTCGTCCAGCAGGGGGGCGCGTTGAACTCGGCGCAGCGGGAGCACGTCGCTCGACTTGGCATCGGCGACGCCCTGTTCCAACCCCCCTTTCAGCAGCGGTCCACGCTCGCGGGCCTGTACCGCAACGCGAAGGCCGTGCTCATCACCAGCGAGGCGGAGGGCTTCGGGCTCCCGCTCATCGAAGCCCTGGCCTGCGGCGTCCCCGTGGTGGCCAGCGACCTGCCCGTGCTGCGCGAAGTGGGCGAATCCACCTGTCTCTACTGCCCCGTCGGAGACCTCTCCGCGTGGACGGAGACCGTCGACTCCCTCCTCACCGGACGCGTGTCACCGCCGCCGCTCACCCGTCGCCTCGCCCGCGCGGCGTGTTTCACCTGGACCGCGCACACGCGCGCCATCCTGGATGCGTATCAGCGACTCGCGCGCTGAATCACAAGAGCGAGGGCAACGTCACGTGGTGCTCGATGAACGCACCCGCCCGGATGTCGACAGAGCTGCTGTGCGGCCTTCCAAGGTCCGGGCCCCGCACCTCCAGCCGGTGAATGCCCTCGGGCAGCTCCAGCACGTACTTCTCGCCGTGGCTCTTCCCGTCCACGAGCACGTCCTGGAGCGGAGGCCCGTTCACCTTGAGCACCACCGTGCCCATTCCTCGAGGCGCGGTCTTCTGGACTCGCGCACGCGTCGTGTCGCGACGGGGTGAGCGCGTCCGGGCTTGCGCCAGGAACGCCCAGCCGCCCACCACGACCACCAGGGCCAGCGCGCCGCCCACCAGCAGCTTGCGCGAACGCAGCGGGCGCAGCGGCTTGTGGTCCAGCGACGTCGCCTCCAGCAGCATCGTGGGCGTCACCATGATGCTCGTCGGACGCTCGGAGTCGGAGATGGGCCCCCGGCGGCGAGGCTCTCGCCGTCCACCCTTCTTCCCCTTCACCTGGGGAATCGCCTGGAGCAACTCCGTCGCGCGCGTCTCCGGGGGCGGTGCGGAGAGCCGGGTGGCGCCTTCGGAGAACCCCGCGAGGACGTGCTTCAGCTCGCGACGCACGGACTCCGCGGAGGCGGGGCGCTCGGTGGGTTCCTTCGCCAGCAGCCGCATCACCAGCGCCTCCAGCGCGGAGTTCACCTCCCGGTACTTGGAGAGCGGCGGAGGTGGCGTGCGGACGTGGTGGACGATGATGGCCATGGCCGACTCACCCTCGAAGGGCAGTCGCCGCGTCAGGAGTTCGTAGGCGATGACCCCCACGGCATACAGGTCCGTCTGCGGGCTGACTTGATGTCCACACGCCTGCTCCGGAGCGATGTATTCGGGAGTGCCCACCAGGGCGTTGGCATGCGTCTGGGGCGTGCTGCCGTAAGGCGCCTCGCTGCGCTTGGCGATGCCGAAGTCGAGCACCTTGACGGACTCGCTGCCATCACCCTCGCGCACCATGAAGACGTTGCCCGGCTTGAGGTCGCGGTGGATGACGCCCACCCCATGCGCCGCGGCCAGCGCGCTCAAGAGCGCATCGAGGATTCTGATGACCTCCACTTCCAACATGGGGGCGCGCTGGTGGATGACCTCGTCCAGCGGTGCGCCCTCCAGGTACTCCATCACCAGGTACTGCCCCACGTCGGGGATGGTCCCGAAGCCGAAGATGTCGATGATGCCGCGATGACGGATGGCCGCCGCCGAGCGCGCCTCCGTGGCCAGGTCTCGCGCGCGACCACCTTCGACGAAGTCCGGGCGGATGACCTTCACGGCCACCCTGCGCCCGATGACCGAGTGCTCTCCCTCGTAGACGATGCCCATGCCACCGCGGCCGATGCGGCGCTTGATGAGGTAGTCGCCCACCTTCGTGCCCACCAGCGCGTCGCGGGTGACGGACTCCTCCCACTTCATCGCCCGCGCCGAGTACGCTGGGGGAACCCCCGACACCAGGGGACGCACGGGCTCCGGCAACATGTTCCGCTCGCGCTTGAACGTGGCCTCGTCCGTGTCCTCTTCCGCGTCCGGGCGATACGCACCGGCCGGCGCCACGACTCCGACGCGAAACACCTCCTGCGGGCACACCGTGACACCCGGTCGATGGTCCGCTCCGCAGCGCGGGCATTTTCGAGAGGGGCTCATCGTCTCTCGGACTATCGCTCGGCCCACTGGGTGGAATCCATCTCACCGAGGGCAATCGCAACGCCGTAACACGCGGCTTTCCTGGATTCACTTGCCTGGCTTGACTTCATCCAAACCAATCTCAGCCCCCCCCCCGCGCCCAAGCAGAACGCGGTCGGAAACGACGCACGGGCGCGATTGACGGGTTCGGAGGGGTCTGCTTCGGTCCCAGGCGCGTGCGCGTCCTCTTCCTCAATCCCGTGGGCATCCTGGGTGGCGCCGAGCGCGCGCTGCTGGACCTGATGGCCTGCCTGCGCCAGTTGGACGCGGGGCTGTCCCTGCACCTGCTCGCGGGCTCCGAGGGCCCGTTGCTGGACGCGGCCAGGGCCGTGGGCGTCGACACCCGCCTCCTTCCGCTTCCAGCGGGGCTGTCCGGCCTGGGCGACAGCGCACTGCGTGGGCAGGGGCCTGGGGAGGCGTGGCGCTTCGCGCGAAGCCTGCTGCCCGCGCCCGCGCTCCTCGCCGGTTACGGCCGTGCGCTGCGTCACGAAGTCGCGAGGCTGCGGCCGGACCTGCTGCACTCCAATGGAATCAAGACCCACCTGCTGAGCCCCGTCACGGCGGGCCTGCCGCTCAAGCGCGTCTGGCACATCCACGACTTCTTGAGCGAGCGCCCCCTGGTGCGACGCGCGCTGGGCACGCTGGCGCCGCTGGCCTCGGCGGCCATCGCCAACTCCCGCGCAGTGGGCGAGGACACGCGCTCGGTGCTTGGCCGAGTCCCCGTCCACGTCGTCTACAACGGCGTGGACACGGAGCGCTTCGCACCGGGCGCCCCGGCGGACCTGGACGCGCTCGCGGGATTGCCCCCTGCTCCGGAGGGCACGCTGCGCGTGGGGCTGGTGGCCACCTACGCGCGCTGGAAGGGTCATGACGTCTTCCTGGAAGCCGCCGCGTTGCTGTCGCGTCAGGCGCCGACGCTCGCGGTGCGCTTCTACCTGGTGGGCGCGCCGCTGTACCGGACCCCGGGCTCCCAGTTCACCGAGGATGAGCTGCGGCGGTACATCGACCACCACCAGCTCACCGGCCGGGTCGGGCTGGTGCCCTTCCAGGCCAACCCGGCCGCCGTCTACCGCGCCCTGGATGTCTTCGTGCACGCCAGCATACGCCGCGAGCCCTTTGGTCTCACCATCGCGGAGGCCCTGGCCTGCGGGACGCCCGCCGTCGTCTCGCGCGCGAGCGGCGCGGCGGAGGCGCTCACGGACGGAGTGGATGCCCGGCTCATCGAGCCGGGTGATGCCCGCCTCCTCGCCACGGCGCTTCGCCCCCTGCTGTCGGAGGCGAGAGAGCGCGCGCGACTGGGCGAGGCGGGCCGGAAGAGCGCGGTGGCGTGCTTCTCTCGCGAGCGTTACGCGCGTGAGGTGCTCGCCGTGTACCAGGCGCTGCTGTCCACCTGACGGGCCGCCGTCCATTCTGGTGCCTTGACCCGGTGGAGCGGGTCTGGTTCGGTCCTCGGTGGACCGGGAGCCTCCGTGAAGCGGCCTCGCAGACTCGTCACCGTCTCGCACTCCTATGTCGTCTCCCTGAACCGGCGCCTCGCCAACGAGCTGGCGCGCGTGGGAGCGGGGACGTGGGAGGTGAAGGCCGTGGCGCCCCGCTCCTTCCAGGGAGACCTGAGCCCTCTCCTCTTGAAGCGCGACGACGGTGAGGCCGCGACGCTGGAAGCCGTGCGGGCCTTCTTCAGTCGCTCCCTGCATGCCTTCGTGTACGGGCCGGAGCTGCGCGGCTGTCTCGCGGGCGACGTGGACCTCGTCCATTCCTGGGAGGAGCCCTACGTGCTCGCCGGATTGGAGGTGGCCCTGCTCACTCCTCGCCGCACGCCCCTCGTCTTCTGCTCGGCGCAGAACCTCTTCAAGCGCTACCCGCCGCCCTTCGCGCAGGCCGAGCGTTTCGTCATCCAGCGCGCCTCGGGCTGGGTGGCCTGGGGCGAGACGGTGAAGGAGCTCCTCACCACCCGTCCCGGCTATGCCGCGAGGCCCGCGCGCGCCATCCCCATGGGCGTGGACGTGGAGCTGTTCCGTCCACACCGCGCCGCGGGCGAGGCCTTCCTGCGCGAGCAAGGCTGGGATGCGCCGGGCCCTCCCGTGGTCGGCTACCTGGGACGCTTCGTTCAAGAGAAGGGGGTCCCCCTGCTGATGGCGGCCCTGGACCGACTCCAGACGCCGTGGCGCGCCCTGTTCGTGGGAGGAGGCCCCCTGGACGGCGCCCTGCGAGCATGGGCCTCACACCATGAGGGCCGCGTGCGCATCGTCACCGGCGTTCCCCACGGCGACGTGCCACGCGCGCTCAACGCCATGGACCTGCTGTGCGCGCCCAGCCAGACGACGCCTCGGTGGAAGGAGCAGTTCGGGCGCATGCTCGCGGAGGGCTTCGCCTGCGGGGTGCCCGTGCTGGGCAGTGACTCGGGCGAGGTACCTCGCACCGTGGGCGACGCCGGCCTCGTGCTCCCCGAAGCGGATGTCCCAGCGTGGACCGCCGCGCTGGCCCGACTCCTGGAGAGCCCCGAGCAACGCCGGGAGCTCGCCGCGCGCGGACGGGAGCGCGCCGTCACCCGCTTCGCATGGCCTGTCGTGGCACGGGCCCACCTGGACTTTTTTGAAGAAGTCCTGGCGAGCCGCTGACCGCGTTCAGCCCTCGCGCTCCATCACCTCGACGAGCGTGGACGCCATGTCGTCCCACGTCCTGGAGCGCAGCGACTCCGACAGCGAGGCCAGCGGCGCGGCCCAGGCGCTCGCATTCATCCGCCAGGACTCCAGCGCGCCCACGAGCCCCGCCACGTCGTCCGGGTCGTTCAGCAACAAGTCCCGCAGCGCGGCGGGATAGCGCTCCGCTACGCCCGCGGCGCGACTCACCAGCGCGGGCAACCCCGCGCACAGGGCCTCCTGAACTCCCAGCCCATAGGCCTCGTAGCGCGTCGGCGCCACGAGCAGGTCCGCGGCGGACAGCAGCACCGGCACATCACTTCGGAACCCGAGGAACTGGATGCGCTCCGACAGGCCACGCACCCGCGCTTCATGCTCCCAGGCCTCGCGCTGCGCGCCCGCGCCCACCACCTTGAGGTCCGTGTCCCAATCGCCTCGGGCATGAAGTCGGGACCACGCCTCGAAGAGCGTGTCGAAGCCCTTGCGCCTGTCGCCCAGCGCTCCGATGAAGAGCGCCACCCGCCGGTCCGTCGGCCAACCCAGCGCCGCGCGCGTCGCGCTCCGAGTCTCCAGCGAGACAGGGTGGAAGCGCTCCGGCTCGCTGCCGTAATAGACGACATGCACCCGCGCCTCGGGGACGCCCGTCGCCGCCACCAGGTCGGCTCGAGTCCGCTCGGAGTTGGCGATGATGACGTTCGAGCGCCACAGCGCCTTGCGCTCATCGTTCTTGTAGCGCTGGTGACTCACCCGCCCCTTGAGCCGGCGAAGCGCACCGCCCACCGGCTCCGAGACGTAGGCGCCGTGGACGTAGTGCACCCAGTTGGCGCCAGGGACGACGCAGTTGCCACCATTGGCCAGGACGCGGCCACCCTCGGCGCGCGTGCGCAGGGCCCAGGCGCGTCCCATGGCATCCAGCAACGGCTCGCCCAGCAGATAGGAGTTCGCGGGCTTGGGCACGTGCACGAAGCGCACGTTGGGGAAGCCGAGCAGTTCGTCCGCCACGCGGTGCGCCACCAGCCGCACGGGGCCGCCTTGCTTCGCCAGCCAGAGCGCCAGCGCGAGGTTCGCCCGGTCCATCCCACCGGTGGCCACGAAGTCACCGGCGATGAGCGTGTAGGGTCTTCGCATGAGTCCAGGCGCCCAGGAGCGCCGCGTTGAGCAACCAGAACTCCATGCCCACCTGGCTCATGAAGAACGGATAGCTGAAGGTCAGCGCCAGCGCGCCCAGGTTGTACGCGAAGATGACGCTCCCCCACAGCCAGAACTCCTCACCCAGGTCCTCGCGCCGCCGCGCGATGCGCAGCACCCAGGCCATCGTTGCAAGCAGGCCCAGCGGATAGAGCACCATCACCAGGGCCCCACCGTCGTAGACCCACGCCGTCCACTGGATTTCCGCCCACAGGCCCGGGTAGGCCGGGTCGGAGTTGTCCCCGAAGTACGCGTTGGGCATTCCGTAGCGTCCCAGGCCCGCGCCCAGCGGATACTCCGGCAGCAGGTGCTCGAAGGTCCCCTCCAGGAAGCGCCCCCGGTTGCTGCGGTAGACCTCCTCGGGCTTCGCCTCGAACAAGGAGTCCCAGCGCGACTGCACCGCGTCGCCCCCGACCGCGACGGCCCAGCCGAAGGCGAACACAGCCGCCCCGCCCACCACGGCGAACAGCTTCGCCAGCCGCCCCACCCGGCCCGTGAGCGTGAGCACGAAGGCCATGGCCGCTAGACACACGACGAGCATCAGCGCAATCGCGCGAACCTGGCACAGGTAGAGGCTGAGCAGCCCTATCAGGATGCCACCGCCGCTCAGCCCGCGCGTCAGCCCGCGACGCGACGACAGCAGGAAACCGCTGCCGAGCAACACCGCGTAGAACGCGCCCGTCGCCGCGCCACCCGGCATGTCCGTCAGCCCCATGGGACGGTAGACGCGCTCGCCGCTCGCCGTCTCGAACTCCAGGCTGCGCAGGTAGGAGTCACCCTGCGACTGCACGGCGGAGGAGACGGCGGGCTGGAAGCGGCCCGGGAAGTAGACCTGGAGCACACCCACCGCCGCGCTCGCCACGTTGAAGAAGAACAGCAGCGCGAGCGTGAGGCGGAACACCTTCGGGTCGATGGACAGCCGCGTCACCCAGAGCAGCGGAGCGATGATGGAGAGCTGGATGCCGAGCTGCGCCGCCGCGCCCAGTGGACTGACGGTGCCCGGGTTGAAGAAGTTGAGCGCGGTGATGCCCAGCGAGCCCAGCACGAAGGGCAGGGCCGGATGCCTCAGGCCCCGTCCCGGCACGCACACCAGCAACGCCAGGCTCATGCCGAAGGCCAGGATGCGCACCACCAGGCGCAGCGGACCGATGGCGTCCACCAGCAAGGCGAGCTGACAGAAGATGAGCAGGCCGATGAACAGCGGCACCAGCTTGCCCGACGACAGCAGGCCCCTCCTGGGCTCGGCCCTCCGCGTCACCACCTCCAGCGGTACATCCGGAGCGCGGCGCACGAACTTGCGCCCGAGCACGCCCGGCCCCTGCAGCCCCGGTCTCACCCCGAGCGGTGGGCGCGGAGCACTCACGCGGCCACTCGGGAAACGGACATGACGGAGCGCAGGTCCTCGTCCAGGCTCGCGAGGAAGACCTCGGGCGCGCAGAGCCTCGCCGCGCGAGCGGGCCCGCCCTCCCCCAGCCTGCGCCGGGCCTCCGCGTCGACCACCAGGCGAAGGAGCGCCGAGGCCAGCGCGCCGGCCTCGGGCGCGACGAGCCTGCCACACGTCTCGTCCACGATTTCCAGGGGGCCACCCAACGCGGTCGTCACCACGGGAAGTCCCGCCTGGAGCGCCTCGACGAAGGCCAGCCCGAAAGAGTCCGGCGATGTGTTGGGCTGACAGTGCAGGTCCGCCGCGCGCAACAACCGGGGCACATCCGAACGCTGCCCGAGGAACCGCACCCGCCCCTGCAGCCCGAGCGCCTTCGACTGCGCGAGCAGCCCGTCCACGTAGCGCGTCTCCTCCTCGCGTTGAGCGCCCCCCACCACCCACAGTCGCCACCCTCGCGCCTCGCGCATGCGGCCCAGGGCCTCGAGCAGCAGCCGATGCCCCTTCAATGCCTGCATGCGACTGACATGGATGATGACCACGTCGTCCTCGCTCGCGCCCAGGTCGGCACGCAGCAAGGCCCGCTCCGCCGCCTCCAGCTCACGCGCTGCCTCGGCGACCAGCGGGTGCCGCACCCGATAGGCCGCCCGGGGATAGACGGACCCCAGCGAGCGCGCCGCGAAGGCGCTGTTGGACAGCACCAGGTCCGGGGGGGTGACGCTCGCCCAGCGCTCCAGCCAATGCGCGCCGGCCAACGGTTCGTGCTGGAAGAACACCAGCGGGACGCCGGCCGCGCGCACCACCGGACCGAACAGCGCCTGGGGCCAGACCGAGTGACACACCGCCGCCGAGTACGCGCCCTGCTTCAACACCGCGCCCAGGGCCCGCCGCGCGCGCCACACCGTCCAGGGATGGCTCACCTTCGCTGGCCCCAACAGATGCACCGTCGCGCCCGCGGCGCGCAGCTCGTCGGCCAGGCGTCCCTCGAAGCACAGCGCATACTCGTGCACGGTGCCCTCCGGGTGGCGCGCCGCCACGCGCGCCAGCGAGACGAGGAGGGATTCGATGCCGCCGTAGAGATTGCCACTGTAGACGTGCAGCGCGCGCATGGTGGGCCTCAAGACCTCCCCGACGCGGCGCGAGCTGGCACTTCGGACGGAGCCTCCGCCACCGACATGGGGCGCCCCAGCGCCTCGGCGTACAGCCCCAGACTGCGGGCCGCCATGACGTCGTGCCGCAGCGCCCCCATCGCGCGTTCACGCCCTCCACGTCCCAGCTGCCGCACCAACTCCGGCTCGTCCAGCAGCCTGCGCGCCGCGCGTGCCAGCGCCACCGCGTCACCCACCGGCACCGTCAGCCCCGTCTCCTCGTGGCGGCTCACCCAGGGTACGCCCGAGTGAGGAATCGCCGTGTTCAACACGGGCAGCCCGCTGGCCATGGCCTCGACTTGAGACAAGCCATACGCCTCGCTCCGGGCGTTGCTGGGAAACCACAGCGCCGTCGCCGCGCGATAGGCTCCAGCGAGCGCGTCGGGCGACAGGTAGCCCGCCCATATCACGCGCGCCTCCACGCCCAGCGCCTTCGCCTGGCGCCGCGCCTCCGCCTCCACCGGCCCCTCGCCCACCACCACCAGTCGCCCCGGCACCCGCGTCAGGGCCTCCAGCGCGGTGAACAATCCCTTGTAGTAGACGAGCCGCCCCACCATCAGCCACAGCGGCTCGCCCGCGGCCACCTCACGCCACCGGGCCTCTTCCGTCCGAGCGGAGGCGGACGGATGGAGGAAGGGCGACACGTCGATGCCCAGGGGCAGCGCCCGCACCTTGGAGCGGAACGCGCGCAGCAGCGCGGAGCCGGGGACATAGGCGTCGCTGGTGGCCAGCACCCGGCACGCCCGCGCATACAGGAGCGCCTCGAAGGGACGAAAGAGCGCACCCGCCACCCTCTGACGGATGACGTCACTGTGGTGGGTGATGAAGACGGGCGGCAGTCGGGGCACGGCGTCCAGCGCCAACACCATGGTGGGGTTGGGCGTGTGAACGTGCACCACGTCCACGCCCCGTCCGAGCGCGCGCCACAGCGCCCCGGGCAGGTCCGTCAGCAGGTCCATCCGCGCCACGGAGGCGCGGCGGCCCAGCCTCACCACGCGCACCGGACCGTCCCAGTCCTCGCGCGTGGGACTTCGCCCCAGGAACTCGTGGCTCGTCCCTGTCCCATCCGCTGAGTGGTTGGCGCAAATCACCTCCACCCGCGCGCCCAGCGCGGCCTGCTCGAGCGCCAGCGTCCGGACATGTGCTTCCATTCCACCCGACGCGGGCGGATAGAACTTGCCCAGGTGCAACACCCGCAGACCCGCTCCCGCCGGGGGCGTGCTCACGACTGCGTCACCCCGTCCTTGGACTCCTCCGCGTACTGCCCATAACCCTGGTAGGCCAGGTACGAGTCCCCGTAGCGCGGCGCCTTCAAGTCCACGTCGTTGAGGATGGCGCCGTACATGCGCGCCTGCACGTCCGCCAGCGAGCGCAGCGCGCGCCGGGCCGACTCGCGGTTCGTCTTGCCCGCCTTGAGCACCAGCACCACGCCGTCACACTGCGTCGCCAGCACCGCCGCGTCCGCCACCGCGTTGAGGGGCGGGCTGTCCAGGATGACGCGGTCGAACTTCCCCGCCGCCGCCTTCAACAGCTCCGTGAAGGCCCGCGTGTGCAACAGCTCCGCCGGGTTGGGTGGGATGGGGCCGCACGGCAACACGAACAGGCCGGGCACTTCCGTGCTCTTCACCGCCGCGTCCAGCGTGCCCTCGCCCACCACCAACGAGGAGATGCCCAGTTCGTTCGGCACGCCGAAGGCCCGGTGCAGCCGGGGCCTGCGCATGTCCGTGTCCAGCAGCAACACCCGGTTGCCGCTCTGGGCCATGGCCACGCCCAGGTTGATGCTGGTGGTGGACTTGCCTTCCTGAGGACCACTGGACGTCACCACCAGCGTCTTGAAGGGTGTGTCCGGAGACATGAACAGGAGGTTGGTCCGGATGGCCCGGCAGCACTCCGCCACCGACGACTTCGGCTCGCGGTGCACGTAGAGGTCCCGGTCCTTCGGCGGGTGGTGCCCCTCGATGCGCGGCATCACGCCCAGGAACGCCAGCCCCAGCCGCTCCTCCACGTCCGCCTGCGTGGCCACGCTGTTCTCCAGCAGGTCCAGGAGCAGCGCCACGCCCAGCCCCGCGAGCACCCCCATCACCAACCCCACCAGCAGGTTGCGATTCACGTTCGGCTTCACCGGGATGTACTGCGGCCGGGCCGAGTCCAACACGCGCACGTTGCTGGTGCGCAAGAGGCCCGACAGCTCGATGTCCTTGAGCCGCTTGAGCACCAGCTCGTAGAGCCGCTGGTTGTTGTCCGACTCGCGCTTGAGCCGGTCGTACTCGATGGACTTCTTGTTCACCTGGAACGCCTCGGCCTTGGCGTCGTCCAGCAGCCGCACCAGGTTCTTGCGCTGCGCCTCCGCCTCGGACAGCTCCGTCTCCGCCGAGCGAACCAGGTTGCGCAGGCTCTTGAGGAAGTCGGCCTGAATCACCGCCAGCTTGCCCTGGCACTCCAGGAGCTTCGGGTGCTCGGGCAGGTAGCGCTCGGTCAGCTCCGCGCACGCCACGCGCACGTCCGTGTAGGCCTTCTTGAGGTCCTGGATGGAGCCATCCTTGGCCCCCGGCAGCGCCTCCGCCCACAGCTCGTCGTCGGGCGAGGCCTTGCGCAGCTTCTGGATGGCCTCCACGCGCGCCTGCAGCGCGGCGATGCGGGTGCTCACCTCGGTGAGGTTCAGGTTGTAGCTGTTGATGCGGTCGCTGACGATGCTCATCCGCGACTCCAGCGACGTGGACAACATGTCCGCGTCCTTCTTGAAGTCGTAGACGGCCATCTCGCTCGCCTTGGACTGGTTCTCCAGGTCCTCCAGCCGCCCCTCCAGCCAGCTTTGCGCGTCCTCCGTCATGCGCAGCTTGAGCGCCAGGTTCTCCGCCATGTACGCGCCCGCCACTTCGTTGGCGAGCAGCGCGGCGCGCTGGGCATCCAGGTCATCCACCGCGATGTTCATCACCCGCGAGTCCTTCGCGGGCAGCACGCGGATGCGCGACTGGAGCAGCCCCACCGCGTCCGAGCCCTGCATGGCCTGGACGCGGGCCTTCTCGTCCTGCAGGCCCGCGAGCCCCAGGAAGCCTGGGTCCGTCGACAGTCCGAGCTTGTCCACCACCCGGCTGGCCACCGCGCGCGAGGTGATGATTTCGCTCTGCGTGGCGTAGTACTCCTTGTTGAACCAGTAGTTGCTGCGCTCCTCGCCCATGACCTCCTTCACCTCGCCGTCCAGGAAGCGAGGCGCCATCACGTCGATGATGAGCGAGGTGCTGGCGGAGAAGACCTTGGGCTGGCGCAGCGTGTAGACGGCCGCGAGCGCCGCCACCACCACCGCCACGCCGAGCACGACCCACTTGCGTCGCCAGAGCGCCCGCGCGCGGAGCATCAATCCCGCGGGCGTCGGGCCGTTGTTGCCACCGGCCGGGTCGAACACGGTTCCTTCCACGTCTTGTCTCTCCTGGAGCCTGGAGCGCCTGGGCCGGGGCCGACCTTCACCCACACCCATGGACACCGTCGTCGAGCGTGCCGTGTCCGCCCCGGGTTGTCCATCGTTCCGCCGTCGCCTGGACGCCCCCCTTCCACCCTTCTTCGAGGGAGGAACGCGCGCATTCGGGCCGCCTGTGCTAGGGAGCGCGACGTGAGCTTTCCGCACTCCGTCATCATCCCTTTCGACTCGTCCACTGTAGATGCCGCCGCCCATTTCGCCCGCGCCCTGGCGGGCCGCGCGGAAGTGGTGCTCGCCGGAGACGGCCAGCCTGATGTGGCATCACGGCCCGGCCTGCATGTGCTCAGCGTCCAGGGAGGCAAGGGCGCGTCCATCCGCGCGGCGCTGTCCCACGTGACGAGCGCCGTGACGGTGCTCCAGGACCCGGATGCGGCCTATGCACCGGACGCCTATGAGGCCCTCATGGGCCCCCTCCAGGCGGACACCGCGGACGCCGTCTTCGGCCGCCGTGGCACCCCCGGCCTGACGCCGGAGCTGTGGGCCGAGCGCGCGATGGGCCATGTCGCCCGCTTCGTCACGGACGTGCCGGTGAAGGACCCGCTCAGCGGCGTGCGCGCGTTTCGCACGGAAGCCCTGCGCTCCGTCACCCTCACCAGCGATGACGACGCGGTGGACGCCGAGCTCGTCGTGAAGCTGGCCGCGCAACTCTACCGCCTCACGGAAGTGTCGCTGCCGCCCATGCAGGCCGTGCCCCGCCGCCCGCGCGCCGCGCGCCTGTCGCAGCTGCGCACGCTGATGCGCTACGCCACCGTGCGCGACGACGCAGACAACCAGCACGAGGGCTACACCACGCTGGAGCGCATGGACGGCGCCACCCACTACAACCAGTGGCTGGGCCGCCGCTTCCGCGCGCACCTGGGCCGCCGCGTGCTGGAGATTGGCGCCGGCATCGGCACGATTACCCGCGAGCTGGAGTCCGGCGCGGAGCTGCTCATCGCGCTGGAGGTCGACCGCTTCTACGTCGACCGCCTGAAGAACCTCTTCCGCGGCCGGCCCCACGTCCGCCCGTACCTGTCCGACGTGGCCCTGGCGGACTGGGAGTCGCTCAAGCAGGAGCGCCTGGACACCATTGTCCTCTCCAACGTGCTGGAGCACATCCCCGACGACGGGTCCGCGGTGCGCCGCTTCCGTCAGATTCTGGCGCCCGGCGGACGGGTGCTCATCCTCGTCCCCGCGCTGGAGCAGCTGTTCGGCAGCATCGACGAGGCCGTGGGCCACTACCGCCGCTACACCCCCGCCAGCCTGCGCGCCGTGCTGGAGGAGAATGGCTTCGAGGTGGAGAAGCTGGAGTGGATGAACCTGGTGGGCATGCCCGGCTGGTTCGTCAACAGCCGGCTGTTGCGCCGCCGCTCCGTGCCCAAGCTCCAGCTCAAGCTGTACGACACGCTGGCCCCGCTGTTCGCCCGCGCCGAGGCGAACGTGAAGCTGCCGGTGGGCATGAGCCTCTTCGCCGTGGCCCGCGTCACCGGAGGCGACGCTTGAGGATGCGCCTCCCGGCGACGACGCACCACACCGCGGGGAGCACCACGCCGTGAGTCTGGCGCCAGGGCCGGCCACCGACTCGCAGACCCCTTCGGAGTCCTCGGCGCCCGGCCCCACCGGGAAGCCCGTCATGGCCTCCCGGGGCGCGCCTCGCGCGGTCTGGGCCGCCCTGGCGGCGCTGTATGTGTTGTTGTTTCCATACCACCCGAAGCTGCGCTCACCCAATGAGCTGTGTCGGCTCTGGCAGAGCATCGCGCTGGTGGAGCACGGCACGCTCGACATCAACCAGGTGCTGCGCGACCGGGGCTACGTGGGCGACCTGTCCGTGAAGGATGGGAAGTACTACCCCAGCAAGGCGCCGCTGCTCTCGTTCGCCGCCGCGCCGGTGTACGCCGCGCTGCGCGCCGCCTCGGGTCCGGAGCCGGTGCCCGAGGTCCCCCTCGTCTTCTTCTCGCGCCTGTGGCTCACCGTGCTGCCCACGCTGGGCCTGCTGTGGCTGGTGCGGCGCTACCTGCGTGCCACCCTCACTGCGCCCGTCGCCGACGCCCTCACCGTGACGTACGGACTGGGCTCGCTGGCGTTCAGCTACTCCCTGTTGTTCATGAGCCACCAGACGACGGCGGTGCTGCTCTTCGCCGGCTTCTATGCGCTGTGGCGCTGCGCGCGCGGGGAGTGGCGCGAGCGGGGCTATGTCCTCGCGGGGGCGTGCGCGGGAGCCACCGTGGCGGCCGAGTACACCGGCGCCCTGGGGGTGCTCGGGCTGGTGCTGTACGCCGCGCTCACCTTCCTCTTCCGCGACGTCCCGGCCCGCGAGCGCTTGCGGGGCCTGGGCCGCGCCGCCGGGCTCGCCACGCTGGGCGCGCTGCCCTTCGTGCTCGCGCTGATGGCGTACCACCAGGCCACCTTCGGACATCCGCTGACGAGCGGGTACAAGTACCTCAACGACTCCGGCTACCAGCCGTGGCACCTGGGCGGATTCCTGGGCATCCGCACGCCGGACCCGCGCGCCTTCACCCTGTCGCTCGTCTCTCCGCTGCGGGGGCTGTTCACGCTCGCCCCCTTCCTGCTGCTGGCCGTGCCCGGCCTTTCGCGGCTGCGTTTCCGGCGCGGCGCCGACGTCTCCGCCGAGCAGCGCGCCCTGGCGTGGATGACGGCGGCGCTCCTCGCGGGCTACCTCTACTTCACGTCCTCCTTCTCCTATGACTCCTGGGGCTGGACGACGGGGCCGCGCCACCTCACCGGCCTGGTGCCCTTCCTCCTGCTGCCCGCGGGCCTGTGGCTGGAGCGCCTGCGCGAGCGTCAAAGCCTCACCGCCCTGGGCGCGGGCGCCATGCTGTGCGGAGCCGCCATCCTCACCACGGGGCTGGCCACCTTCGTCAATTACATCCCAGACGACGTCTCCAACGCCCTGGGAGGTCTGACGTTGCCGCTGCTGCACGCCGGCTTCTTCCCTCCCTCCGTGCTGTCCTTCCTCGGTGTGCCCCAATCCATCGCGGGCGTGCTGCTGCTCGTCCTCCTGGTGGCCGTGACGGGTTGGGTCCTCGCCACTCTCTCCACGCCCCCCGGGCGGCGCTGGCCCGCCCTGCCCTCCGTGGCCGCCGGTCTCGCGACGCTGCTGCTGGTGACCACCCTGCATTACCAGACCACCGAACATGACGACGCGGACCGCAATGCCGTGCGGTTCCTGGAGTCCGTGTGGCTCGCGCCTCCCCAGGGCCACGTGTCGTTCTGGCCCCGTCAGCCTCACTGAGACGCCTGAGTAACCGGAGGCGCGTCCAACTCCCTGGGCGGGCTCCATGGCGACGACCTCCTCGCCGCCAGCGGCACTCCCCGGGCACGACGTTCCGTGCCACAGTTGTCTCCTCCCAAGGAGGCAGTGACGATGATGAAGCGGGTTGCCCTGGTGATGAGCCTCTGTCTGGCCCCAAGCGTCTACGCGGAGGATGAAGTCGCGGACGTGTGGAAGGCCAAGTGCAAGTCGTGTCACGGCGACGACGGCAAGGCGCAGACCAAGATGGGCAAGAAGGAGTCCATCGTCGACATGAGCCAGGCTGCCTGGCAGGCGGCCGAGTCGGACGCGGACATCCGTCAGGCGATTGCCGACGGCTCCCCTCGCAACACGAAGATGAAAGCCTTCAAGGACAAGCTCACCGCCGCGCAGATTGACGCGCTGGTGGGATACATCCGCACCATGAAGGCGAAGTAGGGCCCCGCGGCTCGCTGAATATCCCTCCGGGGTGCGCGTCAGCCGGACAGAGAAACGGAGCCGACCATGAAGACCCTCTCCACCGCCCTCGTGTTCTGCCTGTCCATGGCCGGTCTGTTCGCCTCGGTTCGCGCCGATGCCCTGACCTCCCCGCGAATCGAGCCGGGAGTGTCCCGGCCCGAGCCCCTCTCGCTGCGTCCTGGCGACGGCAAGGGAGGTGGGGACGGGGATGACAAGGGCGGCGACGACAAGGGTGGCGACGACGAGGAGGACGAGGAGGACTACCGCTCCCGCTACGCCGGTGTCTCCGGAGCCGCGGCGCTGGAGCTGGTGGACCCCGGTGTCCTCAACGACTTGATGCGCCTGCGCGCCGCGGCCCGGTACGGCCGCTACTGAGCAGGCAGGCGTGCCCTCGGCTCAGGCCCAGCGCGTCTGGGTCTCGTCCTGGGCCTGGACCACGCGGGGCAGCGTCACCGAGAAACACGTCCCGGCCTCCAGTGAGGACGCGACATCCACCCACCCGCCGTGGGCCGTGACGATTTGCGAGACGATGTAGAGCCCCAGGCCCAGCCCGTGACGGTGGGGCCGGGGCATGCCCGGCTCGGGCGTGGCGCGGTGGAAGGGCGCGAACAGGCGCGGGCGCAGCGAGTCCGGAATGGGCGGCCCGAGGTTGTGGACCTCCACGCGCTGGAAGAGCGGGTCACTCGCCGCCAGCCGCACGCGCACCGACGTGCCACTGGGGCTGTGTTGCAGCGCGTTGCCGACCAGGTTGGAGAGCACCTGTCCCAGCCGCTCCTCGTCCCAGATGCCGCGCGACTCGCCGTCCACCTCCAGGTCCACCTGATGCTGGGGATGGGCCGGCTCCAGCTCGGAGATGATGCGACGGCACACCGACTCCATGCACACCTCGCGCGGACGCAGGGGAATGCCTCCCGCCATGCGCGCGCGGGTGAAGTCGAGCAACTGTTTCACCAGCCGCGCCATACGCTCGGCGCTCCCGTCGATGCGCTGCGCCACGCGCCGCGCCTCCGGCGTCAGCGTGGCCTGGGCCAGCAGGGCCGCTGCGGACAGCCGCACCGCCGCCAGCGGGTTGCCCAAATCGTGCCCCAGCACGCCGATGAAGCGCTCCTGGAAGCGCGCCTCCTCGTCCCGCTCCAGCTCCTGGCGGCGGCGCGCGGTGACATCCCGGCTGATGCCGAACAGGCCGTAGACGGTGCTGTCGCCCCGACGGAGCACGCCCTTGGTCGTCTGCCAGATGCGGTCGCTTCCCGGCCCGCCCTCTGAGTCCTCGTAGGTGGCGGTGACGCCGGACTCCATCACCGCGCGGTCATGCGCCAGCGTGGGCCCGGCGACGTCCTCGCCCAGCAACTCCAGGTCCGTGCGCCCGAGGATGTCCTGCGGCGCCCGATTGAACGCCCGCGCGGTGGCGGGATTGATGAGCACGTAGCGCGCATCCACGTCCTTCACGTAGATGGCGTCGGTGGCGCTCTCGATGACGGCGTGCAGCAGGTCATGGTCCCTGCGCAGCGTCTCCTCGGCGGCCATCCGCTCCGTCAGGTCCTCCAGGAAGACGACAACGCCGTCCTCCCAGGGCGACACCCGCGCCAGCAGCCAGACGAGCCCCACGGAGGACTGGCGGGAGACACGCACCACCTCCGGCTCGCGGCGCACCGCCACTCGGACACACGCGGCGAACAGGCCACATTCGCCCACCCACGGCGCTTCCTCGAGGAGGCGCTGGCGCACGAGCGGACGCTCATCGCGCCCCAGCCAGCGCTCCGCGTGGACATTCGCGGAGACGCACTCGAAGTCCAGGATGCCGTGCCCAGCGGAGCGGACGCTGCGCAGCACCATCACTGCTTCGGAGGGGGGTGCGCCCGCCCCGCTCATCAACCTGTTGCTCCAACGGCCGGATTGCATGGCTGGCGTGTGGCACCCCCCAGCGATGCCTTGCAGGAGAGTAGTTCCTGCCCCGGGCATGCGGCCAACCCACCCCAGGTACGGCTGATTCGTGGCGGACACAGCATTCGTGGCCGCGTCGGCTCCGACACACGACACGCAATGCGCTCTGTCGTTGACCTGTCAGGGGCATGCCCCTAATTACCCTGCGGCCCTCAGGGGTCCACTCATGGACACTCCTTTCACACAGAGGCGGGATGACGAGGCGGCGCAGCCTGGCGGCGTGCCGCTCGTGGCGGGTGACACCTTCGCCCGGTTGCTGGCGGAGCTGCGCCCGGGACACCGCGCGCGGACGCAGGGACTGAAGGGCTCCGCCCGGGGCCACGTGCTGGCTCGCCTGCACCGTGAAGCACGCGCGCCGCTCGTCTGCGTGGCGGCGGACGAGGAAGCAGCCGATGCCCTGGCCGCCGACCTCGCCTTCTTCCTGGGTGGCACCGGCACGCTGCTGCGGCCGAGCGTGCTGCGCCTGCCCGCCGACGAGGTGCTGCCCTACGACGAGCTGTCCCCGGAGGCGGTCGCCGTCACCGAGCGGCTGGGCGCGTTGTTTCACTTGTCTCAAGGCACGCGCTTCCCGGTGCTGGTGCTATCCCTGCGCGCGCTGCACCGCCGCGTGCTGCGCCCGGACGTCATGGCCGCGCTCACGGACCGGGTGGTGGTGGGCCAGGAGTACGACCGGGACGCGCTGGCGCGGAAGCTCTCCCGGATGGGCTACCAGAACAGCCCGATGGTGGAGGACGTGGGGACGTTCTCCGTGCGCGGCGGTCTGCTGGACGTCTTCAGCCCGCTCTACGACAAGCCGGTGCGCCTGGAGTTCTTCGGGGACACCATCGACTCCATCCGCGCCTTCGACCCGGAGTCGCAGCGCACGGTGGACGCGCTGAAGGAAGTGGACCTGGTGCCCGCGCGGGAGCTGCTGCTCACCGAGGACACCCGCCCGCGCGCCGAGGCCGCCGCCCGCGAAGTGGCCGAGCACATCAACCTGCCCACCATCCAGCTGCGCGAGCGGCTGGACGCGTTGCGCGAGGGGATGCCCGGCTTCGGACTCGAGGGCCTGCTGCCCGCGCTGTTCGAGGGCGGACTGGCCACGGTGTTCGACTTCCTGCGCACGTGGAGCCCGGAGGCGCCGGTCTTCTACCTGGACGACCCGCTGGAGCTGGGGCGCGCCGCGGACGCGCTGTGGGACGAGTTGGAGCGAACCTTCGTCGCGGCCGAGGAGCGCAAGGACCTGGTGCGCCCGCCGGCCGAGCACTTCCTCTCGCGCGAGGCCGTCGCGGAGCTGCTGGGCGCCTATCGCGTCGTCGAGGGTGGAGGCCTGTCGCTCACGCAGTCCGAGAAGCCGCCGGTGCTCTTCCAGTTCGGCGGCACGCAGGACCTGCGGGAGGCGATTCTCGCGCACCATGGCGAGGAGGGGGCGCTCTCGCCGCTGGTGGACCGGCTCCAGCGCTGGCGGGACTCGGGCGTCGCGTGCGCGGTGGCGTGCGGCACGCTGAGCCAGGCGGACCGGCTCAAGCGGCTCTTGCTGGACCGCGACGTCATGGTGAAGGTGCACACCGAGCCCATGACGGACGCGTCGGTGCTGTACGAGCCGTCGGTGTGGGCGCACCTCTTCACGGGCGAGGTGAGCCAGGGTTTCGTGGACGGCTCGGGCGGGCTGGCCGTGCTGTCGGACGAGGAGATTTTCGGCGTCCGCGCGCGTCGGCGCGTCAAGCGCGGCAAGAAGCTGGATGCCTTCGCCGCGGGCTTCAAGGACCTGAAGGAAGGCGACCTCATCGTCCACACCGACTTCGGCATCGGCCGCTACTCGGGCCTGACGAAGATGCAGGTGAACGGCGTGCCCGGGGACTTCCTCGTCCTGGAGTACGCGGGCCGGGACAAAATCTACCTGCCGGTGGGCCGCATGCGGCTCATCCAGAAGTTCACCGGCGGCAACCCGGACACCATCCAGCTCGACAAGCTGGGGACGACGAGCTGGGAGAAGACGAAGAAGCGCGTCAAGGAACAGCTCCTCAAGATGGCGGCGGAGCTGCTGCAAATCGCCGCCTCGCGCCGCGCCCACCCGGGCCACTCCTTCAGCGCGCCGGACCGCTACTTCGCCCAGTTCGAGGCGGACTTCGAGTTCGAGGAGACGCCGGACCAGGCGAAGGCGATTGAGGACGTGCTGGCGGACATGCAGAAGCCGGAGCCCATGGACCGGCTCGTCTGCGGCGACGTGGGCTACGGCAAGACGGAGGTCGCCATGCGCGCGGCCTTCAAGGCGACGCTGGACCGCAAGCAGGTGGCGGTGCTGGTGCCCACCACGGT
Organism: Myxococcus sp. CA056; assembly: GCF_013336715.1. Lineage (NCBI taxonomy): Bacteria > Pseudomonadati > Myxococcota > Myxococcia > Myxococcales > Myxococcaceae > Myxococcus > Myxococcus sp. CA056. Next base: position 270,716 of record NZ_JABUMT010000001.1, read on the forward strand.
GCTGGCGCAGCAGCACTTCCTCTCCTTCAGGAAGCGCTTCAACGACTACCCCGTCACGGTGGAGGTCATCTCCGGACTGAAGAAGCCGCCGGAGGTGCGGGACATCCTCAAGCGCGCCAAGGAGGGCAAGGTCGACATCCTCATCGGCACGCACAAGCTGTTGGGCGGCGAGGTGGCCTTCAAGGACCTGGGGCTGATGATTGTCGACGAGGAGCAGCGCTTCGGCGTGAAGCAGAAGGAGTCGCTGAAGAAGTGGCGCTCCCAGATTGACGTGCTGACGCTGACGGCGACACCCATTCCCCGCACGCTGCACATGAGCATGTCGGGTGTGCGCGACATGAGCATCATCGCCACGCCGCCGCAGGACAGGCGCGCCATCCGCACCTTCGTCATGAAGTACGACGCCATGGTGGTGAAGGAGGCGATTGAGCGGGAGGTCGCTCGCGGCGGGCAGGTCTTCTTCGTGCACAACCGCGTGGAGTCCCTGCCGTCCATGGAGCAGCAGCTGCGCGAGCTGGTGCCACAGCTGTCCGTCGGCGTGGCGCACGGACAGATGGGTGAAGGGCAGCTCGAGAAGGTGATGTTGGAGTTCACCGAGCGCAAGCACCAGGTGCTCCTGTGCACCGCCATCATCGAGAGCGGCATCGACATCTCCAGCGCCAACACGATGATTGTGAACCGGGCGGACCAGTTCGGTCTCGCGCAGCTCTACCAGCTCCGAGGCCGCGTGGGCCGCTCCAAGGAGCGCGCGTATGCGTACCTGCTGGTGCCCACGCGTCGGGCGGTGACTCGCGATGCGCAGCGGCGGCTGGAGGTGCTCCAGAACTTCACCGAGCTGGGCGCGGGCTTCTCCATCGCCAGCCATGACCTGGAGATTCGCGGCGCGGGCAACCTGCTGGGCGAGAAGCAGTCCGGCGCCATCGCCGAGATTGGCTTCGACATGTACGCGCAGCTCCTGGAGGAAGCCGTCGCGGAGCTGCAGGGCCAGCCGCCCAAGGTGCAAATCGAGCCGGACGTCACGCTGCCCATGCCCGCGCTCATCCCGGACGACTACGTCAGCGACGTGCACCAGCGGCTCGTCTTCTACAAGCGCTTCAGCCAGGCCGGCCACCCCGACGAGGTGACGGACCTGCGCGCGGAGCTGGTGGACCGCTACGGCGAGGCGCCGGACGAGGTGGACCACCTGTCCGAGCTGACGCTGCTGAAAATCGACATGCGTGATTTGCGACTGCGGGGCCTGGAGGTCGGCACCCAGCGGTTGGTGGTGACGCTGGGCGCGGACGCGCTCCTGGACGGACCGAAGGTCGCCGGGCTGGTGCAGCGCTCGAAGGGCTACTACCGCCTCACGCCAGACATGAAGCTCATCGCCCGCGTGGCGCAGGGCCTCCAGGGACATGACCTCATCGCCGAGGCGCGCAAGGTGCTGAGGGACCTGGACCACTGCTCGCTGCCCCGGAGCTGAGCCGTCCCGAAACGAGAAGAGGCCCGGGACCGCGGGGTCCCGAGCCTCTGTCTCGCACTCCAGCGCGCTGATGATTACGGCGTGCCGTCGTTGCCACCGCGCTTGAACAGCTTGCCCAGCGCGACGACGAGCAGCGCGAGGCCAGCGAAGATGACCTTCTTGCCGGCCACCAGCACCGCGATCAGCCCCTTGAAGAGCCCCGCCTTCGCGGCCACCTTGCCGGCGACCAGACCCGCGACACCGTACGCGGCCACGCGGCCGGTGCTCGGGTCGAAGTCCTCGTAGCGGTGGCCGGGCTGGAAGTGGGTGAAGGCCAGCACCTGCTGCATGTCCTTCTCCACCTGGGGCAGCGCCACCATGCTGGCGACGGCGTTGAGCACCAGCACGCCCTCCTTGCCCAGCACGCGGACGTTGTAGTTCAGCGTGTGCTCCTTCGAGTCACCGAAGCCCAGCTCCTGCGCCCAGTACAGCTTGCGCGTGCTCGCGTCGTAGCGCGGAGTCGCGGCCCAACCCACCAGCTCCACCGCCCCGTAGCCCGCCTTGACGCGCTCGGCGTTCTCATCGCGGGTGTTCCCCTGCATTTCCTCGAGCAGGTCCGCGTAGTCGATGCCCGCCGCGTCCTCGTCCTCCACGTGGCCATCGTCGTCGTACTGGATGACGACGCCCCAGCCCTCGGGCGAGTCCACGCTCACGTCCGACGGAATCACCATGCCCAGCGTCTTGGAGCCGGGCGGGTTGCCCCAGACCTCCACGAGCACCTTCTCCGCTTCCTCGGGCGAGAGGTAGCCGAAGCTCTCCGGCACCACCATCTTCGCCAGGCCGCCTCCCAGCACGACCTCACCGGTCCGCGGGTGGAGTTCGGGAAGCGCCGGGGCCTCCACCTCCTCCGAGTCACCCGCCTGCTCGGGCACCTGGGCCCACGCGCTCACCGCCACCAGCGACATCACCGCGAACAACCACCTGCCACGCTGCATGTGACTCCCCCTCCAGGGAATTCAGACACGGATGGCCGGAGGGACGTGACACGTCAGAATCACTGACGACACAGCGTGCGGCGCAATGCGCTCGCAAGCCCCCCGGGTCCGAAGGCGCGGCAACCTAGCGGCGCACGGGAGCACGCGTCAATTCAGTGCCCCGCACTCCCAAAGTTCAGGCAGCTTCGACTTTCGCGACAGTCACGGGACGCCGGAGAAACTCACGAGCGTTGGCCATGGCGCGAGGGTCCTGGAGCACCTCTCCGGGCTGATTGCCATGGCCGATGAGGGCGCCTCTCCACCCCATCTCCATGTAATCCGCGCTGAGCTGGAGGCTCATGAGCAGCGGCTGCGCCACGCCGTCATCCTCGTCGGAGGAGTGGGTCGTCACGAGCGACAGCACCTTGCCGCGCATGCGCTCGCGGAAGCGCAGCTCCGGCAGCCGGAACCACCAGGACCAGTGCTCCAGGTAGGACTGCGCGCTGGCGGGGAGGCTGTACCAGTACACGGGGGCGACGATGACCAGTTCGTCGGCGGCGAGGGTCCGCTCGGCGAGCGCCAGCATCTCCGGGCTCGCGGGCCGTGCCGCGTAGCCGCCGGGAGCATGACGCAGGTCTCGAAAAGCCTCGTGCTGGTAGGCGTCCAGCCGGAGCCAGTCAGTCACCGTGCCGGAAGGCAGCGACTCGGCCGCCTTGCGAGCGAGCTGCTCCGCGTTGCCGTTCTCACGGGCGCTGGCGAGCAGGAAGAGGACGTTGCGCGGCGTCGCGGAGGAGGAACTCATGTCGTCGGTCCAGAAAGGAGCCGGAGAGAAAGCACGGAGTGTGCACCGGCGGCATCTTCATAACGCCGGGAACTTCGCGACGCACGAAGCGCGCGCCCTCAGGTGCCTCTGTCCCCGCCCCTGCGCTCCGGCGACGACAAACACGAGCGGCGCCCACGTGGGTGAACCCACCAACGATGGGAGCCTCGCGACGCACGCAGCGCGCGCCCTCAGGTGCCTCTGCCGCCGCCAACGTGCTCCGGCGACGACTCCACGCGAGCGCCACTCACGTGGGTGACCTCACACCGGTGACTTCCGGCCTGGAGAACCGGTCGGCGCACTCCGACGCGCGCCGACCCGGCCTGCCTCACTGCTCGCCGCAGAAGTGTACGACGGCGCGCGACAGCACGGCCTCGCAGCGCACCAGGTCCTCGGTGGGCACGTACTCGCCCGTCTGATGCGCCACGCGGATGTCGCCGGGGCCGAACACCACGGCCTCCGCTCCCAGCTCCGTCATCTGCGGAGCCTCCGTGCCGAAAGGCACCGTGGTGGACGCGTTGCCACTGGCCTCCGCGAGGAAGCGCACCACCTCCGCGTCCGCGCGCGTATTCACACCCCGGTCCGTGCGCAGCACGCGGATGTGGGCCTCGTAGGCGGGCTCGTCGCGCACCAGCTCCTGGCGGATGGACTCCAGCAGCTCGGCCACCCGCTGCACCGGCTGTCCCGGAATGGGCCTCCACTCCACCGTGAAGCGGCACGAGCCCGGCAGGATGTTCTTCGCCTTGCCCCCCTGGATGACGCCCACGTTCACCGTGGTGAAGGGCGGCTGGAAACCCTCATCCAGCTCCTCGCGCAGCACCGTCGTGGCGAGCTGCTCCAGCCGGTTCAGGAAGCGTCCCGCGCGGAAGATGGCGGACGCGCCCGTGTCCGGATACGCGCTGTGGCCCTCCTTGCCGAGCACCTCCACCTCCGCCAGGCAATAGCCCTTGTTGGCGCGCACCGGCGTGAGCTTCGTGGGCTCTCCGACGATGGCGTGGCGCGCGCGGCCCAGTCCCGCCGCCACCAACTTCTTGGCGCCCACCAGCCCCACTTCCTCGTCGGCGGTGAGCACCACCATCAGCGGGGCCTGAAGCTTCGTGGCCCGCTCCGCGGCATGAAGCGCACAGGCGATGAATCCCTTCGTGTCGCAGGCGCCGCGCGCGTAGAGCTTGCCTTCCTTCTCCGTCAGCTTCAGCGCATCCGTCCACGCCGCATCGAACGGCACGCAGTCGGAGTGCCCCACCAGCGCGAGCGCCGCGCGTCCGGAGCCGCCCTTCACGGCGACCAGGTTCACCTTCTCCACGCCCGCGTCGTCGGTGTACCGCTGACGCTCGGCGCTGAAGCCCGCCTTCTCCAGGCGCGCCTGCGCATAGTCGATGAGCGGGGCATTGGGTCGCGCGGACGTGGTGTCCATCGCCACCAACTCCGTCAGGGTGGCCCGCAGCGCGGGCAGCGTGTCGCTCATGAAGACAACCTCCGGTGGCCGCGTCATGCCACCCCCTGGCGTCTGGCGCCAGCCCCCGGAGGGACTCCTGTCTCCCACGCCCCGTCAGGGGTACAGCGTGCGCGCGAGCGCCTGGAAGGCGCGTCCACTCTCCTCCGCGAGCGGATGCCGGCCCTCCCTCACCACCAGCCGTCCGGCCACCGCCACCTCGCGCACCGCCGCCTTGTCGGCACCCAGGACGATGGAAGCCAGCAACGACGAAGGCCCCGCGCCCACCAGCGACGGGTGCCCCACGTCCACCGTGAAGAAGTCCGCGAGCGCCCCCGCCTCCAGCATCCCCGTGGACAAGCCCAGACTGCGCGCCCCCTCCACCGTGGCCATGCCCAACAGCCGCGCCGCCAGGCCCGACACCTCGCCGCCTCCCGGGTCCAGCACCGCGCGCCGCAACCTCGCGAGCCGCAGGTGGCCTTCGAGCTGACGCGCCTCGTCCAGCAGGTCCACCAGCGCCTGACTGTCCGAGCCCAGGCTGATGCTCGCCCCCGCCTTCACCAGCGCATCCGCTGGCACAATGCCATCACCCAGGTTGCGCTCCGTGGAAGGACACGCGCACACCGTCGCCCGGGCGGTGCCCAGCATGGCCACCTCCTCGTCCGTCAGGTGCACGCCATGCACGGCGGTGAAGCCCGCGCTCAACAGCCCCAGGTCCGACAGCAGCTCCACCGGCCGTCGCCCATGCTCGGCGAGGCACGCCTCGATTTCCTTCGGCTGCTCCGCCACATGCATGTGTACGGGGAAACCAGACGCCTTCGAGACGGCGGCCAGCCAGTCCTTCGTCACCGCTCGCACGCTGTGCGGCGCCAGTCCCACGCTGACCGCCGCGTCGTCCCGCACCTCGCGAGCCAGCGACTCCGCCGACGCAAGGAAGGTGTCCACGTCCGGGTCGATGAAGCGACGCTGCCGCGGATTCGCCGCGACCTGGTAGCCCGCGCGCGCATACCCCACGCGCAACAGACAGATGCGCAGCCCCGCGTCCCGCGCGGCCCGGATGACCGCATGGGCCAGCGTGTTCCGGTCCGCGTACGGCGTGCCGTCCTGTTGGTGATGGATGTAGTGGAACTCGCCCACGGTGGTGATGCCCGCCAGCGCCATCTCCACGAAGACCTGCCGCGAGGCCACGTACACGTCCTCGGGGCCCAGGGCCTCGGCGGCGCGATACATGGCCTCTCGCCAGCTCCAGAAGTCATCCGCCTCGCGTCCGGAGACGACGTACTCCGTGCGTCCGCGAATCAGGCGCTGGAAGGCATGGGAGTGGCCGTTGACCAGCCCCGGCAGCAGCGCGCGGCCCGGGAGCCGTACGACGCTCGCCCCGGCGGGCACCGACGACGCCTCGACGACGCGGCCCTCGGCACCCACGGCCAGGGCACGTCCCTCGATGAGCCGGCCTCCCACGTACAGGAAGTCCGGCTGGTAGACAGTGATGTCGCTCACCCCGACAGCGTATGCCAGCGGACCGCGCCCCGCAGCAGCCACGACACGGTCCGCCAGCGAGGCTGTCAGCGCGCGAACGCCATCTTCGAGCCCTCGTCCGGGGCCGGGTGGACGGTGTTGTCATCCGCGCCCGGACGCCCCAGGCCGCGCTGCACCGCCGGTGCGGATGCGTTCACCGCGCCCACGTAGAAGACCCCGTGGTAGCCCTCCGAGTTCGTTGAGTCCCAGGTGTGCACGAAGAAGCGGGTGCCGTTGTCCTTGCCCTTCGCCTCACGCACACCGCAGTCGAGCGCGCTCTTCACGCCCTTCTGGTCCACCGAGCAGATCCACGCCGAGCCGCTGGCGTACGCCATGTCCAGCGCCACCACATGCTCCAGCCGCTGCTCCAGCAAGTACCCCATGGGCCGGTGCTTCTGGTCCCACGGCAGGCCCTGCTTCGTGCGCGAGTGGATGTTCCCCGACAACACCATGTGGAAGCGCTGGGGGCTCGACTCCACCTGGAACGCCACCGTTCCCGCCATCGCGTCCTCGCGCTGCTGCCCGTTGGCCTTCGGGTGGTCGAAGACGAAGACGTCCACGTCCAGGCCCTGTGAGCGCAGTTGGCGCAGGTGCTCCAACATGTTCGCCATCGCCTCGCTGCCACGGCCGTCCGGATACGGGCTGCGCCAGAAGGGCGCCTCCATCAGCTTCAGCCAGTCCGCCTCTTCACCCGCGCTCTCCAGGAACGCGTCCACGCGCCCCTGGTTCTCCAGCGGAAGCTCCAGGCCCACCGTCACCGGGATGCCCGCCACCACCGCCTGACAGGCGGCCTGCGCGACGAAGCGCGGCACCTCGCGCGTTCCGTGCACCTCACCCAGCAGCAGCACCCCACCCTCCTTCACCTGCTTGCCCAGGCCGATGATGGGCAGGCCACACTCCACCGCGAACGGCGACGGTGCCTCCTTCGCGTTCGGCGCCTTGGCCACCTGCACCGGCTTGGGCGCGTTCTCCTCCTTCGCCAGCAGCGGCGCCACCTCGCGGAACACCCGCCACTCCATCACCAAATCTCGCTGCCCCTGGCCCGACTCCGCGAAGAACGAGGTCTCTCCCCGAGGCGTGGCGATGACCTCCTCCCAGTCCTCGGCCGACGACAGCGGCGCGCTCGCTGGCTGAATCGGCTCGGCCTTGTAATCCTCGGCCGGGCCCTCAATCGTCGCCCCCATGCCCCAGGCCCGGGTCGGGCTCCAGTCCACCTGATTGCCCGAGTTGGCCAGGGTCTTGTTCAGGCTCTTGGTGATGCGGAAGATTTGCAGCTTGCTCGACGTGGGCGTCTCGCGCCGGCCCACCACCATGTACCGGTGGAAGAAGCCCGAAATCTTCGAGCCGCCGAACTCCTGCCGCCACTCCGTCTCCAGCACCATGCTGTCCTTGTCCTCACGGAAGGGCAGCTCGTTGCGGGTGAAGAACTCCCGAACCTGCGGCCACATCTCCGCGAGCGGCCGGTCGTAGATGGCCTCCCGGTCCGGGTACTCCAGCGCGCCGCGATGGGCCGCGCAGCCCGACAAACCCAAGGACAACAGCAACACCGTATACACCGCTGAGCGCATCCACCCTCCGAGCATCGCGTACCTGGAATGGAACGGGAGCGGGAGGGTGGCATATCGCCACGGCTCAGCGCGCGGAGACGACAGACTCCGCTTCGGGCGCGAAGGGCTTCTTGCTGCCCTCCTTGCCGGGCCCTCGCTCACCCACGCGGATGGCCGGCGCGGACGCGTTCACCGCGCCCACGTAGAACACCCCGTGGTAGCCCTCCGAGTTCACCGAGTCCCACGTGTGCACGAAGTAGCGCTCGCCGTTGTCCTTGCCCTTCGCCTCGCGCACGCCGCAGTCCAGCCTGTCCCGCACGCCCTTCGAGTCCACCGAGCAGATCCATGCGGTGCCAGTGTCGTAGGCCATGTCGAGCGACACCACACTGTCGAGCTTCTCCTTCAGCATCAGACCCATGGGCCGGTGCTGCTTGTTCCACGGAAGGCCCTTCTTCGTGCGCGAGTGGATGTTGCCCGACAGCACCACATAGAAGCGCTGGGGCGCGGACTCCACCTGGTGGATGAGCGTGGCCGCCATCGCGTCCTCGCGCTGCTGACCATTCGCCTTCGGGTGGTCGAACACGACGACGTCCACGTCCAGGCCCCGCGAGCGCAACTGGCGCAACTGCTCCAGCATGTTCGCCATCGCCTCGCTCCCACGGCCATCCGGGTACGGGCTGCGCCAGAACGGCGACTCCATCAGCTTCAACCAGTCCTCTTCCCCACCCTGGCTCTCCAGGAACGCGTCCACGCGGCCCTGGTTCTCCAGCGGCAGCTCCAGACCCACCGTCACCGGGATGCCCGCCACGGTCGCCTGACAGGAGGTCTGCGCCACGAAGCGCGGCACCTCGCGCGTGCCGTGCAGCTCGCCCAACATCAGCACCGCGCCCGGCTTCGCCTGCTTGCCCAGGCCGATGATGGGCAGCCCGCACTCCATGGAGATTTGCGACGGCGCCTCCTTCGCGTTCGGGGCCTTGGCCACCTGCACCGGCTTGGGCGCGTTCTCCTCCTTCGCCAGCAGCGGTGCCACCTCACGGAACACCCGCCACTCCATCAACAGGTCTCGCTGGGCCTGCGCCGATTCGATGAAGAGGTTCTCGCCCCGCGGAGTGTCCATGACCTCCTCCCAGTCCTCGGCACTGGTCAGGGGTTGATCACCTTCCGAAATCGAATGCGTTGCGCTGCCCTCCTGACCGGTGGGCCCCAGTCCGACACCGCGCGAGACGCCCCAGTCCAGCTCCCTGCCGCCTTGTGACAGCGTCTTGTTGGAGCTCTTGGTGATGCGGAAGATCTGCAGCTTGCTCGACGTGGGCGTCTCGCGCCGGCCCACCACCATGTATCGGTGGAAGAAACCCGAAATCCTCGAGCCGCCGAACTCCTGCCGCCACTCCGTCTGGAGCACCATGCTGCCCTTGTCCTCGCGGAAGGGCAGCTCGTTGCGCGTGAAGTAGCCTCGGACCTCCGGCCACATCTCCGCGAGCGGCCGGTCGTAGATGGCTTCACGGTCCGGGATTTCCAGGTCGCTTCGGTGAGCCGCACAGCCCCCCAAGCCCCAGGCCAACAACACCACCGCGTAGAGTACCGAGCGCATCCACCCTCCGGGCATCACGTTCCCGAAATGGAACGGAGCCAGGAGGGCACCATATCGCCACGGCTCAGTGCGAGGACGCGAGCTTCCCTTCCTCCCGCGCGAAGGGGCTCTTGCTGCCCTCCTTGCCCGGTCCCTGCTCACCCAGTCGGATGGCCGGCGCGGACGCGTTCACCGCGCCCACATAGAACACCCCGTGGTAGCCCTCCGCGTTCGTGGAGTCCCAGGTGTGCACGAAGTAACGCTCGCCGTTGTCCTTGCCCTTCGCCTCGCGCACGCCGCAGTCCAGCCTGTCCCGCACGCCCTTCGAGTCCACCGAGCAGATCCACGTCGTGCCGGTGTCGTAGGCCATGTCGAGCGACACCACGCTGTCGAGCCGCTGCTTCAACAGCAGACCCATGGGCCGGTGCTTCTTGTCCCACGGCAGGCCCTGCTTCGTGCGCGCGTGGATGTTCCCCGACAACACCATGTGGAAGCGCCGCGGGCTCGACTCCACCTGGAACGCCACCGTGCCCGCCATCGCGTCCTCGCGCTGCTGCCCGTTGGCCTTCGGGTGGTCGAAGACGAAGACGTCCACATCCAGGCCCTGCGCGCGCAGCTGGCGCAGGTGCTCCAGCATGTTCGCCATCGCCGCGCTGCCTCGGCCGTCCGGATACGGGCTGCGCCAGAAAGGGGCCTCCATCAGCTTCAGCCAGTCCTCTTCCCCACCCTGGCTCTCCAGGAACGCGTCCACGCGGCCCTGGTTCTCCAGCGGGAGCTCCAGGCCCACCGTCACCGGGATGCCCGCCACGGTCGCCTGACAGGACGCCTGCGCCACGAAGCGCGGCACCTCCTGCGTGCCGTGCATCTCTCCCAGCAGCAACACCGCGCCCGGCTTCGCCTGCTTGCCCAGACCGATGATGGGCAGCCCGCACTCCACCGCGAATTGCGAAGGGGCTTCCTTCGCGTCCGGCGCCTTCGCCACCCGCACCGGCTGGGGCGCGTTCTCCTCCTTCGCCAGCAGCGGCGCCACCTCGCGGAACACCCGCCACTCCATCACCATGTCGCGCTGGCCCTGACCCGACTCCGCGAAGAAGCCGTTCTCCCCTCGCGGAAGGGCCAGCCGGTCCTCGAAGTCCTCCACGCTCTGCCCATTGTCCTCCTGGTTGGGCCCACCCATGTTGCGGTTGACACCCCAGTCAATCTGGTTACCCGGCGGCGACAGCGTCTTGTTCACGCTCTTGGTGATGCGGAAGATCTGCAGCTTGCTCGACGTGGGCGTCTCGCGCCGGCCCACCACCATGTACCGGTGGAAGAAGCCCGAAATCCTCGAGCCGCCGAACTCCTGCCGCCACTCCGTCTCCAGCACCATGCTGCCCTTGTCCTCGCGGAAGGACAGCTCGTTGCGGGTGAAGAACCCCCGGACCTCGGGCCACATCTCGGCGAGCGGCCGGTCGTAGACGGCCTCACGGTCCGGGTAGTCCAGCTCACCGCGATGGGCCGCGCAGCCCGTCACCATGAACACACACGCCAATACAGTGGCCAAGCGCATCATGCCGCCTCCAAGGAACCCGTCTCCGGGAGACTAGAACGACGGCATGTGTCTCGCATATCGGCCAGGAGCCCTGCCTCCGGAGAGACAGGGTCAGGCCTGGACCTCGGAGCCATCGTGGGCGGAGGCCCGCTCCCGTTCCCAGGGACGGGTCCGGACGGCCTCACGAATCCACAAGATGTGACGCCGCTCGTCCTCGCGGTGGCGCTCGATGAGGACGCGCACGTCGGGGCTCCAGTCGAAGCGCAGCGCCAGGTCATAGGCCCGGTTGGAGAACTCCTCGTTGCCGAGCATGGCCACCAGCGCCGCCTCGGTGCCCATCATGCTGGACATCGCGGTCAGCCCCTTCATCGCCGCGCCCTTCAGGTCCGGACGCAGGTCCACCGGCGCGCCGCCGAAGTGGTGGATGAAGCCATTGAGTTCCCGCACGTGGCGCAGGTGGTCGGCGCGGAACTCGCCGAGCCGCTCACGGACCAGCGGCTCCGGGATTCGGGCGAGCGCCGCGTCGTACGCGCCCACCGCATCCGCGTCGAGCTGGGCCAGGCTTCGCAGCCGTGCCACTTCGGACTTCTCGGCCATGTCGACTTCCTCCGCGCCAGGGACGTGTGCAATGTGAGAAGTCTCTTCCCGAAGGCCAACCCGTCCCTCAAGTCCCGGGTCCGACCGCCCTCGCGCCGGGCGAGCGGGCAGCAGCTCAGGGGCGCGGGTGCGCGGGCCTCAAGGGGAGCGCGTCGTCACGGCGAGCAACCCGACGGTGCTTGAGGACGATGAGTTCCCCGAGCACGGCGCTCACCAGCAAGAGCGCGTTCGTCACCACGAAGACCCAGTTGCCCACCAGCACGCTGTAGACGGTGAAGCCCAGCGAGGCCGTCATCTGCCCCACGAAGAGCCACTTGGAGACATCCTGACTGGAGCCCGACTTCCACTGTTTGTGGATCTGCGTTCCCAAGGTCATCAACAAGACGAAGGAACTGAACCAGCCCACGGCCTCGGTGCCCATGCACCCTCCCGAATACAGATGCGCATGCGCTCGCTCGCTGTCAGCCAGGATGTCCGCGCTTTGCTCCTGACACCGTGAGGCCTCGGGAGGCGCTGGATGAGTCAGCGGGCCGGACGGGGCTCGGTTGCCTGGCGGCTTGGGGCGGAAGAGCACGCCCCCCAAGCGCGCACGACATTGCGACAGGTTCCCCGGATGCCAACCGTTGGGACGTGAACCGCCCCAATGCACGCCCCCGCACCACGGGAGCGCTCCGTGCGCCCAGAGCGCAGGCGGCGCGGACCTCCGCGCCCGAACGTCGCGAGGCCCCGGAGTCCGGGCGCGCGAAGCTCTCCCATGGCGACCGTGTCCTCTTCGCGCGCAGCGGACTGACGAAGGCGGACGTCTTCGCCTACTACCGCGAGGTGGCGCCGCTGCTGGTTCCCATCCTCACGGACCGACCCATCTCCGTGCAGCAGTGGCCCGCTGGCATCGAGGCCCCCGGCTTCTTCCGCCACGAGCTGTCCGGCACCCCTGAATGGGTGCCCACGCTGCGCGTCCGCCACGTGGACAAGACGCTGCGCCACGTGAATGTGAACGGCGAGGAGCCCCTGCTCTGGCTCGCCAACCAGTCCGCGCTCACGCTCCACATGTGGCTGAGCCATGCACCCCAGCTCTCGCAGCCGGACTTCCTGGTGATGGACCTGGACCCGGGCAAGGGCGGCTGGTCGGACGTCGTGACGACGGCGCTCGCGCTTCGTGAGCTGCTGGAGGACCAGGGCCTGGAGAGCTACCCGAAGACCTCCGGCAAACGCGGCCTGCATGTCCTGATACCGCTGGGCCCTGGGCACACCTACGCGAAGGTCCAGGCCCATGCGAACCAACTGGCCCACGCGCTGGAGGCACGGCTGGGGGACCTGGCCACCACCACGCGCGGCATCAGCGCGCGCAAGGGACGGCTCTATCTGGACGCGGGACAGAACGCGCGCGGCAAGACGGTGGTGGCGCCCTACTCGCTGCGCGCACGCGAGGCCGCTCCCTTCTCCGCGCCCCTGAAGTGGAGCGAGGTGACGCGGAGACTGGACCCCGCGCGCTTCAACCTCCGCACGCTGAAGAAACGCCTGGATGCCGTGGGGGACTTGTTCGCCCCGGCGCTGAAGCACTCGCAGAAGTTGCCGGACTGACGCCCGGTCGCCTGCTCTCCCGCGCGCATGATGCGCTCAGTGCATGTGCCCGGAACGGGTGCTATGGCGACGCCACCATGGACTCCGCCACCGCATCCGGCACCGTGAAGCCGGCTGGCTCGCTGAAGGTCGCCCTCGCCTACTGCACGTGTTTCATCCTGTGGGGCTCGACCTGGTCCGTGGTGAAGGTGGGGCTGGAAGACCTGCCGCCGCTGCGCTTCCTCGGCACCCGCATGTTGGTGGCGGGCCTCTTCCTCCTGCCCTTCGCGCGCTCGCGGGGACGGGTGGACGCACGCACCGGAGGTCGCATCGCCGCGCTGGGACTGCTCCAGCTCGCCGTGCCCTTCGGTCTGCTCTTCTTCGCGCAGCAGTGGATTCCCTCCAGTTGGGCCGCGCTGCTGTTCTCCACCTTCCCGCTGTGGCTGCTGCTCATCGGCCGCGTGCTGATGCCGGACCAGCCCCTGACGCCGGGCAAGCTGCTCGCGGCGAGCCTGGGCGCGGTGGGCGTGGTGGTGCTCCACTCCTCGGGCGTCGAGGGCCTCGCGCTGTCCGGCAAGGTGCTGCTCGGCGTCGTGATGACGCTGGTGGCCGTGGCGATCATCGCCGTGGCCAACGTGCTGGCCCGGCGCTACATGTCGCACGTCCCCGCGCAGGTGCTCGTCTTCGGCCAGACGCTCAGCAGCGCGGTGCCCCTGCTCGCGCTCTCCTTCCTGCTGGAGGCGGACTCGCCGGGGAACTGGACGCCGCGCGCGATGGGCGCCGTCTTCTATCTGGCGGTGTTCGGCACGGCCTTCACGTACCTGTGCCTCTACTGGCTCTTGCCGCGAATCTCTCTCACCGCGCTGGGCGCCATGGCCCTGCTCGACACGCTGGTGGCGGTGGTGCTGGGCGTCGCCTTCCTCGGCGAGCCCTTCACCCTGTCACTCGTCGTGGGCGGCGCCCTCATCCTCGGAGGCGCCGCGCTGGCCAACGTGCTGCCGAAGGAAGCCGCGCCACGTCCCACCGACGAGGGCACTCCGAGCTGAAGCGCTGGCGTCAACGCGAGGCGTTCAGCGCGCGGTGCTCCTGAACCCACGCGCGGGCCTCGTCGAGCGTGTCCACGTAGCGCACGTCCAGCGGACGCCCACCGCTGAGCATGGAGCCCACCATCAGGCTCTTGGTGGTGGCCTTCTGCTCCAGCGCCGCGCCGATGTAGACGATGCCCAGGAACCAGTCCGCCTTCGCGTGGTCCACCAGGTAGCGGCGGGACTCCGGACTGAGCTGCGAGTCGGTGATGTCCGCCGCCAGGTAGAAGCGCCCCTCGGCTGACAGCGTCTTGTAGAGGCCACAGGACCAGCGCGACGTGTCCTCGGTGATGGCGCCCCGGAAGCGCGCCCAGAGGATGTCCGGCGCTTCCAGCCACGCGCGTTGCTCGCCGTGGCTCCACTCCTGCTCCCAATCCCTTGCCATGAGACTCCCGCGATGAGGCCGGGCCCAGGATAGGCCCGGCCGCCCGCGGTTCCCAATGGCCCCCGAGCTAGAAGCGCAGCGGCAGCGCGAACGCTGTCCCGTTCTGCGTGCCTGTCCGGAAACTCCGGGGAGCACCGATAACCATCGTTGGCGGGGTTCCGCCCGAGCCCGGCACGAGCGCGAGGTCCTGTCCCAGTTGGGCTCGCTCGGCGCCATCACCCACGACGGTGAAGTACGGCGAGAGCGCGCCGCCCAGGTTGGGCGCACCCGCGTAGACGAACACGGCGCCACCACCATCCGAGGCCTCGGAGGAGCCCGGCGCGCTCACCACCAGGTCAGGGACATTGTCGCCAGACAGGTCCACGTTGCCCGCCAGCGCCGTGCCGAAGCCCACCGCGCGCGACTTGTGGACCACCACCACCGGCGTCAGGTCGTCGCCGAAGGCGCCCAGCACGAACGGCCTGTTCCGCGAGGGGAGCGTCGCCATCACTGTGGTGAGCTGCGCGATGTCGAAGAGCAGCACCACGGGCTGCGTGACGCCGTTGAACGGCACCGCGGTGGCGCTGATGGCCAGGAAGTCCCGCCCGTCTCCCGTCGTGCCGCCCGCGTTGCGCATGACCTTGCCCGCGCGGGTGATGGCCAGTCCCAGGCCGATGTTGTTGAGCTGCACCTCGCTGTCGCCCGCGATGCGCCACACGGTCGGCGTGGTGCGCCCGCTGCAGCGCACACCGCCCGCGTCGTAGCCGAAGAGGATGGCCACGCCCGAGCGGCTGCCCTCCGCGTACCGCCACGCGAGGTCGTCGCAGCTGTCCCCGTTGATATCCCCCAGCGACGTCGGCGCGCTCGTCTGAATGGCCTCGGAGGGCCACGAGTAGACGGGGTCACACGTCATGGTGAGCTTCGTCAGCGACGCTTCGTCCGGAGGCCGGCCCAGGAACACCTCCATGCCCCTGTCCCGCAGCACGCCCACGTCCTCCTTGCGATCCCCATTGAAGTCGAAGCCGCCCACCAACCCGCGGCCCAGCGCCGAGCGCTTGCACTTCGCGTCCGTCTCCGGCACGCAGGTGGCGATCTGCAGCGGCGCCCACAAGCGATAGGCGGGCTTGAACGAACCGTCCGGCTGCCCCAGCGATACAAACACGCCGCCCACCGACTGGTTGGCCGTGGTGACACACTCCGGTCGAACCGTCTGGTAGGTCGCGGCCAGCTCCGCGTTGTTGCTGGCCGGCACGACGAAGCCCGGGGCGCCCACCACCAGGTCCGGTCGCTTGTCCCCGTCGAAGTCCGTGAAGGCCACGTCCGCGCCCACGGTGCGCCCCGCCTTGTGCGGGGAAGGCGCGCCCTCCTCGGCCACCACGGCGGAGGCAGTCCGAGCCACCTCGCGCACGTAGGCCCGGCCAATGGACATCGCATCACCATCGCCGTTGGCCCCCGGACCCGACCAGCCCGGCGCTCCCAGCAGCGCCACCGCGCCCTTGGGCCCCACGGCCACGGCCACCTGCTCACCCACGCGCTCCACGCTGGGCTTCGCCGGCACGTTGGCGCTGGTGCGCGCCCACTCCACCAGCGAGGCGCCCCCTCGGCGGAACAGCTCCACGCGGCCGGTGAAGGCCCCCTGGTCCGACGAGGCTCGGCCAGAGAAGGCCGCCAGCGATTCACCGTCCGGCAGGCGCCACACCGCCAGGCCCGAGCCCAGGGTGTCCGACTTCGCCATGCCATTGAGCGCGGTCAGCGACTTGTTGATGACGGCGCCCTTCGTCAGCGTCGACAAGGGATACACGAGCACCTTGCCGCCGAAGCGCAGCGTGGTGTTGCTCGGCCCGGGCGGCGCGGCATACGGCGCGCCCAGCACCAGCTCCGGCCCCGGCGTGCCGTCCACGTCGAGCACCGCGAAGCTGCGGCCCGCGACGACACCGGCCGCGTCACCGTAGATGCGCGCGAAGGCCTCCTCGCGCTTCACCTGCGGCGGCGTGGTCGCCGGGTCGCCGGTGGGCGCATGGGCACTCAGGTCGAACAGCAGCGCGCCGCCCGCGTCCGCTCCGGAGCGCACACCCCCGCTGGCGCTCAGGTCCGGCGAGTCCGCGCGGTCCGCCACCGCCATCAACAACGGCGGACGCGTGCCGTCACCCGCGATGGCGGCCAGCCGCCACGTGCCCTCATTGGAGTCCGCGAGGTTCGCGGGCAGCACATACACGTCCGGGCTCGCCCGAAAGCGAATCCCCTCGGAGCGCGCGAAGAAGACGGAGATGGCCACCTGCGTACCGGAGACGGCGCCTTCCGCGGTGTAGCGGGACACGCGGCTGAGCGCGGCGATGTCCAGCCGCCCATCCTTGTTGAAGTCCGCCGTCACCAGCGCGCGGCCCAGGTCCGAGCCCGTGCGCGCCATGGGCACGCCGTCCTTCGTCAGGTCCGAGCCACCCAGGCGGATGGTGGGCAAATCCGGAACGGGGGCGCTGGCCGTGGCCAGGTAGATGTCCACGGTACCGCGCGCGCGGATGTTGTTGCTGGGCGCCAGGTCTCCCGCTGGCGAGCCCACCACCAGGTCCACCTTGCCGTCACCATCGATGTCCGCCACGGACAGGCCCGCGCCGAACGCGGCATCCCGCAGCAGGCCGGCGAGCTGCAGGCGCAGCGGCGCGGGGGCGCCTCCCTTGAAGGTGTAGAGGTACACGGCGCCCGCATTGCTCGTCGCCACGTCCGCGCCCGGCGAGGACACCACCAGCTCCGCGCGCCCGTCACCGTCCAAGTCGCCCGCGGCCAGCGCGTCACCGAACTGCGCGGTGTCCGTGTCGCCCGTGAGCACCCACAGCGGCTGCGCCTCCAACCCGCCCGTGCCGCCCTTGTAGATGAACACGGCGCCGCCCGTGGGCCGGCCCATGTCGCTCTCGCGCTGGCCCACCGCGAGGTCCAGCGTGCCGTCACCGTCGAAGTCCGCCGTCACCATCGTGGCGGCATCCGTGAGCCGGCCATGCGCCAGGCCCGGCCGCGTCAGCTCGTCCAGCACCACCACCGTCACCGACGCCTTGTCTCCGGAGAAGGGGTCCGACGCCTCCAGCACCGCCGCGCCCGTGTCGCCCGCCAGGAAGCCGATGCGCCCGGCGGCAATCGTCCCGGGGCCCGACACCTTCGTCCACACCACCGTGTCGCTGCCACCGCGCGTGGCCAGCGGCACGGACGAGCCCGAGGGCACCGCGAGGAACGCGGGCGCGCCACCGAGCCGGGCCGCCTTGCTCACGTCGTACTGGAGGATGGCCTCGTCACCCGTCTGCGAGTCGCGCACGGTGATGAGGTCCAGCCCCTCGGTGGGGCCCGCCGTGTAGCGCCCTTCGGCGGTGAGCGTGCCGCCAGAGAGGTTCTGCGTCAGGTTGTACGTGGCCGTGCCCAGCAGGCCCTTCGTCGACACCTGGAAGGACGTGCCCGGCCGCAGCTGCGCCCGCGCCGGCGCGATGTCGAAGAGGGCCAGCACCTCCAGCGTGGTACGGGCATCACCTGGGCAGCGGGCGTCCTCCACCACCAGCGTGTCGGTGCCCGGGGTGTGCCCCGCGATGAAGCGCGACGCGCGCAGCTCACCGGACGAGCCCCCGTCCTCCAGTGTGTAGCGGTACTGGCCGCTGCCACCGCTGGCCACCAGCGATACCGGGCTGCCCACGCGAACCCGGGCGGGCTCGGCGCGCAAGGCCAGCGGGGCCAGGCCCGTGCACTGGTCCACTTCCGGAGGTGGCTCGTTCTCACGCGCGGGGTCCAGGTCATCGGAGCAGGCCGTGACGAGGAGCGCGAGGAGGGGGGCCACGCGAGGAAATCGAATCATGGTGTGCCTCGAGGGGAGTCAGGCGGGTGCGACGGGGGCTTCAGGGCTTCGCGCCGGACGCGGCCCAGCGCTGGATGAGGGAGATGAGCTGAGGGTCCAACGGCCCATCCGCGGGCATGCGCTGGTCTCTCACCGCGGCGGTGATGAGCGCCGCGTTCTCCTTCCACAACTCGTACGTGTTGAGCGCCCGGCCGGGGCCGGTGGCGTGGCACTTCTCGCAGCGCGACACGTGGATGGGCTGGATGTCCGTCGCCCAGCTCAGCGCCACGGTGCTCACGGGCTGGTAGTCGAACGGCACCAGGCGTTTGGCCTCGGTGCCATCCAGGAAGCGCGCCACCACGCCGAGCGCCTGGCGTCCCGCCTCCAGGCCCGCGAAGGAGTACGGCTTCGGGGTGCCGTCCGCCTCCTGGCCCCCCAGGCTGTACACAGGTCCTTCTCCCGTGGCGGGGACCTCCACGCCGCCCAGCTGGAAGACGACGGAGTCTGGCTCCACGCCCGTGGGCATCACCGCGCGCACCACGAGCCCGTCCTCCACCACCTGCATGCCCTGGTGCAGGCCCGTCACGCGCGGCGCCGGCGAGCGGCTCACCGCCACCGTCTCGCCGCCCAGCTGCACCCACGCGCAGCCACTCTCGTCCGCGGACAGGAAGCGGAACTCACGCGTGTCGATGCCCTGCGCCAGGCCCCACTCGTTCGCGTCCGCGTCGTACAGGAGCAGCGCGTCGCTCGACTTCACCCACAGGAAGCGGCCCGACGCGAGCAATTGCACCGGCCGCTGAGGCAGCGTCACGCGCCGCCAGCCTTCCCTCGGCCGACGCAGCAGGCCCTGGTTGGTGAGCAGCCACAGCTCTCCGGAGGTGCCCAGGCCCGGGCCCAGTCCGGCCAGCGACTCCACCACCTCGCCCTCCTCCAAGGGAGCGCCCGCCTCGCGCACGTCGAAGTGCACCAGGCTGGTGGCCACCGCGACGTGCAGCTTGCCGTCGCGAAGGAACCACACGCCCGCGGAGCCCTCGCCCGTCGGCGCCGCGGCCAGCGCGGTGATGCCGGTGAGCGCCTCGCCCTTCACCTTCAGCGCGGACAGCGTGCCGTCGCGCAGCTGGAACAGGCCCGTGGGATGCGCCAGCCACACCGCGCCATCCGAGGACTGCGTGGTCGCGGTGATGCCCAGGCCCAGCGCG
Organism: Myxococcus sp. CA056; assembly: GCF_013336715.1. Lineage (NCBI taxonomy): Bacteria > Pseudomonadati > Myxococcota > Myxococcia > Myxococcales > Myxococcaceae > Myxococcus > Myxococcus sp. CA056. The sequence continues at coordinate 290,162 of NZ_JABUMT010000001.1, forward strand.
TCACGCCACGGCGGGGAGATGAGCCACCCCGACTCGGCGAGGAAGAGGCCGTTCCGCGCCTCCACCAGCGCGCTGTGCGGCCCCATGCGGAACACGGCGTTGACCGTGCCCAGCTCGGCGCTGTTGCCCGGGTGGGGTGCCAGGGCCCCCAGCGAGCCATCCAACCGGATGCGGACGACGGTGCCGGTGGTGTTGGCGAAGATGCCGCCACCTGCCTGGTCCGCGAAGCCCGGAGCCGACGCCAGCGCCGTCTTCGACCGGACCTCGGTGGGCCGGAAGGAGACGGGCCGGGGCCTGTCCAACGGGAGGGAGTCGTCGCCGCACGCGGTGAGGAGGACGGCGGCGCAGAGGGGAAGGAGACGAAGAAGAACGGGGGCGGCGGACCGCCCCTCGTCCATCTCCCGGGGGGCTCGGGGATGGGTGCGCATGCGGTTCAGGCGAGGATGCTACGAAGGGGCTCCACGCGGGTGATGCTGTAGTCCAGGCCCGCCGACGCCAGCACCGTGGCGATGATGTGCTCGGGGAAGATGTTCTCACCCCGAGGGTCGATGGCGCCGGTGCGCAGGTCGAACGTGCCGGGCGACATGCCAATGTCTCCACTCTTCCCGAAGACATGGTTGTGCTTCACGCCCGCGCCCATGAGCATGCAGGAGTTGGAGATGTGGTGGTCCCGGCCGCCCGCGCTGTTGATGAGCGGCGTGCGGGAGAACTCGGAGAACACCATGATGGTGGTGTGGTCCATGAAGCTATCGCCCGCCGGGTGGGGGGTGTCGATCAGGTCATCCACCAGGTCGGACAGCGCGTCGAAGCCCCGGCGCTGGTTGTTGGCGTGGGTGAGCTGCGTGCCGAAGTGCGTGTCCAGGCCACCCGTGAGGTTGATGGTGAGGCACTGGGCGATGCCCTTCTTGAGCGCGGTGGCCACCATGGCGGCACGTCCCGCCTCGGTGTCGTAGTTGCCACTCTCTGGCAGGCTATAGCGTTCCCGGACCGCCGCCATCTCCGGGGTCTGAGCGTCGAACTTGAACGACGCTTCCAGCTTCTGGGCCATCACCTGCTGCATCTGGTCCCGGCTGTTCTGGTACGTGGTGCCCACGCCGCGAGCGCCGTAGGCGGCCTCCTCGCAGGTGATGGGCTGGCCCCGGAAGTCGACCAACTGCTTCTCGATTTCGCTGTCCAGCAGCTGCGAGCTGGGCTTGAGCGTGAGCAGCAGGTCGTCCTTGCGGCTGACGCGCAGCGCGTTGGCGTAGCCCGGGTACCGGTCGTTGTACGACTCCACGTTGAACGCGATGTTGGAGATGGGCACGCGGGGCTTCATCTGCCCCACGATTTCCGTCGCCGTGGAGGAGCCACGCGCCGCGCTACCGATGGGCATCTTCCCGGTGAGGAAGTAGCGATAGCCCACCTCGTGGCCCAGCGTGTTCATGTTGATGCCGCGCACCACCGTCATCCGGTCGAAGTGCTTCGACAGGTCACCCACCGCGGGACCGAAGTCGATGTTGGACCGGCCCACGCCCGACTTCTCCGGGCGCAGGGGGATGGCGGAGAAGCGCGCGTCATTGATGAGGTTGTAGCCCGGCAGGATGCGCGTCTCCGCCGCGCGGTCCGGGGTGAACTCGTCCGGGTCCTTCGGGTCGAAGGCGAGCAGTTGGTCCCAGCCACCGTTGAAGTACACGAAGACGAAGCAGCGGTCGGCCGGGGCCAGCGAGGCCGCCTGCGCGAAGGAGCGGAAGGGCAGCCCGCCCAGCAGCGTGGAGCCCATGAAGCCGGCCGCGGCCTTGAGGAAGGTGCGGCGCTCGGGACGGTGGTTCTCGTCGAGTCGATTCTTCTTCATCGAAGTCACTCCGAGCTTCAGTAGGTGATGAACCGCGCGTCGGTCAGCATGGCGATGCACATCACCGCCAGCGCGTCCGAGCGCCGCTTGGCCGTCTCCGCCCGGGCCGCGGCCTGGGTGAAGAAACCGACCCACTTCGTCAGCTCCTCGCCTTCCAGGGGCGCACCCCAGAAGCGCAGGGAGTTGTAGACGAGGAACTCTCGCACCTGGGTGTCCGTCAACTTGCGCAGGTCATCCCAGGTGCCCGGCAGCGTGCGCGACAGCGTGCGCTTGGAGGCATCCGCCTGCTTCACCTCATCACCCGCCTGGGCGATGCACACGAAGCGCGCGCCATCCTCCAGGAACTTGGCGAACACCAGGTTGGGCTCGGTGTTCTCGCTGGAGACGAGGGCGAAGTCGGCGCGGCCCAGGGACGAGGCGCGCGCGTCGATGCCGTCGCCACCATTCACCCAGCGGCGGCCGACGGCCTCCAGGATGGCGGCGTCGAGCTGGGCGACGGTGAGCCGGCGCGGGGCGCGGCCCACGCTACCGCCCTGCGCTTCCGGGTCCGGCAGCGGGTCGAAGTCCCCGGGCTGGTGGGGGTTGGCGACCGGTTCGAGCTGCCCGTCCAGGGTGGGGCCGGGCTTCTCCTCGGTGGACTTGTTGCAGCCGGCGCTCAGCGTGAGCAACGCGGCGATCAGGAGCGAGCGGCGCATCAGTCAATCCTCCGGTAGGCGTCGGTCGTCACCACGCGCTCGATGAGCGACTTGAAGCGGTGGCCACTCTTGGCGAAGTCACTGGCGAGCGGCGCCAGGTACATCCGCTGCTCCTCCGCCGTCATCGGGCGGCCCAGGAACTCGTTCCAGACCCGCTTCACCGTGCAGCGCTCCAGCTCACCCGACTGGTACATGCGCTCCACGAGCAGCCGCGGACCCGCCTCGATGTTCTGCTCCTCGTCGGCCGTGCGGTACAGGTACGTCTTGAGCATGCCCAGGCTGCTTGCGCCGTCGCCGTCGTACGCCTGCATGACGTACTGGGAGCACTCGCCGCCGCAGTTGGTGTCGCCGTTGATGGCGCAGTCGCGGCACTTCGGGTCGAAGCGCGGGAACTGGTTGGCCGGCAGGAACTGCGCGGCGCGCTCGGCGTAGCGGCCCCAGTGGGCGCCGGTGGGCTCGATGGTGGCGTGGCAGTAGTTGCAGCCACAGCGCTTGGCCAGGTTGTTCTCCCGGTTGCAGGCATCCTCGGGGTCGGGCAGGGACGTCTCCGAGCCGGGCACGAAGGTCTTGCAGAGGAACGCCTCGTAGAACTCGGAGACGCGGGCCCGGTGCGTGGGGAACCGGTAGAGGAACCCGGGCGTCGTCAGCACGCCGGAGTGCGACTCATCCCGGGTGTATTCCTTCCAGTTCGCGGCGTCGGTGTAGGCGATGGCGGGAATCGACTCCAGCGGCGCGGGCGCGGTGGCGCTGAAGACACCCACGCCCTGCCGCTGCCGGTAGAACTCCGACAGGGTGCCGTTCACGAACGAGCGGCGCGTGGTGAGGATGTTGTAGTAGGGCTCGTCGCGGCGGACGACGGACTCGGCGATGCGCAGCGGCTCCTCGTTGAAGGCGGCCACGCGCATGTCGTGAACGTTGCGCACGTAGAGCGGGTCCGTGGTCTGGCCGATGTTCGACACGCCGCAGCGGCGCATGCCCACGCCGCAGCCGCAGCTGCGGTCATTGGCGAAGCGGCCCGTCTCACAGGACTCACGCGTCCAGGGGTTGTGGTCGCGCTCCTGGGCTTCGATGGCGCACACCTTCACCGTCGCTGGCGAGCCCGCAGGGGCCCAGTAGGGTGCGGGCTTCGTCACGTAGCCCTCGCGCTGGATGCAGCCGCGAGTGGTCGAGTAGGCGCCCTTGATGTTGTTGTTGATGGCGAGGTCCAGCGTGCAGCGAGTGAGCGTCAGGAGGCTCGGCTTGGTCTCTGGATTGGGATGGTCGAAGGACACCACCAGGCCCGAGCCGCCGGTCGCCGCATCCGTCTTCTCCTTCAGCACGGAGGTCGTGTTCTTCTTCGGGTCGGGCAGGCACAGGTACGACTTCACGGTCGCCGCGGCGCCGCGGTTGTCGCAGAAGTAGCGGTACTTCCCCCATTCGTCGGTCGCGGGCAGGGCGGCCAGTTGGGCACAGGTCGTCACCACGTTGGCCGTCTTGACGGCCAACTCCGTGCATTCGAAGAAGTTGGTGTCGTAGTCGTAGCTGACCGGCATGGGCACGCCCATGGCATCCGTGCAGCTGGTGCGCGGCGCCACGGCGTGCCCGTCCTGCGTCGTCGTCAAGCAGGAGCTCTGCTCGATGTCGGAGTTGCAGGACTGGCCGTTGACGCCTCGCAGCGCCGTGGACGGATTGTTCGCGAAGCCGAAGGCGGCGCTGGTGCCGTTGCCACCCAGGCGCGAGTTGCCGTTGTCGAAGACACTCGCGCTGATGTTCGAGCGCAGGAGGGCGCGGTGGAAGTTGCGCACGCGCGTGTAGAACAACTCGTCATTCATCATGGCGCGGATGTCTTCTTCAGACACCGAGCCCTTCGCCTGGACTGCCTTGTACTCCTCCCAAGTGGGCGGCCGACCGAGCAGGTCGAGCGTCAGCTGCCGCAGATGTCTTTCAGGAGGGACCTTCGCGACGGGCGCGCAAACAGCGGCCTCATCGGCGGAGGCTGGCAGAGCCAGGAACAAGGCGGCGCCAGCCAGGATGGCAAGGCAACGCTCGCGGAGCACGGGGAACCTCCGTGGAGGGGGGGAGTCGGGGGCGACCGTGACTGAGTATGCAAGAATTACAGGGAGAAGATCCAGTCGGCCTAACAGAACGCTTCATCCGACATGTCGGCACAACGGTGTATCGCTACTGCATTGGTTGCATCGGCGGACGTGTCGCGAGAGATAGGGCGCATGTCGAACGCCACCTCTGCTCCGCTTCAGCCCCGAGTGAGCGACCGGGCTTTTTATGTCTTCACCGGTGTTGTCTCCGCGCTCGCGCTCGCCTTCATCGCGTGGATTCTGATGGGCCGTCGCGACGGCGTGGAGGGTGTGGATTTGCGCTTCCTTCCGGCCGTCAACGCGAGCCTGAACGCGACAGCGGCGGCGCTGCTCATCGCCGGATGGGTGGCCATCAAGCGCGGCGCGCGGCGCGTGCACCAGTACCTGATGGTGGCGGCCTTCGCGGCGTCGGCGCTGTTCCTGGTCTGCTACCTCACCTACCACTACGTGCACGGAGACACGCGCTACGTGGGCGACTGGCGAGGGCTGTACCTGTGCATCCTGGCCAGCCATGTGCTGCTGTCCATGGGTGTCGTGCCCCTGGCGCTGGTGGCCTTCTACTTCGCGTGGCGCAAGGAGTTCCCCCGGCACCGCAAGGTGACGCGGTGGCTGGCGCCCATCTGGGTGTACGTGTCGGTGACGGGCGTGGTGGTGTACTTCATGCTGCGCGGCGGCCTGACGTCCCTGTAGCGACGCTCAGGGCAGCGCGCGTCGGAGCCAGCGCTCGAAGGCGTCGAAGGTGTCCTGGGCGCCCTTCACCACGCGGTCATCGAAGGCAGGGTCGGCCGCGTCCACGGATGCGCGCGTGAGCACTTCGCCAAAGGCGCGCCACCGGGGGCCCACGTCGTCACCGTAGGCGCGGAAGAAGACGAAGTCGCCCGCGGGGGTTCCCTCGAAGTGGCGGCGCAGGTGTCGGAGGATGAGCTGGCCTCCGAGCGTGGCGCCCTCCAGCACGTAGCAACTCCCGAGCGCCTCGGGCAGACCGAGCAGCGGCGGTGGCTCCGGGCACCTTGGCAGCCGCGCGAGCGACGGCGTGTCATGGCCGAGCGCGCGCAAGTCCGCTTCCAACCACGGCACCTTCACCCTCTCGTGAAGGCCCAGCCCGGGCAGCGCGGCTCCCATCAGTGCGGTGAGCTGGTCCTCCACCGGGAGATGGAAGCCGTGGAGCGCCTCCAGGTGGCGGCGATAGCCCTGGAGCGTCAGTCCAGGCTCCAGCAATCGCACGGCGGACTCGGTGCGCTCGTGGTGGGGGCGGGTTTCCGTCTTGAGTCGCGGCAGCAGGGACACGGTTCAACCAAGATGGCCCCACCCGGGCTCGGAGGGAATGGCTAAATCCCAACCAACGCCGCCAGGGCTCCCTGTCAGGAACGTGAGGAGGCGGCCGACCGGGGCGCCATGCGAATCCTGACGCTCGATGAAGTGCCGTGTCATAGCTGGCCCTACCAATCCGCCGCGCCTCGGGGTGGGAGCCAGACCGTGTGGTTCCCCCTGCTGCGCGGCACGGTGGATGTTCTCCCGGATGAAGTCGCCGCGCTGCTGGTGCTCTCCGACCTCCAGGGCGTGGCTCCTCATGCACTCCAGGACGGCGCGGTGGCGCTGCTCGGAGAAGTGCTCGCCGATGAGCTGGCGATTCTCGGTGAGCTGGGCACGCTGCCCCAGCCGGGAACCGTCGGCGTGGTGCTCGCGGGAGACCTGTACTCGGAAGCGAATGCGAATGTGCGCGGCGCCTCCGGTGACGTGCGCGCCGTCTGGCAGGCCTTCGCCGAGCACTTCCGCTGGGTGGTGGGCGTGGCCGGCAACCACGACACGTTCGGCGGTGCGCGCGAGCAAGTACGCTTCCAGCAGCGCCCCGGCATCCACCTGCTCGACGGCGAGGTGGTGGACCTGGAGGGCCTTCGCGTGGGCGGCGTGGGTGGCATCATCGGCAACCCGGACAAGGCCGGCCGACGCGGGGAGACGGACTTCCTGCGACAGCTCGATGCGACGCTGCGCGAGACACCGGACGTGCTGGTGCTGCATCAGGGGCCGGACGTCGAGGGCACTCGGCTGCGCGGCAGCCCCGTCATCCGGGAGTCCGTGCAGAGGCGCGCAAACCTGTTGGTGGTCTGCGGCCATGCCCACTGGGAGACGCCGCTCGCCACCCTTCCTGGCGGCACCCAGGTGCTCAACGTGGACAGTCGCGCGGTGCTGCTCGAACGCGCGAAGCCGTCCGCGTGAAGACGTGAGGCGCCGCGCGGTCCCCGGTCGACCTCACCGGGAACCCGCTTCGCCACGGACGGCGACTCAGCGACAGAAGCCGTCGCTCCGACACGTGGCCGGAGGCAAGCAGTTGAGGCCGGAGCCGATGCAGCTCGGCTGACACGCGCCAATGCCAGTGCCGTCGCTGTAGCAGACGTAGCCCGAACGGCAGTCACCCTGACCGGTTCCCACCTCGCGGGAGCAACTGTCCAGACAGTTCTTCAGCCCCGACGAACTGACCGTGTAGCACTTCGAGCCCGCGGGACACGCCGTCGTGTTGCACACGAGGGAGCAGTAGCCTCCAGGGAAGTTCGTGTTGCAGAACCCCTCCGCGCAGTCGGAGTCATCCGTGCACGATGCGCCCACGTCCAGCGTCGGGTCATCGTCGATGGGCGCCAGCGGGAGCAGGTCGAAGCTGATACCGGGCGTGGAGTCACCGGCCTCCACGTCGAGCGGCTCGAAGGAGTCGACGTTGCGCCAGAAGCCCGTGCGCTCCCCGTCCTCGAACAGCTCGCCGTCCTCGTCGTCGTCGATGGTCGCCAGCGCGTAGTAGGTCCGGGGCTCCAGCGCTAGGGAGTAGTCGTAACCGCGCGACGCGCGAGCCACGGTGATGGCCTCCTGGGCCGCCTCCCACTCGCCCGTCAGCGCGTTCTGCCAGACGAAGGCCACAATGGCATCCAGGTCGTCCGACGTGCCCACGCCAATCTTCAGCGCCACCGTCGCCGAGCCGGCCGCTCCGGAGCCCGCGAGGTTGAGGTTCACCACGTAGTCGCCATCCGCGAGGCCCGCCGTGTTCACCGCCACGTCCAGCGTCGTCGAGCCGTAGGCGGGTACCGTCTTGGTGCTTCCCCCGGGGAAGGACACCGCCGACTGCTGCGCGCCCGAAACAGTGGCCGTCACCACCAGGTCGCCGCCCTGTCGGCCGCCCACGTTGCTCAGCGTGAGCTGCTGCGTGACGCTCTGCCGGAAGAAGAGCGTGCTCGTCGACACGCTCAGCTTCGGCGGCTCCAACGCCGGGTCCGTGCTCTGGATGCGCCGCAGCGCCGCCTGCGCGTTGATGAGTCCCGCGCCACAACCTCCGGCGCACAGCGAGGAGGGAATCGGCGTCGCGGTGGTCTTCAGCGCGCTCTCCGCCTGGCTCGACGTGAGGTCCGCGCTCAGCTTGGCCGCGGTCGCCGCCAGCAGCGCCACCACGCCGGCCACGTGCGGCGCCGCCATGCTGGTGCCCTGGGAGAAGGCATACGCGGGCTGCCGGTTGTCATCCAGCACCGTGGACAACACGCCGTCCGCGTAGCCGTCGCCGTTGATGTCCTCCACCATTTCACCGCCGGAGGCCACCACGTCCACGCGCGCACCGTAGTTGGAGAAGCTGCTGCGCCGGCCCGACAGGCCCGTGGAGCCCACGCAGATGACGTTCTCCTGGTTGCACGGCGTGCTGTTGGAGGCGTCCACGTTCTCGTTGCCGGCGGCGACGACGATGATGGCGCCGCGACGGACGGCGGCGTCGATGGCGTCCTGGTAGAGCGGCTGCGGCGGCGCGCTGCCACCCAGGCTCATGTTCACCACCTTGGCGGCCTTGGCCGGGCGCTGGGTGATGCCGGGCACATCACCTCCGGTGGCCCAGGCGATGGCCGCCGCGATGTCGAAGCTGTTGCCGCCCTTGTTGCCCAGCACGCGCACCGGCAGAAGCTGCGCGTTCCAGGCCACGCCCGCGACGCCGACGCCGTTGTTCGTCACCGCGGCCACGGTGCCGGCCACGTGCGAGCCATGCCACGACGAGCCGCCCTGCGGCTCATCGCCCCCTTCGTCCAGGGGATTCGGGTCGCGGCCATTGCCGTCACCCGCGTTGGTCGGGTCGGCAATCATGTCGTAGCCCTGCACCACGTGGGTGTTGAGGTCCGGGTGCGAGACGATGCCGGTGTCGATGACCGCCACCACCACGCCGTCCGCTCCGAACTCGATGTCCCATGCGGCCGGCAGGTTGATGGTGGGGTAGTGCCACTGGAGGCCGTAGCCCTTGTCGTCGGGAACGGCCGTCTTGTACATGCGCAGGTTGCGGTCCGTGTAGCGCACGCCCGGCACCGCCGCGAGCTTCGACACCAGCTCTCGCGTCTCGTCCGTCGTCACCGCGTGGCCGTCCTCCGCCTCGAAGCCCACCAGGTGCAGGTACTCGCTCGCATGGCCCTTGTGCACCACGCGGTAGCCCGGGAGCGCCGTGGCGGACAACACGTGCTCGGGTGACACGCCCGCTTCCTCGAAGCGGACCACCACGTCACCAGCGATGGTCGGGTCCTCCTGGGGGATGCGTGCCAGGGGCGGCGGCCCCAGCGGCGCGGGGATGATGGGCAGGCCCGGGTCCGTCTGGTCCACCGCCGAGCGGCGCACGCGCTGTGCCTTCGCGCCGCGCATCGAGTCCTTCAGCCGCGCCAGCACGCCCTTGCCGAAGGGAAGGTGGGTGGCTCGGGAGACTCCACCCTCGGAGGACTGCTCGTTGCTGCGGAACGGCGTCAGCGTCCCCGCGACGGTGCCGGAGTTCGCATCAGGCCCGCCCCCGCCGTCCTCGTCACACGACGTGGCGGAGAGCAGCAACATTCCGACGAGCAATAGACGACGCATTCGAGAGAACCCCCTCCAGGAAACAGTGGGGGGACCCTAACACCGCGTGTCCAGACGAACGGGGATTCTCAGCTGGCCTGCGCCACCCCGCCGCCGCTCTCCGTGTCCTCGCCAACGTTCTCCTCGGAATCGTCCTCCAGCGCGTCGACGCCGCCCGGCACGCCATCCACGTAGGTGACGACGTTGCCCGGCATCGCGGGCACGCGCGGCCCTGGAGTCACCACACCCGTGAGGTTGAGCGGGTCCACGCCGGAGAGCTGCACTCGCACCCCGGAAGGAGGCTGCCGTCGCACCGCGCGCGCCATGTCCACCGCCTCCGGCAGCGCGAACTGTTCTCCAACGAAGCCCGCGACGAAGCGACCACCGCGCACCTCGCCTCGCGCCTCCATGCGTCGGTAGACGAACAGCAACTCACGCCACGTGGGCGCCAGCGCCTCTCGCATCACCAGGTCTCGCCAGACGATGCCGTAGCGTTGGAGGAACAGGCGCGCCAGCGAGTCCATCACCTCGTCCGACGTCTTCGGCTCCGCGGGCGCCAGCAGGCTCCAGCGTCCGGGTCCACCGCGCTGCAACAGCTTCTGCCGCTTGCGATGCGCGGGGCTCTGGAGCACGCGCAGGTTCTGCACCGCGTCCGCCGTCACCAGGCCGCGCGCCACCAGCTCCCACAGCGCGTCCTCGATTTCAGCGGGCAGTCGTCGCGCGCGGGACACCAGGTCCTGGAAGAAGCACGCGCCCCGGCGCTCCAACACCGACACCACATCCTTGGCGGCCACGCTGAGGTCCGGCGGCGTCCACACGTCCCCATCCGCGAGCACCGCGTGAGGCCGCGCCGCCGCGAGCATCCACTCCAGGTCCTCTCGCAGCGTGAAGGTCAGCGGCGCGTTGCGAGTGGGCGAGGCTCGCGAGCGGGTGGGTGCCGGAACTTCCGGCTCCGGCGGCGTCACGGGCGCGCCGCGACGAGGTCCCGGCACGGGCTTCGGCTGGTCCTTCATCGTCAGCCGGCCCCAGGCCACCTCACCCGCGTAGCAGGCGCGCTCCAGCATGTCCGGCGTGTAGCCCCGCATGCGCGCGGGCAACAGGAAGCGCTCCCACGCGGAGGCAGGCGCCTCGTAACCCTGGAGCAACCGCACCGCCTTCATGAGTCCCGTGGAGCCGCGCAGCGCGTCCACGTCCTCCATGTGGTGCCACCGGAAGAGGAAGCGCATGAAGTCGCGTCCGCTCAGCGGTTCGATTTCCCGGCGCAGCCGCCCCACTGTCATCCGGTGGATTCGCTGGAGCAGACGGCGGTCGCACCACTCCAGCGGCGGCGTCTCTCCCGGCGCGAGAGGTGTCTCCAGCGGACGGAAGCGGCCCCGCAGCACGGTGCCCTGCATCTCCAGCTGATGCATCGCCGCGTTGACCTCGTCCTCGCTCAGCACGCAGAGGCGAGACAGTTCCGCCACCGTGGTGGGGCCCACGTTCTCCATCCGCCCGCGCACCACCTGGAGCACCGCGGCCTCCCGCTCCACCGGCCGGTCATGCGCCAGCACCGGCAACGGCGGCTGCGTCACCCCGTCGGGGAACAGCGCTCGCACCGCGCTCCCCCGTTCCGCCGCGACGAGGAAACGTCCGGCGGGCAGGTCCAACCACGCCACCCGGCCCTGCTCGAACAGCGGCGTCGCCAGTCCCTTCGGCACCTCCGCGTCCCGCACCAGCACCCACTGGAGGAGCATGTCGTGCAGCTCGTCCTCGTCGCGCATTGGCGGCGCGGCGTCCTCCACCACCGTGGCGATGGCCGTCGCGTCCAGCGCGCCGAAGGCCGCCGCGTCCTCGGCTGGCAGCGCGCGGCGCAGGGCCACGTTGCGCACGCGGCGCTCCTCCGCCGGGGCGTCATCCAGGAATGTGTACGGTTGGCTGTGAATCATCGCGTGCGCGAAGACGCTCGGCTCCGGTACGTCGCGCGCCTCCAGGCGGATGCGGCCGTCCTTCATGCGACGGAGCACCTCGCGCAGGCCCTCCACATCCATGGCCTCGTGCAGACAGTCGTCCATCGTCTGCTTCACCAGCGGATGGTCCGGCAGCTCGACGTCGCCGCCACCGTGGTTGTCCTGACAGCCCACCTGCGCCGGGAAGACGGCGGCCAGCAGGTCCTCGCTGCGCGCGCGCTGGAGGTTGGGCGCCACGCGCTTGCCCCCCATCATCCGGTTGAGCGCCAGGGCTCGCGTGGCCACCCAGCGGAAGCGCGTGCCGAACAGCGGCGACTGGAGCACCGCCTGCACCAGCACCTCTTCCACCTGGTCCGGGTGAAGGAAGTCGAAGATGTCCGCCAGCGGAAAGGAGTGCTGCTCGCCCAGCGACAGGAGGATGCCGTCCTCCGTCGCCGCCGCCTGGAGCTCGAAGTCGAACGAGCGGCAGAAGCGCTTGCGCAGCGCCATTCCCCAGGCCCGGTTGATGCGACTGCCGAAGGGCGCGTGGATGATGAGCTGCATGCCGCCTGCTTCGTCGAAGAAGCGCTCGGCCACCACGAGCTGATTGCTGGGCACCGCGTCCAGCATCTTCTTGCCCAGCCGCAGGTAGCCCAGCAGCGCATCCACCGCGGGCGGCGGCATGCGCAGCTCCTTCTCCAGGAAGCTGGCCGCGTCGTCGCGGTTGAGGAGTTCGTCGCGCAGACGGCCGACCTGGAGCGACAGCTCGTCCGTGCGTCCTGGGGCCTCACCTCGCCAGAAGGGCACGTTGGGCGCCGCGCCGCGTGCATCCTCCACCATCACCGTGCTGCCCATCACGCGCTGGATTCTCCAGGCGGTGCTGCCCAGGAGGAAGACGTCTCCCGGCGACGACTCCACCGCGAAGTCCTCGTCCAGCGTGCCCACCACCTTGCCCTCAGGTTCGGCGGTGACGCTGAAGGTGAAGGTGTCCGGGATGGCTCCGCCATTGGTGAGCGCGGTGATGCGCACGCCGCGCCGGCCCTTGAGGCGCTGATTCACGCGGTCTCTGTGCAGGTGGATGCCCGCGCGTCCACGCCGGTCGGCGATGCCCTCCGACAGCACCTCCAGCACGCCCTGGTACTCCTCCCACGTCAGCTCGCGGTACGGGTACGCGCGCTGGAAGAGGCTGAAGAGGGCGCGCTCGTCCCACTCCTCGCACGCGCACGCGGCCACCACTTGCTGCGCGAGCACGTCCAGCGGCTTCTGCGGGATGATCACCGCGTCCAGGTCACCCTCGCGCACGGCGTTGAGGAGCGCGGCGCACTCCATCAACTCGTCGCGAGTCATCGCGAACACGATGCCCTTGGAGATGGCCGCCTTGTGGTGGCCCGCGCGGCCCACGCGCTGGAGCAGCACGGAGATGGCCTTCGTGGTGCCCAACTGGACGACGAGGTCCACGTTGCCCACGTCGATACCAAGCTCCAGCGACGCGGTGGCCACCATGACGCGCAGTCGGCCGTCCTTGAGCTTCTCCTCCGCCGCCAGCCGGATTTCGCGCGACATGCTGCCGTGGTGGGCCGCCACCAGACCTTCGCCCAATCGCTCGCCCAAATCATGGGCCACGCGCTCCGCCATCTTCCGCGTGTTGACGAAGATGAGCGTGGTGCGGTGTTCACCCGCCAGCGCCACCAGCCGGTCGTAGACCTGGCCCCACATCTCGTGGCTCGCCAGCGAGGACAGCTCCGCGTCGGGAATCTCCAGCTTCAAGTCCCACGGGCGCAGATGGCCCACCTCCACCTTGCGGCACTCGCGGTGGGACGCGCCGGTGAGGAAGCCGGCAATCGCATCCAGCGGTTTCTGCGTCGCGGACAGGCCGATGAGCTGGGGGCGCATCTCCGTGAGCGCCTTGAGCCGCTCCATGGACAGCGTGAAGTGACTGCCCCGCTTGTCGCGCGCGAGCGCGTGAATCTCGTCGACGATGACGGTGCGCACGCCGCGCAGGGTGGCGCGGGCACGCTCGGCGGTGAGGTAGAGGTAGAGCGACTCCGGCGTGGTGATGAGGATGTGCGGAGGACGGCGCACCATCTGCGCGCGCTCGGAAGCGGACGTGTCACCGCTGCGCACCTGCACGCGCAGCTCGCCCGGCGTGTAGCCCTCCGCGCGGGCTCGAGTGAGCAACTCCTCCAGCGGCTGGAGCAGGTTCTTCTGCACGTCGTTGCCCAGCGCCTTCAAGGGCGAGACGTAGAGCACCTGGGTTCGGTCCTCCAGGTTCCGCTCCAGCGCGAGCCGGAACAGCGAGTCGAGCGCGGCGAGGAACGCGGTGAGCGTCTTGCCGCTGCCCGTGGGCGCGGCGATGAGGACGTCATGCCCGGCCTGGATGAGCGGCCAGCCCTCCACCTGGGGACGCGTGGGCTCGCCCAGTCGTTCGGCGAACCAGCGGCGGACCACCGGGTGGAAACTCGCCAGTGCCGGGTGCGCCGCGCACTCGGCGGCGAAGTCGAGACTGATCTGCGGGGGCATGCGCACCTCTCCACCCGGAGCCTGAACACAGGTACAGGCGGGCGTCAACGCGCACGCGGCGTGGGGAACGGCCTCGCCCACACCCTCCGCTCGGGTACTCCCAGAGCAGGCGACCGCGCCGTTAGGCTGGGGACATGCGCACACCCATCGTCCCCTGGCTCATCATCGCGGCCCTCAGCCTCGGAGCGGCCCCTCCGGAGACGGCCGCGTCGGAACCGCTCGTCGCGCGCATCCAACGCGCTTCCGAGTACGCCCGGTCCGGCAATGGCGCGGAAGCCCAGAAGGAACTCACGGTAGCGCTCAAGGAAGCGCCCCAAGACGCGAGCGCCCTCTTCGTCCAGACGTGCGTCTTCCTGGAGCAGGGCGCGTTGCCCAAGGCGGAGCAGACCCTGAAGCGGCTTCGCGCGGTCGCCGCGAAGGAGCCGGAGGTCGTCATCCTCTCGTCCCTGGTGGAGCAACGCACCCGTCAACCGAAGTTCGATTGGCGTGAGGCCTTCCTTCACGCGTGGGCCCAGGCAGAGCGCCCCCTCTTCGCGGAGAGCCGCTTCTTGCTGGAACCACCCACCTCATCCAGCGATGGCAAGCCTGAGTTCGACGCCGCCTGGGAACGCACCGAAGCAGCGGACGTCCGCCTCATCCTCGCGCTCTCGGGAAACATGCTCGGCAGCCCTGACCTGGAGTGGCTCGCCACGCACCTCGACAAGGTGAAGGACCCCGTCCTCCTGCGCGCCGCCTTCGAGCACTTCCTGACCGCGGCCCCCCAACATCCCGAGGCGCTCGCGAAGGCGCGCACCACGCTCAAGCCCCGCCTTCAACAACTCGCCGCAACATCGCCCCAGGAGATTCAACTCCGGTTGCTCGTGCTGCTGGGGGACACCGACCCGAAAGCGCCCTTCACTCCAGAAGAGCTCGCCGAGCTGGAGCGCATCGCCGACCTCCCTGACTACCGGACCGCCTCCACCCTCTCGATGTACACCGAGGCCATGCGGCTCCTGACGCTGGCGAAGGTCTCCCGCCTTCAAGCCAGTGCCTTCTCAGCCTTCGTGGGAGAGCTGGCGCTCACCGGTCCCTACCGCCTCACCCAGCGAGCACTCGTCTCGGACACGCTCACGGCCGGGGACCGTGAGCGACTGGGCCACGTGTTGTCCTCCATTGGCGAGCGCATCGTCGAAGAGACCACGCTCGTGGAGTATCTGGTAGGCCTGCGCATGGTGATTCAGGGCGTGGAGATGCTCAACGACCCGAAGCGACGGGAAGAAGTCGGCGCGGCACAGTGCCATGCCTTCAAGCTCGCGCGCGTGACCCAGCCCCAGCGCATGGACCTGTGGCCCCTGCCCTCACTCCAACGGGCATGGCTCACCGCATCGCTGGAGAACGAGCGGGAGCACCTGCGGGCCTTCCTCATGAAGTGAGCGCGGAGGGCCTTACGCCCCCGGCGCGGGCGCGGCCTCCCCCACTGGAGCCGCCGCGGTCCTGTTCCAGACGATGCGGTACGTCGCCGCCGTGCCGTCGAAGGCGATGGGCTCCACCTCCACGTGCCCGGCGCCCGCGACGCGCAGCGACTCCGCCAGGAAACCCGCGGAGAAGTACGGGTTGTCCGCCGCCACGTCCTTCATCCACAGCGTGGCGGCGCCCTCGCCGGACTCCTCCACCCGCACCTCGTTGAAGTTGTTGCCAGCCCTCACGTTGTAGGGCACCCGCTCCAGGGTCCTCATCGGCCCCAGGCGGGTGACGAGCGACAGGCTGGCCCGCCCCACCGGCGTCTGCCGGAAGCCCTGGAGATAGCGCGCACCCAACGCCAGCCAGGCCTCCTTCGCCGGCAGCGACGGGAAGATGTCCTGCACGGCCACCCGCAGGAAGCCTCGCCACTGCTCCAGCGAGTAGGCCGGCCGCAGCCGCTCCGACAAATCCAGGCCCACTCCCTTCAGGCGCTGGCGCCCCTCCCGCGTCAGATAGGGGCCCAGGGCCCTCACGAAGAGGGCTTCCACGGACTGCGCGAAGATGAGCTTCTCGGGCGACATGACGGATAAGTGGCAATGGCCCCCCGCAACGGCGAGCCATTCCGCATGTCAAACGTCAGATGGTCATCATCACCGGGGCAGCCGCACCGTGAAGGTCGTCCCACCCGACGCACTGGACTCCACCGTCACCTCGCCTCCATGGGCGAGCAGAATCTGCCGGGTGATGTAGAGCCCCAACCCCAGCCCCGAGGACGCCGCCGCCTCGTGCTGGATGGCTCGCGAGCCTCGACGCCATGCGGCGAAGATGTGTGGAAGCTCCTCCGAAGGAATCGGCGGTCCGCCATTGTGCACGCGCAGCACCACTTCCCGCGCACTCGCCTGGCCCCACATCCGCACGGGACTGTCCACGGGGCTGTACTTCAGCGCATTCGCCAGCAGGTTGCTGAACGCCTGCTCCAGCCGGTCCAAATCCCACGCGCCGCGCCCGTCCCCCACCACCTCCAGCACCAGCATCCGCCCGGGGTGACTGGCGCGCATCTCCTCCAACGTGCGACGCGCCACGTCGAAGACGTCGCAGTCCGAGGCCACCACCGGGACACCGCCCCCCAGGCGCGAGCGCGCGAAGTCCAGGAGCTGGCGAATCATCCGGTCCATGCGGTCCGCGCTGGTGAGGATGCGCTCGGTGAGCGAGGACTGGCGCTCGTCCAGGTTGCCCTTGCGCTTGAGCTGCTGCGCGGACATGGACAGCGCATTGAGGGGATTGCGCAGGTCATGCCCGAGCATCCCGATGAACTGCTCGCGGAACTCCTCTTCGCTGCGCTCCTCGGTGACGTCCCGCGACGTGGCCATCAACGCGGCCACCTGGCCGTCACCATCCAGCGTGGGTGACAGCGTGTAGTCGAAGTGACGGGGCCCCTGGTCCGTCGACAGGGTGATTGCGCCGCGCTGGACCTGACCGGTGCTCAGCGCCACCTCCATCAACCGGATGAAGGGCGCGAGCGACGGGTCCTTCTCCTCCCGCGCGCTCAGCGATTCACCCGAGACGAGGACCTCGTGGCTGCCTCGCGCCGCATGCGCCGCCTGGTTGGCGAACAGCAGACGTCCCGACGCGTCGAACAGCGCGATGGGGTCCGCGGCGGAGGCCATGGCCATGTCCAGCAGTCGACGCTGGCGCTCCACTTCCCGCGACAGCGCGTGCACCTCGCGCTCGGCGCGGCGCAGGCGCAGCAGGGCGTGCACCTGGGCGACCAGCTCCTCTGGGTCCACCGGGGCCACCAGATAGCCGTCCGCGCCGTGCTCCAGGCCGTGCGCCCGGTCGCCCGGCCCCACCGCCTGTGCGGACAGGTGCAGGACGAGCATGCCCCGGGTGCGAGAGGCCTGCTTCAGGCGCCGGCAGACCTCCAGTCCGCTGATGTCCGGCAACCGGACGTCCAGGATGGCCAGGTCGGTGTGCTCATCCGCGAGGGCCAGGGCCTCGCTGCCTGAGCCCGCGTCCACCACCTGGAAGCCCGCGAGCCCCAGCACGCGGCTGGTGACGTAGCGACTGGCCTCATCATCATTGACGTTGAGAATGACCGGAGATGGAGGACTCATGACGTGCGGGGCAGAGGTACTCCTTCGTACCCGCCGGACTCCGGTCGCGCCACATCCATCGCCGCCCACGGGTGCTTCCTGACAGGCCGGGCGGACAGCCCATGGAATCCCTGTCCGTCGGGAAGACGCTCAGGACGCTAACGGGCCGGGTCGATTCGCGATAGGGAGGACATCATGCGTCCTCCCTGTCGCCCGCTGCCCGCGGATGGCCGCTTTCTTCAGGCCATCGCTCCCACGCCCCTTGTCCCCGTCCGACTGGACCCGGAGGGCCCCACCATCTGGTGCAAGCTGGAGTTTCTCAACCCCAGTGGCTCCACGAAGGACCGCATCGCGCGCTACATGTTGGAGAAGGCCTGGCGCCTGGGCGAGTTGCAGCCCGGCGGCGAGGTGGTGGAGGCGTCCAGCGGCTCGACGAGCATCGCGCTCGCGCTGGCGAGCGCGCAGATGGGCGTGCGCTTCACCGCGGTGATGCCCGAGGGTGTCACCGACGAGCGTGTGCTCACCATCCGCGCCTACGGCGGCGACGTGGTGCTGGTGCCGAGGGCGGAGGGCGTGCGTGGCGCCATCGCCAAGGCGGAGCAGATTGCCCGGGAGCGCAAGGCCTTCGCGCCCCGCCAGTTCGAGAACCCGGACAACGCCGAGGCGCACCGCGTGTGGACGGGGCAGGAGATCCTCTCCCAGATTCCGGGCGGCCTGGTGCATGGCGTGGTGAGCGGCGTGGGCACGGGCGGCACGGTGGTGGGCCTGTACCAGGCGTTCGCGGAAGCGGGCTGTCCGGTGACGGCCTTCATCGCGCGGCCCATCGCGGGGCTCGGCTGCGACATCGAGTGTTGCAGCTTCAGTCCGCGCGTGCCCGGTGTCGTGGACGGCATGTCCAAGCTGTACCGCGACTCGGACATGCCGGGGCGCGTGGAGCTGGACGTGTCGGACGAAGAGGCCATGTGCACCGCGCGCGCCCTCATCCGCCGGGGCTTCCCGGTGGGCCCGTCCTCCGGCCTCAACTACGTGGCGGCGGTGGAGGCCTCGAAGCGACTGGGTCCCGGCGCGCAGGTGGTGACGGTGTTCCCGGACCGGATGGAGCGCTACTTCTCCACCGAGCTGATTCAGCACCGGCCCGCGCCGCCGCGCGTCGTGGCCTGACGCACACTCACGCAAAGGGCCGGCGCGACAACACTCCGCCGGCCCTCACGGGCGAGCAGGCACGCCCTCTTCCGATGCCTGGTTCACGCTGAGCATGCATCCGCGTGCGCACCGTCCGGGGTCATGCTAGAAGCCGACTTCGTGCTCACACGCATCTGGCTGTGCCTCAGCCTGTTGCTGTTCGCCCCGACGGAAGGTGGCCTGTGGAAGGTCATCGCCGACGTGACGGATACCGTGTGCGCGCAACGTTGCCCGGATGACGATGCGAGCGGTCAGTGCGCGCCGGACTGCGCGGACTGCACCTGCTGCGGCCATGTGCGCTCCATCGCCGCGCCCGTCTCCCCTCCCTCGTTGCTCCTGGAAGCACCTCGGCCGCGTCTCGTCCTTCAGGATGAGGATGCGCCCGCCTCCGCGGACCTGGACGACATCCTCCACGTCCCCAAAGCCCTCCTCGCCTGAGGCAGTGTCCGTCTCTTCGCGCGAGCGGCTCCAGGTGAGGTGCGTCCACGGCAGTACCAGGACACCTCGCGCCTGACGCTCGCTTCCCTTTCGCGAGGTCTACTTCCGTGTTCAATCCTTCCGCGACGGCGGCCCTTGGGCTCGCCGCCGCCCTGGTCTGGCCCTGCGCCAGCACCGCTTCACCTTCTGAGTTGTCCTTCCAAGACGCGCTGGCCCTGGCCCGCCAGCGCGCTCCTTCCCTGTTGGATGCAGCGGGCCGCGTCGCGGAGGCACAGGGGGCCGTCGCGGGCTCCGCGCCCTGGCTGCGTGACAACCCGACCCTGAGCGCCGAGGTGGGCCCGCGCAGGCTCGACGACGGCACCCGGGGCCTCCAACTCTCACTCGGGCTGGCGCAGCCCTTCGAGCTGGGTGGCAAGCAGGGCGCGCGTCGGGAGTCCGCTCGCGCGGGGCTCGCCCGCGAGGGCGCCGAGCAGCAGGACGCCGAGCGACGCGTGCTCGGTGAAGTGGCCGCGTCGTTCCTGCGCGCTCTCTACGCCCGCGAGTTCTCGCGGCTGATGCACGAAACGGAGGAGGCCGCGCGAAACCTGGCCAGCTCCGCGAGCAAGCGCTTCGAGGCGGGTGACGTGCCCGTGGTGGACGTCAACGTGGCGCGCGTGGCGCAGGCCCGGGCCCATGCGGCCGTGGTCGTGGCCGAGGGCGAGGAGGAGGCGCTCGTGAGCGAGCTGCGCGCACAGCTCGGGTTGCCCCTCCAGGAGCCGCTCGCGGTGCGCGGCGCGCTCAAGGAACTCTCCTCGCTCCCGGTGGCGAAGCCCACGGGTTCCTCCGAGCGCGCGGACATCCGCGCCCTGGAGTCGGCGCTCGCCCAGGCCGAGGCGGAGCTTCGACTGGGACGCAGCCAGGCGCTGCCGGACCTGAGCGTGGGCGTGCGCTACGAGAAGGAGGTGGACGAGTCCGCGTGGCTCGGCACCCTCAGCGTGCCACTGCCCGTGTTCTCCCGAGGTCAGGAAGAGAAGGTGACGGGAGAGGCCCGCGTGCGACGGCTGCGCACCCTGCTGGAGGCCGCGCGCCGCACGCGCGATGTCCAGGTGGAAGCCGCCCGCGTCCGCGATACCCGGCGCCAGCAAGCGCTGGAGGTGCTGACGCGCGATGCCCTGCCACTGCTGGACGAGAACGAGTCGCTCGCCCGCAAGTCCTATGAAGCCGGGGAGATGGACCTCGCGGGGTTCCTCCTCGTCCGCCGTGAAACGCTCGAGACGCGCGTGGCGCTGCTCGACAGTCACCTCCAGGCCGCGCTCGCCCGCGTGCAGCTCGCCGTCGAGACAGGAGCCCTGCCATGAAGCCCTCTCATTTCCTCCTGTCCGCCCTCGTCGTGCTGTCCGCCTGCAAGTCCGACAAGCCCGAGCATGAAGACGACCACGCGCACGAAGAAGGCGCCGAACCCAAGGGACATGACGAGGGACACGATGAGTCCCACGTCCACATCGCGCCGGAGATGCTCCGTGACTTGCGCGTCACCACCGCGCCCGCGTCGGCGCGTCCCGGAGGAGAAAGCGTCACCGCGCTGGGCGAGCTGATGTTCAGCGAGGACGCCTACGCGGAGGTGGCCTCCCCCATCTCCGCCCGGGTGGGCACCGTCTTCGTCACCACCGGCCAGGAGGTGAAGGAAGGCGAGAAGCTGGCCGAGCTGCGCAGCCCCGAGCTGGGCAAGGCCCGCGCCGCCCTCCAGTCCGCGAAGGCCCGCGCCGCCTCCGCCAGACAGACCGCAGAGCGCAAGCGCGCGCTCGCCGCCGAGCGCATCGTCGCGCAGAAGGACGTGCAGGCCGCGGACGTGGACGCCGCGGGCGCCGATGCGGAGGTCGCCGCGGCCCTCGCGGAATTGGCGGCGCTGGGCGCGAGCGAAGGGGACCTTCGTCAGGGCGCGGGCACGCCGGGCTTCATCCTGCGCTCGCCCATCCAGGGCACCGTCATCGAGCGTGATGCGAGGATGGGACAGATGGCGGACGCCGAACATCCCCTCTTCCGCATCGGTGATTTGGGCTCGCTGTGGCTCATCGTCCACGCCTTCGAGCGCGACGCGGTGCGCATCCAGAAGGACGCCGAGGCCCGCGTCACCTTCGCCGCCTTCCCGGGCAAGGAGCTCACCGCGAAGGTGGGCCACGTGGGGCAGCGCGTGGACGCCTCCTCGCGCACCATCCCCGTGAGGCTGGTGCTGGAGAACCGCGAGGGCCTGCTCAAGCCGGGCATGTCCGCCACCGCATCCATTCCGCTCGGCAGCCCGGATGGAACCATCACCACCGTGCCGGCCGCTTCGCTCCAGCGCCTGGAGAATGGCTGGGTGGCATTCCTGCCCACCGGGGAGCGCGGCTCCTTCGAGCGGCGCGAGGTGGGACGAGGCCGCACGCTGGGAGACCACGTGGAGGTGCTCTCCGGCCTGAAGGTCGGTGAGCAGGTGGTGGTGGACGGCGCCTTCCTCCTCAAGGCGGAAGTCGAGAAGTCCGCCGGCGGAGGTGCCGAACATGGCCACTGAGCCCACGTCGTCCCTGGTGGGGCGCGTGCTGCGCACGTCCTTCGCGCGGCCCGGCCTCACCGTGGTGCTGGCCCTGGCGTTGTCCGCCTTCGGCGCGGTGGCGCTGCATGGGCTTCGCCGCGACGTCTTCCCGGACCTGTCGGCGCCCATCTTCAACGTCATCGTCCAGAACGCCGCCATGGGCGCGGAGGAGCTGGAGACGGCGGTGGCCATTCCCATGGAGGTCGCGCTCGCGGGCCTGCCCGACGTGCGCCGCATCCGCTCCACCTCGCAGCTGGGCGTCACCCAGGTCACGGTGGAGTTCGAGCCGGACGCGGACTACTTCCGCAGCCGGCAGTACGTCGCCGAGCGCGTGGCCCAGGCCCAGGGAGAATTGCCCCCTGGCACGGACGCGCCCCTCGTCTCCAGCCTCACCGGCCGGCTCAATGAAGTCTTCGAGTTCACCCTCGAAGCGGAGCCCGGCGCGGCGGACCTCATGGCGCTGAGGGATTTGGCCGAGTTCGAGGTGAAGAACCGGCTGCTCGCCGTGCCCGGCGTCGCGGGCGTGGAGCGACTGGGCGGCTACCTGCGGCAGTTCCAGGTGCTGCTGGACCCCGACCAGATGGTGGCGCGCGGCATCAGCCTCAACGAGGTGGAGCACGCGCTGGAGGGCGCCAACCTCAACGCGTCCGGCGGCTTCGTGGTGCAGGGCCCCATGGAGTGGACGGTGCGAGCGATTGGACGCGCGCAGACGGTGGAGGACCTGAACAGCACGGTGGTGGCGCTGCGCGCGGGCACGCCCGTGTTGCTGGCGGACGTGGCCGACGTGCGCGAAGGCCCCGCGCTGCGTCGGGGAATCGCGCACCGCCTCAAGGGCGAGGTGGTGAGCTGCCGCGTCATCAAGCAGTTCGGCGCGGACACGCAGCGGGTGGCCGCGGGCGTGCGTGAGGCCATCAAGGAGCTGGAGCAGTCGATGCCCAAGGGCGTGCAACTGCGCGTCGTCTATGACCAGTCGGTGCTGGTGGACGAGGCGCTGGGGGGTGTCAGCCGAGCCATCCTCCTGGGCGCGCTGCTGGTGGTGCTGGTGCTGTTCGCGCTGCTGGGAGACTGGCGCGCCGCGCTCATCGTCACCCTCACCCTGCCCCTGTCGCTGGCGCTGGCGGGAATCCTCCTGAAGCTCGCCGGCATCGGCATCAACACCATGACGCTGGGCGGCCTGGCCATCGCCGTGGGTCTGCTGGTGGACGCGGCCATCATCGTCACCGAGAACATCATCCATGACCTGCGCGAAGGCGCGGGGCGCAAGTCCGTGCGCGATGAAGCGCTGTCCGCGTCGCTGGAGGTGGGGCGTCCCATCGCCTTCGCCACCCTCATCGTCGTGTCCGTCTTCATCCCGCTGTTCGCCATGACGGGCATCGAGGGGCGCATGTACCAGCCCCTCGCCGCCGCCGTGGTGGCGTGCCTCGCCGCGTCGCTGGCGCTCGCGCTCACCCTGGTGCCGGTGGCCTCCTCGCTGCTGCTCAAGGCCCCGCGTCCGGGACAACCCGAGGACGTGTGGCTCATCCGCAAAATCAAGACGGTGTACGCGCCCATGCTGGACGCGTGCATGCGCAGGGCGGGACTGGTGCGACTGGTGGCGCTCGCCATCACCGTGCCGGCGCTGGGGCTCGCCTTCGCGGTGGGCAGCGACTTCATGCCTCGACTGGATGAAGGCGCCTTCCTCCTCCAGACGGTGCTGCCGCCCGAGGCGTCACTGGAGGAGGTGGACCGGCTCAACCACCTGGTGGAGGACGTGCTGCTCGGCTTCCCGGAGGTGGAGGACGTCGTGCGGCGCACCGGCCGCGCCGAGCGCACCGAGGACCCGATGCCTCACACGGTGTCGGACGTGCTCGTCGTGCTCAAGAAGGACCGGGGCAGAAACCTGGAGAAGCTGGAGGCGGACCTGCGAGTCGCCGTGGCGCGCGTGCCCGGCGTCACCACGCTGTTCACCACGCCGCTGGGCATGCGCATCGACGAGGGCCTGGGCGGCAGCCCCGCGGACCTGTCCGTGCGCATCTTCGGGCCGGAGCTGGAGACGCTCGCCACGTTGGGAGAGCGGGCCCGCGCCATCCTCGCGAAGGTGGACGGCGTGGAGGACCTGCGCGTCGAGAAGCTCAGCGGTCTGCCGCAGCTTCGCATCACCGTGAATCGCGCCGCGGTGGCGCGGGTGGGGCTGACGCCCGGCGACGTCATCCGCGCGGTGCGCGTGGGCCTGGTGGGCGAGGAGTCCTCCCAGGTGTGGAAGGGTCAGCGGCGGCACGACCTGGTGCTGCGGCTGGCGGACCACAAGCGGGGAGACCTCCAGGCGCTGCGCAACCTCCTGGTGGATGGACATGACGGCACGCGAATTCCCCTGAGTCAGCTCGCCACCATCGAGGAGACCTTCGGCGCGGGCAGCGTGCGGCGCGAGGCCGGCAGCCGTCGGCTCGCGGTGGAGGCCAGCGTGTCCGGCAGGGATTTGGGCAGCACCGCGGCCGAGGTGCGCGAGCGGCTGGCCGCGGAGCTGAAGCTCCCCACCGGGTACTTCCTCGACGTGGGAGGACGCGTGGAGAGTCAGCAGCGCGCCGCGCAGTCGCTGGCCATGGCCATCGCCGTCGCCATCCTCGCGGTGTTCATCCTGCTGTACCTCGCGCTGGACTCGGTGGCGGAGGCGCTCGTCATCCTCGCCACGCTCCCGGATGCCTTCGTCGGCGGAATCCTCGCGCTGCTCATCGCCGGAGAGACGTGGAACGTCTCCAGCCTCGTGGGCCTCATCGGCCTGTTCGGCATCGCCGTGCAGAACGGCCTCGTGCTGGTCTCTCAGACCAAGGACCTGCTCTCACGCGGCATGCCCTTCGACGAGGCCATCCGTCAGGCGAGCCTCGGTCGCGTCCGCCCCAAGCTGATGACCGCCGCCACCGCCATCCTCGGCCTGCTTCCCCTGCTCGTGCTGCCCCTGCACGGGACGGAAATCGAGCGGCCCCTGGCCGTCGTCATGGTGGGCGGACTGGTGACCTCGACCCTCTTCACCCTGCTGGTTCTTCCCACTTTCTACGCATTTGTTCATGGCGTGAGAGAGCGCATCAGCCGGCGTGTGGCCGATCGCAGGTCAACTGTGTCCTGAGAGACAGGGAAGGTGTTCCGGGCCTTGGACCGGCAACTTTCGGCCCGGAACACCGACAATCCCGTGTTTTTCCCCTATTCCACACGTCGGGGCCTCTCATGAGCGTTCGCCTTCCTTCCGCCACCGCGACCCGTACCACCTCCACCAAGGCTTCAGCGGCGGCGACGACCGTCACCGCGCCTCCGGCGGGACTTCGCAAGGGTGACTCAGGCCCGAAGGTAAAACAGCTCCAGGACGCGCTGTTGAAGCTGGGCTACCTGACCAAGGCCCAGGTGAACACGGGCCCGGGGACCTTTGGCGCGCAGACCGAAGCGGCGGTGAAGAAGTTCCAGGGCGACAAGAAGCTGCCCACCACCGGCTACTACGGCGAGCAGACGCAGGCGGCGCTGAAGAAGGCGCTGGCGGGCACGCCCACGACTCCGACGACGCCCACGACGCCGGGCACCAAGCCGGCGGTCATCAGCGCGCCCTCGCCCAACTCCGACAGCCGCAACGGCGCGGACATCGACACCATCGTCATGCACCACACCGCGTCCAACGACGGCAAGGCGGACCTGTCGTGGATGCGCAACCCGAAGAGTGGCGTGTCCGCGCACTACATGGTGGACCGCGACGGGAAGATTTATCAGCTCGTGGGTGACGACAAGCGCGCGTGGCACGCGGGCAAGAGCGAGCTGCATGGCGTTCCCACGGACGTCAACGCGCGCTCCATCGGCATCGAAATCGTCAACGACGGCAGCGGCAAGACGCCCTTCACGGAGGCGCAGTACAAGGCGCTCACCCAGCTGACCAGCCACCTGAAGGAGAAGTACGACGTGCCGATGAAGAACATCGTCGGCCACGCGGACGTGGCGGTGCCCAAGGGCCGCAAGAACGACCCGGCCCCCAACTTCGACTGGTCGCGGCTGCGCAAGGGCATCTCCTGAGCTGACGCGGTGAAGCAGGTGTGGTGAAGCGCGGGTCGAGGGTCCTTTCGGGACGCTCCCCGCGCTTCGTGTTTGAAACGGGCAGGTGTCCCGCCTGTTCCCCGGAAGCGCGCGCCGCATGAAGTGCGCCGGTGAACAACCAGGCACGGTTGCGGCCATCACAGTGTGATGACCCCGGTTACACCGGGACCGCGCGGACCTGCGTTCCCTGGCCTCTCGTGCGTCGTCAGTCCGCGGAGTTGTGTCTCCGGTCCTCGTGGCCTGGAGCTTGCTCAACACCGCTGCGATTCCTGGCGCCACCGCGTCGCGCCACTTCGAGGTCTTCCATGCGTTCCTTCCTTTGTGTCCTCGCGAGCCTCATCACGCTCGCCGCCTGTGCTTCCGAGCCCAAGAGGCTCGCTCCCGCCGTGGACCCGTCGAGCCCCGATGCGCCCGAGTCCCCGCTCGCCTCACTGCCCACCGCGCTCGCCGCGACGCCACCTTCCCGACCGCAGCACTCCGACGCGCCCAAACCCGCCAAGGAGGACGCGGGCACCACCGTCTACGCGTGCCCGATGCACCCCGAAGTCCAGTCCGACAAGCCGGGCGGAACCTGCCCCAAGTGCGGCATGAAGCTGACGCCCGTGAAGCCCGATGACACCGCGCCGGCCAAGAAGGCCGCGCCCGGTCATGAAGGACACGGAGCCCATCCGTGAGACTGCTCACCCTCGCCTGCGCGCTGCTGTTCGCGGGCGGCTGCGCTTCCATCCAGAAAGAGAAAGGCCACGCGGAGGTCGCCACGCTCGTCGAGGAGCGCATCGGCCGCAAGACGCGGTGGAACCAGGGCACGCCCGAGGACGCGGAGGTGTCGCGGCACCTCGACGGACTGTTGAAGGGCGACCTCACCTCCGACCACGCGGTGGAGGTGGCCCTCCTCAACAATCCCGCCCTGCAATCCACCTATGAAGACCTGGGCATCTCCCAGGCCGACATGGTGCAGGCGGGCCTGCTCAGCAACCCGACGTTCGATGCGAGCATCGGCTTCCCGCTCTCCAACGACGGTGTCAGCGAGACGGAGTTCTCGCTGGTGCAGGGCTTCGTGGAGCTGTTCACCCTGCCGCTGCGCAAGCGCGTGGCCCAGGAGCAGTTCATGGCGGACACGCTGCGCGTCGCGCACGAAGCGCTCTCCACCGCCGCGGAGGTGCGCAAGCTGTTCAGCGAGGTCCAGGCGCGGCAGCAGCTCGTGGAGCTGCGCCGCATGGTCCTCCAGGCCACCGAGGCCGCCGCCGAGCTGGCCACGCTCCAACACGGCGCGGGCAACATCACCGACCTGGAGCTGGTCACGGAGCAGGCCGCCTCCGAGGAGGCCCGCCTGGAGCTGGCGCGCGAGGAGCTGACCCTGGTGGAAGACCGGGAGCGGCTCAACCGCCTCTTGGGCCTGTGGGGGCCGCGCACCCAGTGGGCCATCTCCGAGAAGCTCCCGGCACCGCCCCTGGAGGAGGCGTCGTTGGAGCGGTTGGAGTCGCTCGCCATCCGGCAGCGGCTCGACATCGACGCCGCGCGCAAGCAGTCGGAGCTCCTGTGGAACGCGCTGGAGCTGGCGCGCAGCACGCGCTTCTTCGGCCGCGTCGACGTGGGTCTCCACACGCACCGGGACGCGAACGGTCCGCGACTCTTCGGGCCCACGCTCACGCTGGAGCTGCCCATCTTCGACCAGCGACAGGCACTCATCGCCCGGCTGGAGGCACAGCATCGCCAAGGCGAGCGTCGTCTCGCGGAGCTGTCCATCAACGCGCGCTCGGAAGTTCGCGCCGCGAGGGCCCGCCTGCTCACGCTCCGAGGCGTCACCGAGCGCTACCAGCGCGTCGTCCTGCCCCTGCGCGAGAAGGTCGTCGAGCAGTCCCAGCTCCAATACAACGCGATGCAGATTGGCCTGTATGCGTTGCTCGACGCGAAGCAGTCCCAGGTCGAGGCGTACCGCACCTTCATCGAGACCGTCCGCGACTACTGGATGGCCCGAGCGGAGCTGGAGCAACTCGTCGGCGGCAGTCTGCCCGGCACGGCCTCGCGCCAGGACGCACCGAGCAACGCCACGCCCCCGGCATCCGAGCGTCCACCGGAGGCGACCCCTCCTGAGTCCTCGCCTCCCACTGAACCCCCTTCTGGAAACGGCCATCCCCCCGCACACGGCCACGGAGCGACTCCATGAATCCCCTCTCCCCTGATTCCTCTCTCCGCGCGCAGGATGCGGAGGACACGACGGAGACGACGACCGCTCCGGGCGCGATGACCCGACGAGGCATGCTGGCGACGGCCGGCGCCACGCTCGCGGGTGGTGCGTTGCTGCTCCGAGGTGGTGTCGCGCAGGCGCAAGTCGCGCCACGTCCCCCCGCTCCGCGCGCGGGCCGGCGGGACTGGCTGGCTCCGGGAATGCCGAACCGGGACTATCGCCCCGTCATCGTGCCGAACGGCTCGAAGTTGCCGTGGAAGGTCGTGGACGGCGTGAAGGTCTTCCACATGGTGGCCGAGGAGGTCGAACACGAGCTGGCTCCCGGGCTGAAGGTCCACTGCTGGGGCTACAACGGCCAGGTGCACGGGCCCACCATCGAAGTCGTGGAAGGCGACCGCGTCCGCTTCTACGTCACCAACCGACTGCCCGCGCCCACCACCGTGCACTGGCATGGCCTGCTGTTGCCCAACGGCATGGACGGCGTGGGTGGGCTCAACCAGAAGTCCATCGCCCCGGGAGAGACGTTCCGCTACGAGTTCACCATCCGCCAGTCCGGCACGGGCATGTATCACTCGCACCATGACGAGATGACGCAGATGGCGCTCGGCATGGTGGGGTTGTTCATCATGCACCCGCGGCGGCCCGTGGGCCCACGCGTGGACCGCGACTTCGCGCTCATGCTGCACGAGTGGCGCGTGGACCCGGGTGCGAGCCGGCCGGACCCGAACGAGATGACGGACTTCAACCTGCTCACGTTCAACGCGAAGGCGTTCCCCGGCACGGAGCCGCTGGTGGTGCGACAGGGCGAGCGGGTGCGCATCCGCCTGGGCAACCTGAGCGCGATGGACCATCACCCCATCCACCTGCACGGCTACCACTTCCGAATCACGGAGACGGACGCGGGACGCATCCCCGAGTCCGCGCAGTGGCCGGAGACCACGGTGCTCGTCCCGGTGGGCAGCACGCGCACCGTCGAGTTCGTGGCCGATGCGCCCGGCGACTGGGCCATGCACTGCCACATGACACACCACCTGATGAACCAGATGGGCCATGACCTGCCCAACCTCATCGGCGTGAAGCCGGGTGGGCTCGACGCGAAGGTGCGCACGTTGCTGCCGGGCTACATGACCATGGGGCAGACGGGCATGGGCGACATGGTGGAGATGGGCATGCCGGTGCCCGCCAACTCCATCCCCATGAGCGGAGCGCGGGGCAAGCACGACGTCATCACCATGGGAGGAATGTTCACCGTGCTCAAGGTGCGCGAGCGGCTTGCCGGCGATGGAGACCCGGGTTGGTACGACAACCCGCCCGGCACGCTGGCGGTGGCGGCGAACACGGAGGAACTGCGCCAGGACGGCATCGACGTGAATGCGCCACCCAAGGCGCTGCCCGCGTCACCGGCGGGACTCGGGCAGGGCTGAGCAACAACAGTGGTTCGCCCAGCTCGAGGCTCGTACTGGCTGGGCGAACCCTCGCACCAAAGCGCCTATCAGACTGACGACACACCTGAGCCTGGCCGCGAGTTCGGGCCTGGCCCGCATGAAGCCACGCACTTCCGCAGCTTCAGTCGCGTCCCATGCACGGCGTCGCGGATCGTACCGGGCTTCTCACGGTTGGCGACGGGCAGTCGCACAGGTCCGCATCCTCAGCCGGGACTCGTGCACCGCGCCAAGCCTCCCGCTGACGCCCAGCCTCAAGTCCGCATCTTCAGTCGGGTCTCATGCACGGCATCACCGACCGCGCCGGGCTTCTCGCGCTCCGCGGCGCGCAGCAATCGGAGGATGCCGGGCCCGAGCACGTCAATCTCGGTGGACGCATACGTCTCCGTTCCGAATCGGCGGATGCTCTCCGTCTGCGTCCGGAGGATGCGCGCGTCCTGGCTGAAGATGTGGAGCGCCACGGGCATGGCCACCGGCAGCACCGCGCGAAGCAGCCAACGCGGCAGCGGCAGTCGGAACGTCACCACCGCGTAGACCAGCGTGTCCCAGTCCGCCACGGGCGTCATCGCCGAGGTCACGATGATGTGGCTGCCCTCGCCGATGCGGTACTCCACCTGCGCGATGGACGGCATCAGGAAGCGGTCGAAGTGCTGCACCATGCCGCCACCCGGAGCCAACAGCCGACCCACGACTCCACTGGGACGAGGCTCACCGATGTACTCGGCCTCCACCCGGTCCGCGCTCCGGCGCACCACCACGTCAATCTCGTTGCGCTTCTCCTCCGTGCGGAACAGGCCCCCATGCAGGTAGGCCGTGTGTGGCACGTCGAGCGTGTTCTCCAGCGTCGCATGCAGCGAGCCCGGCGCACGCAGCACGCGTCTCACCGTGGTGTACTCGCGCGCGTCCAGCAGTGGGAAACGGAACGGCTCCGTCGTCGGCTCCACGCCCGGCGTGGAGTACACCCAGACGAAGCCATCCTGCTCACGCGTCGCATAGGACGTCGCACAGCGGGTGCGGGCCTCGGGCTCGCCTAGGAAGCCCGGAATGGCGCGGCACTGCCCTCCCGTGTCGAAGCGCCAACCGTGATAGCCGCACTGGAGCTGCCCCTCCTTCACCCGCCCCAGCGACAGGGGCACGTTGCGGTGAGGGCAGCGGTCCATCAACGCGCCGGGCTTGCCGCCCTCGCCCCGGAAGAGGACGAGCGGCGTGCCCTGAAGCGTGCGCGCGAGCGGCTTGTCGCCCAGCTCTCGCGACGCACAGAGGATGAACCAGGCATTCGGCAGGTGAACGACGGAGACGTGACCGGCGGCCGCACCTGGGGTGCGCGCCTCCTCGCGGGAGCTCATGAGACGCAGTCTAATGGCGCGCACGGCCAGTGCACGCCTTCCCGTGAGCGCCCGGGCCTCCCGCCGGGGGCCGAGCAGTCGGCACCCACACGGGAGGCCCCCTTCCGCCTACAGCTTCAGCCGCCGCAGCCGGAGCGCGTTGACGATGACGGACACCGAGGACAGGCTCATCGCCGCGCTGGCGAAGATGGGGCTCAGGAGCAGGCCGAAGAAGGGGTACAGCACCCCCGCCGCCAGGGGCACCCCCAGCAGGTTGTAGATGAAGGCGAAGAAGAGGTTCTGCCGGATGTTGCGCAGTGAGCCCTGGCTCAGCCGCCGCGCCCGGACGATGCCCCTCAAGTCTCCCTTCACCAGGGTGACACCCGCGCTCTCCATCGCGATGTCCGTGCCCGTCCCCATGGCGATGCCCACATCCGCCTGGGCCAACGCCGGCGCATCGTTGACCCCGTCCCCCGCCATGCCCACCACGCGGCCCTCCTTCTGAAGCCGCTTCACCACGTCCCCCTTCCCCTCCGGCAACACCCCCGCGATGACCTCGGAGATTCCCAGCCGGCGAGCCACCGCCTCCGCCGTGGTGCGGCTGTCCCCCGTCAACATCACCACCCGCAGCCCCTCCTGACGCAGCAGCGCCAGGGCCTCCGGCGTCGACTCCTTCACCGGGTCCTCCACGCCGAGCAGCCCCGCCACGCGCCCCGACACCGCCACCAGCACCACCGTCTGACCCTCCCCTCGCAGCGCCTCCGCGCGGGCCGTCAGGTCCGTGGCCTCCACCCCACGCGCTGTCATCAACGCCGCGTTGCCCAGCGCCACCTCCACGCCATCCACCCGCCCCACCACGCCCTTGCCGGTGTCCGAGCGGAAGTCCTCCACCGCCGTCAGCACCGCGCCGCGCTCCTTCGCACCGGACACAATCGCCTCCGCCAACGGGTGCTCGCTGCCACGCTCCAGGCTGGCGGCCAACCGCAACAGCGTCGCCTCGTCGAAGCCCTCCGAGGGAATCACGGACACGAGGCGCGGCTTGCCCTCGGTGAGCGTTCCCGTCTTGTCCACCACCAGCGTGTCCACCGCCTCCAGACGCTCCAGCGCGGCGGCGTCACGGATGAGCACCCCCGCCTGCGCGCCCCGCCCCGTGGCCACCATGATGGACATGGGCGTGGCCAGACCCAGCGCGCACGGGCACGCGATGATGAGCACCGCCACCGCGTTGACCAGCGCATGCGCCAGCCGAGGCTCCGGCCCCCACACACCCCACACCACCGCCGTCACCACCGCCACCACGATGACCACCGGCACGAAGACCGCAGCCACCTTGTCCGCCAGTCGCTGAATCGGCGCGCGGGTGCGCTGAGCCTCGCTCACCCGCTGGACGATGCGCGACAGCAGCGTGTCCTTCCCCACCCGCTCGGCCCGCATCACCAGCGAGCCCGTCCCATTCACCGTGCCGCCCGTCACCTTCGCGCCCGAGGACTTCTCCACCGGGAGCGACTCGCCCGTCACCATCGACTCGTCCACCGCGCTGGCGCCCTCGAGCACCTCACCGTCCACGGGCACCTTCTCGCCCGGCCGCACCCGCAGCCGGTCCCCTGGATGCACATGCGCCAGCGGCACGTCTTCTTCATGCCCGTCGTCACGCATCCGCCGAGCCACCGGCGGCGCCAGGCTCAGGAGCGAGCGCAGCGCACCCGACGTCGCGTGGCGCGCCCGCAACTCCAACACCTGCCCCAGGGCCACCAGGGTGATGATGACGGCGGCGGCCTCGAAGTAGAGGGGCGCCGTGCCGCCATGTCCCGTGCGCAGCCCTTCCGGCAACACATGCGGGAAGAGCGTGGCGAAGACGCTGAAGGCATACGCCGCGCCCGTCCCCAGGGCGATGAGCGTGAACATGTTGAGGTGCCGGTTGCGCACCGACGTCCAGCCGCGCTGGAAGAAGGGCCAGCCGCCCCACAGCACCACGGGCGTGGCCAGCACGAGCTGCGCCCAGGCCAGCACCGAGGCCGGCACCGCATGCTGCACGGGCTGTCCCGGAATCATGTCCGACATCGCCAGCACCAGCAGCGGCACCGTGAGGCCCATGCCGACACGGAAGCGCAGCCACATGGACTTCAGCTCAGGGTCCGGAACGTCCTCGGGCAGCACGGTGCGAGGCTCCAGCGCCATGCCGCAGATGGGGCAGCTCCCCGGCCCGTCTCGCACCACCTCCGGGTGCATGGGGCACACGTATTCGACGCGCGTCTCCGGGACGGAGAGCGTCTCCGGCTCCAACGCCATGCCGCACTTCGGGCAGGCCCCCGGGTGGTCCTGACGCACCTCCGGGTCCATCGGGCACACGTACATCGTCCCCGGCGCGGCGGGCGGCTCCTCCTGCTTCTCGGCGGGAGGCGCGAGGAAACGCGCCGGGTCCGCGCGGAAACGCTCCCGGCACTTCGGATTGCAGAAGGAGAAGGTGTGCCCCTCGTGCTCCAGGCTGCCGCCCTTGGGAGCCAGGGGGTCCACCTTCATCCCGCAGACAGGGTCGACCACGTGAGTCCCCTCGCCTGGAGGCAGAGGGGGCGTCGGATGCGAGTGATGATGCGAGCCCGGGTGGGAGTGGCGGTTCATGGTGCGTCTCTCCTTTCACCCAGGCCAACGAGATACCCGGCCAGCTCTTACAGGTGACTTTTCGAAAGAATGCGCACCCCGAGTGGCCCAGGTGTCCACCGACGGCGAATCAGCGCCGGGCCAGGGGGCCGCCGAGCGCTCCCTGGCTCACTTCGGCGGCTCGTTGTAGCCCGCGTCCCCGTAGGGCTTCAGGCGCTCCAGCCAGAGGTTCTCCAGCACCTGGAGCTCCGCCTTCAGGTCCACGCCCGGCTCCTTGGGAGGCTCCAGCACGTCGAGCACCTCGAAGGAGAAGCTGTCCGCGCCGTCGCGCCTCCAGTCCTCCAGGAGCGCGGGGATGCGAGGCATCCCGCTGGTCAGCTCGAAGCGGATGCGGTTGAGCATGCCGGGGGCATTGAGGCTCGATCCCACCAGCACCTTCCCGTTGGCGCGATTGCGGACCGCATACACGCCCATCGGCGGGGGCTTCTCCTTGTACTCGCGCTTCAGGTCCGAGCGTCGCGCTCGGCTCGAATCCGTGGACGACATGGCGGACTTCCTTGGGTGAGGGGGGGACAGTGTTTCGGCGGCGTCATCGCCGCACAGCTTCAGCAGGCGTTGCTCCAGTCGCGCATGCGCCTGCGCATCCAGCGGCTCCAGCCAGTTGGGCCCCGCCAGCTTCCAATCGACGTCGGAAGGGTCCAGGCCCAGCGCGGTCAACACCGCGGACTGGCAGATGAAGAACTGCTCACGGAAGGGGAAGAGATGACCTCCCGAGACACGCAGCGAGGCGACGGCGTCTTCGTACGTGGCGAACCAGTGGTTGAGGAAGTGGGGGCCCACGCGCTCCAGGAGCCGCTCGAAGTCGACCCGAGGCGCGTCCCGAGCCTCCAGCGCGTGCTTCAGCTCGCTCCAGGTGGCGTACCCCTGCTCCCGAGCGATGACGGCCAGCACGTGCTTGCGCTGCACCGACTCCCGACGCGCGAGCACCTCGCCCAGCGGCAGTCCCGCGAAGACAGGCAGCGCCCGCAGTCGCTCGGCGGCCCGCGTCGCTCGCGCCGAGTCTGTCGAGCCCAGCTCCTTGAGCAGGAGCGAAGCGCGGACCTTGCACTCGTGGAGGGAGAGGAGCTCGGCGGCGGGTGAGACGGTTCCCATGAAAAGTCCCTCGTTGGCGGCCCCACCCGTGTCACGGGCCGTGGAAGGAACTCATCGGAAACTGTGGGCCTGCCGGGAGAAACGAGGGTGACGTCGTCTTTTCGGGAAGGCGCCCCTCGGCACCTCTGTGAAGAGTTAACGGCGGGGGCGGAACTTCGGCAAGGGCTTTCTCTCGCGCCGCGAGCGCCCCGCCCACCGCCTGCTCAGGAGCGTGCCTTGCACGAACAGTCCAGGCAGCCATGCGCCGCGCAGGAGCCGCAGCTCCGCTCCAGTTGCTTCTTGAGGGCCTGCCTCGCCCGATGCAGTCGCACGCCCGCGTTGTTCGGAGTGATGCCGGCCTCGCGCGCCACGTCGGGCACGGCGCGCTCCTCCAGGTCTACCTTGCGCACCAGCTCCGCGTACTCCGGCTTGAGGGTGGGCAGGAGCGCTCCCACACAGGCACAGACGGTCTGCTTCAGCTCGGGGTCTTCGGAGGGCTCCTCGGCTTCGCGGGCCTCGCGCGCCAGGGCCCGCCCTTCCACCTGCTGATGACGGCGATGGTCCACCAGCGCGTTGCGCAGGAGCCGGTAGAACCACGTCACCGCGCCCTCGGGCTCCGGCAACGTCTCGCCCTTCTCCAGTGACTTCACGAAGGCGGCCTGGAGAATTTCCTCGGCCGTCGCGCGATTGCCCACGCGGCGCTCCACGAAGGCCAGGAACTGGCGATGGTTCTCCACCAGCGCGCGTGTCACCGCGTCGCCGTCCTCCCGTGTCGCCTCGACGCCCGTATGTCCGGTCTCACTCATTGAACCACCAGCATGCCCTTCATCATCTGCATGCCGCAGGTGAAAGGGAACGCGCCGACCTTGTCCGGCGTGAAGCTCACCACGGTCTCCGACAAACCAGGCAGGGGACGCTGGATGCCGAGGTCGGGGATGAGCAGCTCGTCACCGCACCCACCGGAGTCCTTGCGCACGAAGCGCAGCCGCGCGGGCACACCCTGCTTCAGCGTGACCTCGCTCGGCTGGTAGCCACCCTGCACGGTAATCGTCACCTCCTGCACCGCGTCGCCCTTCGACTCCGGGGACTTCGAGGACGGCTTCGGCGCGTCCATGGGCGTCAGCAGGAAGCCGATGAAGTACTCGGGGTCTTCGGGCAGGGGCAGGCGCACCGTCACTTCGCGCTCGGCGTCCGCCGCGGGGAGCGTTCCCGTCAGGAAGGTCCCTCCCCCCTCGGGCACGAGCGGCGCGGACACACCGCCCACCTCCACCGTTCCCTTGCGGCCCGCCAGGGGGAGCGGCTGGCGGAAGGCATCCGTCACCCACACCCGCACCTCGCCGGACCGCAGGGACACCACTTCCAGATGCGTGTCTCCGCTCATGGCCACGACACCGCCATGGAACGGAGTGTGGTCATGCTCCAGGGCCACGGCCTCGGCCACCACGCGTCCCTCGGCCTCCGTGCCCTTCACGTGGACGCGCTGGCCCACGCGAGCCCCCAGCAAGGTCTTCACGTCCTGTCCCGGAGAGGCGAGCACGAGGGCCGTGGCGCCCCCCTCCTTCTCCAGCGAGTACACGCCGCCCTGCTTCGCGCAGGCCTCGGCGCTCAGTCCCACGGCGGGTGGCGTCGGGCACGGAGCCAGGCGGAGCGTCCCCACGATTCCACCGCCATGCCCATTCGCCTCCAGGTGCGCGGCGAAGCGAGCCACCTCCGGCTTCCCGTCCCGCACCACCGTCACCACCATGGCCAGGTGGTCATCGGCGTGCTCCGGCCCTTGCCCCGACAGGTGGTCTCCCGAAGGCGTCAGCACGATATTCGGATAGCCCCCCTTCGCCACCTTCACGGAGCCCGTGGCACCCGCCACCGGACGAAGTGCCAGCGCGTCGTCCAGCAGGTACACGCGATAGCCACCGCCACGCGTGGTCACCAACTCCAGGTGCCCTCGGGGCGTGGACTCCACCTGACCACCGTGAGGCGCCGCGTGGGCGTGGGCCTGCCGCGCGGAGTGGGCCACCTCGG
Source organism: Myxococcus sp. CA056 (assembly GCF_013336715.1). NCBI lineage: Bacteria > Pseudomonadati > Myxococcota > Myxococcia > Myxococcales > Myxococcaceae > Myxococcus > Myxococcus sp. CA056. The sequence goes on from NZ_JABUMT010000001.1 coordinate 326,492, forward strand.
TCGGCGTGGGCTCGGGCGCGGGCGCTTCCTTCTTGCTGCATCCGACCACCAACCCCGCCGCCGCGAACACCGCGATGATTCTCTGTCCCATCGAACGCACCCTGTCTCCTCAATCCAATGCCACGCGAGGCCCGGTCATCAGCCCGCGCTCGCGAGTCGCTCTCCCTCGGGCTTCGGCCCGGGGAGCGTCAGGTCATCTTCGGCGCGCGCCGCGGCCTTGCGCGCCAGGTAACGCTCCAGGGCCGGACGCCCGAAGCGGTAGAACACAGCCGGGGTGACGAGCAGGTCCAGCAGCGTGGAGCTGATGAGCCCGCCGAGGATGACGGTCGCCACCGGGTGCAGGATTTCCTTGCCCGGCGCCCCCGAGGCGAGCGCCAGTGGCACCAGGGCCAGCCCCGCCGTGAGCGCCGTCATCAACACCGGCACCAGTCGCTCCAGCGAGCCGCGCAGCACCAGCTCGCGACTGAACACCTCGCCCTCCTGCTCCACGAGGTGGAGGTAGTGCGAGATGAGCATGATGGTGTTCCGACTGGCGATGCCGCACAGGGTGACAAAGCCCACCAGCGTCGCCACCGACAGCGGTTGGCCGGTGAGCACCACCGCCGTCACGCTGCCCACCAACGCGAGCGGGATGTTGAGCATCACCTGCGCCACCAGTCGCACCGAGCGGAAGTGGGCGTACAGCACCAGGAACATGCCCGCGAGCGACAGCAGCGACAGCAAGGCGATGAGCCGCGTGGCGGACTGCTGGCTCTCGAACTGCCCCTCGTAGGAGAGGAAGGTCCCGGTCGGAAGCGTCACACTCGCGGCCACGCGCTCGCGGACCTCTTCCACGGCGCCGCCCAAATCACGCCCGGCCACGTTGGCCATGATGACCACGCGCCGCTGGAGGTGGTCATGGTGGATGACATTGGGGCCCCGTGACTCCACCACGTCGGCGATCGCGGCCACGGGCACGCGCGCGCCGGACGGCGTGTCGACCAGCGCCCGGCGAAAAGCCTCCGCGTCCACGCGCGCGCGTTCCTCGTACCGCACCAGCACGTCGAAGGTGCGCTGTCCCTCCAGCACCTGCCCCACCACCACGCCGTTGAACGCCTTCTCGAGCTGCTCCGCCATGGCCCCCGGCTGCACGCCCAGCCGCGCCGACTCCTCGCGCTTCAGGCGCACCTGGAGCTGGGGAATCAACGTCTGCTGTTCCACCTGGAGGTCCACGACGCCGGGCACCTGGGCCATGACCGCGCGGACCTCTTCCGCCTTGCTCCGCAGCGCATCCAGGTCCTGGCCGAAGAGCTTCACCGCCACCTGCGCGCGGATGCCCGACAGCAGATGGTCCAGGCGGTGGGAGATGGGCTGCCCCACGGACACGGAGAGGCCGGGCAGCACCGCCAGTCGCTCGCGGAGGTCGGCCAGCACCACGTCGCGAGGCCGGCCCCCTTCCTTGAAGTCCACATCCAGCTCCGAGTAGTGCACGCCCTCCGCGTGCTCGTCCTGCTCGGCGCGGCCCGTGCGTCGCCCCACCGTCTTCACTTCCGGCACGGAGGCGATGAGCCGCTCGGCGAGCAACCCGAAGCGGTTGGACTCCTCCAACGAGGTGCCCGGAGGCGCCAGCACATTCACCGTCGCGGTGCCCTCGTTGAACGGCGGAAGGAAGGAGCGGCCCAGGAAGGGCACCACCGCCACGGCGGCGAGCACCAGCAGCGTCGCGCCCACCAGCACGGGCTTCGGGTGGCCCAGGGCCACGTCGAGCACTCGCCGCGCTCGCGCCTTCAACCACCGCACCAGCGCTCCGTCGCCATGCTCCAGCAAGCGGCCCCGCGGCAACAGGTACGCGCACATCGCCGGGGTCACGGTGAGGGACACGAGCAGCGAGGCGAGGATGGACACCACATAGGCCACGCCGAGCGGCGCGAAGAGTCGTCCCTCGATGCCACCCAGGGCGAACAGCGGGAGGAACACCAGGACCACGATGAGGGTGGCGAAGACGATGGAGCCTCGCACCTCGGCGGAGGCGCGGTAGATGACCCGGAGCGCGGGCTCCGGCGTGTCCTTCGCGCGGTTCTCCCGCAGGCGTCGATAGACGTTCTCCACGTCGACGATGGCGTCGTCCACCAGCTCGCCCACGGCCACGGCCAGTCCGCCGAGCGTCAGCGTGTTGATGGACAGGCCAAAGGCCTTCATCACCAGCGCGGTGATGACGAACGACAGCGGAATCGCGGTGAGCGTTATCGCCGTGGTGCGCAGGTTGACGAGGAAGAGGAACAGAACGACTACGACGAGGAGCGCGCCGTCTCGCAGCGCCTCCACCACGTTGCCGACAGCGGCTTGAATGAAGTCCGCCTGTCGGAAGAGAGTCTCCACCCGCACGTCGTCGGGCAGCGTGAGCCGGAGGTCCTTCACCGCCGCGTCCACCTGCTCCGTGAGCGCCAGGGTGCTCGCGCCGGGCTGCTTCTGCACGGCGAGAATGACCGCGGGCCGCCCATTCATTCCGCCGTCACCGCGCTTCACCGCGGGCCCCACGTCCACTTCCGCGACCTGGGAGAGTCGCACGGGCACGCCCTCGCGCACCGCCACCACCGTCCCGCGCAGGTCCTCCACGGAGGCGCTGCGCGCGAGGTTGCGGACCAGGTACTCACGCCCACCCTGGTCCACGAAGCCGCCCGTGGTGTTGCCCTGCGAGAGTCCCGCCGCGCGCTCCACGTCCTCGAAGGTGAGACCGAATGACAGCAACTTCTCCGGTGCCACGCGCACCTGGAACTGCTTCACCCCGCCGCCCAGCACCGTCACCTGCGCGATGCCCGGAATGGTGAGGAGCCGCTGACGCAGCACCCAGTCCGCCAGGGAGCGCAGCTCCAGCGGTGACGTGCGGCCTTCCTCGCTCTGCACGCCGAGCAGGAGGATTTCTCCCATGATGGAGGACACGGGCGTCAGGTGGGGCGCCACGTCACGCGGCAGTCGCTCGCTCGCCACCTGGAGTCGCTCGGAGACGAGCTGTCGGTCCAGGTAGATGTCCGTGCCCCAATCGAACTCCACGTAGACGATGGACAGACCCACGCCCGAGGACGAGCGCACGCGCTGCACGCCCGGCGCGCCGTTCATCGCCGTCTCGATGGGCGTGGTGATGAGGGTCTCCACCTCTTCGGGAGACAGGCCGCCCGCTTCGGTCATCACCGTCACGGTGGGACGGTTGAGGTCCGGGAACACGTCCACGGGCAGACGCGTGACGGCCCAGCCGCCGTAGAGCAGCACCGCCACGGCCGCCAGCACGACGAACAGGCGGTGGCGCAGCGAGAACAGGATGACGTGGTCGAGCACTACCGCCCTCCCCTGGCCAACCTCAATGCCGCCACCCCGGTCACCACGACCCGCTCACCGGCCTGCAAGCCCTTGAGCACGGCGCGCCACGCGCCGTCACTGCCACCCAGCACCACGGGCCTCAGCTCGAAGGCCTCTGGCGCGGTGTGGACGAAGACGAAGGTCCGCCCTTCCTCCTCCACCACCGCGTCCTTCGGCACCGCCAGCGCGTCCTTCTGGCCACCTTCTCCGAGGGCCACATCCACGAACATGCCCGGCCGCAGTCGACCGTCGCGGTTGTCGACCTCGAACAGCACGCGCACGCTGCGCGTCGACTCGTCCACCATCTGCCCCACGTGGTAGGGCCGCGCGGGGAAGTGCTGGCCCGCGTAGGCGGGCGTGGTCACCAGCGCGCCCGTGGTGCCCTCCGCGCGCGACACATCTCCTTCGAAGACCCGCGCCTCCACCCAGAGGACGGAAGAGTCCAACACCGCGAAGAGGGCGCGAGACGGGTCCACCTGCTCGCCCACGGATGCGCGGGCCTCCACCAGCACTCCGTCGATGGGCGAGACGAGCGAGAAGCGCGCGGTGCCCTGACCCTGTCGTGCGCCCGCGAGCACGTCTCGCGCGGACTTCGCTCGGCTCCACTCCTGTTCGGCGGTGTTCACCGCGAGCCGCGCCTGTTGGACTTCCTTCTCCGCCACCACGCCCTGAAGGGACTCCAGGCGCGTCAAATCCCGACGGGCCTGCTCCAGGGCCGCCTGCGCGCGTACGGCCTCCGCTTCGGCCTGGAAGTGACTGGTCGACAGCCCCGTGGACTCCGACGTGGACAGGCTCTGCTGCACCAGCGCGAGCACCTCACCGCGCTTCACGCGCTGGCCCACGAGCGGCACGGTGCCATTCGCGGCGAGCACCCTTCCCGACACGGGCGCGGACACCTGTGCGAAGCGGTCCGTGCGCGGCACCACCTTTCCCGGGGTCACCAGCCGCGACTCCAGGGAGCGCACCGCCGCTCGCTGCGTCCGGACTTCCAGCAGGAACTGTGTTTCCTTCGGCACGGTGAAGGAGGCGCCAGCGACAATGGGCTGCTGCGCCGCAGCGGGCTTCCCGTGTTGCTCACCAGCGTGCGCCAGGACGAGGGGACTCGTGAGGAGCAGCGTGAGCGACAGCATCCCACGAGCAGTGAGGGAGATAGCAGACCCGCTCATGGCCGCACCTTCTTGTGTCGGTTCATCCACCACGCACCCGCCACCAGCAACAGGACGATGCCACCCGTGGCACGCCAGCCCAGGGGCCCGCGCAAGCCAGGGCCGGCATCGGTGGCGTCGTGTTCCGAGGACAGATGCACCGTCCCCAGCGCCAGCACGTCCAGGTCGTTGCCACGAGTCACAGTGACCACCGCCGCCAGCTCCGCTCCGGGTAGCAGCTCCGCGTCGGCCACGTAGACGCCGGGGGACTCCAGCTTCGGCGCCAGCGTCTGCACGGTCGACCCGGTGAGGGTGAGTTCCAGATGGGCGCTGCTCACCGGCGCGTTCGTCTCCACGTCCGCGACCCACAGGCGAACAGGCGTCTTCGCCGCCTCTGAATGCTCCGGGTGCTTGAGCACCACCTCGAACACCTCTCCCGTGGCGGAGAGGACATGCCAGGCCTCACCCGGCACGGACGCGGTGGCGGTGTCTCCGTGGGCCGCGCCCTCATGCGCCAGGGCTGGCAGCGACATGCAGGCCATCAACACCCACCACCGCGCTGCCCTCATCGCGACACCTCGTGCGGAAGCAGAGCGGCTCGTCCCTGCTTCTCGCCGCATCTGGGTCGCGAACCCGAGCCGTTCATCGGTCCTCATTCCGGCACCTCGCCCGTAGGCATCCGTCCCACCGAGCGCAGCAAGGCCGTGCGCGCACGTGCCAGCGCCGCCGCCGCGTCCACCGCGTCCGCCGAGGCGGCGAAGGACCGGTCCCTGGCGAGCAACAACGAGTCCAGTCCCAGTTGCCCCGCCTCGTAGGCACGGCGCACCAATTCCAGATTTCGGTCCACCGAAGGACGCACCGACATCAAGGCCGTGTGCGCGGCTCGCGCGGCCTCGAACGTCGTGCGTGCCACGGCCTGCTCTGACTCCACCTCACGCGCTCGCGCGATGCGCTCCGACTCACGCACCTTGTGTCGAGCCCGAGCCTGCGCCAGCTCGCCCTGGTTGCGGTCCCACAACGGCAGCGGCACCGACAGTCGGGCGATGAGCAGGTGTTCGGTGTGCAGGTCCGTGAAGGCACCGTGGGCTTCCGGCCGACGTTCACGCTCGTAGCCCAGGGACAGCGTGGGATTGGGGATGCGCTCGCGGCGCAGCAGGTCCACCTCGGAGCCCGCCGCCGTCACCTCCGCGCGCGCGGCCACCAGGGTCGGCTGTTCGCCCGTCAGCTCCGACGGCAGGGTGTCCGTCGCCGAGTCGAGGAGGGCGACCGTGAGCGGCGCGTCCGCCGGGCGGCCCAGTCTCCGATTCAGTTCGACGCGAGCCGCCTGCGCCTCCGCGTGGGCCTGTGCGACCCGAGCCTCCGCGCGGGCTCGCTCCAAGGTCGCGGCATTGCGTTCCAGCTCCGACACGTCACCCGCGGCGAAGCGGCGCACCGTGGCGGTCTCCATCTCCCGGGTCAGCTCCAGCGCCTCGCGAGCCAGGGAGGAGCGAGCTTCGCGCCGCTCCAACTCCACCGCCGCATCCACCGCACCTGACGAAGCGCTCAGCATCGCGGCCTGACGCCGCGCACGCGCCGCCTCTTGAGCAGACCTCGCGCGGTCCAGTCTCAGGCCGCGCTGTCCAGCGACCTCCAGCATCTGGCTCAGCACGACTTCCGTGCGCTGCTCACCTTGTGCGCCCGTGAGGGCATCACTGACGACCGCGACCTCGAGGGAGGGATTGTTTCGAAGCCAGCGGCCGTCCGCTGCGCGAGTTCCCTCGGCACCTTCTTCCTCGGCGCGTGCCGCCGCGACCTCGGGACTTCGAGCCACGGCCTCCGACGCCACGCGCGCCAGCGGCCACGCCTCCAGGGGCGAGGCAGCCAGCACGAGCGACAGGGCAGCGGGCACGAGCAACATGTCCACGTCCCAACGCAAGTCGCGTACCCAACCCGAAGGCCAAGGATTCCAACAAGTTGGGCACAAGTGAGGCCGCACCAGGTGTGACCATGTCCATCACACTGTGATGGGCCCGAGCGACCAGCGCTCCCAGTGGGGCGACCTGCTCAGCGCGTCGGCAGCTCGCGAAAGGAGATTCCTTCCAAGGCCAACCGATGCACCGCCTCCATGAACCGCTCGGTTCCCACAATCACCGTGGCGAAGTCGCCCACCCTGAAGAGGTCACGGTCCAGGGGCAAGGTCGCGGCGTCGAGGATGGGCTCCTCTGGCAGCCGGAGCCCGACCCGTCCGCAAGTCGAACACGGCGGAGGCAAATCCGGAGGAAGACAATCCGGGTGCAGCCGTCCGCGTGGTTCGATCTGAAGCTCCAGCAACGCTAGGGGTTCTTGTTGACGGAAGCGAAGCTCTGTTCGGCAGTCCACGAGTCCGCGCACGCCCTCCGCTTGAAGCGGCTCCAGCACTTCACTCCGAACCAGCAGCAAGCTGTCGCCCAACCAGGCGAAGGCTGCGAACCTGCCAGAAGCAGTCCCCACCAGCGGGCCGAATGCCGTTCCAGGAGGCAACGTCGCGGTCGACGGTGCCAGCGGCCTCACTCGTTCTCGGAGACGTGCGAACTCAGGGAAGGGTTCGGGCCGGGCCTTCAAGAACTCATCCTGGTCTGGCAGTCCGGACAGGTCGACCGCCGGATACTGGTGTCCCGAGGAACTCCAGGTCGCACCACACATCGTGCAGTGCGCGCCAGGAAGCCCCCACCTGTGCGCGGCGTTGAGGCCTCCGTTAAAGCGAGGCCAGAGTGACTTGTCCCACCTGAGTTCGAAGACGCGCATCACGCTCCCGGCCTGGAATGGTAGGGCTGAATGGGACCTCCCATGAGCTGGAATCGATAGATGAGCTCCCCTGCGTGCTTGAAGATCTCCTCGGGCCGCGCATCGTCGTTGCTCCGGATGAACTCCCGCCAGGCGTTGTTCCAAGCTCCTCCCGAGGGTCCTCCTTCGTGAATCCTTCTGTGGAGGTCTCGAGGAATGGGCATGGTGTAGTCGTGAATCTTGAGACCCTGGCGCTCGAACCACCGCGCCAGATCTTCCGCCTGGGGGAATATGTGGTGTTTCTCGAACCGGCCCCGAGGGAGCTGATGGGACGGTGGGATGACGCGTTCGGGGGCACCATTCCAATTCGGGAAGACCATGACGGCGCCCTTGGGGAGTTGCTGGGCACCGCCCCAGTTCCGTCGAGGCCCCATCCCGGGAGCCGCTGCCGCCGCTGGCGGACGTGACGGAGGAAAGCGCGCGAGTTCGAAGTCACTGGCCACATCCTCACACCGATAGAAACCGCACATGTCCCCCAGGCACAGGAGCGCGACACACCGGTCCAAACTCGGAGCGGAACACTCCACTTCCGTCCCACCCACCTCATGAGGGTCAGGAACGTGCTGCGCGGTGGAGCAAGCCAGCAAGTGCGCGGCAACCAGCAACCACAATGAGTCGCGAATGAGCGGCATATCTGGCGAAACCTAGCCGCAGTCGCGCTGCGAGGGATTGACAAGGCCCCGCATCCCGTTTATCTCGCGTGCAGCATCAAGAGCGGTACCGCTTCGGCGGTGGCCCGACAACCTGGAGACGGACCTCCAAGGTGTCCAAACGATGCGGCTCAGGGAGCAGGTGCTCCACGGGCAAACCAAGCGTCCGAAGCGAGGCAACTCCTCAGCTTCGGTGAGAGAGGACCTCCGTGGTTCCATCCACCTCCGCCGCATCCCCTCGCGCCACGCAGCGCCCCCGCCGCGAGAGCGCTCGAATGCGCCGCGCCCGCCACGTCACCGTCCCGCGAATGCGCGGGCCGCTACACGTCGGCTAGCGCTCCCACTCCGCTCCCATTCCCTTTCCTTCCTTCGTCGGCGCCCAGGCGCCGCGCTCGCTCGACGTGTGTCGACAGCGCGGCCTCGCGCCCTCTCATGTCTTCAGGGCCACGGCCCTCGTTCGAGGTTCGCAGATGAGCAGCAATTCCTTTCGGGTGATGAAGTTCGGCGGCTCCTCCGTGGGCTCACCCCGCCGGCTGCGTCAGGTCATCGAGCTGATTGGCAAACACTCCCGCACGGGCCCGCTCGCCGTCGTCGTCTCCGCGATGGGCGACACCACCGACTGGCTCCTGGAGGCCGCCGACCTCGCCACCCGAGGCGAGCTGGAGGGCTCGCTCACCGTGGTGGCCCGCATCGCCCACCTCGCCAAGACGAACGCCGCCGCGCTCCACCCCGCGCAGTCCACCACGCTCGCCGCGCGCGTCGACCAGCTCCTCGCCCCACTCCAGCAACTCCTCCAGGGCATCTCCCTCACCCGCGAGTGTTCCCCGCCTTCCAAGGACAAGGTCCTCTCCTTCGGTGAGCTCATCTCCGCCACCCTCCTCGCCGAGTTGCTCAGGGCCGCGGGCACCGAGGCTCACTTTCGCGACGCCCGCCTGCTGCTCGTGACGGACGACACCTTCGGCACCGCGCGCGTGGATGTGACGCGGACCCGCGAGCGCCTCCAGTCAGCCACCGCCGAGTGGGGAACCACCGTCCCCATCATCCCCGGCTTCATCGCCGCGACGCTGGACGGACGCACCACCACCCTGGGCCGCAACGGCTCCGACTACACGGCGGCCCTGGTGGCGCAGGGACTGGGAGCCTCTGAAGTCACCGTGTGGACCGACGTGCTCGGGCTGCACACCGCCGACCCGGACCTCGTCAGCGACGCGTACCCCGTGGCGCACCTCACCCATGGCGAGGGCCTGGAGCTGGCCGCCGTCGGCGTCCGCATGCTGCACCCGCGCACGATGATTCCCCTCATCGAGGCCGGCATCTCCCTGCGCATCCGCAACACCATGCACCCGGACCACCCGGGCACGCTCATCGACGCCATCGGCTCGCGCGACGGGCAGCGCCCCACGTGCATCGCCACGCGCGAGGACCTGGCCCTGCTGGGAATCGAGGTGCGCAAGCTCTCCGACCAGTTCCAGCTCGGCGAGCGCGCCCTCTCCGCGCTGCGCGCCGCCCGCGTCACGGTGTGGATGACCGCCCAGTCCGCCAACGGCCAGTCCATCGCCCTCGTCGTCCCCCGACCCGATGCGCAGCGCGCCCGCAACGCCCTGGAAGCAGAGCTCGCGCAGGAGCTGGCGCGCCGTGAGGTGGAGCCGCTCGGCGTCCGCGAGCCGGTGACGCTCGTCACCCTGGTGGCCGAGGCGATGGGCCACGGCGTCAATGTGGCCGGCCGCTTCTTCAGCGCTCTGGGCGCGGTCGGCGTCGGCGTGCGAGCCAGCGCACAAGGCGCCAGCTCGCGCTCCATCTCCTGCGTGGTGGACGCGGAGGACACCGCCATCGCGGTGCGTACGACACACGCCGCCTTCAACCTCGCCCATCAACAAGTCAGCCTCTTCCTGCTCGGCAAGGGCACCGTGGGAGGTCAGCTCCTCGCGCAGCTTCGCGCCCAGCAGGAACAGCTCCGCCAGCGCCACGGCATCGCGCTGCGCGTCGTCGGAATCGCCGACAGCCGACACACCCTGTTCGACCCGGCCGGCCTTTCCCTGGACGGAATCGAGGAGCAGCTCGCTCGCGTCGTCCGAGGTGAGCCGGGCACGCGCGCACTGGCGCCGCTGCTGGACGAACTGCGCCGGCTGCCCGTGCCCATCCTCGTCGACTGCACGGCGGACGGCGATGTGGCCTCGCTCTACACGGAGGCGTTCCGTCGGAGCATCCACGTCGTGGCCGCCAACAAGAAACCGCTCGCCCTGCCCTGGAACGAGCGCGAGGCCCTGCTCGCCGAGGCACGCCGTCACCACGTCGCGTACCACTACGAGACGACGGTAGCCTCCAGCCTCCCCGTCATCGACACGCTCGCCAACCTGGTGCGCACCGGCGACACCGTGCGCCTCATCACCGCGTCCCTCTCCGGCAGCGTGGGCTTCATCTGCAACGAGCTGACGGCCGGCGTCCCTTTGTCCACGGCCGTCCGCACGGCCCGCGAGCGCGGCTTCACCGAGTCGGACCCGCGCGAGGACCTGTCCGGCGCGGACGTGGCACGCAAGGCGCTCATCCTCGCCAGGGAGCTGGGCCTGTCGCTGTCACTCTCCGACGTCGCCCTGGAGCCCTTCGTCCCGGAGCCCTCGGACGCGGGCGATTCCCCCGAGTCCTATCTGCGAAGCCTCCGCGCACTCGACGCGGAGTACACACAGAAGGTGGAGCGCTGCCGACAGTCCGGCACGGTGCTGCGCTACCTGGCGCGCATCGACCCGACGCGGCTGGGCACCGACGCGCCCGTCATCCGCGTGGGACTCACCGCCGTCGAAGCGGGCCAGCCGGCCGCGGACCTGCGCGGCTCCGAGTCCTTCGTCTCCTTCACCACCACGCGACACAGCGAGTTCCCCCTCACCGTGCGAGGCGCGGGCGCGGGGGGCGCTGTCACGGCGTCGGGCGTGCTCGCCGATATTCTCCGCGTCTCCCAGACGCTTCGGGGCCGCTGAGCCCCGTCCACCCGGAAACTGGAGCCACGTCATGAAACTCGCCACCGCCCTCGTCCACGCCGGCACACGCAGAGACCCGACCACCGGCGCGGTCGCGGTGCCCATCTACCATTCCGCCACCTACCAACACCCCGCGCTCGGGCAGTCCACCGGGTACGACTACTCGCGCACGAAGAACCCCACCCGCGCCGCGCTCGAGGACGCGCTCGCGGGCCTCGAAGGCGGCAGCCGGGGCCTCGCCTTCTCCTCCGGCATGGCCGCGCTGCACTGCGCGCTCCAGCTCCTCGGCCCCGAGGACCACCTGGTCCTCACCGAGGACCTCTACGGCGGAACGTTCCGACTGGTGGACAAGCTGCTCCACATCCCCCACACCTTCGTGGACACCACGCGGCTGGACGCGGTGCGCGCGGCGCTGCGCCCCAACACCAAGGCTCTGCTGGTGGAGTCGCCCACCAACCCGCTGATGAAGACGGCGGACCTGTCCGCGCTCGCGGACGTCGCCCGGAAGGCGGGCGCGCTCCTCATCGTGGACAACACCTTCAACACACCGTTCCTCCAGCGCCCGCTGGAGCTGGGCGCGGACATCGTCGTCCACAGCGCGACGAAGTATCTGGCCGGACACAACGACGTCGTCGCCGGAGCGCTCGTGGTGAAGGACGCGGCGGTGGGCGAACGGCTCGCCTTCGTCCAGAACGGCATCGGCGCCATCCTCGGGCCGCAGGACTCCTACCTCGTGATTCGCGGGCTCAAGACGCTCGCGCTGCGCATGGAGCGCCACCAGTCGAACGCTCGCGAGGTGGCCGCGTTCCTGTCGAGCCACCCCCAGGTGGAGCGCGTCTACTACCCGGGCTCGGGCGGGATGCTCTCCTTCGACGTCACCGACGCGGCCCTGGTGCCCCAGGTGCTCGCCGCCGTGCGCATCTGCCTCTTCGCCGAGTCCCTGGGCGGCGTCGAGACGCTCATCACCTTCCCCGCCACGCAGACCCACGCCGACATCCCCGTCGCGCGCAGGGAACAGCTTGGCATCACCGACCGATTGCTTCGCCTCTCCGTGGGTATCGAGGACTGCCATGACATCATCTCCGATTTGGCCCAGGCGCTCGAAGGGCGCTCCCAGCCCGTCGAACTTCGCCACCCGACTGCTGCACACGGGTCATGAAGTCGACCCGGTGACGGGCGCCGCCGCGGTGCCCATCTACCAGGTCTCCATGTTCGACCAGCCGGGTCTGGAGCACTCCGGCGAGTTCGACTACGCGCGCTCCGGCAACCCCACGCGCAAGGCGCTGGAGGGCGTGCTCGCGAGTCTGGACGAGGGCGCCGGGGCGTTCGCCTTCGGCTCCGGCATGGCCGCGCTGTCCACGGTGCTGATGCTCTTCAGCGCGGGGGACCACCTGGTCGTCACCGACGACTGTTACGGCGGCACGTACCGCGTGCTCACCCGGGTGTTCAGCCGCTTTGGACTCAAAGCCACCTTCGTGGACACCTCGGACACGGACGCGGTGCGCGCCGCGTTCCGCCCCAACACGAAGGGGCTCCTCGTCGAGACGGTGAGCAATCCCTTCCTGCGGCGCACCGACGTCACCGCCATGTCCATCCTCGCGCGGACGTACGGCGCGCTGCTCATCGTGGACAACACCTTCCTATCCCCCTACCTCTCGCGTCCGCTCACCGAGGGCGCGGACATCGTCATCCACTCCGCCACCAAGTACCTGGGCGGACACAGCGACATCATCGCGGGTACCGTGGCGGTGCGGACGCCGGAGCTGGCGAAGGAGGTCTACTTCCTCCAGAACGCGGTGGGCGCGGTGCTTGGGCCGCAGGACTGCTTCCTGCTTCAGCGCGGCATCAAGACGCTGCAGGTCCGCATGGAGCGGCAGGTGCGCACGGCCGGGGCGCTCGCTCGCTGGCTCGGAGGCAGGCCGGAGATTCGAGAGGTCTTCTATCCAGGCACCGGCGCTGTGGTGTCCTTCCGACTCGCCCACGACTCGATGGCGGCAACGTTCGTGGACTCGCTGCGGCTGCCGCTGCTCGGCGTGTCGCTGGGCGCGGTGGAGAGCATCATCACCGTGCCGGCGAGGCACTCGCATGCCTCCGTGCCCGCCGCCGAGCGCGAGCGACGGGGAATCACCGACAGCCTCATCCGCTTCTCCGTGGGTCTGGAGGACCTGGAGGACCTGCAAGCGGACCTCGCGCTCGCGCTGGGCCGGGCCTTGAAGGAGGCCGCGTGAAAGGGAGGTCGGGTTGACAGTCTCCGGCGGATTGGTTACGTCCTGAAGCCGATGCTCTGCTTCGTCGCTCCGTTCGGGTCCTGTTGTCGCGGCATGTGTTGCCGCGTCACGACGGGTCCGTCCGTTCGAGCGTACTGAGCGTCTTTCGCGCGCAGGCGTGTCCGGCCCGTCCCCCCAGAAACCTGGAGACGGGCCGTTCCATTTTCCCCACACGCCGGGGCGCTGCATCGAAGTCCCGGCCCCAACCCCGAGACGCGGATGCCCAACAACATCTACCCCGACGTGACGCAGCTCATTGGCCGCACGCCCATCATCCGCCTGTCGCGCGTCGGAGGCCCTGACGCGGCCACGCTGCTGGCGAAAGTCGAGTCCTTCAATCCCGGTGGCAGCGTGAAGGACCGCATCGGTCTGGCGATGATTGAGGACGCGGAGAACAAGGGCCGCCTGCGTCCGGGCATGACGATTGTCGAGCCCACCAGCGGCAACACCGGCGTGGCCCTGGCCATGGTCGCCGCGGTGAAGGGCTACCGCATCATCCTCACCATGCCGGAGAGCATGAGCGTGGAGCGCCGCCGCATCCTGGAGGCCTATGGCGCGGAGCTGGTGCTGACGCCCGCGGCCAAGGGAATGAACGGCGCCGTCGAGGCGGCCGACGAGCTCATCAAGGAGCTGGGCGACAAGGGCTTCATGCCGCAGCAGTTCCGCAACCCGTCCAACCCGGAGATTCACCGGCGCACCACGGCGAAGGAGATTCTCGGAGACCTGGACGTGCGCAAGCTCGACGCCTTCGTGGCGGGCATCGGCACGGGCGGCACGATTACGGGCGCGGGCAGCGTGCTCAAGAAGGAGAACCCGTCCCTGCAGGTCATCGCCGTGGAGCCGCTGCGCTCGCCCCTGCTCACCCAGGGCAAGGCGGGGCCGCATCGCATCCAGGGCATTGGCGCCAACTTCGTGCCGGAGGTGCTGGACCGCTCCGTCTATGACGAGGTCATCGACGTCGCGGATGTCGACGCGTACCTCGCCGCGCGGGAACTGGCGAGCCGGGAGGGTCTGCTCGTGGGCATCTCCAGTGGCGCGGCGCTGCACGCGGCCCGGCAGGTGGCGCGGCGACTGGGCCCCGGCAAGACGGTGCTCACCGTGCTGCCCGACACCGGTGAGCGGTACTGGAGTTCGTTCGCGGCGTTCGCCGAAGAGCTGGCGAACACACCGCAGGGAGTCGGTGGATGATTGAGCTGCGCGGTATCAGCAAGGTGTACAGGCAGGGCGGGCGCGAGGTGTCGGCGCTCCAGGACGTGTCGCTGCGGGTGGACCCAGGAGAAGTGTTCGGCGTGCTCGGGCAGAGCGGCGCCGGCAAGTCCACGCTCATCCGCTGCGTCAACCTCCTGGAGCGTCCCACCCAGGGCCGCGTGCGGGTGAATGGGAAGGAGCTGCTGTCGCTGAATCCCGATGAGCTGCGTCTGGCGCGGCAGGGCATCGGGATGATCTTCCAGCACTTCAACCTGTTCTCCTCGCAGACGGTGGCGGCCAACGTCGCGTATCCGCTGGAGGTGGCGGGGCTGCCACGCGAGCAGATTCGCGCGCGCGTCGCGGAGCTGCTCTCGCTGGTGGGCCTGTCGGACAAGGCGGACACCTACCCGGCGCGGTTGTCGGGTGGGCAGAAGCAGCGGGTGGGCATTGCCCGCGCCCTGGCGCCGCGTCCTCGCATCTTGCTGTCCGACGAGGCGACGTCGTCGTTGGACCCGGAGACGACGCGCTCGGTGCTGGCGTTGCTCCGGGATTTGAACCGACAGCTCGGCCTCACCATCCTGCTCATCACCCATCAGATGGAGGTGGTGAAGGCCATCTGCGACTCGGTGGCCGTGCTGGAGCAGGGACGGCTCGTGGAGCAGGGCAAGGTGGTGGAGCTGCTCTCCCGTCCGGGCTCGCATCTGCATGGGCTGTGCTACCCACCCTTCACGACGGGCGAGAGCGCCGTCCTTCGGGGCGGTCAGCGCGTGGAGCTGTCACTGTCGGGCGAGCACTCCACGCGTCCCATCCTCTCCACCCTGGCGCGTCGCTTCGACGTGGACGCGCATCTGCTGGAGGGCTCGCTGGAGCGCGTGGGCGAGGCGCGCGTGGGGCGGCTGCTCTTCGAGCTCACGGGTGCTCCGGACGCGGTGAGCCAGGCCCTGGCGTTCCTGCGCGAGCAGGGCTTGACGTCGGAGGAGGCGGCCCATGCCTGGTGAGCTGACGCATTCGCTGTGGGTGGCCACGCTGGAGACGCTCTACATGACGTCGGTGGCCACGGTGCTGGTGGTGCTCGCGGGGCTGCCCCTGGGAGTGCTGCTGGTGCTGACGGACCGGGGCGGACTGTGGGAGCGCCCGGCGCTGCACCGCGTGCTGGGCACGCTCGTCAACGTGGGGCGCTCGGTGCCCTTCATCATCTTGATGGTGGCCATCGTTCCCCTGACTCGCCTGCTGGTGGGCACCACGATTGGCACCACCGCCGCCATCGTTCCGCTGGTCGTCGCGGCGATTCCCTTCATGGGGCGCGTGGTGGAGCAGGGGCTGCGCGAGGTGGACTCCGGCTTGGTGGAGGCCGCCATCGCCATGGGCTCCACCCACCGGCGCGTCATCTTCCGCGTCCTGATTCCCGAGGCCCTGCCATCTCTCGTGCGCGGTACCGCGCTCGTGGTTATCAGCCTGCTCGGCTACAGCGCCATGGCGGGCGCCGTGGGCGGAGGTGGGCTGGGAGACCTCGCGGTGAAGTACGGGTACATGCGCTTCCGCACCGACGTCATGTTGGGCTGCCTCGCCGTGTTGCTGGCGCTGGTGCAGCTCGTGCAGTGGCTTGGGGATGGAGTGGCTTCGCGCTTCGACCACACCTCGCCGCACTCCCGCCGCGCGCACGACTGAAATATCCACCCGGTCACGCTGTTGCCCGCGGCCTCTCCTCCGGAATCCACACCCCATGAAGCCACCTGCATCATTTTTCATCATCCCCCTGGCCTTCGCCGCCGTCTCCATCGCGCTGCTCGTGGGAACGGGCTGCAAGAAGTCGGAGGCTCCCGCCATCGGCGAGGCGCCCGGAGTGCCCACGCTGAGAATCGGCGTCAACCCGGTGCCGCATGGCGAGATTCTTCGCGCCGCGGTACCCGTGGCCCTGCGTGACGGCGTGCGCATCGAGGTGGTGGAGTTCACCGACTACGTGCAGCCCAACGTGGCCCTGGCGGATGGACAGCTCGACGCCAACTACTTCCAGCACGTGCCGTATCTGGAGCGCTTCTCCGCGGACCGTCAGCTCTCCCTGCGCAGCGCGGGCGCGGTGCACCTGGAGCCGCTGGCGCTGTACTCGACGAAGTTCCGTCAGCTCGCGGAGTTGCCCGAGGGCGCGCAGGTGACGATTCCGTCAGACCCGAGCAACGCGTCGCGCGCGCTGCATCTGCTCGCGGACCAGGGCCTGTTGCGGCTGAAGGAGGGCGCGGGCGCCGTCGCCACGGTGCAGGACGTGGTGGGCAACCCTCGCAAGCTGGAGCTGCGGGAGATCGACGCCGAGCAGCAGCCGCGCACGCTGGAGGACGTGGCCGCCGCCGTCATCAACGGCAACTACTTCCTGGAGGCACAGAAGCACCTGAAGCTGGACGCGAAGGTGCTGGCTCGCGAGTCCTCCACGCGCAATCCCTATGCGAATGTGCTCGTCGTCCGGAAGGGCGACGAGTCCCGCCCCGAGGTCCGGGTGCTGCTCAAGGCGCTCCAGTCCGGAGAGGTGCGCCGCTTCATCGAGTCCCAGTACGGCGGCGCGGTGGTGCCGGCGTTCTGAGTCGCGCGGTTCGCTGCGCAGGGCGCTTCAGGCTGAGAGCACTGCCGCATCTCGCGGCGGATTAGTGGTGCCAGCGTTCTGCGACGCACGTCACTCGGAGCGCTTGAAGTCCTCCGAGCGCACTCCGTAGCGCTTGAGCAACCGGTGGAGGCTCTCGCGCTCCATGCCGGCGCGTTCGGCGGCGTGGGTGACGTTGCCGCTGAACTCCTGCATCAACGCGGTGAGGTACTCGCGGGACACCGTGTCGCGGGCGCCGTCCACTGCTTCACGGTATGGCAGCTTCGCCAGGGATTCGGCGGTGGCCCTCACTCCCGGAGCCGTGGCGCCCGAGGTGACACCGCGTGACGTGGCCACCTCGGGAGGGAGGTCCTCTGGGGTGATGCGCGTACCTCGGGCCACGGCCACGGCTCGCGCCACGGCGTTCTCGAGCTGTCGCACGTTGCCAGGCCAGTCGTAGGACGCGAGCGCGCGCAGGGCCTCGGCGGTGAAGCTCTCCACTTCAGACCGTCCCGCGCCAGACAGGAAATGCATCGCGAGCAATGGGACGTCCTCACGTCGCTCTCGCAGCGCGGGCAGTCGCACCGTCACCACGTTGAGGCGATAGTAGAGATCCTCGCGGAAGCGACCGGCGGCCACCTCGGCGGACAAGTCACGGTGCGTGGCGGCCACCACGCGGACGTCCACCTTCACCGGCACGGTGGTGCCCACGCGCCGGACTTCCTTCTCCTGGAGGGCCCGGTTGAGCTTCACCTGCACGGGCAGCGGCAGGTCTCCAATCTCGTCGAGGAAGAGCGTGCCGCCGTGGGCCTCCTCGAAGAGTCCGGGCTTCGCCACCGTGGCGCCCGTGAAGGCGCCCTTCGCGTGACCGAACAGCTCGCTCTCCACCAGCTCCGCGGGGAGCGCGCCACAGTTCACCGCCACGAAGGGCTTCGCGGCGCGTGGGCTCTCCTTGTGGACAGCCCTCGCGGCCAGCTCCTTGCCCGTGCCTGTCTCGCCTGTGAGCAGGACGGTGAGGTCTCTCGCCGCGACCTGGGAGAGCAGGCCGTGCAGGGCGTGCATCGCGGCGCTTCCGCCCAGCAGCCCGTGGAGTTCGGGGGCCGACGCGAGCCGGGCTTTCAGTCCCGCGGCCTCCCGGCCCTGGCGACGCTTCTCCAGCGCACGTGCCACGACGAGCGCGACCTCGTCGGGGTCGAACGGCTTGGAGAGGTAGTCGTAGGCGCCTTCCTTGATGGCCTCGACGGCCTTGGGGATGCTGGCGAACGCGGTGACGAGAATCACCTCCGTGTCGGGAGCGCGGCGCTTCACTTCGCGCAGCACCGCGAAGCCGTCCGCTCCGGGCATCTGGATGTCCGTCACCACCACGTCGAAGTCGCGCGAGGCCAGCAGCGACATGGCCTGCTCGCCATCGGCGGCCTCCGTCACGGCGTAGGCGTCTCCGAGGATGCGGGAGAACAGCTTGCGCATGTTCTCCTTGTCGTCGACCACCAGGACGCCGGGTTGGGTTGGAGTGCTCATGCCATGGCCTCCCGCTCCGCCGACGCGGGGGGCAGGCGCAGCGTGAAGCGCGCGCCTCCCAGCGGGCCCGTGTCCGCCTCGATGCGTCCGCCGTGTGCCTCCGCGATGGCCTGACTCACGGCGAGCCCCAGGCCCGTGCCCGTGGACTTGGTGGTGAAGAAGGGCTCGAAGAGGCGGCGGCGGTCCTCGGGCTTCACACCGGGGCCGGAGTCGGAGACGGAGACGCTCGCGCCGCCGTCCTTCGCGGGCGCGATTCGGACCTCGACGGTGCCACCGGTTCCGGCGGCCTCGGCGGCGTTCTTCACCAGGTTGAGGAGAATCTGGCGCAGCCGCGACGGCTGGGCCCACGCGCTCGCCGAGCCCTCCACGCGCACGTCCACTTGTCCGAGTCTCTCTGCTTCGCGCAGCCTCGCCACCACGTCCTCACACGTCTCGCGCAGGGGGACTATTTCCACCGGGCCCTGGCCCGGGCGGGAGAGGTCGAGGAGCCCTTCGACAATCTGCTGGCAGCGCACGGCCTCCTCCTCCACCACTTTCAGGTCTTCCGCCAGGGCACCCTCCGCCTTGCGTTGGAGGATGCGCACATAGCCGAGGATGACGCCGAGCGGGTTGTTGATTTCGTGGGCGACGCCCGCCGCCAGTCGGCCGACGCTGGCGAGCTTCTCGTGTTGAACGAGCTGGGCCTGGTGCGTGCGCAGGGCATCGGTCATCCGGTTGAACTGCGCGGCGAGTCGGCCGAGTTCTCCCGGGTCGTCCTCGGGGATGCGCGTGTCCAGGTCGCCCTGGGCGAGTCGAGCAGCGCCTTCGGACAGTCGAGCCACGGGGCGGGCCACGGAGTTGCCGATGTAGATGCCCACGCCCACGGCGAACAGCGTCGCGCCTCCGAGGAAGAGCAGGGCCCAGCGGAAGCTGGTGTGCTCGACGGCGGCGACGTGTTCCTCGAACGAGCCGATGGAAGTGTCGAAGCGGCGCGCCAGGGCCTCGGCGCGGGCCTGGATGAGGGAGACGCGCTCCAGGGCGCGGCCGTGGGCGGTGGTGACGGCGGCGTGGTCCTTCGCCAGCACGGCGGGCAGGAGTGTCTCGCGATACAGCCGGTCCAGCGCGTCACCGTTCTCCTGGATGTCCGCCACCCAGGCGCGCTCCTCGGCGTCCTGAGCCTGCTCTCGGAGCCGGCGGGTGAGCGTCTCGACGCGTGCTCGCGACTCCTCGTGGAAGTGAACGTGGCTGGCGTTGCCGAGGATGATGGTGTGGGCCAGATGCGCGTACTGGTCTCGTACGGCGGTGGCCAGCTCGAGTGCCTCGCGGACCCGGCCGCCGGCCTCACGCAGCTCGTGCGAGGCGTCGTGGATGTCCGCCAGCCGAGCGAGCGCGAAGCCCGATGCGGCGGTGAACAGCGCCACCAGCGCACCGAAGGCGAGCAGCAGCTTGCGAGTCGTGGAGCCGGAGGTGGGAAGCATCGCGCTCTATATAAGGGAGTGCGGGGCCGTGTGGGTGAGCGATGTCGGCGCGTGCACAGTCTCACTCGCCCCATCAACCAGGTTGTCTCCGCGACTTCCTACCTTCGGTAGAATGCCTGTGTCGTTTCCTCTGTCGGGGGGACACAGCGATGCCATGGATGACCTTCTGGGTCTGTGCGCTGTCCTGCGCCGTCATGGGCTGTCCCGAGGTCCACCGGCGTGACGGCCTCGTGGACCGGGCCGCGCATCAAGATGCGCTGGAGAACATCCCTACGCGCTGCTCCAGCGTGGAGCGCGAGCAATACTGCAGCGGAGAAGCGTCGAAGGACCCGGAATGCATCCGACGCTGTGGTGAAGCGGAATGAACTGGCGAACGCCCATGGGGGTTGGAATCGCTCTGCTTCTTCCTCTGCCGTTGGTCCTCATCCTCGGCGGCACACTTCAACCCGAGCGACCGGAGCACTTTCGAGGGCGCCCCGTCAGTCCCCTGCTCTCCAAAGAGGAACGCGGCCCACTGCGGACCTATCACCGGAACTGCGCCCGAAGCTCCGACTGTGAGGCACCGCTGGGCTGCCTCATGGATGCGCGAGCTCATGCCCAGTACTGCGCCGACAGCCAGTGCCTCACGGATGCGCAATGCGAGGATGGACAGCACTGTCAGCTCCTCGCAACCGAAGGCCACGGCCCCATGGTGCGCTACTGCTTGCTGCTCGGCGTGCGCACGGAAGGAGAGCGGTGCATCAAGGTTCCCGCCTCTCGGGAAGAAGCCTGTGCACCTGGATTGATATGCGGGAGCCAAGGCGGTTTTTGCGCGCGCCCCTGCTCACTGACGGAGCCGGGAAGTTGCACTCCGAGTTTCTTCTGCGCGGACACTCAACCCGAACCGCTCTGCCTCCCCACCTGTGAGAAGAGCGGCTGCCCCGAAGGACAGCACTGTATCCGCCACGAAGAAGGGGCCTCCGCGTGCGCCAGGGTGTTCGGCCCACAGTGCCAACAAACCCCCTGCCCTTCGGGCCAGACCTGCGAGTTCATGCACGCCTCCCGGTTCCCCGACCGCATCTGGTCCGAATGCGAAGAGCGCTGCGGCAAGGACCTCCCCCCATGCCCCAATGGCCTCATCTGTGACGGATGGGCCTGCGAGCAGCCCTGCGACCCCAAGGGCCCCAACACCTGTGACGACGGCTACCGCTGCTTCCAGCGCCGCCCCTCAAGCCCATGGGTCTGTCACCCCGACTGGTGACAGACCCGCCCCACCGCGACGTCACGCGGGCAGCGACTTCAAGAACGACAACAACGCGGCGTTGACCTCCGCGGGACGCTCCTGCTGAACCCAGTGCCCCGCTCCAGGAACAACGAGCACGTCCTTCAGATTCGGCACCAGCGGCTTCATCACCTCCACCGGCGCCAGCGCGCGCCCCGGGTCCTTCTCTCCCGTGATGAACAACGCGGGCTGCTCGATTCGCACCGTCGCCAGCTCGGGCAGCTCCTCCCAGTCCCGGTCCATGTTGCGATAACGGTTCAACCCACCCCGGAACCCACTGCCCTCGAACTCCTTCACGAAGTACGCGACATCCTCCTCCGTGAGCCAGGCGGGCAAGGTCGCGGGCGTCTCGATGCCCGTGAGAAACCCGTCCCCCTGCTTCCTCGCGCGCACCAACTCCGACTTCGTGTCGAAGCCCGCGACGGAGCCCGCCAGAACGGTGCGCACCGTCCGCGGCACATCCGCCTCCAGCTCCGCCTCCGCGACACCGGGCTGCTGGAAGTACTGGATGTAGAACCACTTCTCACCGAACACGGCCTTGAAGAGCTGCGTGGGCGGCATCGGTGTACGCCCCAGATGCGGCACACTCATGCCGACCACGGCCCTGAAGCGGTCCGGATGAAGCGCGGCACAGGTCCACGCCATCGCCGCGCCCCAGTCGTGCCCCACCACCACCGCCGTCTTCTCCCCGAGCGCATCCAGCAGCCCCACGAAGTCCGCCACCAGGCTCCGCATGCTGTACGCCTCGACGGGCCCCGGCTTGTCACTGCGCCCATAACCTCGAACGTCCGGCGCGACGACGTGGTAGCCGGCGGCGGCGAGCACCGGAAGCTGATGCCGCCACGAGTACCAGGACTCCGGCCACCCATGGAGCAACAGCACGAGTGGCCCCTTCCCCGCCTCCGCGACATGAAGGCGAATCCCGTTCGTCTCGAGCATGCGATGTGTGATGTCGACCATGGTAGGGGCTCCATTCCCCTTGCGAACCGCACCGTCCCGCGAGCATGACAGACGCTCGGAGCTCCGCGCTCCGGTGTCCTTCGAGGAGCACGCATCATGGCCTTGCGCTTCAAGAACCTGGACGGCAGCGGCCCTCAGCCGTTCAGCAGCGTCTTCAAATGGGCAGTGGCCGACAAGCTCTCCGGCCGCCGCCGCAAGTCGCCCGACCATGCACCCGTCCCTCGCGTGGAGCCGGACCTCGCCCTGCTCGCCACACCGCCCGCCCCCGGCGAGGGCGCGCGCCTCACATGGCTGGGCCACGCAAGCTGGCTCGTCCAGCTCGACGGCCTCTCCCTTCTCATCGACCCCGTGCTGCGCGACGCCATCAACGTCGTCATCCGCCGCAACGTCCCGCCCGGCGTCCCCGTCGACAAGCTGCCTCCCATCGCCGCGAGCCTCGTCTCCCACAACCATTACGACCACCTGGACCTGCCCACGCTCACCGACGTGGGCGCTCCCATCGTCACGGGCCTGGGACAGTCCCCCGTGTTCCGGGGCGGCAAGCTCGCCGTCACCGAACTGGACTGGTGGCAATCCACCCAGGTGGGCCCCGTCACCGTCCACTACGTCCCCTCGCAACACTGGAGCCGACGCGGCCTCAACGACGCCAACGAGATGCTCTGGGGCGGCTTCGTCGTCGAGGGCTCCAGCGCCCGCGTCTACCACTCCGGTGACACCGCCTGGTTCGATGGCTTCCAGGAAATCGGCCGCCGCTTTCCCAAGCTCGACGCCGCCCTGCTCCCCATTGGCGCGTATGACCCGGAGTGGTTCATGAGCCGCCAGCACATGAACCCCGAAGAGGCCGTCCGCGCCTTCGAGGCGCTCGGAGCCCGGGAGTTCCTCGCCATGCACTGGGGCACGTTCAAACTCACCGACGAGCCGCTCGACGAACCGCCCCGCCGCCTGGACGCCGAGTGGAACCGCCGAGGCTGGCCGCACGAGCACGTCCACGTCCTACCGGTGGGTGGAACGCTCACCGTGCGAGGCGGTTGAAACCCACGGGAGCCTGTGTTGTGGGTTGGCCATGCTCCTCGCCACCGCCCTCTCCCTGGCGCTCGCCCAGGCTCCACCGCCTCTCACCACCGCGTCCGAGCAGAGCGGCTGGACACGCACCGGCCGCTACCCCGAGGTGGAGTCGCTCTGCCGCGCCTTCCCCAAGGCCTACCCCGGCAAGGTGCGCTGCGACACGTTCGGCACCACGCCCGAGGGCCGGCCCATGCTCGCCCTCGTCGCCAGCGCCGACGGCACGCTCACCCCCGCCGCCAACTCGAAGAAGAGTCGCCCCGTCGTCTTCTTCCAGGGCGGCATCCACGCCGGCGAAATCGACGGCAAGGATGCCGGCTTCGCGCTCTTGCGAGACGTCCTCTCCGGCAAGACGCTGCCGGGTGTCCTCAAGGGTGTCACCGCCGTCTTCGTCCCCGTCTTCAACGTCGACGGCCACGAGCGCTTCGGCCGCAACAACCGCCCCAACCAGGTGGGCCCCGAGGAGATGGGCTGGCGCGTCACCTCGCAGAACCTCAACCTCAACCGCGACTACGCCAAGGCGGAGAGCCCGGAGATGGTGGCCCTGCTGCGCTACCTCCACTCCTGGGACGCGCTCGTCTACGCGGACCTGCACGTCACCGACGGCGCCAAGTTCGAGCCCGACGTCGCCGTCGGCATCGAGCCGCAGAAGTCCGGCCCGGAGCGCCTGCGCCCCCTCGGCGTGAAGCTGCGCCAGGAGCTGTTCCAGGAACTGGAGACGCAAGGCCACCAGCCCCTGGAGTTCTACCCTTCGTTCATCCAGGACGATGACCCGACGTCCGGCTTTGCCTACGGCGTGCCGCCTCCGCGCTTCAGCCACGCCTACGCCGCCGCGTACCACCGGTTCGGAGTGCTCGTGGAGACGCACTCGTGGAAGCCCTATGCCGAGCGCGTGAAGGCCACGCGCGATGTCGTCGCCGGCCTCCTGCGCCTCGTCGCCCGCGATGGCGCCGGGCTGATGAACGCCGTGAAGGCGGCCGACGCGGAGGCCCAGGCCGGCAAGGTGCGCGACGTCGTCGTCGCGTGGAAGAACACGCCGGAGAGCCACCCCATCGCCTTCCGGGGCTACGCCTACGAGCGCGGCGCCTCCGACGTCTCCGGGCAGACGTGGATTCGCTACGACGACTCCAAGCCGCAGGTGTGGACCGTGCCGTACTTCGACAAGGTGGAGCCCGCCCTCACCGTCTCCATCCCCTCGGGCGGCTACCTGGTGCCGCCGTCCCATGCCGCCTGGGTGGCCCAGAAGCTCACCACCCACGGCCTGCGCTTCCAGCGCCTGTCCCGCCCGACGCCCGCCACCGACGTGGAGGTGTTCCGCGCCACCGAGGCGAAGTGGAGTCCCCAGTCCAACGAGGGCCGTCAGACGCTGTCTGTG
The DNA here is from genome assembly GCF_013336715.1 of Myxococcus sp. CA056. Classification (NCBI taxonomy): domain Bacteria; kingdom Pseudomonadati; phylum Myxococcota; class Myxococcia; order Myxococcales; family Myxococcaceae; genus Myxococcus; species Myxococcus sp. CA056. The sequence continues at coordinate 351,051 of NZ_JABUMT010000001.1, forward strand.
AAGGGCGCGTGGGAGAAGCAGACGCAGTCACTTTCCGCCGGCGCGCTGTACGTCCCCACCGCGCAGCCGGGTGTGGAGATGGTGGCCCACCTGCTGGAGCCCTCCGCGCCGGACTCGCTCCTGGCGTGGGGCTTCTTCAACGCCCACTTCGAGCAGAAGGAATACATCGAGGACTACGTGCTGGAGCCCTTCGCGCGGGAGCTGCTCGCCAGGGACGCCACCGTGAAGGCCGAGTGGGACGCGAAGCTCAAGGACCCCGCCTTCGCCAAGGACCCGCGCGCGCGCCTGCGGTTCTTCTACGAGCGCCACCCCGCTCGCGACACCCAGCACCGCGTCTACCCCATCCTCCGCACGGCCACCGCGCCCACGGGCCTCACCGCGGGCCGGTAGCGCGTCACCACCGCTGAGTCCCCAGAAACACGAAGGCCCCGGAGGCACGTCGCCACCGGGGCCTTCTTCATGTCCTGAGCCAGGTCCCAGACGCCCGGCGACGTTTCGTCACCAGGCCCCTGGCTTCCTCGGACCCAGACAGCTTCCGAGGAAGCACTCCGCCACGCCGGCCCTCGAGTGAAGGCCGGCGCTTCACGTCACCGTCAGCCGATGACGCCTTCGCAGGCGCAGGTGCTCGGGTTGCACGCCGTGTTCGACGGGCAGCCACCGCAGTCCGCCTTGCAAGCGCAGGAGCACGAGGCCGCGTCCGGCTGCGTCGTGGAGCCGCAGCTCAGCGACGCGGTGTCACACGCACAGGCGCACACGCTCGGGTCGAACTTGTAGCCCGCCGCGCACGTGGCCGTCTGGACGCACGAGCACGCGCAGGTCGCCGAGTTGCACGACTCATACGTGCCGCACGTGCCACCGCAATCCGAAGCGCACGTGTAGGCGCACACCGCCGGGTCCGTGTTGCAGACCTGGCCCGGAGCGCCGACACCACCGCAGTCCGACGGGCACTCGCACTTGTCCGTGGTGCGGTTGCAGGAGAGCTTGCCGTCGCAGTAGTCCGCCTCCGTCGCGTCGTAATACGGGTCCGTCTTGCAAGGAGGCGGCACGCCGTTGGCGTTCGTCGTCCGGTCGCTCCAGTAGCGGTAGGACACCGCCGCCTGCGTGTTGTCCGCCTGCGGCCGGCAGCCGCCGAAGAACGACAGCGTGCGGTTGATACCATCCACGTCGAAGCCGTTGGTGCGGCTGCGCGGCAGGTCCGCCGCCGTGGGGCACGACACCGCGTCCGCCACCGTCGCCACCGACACCTTCACCGACGCGCCGATGGGCGGCTGCTGCGTGCGGTAGCCCACCGACGCGATGACGCTGTCGATGATGCCGTTGATGGTCGTGGTGATGGAGGTGGAGTTGCGGATGCTGCCCACCACGCCGCCCGTCGCCTGGATGATGTCCAGGTGCTTCGGGTCGCGGGGGTCCTCCTGGTTGTGACACCACGTCGCCGTGTTGCTGGTGGCGAACTCCGGCGGGCAGATGATGCCGTGGACCTGGATGACCTGGTTCAGCGGGTTCTTCGTCGCGGGCGTGTTGCCGGTGCTCTTGAAGTACTGCTCGAAGGTCTGGATGGAATCCGCCGAGTAGTCATGCGTGTCCGTGAGGATGACGACCACCACCTTGGCGCCGTCGCGGATGCGCGAGTCCGAGGACGTGCCATTCGGCACGAGCGTGGTGTTGATGGCCGCTCGCACCGCTTCCATGGGCTTCTCGTCACCCCAGCCGCTCAAACCCACCCAGCACGACTGGTTGTTCGTACAGGTGGTGGGCGTCGTCCCCGCGGGGATGGTGACGGTATTGCACTGGCCGCTGGCGCAGGTGCTGTTCTGCGTCAGCCACGCACGGAACTGGTTGATGTTCCGCGTGAAGCCACGCACCACGTTGCGGTTGGCATGGTTGGTGTTGGTGGAGGTGTAGCTCGTGGTCACCATCGCCACACGCCAGTCCAGCGTGGAGTTGCCCAGCTTGTTCGCCACGGCCGTGGCCGCGTCCGCCAGCGACTGCTGCGAGCTGGCCATGGAGCCGCTGTCGTCCACCACGAAGATGAAGTCCACCACCGCCTGGCGCGAGGTGAACAGCTCACACTGCACCGCGTCCGCGTCACCGAACTGCGCCAGCGCCGAGCCGCCCGCCGTGTCCGCCAGCGAGAAGAGGCTGCCCGCCTCGTTGTAGCGGGACGTAGGGGTGATGGCGATGACCACCAGCACGCTGTCGTTGGAGCGGTGGACGTACTGCGCCTGGATGGTGAACGGACCGGTGATTCCCGCCGAACCCGCGAGCGAACCGGCGCTGCTGGGCACCAGCGACCGCACCAGCGAGTTGGTGCGAGCCTTCAGGTCTTCGCCGCCCGCCAGCGAGTAGCGAGCCGCGAGCGCGGCGTATCCGTCCCAGGTGTTGAAGGTCTGCGCGTAGTCACTCGTCGCGGTGTTGAACGAGGCACCGCGGATGCCCGCCTCGTCGCCCGCGGGGGTGATGGAGCCGCCCACCGCGCCACGCTTGTACGCAATCAGCGTCACCTGCTTCGTGTCGTCCCAGCCGATGACGCCCACCGTGGCGCCAGCCACCGTGATGTTGGTGATGTTCGCGTCCTTGAAGGTAGCCGGCAGCGCGAGCCGCACGTCCGCGCCATTGTCCTCCTTGAAGGTGACGGGCCGCAGGTTGTTCGCGCGGCAGGCCTGGCCCGCCGGCGTGTTGGGCGCGCCGTCCGCCGGGTTCTTCGGGTCCAGCTCGTTCGCGTCCACCTGGCCGTTCTGGTTCGCGTCCTCCGCGCCGTCCGCGATGCCGTCACCGTCCGAGTCCGCCGTCGTGGGGCTCGTGGTGCTGCTCGGGTGCGCGTCGCCCGCGTAGCCGCAGTCCTTGCGCGGCGCCGCGGCGGTCGTCACACCGCGCTCCAGGCCGTCGCGCAGGCCGTCGCCGTCCGTGTCCGGGTTGGTGGGGTCCGTCTCGTTGGCATCCACCTTGCCGTTGCCGTTGCCGTCCTCACCCAGGAAGCCATCGCGGCCCGCGCCGTCCTGCAGGCCGTCACAGTCGGTGTCCGTCAAGCGCGGGTCCGACTCGTTCGCCTCCACCTTGCCGTTCTTGTTCTCGTCCTCGACGCCGTCGTCGAGGCCGTCACCGTCCGTGTCCGCCTTGTCCTTGTTCGTGCCGGTGGCCACTTCCACCGCGTCCGGGATGCCGTCGAAGTCCGCGTCGGGGATGGAGGCGGCGCAGTCAGCCACCTTCGGGTCCGTCTCGCCGCTGTCCCGCACGCCGTTGCGGTTGCGGTCCTCCTCGCCGTCGCTGCACGAGTCGCCGTCCGTGTCGGGCTTGAGCGGGTCCGTGCCCATGGTCCGCTCCTGACCATCCGACAGGCCGTCGCCGTCCGTGTCGCGCTTGCGCGGGTCCGTCTCGCCGGGGCTCACCGTGCCGCTGTGGTTGACGTCCTCTTCGCCGTCCTTCAGCCCGTCACCATCCGAGTCGAGGGCGTTGGGGTCCGTCTCACCCGGGTCCCTCGCGCCGTTGCGGTTGGTGTCCTCCAGGCCGTCGGGGATGCCGTCGCCGTCCGTGTCCGCCTTCACCGGCGAGGTGCGCGAGTCCGGGTCCAGGTCCGCGCGGAACGAACACGTGGTGTTGATGCTCGAGGTGCGGCCCACTTCGACGCCGTCACGAATGCCGTCACCGTCGGTGTCACGCCGACCCGGGTCCGTCTTCAACCCGCCAGCATAGACATTGGCGAACTCTTCCGCGTCCGTGAGGCCGTCGCAGTCGGAGTCCTTGGTGGGGTTCTTGCTGTCGTCGACATCCGTGGGCACCGGACCTGGATCCGGGTCCGGGTCAGGCTCGACGCCCGCATCCTCCGGGGGCGGTGTTCCACTGTCTGGGGTCGTACCCGCATCTTCATTGCCGGGCGGAGTGGGGTCTTCGGGGTCCGACCCGCCGCAGCCAGCCAGCAACGAAGCTGACACGAGCACGCAGGCGATGAGCCGGGTGAAGGACGTACGCATCATTCGACTCCATTTCCCTGACTCCGGGGGGGTTGGGATGAGTCAGGGGGAACCTGAAGTCTATGAAGACCTGCGCCTTTTGGTCAGTGACTATTCCCCTCGGTACGAGTTCTTCGTCGCTCTTCGTATGCTCTCTGTCCAACCTCATGGACGGATTGCGGCATGACTGTTGGCGAACACTGTTCGCGGGGTGGGAAGCGTCGGTTATCGTCTCTTTCGTGCCTGTCTTCGGTCTCGCGGCATTGTGGAATAGAGGGGCTTCACCAGAACGCGCCGCGGCGGTGGTGGAGGGGCTTGGCGAGCTGCTGCCCTCCGCGCAATCGATGCAGCTCGTCGTCTCCGTGCAGGCCGAGCAGGCCGGTATCGAGCTCAAGGTGGAGGCCCCGGGCTATCCGCGTGCCGCGGTGGAGCGGCTCGCCAACGAGGTGAAGCGCAGCGGCGGCACCTTCGTGGAGCTGTGGCGTCTGCCCAAGCCGGAGCGCGACGCGCTTCGCAACAGCATCTTCGCGGGAGGAAAGGCCTACGCGGGCGAGGAGCGCACCGCCGCGGCACGGGCGCTGGAGCAGCACGTGAGCGCGCTGGCCTCGCGACCCGCGGCTCCTGCTCCCTCGGCGCCACCGAGTCCCGCCGCCGTGCCCACGTCGGAGGATGATCCACGCCGCGTGCCCTCCGCGCCAACGGGCGGTCCCCAGCGCCGGGGGCGCCGGTTCGCGGTGCGGCTGGAGCTGGAGTTCCGCACCGAGCTGGACTTCGTGCGGGAGCACGCGCTGAACATCTCCAACGGCGGCCTCTTCGTGCGCACCGCGCACCGGCCTCCGCCCGACAGCGTCGTCACCGTGGACGTGAAGCTGCCCAACGGGGAGCATCTGCAGGGCGAGGCGGTGGTGGTGCACGTGTTGGATGACCCTTACAGCGGCGGCGTGGGGCTTGCGTTCCTCAGTGACGACGTCACCTTCTCCCGGACGCTCGACGGCTACCTGGCGAGCCTGGTGGGTGGGGTGAGCTGAGTCATGGACGTGGTGGAGGAGACCTGGCCGAGGGACTGTGGCCGCTTCGAGTTGCTGTCCCGCCTGGGACGCGGGGGCATGGCGGAGGTGTTCCTCGCGCGCGTGAAGCACGGCGCGCGGGCCGGAGAGCACGTGGCGCTCAAGCGCGTGCGTCCCGAGCGCGCGCACGACGACGAGGCGCACGAGCAGCTCCTGCATGAAGCGGAGCTGGCCCGGTGTCTGCGGCATCCGCACATCGTCGGCTTCGTCGAGTATGGAGAGCTGCCCGACGGGGGCTACCTCGCGCTGGAGCTGGTGGAGGGGCCGGACCTGGGGCGCGTGCTGGCACAGTGCCGACGGCGGCGCATCGAGCTGCCCATCGACATCTCCGTGCTCATCGTCCGGCAGGTGCTGGAGGCCCTCGCGCACGCGCATCAGGCCACGAGCACCACGGGCCGTCCGCTGGGCGTCGTGCACTGCGACGTGTCCCCGCACAACGTGCTGTTGTCGCGAACTGGAGAGGTGAAGCTGGCGGACTTCGGCGTGGCTCGCTCACGGGCGGGCATGGCGCTCGACGCGCGACGCCTGGGCAAGCAGCACTACCGCTCGCCGGAGCTGCTGGCGGGCGAGGTGTCCGTGGCGGTGGACCTGTGGGCCACCGCGGTGCTGCTGTACGAGCTGCTGTCGTTGGAGTCGCCCTTCCCCTCTGGCCCCGGTGAGGAGGTGGAGTCCGCCATCCGGGGGGGCCGGGTGAAGCCCGTGCGGATGCAGGTGCCAGAGGTGTCGGACGCGCTCGCGCTGGTGCTGGACCGCGCGCTGGCGCCTCACCCCTCGCAGCGCTTCGGCTCCGCGGAGCAGTTCGCGCGGGCCCTCGCGGCCCTCTCCGATGACCGCGTGGCCACGCCGCTGGCCGTGGCCGCCGTGGTGCGCGGGTTGATGGGCACGGGCGTGTGAGGCCTGGACCTCACGCGAGCTGCTGAACCGCGACGTACGGCAGGCCCAGGTCGCCCTCCACCACCAGCCGGCTGCGGCCTCCGCCCTGCTTCACCACGCGCACCTGCACACCGATGCGCTCGGCGAGCCCCGAGACGTGGGAGATGATGCCCACCTGTCGACCCGTGGCCTGGAGTGCGTCCAGCGTGGCCAGCGCCACCTCCAGCGTCTCCGGGTCCAACGTCCCGAAGCCCTCGTCGATAAAGAGCGTCTCCACCTGCGTCGTCTCCGACGACAGCGAGGCCAACCCCAACGCGAGCGCCAGCGACACCAGGAAGCTCTCGCCACCCGACAGGCTGGCCACGCCACGCACCTCGTCCCCCATGTCCCCGTCGACCACCTGGAGGTCCAGGTCATGTCCGGGCACGCGCATCAGGCGGTAGCGCCGTGCCAGCTCTTGCAAGTGCGCGTTGGCGTGCAGCAACAACGCGTCCAGCGTGAGGCTCTGCGCGAAGACCTTGAAGCGCTTGCCATCATGCGAGCCGATGAGGTCACCCAGCGCCTTCCACACCTCGCCCGCGCGCCTGCGCTCCGCCAGCGCCTGGGCCTCGCTGCCGTGACGGGCACGGGCCGCGTCGTCCGCCTCCAGCTTCGCGCGCAGCATCGCCTCGGCTCGGCGCCGCACCTCCACGTCCCCTCGCAGGTGCTCGCGGGCAGTGGTCGCCTCCTCCTCCGACAAGCGGGGCGGTCCGCTCGACTCGTGGCCCGTGCGCCGCTCACGTCGCTCGTCGCGTACCGCGCGCGCCTGGGCCTGGGCCTCGCGCAGCACGGCCAGCGCCCGAGCCTCCGCCTCGCACCACGCGGCATCGTTCGCCAGCAGCGCCTTCACCACGTCCAGCGACACACCCTGGGCCGCCAGCCGTTGCTCCAGCTCCTTCCGGGCCGACTCGCGGGCCGCCCGCGCACGGGTGAGGTCGCGTGACGCATCCTCCGCGCGGGCCAGCGCCACCCCTTCGGCTTGTCGTGCCGCTTCGGCTGACACGCGGGCCTTTTCGTAGGCCGCCAGCGCCGCCTCCAGCTTCGCGCGCAGCTCCGCGCGGACCTCCTCCGTGGGGCGGCCCTCCAGCAGCGCGGCGCGGGCCCGCACCGCTGCATCCCGAGCCTGGCCCTTGAGCGTCGCCTGAGCGGCGTCCTCCTCGGCACGGCGAGCGCTCACCTCCAGCAAGCCCTGCGCGTGAGCACGGTGTCGCTGTTCCTCGTCCTCCCGAGACTTCGCCTTCTGGACGATGTCCTCGCGCTCCTTCCACATGGAGACGCGCTTGCCGCACTTCTGGCGGAAGTCCGCCGGAGCGGCCTCCAGCTTGGCCTCCCATCCCGCGTCCGCGGCGAAGATGGGGGACACGTCCGCCAGGACCTGTCGCACCGTCGCGTCCGCCGCTTCCACCCGGGCCAGCCCCTCCTTCAGCGCGCCCTCCACTCGCGTGAAGGACTCTTCCGCGCGCCGGAGCGCATCGGCCGCCACCTCACGTCGGGTGCGCTGCGCCTCCAGCGCCGCTCGCGCCTCGCGCGCCGTCCGGGCCAGTCCCTCCGCCGCCTCTTCCTCGGACTTCAGCGCGGACAGCCGTGCCTGGACCTCGGCGACCATTGCCTCCAGCCAGACGCTCGCCTCCGGGCCCGAGCCCTCTTCGGGAGCAGACGCGGCGTCACGCGCGCTGGCGACTCCCGGGGCTGATGTGGCGTCACGAACTCCCGCACCCTCTTCGCCACCCGGCGACTCGGAGTCATGGGCCCCGACAACACCCTTTCGCGCACTCAGTCCCGGTCCACCTCCCGAAGACGCCGAGCCCTGAGTCCGCACCCGCCGCCACTGCTCGCGGCCCCGCGCCCACGCGTCACGGTGCTCTCCACAGCGGGCCGCCGCGCCCTCTCGCCGCGACTCCGCCTGGGTGACTCGCGCTCGCGCCGCCGCCTGCCTCGCGCTCGCGTCCACTTCTTCGCGAGAGCACTCATTCCGCTCGGACTCCAGCGTCTCCACCCGCGCGGCGGACTCCGCCACCAACCCCGCCAGGGCCGGCACCTCATGCCGATACGGATGCTCCGTGGCACCACAGAGCGGGCACGCCTCGCCCTCGCGAAGCAGCGCCCGCTGCGCCGCATGCCCCTGTGTCGCCTCCGCCACGGACAGCGCACGGCGCGCTTCCTTCAGCGCCGCTTCATGCTCCAACCGACGCACCGCCGAGTCCCGCACCGCGACCGACGCGGACTCCGATTCCTCCCGCGCCACCGCCGATTCACGCGCGGCCTCTCGCGCCTCGGCCTCTCCCGAACACAGGCCCTGCCGGGCCAGCTCCAGTGCGCGCAGCGTCTCCTGCCTCGCGAGCAGTGACTCCCGCAGCACCCGCCGCTCCACGCCCGTCCCCTCCCCCAGCGAGGTCTCCGCATGCGTCGTCGCCGCCTGCGCCCGCGCCTCGGCCTCCGCCGCCGAGTCCCGCTCCTGACGCCTCAGACGCTCCGCGTCCTTCAGCAAATCCACGTCCCCGCGCAGCTTCTCCACGGCCGCCCGCGCCGTCTTCCCCTCGCCCAGCGCCACCTCGTAGCGCTCCAGCTCGCGCTGCCAGCGAGGCCACTCCCTCGCGAGCGCCTCCCAGTGGGCCTTCTCCAACAACCAGACCCGAGCCCCCTCTCCCGCCACCCGCGCGGCCTCCTCGCGGACCACGACTTCCTCGAGCACCGCCCGAGCCTTCACCGCTTCGTCCTCCGACACCCGCGCCCGCGCCCGCGCTTCCTCCGCGTCACGCGCGGCCGTCGCACTCCGCGCATCCAACTCCGCCGCGGCCTCCAGCGCCGGCGCCGCGACCTCTTGCGCCGACCGCGCCTCCTGCCGCCCCTCCTCCGCCACCCGCAACGCACCCAGCAGTTGGGCCGCGCGAGCCTTCGCCTCCGCCACCTCCGCGCCACGAACCCGACCCGTGGCGTCCGCTTCCTCGCACCGACGCTCCGCCCCCTCCGCCGCCGTCACCGCCCCTCGGAACGACTCCGCCGCGCGGACCTCCTCCAGCTTCTTCGCCCGAGGCGCCGCCGCCGCCAGTGCCTCCGCCGCTCGCGACTCCTTCTCCTCCGCGTCTCGCTGCGCCCCCACCAGCGCCGCTAGGTCCGCGTGCCACGCCGCCGCGCCCTCCGCCTCCCCCAGTTGCGCCTCCACGCTCTTGCGCGCCTCGGCCTCCTCGACGAGCCGCCCCTCCGCCGCGCCGCGCTCCCCGGCCTCCATGAGCGAAATCGCCGCCAGCCCAAGTTCCCGGCGCGCCAGCTCCTCCTGCTCGCCCTTGTTCTTCTCGTGGGCGGCCATGGACAGCCGGCTGTACACCTCCGTGCCGGTCATCCGCTCCAGCAGCTCCGCGCGCTCGCTCGCATCCGCCTTCAAGAAGGCCGCGAACTCCCCCTGCGCCAGCAACGCCGAGCGGCGGAACTGGTCGAACGACAACCCCAGCCGCTCCTGGATGGCCGCCAGCACCTCGCCCTTGGTGCGGCCGAACTGCTGTCCCGTGGCCACCTCCGTGAGCGTCATCTCCTGAGGCCGGAAGCGCCCCTCCGCGCGACTGCGCGCCCGCCACACCGACCAGCGTGCCCGGTAGCGCTTCCCATCCTTCCCCTGGAAGTCCACCTCCGCGAAGCCCTCGCCCGCGCCTCGCCGCAGCATGCCGCGCACGTCATACGCGGACAGCCGCGCCTCCTCCTCCTCGTCCGCGCGCCCCACCGGGACACCACCCCGCCCGCCCAACCTCGGTGTCCGGTCGAACAGCGCCAGGCACAGCGCGTCCAGCAGCGTGCTCTTGCCCGCGCCCGTCGCGCCCGTAATCGCGAACAGTCCCAGCCTGTCGAGCGGCGGCCGGTCCAGCTCCAGCGCGAACGTCCCCGCGAAGCTCGTCAGGTTGTTGCCCCGGATGCAGAGGACCTTCATGACGCGTCCTCCTGTACCTGGGTCAGCAGCGTGTGGAACGCCTCCAGCAACACCTCCGAGGGCGGCTCCTCGTAGTCACGCGCATACCTCGCCCGGAAGACGTCCTCGGGCGTGCGCTCACGCAGCGACAGCCCTGGCTGGACCTCCGCCAGCGCGCCGCCCGTGCCTGTGTACGCGGGCGTCAGCTTCACGAGCCGCGCCGCGCGCCCCTCCAGCGCCTTCTCCACCTTCTGCCGCAGGGACGGCTCCGGTCGGGGCAGCGACACGCAGACCTCCAGGTAGGGACGCCGCCACTCCACCGCGTCCTCCTCCAGCGCCGGCAATGCCTCCAGCAACGCCAGCACCTCCTCCAGCGTCGCGGCGTCCCGCGCCGGCACGCGCATCATCTCCGCGCGACGCGGCACGGGCAGCGACTGCACGGCCTCCAGCGCGTCCCCCTTCAAATCCACCAGCAACACCTGGTGCCGATATCCCGCCTCCGACAGCGACAGCGGCAGGGGCGAGCCGCTGTAGCGCACGCCCTCGCGCCCACCCACGCGCTGCGCCTTGTGCAGGTGCCCCAGCGCCGCGTACGCGACATCGTCCGAGAACAGCTCCACGGGCAGCGCGTGCTGGTTGCCGCCCAGAATCTTCCGCTCGCTGAGCACCGAGAGCTCCGAGCCCGTCATGTAGCAGTGGCCCATGGCCACCAGCGCCTGACCGGGCTGACGTCGGTGCCGCGCGGCGTCCAGCACCTCCGAGTACACCGCGCGAACCCCCTCCACCAACCGGTCCCCCGCCTCCTCCCGCACCGGCGGCAGGTCCGCGGGCCGCAGGTAGGGCACCGCCGCCACCCACGCGCCCACGTGTCCCTTCGCGTCGTGCACCGGCACCAGCAGTCGCTCCAACTCCAGCGAGCCCCCCGCACGTGGCAGCCCGCCCACCACCTTCACACCCAGCGCCGCGAACAACGGGTCCGGCGCATCCAGCCGCGCGGCGGAGTCGTGGTTGCCACCGATGACGACCACGTCCAGCCGGGGCAGCCGCCGCCGGGCCTTGGCGACGAACTGGTACCAGGCCGCCTGCGCCTCCGCGCTGGGGTTGGAGGTGTCGAAGATGTCGCCGGCCACCAGCAGCGCGTCCACCGCCTGGGCCTCCAGCGTGTCCAGCAGCCACTCCAGGAACGCGCCGTGCTCCGCCTCCCGCGAGACGTCGTACAGCGTGTGTCCCAGGTGCCAGTCCGACGTGTGCAGCAAGCGCATCCCGCGTTCACCCTCCCTCACCCCACGGCACTCAGGCCGCCCGGCAGCCTCCTCCGGGGAAGCCGCCTGCTCCAAGCGCCGGGCGCCTGCTCCCTTACACGCTCCCTCTGACATGCGGGCAAGCCCCTGGAATTTCGCGCCTTTGCGACCCCACCCGGCCCCACGCGTCCTGGGGGCGCGGTGAACCCGACAGGGAGACTGGCCGAGCCCGTCCCCTCGGGGGGATGCTTTCCCGCATGGAATCCACGTTCGTCCCATGGCTCGCGCTCCTGGGCACGGTGCTCTTCGTCGTGGTCGTGCTCACCCTCGCCGCCAGGGACAAGCGTCGGCAACGCAAGGCGTGGCTCGTCTTCGCGACGCGGAGAGGCTGGAGCTTCACCCAGTCCAAGGACTTCATGGAAGTGCAGGGGCTCCACCAGGACCGGCAGCTCTCCCTGCTCACCGAGGTCCGCGGCCAGAACCAGGGCTCGTACCACGTGATGGTGCTGCGCCTGGACGTGAGCGACGTGGTGCCCCAGGAGCTGCACCTGGAAACCGAGGGGCTGGGCGACAAGTTCCTGAAGCTGTTCAGCGTGCGCGACGAGGAGCTGGGTGACGTGGCGCTGGATTCGGCGCTCAACCTGAAGGGCCTGTCGCCGGAATCGCACGCCCTGCTCACCACGCCCCAGGTGGGCGAGCACCTGCTGCGCGCCCACCGTCACTACCAGCGCTTCTCCATCGTCGCGGGACTGCTGGAGGCGGAGCACCGGGGCGTCCCCGCATCCACCTCGGCGCTGGAGACCCACATCGCTCCGGCGCTCGCCCTGGCCGACACCCTGATTCAGGCCGCCAGGCGAGCACCGGTGCTCAAGGCACGCAGCCGTCAGGCCTGACGGCGACGTCGGCGCGACATCGCCAGCGCGGCCAGGGCCACCCACGCGAGCGAGCCCACCGGGGCGGCGCCACAGCCGCAGCCGTCATCCTCCCCCGGCAACTGAGGGCTGGGGCCAGCGTCGGGCTGCGAACCCGCATCGGGCTGCGAACCCGCGTCAGGTGACACGCCAGCGTCCGGCTCCGAGCCGGCATCCGGAGGCCCCTGCGGCACCAGCGTGCAGTCACCGTCACCGGCGCACACCTTCACCTCGACCTCGTGCCGCTTCCCCGAGGTGTCCACCACCGCGAACTTCACCAGGTGGCCACCGGGCGCCAGGTCCGTCGTGTCCCAGCGGTTGTGCTCGCCGCCGAAGTGGAAGTGATTGTCCGTGCGCTCGTCGGCGTACCGCCGCACTCCGTCGACGAAGAACTCCGCGCGCGTGCAGCCGTAGTCGTCGATGCAGTCGCCGTAGAACTCCGAGAACGCACCGGACACGCGCTCCTCCGCCGTGGGACGCGTGAGGACCGCGCGGGGCGCCTCGTCCTCCTTCACGGTGATGGAGAAGGTCTGCGTCGCATCCGGGGACACGGTGTTGGCCACGCGCACCTCGACGGGCACCGTCATGACCGTGGTGGGCGTCCAGGAGATGAGGCCCGTGGCCGCGTCGATGGACATCCCCGGCGGCGAGGTGGTGAGCGTGTACGTGGGCACCGGCCTCGCGCGCGCCTCCACATCGTAGCGATACGGGTTGCCCACCACCGCGGTGAGGGGAGCCGTGGAGGTGATGACGGGCGCCAGCGGCTCGTCATCCGCCTCGGTCACCGTCACGGCGCGCGAATCCAGGCCCGTCGCCGACACGGTGAAGGTGGCGACGCCATCCGCGTTGTCGGCGTCCGAGGCGGCGCTCAACGTGACGGTCTGCGGCGTGCTCCAGTTGGACGTCGTGAAGGTGAGCGCGGCCCCGGACTGCACGGTGAGGTCCGTGTCGCCCGCGGTGCGCGCCACCGTGACGCTCACGTTGCTCGCGGGCGCGCGGTTCATCGACACGTCGAACGTCGCCGTCCCGCCCTCGTTGATGCTCACGTTGCTGGACGAGAGCACGAACTGCGCGGAATTGTCCTCGATGGTGGTCGCGAGCACGGACTCGGAGGTCAGCCCGCTGGACGCCACGGTGAAGGTGGCCGTGTCCACGACCGCGTCCGCGTCCTCCAGCGCCTCAATCGTCACGACGCGCGGAACGTTCCAGTTCCCCGGCGTGAAGGTGAAGGTGGAGACACCTGACAGGCGCAGGTCGGTGCTGCCGCCCGCCGCCCTGAAGGCATCCACCACGACAGGGGCCGTGGGAGCCTCCGCCAGCCGCACGGTGAAGGTGGCCCGGCCTCCCTCCACGACGCGCGGGTAGAGTCCGGTCACCACCAGGCGCTGTCCGGGAGCGTTGGGCACGATGCGGCGCAGACGCCCGTTGGTGACGCCGATGGTGTACAGCGCGCCGTCGGGTCCCACCGTCGCGTCGACATACGAGCTGAACTCCGTCCCCCACAGGTCCACCGTCGCCACGGTGTTGTCCTGCGCCAGCGTGGCGCGCGCGAACTTGCCGGAGACATAGTCACCGAAGAAGTAGTTGCCGCGGTACTCGGCTGGGAAGAGCGTGGAGTCGTAGAAGACGCCGCCGTTCAGGCAGGCCCCCAGGGCCTGGGTCTTCGCGGTGCCACCGCCGCTGCCGACATCGGGCAAGCCCGTCTGCGTCAGCGTGAAGGTCGTCGCGCTGGGGACGCTGGCGACGTAGAAGTCCCCGTTGAACGAAGCATCCGACACGCCCTCGATGGTGAGCTTCTCGCCCTTGCGGAAGCCGTGGTTGCCGGTGGTGGTGAAGGTGGCGATACCGCCCGCGCGCGCGGCGCCCGTCGCGGTGAGGGTGCGCGTGTCGATGTTGTTGGTGCGGTACTTGATGACGGGGGTGATGTAGTCGTTGCCGGCCGGCTGGTTGTTCTCATAGTCGTTGTAGCCCGCGTGGTTGCGCCGGTTCACCACGAAGGTCTGCTCGTAGCCGTCGCCCACCACGTTGACCCAGAGCAGGCCGGTGCTCGGCTGGAAGGTCAGCGTGAACGGATTGCGGACGCCTCGGGCCCAGATGTACTCGTTGTTCGGCCCCACGCCGTCGTTGAACGGGTTGTCGTTGGCGGGCGTGCCGTCGCGGTTGGCCCGGCTCACCTTCGCCGCCATCGACGTCAGGTCCGCATCCACACCCGTGCCGTTGCCCAGGTCGCCCACGGCGAAGTACAGCTTGCCGTCCGGCCCGAAGCCGATGCCACCGCCGTCGTGATTCTCTCCGCGAGTGGGCAGCCGCGAGACAATCACCGTGCGCGCCGTGCCCGTGCCGTTGGAGTCCGTGTAGCGGACAATCTGCTGCTCCGACGCGGAGACGGTGACGAAGATGTAGACGTAGCGGTTGACCGTGAAGTTCGGGTCGAACGCGATGCCGATGACGCCACACTCACTGTTGGTGTGAACGACCGGCTCCGTCGCGAACAGGCTCGTCACCAGCGCGGTGCCGCCTGGCGTCGTCGTCTGCGGCAGGCCGCTCTCCGTCGAGACCACCCGGATGGCCCCCGACTTGATGGTGATGAACAGGCGCCCCGAGCCATCAGGGGCCCACGCCATGCCCGTGGCCTGATTCAGGGTGCTCGACTGGAAGACGGTCTCGGTGAAGCCGGTGGGTACGGCGGCCCAGACTGGCGCTGCGAGCAATAGAAGCAGAATCAAGAGTTGGCGCATGGCCCGGAAGATACAGCACCGGGCACGCGCACCCCGTCCGTCAACTGAACCGAATGCGTCGTGCGAGTTCGCACGCTCACCGATTTCTTTCAGCGAGGCTGTGGCCTTCACTCCCAGGTGGCGCCACGACACGGAGCTTTCCGCCGAGACACCTACCAGTCCGCGCGGGTGACTCGATACATGACGGCGGAGCTGAGGGGACAATCGAAGAGCCGCTCGAAGGCATGACTCCGTGCGCGCAGCAGATGCTCGGCGGGACTCTCTCGACGCACGCTCACCCAGCGCGGCCGGAGGGCGCGGAGCTTGTCGAGGTACACGCCGTCATTGCCCTCGTGGTTGACGTACTCGACGCGATTGCGCAGGTCGTCCGTCCAGTACTCGCCAAGGAAGGACGTCGCGCTGTCGTACGCCACCACGTCACCGGGGCGCAGCTCCTGCTCGCGCAGGTGCATCGCCTCCAGTGGCCACAGCCAGCCAATCTGCAACCGGAGGCGGTCCTCGTCTCGCACGTCCGGGGTGGCGCGCGGCCCCAGCGTGGGCAACACCCGATAACCCACGGAGGCCTTCGCGAAGGACGCCACGCAGAGAAAGGCCGCGAGGGCGGACAGCGGCGCCTGGAGATAGCGCGTGCCCACCTGTCGGTGCAGCACGGCGAACGCGACCAGCCCCGCGGCGGGAAGCCCCAGCGTGAAGCGGCCCCACCACGCCGCGGGAACCAGCACCGCCAGGCCCGCGAGCAGCGGCAGCGACAACCGGAACCAGCGCTCACGACTGAAGAGGGCCGACGCGCTCACCCACAACAGCACGGGCAGGAGCAGGTACGGAAAGAGCCAGCCAAAGGCGCGCTCGCGCACGTCGGGCCAGTACATCCCCTCGCGCGCGCTCCAGTTGTCCACCATGCGCGCGAAGGCCCCGGGCGCGCCGAAGAACGCCGGCGGCCCGGCGATTTCCTCCGCGCCGATGGGGCCCGCCAGCTCACGCCCCAGCACCCGCATGCGCGCGGGCCAGAACGGGTTGCCGGTGCGCGCCGCGTTCTCCACGTACGTGGGTGCGCCCAGCCAGAGCAGCAGCAGGACCGCGAGCCCCGCCTGTCCCAGCGTCCGCCACCGCGCACCCTTCGCGCGTCGCAGGACGAGCACGCCTCGCAGCAGCAGCAGCGGCGACAGGAGCGCGAGGTGGAAGAGGCCCGTCACCTTGGTGCCCGCGTACAGGCCCAGCGCCAGGAGCGTCAGCGTGCGCGCGACGGGGCTCCAGTCCCGCTCGGTGAGGAAGTAGAAGGCGGTGATGAACAGCGCGCCGGCCACCACGTCGGCGTGCGAGGTGTGCAGTTGGAGGAACACCGCCGGCAGGGTGAGCCACATCGCGCCCAGCGAGGCGGCCAGCGCGGGGCTCGCGCTCGCCCGGCGACAGAGCGCGGCCACCGCGAGCGCCCCGAGCAGGCCGAAGGGAATCTGCGACAGGTCATCCAGCCGCGTGTGCCGGGGCAGCAGCACGTTCCAGACGGAGAGCAGCTCGGTGAGCTCAGGGTAGCCGTTGACGTACCAGACGGAGGTGTCCACCCAGGTGATGCTGCCCGTCTGCACCGCGTAGTTCGTCTTGGGGACGTGGTACCAGACGACGTCCCAGGCCCAGTTCGGGTAGTACCATGCGACGACGCAGGAGAGCACGAGCGCGCACACCGCTGGCAGCAGCGCCCAGGCGGCCAGCTCCTGGCGCCGATGGATGTCGCGCAAGAGGCGCACCGGAGCGCCCAGGTCGGCGCGCAGTCGGGCGAGCAACTCCGCGCCGCCGACGCGCAGCACGGCCACCGCGAGCATGGCCCCGTGGAGCACGAGCCCCGCGACGGCGAGTTGCACTCGGCCCAACTGCCCCGAGAGGCCCAGCCCCTGGACGCAGGTGAGGATGCTCGCGGCGCCGAACAGGAGCGCGGCCATCCAGCGCTCCAGCGTGGACCGCTCACGCAGGAGCGCGGCGGACAGCGCCCACGCGGCGGCCACCGCCAGCAAGGTCTCCAAGGTCCAGAGTAGCCAGCCCATGCGCGTGACTCAGCCGCCGACGGCGAGGGTGCGCTCGTACAACGCACGCACCCGCTCCGCCAGCTCCACCGCGTCCTCGCCCAGTGACTCCGGCGGCAGGGCCGGCAGGACTCGCACGCGCATGGACGCCCGCGCGTTCATCCAGGGCCCGTCTCCGTCGAGCAGTTGCGTCGTGCCCTCCACGACGATGGGCACCACCGGGACGTGCTCCTCCAACGCGAGCTGGAAGGCGCCGCGCTTGAAGGGCAGCCGCTGTCCACCCGTCGCATAGGTGCCCTCCGGGAAGATGAGGACGGGCATGCCCCGACGCAGCCACTTGCGACACGGGTCCAGCAACTGGTGCATGGCGCTGGACGAGCCCCGGACGATGGGCACGTAGGCCAGGAGCGTCATCATCCAACCCACCAGCGGCAGGTTGAACAGCGAGGCCTTCGCCACGAACTTGTACGGGTGGTTCAGCCCCATGACGGCGAGGATGTCCATGGCGGACTGGTGGTTGACCACGATGACACACGGGCCTTGAGGCAGGTGCTCACGGCCCTCGAAGCGCGTGCGCCAGCCTGGGGACAGGTGCAGCCACAGCCAGTGGCACCAGCCACACACCAGCCAGTGCAACATCCGGCGGTCCCGGTCGACGGGGAACGTGACGAGCAGCAGCAGCGCCCCCAGCGTGAAGAGCACGGGCGCCGTGAGCAGGAAGACGAGCCAGAACCAGACGGTGACGAGGTACTTCATCGCGGTGCACGGCGCAGCGGAAGGGGACTCTCGCGACAAGCCGGGGAGAGGTCGAGACGGACGCCCGGGCATATCACCTTTTGGCCCCCGCGACGTGCGCGGGACGCCCGCCCGCCTGGCGCTGCTATCATCCCGGCGCCCTGCCCCAAGTCCGGAGTACATGAGCCTCCCCACGCCCAGCAACCCACCGCTCCCTCGCTTCAAGACCGACTGGGAGCTGGCGTTGACCGCCGGCCTTGTCCTGGCCGCGGTGGCGGCGGGGGCGTACCACTGCGGCTACCTCGCCACGCCCGTCGTGGACGACGCCGCCATCTCCATCGCCTACGGCCACAGCTTCTTCGAGGGGGCGGGGCTGCGTGTCACGCCTCACTCGCAGCCCGTGGAGGGCTTCTCGAATCCCCTGTGGACGCTGCTGCTGGGGCTGAGCCAGCCCCTGGGCCTGGCGCCCGAAACGTACGCGCACTCGCTGGGCATCATCCTGGGTCTGCTGGCGCTGCCCCTCTTCGCGCTCTGGGGGCCTGTCTCGGAGCGCCGCCGTCCGCGACTGGAGGACGTCGCGGCGCCCTGGGTGGCCGCGACCAGCCCCATCTACATGACGTGGATTTCCAGCGGCATGGAGACCGGACTCCAGGCCCTCCTCCTGGCCACGGCCGGCGTCCTGCTCCTGCGCGAGCTGCGCACGGGCCGGGGCGCGAGCGCGGGTCTGGCGCTGGCGCTGCTGTGCCTCACCCGCCCCGAGGGACTCCTCTACCTGCTGGGCGCCGGCCTCTTGTGGTTGACGCACCGGACCCTGGAGCGACGCTGGACCGGACGACAGGCGCTGGGCATCGCCTGCTGGCTGCTGGTGCTGGTGGGCGGATGGTACGCGGTGAGGTGGGCCTACTTCGCGGACCTGTTCCCCAACACCTACTACGCCAAGCGCTTCTGGAAGCTCGACGGAAGCAAATATCTGAAGGACTACCTCCACCTCTCCCTCCCGCTGGTTCAGCTCGCCCTGGCAGGCGCCGTGCTGGGGTTGATGGGAGGCGTGGCCTCCGCGAGGAGCGCGGCGCTCGGCGCCCTCTTCCTGGCTGCGGGTGGGTTCTTCGCATGGCGCTCGGGTGACTGGATGCGCGAGTGGCGCTTCATCGCGCCGCTGGTGCCCTTGCTGGGCGTGTGCATGGCGTCAGGTCTGTCGGGCGTGCGTGCGCGCGCGGCGGCGCTGACCACGCGCGGTGAGCGCTGGCGCTGGCCCGCGCGCATCGGCTTGGGCGCCGTGGGAGTGGCGGCCCTCTGGCTGGGTCTTCCAGGCCTGAGAGAGGCGACGCTGCGCGCGCCTCGCATCAAGGCATCCCCGGAGCTGCCCTTCCAATACGTCGCCAGTCACTACGTGGGCGTGAAGCGGCTCGCCGCCGAGCTGGGTCAACTCCGGCCGCTGGTGGCGGCACCGGACCTGGGCGGGCAGGCCATGGTGCTCCGCGAGGCGGAGCTCGTCGACGTGGCGGGACTCGGCGACTATGCCATCGCGCATCACTCGGGCAATCCCCAGGCCCTCTCGGACTACCTCCTGTCGGAAGGGCCCCCCTTCCTTCTCGACTCACACGGCCCGAGCCACTACCTGGCGAGACTGCCCGGACTGATGCCGAACTTCCGGCATATCGGCGGGACGGAGTGGCAGCTCATCGGCCTGTCGGCCACGGAGGACCCTCGCTGTCCGGGAGGAAAAAGCGCGGCGCTGGCGCCGGACCGAGAAGCACTGACACGCCTTCTCGAGCAGGACATCCGGGACGGCGAAGCGGAACGGGGCCTGAAGCGCTGGCGCTGCGTGCTCACGTACAAGCCGTCGAGCGAGTTGCCCTCGCCCGTGGAGCGCGAGCGACTCGCGGACCTGGCCACGGAGCGTGGAGAAGCCCTGGAGGCGGACGAGCAGCGCATGCCCGCGCTTCGGCTCTATTCGCTGGCCACCTTGCTGGACGAGGGCAATGCCCACCGACGCCGGAGAACGGAGTTGCTGCGCGCCCAGGTGTTTCCACCGCCCCCGGGCATCTGAACCCGGGTCGCTTCACCCGGGGTTCCAGAAGGCAGACGCCGTGGATGAGAGGGATTCGGGGGCACGTACTCGCCGTGTCTCGGCCCATGCGATGTATTGCCCCCGGCAGGGCAAGCTGATACCGGGCGCGCCCTATGACGAAGACCCCCTGGCGCGCACTCGCGCCATTGCTGCTGTGCTGCCTGTTCACCACCGCCGCCTGCACCACCGAGGGCCCCACCGGAACCCAGGGTCCGCAAGGTCCCCAGGGCCCCCGAGGTCCCGAGGGCGGTCCGCCGGGTCCTCGGGGAGAGCAGGGGCTCCAGGGCGCCCAGGGGCCCAAGGGCGACACCGGTGAGCGCGGGCCGCAGGGCGTTCAGGGCGCGCAAGGCGTTCGCGGCGAGACAGGCTCCACGGGGGCACAGGGTCCGCAGGGAATGGAAGGGCCTCGCGGCGTGGTGGGTCCCCAGGGAGTCCAGGGCCCCAAGGGCGACACAGGGGCGCAGGGACCGATGGGGCCCATGGGCCAGGCGCCCCAGCTCTGCACGCCGGGCGAGTCCTTCTGCGAAGGGACCTCGCTGTGGTCCTGCACGCGCACCGGCACGGATGCGGTGCTGGGCATGAAGTGCGAGGGAGATGGCACGGCCACCAATCCCATGGGCTGCTTCACGACCGGCTGCAACGGGAACGCCGCCGCGTGCTGTCGCACGGTGAAGCCCACCTGCCACTGGAACCTGACCAGCCCCAGCTCCACGGGCGTGTTCTACGAAGCCAGCACCTACTCCACGACGCCCACCACCGGTGAGTGGTTCTGCTCGCCGCCGACGTACTGCGCCACGGACGACGGCTTCGACGTGAGCCTCACCCACTTCACCTCCCGGGCTCCGACGTGCGGAGTCGCCTTCACCGGGGTGAGCTTCCGCATCAAGCGTCCCCTGCCGGCGCCGGGAACCGTCTACACGCTGCCGGACTCCCGGGTGACCAGCATAAGACTCAACAGCCAGCTGCCCACCTCCGCGTGCGGCTCCTGGACGGGGCGCCTCACCTGGAACTCCGAGGTCCCCACCTGGAGCGTGAGCCTCGACCTCACGTGCTCGGAGACGGGCAAGAGCCACATCCGGCTCGTGGGCACCTTCGGCGGCGACCGCTGAGTCCGCGCCAGGGTCGCCACGCACGGTCCTCCCTCGACAGAGCGTGGCGACTCCGGAGGCCCGCCGTTAGAGCAGGCCCCGCGAGGCGCTCTTTCGGACGCTCCAGACGTCACGCGCACATCACTGCGCGCACTCTGGCTTGCCGCGAGGCAACGAGAGCGGCGTAAGGTGGCCCCGCACGAAGGCACTCGGAGGAGGCAGCGGAATGGACGCGCAGGGCCTGCACATCGAGACGCATCCCCGAGAGGGAGACCCGCTGCTGCGCGCCACGCGCCCGGACCCATGCACGGTGGTGCTCTTCGGCGCGACGGGAGACCTGGCGCAGCGCAAGCTGTTCCCCGCCCTCTTCGAGCTGGCGCGCGCCAACCTCCTGCCGGACCACTTCTCCGTCGTCGCCTTCAGTCGCTCGCAGCTCGACGACGAAGCCTTCCGCGACCACGTGAAGGAAGGGCTGCGGAAGTTCGCGCGCACGCAGCCGCTCGACGAGGCGACGTGGCAGAAGTTCGCCCCGCGCCTGGAGGGCATCTCCGGCGGCTATGACGACGCGGAGTCCTTCAAGCGCCTGCGCGAGCGGCTGGAGCAGGTCGCCAAGCGCCAGGGCACCGAGGGCAACCAGCTCTACTATCTGGCCACGCCCGCCTCCACCTTCCCCCAGATTCTGCACAGCCTGGCCGGCGCCGGGCTGCTCAAGCGCGAGGAGCATCCGCAGGCGAAGCCCTGGCGGCGGCTCGTCATCGAGAAGCCCTTCGGTCACGACCTGGAGAGCGCCCGCGAGCTGAACCGCGAACTGGCGGCGGTGCTGGACGAGAAGCAGATCTTCCGCATCGACCACTACCTGGGCAAGGAGACCGTCCAGAACATCCTGGTCTTCCGCTTCGCCAACGCCATCTTCGAGCCGCTGTGGAACCGCAACCACATCGACCATGTGGAAATCACGGCGGCGGAGGCGATTGGCGTGGAGGGCCGCGGCGGCTTCTACGACGAGACGGGCGTCATCCGGGACATGGTGCAGAACCACCTGCTCCAGGTGCTCGCGCTGTGCGCCATGGAGCCACCGGTGTCCTTCGGCGCGGAGGACATCCGCGACGAGAAGAACAAGGTGTTCCGCGCGCTGCGCCCCGTGGAGGGCAAGGAGGTGGCGCGCGCCGTGGTGGCCGGTCAGTACGAGGGCTACCTCAAGGAGAAGGGCGTCAAGCCCGACTCGCGCACGCCCACGTACGTGGCCATGAAGCTCAGCGTGGACTCGTGGCGCTGGGAGGGCGTGCCCTTCTACCTGCGCGCGGGCAAGGGCCTGAAGAAGCGGATGACGGAGGTGTCCATCCACTTCAAGTCGGTGCCCATCGGCCTGTTCTCCGGCGAGGGCGCCACCTGCCAGCGGCTGCAGCCCAACGTGCTCACGCTGCGGATTCAACCCCAGGAGGGCATCGCCCTCTCCTTCGAGTCCAAGGTGCCCGGAGAGGACGTCAACATCGCGGGCGTCACCATGGACTTCAACTACGAGGAGAGCTTCCAGAAGCCCGTACCGGAGGCGTACGAGCGGCTGCTCCTGGACTGCATGCGCGGCAACGCCACCCTCTTCGCGCGGCAGGACAGCGTGGAGCAGGCGTGGGCCTACGTGACGCCCATCCTCCAGGCGCTGGAGTCCGGCGAGGGCGGCACGGTGCACTCCTACGCGGTCGGCAGCACCGGCCCCCAGGCCGCCTCCGCTCTGCTGGCCCGCGACGGGCGGCGGTGGACGCAGCTATGAGCGCGCTGCCTCCACGCATCGTCCCGCCGGAGAACCTGGCGCGCGCGGCCGCCGAGTGGATGGCTCGGTCGCTCCAGACGTCGCTCGCGATGAACCGGCGGGTGAGCCTGGCCCTGTCGGGTGGAGGCACGCCGGGCCCCGCGTACCGGGAGCTGTCCCGGCTGACGCTGCCGTGGGAGCGGGTGGACCTCTACTTCGTGGACGAGCGCTTCGTTCCGCCGGACCACCCGGACAGCAACTACCGCATGGTGGAGGAGACGCTGGTGGCTCCGCTGCGGCTGTCGCCGTCGCAGGTGTTCCGCATGGAGGGCGAGCGCGGGGACCGCGAAGTCGCCGCGCGCGAGTACGAGGCGAAGCTGCCGCCGGTGCTGAACGTGGTGTTGCTGGGGATGGGAGAGGACGGGCATACGGCCAGCCTCTTCCCTGGCCACCCGGCGCTGGAGGAGCAGAGCCGGCGCGTGCTGTCCGTGGTGGGCCCCAAGCCGCCGCCCTGGCGGATGACGCTCACGATGCCGACGCTGCTGTCAGCGAGCGCGGTGCTGATGCTGGTGGCGGGCGCGGGCAAGCGGGAGACGGTGCACCGGGCGCTCGCGGGCGACCCGGCGCTTCCGGCGGCCCGGGTGACGAATGCGCAGTGGATGTTGGACTCCGCCGCCGCGGGACGGTGAGCGGGCCTTCTCGGAGGATGCATGAGTGCGGCAGCGAGCGCCCAGGCGGGCGCGCAGTTCGGCGTGGCGGGAATGGGCGTCATGGGCGCGGCCCTGGCCCTGAACATCGCGGACCACGGCTTCCGGGTGACGGCGTGGGACCGGCATCCGGAGCGCATCGACGAGATGCACCAGAAGCACGGGCATCCGGAGCTGAAGGGCACCGCGTCGATGGAGGAGTTCGTCTCGCGGCTGGAGCGCCCCCGGCGCATCCTGCTGATGGTGACGGCGGGCGCGGCGGTGGACCAGATGCTGGAGCGGCTCTTCCCGCTCCTGTCGCCAGGCGACGTCATCATGGACGCGGGCAACTCCTGGTTCCTGGACACGCGCCGGCGCGAGGAGCTGTGCAAGTCCAAGGGGCTGCACTTCCTGGGCGTGGGCGTGTCCGGCGGCGAGGAGGGCGCGCGTCACGGCCCGTCCATCATGCCCGGCGGCCCGACGGAGGCGTACGCGCTGGTGCGTCCGGTGCTGGAGGCCATCGCCGCGCGCACCGATGAGGGCCTGTGTGTCACGCACGTGGGGCCGGATGGCGCGGGCCACTTCGTGAAGATGGTGCACAACGGCATCGAATACGCGGACATGCAGCTGCTCGCGGAGACGTACGACGTGCTGCGCCGGGGCCTGGGCCTGTCGGCGGAGGGCGTGGCGGACCTCTTCGCGCAGTGGAACCAGGGCATCGCCGAGTCCTTCCTCTTGGAGACCAGCATCAAGGTGCTGCGCAAGAAGGACGCGGAGACGGGCAAGCCGCTGGTGGACCTGGTGCTGGACAAGGCCGGGCAGAAGGGCACGGGCAAGTGGACGGTGCAGGTGGCGCTGGATTTGGGCGTGCCGGTGCCCTCCATCGCCTCCGCGCTGGATGCGCGCAACCTGTCGTCGATGAAGGACCAGCGCGTGGCGGCGAGCCACAAGCTCAAGGGCCCCTCGGAGGCGCTGTCCTCCGAGGAGAAGGCGCAGCTGGCGGCGTGGGCCCATGACGCGCTGTATGCGGCGCGGGTGGTGACGTACGCGCAGGGCATGCGGCTCATCCAGGCGGCGTCAGACGAGTACAAGTGGAACATCTCCCTGGCGGAGATGGCGCGCATCTGGCGAGGCGGCTGCATCATCCGCGCGAAGCTGCTCACCCCGCTGCGGGAGGCCTTCACCCGCCAGCCGGAGCTGCCCAACCTCCTCGTCTCGGACGCCTTCGCGCCGGTGCTCGAGAAGCTGTCGCCGTCCTGGCGCAAGCTGGTGGGCGCGGCGACGAAGCTGGGCATCCCCGTGCCCGTGTTCAGCTCGTCACTGGCGTACCTGGACAGCTACCGCAGCCCGGAGCTGCCGCAGAACCTCACCCAGGCCCAGCGTGACGCCTTCGGCGCGCACACGTACCAGCGCCGGGACAAGCCCGACGCCGGCTTCGTGCACTCGGACTGGAACAGCTGACAGCGCTTCGGAGCCGGGGTGATGTCCTCACCCCGGTTTCGGCGGCGTGGCGCGCAGCTCCGCGCGGCGAATCTTGCCGCTCACCGTCTTGGGCAATTCGGAGACGAACTCCACCTCGCGCGGGTATTTGTACGGCGCCGTCGTCCGCTTCACGTGCTCCTGGAGCTCCTTCGCCAGCTCGTGTGACGGCGTGAAGCCCGGTGCCAGCACCACGTACGCCTTCACGCGCTGGCCAATCTTGTCGTCCGGCACGCCAATCACCGCCGACTCCGCCACCGCCGCGTGCTCCAGCAGCGCGGACTCCACCTCGAACGGGCCCACGCGGTAGCCGGACGTCTTGATGACGTCGTCCGCGCGGCCCACGAACCAGAAGTAGCCCTCCGCGTCCCGCACCGCCCTGTCCCCGGTGACGTACCAGTCCCCCCGGCGGCAGGCCGCGTTGGCCGAGTCGTCCCCCACGTACTCCTGGAACAACCCCACCGGCCGCTCCGGCGCCACGCGCACCGCGATGTCGCCCTCCTGTCCGTCCTTCACTTCCTGCCCCGTGTCGTCGATGACGCCCACGGTAAAGCCCGGGGACGGCTTGCCCATGGAGCCCACGCGCGGCTCCACCGAGGGGAACATGCCCACCACCACCACCGTCTCCGTCTGCCCGTAGCCCTCGCGGATGTGCAGCCCCGTGGCCGCCTTCCAGGAGTCGATGACCTCCGGGTTCAGCGGCTCGCCCGCGCTCACCGTGTGGCGCAGGGACGACAAGTCGAAGGCCTTCAGGTCCTGGAGCACCAGCGAGCGCCACGCGGTGGGCGGCGCGCAGAAGGTGGTGACGCGCTGGGACTCCAGCAGCTTGAGAATCCTCCCCGCGTCGAAGCGACCCCGGAAGTCGTAGACGACGTTGCACGCGCCCTGACTCCACGGGCCAAAGAGCTTGCCCCAGGCACACTTGGCCCAGCCCGTGTCACTCAGCGTCAGGTGGCGGTCCTCCGGCGTCAAATCCAGCCAGTACCGCCCGGTAATCACGTGGCCCAGGCCGTAGCTCGCGTGCGTGTGCAACACCATCTTCGGCATGCCGGTGGTGCCGGACGTGAAGTAGATGAGCAGCGGGTCCTCCGCGCGCGTGGCGGCGAAGGGCTGGCCATGCGCGCCGGTGCCCACCGTGCCTGCCTTGTAGGAGACCCATGGCTCGGGGGCGCCATCGCCCACCGCCACCCAGGTCTCCACGCGGCCGGTGCCCGCGAGTCCCTCGAAGCGGTCCAGGCAGCTCACGTCGGCGATGACCGCGTTGGCGTCCGCCGCCACCAGTCGGTAGCGGATGTCCTTGACGGTGAGCATGGGCGTGCCGGGCATGAAGACGATGCCCACGCGGATGCAGCCCAGCACCAGGAACCACCACTCCGGCACCCGGGGCATCATGATGAAGACCCGGTCGCCCTTCTTCAGCCCCAGGCCCGCGAGGAACTGCGCGGCGTGAATCGAGCGCTGCCGCACGCCCTGCCACGTGAAGCGCTGCTCGCGGCCGGACTCGTCGGACCACAAGAGCGCCAGCGACTCCGGACGCTCGGTGGCGTGCCGGTCCACCACGTCGGTGGAGAAGTTGAAGTGCTCGGGCCGCTCCCATCGGAAGTCACGGTGGGTGGCCGCGTAATCGCTCATGTTGCGGGGCGCGAACTCAGGCATGCGGGCGAGCCTGCCACGCACCCCAAGGACACCGCGCTCACACCGTGCGGCGTTCGCACGGTGGACAACAGCGCGACGCGCCCTACAAAGACGAAGGGGCCGGCCCTGATGGACCGACCCCTCGACACCTCAGCGCGGACGCCGCGTCGTCCTCAGTTCAGCTCCATGCACGGGACGATGTTGCCCAGCCCGTTGCACGTCAGCATCGCGTCCATCAGCTGCTTCTCCGCCAGCGCCGTGTGGCCGGCGGCCAGCTCGCGGCGGATGCTCTCACGCTCGGCCAGCAGGTGCAGCCACGGGTCCGGCGTGCCCTCGGCGAAGCCGCGCAGCGCGCTCAGCGCCGTGCCGTCCACCACCGCGCTCCCCGTATGCACCAGCGCCCCGAAGTAGATGTCCCGCTCCCCCGAGCGGCGCAGCGACTCCAACAGCGCCGTGGCGTCCTTCTTCGTCTCGCGCTCCCTCAGGAGCCCCGCATACCCCTGCGCCAGCGGCGCCCTCGCGGCGAAGTCCCGCGTCGCCACCTGCCGCACGTAGTCCTGCAGCACCGAGCCGCCCCCCAGCGTGTCCAGCTCCTTCGCGAGCGGAAACAGCGCCTCCACGCCCTCCTTCGAAGTCACCGTGCGGACCGCCTCGTACAGCGCCGCGCGCGCCACCACCGGCCGCTGCGCGAGCTGCTTCGCGTCCCAGGGCGCCTCCCCCGTCAGCGTCAGCCACGCGTCCGTCACCTGCCGCCGCCACCGCACCCGCTCCTCCGCCAGTTGCGTGCGCAGCTCCGCCGCCATCCGACGCGCCTCCGCGCTCCAGCCCTCCTCACCCAGCGAGGCCACGGTGTCGAACGACGCCGCCGCGCGGTCCAGCAAGTCCCTCTCCCTCAGCACCAGCGCGCGGTTCCACAGCGCCTGCGCATGGTTCGGGTTCTGGCGAAGCGCGCTCGTCAACAGCCCCAGCGCCTCCTCGTACCGCTGCCGGCTCAGCGCCACGACCGCCTGGTCGTTCGCCTTGTCCGCCGACTCCGGCTCACGCCCGAGGAACGCCTCCGCCTGCTGCCAGTCCCCGCGCAGCGCATACGCCGCGGCGATGCCCCGGAAGTCGTGCCGCTCCTCCAGCTCCGCCAGCGGCCGAAGCGGCAACATCTCCGACGCGTGACTGGTGCCGCGCATCGGGCTGTACGGAAGGAAGCGGTCCGCCTTCGGGTGGCTCAGCCGCGCCTCGAACGTGCGGGAGTCCGCGCTCGCCAGCCATACCGCGTCCGGAATCTGGGGCGGCTCCTGAAAGCGGAACACCCCCACCGCGGCCAGGCCCGCCGCCAGCGCCAGCGGCACCGCGGTGCGGTAGACCTTCTGGAGCCTGGCCCGCAGCGGCACCACCTTCGCGGACACCGGCTCGGCCACCTCCACCGGCTCGGCCACCGGAGCAGCGCCCCCCAGCGCCCGCGCCGCGAGCAGCTCCAGTTGCAGCAAGTCCCTCAGTCCCGATTCGCACTCAGCGCACCGCGTCAGGTGCTGCCGGAAGGCCTCACCCTCCGTGGCGGAAAGCTCTCCGTCGACGAAGAGGTGCAGTCGGTTGTTGGTGCATGGCGTCGTCATGAGCTCGTTGCCCCCCGCTCCCGGGCCACCGCTACCTGTGGCAGCAGCAAGTCCTTCAGGTCCCTGCGTGCCAGGGTGAGCCAACTGCCCACCGTGCCCACGGGAACGTTGAAATGCTCGGCGATGGCGTTGTAGCGCTTGCCCTCCGCATGCAGCCGGTAGGCGTCGCGCAGGTGCGGCTTCAGCCGCTCCACCGCTTTCTGGAACTCCTCGGTGCTCACCAGCTCCCAGTTCTCCTGGGCCTCCCCCTGCGCCACCCCCTCCTGCACCAGGGCAAGGTGTGGCATCCCCCGCGACTCCGTCCGCTGCCTGCGGCAGTAATCCAGGAAGCGGTTGGTCATCGTCGTGCACAACCACGCCGCCGCCGCCGCGTCCGTCCGGTCCTTCAACGCCTCGAAGTCCTGCATCGCCCGCTCGAAGGCCTCCTGGACCAGGTCCTCCGCCTCCAGGCTCGAACGGGCGGACAACCGGCGCGCCAGACCCAGAAGACTGGGCCGGTGCTGTCGGATGAACGCCTCAAAGCGCCTCCGCTCCCGGTTGAAGAGGTTTGCCATGTTGTCCTACATGCTCGCGCGGCAGGTTTCCCAGTCAAAGACGCGAAGGCGCCCGATCCTTGAGAAAAAAGCGCAAGGGCACAGACAAGGAAATGCCCGGAGGGGGGTCATTCCCGTCCGGGCATTGGATCTCAGCGGGGGGTGCGGGCCCCGCCGCCGGTCGGGGAAGCGGCCTAGCGGAGCTCCGGAGCGGAGGCCAGGGCGGGGGTGGACGGCATCGGTAGGGGCTTGCGCTCGCGCTGCACCCCCACCTCGGTGGCGCAGTCCACGTAGTTGTTCTTCACGTGGGCGTCCGCGGCACTCGACTCGACGACCTTCGCACTCGGGGACTGCTTGGAACCGGGCGTCATGCCTCGCTCCTCGTGCTGGGATACAGGCAGCACGTACAAGTTGCTGGTGGATGAAACTTTGAAACTGTCGCCGTCCTTACCATGCTCCGGTGCGGTTCCGTGAGAGGCAGGGGGGTGGATTGAGTCGTGAAATCCAAGGATTTCCAAATGAGCGCGGATACGTCCCGGTTGGCATTGGAGTGGCAAGTCTGGCTGGTGGAGAACCTCGCGCTGGGGGTGACGCGGGAGGAGGCCTGTCGCGCGTTGATGGGCGTGGGGGTGGGTGAGGACGTGGCGCGGGAGGAAGTGGCGCGCGTGGAGGCGCATCCCTTCTTCCAGGCGTGTCAGCGGTTGGGGCGCCGCTACGGCTGGCTGGAGTCCGTCATGGATGTCTACAGCACGCTGCACCGGCAGTCGGGCGGGCACGCGGCGCTGGAGCGGCGGGAGGGACTGTCCGCGGACGAGTTCTTCACGCGCTACTACTTCGGCCACCGGCCGGTGGTGCTGACGGGGTTGATGAAGGACTGGCCCGCGCTGGAGCGCTGGACGCTGCCGTACCTGGCGGAGCGCGTGGGCGACGCGGAGGTGGAGGTGATGACGCGGCGGGAGTCGAACCCGGACCACGCGCCCGAGCCGGAGAAGCACCGCGAGGCGATGCGCTTTCGCGACTACGTGCACCGCGTGGCGACGGGGGGCACGACGAACGACTACTACATGGTGCCGCGCAACGAGAACTGGCAGCGCGACGGCTTCAAGCCCCTGCGCGACGACGTGCGCGCGCCCCAGGGCATCATCGACGCGGAGCTCCGCCCGGACATGATGACGCTGCTCTTGGGCCCGGCGGGCACCGTCACCCCGCTGCACCACGACAACATGAACGTGATGCTGGCGCAGGTGATGGGGCGCAAGCACATCAAGCTCATCCCCTCCTTCCAGCGCCACCTGATGTACCCGCGCTATGGGACGTTCAGCCACGTGGACGCGGCGCGCCCGGACGCCGAGCGCTTCCCGCTGTTCTCGGAAGCGCACGTGGTGGAGGCCGTGCTGGAGCCCGGAGAGCTGGTCTTCATCCCCGTGGGCTGGTGGCACTGGGTGCACGCGCTCGACGTGAGCGCGTCCGTCACGTTCCACCACTTCCTCGTGCCCCAGGGGAACACGTACCTGCCCACGCCGCTCTAGCGGCGCGTGCTCAGTCGGACGTCTCCACCAGCAGCACGTGGTGCGTCCAGCCGTTGCGGGCATCGCGCGCGAGCCACTTCTGTCGCTCGTCGCGCAAGGCCACGGCGGGCGCGGTGCCGCCGCGGATGCGCTGGCGCACGCCGTCGAAGAAGCGGCCCGCGGCGTCGGGGATGTCCACGGTGGAGGCGAGCACCGCGCGCGCGCCCGCCTCGATGAACGCGGCCGGCAGGCTGAAGGGCTCATGGGTGGTGGTGGAGGCCAGCCGCCCCGCGCTGCACGCCGCGAGGAAGACGAGCGGCGCGCCCGCCAGCTTCTGCTGCCGGACGATGTCCGCCGTCAGCGCATAGCGGCCGTTGCCCTCGGGCGTCAGCACCACCAACGCGGCGTCGGAGAGGACCGGGTCGCTGATGCCGTGCGCGTGAATCTCGATTTCCGTCGCGTCCGACATGCCGGAGAGCACGCGCGAGGGCGTGGCGTCCGGGCCCGACAGCAGCTCCAGCGCCGTGGACTCCGTCTCGGTCGACGGCGTCCACGGGGGCAGCCGGGGCAGTTGCAGGAGCGCGGGCGCCTCCACGCTGGAGACCACCAGCCGCCGGGACGAGGGCGCGCCGCCAGGAGGCGGGACGGTGCGGCCCATGCGGAAGCTCCAGGGCTGGTCCGAGGGCAGCAGGTCCGTGCGCCCGAAGACAGGGGCCCAGGCCAGCACGTCCACCTGGGGGCAGCCTCGCAGCGCCTGCCGCACCCGCTCGGGAATGAGCTGCGCGCTGGGGCTCTCGGCGAAGGGCGCCTTGCGGTCTCCCTGGTAGTCGCCCACCAGCTCGCCGTCCGGTCCGCGCGCGACGGCCACGGAGCGCTCGCTGTGCACCGCTGCGGCCAGCGCGCACTTCGCGGGCACCTGCGTCTCCAGCTGCGCGGCCATCAACTCCAGCACCCGCGCCCAGTCGCCGGTGCGCCCCGCATCGGTGACGAGCGAGGAGTAGCTCAGCGTCCACGACTCGCGCGCCAGCACGTCGGTGGACGGCAGCTTCCGCGCGTCCTCGATGGCGCGCGTGAGCAACTCCACGCCCCGCTCATGCTCCCGGTCCAGCGCGAAGCGGCCCTCGATGTAGCGCGCGTACACGGCGTCGCCGGGTATCGGGTTGTTGACCCGCGCGACGTCGAACACGTGGCGCAGCCGCTCCGCGTCCTTCGGGTCCGGACGCGCGCGCGCCATCTCCGCGAACGTCGCGCCGAACATCAGGTCCAACGGCGCCTGGGGGCACGCGGCGGCGGCGGCCAGCGCGTCACGCGCGGCCTCCGGACGCAGCGCCAGGTAGGACGTGTGGGCCCGATTGATGTTCGGCCAGTAGCAGGGGTCGATGCGACCGCCGCGCGCGGACCACTCCTCCACATAGGCGAGCGCGCTGGAGAAATCGCCGCGGTCCCTCGCGATGTGGTTGAGGTTCTCCAGCGCCGTCAGCTCCAGGTCCCACTCCTGGAGCTGGCGCGCCCAGGACCAGGCGGTGCGCGTGTGCTGCTCGGCCTCCGTCAGCCGCCGCAGGTCCGCGTAGAGGATGCCCAGGCGGCCCTCCAGCTCCACGCAGCGCACGGAGAAGGCGCCCTCGCGGCAGCGCTGGAGCGCGTTGAACAGGCGCTGCTCGGCCTTCCACCACTCCCCGTCCGCCACCTCCTTGCGGGCCCGCTCGCGCTCCAGATAGAGGCTGAACCAGGAGTCCTGGTCGCGCTGGGTTCGCGACTCCAGGTCCGGCAGGTAGCGCAGCGCGGCCTTGTTGTGCAGCGCCAGCCCGACGAAGAGGTCGTCCTCACTGGAGGCGCGCACCATCTCCACCAGCGACTCCGGCGCGGCGGCGCGCTTGCGCACCGCCTCCGCGTAACTCCGCGACAGCTCACCCCGGCGGGCGAAGTCGCGGGACGACACGCGCGTCACATAGTCCCCGAGCGAGGAGCCGCCCTGGATGCGGTCCAACTCCCGCGCCAGCGGCATCAGCGCCAGCACGCGCTCCTTCGACGGCGCCGCGCGGACCACGTCGTAGAAGTGCTGCCGGACGACCCCCGGACTCTGACGCGCTTCCTGGAGGGGCAGCGGCGCCTTCGCGTCGTCCATCAGCGCCAGCGTCGCGTCGCGCGCGCCGCGCCACTTCCTCGCCCGCTCCAGCGTCTCCTCGCGCAGCGTCAGCGCGTGCGCCTTCGCCTCGCGACTCCATCCCTGCTCACCGAGCGCGGCCACCTTCTCGAAGGTCTCCGCCGCCTTCATGGTGAGCCCCATGTCGCGCAGCACCAGCGCGCGGTTCCACAACGCCTGCGGGTGCTGGGGCTTCGTCGCCAGCACGCCATCCAGCAACCTCAGCGCCTGCTCGTGGGCTCCCTTCGCCAGGTGCACGGCGGCCAGATCGCTGTCGCGGTCCGGGGATGACGTCATCCGCTCCAGGAAGGAGCCGGACTGGTTCCACTCGCCCTGCAGGCCGTACGCGGCGGCGATGCCCGCCCAGTCGCCCTCCTCCTCCAGCCGGGCCAGCTCTTTCAACGGAATGGGCTCGGGAGGAATGAGACAGCCACCCGCGGAGACGCGCGGACGGTAACGGTCGGCTTCCGGGTAGGTGAGGCGGGCCTCGATGCGCGCGGACGCCCGGCGCTCGGCCCAGAATCGCGTCTCCACTCCGCTCCCCCCGGACGGTGTGCGCGCGAGCAGGAAGGTGACAACGAGCACGGGCGCGGCCAACGCCAGGACCAGGGCCTTGTCGTACGTCGACTTCAACATGCTGCCCCCTCGGGCGCCTCCCCCAAGCAGCCGCCCACGCGTTGGGTTCTACACCAACCCTCCTGCCTCCGCCGACTTTCGACGGAAAGCAGACACCCCTCCCCCAGGGTGCGGACGTTCGGGAGTCCACGTCCGTCTCGTACGAACGGACATGCCGCCGAATCCTCGGCACCGGTGACGCAGGTCCGGATCTCCCATGCAACGGCGGACGTGCGGGACGACGGCGCGTCCCCAGGCCGTGGAGCATGCGAGCACGACACGACGCGAGGTGGCCCGCGCACCCACCCGCGACGCGGCGCTCCATCCCCCCAGAATCACTGCGCGATGCGGCAACCGGCGAGCGAGCACGAAAGCGCCGTGCCGCTTCACTCCCCACCGGGCGAACGGACGAGGGCGCGCACCCCTGGGGGTTGGCAGCCAGTCATGAGCGGGAAGTAGCACGCCCGGCCGGGTGTCCCCATGCGCCAACCCGGAATGAAAGGACCTCGTTTGACCGCATTCCTTCGACTCGCCGCCCTGGTGTTGCTGGTTCCCTCACTCGCCTCCGCGGAGGTGGTGTGGAAGGGCGACTTCGAGACCGGAAACATTTCGCAGTGGACGCGCTCGCAGAGCGTCTCCAACAGCCGTCTTCAAGTGGTGACGGACATGGTGCGCGAAGGCCGCTATGCCCTGAAGGCCACCGTGCGCCAGGGCGATGACCCCATCGGCGCCAGCGGCAATCGCAACGAGTTGCTCTACATCAGTGAGGAGAAGGCGGGCTCCACGTACTTCTACAAGTGGAGCACGCTGTTCCCGAAGGACTACCCCCTGTCGGACGGGTGGCAGGTCTTCGCGCAGTGGCACCAGGAGGGCTGCTGTGGCTCGCCCCCGCTGGAGTTCTTCGTGAAGGGCGACCAGATGTTCCTGCGCGTGGGCGGCTCCGAAGGTCCCATCCCCTGGCAGGGCCCGCTCTCCCGGGGCTCGTGGCACGACTTCGTGCTCCAGGTGAAGTGGTCTTCCAACGCGAAGGTCGGCTTCGTGCAGCTCTGGCACAACGGCAAGCTGGCGCTGCCGAAGACGATGGGCGCCACGCAGTTCGGCAGCGAGATGAACTACCTGAAGCTCGGCCTGTACCGCGAGGACACCATCCAGCCCGAGGCGAGCGTGTACCACGATGGTTTCACCATGAGCACCGCGCTCGAGGACGTGATTCCCCCCGCGCCGGTGCCGGAGCCGACTCCCACGCCGACGCCCGTGCCGGAGCCGACTCCCACGCCGACGCCGGACCCCACGCCCACCCCCACCCCGACGCCCACCCCGCCTCCGGTCATCACCGTGCCCACGCTGCCCGGCACCGGCACGCCGAACGTCGGCGTGGTGAACAATCCTGGCGATGGCACCCACAACCCGATGTCCGACAGCGGCGCGCAGGGCTGTGGCGCGTCGGCCACGGGCGGCGCTCCGTTCGTCGCCGCCACCGCGCTCTTGGCCATGGCCACGCTGCTGAGCCGTCGTCGCAAGCCCGCGCAAGTCCGCGCCCCCCGGCGCTGAGATGAACCGGCGGACCTCTTCTCCGCCGCCTGGAAACACGAAAGCGGGTCCGTTCCTCGAGAGCGGACCCGCTTTTGTGTTTTCAGCGCGTGCGCGGCGCGAGCCGCCCGGACGTCAGTGAGCGCCCTCCACCTTCACGCCGGGATTGGCGCGCTGGAGGAGGAACACCAGCACCAGTGAGCACGCGAAGATGGCGGTGAGCACGGTGAAGTTGGCGTTGAAGGCCCGCACCAGCGCCTGCATGTTGATGCGCTGGCTGAACAGGCCATAGGCGGCGGCCAGGGGGTCCGTCACCCGCGCGGCCACCGTGGCCTTGAGGGCGGCGAGCTGCTCCTGGGTCACCTGGCTGTACGGGTCCACGTGCGACGCGAGCGCCGTGGTGTTCACCTTCGTCAGCCGGTTGAGCGCGCTGCTCATCCACGCGGTGCCGATGGAGCCTCCCAATTCGCGCGTCAGGTTGAAGAGCCCCGCCGCGTTGCCGCGCTGGTCCGGACGCAGATTGCTGAGCGCCATCACCGACAGCGGCACGAAGATGAAGCCCATGGAGCAGGCGCGGATGAAGACGGGTGTAATCAGCGCCGCCTCGTCCGCCGTGCTGCTCAAGTGGCCGTTGGTCCACAGCGAGAAGCACATGCCGACGATGCCCAGGCCCACCAGCCACCGCCCGTCCAGCTTGCCGCCGAACTTGCCGATGAGCGGCATCAACAGCACCTGGATGAAGCTGCCCTTGAGGAACACCAGGCCGATGTCGAGCGCCGAGTAGTGCATCACCGTGCCGCAGAAGAGGCTGAAGAGGAACGAGCCTCCGAACAGCGCCGTCCCGACGAGGAAGTTCACCCCCGTGGCCGCCGCATAGGAGCGGTTGGCGAACACCCTCAAATCCACCACCGGCTCGGGTGTCTCCAACTGGTGGACGATGAAGGTGATGAGCGCCACGCCCGCCACCACGGCGAGCACGGTGATTTTCATGCTGTCGAACCAGTCCTCGCGCGTGCCCTCCTCCAGCACGAACTGGAGCGCCGCCATGCCCACCGCGAGCAGGGCGATTCCCCACCGGTCCACGCGGGCCGTGGAGGGCGCGAAGTCCTCCTGCTTGATGTGACGCCACGCCATGAACGCGGCGAACAGGCCCACCGGCAGGTTGATGAGGAATATCCAGTGCCAGCTCGCCACCTCGATGAGCATGCCGCCCACCGTGGGCCCCAGGAGCGGCCCTGTCACCGCGCCCAGGCCGAAGAGCGCGCCGGCCATGCCGTGCTCCTTCTGTGGATAGCGCGCGAAGAGGATGGCCTGCGACGTGGGGATGATGGCGCCACCCCCCATGCCCTGGAGGATGCGGAAGGCCACCAGCGACGGCAGGTCCCACGCGAGGCCACACAGCACGCTGGCCGCGGTGAAGATGAGGATGGACGCGGTGAAGTAGCGCCGGAAACCAAAGCGCCGCTGGAGCCAGCCCGTCATCGGGATGACCACCACGTTCGCCATCATGTAGCCGGTGGACACCCAGGCAATCTGGTCCAACGGCGTGCCGAAGCTCGCGCGGATGTCGCTGAGCGCGACGTTGACGATGGAGATGTCCAGCACGGACATCAGCGCCGCGGCCATGGCGGCGATGGTGATGCCGGCCTTGGAGCCGGTGATGACGTCGCCCTTCACGACTAGTTGCTCCTCGTGTCCACGGTGACGACGGCGCTCATGCCCGGCTTGAGCGCCACCTGCGACTCACCGTCGAAGCGGATGAGCACGGGGATGCGCTGCACCACCTTCACGAAGTTGCCGGACGCGTTGTCCGGAGGCAACAGCGCGAAGCGCGCGCCGCTGGCGCCGGCCAGGCTGTCCACATGGCCCTTGAAGGCGTGGCTCCCAAAGGCATCCACCTCCACCTCCACCGGCTGGCCCGCCTTCATCTCGCCCACCTGGTCCTCCTTGAAGTTGGCCACCACCCACACGTCGTCCTGCGGCACCACCGCCATCAGCGGACGCTCCGGGCCCACCATCTGCCCCACCTCCACCGTGCGACGGCTCACCACGCCGTCCACCGGCGCGCGCACCTTCGTGTAGGAGACGGCCAGCTCCGCCAGATGCAGCGCCGCCTGGGCCTGCTTGAGCTTCGCGTCGGACAGCTTCACCGCCGCCTGCGCCGCCTGCACCTGCACCGGCCCCGTCTCCGCGGCGGCCAGCTTCCCCTGCGCCGTCTCCAGCCCACCGGAGGAGCCCTGCACCCCCGCCTGCGTGGAGGTCAGCCGCGCGCGCGCCACGTCCAGCAACGCCTTCGCCTGGTCATACGCGGACTGCCGCGCGTCCAGGTCCGCCTGCGTCACCGCGCCCTCCGCCTTCAGCGTCTTCACGCGCGTCATGTCCGCGTCCGCCAGCTTGAAGCGGGCCTCGGCCGCCGCCACGTCCGCGTGCGACTGGTCCAGCGCCGCCTTGGACGAGCTGATGCCGCTGTTCGCCTGCACCACACCGCCGCGCGCCTGGCGCAGGTTGGCGCCGGCATTGACCTCCGTGAGCGCCAGCTGCGACTGGGCGTTGGACGCCTGGGCCTCCGCGCTCAGCACGTCCGCGCGGGCCACCTCCAGCTTCGCGTCCAGGTCCGTGGAGTCCAGCTCGACGAGGACGTCGCCGGCCTTCACCGCCTGGTTGTCGCTCACCCGCACCTTGGCGACCATGCCGGAGACGCGCGGCGACACGTTGGCGATGCGGCCTTCCACCTGCGCGTCATCCGTGGACTCGTGGCCACGCGTCAGCACCCAGCGGGCGCCACCTCCCACCAGCGCCAGCGCGACGAGGGCGGGCAACACCTTCTTCGCTCGCGAGCGCGGCGCCGCGGGCTCCTTCACGACGGTGGGGAGGTTCTTCGGAACATCGTTGTCCTGCACATCCAGGGAGGGGGAAGCAGTGCTCATGGTGGTTCTCAAAGGTTCAGCGGGTCGATGATTTGGTGGCTAACCATCTGGACGCAGCGGCTCATCCGCCGAATCGGCAAAGGGGAATCAAGGGTTCAGGGGGTGGCTCACGGCTCCCGGAAGGCCGGGATGCCGGTGGAGACCTTGGCCAGCAGCTCGCGCAGGGTGACGCGTTCCTGCTCGTTCAACGGAGACATGAGCGCGGCGACGCGGCGGTAGTGCTCGGGGAGCATCCCTTCGAGCAGTTGCCGGGCCTTCGGCGTGAGGTGCACTGTGTACATGCGGCGGTCTTCCGGGTGGTCCTCCCGGGAGATGAGGCCGTCCTTCTCCAGCGTGTCGAGCAGGCCCGTCATGGTGGCGCGGCTCACACACGAGTTCTCCGCCAGCTCCGCCGGCGTGAGCCCTCGGCCGTCCTCCGCCTCGCTGGTGGAGAACAGCCGGACGAGCACGGTGAAGCGCCCCTTCGACAGCCCGTGTCGCGCCAGGCTGGCGTCGTAGGCGTCGGATAAATCGTTCGACAGGCGCAGCAGGGTGATGCACGTCTCCAGGCCGCTCGTGTCGAGCTGCGGGAAGCGCCGCGCCAGTCGCTGCAACCGCTCGAAGCGGGTGATGGGAGGAGGACTCACGCTCATCTCGATGCGCGGCGAAAAGATGCCGCCCCCAACTCGTAAGGCCCCTAACTAGTGGGCGCAATAGAAATCTGCGGGAGGGCGCCAGAAAGAGACAGGCAGGGCTGCTCGCCTGCCCGGGGAGTGAAGGCGAATCCCCAAGGGCCACGCGCACCGTTATGAAGGGGTGTGCTCGACGTGAAGGACCCCACCGTGCAGGAGGCGCTGCGCCGTGCTTCCGAGGAGGCCGGGCTGCCGGACTCCCTGCGCAGCTGCGTGTATGGCCTGCTCAGGGACCCGGAGGGGGACTGGTCCCCCTGCTGTGGTGGAGGCTGCCAGCCGTGCTCGGCCACGCTGGCGGACGTGGCGGTGCGGACGCTGGAGCTGTTGGGCACACCCCGTCGCTCGCCCGTGCCCACGTGAGCGCGGGGACGCGCGGCTGACGTAGGCTCCGGGGCTTCATGAATCCCCTCGTCCATGCGGAGTTCTCGTGGCTGGCGGCGCAGGGGCTGCGCGAGCGAAGAGACCGCATCCTGGTCACCTGCGCGGGCCTGGCCCCGGACCTGGATGGGCTCACGCTGCTGGGGGGCGAGGAGCTGTACGTGCGCTATCACCATGTGCTGTTCCACGGCTACGTGGGGGCGCTCCTCACCGCCGCGGTGTGCATGGGGCTGGCGCGACAACGGCTGCGCGTGGGGCTGCTCGCGTTGGGGACCTTCCACCTGCACCTGCTCTGCGACCTCGCGGGCAGCGGACCGGGGTGGCCCATCTACTACTACTGGCCCACCAGCTTCCGGGAGTGGTTCTGGCAGGGGCAGTGGAACCTCTCGTCGTGGCAGAACGCCGTCATCGGCCTCATCACCACGCTGGCGTGTTTCGCGTGCGCGCTGCACTGGCGGCGGACCTTCGTCGAGTTGCTGTCCCCGCGCTGGGACGCGGAGGTGACGAAGACCTTGCGGCGGCGCTTCCTCGGGGAGCGCGAGGCGCCCGCACCCGGGAGCGCCGAGCGACGTGGCCCTCACGGCTGATGGCAGTCGCGCCGCAGCGCCTCCACCTGGTCCTGCGGCATGGCCCGCACGGTGGTGGGCGCGAGCTCGCGGAAGCGCTCGCACTTCTCCTTCGCATCGGGCTCCTGCTCCAGGGTCTGCGTGGCCACCTGCGCGGCCTGCGCCGGCTCGCCCTTGCTCTGATAGAGGCGCTCCAGCATGACGTGGGTCGCTTCGGGCTTCGGGTTCTCTTCCAGTTGTCGCTTCGCGGCGACAATCGCCTCGTCGACCCGCCCCTGGCGCTCCAGCTCCGCCGCCTGCTCGAGTGACGCGGTCTCCGTGCAGTAGGGGAGCAGCTCCTTCACCTTCTTCGACAGCTCCGCCTTCTGCGCGTACAGCTTCGGGTCCGCGGACCGCCAGACCTCGCAGCGCGTGGCACGACGCTCGCCTTGCATGAGCGTCGACACCCGCTCGGTCACCTGGGCCGCGTCCTTCGGGCGTCCCGCGCCCTCCAACTGCTTCGCGAAGTCCAGGTGCGCGAGCGCATCACTCGAGTCGCGATAGGGGCTCACCTCCAGGTGCTTCTGGTAGCTGAGCACCGCCGCGTCCACCTCCCCCACCGACAGCTCCGTGCGCGCCAGCTCCCGGTTGGCCTGCGGATGGACCGGGTTGAGCTCCACCGTGCGTCGCAACAGCGGCAGTCGCTGCGCCTCGTCCTTCTGTCGAAGGCTCAGCTCCCAGTAGGGCCTGGCATCCTTCGAGCCCAGCTCCACCTGCCGCTGGTAGATGTCCAGCGAGCGCTGCCGCAAGTCCCCCCGGGAGCGCCCCTGCGGTGACTCGCGAAACGACGTGTTCCAGTACGCCTGCGCCAACGCGAGCTGCACGTCCTGCTGGTTCGGGTTCTCGTTCGCCGCTTCCTCCAGCAGGGCGATGGCCCTCGCGCAGCGCGCCTTGTCGAAGCCATCCGAGGGACAGTCCCGCTGCGCCAACCGGATGCCCTCCTTCGCCGTGGGTGACAGCGTGGCGGGCGTCGCCACCGAGGGCTTGGGCGCCGCGGACGACGGGACTTGTGCCAACACGGGCGTGAGCACCCCCCACACCGCGACGAGTAGAACCTTCGCGCT
The DNA here is from genome assembly GCF_013336715.1 of Myxococcus sp. CA056. NCBI lineage: Bacteria > Pseudomonadati > Myxococcota > Myxococcia > Myxococcales > Myxococcaceae > Myxococcus > Myxococcus sp. CA056. The sequence continues at coordinate 390,805 of NZ_JABUMT010000001.1, forward strand.
CATCTGCCCTCCTTGCTACCGCTGGATGTGGACGTGGTCCGCCGCCGGGTCATTGCAGTCGAGGAACGTCACCGGCCCGTTCTCCGTGAAGCTGTCTTCCTCGCCCACCACCCGGATGCCCGCGAGTTCCACCAGACACATGAGCTGCCGCGCGTCCCTGCCTGGCACCACCATGGAGCGCGGGTCGATGTCGAGCGCGCGTCCCCGGGTGTGACGGCTGTTGATGGAGCCCGAGCCGATGAACCGGTTGCGCTGGGGATTGCGGAACGCGCTGGTGATGAAGGGCTCCACGCTCACCGTCGCGACGCGGTTGTTCGCGGTGGTGTCGGCCCGCCGGTTCGGCCCGGCGAGGATGGGCCCCGCGCACAGGCCGCCCACCCGGAGTCCCGCGCACACGTCATCGCCGCTCGGCGTGGTGTCTCCCAGGGGCCCGAGCATCAGCACCGACCCCCCGGACGATACGACCACCGTCGCGGGGCTCCTCGTCACCGTGCCCACCGGCACCACCTGCACATCATCCTTGAGGAGCTTGTTCAGCTCGGCGTCCACGTCCTGGAGCAGCTTGTCCAGGTCGCCCGGCGTCTCCTCGGCGACGAGCGTGTAGTTGCCCCGGTTGAGCGTCGTGTTGCCCGGCACGCGGATGTTGGCCAGCGTCGGCTGGAAGTCCGTGTCGTAATCCACGTACTCCTGTCTCAGCGTGTCCGTCTCGTCCTGGCGGAGGAACGAGGACGGAGGCAGCTTCACCTCCAGCCCGCGGCCATCCTCCAGGTCGAGCACGCCCAACACCTCGTACTCGAGCGGAGGGTTGGGGTCCCGACTGCCCGCCACCGACTGCGCGGACTTGCCTCGGAACGTCAGCTCGGCGCCTGTCGCCGTGGCGGGCTCCGCGGGCCCGGTGCGCGTGCCCACCGGCGTCACCGTCCACTTGATGCGGTCCACCAACCCCGCCTCGCCGCCCGTGACGCGCGCGCGGACCACCAGCTCCTCGCTCGTCACGAACGACGTGCGTGGAGGCGTTCCCTCGCGGCGAGTGAAGGCCTCGATGATGGCCAGCGACACCGGCTCACCCCCTTCCGGCGTGGTGACTTCCACCAGGGGCGGAGGCTCTCCACTGCCCCCCGTGCCCGTCGGGTCCGACTCGCTCCCGCACTTGCAGCTCGCGACGAGCGCCACCAGCGCCAGCCCCCACCACCGTGCCTTCCTGTTCATGAGCGCCTCCCCCCGCCGCCCTGAGCTCGGGACAGCCGTACAGCGGCCCGCGCACTTTCACCCGCGCCGCGCCGCGTGCCAGGGACACACGCCTCAGCGCTGTCACTGACCCGACGCGCCGGAATCCAATCCCTCACTGCTCGACGATGCGCCCGCCTCGAAGGGCACCCCTCGTCGCATGGCCTCCCAGCCCTCGAAGGCACACCGCCCGTGGCCTCCACGACAGGACGCGCGTGCGGGGTTGTGTCCACCACCATGCAGCACCGCGCCCTCGGACCGGCCCGCGACCATTGCCTCGCGGCACCGCGCACGCCTAGCTTGAAGGGGTTTCCCTCGAAGGGGGCCCCATGCCTGCGTACCGTGACGTGCTCGCCAGGATTCCCGAACCTGATGCCGAGGCAGGGAGCCAGTGCCAGGGCCTGCTGGACATGAAGACGAAGCCCCAGGGAAGCCTGGGCCGCCTGGAGGAGCTGGCGTGTCAGTGGGCCACGCTGCGCGGTGAGCCCGCGCCCGCGATGCCGCGCAAGGGGCTGGTGGTGATGGCGGCGGACCACGGCGTGACGGAGGAAGGCGTGAGCGCCTACCCCGCGGAGGTCACCGCGCAGATGGTGGCCAACTTCGCCCGAGGTGGCGCCGCCATCAACGTGCTGGCCCGACAGCACGGCGTGCGCGTGGAGGTCGTCGACATGGGCGTGCGCGTTCCCGTGGAGGGACTGGAGGGCGTGCGCATGCACAGCCAGGGCCCCGGTACGGCCAACCTGGCCCGAGGGCCGGCCATGTCGCGCAAGACGGCCGAGGAGGCCCTGAGCGTGGGCGCGCTCCTGGCGTTGGAACTGGCGGACTCGGGCGTGACGCTGCTGGGCCTGGGCGACATGGGCATTGGCAACACCACCGCGTCGGCGGCGCTCACGTGCGTGCTCGCGGGCGTGTCACCGGACATGGCCACCGGGCGAGGTACGGGCGTGGACGACGCGGGCCTCACGCGCAAGGTGGAGGTGGTGCGCCGCGCGCTCGCGGTGAACAAGCCGGACGCGGCGGACCCGCTGGACGTGCTCGCCAAGGTGGGCGGCTTTGAAATCGCGGGCCTGGCCGGCGCGGCGCTGGGCGCGGCCTCGCGGCGGGTGCCCGTCATGCTGGATGGTTTCATCTCCTCGGTCGCCGGGCTGGTGGCCGCACGACTGTGTCCCAAGGTGATGCCCTTCCTGCTCGCCAGTCACATGTCGCGCGAGGCGGGCCACCGCCGGGTGCTGGAGGCCCTGCGCCTGCGGCCCCTGCTCGACCTGGGCCTGCGCCTGGGCGAGGGCACGGGCGCCGTGCTCGCGATGGGGCTGATGGACAGCAGCATGCACATCCTGCACGAGATGGCGACGTTCGCCTCGGCGGGCGTCGCGGAGAAGAGCCGGCGCTGAGGCTCGCTCCTCCGGCCGAAACGTGGCAGGAGTCGCGACACCCGAGCCCCCATGAAGCGACTCCTCGCCGGCATCGCCTTCCTCAGTCGCATCCCCGTCCCCGGGGCGGCCACCTTCGATGCCGCCGACGTGGGCCGCGCGACGCTGTGCTTCCCCCTGGTGGGCGCCCTGCTCGCCGCCCTGCTCGTCGGCGTGCGCTTCGCGCTCTACCCCCTGCTGCCGTCGATGGTGACGGCGTATCTGCTGCTCGCCGTCTACGCGCTGCTCACCGGCGCTCTGCACCTGGACGGGCTGGCGGACATGGCGGACGGCTTCGGCGGCGGGCGCACCAAGGAGGACGTGCTGCGCATCATGAGAGACCACGTCATTGGCGCCTATGGAGGTGTCGCGCTGTTGCTGACCGTGGGACTCAAGGCCACCGCCCTGGCGGCGCTGCTGGAGCGCGGGCAGGCGGACGCCGCGCTGGTCGTGGCGCTGGCGCTGGGCCGCTGGGGCTCCGTCCCTCAAGGCTGGCTGCTTCCCTATGCGCGGCGAAGCGGGGGCATCGGCATGGCCATCACCGACTATGTGGGCCGCGTCGAAGTCATCGGCGCCACGGTGCTGGCGCTCGGCTTCGCGCTGGGCCTGATGGGCTGGCGAGGGGGCGTGGCCCTGGTGATGGTGGCCGTCGTATCCGCGCTCCAGGGCCTCTGGTGCCGGAAGAAAATCGATGGCATCACCGGCGATACCATGGGAGCCAACACCGAGGTCTGCGAGGCGCTGGTGCTCGTGCTCGCGCTGGCACTCGGCTGAAGTGGTGAAGCGAGCATAGGGAACGGACGCGGCATGGACTGGCGAATACCGAGCGGCGTGACGCGCATGATTCTGCTGCGGCACGGCAAGCCCTCCGAGGAGATGAAGGGCCGTTGCTACGGACGGCTCGACGTGGGCCTCGCGCCGGAGGGGCATGCCCAGGCGGAGCGTGCCGCGACCCTGCTGGCCAGCGCGGACCTCCAGGGCCTCTACTCGAGTCCTCGCCGCCGAGCCCTCGATACCGCGAAGCGCGTGGCGGAGGGACGGGGCCTGGACATCCGCGTGGAGGAGGCCTTCCGCGAAATCGACTTCGGACTCTTCGAGGGCCTCACCTACGAGGAGGCCGAGCGCCAGTTTCCGGAGGTGTACGCGGAATGGATGGCGCACCCCGAGCGGGTGCGGTTTCCAGAAGGAGAGACCTTCTCGGAGATGCGCGAGCGCGTCCGTGCGGGGGGCCGAGCCCTGCGCGCGCGACATGTCGGACAGTGCTTCGCCCTGGTGTCGCATGGAGGCGTCAACCGCACCCTCCTCGCCGAGTCGCTGGGCATGGCGGACAAACATCTGTTCCGCCTGGACCAGGTCCACGCCGCCGTGAATGTCATCGACTTCTATGGCGATGAGCCCGTGGTGAAGTTGACGAACGCGGCGCCGTGACACAGCGGGCCAGCCCCCCGGGGCCCTCGGCTTGACCGGTTTTGTCCGCGAGGCGTAGCCTTTGCGATTCACGGCGCGGCGCTGTGTCTGTCTTTCTCACATCGTCCATCCGCCGCACGGGGGACCCGTCCCATGGAGAGCGACCCGCGAGGCGAAGCCGACAGGCCTCCCAGCGCCCCCGGGGCCCGTGAGACGCACTGCCTCAATCCCTTCTCAGCCGAGTCACGGGGCAATCCCTACGCCGTCTATGAGCAACTCCTCCAGCGGCCCGCCTGCTGGAACCCCGAACTCCGGTTGTGGCTGTTCTCCCGCCACGCGGACTGCGTGGAGGTGCTCTCCCATCCGCGCTTCAGCCGGAACATCACGGGCGCCAGGGAGAGCCGCCCCGAGGACTTCCCTTCGCCTCCGGAGGCGCTCGCGGCGCTGTCCGCCATGCACCGTCAGTGGTTCCTGTTGATGGACCCGCCGGACCACACGCGCCTGCGCGCCGTGACGAAGCGCGCGCTGGGTCCACGCATGAAGGAACTGTCCCTGCACGTCCAGGCCACGGTGGAGGCGCTCCTCTTCCGCGCGCGGCAGAAAGGAGAGCTGGACATCATCGCGGACCTGGCCGCGCCGCTGGCCCGGACGACGCTGCGCTGGCTCGTGGGCGCCGACGAGCTGGACTCGGACCTGTACCAGCGCTGGGCGCTCGCGCTCGCGCGCTGTGGAGACGCCTCCGCGCCGCTGGCCGTGAGAGAGGCCGCCAGCGCCGCCACCCGCGAGGTGAGCCAGAGCCTCCAGGCCTCCGTCACCCGGCGCAGGCAGTCGCGTCGCGGCGATGTCCTCGGGCTGCTGGTGGCCGCGCAGGAGGACGAGCAGGCGCTGAGCGAGGAGGAGCTGCTGCCCACCTGCATGCTCCTGCTCTTCGGAGGCTACGACACGTCCGTCAATCTCATCGGCAACGGAGTGCTCGCGCTGATGGAGCACCGCGCGCAGTGGGAGGCGCTGTGTGCCCAGCCCTCGCGCCTCAAGGGAGCCGTGGAGGAACTGCTGCGCTTCGACACGCCCCTGCAACTCTGCTCCCGCATGGCGCAAGAGGACGTGGAGGTGGGCGGCGCCGCCGTGCGCGCGGGTGAGTGGGCCTGGGTGTTGCTGGGCGCGGCCAATCGGGACCCGAGGCGCTTCGAGAAACCCGACACGCTCGACATCCAACGCCCGGACCTCCAGCACATCGCCTTCGGCCACGGCATCCACCAGTGCATCGGTGCGGCGCTCGCGCGCATGGAGGCCCAGGGCGCGCTGGGCATGCTGGCCAGGGACCTGCCTGGACTGCGACTGGTACCCGGCGCGTGGAAGCGGCGCGACACCGCCGTGTTCCGAGGCCTCACCTCACTGCCCTGCCAGGGCTGAGCGACTCAGGACGACTTGCGCGCCACCAGGTAGATGAGGAGCGGCGTGCCCAGGGCCGCCGTCACCAGGCCCACGGGAGTCTCCCTGCCTGGAAGGATGATGCGGGCCACCGCGTCGCAGAGCACGAGGAAGCTGGCGCCCACCACCACCGAGCACGGAAGCAGCACGCGCCGACTCACCCCCAGCACCCGCCGGACGATGTGGGGGACGATGAGTTCCACGAAGGCGATGGGACCGCACCACGCGACACAGCCCGCCACGCCCAGCGCCCCCAGGCCGATGGAGGCCATGCGGACCGCGCGCACGTTGACGCCCTGCGATTCGGCGTGCTCCTCACCGGAGATGAACACCTCCAGCGCCCGCGTGAGCGTCAGCAGGCCCACCACCGACACCGCGGCAATGGGCAACAACATCACGATGTTCTGATAGCCCACCTGCGGCAGGTGGCCCATGGTCCACCGCATGGCCGTGAGCAGTTCGGCGGAGTCCGCGGAGAACTGCACGCCCGTGGAGATGGCGCCCGCCGCCATGGAGAAGGCGATGCCCGCGAGGACCAGGTCATTCATCCGCACGTTGCGCCCCGCCGCGATGGCGGCCACCAGCAGGCTGACCCCCAGCGCGCCCGCGAAGGCAGCGCCGGTGATGAGCGGCAGGCCCCACAGCGCGGTGCGCGCGCCCAGGACGATGGCCACCAGCGCGCCCAGCGTGGCGCCGGCCGTGGTGCCAATGGTGCTCGGCGCGGCGAGCGGGTTGGAGAAGAGGGACTGATACACCGCGCCCACCAGCGACAGCGTGCCTCCCACCACCAGCGCCATCAACGTCCGGGGGATGCGCAACTGCCAGAGGATGAAGTCGCGCGCGTCCGGAGGCATGGGCGGCCCGACGAAGGGCGCCACGGCGACCACGAGCGCGCACACCGCCAGCATCACCACCAGTCGCGTCCTCATTCCCCACGCTCCAGGGACATGCCCACGAAGACCCGGCGGTTCTCGACTTCGACGCCTCGCATCCGCACGGAGAACACCCGGCCCAGGTGTTCACCCAGGTCCGGAGCGTCGTAGTGCGATTCGAAGGCGACGCGGCCCTTCGACAAGCCCAGCACCCGAATCCGTCCCTCGCTGCCCGCGCGCATCGCATGGGCGAGCACGTTGATGTCATGGGTGATGCACAGCACGCCCAGCCCCGAGCGCCACATCTGCCCCACGAGCGCATACAGCTCCAACTGCTGGGCCGGGTCCAGGAAGTTGGCGGGTTCGTCCAGCAACACCAGGGGCGCTTCCTGCGCGAGCAGCGCCGCCACCGCGACGCGCTGCTGCTCTCCGCCGGACAGCTCGGTGATGGGCCGCGAGGCGAGGGCTTCCGCCTGCACGCGGGCGAGCGCCACGAGCGCGGATTCCTCCGAGCGACGGTGGGACTCCTTGAAGCGGTAGCGCGCGGCGGCCACGTGCTCCAGCGCGGTGATGGGCTCGGACACCTGGACGCGCTGGGGCAGCCACGCGAGGAACGCGGCGCGCTCCCGGGGGGAGAGGGCTCCCACGTCGCGTCCATTCACGGTGACGCGACCCGCGTCGGGGCGCTGAAGGCCGAGCGCCACGCGCATCAGCGTCGTCTTGCCCGCGCCATTGGGTCCCACCACGGCGACGAAATCTCCCGGTGCGACGCGGAGGGACACATCCTCCAGCAACGCCCGCTCGCCCTTGCGCACCGTCGCCCCGGAGACCTCCAGAAGAGACGTCATGGGGTCTTCGTGTCGAAGCGCAGCGCGGCCTGGAGCTGCTCCACCACGTCCAGGATGCGAGGGCCGGTGGACTGCACGCCCGGGCCCGCGACCAGCTTCACCCGCCCCTGCTTCACCGCGCGCAGCACCGTCAGTTGCTTCCACGGGGCGAGCTGTCGCGCCTCCTCTTCCGGCGTCAGGCGGGGACCCTCCACCAGCACCAGGATGATGTCCGGGTCCAACGTCATGAGTTGCTCGACGGAGACGTTGGGCGGGCCCGCGGGGTCCTCGGCGACGGCGTTGCGCGCGCCCGCCGCTTCCAGGGCCGCACCGTGAAGCGAGCCCTTGCGGATGTACCAGATGCTGGTGAGCGCGGCCTCCGGGTCGCCAATCACCAGCAGCACCCGGGGCGCGTCCGGTGGGGGCTTGCGCTTCAGCGTCGTCTCCACCTTCTGGGCGAGCTTCGTGGCCGCGTCCTCGCGCCCCGTCTGGCGGCCCAGCTCGCGAATCCCGTTCGCCACATCGTCGACGGAGAGCCAGGGCAGCACCTTCACCGGGGCGAGCGCGGACAGCGAGCCCGCGGGGGCCTGCTTCACCTGCTCATCGATGATGAGGGTGGGCTTGAGGCGGGCAATGGCCTCGTAGTTGGGCGACAGCGTGGAGCCCACCTTGGGCACGGATGCCGTCTCGGAGGGCCAGGAGGCCCAGTCGGAGAGGCCCACCACCTGCTCACCCGCACCCAGCGCGTAGAGCGTCTCCGTGATTCCGGGAGACAGCGAGACGATTCGCCGCGTCCCCGCCTCCGGAGCCGGCGCGGAGCGCTGGCAGCCGACGAGGAGCGTGAGGGAGACGACGAGCAGGGAGAGGGAGCGCGCGACGGACATGAGCAGCAGGGAACCCGTGAGAGGTTGACGCCTTATAGTGCACGCGCGCCAGGAGGCCCGCCATGCCGAAGCACCCTCACCTCATGATTCAAGGCACGGGCTCCCACGTGGGGAAGACCACGCTGGTCGCCGGCCTGTGCCGTCTGTACGCAAACAAAGGGCTGCGCGTGGCCCCCTTCAAGTCGCAGAACATGTCCCTCAACTCCTTCGTCACGGAGGAGAACGAGGAAATCGCCCGGGCCACGGCGGTGCAGTCCTTCGCGGCGAGGCAGCGGCCCATCGTCCACATGAACCCGCTGCTGCTCAAGCCCAAGTCGGACAGCGTCAGCCAGCTCATCATCCACGGCCGGCCGCACCAGGACGTCGACGCGCGCGAGTACTTCCTCTCCGACACGCACCGCGCGCTCAAGCTGTCCGCCATCCAGGAGTCCATCGACCACCTGACGCGGCACTACGACCTGGTCATCGCGGAAGGCGCGGGGAGCTGCGCGGAGCCCAACCTGCGTCCGTTCGACGTGGTGAACATGGAGGTGGCCCATCGGCTGGACGCGCGCGTGTACCTGGCGGTGGACATCGACAAGGGCGGCATCGCGGCGGAGCTGCTCGGCACGCTGCGGGTGCTGGAGCTGGTGGCGCCCGAGGACTGCGAGCGCATCGCCGGGTTCATCATCAACAAGTTCCGAGGAGACCGGCAGGTCCTCCAGCCCGCCGTCGACTTCATCGAGCACCACGCGAAGCGGCCCGTCGTCGGGGTGATGCCCTACCTCTCCCTGGCGCTGGAGGAAGAGGACCGCGTCCAGCCCCGGATGCACGGCGCGCCTGAAATCGACGTGGCGGTGCTCTATCTGCCGCACATCTCCAACAGCACAGACTTCGACTATCTCCAGGAGGAGCCCCACGTGCGCGTGCGCTTCGTGCGCTCCGTGGACCAGCTTGGCGCGCCGGACGCCATCATCGTTCCCGGCACCAAGAACACGGTGGGAGACCTGCTCCACCTGCGGCGCATCGGCTTCGAGCGGGTGCTCCAGGACTTGAGCACCACCACGCCCATCGTCGGCATCTGCGGGGGCTTTCAGATGCTGGGGCGCGAGTTGCTCGACGAGGGCCGCCGCGAGTCCGAGCACGGCAGCACCACGGGGCTGGGGTTGTTGGACATCGACGTGGAGTTCCTCCCTGGCAAGACGGTCTTCAATCGTCACTACACGCCGACGCCCGACAATCCCTTCGCGAGCGCGGGCGAGGTGTCAGGGTATGAGATTCACTCCGGACTCGTCAGGTATGCGAGCGCGAGGCCGCTGTACGCCCATGCGGGCGGAGTCGATGGCGCCGTGCATGAGCGACTGCCCATCTTTGGCACGTTCATCCATGACCTGTTCAAGAATCCCCGACTCAGTCGGGCATTCATCAACACGTTGCGCCAGCGCAAGGGATTGCCAGTCCTGACAGCCCCCTTGTGCAACCATGACACCCGTCGGGAGGAAAGTTATAATCGCCTCGCAGCCGCCTTGGCCGAGCACATGACAACGTTTGCCTGACTCCATCCTGCCGAGGGGGGCGCTTGGGGATTCCCGACTGAAGCGCATGTAGGAGGAGGCTCAACATGAAGCTCGATGGATTCGTTCGCGTCCTGCCACGACTGGTGCTGCTCTTTGTCATGGCCTGTCAGCACGACGCCCATGCCCAGGAACAGGCCCAGGCCGGCACCGCCGACAGCAACCTCGCCGCCCAGGTGCTCACACCCGTGGGCACCACGTATCCCTACACCCAGCAGTTGCAGTGGTTGGACTCGGGCCGTTTCATCGTTGGACGGCTGGATGGCTCCATGACGTTCTTCCGCCCTCCGGGCCCCACCGAGTGGGGACCCATGCTCACCGATGTGCTGCGCACCCCCGCCAACCGGGGCGTGGAGATGATGGCCGTCCGCGACGAGCGGACCTTCGTCACCTCCAATGACAGCACCACCATCACCCTCTGGCGCGAGCGGGATACCGCGCTGCAAGAGGACGCGGAGCCCGCGCACCTGGACAGGCTCCCTCGCGCGTTCCGCTTCGAGAACTTCGCCTACGACGCGGACGTGGGCACCGCCAACAGCGGCGTCTTCGTCGTCCACGCGAATCGCGAGTATCTGGTGACGGGCCATGAGAATGGCTTCGTCCTCATCTGGAACGTCTCGCGCAACGGCCGCCAGCTCGCGGTGCTGAAGAAGCTCAACGTCCGCTCTCCCGACCCCATCCCCAGCCCCTTCCAGCTCTGGAACGTGCGCGACATCGTCGCGTGGCGCGACGGCATCGTCATCACCGGCGCCGAGGACGGAGACCTGGTGATGCTCCAGCTCCCCCAGGGCAACGTGCTCGCCCGCAAGCGCTACAACCCGGCCGCCCAGCGCGGCATCAACGGCCTGGCCATCCTCGATGACCACCTGGTCGCCGTGGCCTGCTCCGTGGGCCCGGCGGACAAGAACACGTGGCTCTTCCGCGTCCGCCCCGCCGAGTTCCAATCCCAGGGCTCCGTGGACCTGAAGCAGAACCTGGCCCTGCCCCAGTCCTTCGCGTTCCGCGCCGCCATGGCCCGCGTCGGCGGCCAGCCGTATGTCTTCGCCACCACGCAGGAGGGCCTCTTGTGGACCGTCCTCGTCACCCCCGACGGCCAGCTCCAGGTCCAGGCCTCCAGCTCCGTGGACTTCCCCATCGGCGAGGCCATTGACTACAACCCGACCACGTCCCAGCTCGCGGCCGTGGGCGTGCTCGTCAACCTCTTCAACGTCGCCGCGCCCGCGCCCGCCGCTCCCGCGCCTCGCAAGCAGGCGGCCCCCAAGGTGGCTCCGCCCCAGGCTCCTTCCTTGAGGCCCGAGCCCGCCCCGGCGAACTGAGGCACCGCCATGTCAGGCCACAGCGCTCCGTGGGTGCTGGGCATTGGCGCGTCGAACCACAACGGCGCCGCGTGTCTGCTGCGCGGCGACGAGCTGGTCGTGGCCATCCAGGAAGAACGCCTGCTGCGACGCAAGCGGGCGTGGATTCCTGGCGGCCTCGCGTCACTGTCGGTGCGCTACTGCCTGGAGCACGCGGGAATCCAACCCGAGGACTTGAGCCTCGTCGCGTGCTGCTCGCTGATGGGACCTCGCGGACCCCTCTTCGACGTGCGGGCCAACCCCGACCTCGCCCTCGCCAGGACGGGGGTGCCCTCGCTCACCCTCTCGCATCACCTGGGACACGCCGTCGGCGCCTTCGCCACGTCCGGCTTCGATGAGGCCCTCGTGCTCGTCGCCGACGGCTTCGGCTCCAACGTCCAGGACCTGTCCGAAACGGAGCTGGCGGCGGTCGTCTCCGAGCGGCGAGGAGAAGAGACGCTCTCCGTCTACCGCGCGGCGCGCGACGGCTTCGTCCCGCTGGAGAAGCACCTGGGGACCTTCCTGGAGGTCACCGCCTCCGCGGAGCTGGAGCGCTTCCATGGGATGCCGCGCTTCGGCAGCCTCGGCGGCTTGTACTCCGCCGTCGGGCGACAGCTCTTCTCCGACGTGCTCGAAGGTCCGGGCAAGGTCATGGGGCTGGCGCCCTACGGCGTGCCCGACATCCCCATCACCGACTTCTTCGACATCGTCGATGGACGGTTCGTCTTCTCCGACGCCGTGCCTCGGCGCTTCTCACACAACGAGCGATGGCCCGCGCGCCAGGAGGAGTACCGGAACCTGGCCGCCTCCGCCCAGGCGGCACTGGAAGCAGGGCTGCTGCAAATCGTCCGACGCCTTCGCGCGAGCACGTCGTGCGACAGGCTCTGCTACGCGGGCGGTGTCGCGCTCAACAGCGTGGCGAACGAGCGACTCTTCACGGAGGCGGGCTTCCGCGACGTCTACGTCATGCCCGCCGCCGAGGACAGCGGCACGGCCCTGGGCGCGGCGTATCACGGGCTCTGGCACCTGACAGGGCGACAGTCGACTCGACGGCTCCAGCAGGACAGCGTGGGCAGGACGTATCCCTCCTCCTGGGTGGACCGCGCCATCCAGGCGACGCCCGCTGTCGTGTCACGTCGGTTGCCCTCGGTGGTGCCCGCCGTTGCCGACCTGCTGGTGGAAGGAAAGATGCTCGGGTGGTTCCAGGGAGGCTCGGAGCTGGGCCCTCGCGCGCTCGGGCAGCGGAGCATTCTCTGCGACCCACGTCCCGGCGACATGAAGGACGTCCTCAACAGCCGGGTGAAGTTCCGCGAGGCCTTCCGTCCCTTCGCGCCCGCCATCCTCGCGGAGCATGCACGCGAGTGGTTCGACCTCGACGACACAGCCTCCGACGACAGTCCCTTCATGCTCCGGGTGTGGCGCTTTCGCGAGGCCCAGCGTCATCGCGTCCCCGCCGTCGCCCACGTCAACGGCACGGGCCGCGTCCAGACGGTCCGCGCGGAGCACATCCCTCTGTTGCACGCGCTGCTCTCGGCGTTCCATGCGCGCACCGGCGTGCCCGTCCTGCTCAACACCTCCTTCAACGTCGCGGGAGAGCCCATCGTCGAGACACCCGAGGACGCCCTCTGGTGTCTGCTGTCCACGGGGCTCGACGGCTGCGTGCTCGGTGAGCACCTGGTGCTGAAGCAGGCGGCCTACGCTTCACTGCTGGACCTGGAGTTGCTCGTGCTCGGAGAGCGACTGGCGCCCGAGCCCTCCGGATTCACGGGTGAAACGGACCTGCGGCACCTGTTGAAGGAGCCCCTGGGCTTCGCTCTGGACGCGGAAGGTCGCGCCCTGGAGGATGCGCGCCAGATGACCGGCGGGTGGAGACATTGTGGCGCGTTCCGCGTGCGGACACCGTGGGGCACGGTGCTCCAGCTCGTCTCCCTCACGCTCTCGGAGCTGGTGACGAAGGTCGAGCCCGGAATGACGGGCTGGAAGTTGCTGGAGCGCGCCTCTCGCGAGGACTCCACGCTGGACGAAGCGCGACTGCTGCGGATGCTCGGCTCGTTGCGCCGCGCCTCCATCCTCGGCTTCGGTCCGGGACTCGCTCCCGGTACAGGAGCGTGAAGACGGCACTCACGCGGTGGCTCTTGAGTCTGGCGCTGCTGGCGTGCGCGCCGGCATGGGCCCAGTCCACCGAGGACGCGGGAACACCTCCCATGTCCGAGGTCATCGACGTGGTGGGCAAGGTGCCCGACCCCGAGCCGATGGACCGCGCGTCGCAACGAGACCCCAGCAGCGTCGTCACCGTCATCTCCGTGGAGGAGCGCGGCGGCACGGCCCGCGACACCGCCGAGGTGCTCGCCACCTCACCGGGTGTCGCCATCCAGGAGTCTGGCGGGTACGGACAGAGCAAGAGCCTGGTCGTCCGGGGAGCCTCGTCGAACGGGACGCTGGTGCTGCTCGACGGCATTCCCCTCAATGGCGCGGGGGGCAGCGCGGACCTGTCGCGCATCCCCCTGGCGCTCGCACGCGAGTTCGAGGTGCTGCGCGGAAGCGCGGGCGCGCGCTACGGCAGCGGTGGACTCGGCGGCGTGGTGAACATCGTCACCCGAAGTCCCGGCGACACGCTGAGCCTGTCCGGCGAAGTGAGCTATGGGAGCTGGGACACCGCGACGGGCTGGCTCGCCGCCACCGGCCCGCTGCTGGACAGTGAGCTGCTCCTGCTCGTGCACGGAGGCACCTCCTCCGGCGGCTTCTCCTACCCCTTCGACACCACGCCCACGTTGGCGGGAGACGCGCCCGAGACGCGGCGACGTGACAACAACGATGCACGCGGCGCGGGGGCATTGCTGCGCGTGCGGCACCGACTGGCCCCGGGCGTGGTGGTGGACGCGATGGGCGAGGGCTCACTGGAAGGTCGCGGGCTCGCGGGCACGGCGCAGAACCCCGTCGCGGATGCGCGGCAGTCCAGCCGCCGGGGCGTGCTGAGCCTGCGCGTGCTCGGCTCACTCGCGAACCGCGTCGATGTGTCGGCGCGCGCGCACTTCCGGCAGGAGCGCCTGGAGCTGTCGGGTGGCCCGGTGTCACAACAGGGCGTGCAGGTGCTGCGAGCCGGCGGAGGTGAGTTCGAGGGACGGCTGCCCCTGGGTGAATGGCACGTCGTTTCCGCGCTGGCGAGCGTGGGCGGAGAGGGCCTGTCCACACGGGGCGTCGCCACGCCGACGGAAGAGCGGACCTCCTGGCTGCGCGCCAGTGTCATGGCGATGGATGATATCGCGTTCCTCACAGGGCGCCTTCACGTGACACCTTCGCTGCGACTGGAGCGCGTGGGCCCGTACACGCTGTGGTCACCCAAGTTGGGTGCCCGGGTGTCCCTGCCCGCGCGCCTGGAGCTGCGCGCCAACGTGGGCCAGGCCCACCGCGCGCCTTCGTTGCTGGAGCTGTACGTGCGCCAGGGCACACTGCTGCCGAACGCGGACCTGCGCGCCGAGCGGGCCGTGTCCGCGGACGTGGCCCTGGCGCACCGCACGGAGCGCTCGCTCGTGTCCGTGGGAGGGTTCCACAGCCTCTACGAAGACCTCATCGCCTACGAGGCGTATCCCCCGTTCGCCGCCAAGCCCTTCAACTTCGCCTCGGCGCGAATCTCGGGACTGGAAGTGGACGCGGAGGCGCGGCCCACCTCGTTCCTGTCCGGCTCCCTGGCGTACACGCTCCTCGTCTCCCGCAACCTCCGGGATGACCCGCGCTACTACCTCAAGGAGATACCGCTCCGCCCGCGCCACACGCTGTCCGCGCGCGTGGCCGCGGGCCCCTCGTGGCTGACGGGACGCGTGGAGCTGCGGGCCCAGTCCTCGCAACTGCGCAACCGCACCGGAGAGCTGATGCTGCCAGCGCGTGCGCTGCTGCATGCGGGGGTGTCCAGCACGGTGGGGCGCCGGCCCGCGCTGACGTTCTCCCTCGACTTCAAGAACGTCTTCGACACCTTCGTCGAGGACTTCGACGGCTATCCCCTGCCGGGCCGCGCCGTGCTCGCCTCCGTGGCGATGGCGCTCGACGTTTCTCCCTCTTCGCATCGAAAGGCGGACACCCCATGAACAATGCCGCGTCACTTCCTCCCGGGCGACACCTCGCTGCCCTGGTCTCATTGTTGTCGTGCCTGCTGCTGACGGGCTGCCCCGACGAAGGCGTCGTCTGTAGCGAGGGACTCTCCCGCTGCGGGGACACCTGCGTGGACCTCACCAGCGAGTCCGCGAACTGCGGCGAGTGTGGCAACACCTGCGGCACCGGACAGCTCTGCGCGCAGAGCGCGTGCCGCTGTCAGCAGGGCGCCACGGCCTGCGGCGGCGCCTGCGTCGATACCCAGTCCTCGCCCCAGCATTGCGGCGGCTGCGCGGGTGAAGGCGGCAAGGTTTGCCAACCCTTCGAGGTGTGCATGAACGGCGACTGCCAGGGGAGCTGCGCCGGGGGCATGCTTCAGTGCGGCAACGCGTGCATCAACGGGGAGGCCGACCCCAACAACTGTGGCGCCTGCGGCAACGTCTGCGGAGACGCCCGCAGTTGCCGGGGCAGCGTGTGCACCTATGACGTGGTGGCCACGTGCTTCAACACCGGGCAGGTGGTGGGCATCCAGTCCGGCTCGGACTTCAAGGGCCCGAACACCCTGGTGGCCTCGTCTCCGCAGAGCGCGGCGCGGATGTTGGACGTGCTGCTGGTGCTCGACTCCACGCGCAAGCTCGTCCAGGCGCGACTGAGCGACTACGGCGTGTTGCCCGCGAGCAACGACACGGGCCGCGCTCCCAACCAGGTCCTGGTCCAGGACCCGTACCTCTACATCCTCAACTCGTCCGACAACACGCTCCAGGTGCTCCGTCGCGAAGGAGACCCCTTGCCTCCCGGTCCCCCGGGCTCCCGCTTCCCCAACGGCATCACCTTCACCAACGTCGCGAGCGTGAGCTTCGGCGCCAACACCAATCCCTTCGCCATGACGAGGACGGGCACCCACGACCTCTGGGTCACGCTCTACGGCAACCTGTTGGGAGACCCGTCCGCCGGGGGCCGCGTGGTGCGCGTCTCACTGGCCAACAACGAGCCCGTCGTGGTGGACACCATCGTGCTGCCCTCGGGGGCCGCGCTGAGGCCCTTCCCCGACAACACGACGCTGTCCACGCCCACCGGCATCACCGAACACCACGGCAAGCTGTACGTCACCCTCAACAACCTGAACCCCGTCACGTACAGCCCCGGCGGGCCTGGCCTGCTCGCACGCATCGACCCGACGAGCCGCGCGGTGGACCTCATCGACCTGGGCGACGGCTGCCTCAACCCGGGCTCCGTGGCTCCCGTGGGCGAGCAACTCCTCGTGAGCTGCGGCGGCAAGGCCGTCTACGACACCAACTTCAAGCTGCTGTCCGTGGAGCGCTCGGCGCTGGTGCTCCTCGACGCACAGGACCGCGTGGTGTCCACCGCGCCCATCCAGTGCTCGCCGGGCATCGGCTCCTGTCCGATTCCCGCCGCCGGCCGCTTCGCCGTGGTCGGCAATCGCACCTACCTGGGCGACACCAACGGCGGGCGCATCTTCGTCCACGAGGTCGTGGGCAGCACGCTCGTCGAGCGCAGGGGACTCCTGGACACGTCGGAGCCCGCCATCGCCGCCTGCCCCGCGAGTGGCTTCTCGCTGGTCAGCGACGTGGTGGCCCTGCCCAAGGGGTTCTGAGGCGGGGGCACTTCGCCCCCACGGGGCAATGTGCCCCGGTCTCGGCGGGTCATCCCGCCCCGCCGAGACACCCTCCTCCGAGGCAAGCCGCTCCGAGCACCGCCCTGGCATGGCGGATGCTCTAGGCCTCCGTGTGACGCACGAAGGTCGCTCCCACTCCCTCCAAGGACTCCGGCACGACGCACTGCTCTCTTCTCGCGGCACTCGCGGTACGTTGTGAGTACTTCCTTCCGGTCCATGCGTATTCGACCCCTCCAAGGTGCATGGACCGGAATAGCCTCGACCTCCCGTGAAACTCGCTCGCAAGTTCACCCTCGCCCTCGTCCTGCTCGCCGTGGCTGTCATCGCCGGGCTGCAGGTCATCCAGGTTCGCCGTGAGCTGGAGCGCTCGGCGCTGGACATGCAACACGACCACCAGCTGCTCGGTCACACGCTCGCCGGAGCCATCGGCAAGGCGTGGCAGCTCGCCGGTGAGCGTGAAGCCCTCACCATCCTGAATCAGTCCAACAGCTACCAGGGGCAGGTCCACCTGCGCTGGGTCTGGCTGGATGGTGGCCCGGGGACTCCGTCGCTCGTCGGATTCCCGCCGCGCCTGCTGGCCACGCTGCGCCAGGGGAAGGACGGCTCCATGGTGGACCCGAGCCCGGACCCTGGCCTGCTGCATTCCTACACGCCGGTCTTCATCGGCCGGGGCCAGCGCTTTGGCGCCATCGAAATCACCGAGTCGCTGGGCGAGGAGCGTCAGCACGTCTTCGTCACGGTGGTGGGCACCATCGTCGCCACCGGCACCATCACCTTCGCCTTCTTCATCGCCGCCATGGCCATGGGCCGCAAGCTCGTCGGCGAGCCCGTGGACGAGCTGGTCCAACTGGCGAACCGCTTCGGTCAGGGCGACTTGACGGCCCGCGTGCGGCTGCCGACCCGGCGCCGGGGCGATGAAATCACCATGCTGGCCAACGCGATGAACCGCATGGGCGAGCAGTTGGAGGAGACGCGCTCCCGCCTGTCCTCGGAGACTGTCGCGCGCCTGTCCGCGGTGGAGCACCTGCGCCACGCGGACCGGCTCACCACCGTGGGCAAGCTCGCCTCCGGCGTGGCGCACGAGCTGGGTACGCCGCTCAACGTGGTGATGGGCCGCTCGAAGATGATCTCCTCGGGCGAAGCGGAGGGCGAGGAGGTGGGCGAGTGCGCTCGCATCATCAGCCAGCAGGCCCAGCACATGACGGGCATCATCCGGCAGTTGCTCGACTTCGCGCGGCGCCGCGCGCCCCACCGGGCCCCGGAGGACGTGCGGGAGCTGGTGGACCGCTCGCTGTCGCTGCTCAAGCCCATGGCCTCCAAGAAGAGCATCACCCTGGTGGACGACGTGCCCCCGGGTGTCATGCTGGAGGCCGATGGAGGACAGGTGCAGCAGGTGCTGACGAACCTGGTGATGAACGCGCTGCAGGCGATGAACAAGCCCGGAACGGTGCGCATCCACGCGACGCGCACCCGCGCCACGCCGCCCACTGACGTAGGGGGCGCGGAGAGCAGCTACGTGCGGGTGGACGTGGAGGACGAGGGCGGCGGAATTCCCCCGGACGTGCTGGGCCATGTCTTCGAGCCCTTCTTCACCACGAAGGACGTGGGCGAGGGCACGGGGCTGGGGCTGTCCGTCTCGTATGGTCTTGTCAGAGACCATGGCGGCTGGATTGCCGTGCGCAGCGAGCTGGGACGCGGTAGCTGCTTCTCCATCTACCTGCCGAGCGGAGGGGACACATGCCAGGCCGCGTCCTGATGGTCGAGGACGAGCGCGAGATGCGCGCCATGTTGGAGAAGGGGTTGACCCGTCGGGGCTACACGCCCGTGGCGCTCGGGTCCGCCGACGAGGCGCTGGCGCGACTGTCCGGCGAGGACTTCGACGTGGTGTTGACGGACCTGCGCATGCCCGGGATGGATGGGCTGGCGCTGTGCGAGCGCATCGTCCTCAACCGGCCGGACATCCCCGTCATCGTGTTGACGGCGTTCGGGAGCCTGGAGACGGCCGTCGCCGCCATCCGCGCGGGGGCGTACGACTTCGTCACCAAGCCCATCGACCTGGACGCGCTGGTGCTGGTGCTGGAGCGCGCGGTGCAGCACCGGGCCCTGCGCGACGAGGTGCGCCGGCTGCGGCAGGAGCTGGGCCGGCAGCAGGACAGCGGCGCGGTGGTGGGCGAGAGCCCCGCCATGCAGCAGGCCTATGCGCTCATCGACCGGGTGGCGGACCTGGACTCCACGGTGCTGATTACCGGCGAGAGCGGCACGGGCAAGGAAGTGGCCGCGCGCGCGGTGCACACGCGGGGGCGGCGCGCGCCGGGGCCGTTCGTGGCGCTCAACTGCGCGGCGATGCCGGAGGCGCTGCTGGAGAGCGAGCTGTTCGGCCACGCCAAGGGCGCCTTCACGGACGCCAAGGCGACGCGCACGGGCCTCTTCGTCCAGGCCAATGGCGGCACGCTGTTCCTGGATGAAGTGGGTGAATTGCCGCTCACGCTCCAGCCCAAGCTCTTGCGCGCGCTCCAGGAGCGAGTGGTGCGGCCGGTGGGTGGGGACACGGAGGTGCCGTTCGACGCGCGCATCGTGGCGGCGACGAATCGGGACTTGGAGCTGGCGGTGGAGGAGGGCCGGTTCCGCGAGGACCTGTACTACCGGCTCAACGTCATCGGCGTGGAGCTGCCTCCGCTGCGGGCGCGGGGCAATGACGTGCTGCTGTTGTCGCAGCGTTTCATCGAGCAGTTCGCGGCGCGCAACAACAAGCGCGTGGTGGGACTGTCACCGGCGGCGGCGCAGCGGCTGTTGGCCTATGGGTGGCCGGGGAATGTGCGGGAGCTGCAGAACTGCATGGAGCGCGCGGTGGCGCTCACGTCGTTCGAGCAGCTCACGGTGGATGACCTGCCCGAGCGCATCCGGAACTACAGCCAGCCGAAGGTGGTGCCGGAGAACACGGACCCGTCGGAGCTGGTGACGCTGGAGGAGCTGGAGCGGCGCTACATCCACCGCGTGCTGGAGGCGGTGGGTGGCAGTCGGACGCTGGCGGCGCGCATCCTCGGCGTGGACCGGAAGACGCTGTACCGGAAGCTGGAGCGCGACGACGAGGCGAAGAAGCCCTGAGCGTCAGTCGACGGTTTCCAGGCGCACTTCGAAGAGCTTCGGCCAGAGCTTGCCGGTCATCAGCATGCGGCCGGTGCCGGGCTCCACCGCGATGCCGTTGAGGACGGCCTCGCGGCTGTTCAGCTGGGGAGACACGGCGCGCGACAGGGCGGAGGCGTCGATGATGGCGGTGACGTGGCCCGTGGCGGGGTCGATTTCCAGCACGCTCGAGGAGTGCCAGACGTTGGCGTAGATGACGCCGTTGGCGCACTCGAGTTCGTTGAGCTGGTCCTGGGGGAGGCCTTGCAGGGTGACTTCCACGGAGCCCACGGGCTCGAAGGTGTCGGGTGCGTGGAAGGTCAGCATGGAGGTGCCGTCGCTGCGGACCAGGCGGCCCTGCCAGTAGCACAGGCCCCAGCCGTCACCGGAGTAACGCGTGGTGCGCTCACGCGTGGGGGGCAGGCCGCTCCACGTGTAGAGCAGACCCTCGGTCCAGGTGAGCTGGTAGAGACGCTCGCCGTCACTGGCGAGGCCCTCCGTGAAGATGTTGCCCAGCGGCTCCATCCACAGCGGCGTGGCGGACTCCAGGGAGAGTTCGCGCAGCGTGCCCTGGTTGCCGGTGCTTTCGAACAAGCGGCCCTGGTGGAAGACGAGGCCCTGCGTGAAGGCGTCCGTCGAGTGCGGATACTCCTGGACGATGTGCGCGACCTTCCGCGTCGGCGCGCCCTCGGGGGTGATGCGCCGCTGCGCGGGGCCACAGCTACAGCCGTTGCCCAGCCCCATGCCCAGGACACAGAGCGCCGACACCCACGCTGTTTGATGGACTCGCATCGAGTGGGCCACGGAAGCAGGAAACACGGGCCGGCACAACACGCGCGAGGTCTGCTCCGTCCCGAACCAGGCAGGGCGCCTCACCCCTCCTGTCGTCGCCGTCCCAGTCGCGCTCGCAGCTCCGACAGGTGGCCACGGTGCTGCGAAAGCTCGTGCCCCAGCAGCATCACCACCGCCACCGCGAAGGGCAGCAGGTAGTAGACGATGCGGTACACCACGAGCGTGCCGAGCACCATCGACGCCGGCACCTCCGGCGTCAGCGCCGCCAGGATGATGGAGTCGAACACGCCCAGCCCTCCGGGCACCTGACTCGCGATGCCCACGAGCTGCGCGACCGCGAACAACGCCACCATGCTCGGCGGCGAAATCCCCACCCCTGACGGCAACAACACCCACAACACCATCGCCGCCAGCGACCAGTCCAGGCACGACACCACGAGCTGCTCCAACGCCTGTCTCAGCGTGGGCAGCGACACCTCCAGATGCAGGCGCTCCACCTTCAGCGTCCGCCGCATCCGCGCGCACAGCACCAGGTAGCCCAGCAACACCCCGAGCAGCGAGAAGCCCAGCCCCCGCGCCACCCCGGGCGAGAGCGACAGCGATGCCATGGCCCCCTGCCCCGCATCCACCACCAGCGCCACACCCGCCACCGCCAACAACCCCACCCAGAACGTCAGCGCGTTGAACGTCCCCACCTGCGCCACATCCAGCGCCGTCAACCCCCGCGCCGAATACAGCCGGTAGCGAACGCCCCCTCCCGTGAGGAACGACATGCCGATGTTGTGGCCGAACGCGTAGCCCACGAACGCCGTGAACCCCACCTGCCGATAGGGCAGCCTGCGCCCCAGGTGCTTCAGCGCCAGCACGTCATAGAGCGTGAGCGCCAGGTAGTTGCACGCCGCGCACACCACCGCCAACACGATGCGCTCGCGAGGAATCGACGCCAGCCCTTCGGCCACGTCCACCCCTCGCAACTCATGCAGCTCGTGGCGCATCACGATGAACGCCAGCGCCAGCAGCACCAGGGGGAGCAAGGCGAGGAGCGCTCGCCTCAACGCGGTTCGAGAGAGCACCCTTCGAGAGTGCACACCTGCTTCCATCCCCGCCCGCGTCGGGCAGGCAGGCGCTCAGCGGACCGGCGGAACGAGCGCCTCCGCCGTGGCGCACAAGTCCTCCATCGCGAAGGGCTTGTCCAACACACGCGCCGCGCCCAACAGCTCCGCGTCCCGATGCAGCTGCGCATCTCCAAACGCGGTGATGAGGATGACCGGCGTCGTCCAGCCCTCACGCCGCAGCCGCGCCACCACCTCCAGCCCCGAGTACCCCGGCATGCGCACGTCGGTGATGATGAGGTCCGGCACCTGCGTCTGGTCCGCGAGCAGGCCATCGATGATGGCCTTCACCAACCCAGGCCCGTCCGCCGCCTCCACCACCTCATAACCCTGGCGCTTGAGCGCCCTGCGCAACAACGCGCGCATCTCCGGCTGATCCTCCGCGACGAGCACTCGCGGGCGCTGCCCTCGCTCCGGGTCCAGGAGCGGCCACGGCCGCGCTCCTGATTGCTGCTCCTGCTCTTCGTCTGGCCCCATCAAAGGTCGACTCCTTCCAGCGCGGTGGGCTGCCCGCCCTCTCTCCAGCCTCCACGATGAAGGCCGGAACGTGGGTGCGAGCGGGTCCGGGCAGAGCATTCGACGTGCCACTTCATTCCCCAGGAGAAGGAGGCACTTCGCCCCGGGGACATTTGCCCCGAGCGGGGCACATTGCCCCGCGCTTCCTGCCCCGCGGCTCCCACTCTCAGAGGAGAGCCCCCCGCGCGGAGCCCTGGCCCGGCACGTGCACAGGTGTCTGGCATCGGTTCGGATGTGGGGACTCGCGGAACGAGCCCCGAGCAATGGCAGCCGTCGGGAGTCGGGGGACGACCAGCGGCACACCTTTCCACCTCCAGGGGGAGCCGCTCCGCGTCCTCCCCACGTCCGGGCCGATTCTCAAACACTCTTTCCTGGCCGGAACGCCTCCGGCCTCACGGAGAACGAACGATGGCCTGCTCGCTCCCCTCTCGCCGTTTCCTCGGTGCCCTGGCCCTCCTGCCCGCCGCGACGCTGGGCTTCGCGTGCGGACAGGCCCAGGCCCTGGGTGCCTCCAATTCCTCTCAAGCGACCGCCACGGTCGCCGCCACCGCGACGGCCGCCGCGACGCCCTCCGGCGCGCCCGTGCAGCCCGCGCGCTTCAATCCCGCGACGTCCGGCACCGTCACCTCGCTGGCGCCACTCGTCGACTCGGTGAAGGGCTCCGTCGTCTATGTCGAAGTGCAGGCCCGCCCCAAGCGCATGTCGGGCATGCAGGGCCTGCCTCCGGGCTTCGCGGAGCGCTTCGGCATGCCGCCGGGCATGCAGGGCAATCCGCAGCCGCGCCAGGGCCTGGGCTCGGGCTTCATCATCGACGCGACGGGCACCGTCCTCACCAACAACCATGTGGTGGAGGGCGCGGACGCGGTGCGCGTGAAGCTGGAGGATGGCCGCTCGTTCGACGCGGAGGTGCTGGGCAGAGACCCGCTCACCGACGTCGCGCTGCTCAAGCTCAAGGGCGCGCCGAACAACCTGCCCTTCGTGCCGCTGGGTGACTCGGACGCGGTGCGCGTGGGCGACGCGGTGATGGCCATCGGCAATCCGTTCGGCCTGGACTCCAGCGTCAGCGCCGGCATCCTCTCCGCACGCGCTCGCGACATCCACTCCGGCCCCTATGACGACTTCCTCCAGACGGACGCCGCCATCAACCCCGGCAACTCCGGCGGCCCGCTCTTCAACATGAAGGGCGAAGTGGTGGGCATGAACACCGCCATCATCGGCGGCGCCAGCGGCATCGGCTTCGCGGTGCCCAGCAACCTCATCCGCGCGCTGTTGCCCCAACTCCAGGAGACGGGCGCGGTGCGCCGTGGCTACCTGGGCCTGGCCATCCAGGACCTCACGCCGGAATTGGCGCGCGCTCTCAAGGTCGACGCGGCCAAGGGTGCCGTCGTGTCCGGCATCAGCCGAGGGGGCCCTGGCGACCGCGCGGGCCTCAAGGAAGAGGACATCATCACCTCCGTCGGTGGCCGCGCGGTGGAGTCCGCCGGAACGCTCACCCGCGCCGTGGCGCTGCTCAAGCCCGACAGCCGCGTGAAGGTGGAGCTGGTGCGCGGTGGCAAGCCCCTGTCGCTGGAGGTGACGCTCGGAACGCGTCCGGCCCAGCGCGGCGAGGAGGAAGTCACGCCGCGCAACTTCACCGCTCCCGCCACGCGCAAGCTGGGCATCAGCCTGCGTGACGCGGAAGGCGGCGGCGCTCAAATCATGGAAGTGGAGCCCGGCAGCCCCGCCGAGCGCGCGGGCCTGATGCCCGGCATGGTGCTGGTGCAGGTGGGTGACGACAAGGTGTCCAGCGCGTCTGACGCGGCCAACACCCTGTCCTCTGTGAAGTCGGGCGCCGCGCTCCTGTTGCGCGTGCGAGCCCCGGACTCGGAATCCACGGTGCTTCGCGCCCTGGAAATTCCGTAGTCCCTCACGGTGTCCGGCGGGCCTTCCCTCCCACCCGCCGGACGCCGCTGAGGTTTTCTAGAGCGAGACGATGGGCTTGAAGCCGCCGTACATCATCCGCTTCATGTCGAAGGGCATGCTCTGCATGCCACTCAGTCGGGGGTCCTTCATGACCAGCTTGTTGATGCGATTGCGGTCGGCCTTCGACGCATAGACGATGAAGGAGAACACCACCGTCTCCCCGGGCTTGCGCTTCACGCTCTTGGCGAACAGGGCGAGCGGGGCTTCGGCGATGTCATCGGCGACGCACTCGGTGTACTGGAGCGCGCCGTGCTCGCGCCAGATCTTGCCGGCCTTGCGCGCAATCTTGCGGTAGGCGGCGAGGTTCTTCGTGGGCATTGGCAGGACGAATCCATCGACGTAGGGCATGACAACCTCCAGGAACGAGAAGAGCGGTCAGTCAAACATGCCGCTCCTCGCGCCACGGGAAGCATCCCTTCATCACGACGAAATTCCGACACCTCGGCGCGACGCGCTCACGTCCCCGGGCGGAAGCGCAGGGCGCTCCAGACCGTGTCGATGGCCACCTGTCGCACGGCCTGGATTCCCTCCTGCTCCAGGCGCCTGGCGAGGATGTCCCGGTTGAGGTCCGTGTCGAGCTGCCCCGCCTTTGGATACGCCACCCACGCGACGCGGTCCTCCTCGGGGAAGGCGGCATGACAGCATCGCCACCCGGGCGGGGCAATGAACGTGCGTTCGCGCCAGCAAGAGGCCCTGGAGTCCAGGTGATGCGAGACCGACCCCCGGGGTTTCCAGGGGGTGTCCTGAATCCCCATTGCATTTGGCGTAGAGTTGCCGCGTGCCGCGGTGCCAGACATGTGGGCGGCGCTGGGAAGGCTCCCACGCGCCGTGCCCGCCGAACTCACCTGTCGACGGGGCGGGACGTGCGTCGTCCGCCGAGCCCCCTCCACCGCTCATCCCCGGCTACCTCGTCGAAGGGGTGCTGGCGCGCGGCGGCTTCGGCGTGCTGCTGGGCGCCCGGCGTGAGACGGACCAGCAACGCGTGGCCATCAAGCTGGCCCGCACCGGCAATGCCCTGGCCCGCGCGCAGCTCGTCCGGGAGTCGGAGGCGCTGCGCACCCTGGGGCCGCCCACCGTGCCCGCGCTGTACGAGGTGGGCGTGCTCTCCGGAGGCATTCGCTTCCTCGTCATGGAGCACGTCCCGCTGCCCACCCTGGCGGAGCGGCTGGCGCGCGCCGCGGGGCCCGTGCCGGCCCAGGAGCTGGCCGCCCTGGCCCTGTCCGTGGCGGACACGGTGGCCCACGTCCACGCGCGAGGGCTGGCGCACTGCGACTTGAAGCCCGAGCACCTCTTCCTGAACGAGGACGGCGGCGGGCAGGTGCGTGTCTTCGACTTCGGCCTGGTGCGCGGAACCTCTCCCCTGGAGGGCTCGGCCCTGCCCGGTGAGGGCGCGACGACGAGCGACTCGTCTGGCTTCGCCGGCACCGCGGAGTACATGGCGCCGGAGCAGTGCGCGGGAAACTCGGACGTGGACGCGCGCACGGACGTGTACGCGCTGGGTGTGCTGCTCTACGAGATGCTCACCGGTCGGCCGCCCTTCTTCGGCCCCACGCCGGACGTGCTCCAGGCACACCTGGCCCTGCGCCCGCCTCCACCCTCCGACTTCGCGCCCGTGCCTCCGGCGCTGGAGGAAGTCGTGCTGCGGTGTCTGGCCAAGGAGCGCGCGCGCAGACCCGAGGACGCCACGGCGCTCGGCACCGCGCTGCGCGAGGCCTTCACCCACGCGCACCGTCCCCACGAGCCCGTCACGCCCCGGCCCACCGCGCCCGGTGAGCCTCGGCCCGCGCAGGTGCGCCGCTCGGTCGCCGTGCTCTTCCTGACGTCCCGCGCCAACCCCGTCAGCCTGCAGAAGGGGCTCGCTTCCTACGGTGGGCATCTGGCCTTCACGGATGGGCCGCGCATCGCCGCCGTGTTCGACCCGGACGTGGGAGAAAATCCCGTGCGCCGGGCCATGCGCGCCGCGGAGGGACTGGCCGACCGGGGACTCGCCGCAAGCGCCCTGGTGGACGTGTCCGCCGTCACCGTCCAGCGCCGTCCCACCGGCACCCCTCGCTACCTGGGCGCCATCCTCTCCCGCGCGGACCGCTACCCCATTGGCCCGGAGACCCACGGTCTCCTGCTGTCTCCCGCCGCCGCGGAGGCCGTGCCGGAGGTGCCCTGCACGGAGGTGCCCGGCCATCCCGGACTGCTGCGTCCCGCGTCCCCTGGCGCCGCGCCTCGCCCAGACATCACCGTGCTCCAGTTGGGCAGCGAGGTGCTCGTCGGCCGCGAGGCGGAGCTGACCTCGCTGTTGGACAGCGCCCGCGCGGCGGTGGGCGAAGCGGCCCCGACGCTGGTCACCGTCATGGGCGAGCGAGGGCTGGGCAAGAGCCACCTCGCCGCGGCGCTCGCTCGCGAACTCCAGATGCAGTTGCCACTGACTCGCATCTACACCACGCGCTCACGCGAGCCGGTCCAGGGCGACCCGGACGGTACGCTGCGCACGCTCTTGCGCTGCGCGCTCAACGCCTTCGAGAGCGACAACACGGACACGGAGGAGCAGGGCCGCGCGTCCATCATGCAGCGGCTGGGGCCCACGCTCGGCACGGAGCTGTGGCCGGGCGTGGCCGCGACGCTGGGGTGGTATGCGCCGGGCGGGCCGGAGCTGCAGAGCTGGGCGGCGGCGCCGGGTGCGCTGCGCTCCCTGGCCATGCGCGCCACGGGTGAGCTGTTGGCCGCCACCGCACGCGAGCGCTCGCTGTGTCTGGTCATCGACGACGCGCACTTCGCGGAGGAGACGGCGCTGGATGCGCTGGAGTACGCGTGTCTCGCCGAGGCGAGCGTCCCCATCTGGGTGTGTGTGCTGGCGCGCCCGGGGTTCGAGAAGAGCCGGCCACTGTGGGGCACTCGCGCGGCCCGACAGTCCACGGTGACCCTGCGCGCGCTGGGGGCGGAGCAGGCGCAGGAGCTGTGCCGCATGCTCCTCAAGCCGGTGGAGAACGTGCCGGCGCAGGCGGTGGACCGCATCGTCGAGCGCGCCCAGCACGTGCCGCTCTACATGGTGGAGCTGGTGCGCGGCCTCAAGCGCCAGGGACTGGTGCGCCAGCGCGCTCCGGGCGGGAGCTGGTACCTCGTCACGGACGGCGTGGAGAAGGTGCCCGAGCTGCGGCTCGTGGAGTGGCTGGCGGACCGCGAGCTGGGGGCGCTGCCGCCGACGCTGGCCGCGCATGCCCGGCTGTGCGCCCTGCTGGGCACGGACTTCACCGCCGCCACGGCGGAGGGCGTGGTGCGGGAGCTGGAGCGCGACGGCGCGGCCGGTGGCTTCCCGCTGGATGCGGGCCATGCGACGCGCCGGTTGCTCGACTCCGGACTGCTGGTGTCCCACCGCCTGGAAGGACTGAGCTTCCGCAACGAGCTCTTGCGCGACGCGGTCGCCGCCACCCTCCCCGCCGCCGAACGCCAGCGCATCCACCGCGCCGCGTACCGCTACTTCCTGGGCCCCACCGGGGCCAGCGAGCGGCAGCGCCTGCCTCGGCTGGCCCTGCATGCCGCCGCCGCGGACCTGCGCGACGAGGCCGCCGCGCTCTCCATCGACCTGGCCGAGTCCGCACGCGGACGCCACGCGTTCCTCGACGCGGAGGCCATGTACACGCGCGCGTTGGATTTGCTGGAGAGCACAGACGAACTGCGCTGCCTCACCGCGCTGCGAGGACGCGGGCTGATGCGCATCCGCATCGGTCGGTATGACGACTCGCTGGCGGACTTCGCCGCCGCTCGGGAGCGGGCCCAACGGTTGGGTGACACGCGCACGGAGGTGGAGCTGCTGCTCGACGAGGCCATGGCGCTGGACTGGGTGAATGACTATCCCGCCAGCGAGGCTCGCGCGCTGGAGGCACAGGCGAAGGCGGCCCGCGTGGGCTCGGCCTATGTGCAGGGCCGGCTGCTCCTGGCGGTGGGCCGCGCGCTGTTCCGCAAGGGCGAGTGGCAGGAAGCCCGCGAGCCCCTGGAGGCGGCGGCGGAGATTGCCCGGCGCCTGGGCGACGCGGGCTATGAGACACAGGTGGTGTCCCAGTTGCTGCTGGCCGTGATGCTCCCCAACCTGGGCGACATCGACGAGACGGACCGGGTGCTGTCGGAGGTCGTCGCCGCGTGCACCGAGCGTGGCGACCTGTTCCACCTGGGCAGCGCCATCAACAACCGCCGAAACCTGTGGGTGGCTCGCAGGGATTTGGCCAACGCGTTGAAGGACCAGGAGCGCTTCATGCACCTGGGACGCGAGCTGGGCATGGTGGGCTGGGAGTACTTCGCCGAGCACAACCTGGGTGAGCTGCACTACCAGGCGGGAGACGTCGACGCGGCCACGCCGCACATCACCCGGGCCATCACGCTGGAGCGTCGGCACCCGGAGGTGGCGCCACGTCCGTGGGCACTGCTGCTCCAGGCGCGCACCATGGCGTGGCTGGGACGGCAGGCGCGGGCCCGCGAGTTGCTCGCGCAGGTGCGACAGGTGTTGTCGGAGGGCCGCAATGGGGTGGAGCTGAGTCCGTCGGAGGAGGTGCTCTTCGCCATGGTGGAACTGGCCACGCGCGACGCCACGGCGGAGGCATGGCACACGCTGCGGGAGTGGTCCGCCCAGGTGTCCGTGGAGCAGGAGCCGCTCGAGGTGCTGGAGATGATGGGGTTGGCGGCGCTGCGCCGGGGTGAGCGAGAGGAAGCCATCCGCATCCTGACGGACGCGCTTCAGCTCGCCTCACGGCTGCCCAATCTCATGGAAGCGCGCATCCGCCGCTCGCTGGAGCGTGCTCGGGACAACGCCCCTCCGACGTGAAGTGTCCGCTACGCCATGAAGCCCAGCAACTTGAGCGCGCCGATGAGTACGCCCACGAGCGACTCCGCGGCAATCGCTCCCGCCGCCAGCGCGGGCACATTGCGCCCCGTCGCGTGCGGCCAACGCCACCGCGCCACCGCCGCCATCGCTCCACCCAGGCACAGCGTCACCGCGAAGTAGGCGGGCAGGATGAAGCCGATTCCCATCGCCACCGGTGAAGGCATCCACCGCGCCGCCCGACCGCGCGCCAACAGCGTCAAAAGCGCGCCGACACCCGCCGCCACGCCTCCCGCCAGCGCCGCGTTCGGCGGCAGGCCCGCGAGCCCCTTCACCGCCAGCTCCGCCACCGCGCGGAACTGATGTGAGAACGGCGCGGGCAACGCCTCCGAGCCCAATCCATACGCTCGCGTCAGCAGCAGATACGCCGGAACGCTCACCAGCGAACCCGCCAGCACTCCCACCAACTGCGCCCCGAGCATCCTCCGTGGCGAGGCCCCCAGCAGGTGCCCCGCCTTGAGCGCCCACATGCTCACGCCCGTCTGCGCCGCCGCCCCGGACACCACACCGCCCACCGCGATGTTCGGCGCCACCGCCCCAGGCAGCAGCACCCCGGCCGCCACCTGCGAGAGCTGCCCCACCTGCGTCACCGGCGACACATCCACCTGTCCCGCGCCACGCGCGCACACCGCGCACAGCGGCAGCAACACCACCAGCGCCAGCAACACCTGCGGCACGCTCATCCCAAACAGGCCCACGCCCAGCGCCAGCGTCACCACCGCCGCCGCGCCGCCGCACAGCCACGCCCACCGAGGGAGCGTTCCACTCCGCTTCAGTGAGCCCAAATCCTTCGCCGCGCCCCAGAAGTCCCGAGCCTGCGCCGCGAGCGACACCACCGCCGAGCCCACCAGCAACCCCACGCCCGGCCACGTGAGCCAGCCAAGCAGGGAGTCATAGGTCGCGTCCTTCACCGCGCCCGTATTCAAGAGCCACGGCGCGAGCACGCCCCACCCCACCAGCGCCCCGGCCAGCATGCTCAAGCCCAGGTGCAACCCCGCCATCATCCCCACCGCGAGCAGCATGGGGCTCCACGCCAGACCCCACGTCAGCGACGCGGTCGACACCCCGCCCACCGAGCCCGGCGCCGCCACCATACCGGGCAGCTTCTGGAGCACATCGCGCACCGCCGTGATTGCCGCGGACACCCCCGCCGCCACCGCCAACCACACCCCGCGCCCGCGATTCTCCTCGGGCGCAGAGGCATGCATCGCGGTGATGAGCTCCGCCGTGGTGATGCCGGTGGGAAAGGCCAGCGCCTCTTCCTCCATCAACCGCCGCCGCAACAGGTGCGCCGCCAGCACACCGAGCACCCCCAGCGCCACGCTCCACACCGCTACTCCCACGCCGGGCACGTCCAACCCCAGCAGCATCAGCGCGGGCAAAGGCCCCAGGAGCCCCGCGGCCGCCGGCATCGCGCCCACCGACACCGCTGTCACCTGCGTGAGGTTGTTCTCCAGCGGCGTGTACGGCGAGCCGCGCCTGCGAGACACCGCCGCGAGGCCACCGAAGCCCAGCACCGCCGCCGTGACGGAGCCGCTCTCCCACCAGCCCAACTTCAACCCCATGGACACGTTGGTGACAGCCAGGAGCGCGCCGACGACGAGCCCCATCCCCAGCGCACGCGCGGTCCCCTCCCTCGGCTCGCGGACAGGGGACGGTGCTTCATCGGAGACCACCGCCAGACGCGTCTCGCCGGCGACCTCGGGAACAACAGGAGTGGAGGACACGATGGGCTCCAGGGGGCTGCTCATCTGCCCGCCTCCGCTGAACGACCCACCAACTCCCGGAGCTGGGTGAGGTCCAACGGCTTGGAGATTTTCAGGTTGGGCACGTCGCGCAGGAAGGACACCGTGCGCGGGGTGAAGGCGCCGCCCGTCATGAACACCATGCGGCCCGCCTGCTCCGGCACGCTGCGCCCCAGCTCGTGGTACAGGTCCATGCCCGTCATCCCCGGCATCATCACATCGCAGAGGATGAGGTCGAAGCGGCTGCCCTCGTTGAGCAACCTCAGCGCCGCCTGCGCGCTGTTCGCCGTGGCGACCTCATGGTCCGCCGCCAGCGAGCGCTGGAGCGCCAACGTCACGTTCGGCTCGTCATCCACGACGAGGATGCGCGCCCGCGCATTGACGGCCACCACCGCCGTCAGCCTCGGCAACACCTCCAGCTCCCGCGTCGCCGCGCGCAACACCACGCGGAAGGTGCTCCCCTTGCCCGGGTCGCTCTCCGCATGGATGGAGCCGCCCATCGACTCGATGATGCCGTGGCAGATGGACAGCCCCAACCCCGTGCCCACGCCCACGGGCTTCGTGGTGAAGAACGGGTCGAAGATGCGGTCCATCACCTCGGGCGACATCCCCATGCCCGTGTCCCGCACCTCCACCAGCACCCGGCCGCGGTCTCCCGCGCGGATGACGACGCGGATTTCATGCTCGTGCTCCGGCGAGCGGTCCTCCGGAATCGCCTGCGCCGCGTTCAGCAGCAGGTTGAGGAACACCTGGCACAGCCGCGACTCGCTGGCCTCCACCGGGGCCACCGGCTCGAACTCCGTCACCAGCCGCGCGCGGTGGCGGATGACGTTGTCCGCCATCTTGCACGCCAGCTCCACCGCGCGGCGCACGTCCACCGGCATCAGCCGCACTTCCTGCTCGCCGCGCGCGAAGACCTTCAAGTCGCGGACGATGGTGGCGATGCGCTCGGCGCCCTCGGTCGTCTCGCGCACCAACTGCTGGAGCGAGGCGATGGCCGCCGCGGGCACCTGGCTCTCCATCCGCTCCAGCCCCTCGCGCACCAGGTGCAGGTTGACGAGCATGTAGGCCAGCGGGTTGTTGATTTCGTGCGCCACGCCCGCGCCCAGCGTGCCCACCGACGCCAGCCGGTCCGCCACGACGAGGTGCGCCTGGAGCTGCTTTCGCTCCGACGTGTCGCGGTGGACCATGATGTTGGCGATGGTGCGCCCCTCGCTGTCGCGCAGCGGCACGACGACGGATTCGCACCAGCAGGTGGTGCCGTCGTGGCGCTTGAACTCCAGCTCCCCCGTCCACCGCCCCTGCTTCTCCAGCGCGGCGAGCACCATGCCGGTGAGCCGGTCCGGCTCCTCCGGATGCAGCACGCGGAAGAGCGTCTGTCCCAGCGCCTCCGTCTTGTTGCGGCCGAACATCCGCTCCGCGCTGGCGTTCCAGTCGATGATGCCGCCGCCCAAATCGGTAATCACCACGCCGTCGTAGATGCTCTCGAAGATGAGCGCCTGACGGTTCAGCTCCTGCTCGGCCTGCTTGCGCGCGGTGATGTCCATCACCGTGCCCGTCACCCGCGCCGGCATGCCCGACGCGTCGCACAGCACGTCACCCTTGCAGGAAATCCACCGCCACCCGCTGCCCTGCGGCTCGATGCGGTACTCCACATCCACCTGCGTCTTCTTCTCCAGCGCGGTGGACAGGGCCTCCCGCACGCGCGGCAGGTCGCCGGGGTGCACCACCTCCTCCAGCTCCATGGCGCGGCCGGACAGCTTTCCCACCGCCAGCCCCAACAGCCGGTCCACCTGCTCGCTCCACGTCACCCGGCCGCTCTGCGCGTTCCAATCCCAGATGCCCACGCGCGCGGCGGACAACGCCTGCCGCAGCTGCTCCTCACGCTGCTCCAGGAGCTCCCGCTTGGAGAAGCGGAACACCGTGACGGTGCCAATCTGGAGCCGGTCTCCCTCTTGAAGCTCCGCCGTGGCGATGGGAGTGCCGTTGAGCAGCGTGCCGTTGGTCGACTCCAAATCCGTGACGTGGCAGCCCCCGTCGAGCGCGCGGATGATGCGGGCATGCTTTCGCGAGACGCCGTGGTCGTCGATGCGCACCGTGGCTTCGGAGCCTCGGCCGATGATGTGCTCGCCGGGCTCCAGCCGGTACGCCTTGCCGATGGCCGCGGGCGTGGTGGTGCTGATGAGGATGAGGCAGGCACCCGTCGAGGAAGGCGGAGCCAGCGCCATGCCGGCGCAGGTCGTGAGGTCATCCAATGTCGTCATCAAGAGGCCCCCCGGCACCACGCGCCGCTTCCGTCCACCCGACCTGCCCCGACTCGCACGCGTGATGTCACGTCCCGAGAATCCAGCAGTCCCCAGCCACGGCGTCCAACCACCCGGGGTGTTGGGGCGTCCGAGCATTCGCAAGGCAACATCTGCCCCCGCGCACCCCACCCGAGGTGATGGGTGGTGAACGCATGGCGGGGATTGGCGCGACGCGGCGGTCGCTTCGGGCCCGGGGCATGCAGCAGGGCTCCAGGGTGGGTGGTAGGGTGCTGACCACACATGGCGGCCGACTCCGAGAGCACGTTCCGCATCCAGGCACGGGCGGATCTGCATGGCTCCGAGCGAGGTCGTGGCGATGCGGGCCGAGGTGAACGGGGCCCTGGCACGCTTGCGGGCGAGTACATCCTCAAGGCCCTGCTCGCCTCCGGTGGACACGGCAGCGTCTACGAAGCCGAGCACCGGATTCTGGGCCGCCGCGCCGCGGTGAAGGTGCTGCATCCGCACCTGGCGGATCAGGGCGAGATGCTCAAGCGCTTCGTGCGCGAGGCCCGCGTGGTGAACCAGATTCGCCACCCCAACATCGTGGATGTCTATGACTTCGGGCTGATGCCGGACGGCAGCCCCTACTACGTCATGGAGCTGCTCGCGGGCCGGACGCTGGGCCAGGTGGTGCAGGAGCGCGGCCGGCTCTCCGCGTCCCGCGCGCGCGCCTACCTGGAGCCCGTGTGCGGCGCGCTGGAGGCCGCGCACCGCGCCGGCGTCGTCCACCGCGACTTGAAGGCCAGCAACATCCTCGTCGTGGAGGAGGGCGAGAAGCCCC
The DNA here is from genome assembly GCF_013336715.1 of Myxococcus sp. CA056. Classification (NCBI taxonomy): domain Bacteria; kingdom Pseudomonadati; phylum Myxococcota; class Myxococcia; order Myxococcales; family Myxococcaceae; genus Myxococcus; species Myxococcus sp. CA056. The sequence continues at coordinate 424,672 of NZ_JABUMT010000001.1, forward strand.
GGGTGAAGCTGCTCGACTTCGGCATCGCCAAGCTGATGCACGCGGAGCCCTCGCAGGAGGGCCTCACCATCGCCGGCCAGCGGCTGGGCACCGCGCACGCCATGGCGCCCGAGCAGTTCCGCGGCTCCACCATTGGCCCGTACACGGACATCTACGCGCTGGGCGTGCTGCTGCACCAGTTGCTCACCGGCCGCTACCCGTTCCTCTGCGAGGACCGGATGGAGCTGGAGCGGCTGCACCTGGAGGCCCCCGCGCCCCGGCCCAGCGCCATCGCGCCGGTGTCCCCCGCCGTGGACGCGGTGGTGCTGCGCTGTCTGGAGAAGGACGCCAGCCGGCGCTTCAGCAGCGTGGGCGCCTTCCTCGCCTCGCTCGCCGACGCCGCGGAGGAGCCCGTGCAGCCCGCGAACCGCTCCCGGCTGGCGCTCGCCGTCCACGCGGAGGTGATGCTGCCCTCCGCCGCCCAGGACGACGACGCGATGTACGCCGTGCTCGCGGATGTGCTGGACGGACTCGAGCAGGGCCTGCGCGGCGGCGGCTTCCTGCTCGCGCTCCAGTCCGGCACCACCCTGCTGGCCGTGCGCCCCCTGGAGAACGGGGCGCCCACGCCGGAGCGCACCGCGTACCTGCGCGAGGCCGAGCGCTCCCTGCGCATCCTCCAGCAGGCCGCGCAGAAGCTCGCCGACCCCGTGGATGCCCGCGTCCACCTGTGCCTGCACCTGGGCCAGGCCGAGACGCGCGGCGACACCGGAGAGTCCGAAGTCGTGGGAGGCCCCGTCACCGACGTGGGCGCCTGGCGACTGCGCGGACCCGAGGGCTTCGCCCTCACCCCCGCGGCGGCCTTGTCCCTGGAATTCCCGGAACCAATCTAGGCCTCCCGGAAATCACAGACATCCGTTGATTCCATTTCATCCAGGACTGCCTGAGTCCTGGACCTTACAGCCTGACTGTTGTGATTCAGCTTCCATGGGAAAATTATTTCCCATGCGGCATGCAAAAGCCTGAAACCCCGGCAAATCTTGTCGAACCCATCAGTTACAGCGGCATTCTTTGGGAGTGCTGAAACAGGTGGGCGGCAAGGTGGTCAGCGAACGCTGACTGCCACACACGGGGGAAAAGCATGCACCGCACACCAGCTTCGCCGTCGCGTCGTCACACCACCGCTCTCCAACTCCACGCCCGGGGATGGCTCGCGGGGCTCCTGAGTCTGGCGCTTGGAACGGGGGCCTGTGGCGTGGGGGTGGAACCGGTGGGAGATGACCTCGGGCACCTGCGACAAGGCCAGCTGTCCACGAATGGCCTGTCGACAAATGGCCTGTCCACGAATGGCCTGTCGACAAATGGCCTGTCCACGAATGGCTTGTCCACGAATGGCCTGTCGACAAATGGCCTGTCCACGAATGGCTTCGTGACCTGGTTCAACCAGGATCCGGCGACGGCGGACTCGGTGATGGCCTACGTGGTGACGTGCGCGGTGCAGGCGGGGGTGGCGCGCCAGTTCACCAATCCGGTGACGGGAATCACACACATGTGGCTCGGAGCGCTGGGGCTGGCGCCGCGCTGGGCCTCGGGGCTGCCGGCGACGGAGGTGGAGCAGCAGGTGGTCTCCGCCTGCCTCGCGGCGCACGCGAACAAGTACGGCCTCCACGTGCCCATCTCCGTGCTGGGCCTCACCACGTCCGAAACGAACGCGCCCATCCCCTACACGGCGGAGGAGCTGGCCACGTACAACCAGCAGGAGGCGTGCTTCTTCGGCAACCTGTTCGACGGCACCGGCGTCTTCGCGGCCAATGACCAGCCCTACCTGTCCGCGGACAAGAGCACCCCGCGCACGTGTGGACTGGCGTCGGGCCCCACGCAGGCGTGCCCTCCCATCACCCACGTGGGCATGTGCGCCACGCTGTGCCAGCCCGCGGTCGTCGGCACCACGCCCCAGCCCTACTACGAGAGCTGCGCGTACAACGGGAAGTCGTACCGCCCCATCACCGCGCGGATTCGCTCGCAGGAAATCTATCGCTGCGGCGACGGCATCTGTCAGTTCACCGAGCGCTGCGGCACGGACACCACCGCGTTGAGCTGCCGCGCGGATTGTGGCACGTGCCCCTGAGGGCGGACCGTTGGTCTTCCACGACACAGTCCGCGCCGGCGTGTCGGGCCCCCGGGCCCCCGCCGGTGGGGACATCCCAATGGGTGGTGTTAATCTCTCCCCATTCCCGAGGTCGGGCCGGACACGGGAGGTGGCATGAACGGTCTTCACGTCCTGGACGCGCCCGAGGGCACGGACATCGCCGGTTACACGGTGGAAGGACTGCTGGGCGCGGGCGGCTGCGGCGTGGTGTATCGGGCCACTCGCGACGGACAGGCCGTGGCGCTCAAGCTCCAGTCGCTGGCGCAGCTGGGCGGCTGGGCCCGGCGCGAGGTGGCCATCCTGACGCGGCTGGCGCACCCCAACGTGGTGGGCTTCCGCGACGGCGGCCTGTTCCCGCCGGAGGCGCCCGAGTGGCTCTATCTGGCGATGGAGTACGTGCGCGGGCGCCCGCTGGCCCAGTGGGTGGAAGAGGAGAACCCCGGGGCACGGAGCGCGGCGCGGCTGGCGCTGGGGATGGCGCGAGGACTGGAGGCCGCGCACGCGGCGCAGGTGCTCCACCGCGACATCAAGGAAGCCAACGTGGTGGTGCGCGAGGAGGACGGCACGCCGGTGTTGATGGACTTCGGCGTGGGGGACTACTCCGGAGCGCCCCGACTGCCGCGCGGCGTGCTGCCCCCCGGAACCCCGCGCTACCGCAGCCCGGAGGCCCTGGCCTTCCGCCGCGAGGGCCGCGACGGCGTGTACCCGGCCACCAGCGCGGATGACCTGTATGCGCTCGGAGTCGTCCTCTACTGGATGCTCACCGCGCGCTACCCCTTCGAGCAGGTCGAGACACCCGAGGGAGAACTGGCCGTCATCCACCACCCTCCGGTGACACCGTACGTGCTCAACCCCCGGGTGCCGTGGGAACTCAGCGAGCTGTGTCTGCGGCTGCTCTCCAAGCAGCCCTGGCGCCGGGGCACCGCGAGAACCTGGTGCGAGGCCCTGGAGACCGCGCTCGCCAGCGCCGACGCGGCGTGGGAGCAGCCGCTGTTCCCGGACGCCGCCGAGCTCCCACCCGACGGCCCAAGCCCGCGGACCCCGTCGCGAGGACGGCGCTCCAGCCACTCCGGGAGGCTGCCCGCGATTCAGACCGTCGAGCCCCTGGCCGAAGCGGAGCCGCCAAGACTCGTGGTCCGGGCGCGGCCGGTGACGCGGACGCGTCGCGCCATCGAGTTACCGCGCGCCCTGCTGGCACTGGGCGTGGGGGTCTGCCTGGTGGGCGGCGTGGGGTGGTGGGCGCGGCGCTGGCTGCCTTCGGTGCTCGCGGTGACGTTGAGCAGTCGCGCGCGAGCGCCGGAGCAGAGCGGGGCCTCCCATCCCCACCTCCGAGAAGCACCCACACCGGCGCGGTGACACGCGGACCTTCCACTCGCCAACGCTGTCGGAGTCCGCCGGGAGCGCGGGCGTCGACTAACCATCTGGACGGGCACCCACCCTCGCGCGGGCCGACATCGGCTCCTTGCCCGACACGGCCCGGCGGTGTTGACTGGGAAGGTCCGCTCCGCCTCCGCGCGCAGCACTCGGGACGGACACCTGACGCCGGGACCGCGACGTGATGACGCTACGAGCCAGGGTGCTGTTGATGTCAGCGGTGGCGCAACGGCGCGGCACGCTGCGCCGCGCCTTCCAGACTCGCGCGGGATTTCCACACGGAGCGGAGCGTCCAGGGACGGACCTCACCCGCGAGGCCGGCGAGTCGGGCAGGCGGTTGGAGGAGACGGTGCGGGAGCGGACCGCGGAGCTGGAGGCCGCCAACGCGAAGCTGTCCCGCAGCCTGGAGCAGCTGCACGCCACCCAGGCTCAGCTGCTCTTCGCGGACCGGCTCATCGCCCTGGGCCGCATCGCCGCGGGTGTCGGGCACGAAATCAACAACCCCCTCGCCTTCATCCTCAGCAACCTGGAGTACATCCACCAGGAGCTCCAGCAGAAGGAGCAGCTCCCCGAGCGCGAGCGCCAGGAGGTGCTGGAGGCGCTGGCGGAGACGCGCGACGGCGCCGAGCGCATCCGCCTCATCGTGCGTGATTTGCAGACGCTGTCGCGCTCGGAGGACGTGGGCAGCGGGCCCTCGGACGTGGGCGCGGTGGTGCGCACGGCGGCGAAGATGGCCATGCATGAGCTGCGGCACCGCGCGCGACTCGTCGTCGAGTGTGACGGCGTGCCGCCCGTGCAGGGCAACGGCTCGCGGCTGGGGCAGGTGTTCCTCAACCTGCTGCTCAACGCGGCGCAGGCCATCGTCCCCGGTCAGGTGGAGGTGAACGAGGTGCGCGTCGTGGCGCGCGAGGCGATGCCCGGCCGCGTCGCCGTCGAGGTGCGAGACACCGGCTGCGGCATCTCCCCCGAGCACCGCGAGCGCATCTTCGACCCGTTCTTCACCACCAAGCCCCTGGGCGTGGGCACCGGCCTGGGCCTCGCGGTGTGCCACGGCATCGTCACGTCCCTGGGCGGCACGCTGACGGTGGAGAGCGCGCCCGGTCAGGGCAGCATCTTCCGCGTCACCCTGCCCGTGGCCGGCGCCTTCGCCCAGCCCCCACGTCAGCTGGACGCGGCGGTTTGAGCGACGCCACCTGGTCGTCGTAGGGCGTCATGCCCTCCATCGGCGGCGCATAGAGGTGCAGTGACACGGCGCCGTGTCGCGACGTGTTGAGGACGCGGTGGATGGTGTCCGACTCCTCGAGCAGCAGGTCTCCCTCCGCCGCGCGCACGGACACGTCGGGCACCAGCCTGTCTCCAGCCCACGCGTAGCGCGTCTCCCGCAGCTCGCCTCGCACCAGCAGGGACACACCCGACGAGCCTCCGTGGTCATGGACGAGCGAGCCCTGGCCCGGGCCCCAGCACACCAGCAGCAGCTCGCACGCCCGCGTCTTCGCCAGCGTCTTGCGCACGTAGCGCGCGGGGTCGAACTCGACGAACGACTCCAGCAGCCTCCAGTCCGGCCGGCTGTCGCGAAGCCTCTCCACCAGCCACGACAGCGAGGGAATGGACCCGCGTCGCTCAGGCAGGGGCCAGCCCAGCAGGCTTCTCGCGTCCGGGACTTCTCCGTCCCAGTCTTCATTGGGGCGCTCGCGCAATGGCTCCTCCCGGCATGTGCGTGGGAGTGTGGACACGCTCTCGTACCGCGACCAGGGGTTGGCATTCGATTGTCCACGCACATCCACGGATGCCGCTGGACGGGAGCAGACATAGGATTGCGGCGTGCAAGTTCAGAGCAGCCCTTGGGACGTGGCCGTGGTGGGGGGCGGGGCCAGCGGAACGTTGTTGGCCATCCACCTCTTGCGGCAAGCACGCGCGCCGTTCCGGATTCTCCTGGTGGAGCGCGGCGGGCGGGTGGGACAGGGGCTTGCCTACTCGACCCGGAGTCAGCGTCACCTGCTCAACGTCCCCGCCTCGCGGATGGGCGCCTTCGCGGACGAGCCCGAGCACTTCCTGCGCTGGCTGCGCCAGGAGACTCCCGACACGGAGGCTGGCGACTTCGTCCCCCGCCTGCGCTACGGCCAGTACCTGGAGGCCGTGCTGAAGGAGACCGTCGCGCGCGCTCCGCCGGGCGTCCAGTTGGAGACGCTGGCAGGCGAGGTGACGTCCACCCGGGAGCATGGCGGACTGGTGACGCTGTCGACGCGGAGCGGCGGAGAGCTCGTCGCGCGGACGGTGGTGCTGGCGCTGGGCAACGCGAGCCCCGCGGACCTGCGCGTGGCGGACGGCGGACTGTATGCGAGCCCGCGTTATCACCGCTCGCCGTGGGCACCGGATGCGCTGGCGGGCATCGGCGAGCACGACGCGGTGCTGCTCATCGGCACGGGCCTCACCATGGTGGACGCCGTGCTGTCGCTGGAGGAGATGGGGCACCAGGGCCCGCTGCACGCGCTGTCGCGGCACGGGCTCCTGCCGCACCGTCATCCGCGCGCGACGGCCCCGGGGACGTATGCGTCGCCCGGCATCCGCGACGTGCTGCGCGCGCTGCGCCACGAGGGACTGCGCGCTCCGGAGCCCTCCCATCCCATCCCCGTGAGGGTGCGCGCGCTCTTGCGCGTCCTCCGCCACGAGGTGCGGCTGGCGACCCAGGCCGGGGCGAGCTGGCGCGCGGTGGTGGACGCGCTGCGGCCCGTGACGGTGCCCCTGTGGCAGCGGCTGGATGACGGGGAGCGCAAGCGCTTCCTGCGGCACCTGCGCGCCTATTGGGACGTGCACCGCCACCGGATGGCGCCGGATGTCGGCGACGGGGTGGAGCGGCTCAGGGCCCAGGGCCGGCTCGCGCTGTCCGCGGCCCGGGTGCGCGGCTTCCAACTGGACGACTCCGGCACGGTGCGGGTGAGCGTGCGGCGCCGGGGCGAGCGGCGGGAGGAGCAGCTCCAGGTCCACCACGTGGTCAACTGCACGGGGCCGGAGGGCTCTGTCACCCGCCATGGCCACCCGCTGCTCAAGCACCTGGCGGAGGCGGGCCGGGTGCGCCCGGATGCGCTCGGCCTGGGCCTGGACACCGACCGCCACGGGGCGCTGCTGGACGCGCGCGGACATGCCGGGGGCCGCCTCTTCACCCTGGGCCCCCTGCGGCGCGGAGAGCTGTGGGAGACCACGGCCGTGCCGGAGATTCGCACCCAGGCCCGTGCCCTGGCCGAACACCTCCTCAAACGCCTGGGCCACGGCTTCGTCGCCCCCCGCCGCAGCGCCGGCTGAGCCCGGACTGGCAGTGAAGCCTATCCAAGGATGGGTGGAAATCCCTGGAGCCGGGGTTTCGTGCGAGGCTTCGGCCCGCGTTACTCCCCCTCATGACTTCTCACCGCTCTCTCGTCACAGTCGCTGGAGGCGTGTTCGCCGTCCTCCTCGCCTGCGCGGGGGGCCTGGCGTACGTGAAGTTGCGCACGGGGCCGCTGGAAGCGCGGCTGGTGCGCGAGGTGAACGAGCTGACGCAGGCGCGGTATGCGCGGCCCTCGCACGCGCATCCGCCGAGGCCGGGCACCTTCGCCCGCCACCTGGAGCCGCTGCTGGATGACGTGTTGCACCTGTACCAGGAGCGACAGAAGTCGGGCACGGGTCCGGACTCCACGCTGGGGCAGTCCTGCCGGGACGTGGCGGACGGGAAGCTGCCGACGTCGGCGCTGTCCTCGGCGTGCGCCGAGACGCTGGAGCGGGCGCGGCCCCTGTTGGAGCAGGTGCTGGCGGCGACCCACGCGGAGGTCGGCGGGCTGCCGCGGAGCCTGGGGGTGCTCGCGCCCTTCACCCAGGCGCGCGCGAACGGCAGGTTCGCGTTGATGTACGTGGTGAACCTGGCCGCGCTGGACACGCGGCTGAAGCTCGCCGAGGGGCGGCCCCTGGCGGCGCTGGACACGTGCCTGGACGCGCTGGCGCTGAGCCGGGAGCTGGAGCTGGGCGGGGGGATGGAGGGGCAGTTGCTCTCCGCCACGGGCCACGGCGTGCTCTACCGGCCGTGCGCGGACGCGCTGGACGCGGCGCCGACGGAGCGCAAGCGGCTGGCGATTTCGCAGCTGGTGAAGCTGGCCGAGGGCTTCGCGCCCTTCTCCATGACGCTGCGGCACGAGTCGGCGCTGGTGCAGCTGGTCCACTTCCGGGGGCTGCTGTCCGACGAGGCCCTGGCCGCGCTGCCTTCGGGCAGTCAGGACTGCGTGCCGCCGGAGCTGCGGGACGCGGAGGCCTCCGACGACGGCCCCCTTGCGGCGCGACGCGCGTGGTGGACGCTGGTGGAGGGCTTCGACGCGCTGACGACCGCGGCGGACCTGCCCACTCCGGCGCGCCGGCGGGCCTTCGCCCTCATGGAAGCCAGCGAGGAGGAAGAGCAACTGGGCTCCATCCACGGGCCCCACGTCGCCACCTACGGCGAGTACGCCGAGCGGCTGGACCTGCGCAAGCTCCAGCACGACGCGCTCATCACCCTGGCGGAGGTCGACCTGGCGCGCGCCGAGCGGGGCCACTGGCCGGAGTCGCCGCCCCGGCACAAGGACTCCTCCTTCGTGCTCGAGACGCTGGGCCCCACGGAGGCCCGGCTCCAGCCGTGCTCGCGCGCCCATGCGGCCCACGGCCTGCGAGTGACCGCGGACCCGCCGCTCACCGCGCGCCAGCCCAAGCCCTGAGCGACGCCAGGACGCCTCCTGGGCCCTCGGGCGGGCAGGCCGGTGTCGGCGGCCTGCTCGGGTGCCCTTCAGGGCCTACCTTCCTGATGGACGCGTCATCGCCCTGGAGGGGGAATGGACCTGCCGCACGCGAGGAGTCCCGGCTGGGATCCGCCGAAGCGCTCCGGGTGTGAAGCGGGGCCGCCATGATGGCGCGCCGCTTCGTCGCGGACTTCGACTCGTCGGCCGCCATGCTGCGCGCGCTCGCGGGCTTCCTGCACGGCCGCGACTTCCCCGCCCTGGGCACGCACCGCCACACGAGCCCGCTGTTCGAGGCGCTGCTCCCCGTCGTCAACCGCCTCCCGGTGCCGAGGCGCGAGGCCGCCTATGTCCGCAGTGGACTGGCCGAGGCCCTCACGCCGCGCGCGCTGACGCACTTCGATGCGGAGGCCCTGTCGCGCTGGGTGGTGGCCCGCTATCCGCGCCAACGCTATCCGGCCGCCGTGGTGGGCTCCTCCAACGGCGCCCTGGTCCACCTGTGCGCGGCGCTGGGCATTCCGTGGCTGCCCCAGACGCAACTGCTCGCCGTGCGTCACGACGGGCGCGTGCCCGTGGACGAGCCGCTCCAGCACCTGGACTTCGCGAGAGAGCCCGCGCGCCATTTGCTGGAGTCCCATCCAGACCTCCAGTTGCACCACACGCACGACGCCAACCACGACCGGCTCCTCTTGCGAGGGCTGACGCACTTCCGGGTGAAGCGACGACGCCTGGGCATCGCCTACGTCCGCTTCCTGGAGGACGTGCTGGAGCCCGGCGCCACCCTCTTCGTGTCCGAGTGCGAGCTGCGCTGGCCGACGCTGCGACAGGGCGAGCGGCACGTCTTCCAGCACGGGGCGCTCGGCGGCGCGAGCCCTGACGAGTACTACCTGGGCGGCCCGCGCGTGGAGGAGTACCTGCGGCGCCAGGGATCGCCGCGTCCGCGCTGGCCCACGCCGCCTCCGGACAGCGACAGCCCGGAAGCGGAGTGGGGTTACGAGCCCGCGCTGAGCGAGGACCTCCAGCGGCTGGCGCGCAAGCGACGCTGGCGACTGCGGCGCATCGTCTATCCGGAGCCGGAGGCGCTCAGCCCGCTGGTGGCGGACCTGTACCGGCACTGGTACCGCGACAGACACATGCCGCTGGGGCGGTTGCTGGTGGAGTCGTCGATTCTGATGGAGCCCTGGTGGGCGCTGCGCGGCGGCGCGGTGCCGTTCTGGATGGTGCTCAACACGCGGCCCTCGGCGCGCGCGCTGGAGCACTACCTGGACGCGTCCGAGCCGTGGGAAGCGCTGTACCTCATGCTCTGCTCCCGAGGCGTGGAGTCCATTGGCCTTGCGCCGCTGCAACGCTGGCGGGAGCTGCTCTCCCGGGGTTTGGACCGGGGTGAGTTCCTGGGCGTGGACGAGCAGGAGTATCCGCGCGACTTCGCCGCCGTCGTCCGCTACCACCCCGCGGTGAAGCAGGCGATGGCCGCGCGCTACCCGATGCCGGAGCGGCTGGACTTGAAGCGCCTGGACGCGTTCCTGCGCCAGCACGGGGACCGCTACCCGGTGCGCTGGGAGGAGGCCGACACGAGCCCGCGCCACTCGAGCGCGGGCGTGTCGTCCTGGATGCACTGAGCTACGCGGCCGACACCGCCACGGAGCCCAGGCCCTCCACGATGAGCCGCACCCGGTCTCCGGGCTGGAGCATGTGCGCGGCCGTGGCGGCGCCCGCCAGGACGATGCTGCCGGCGGGGAGCACCTGGCCGCGCAGCGCGAGCAGCTCGCACAACTGCACCACCGACAGCACCGGGTCCCCGGAGATGGCGTCCGAGCGGGCCGACTGCGCCAGCGCGTCGTTCACCGACATCTTCATCTCCAGCCGCGTCAAATCCAGCGAGCGCGGCGGGTGCTCCTCTTCCCCGAGGACGAACAGCGAGGAGGACGAGTTGTCCGCCACCACGTCCGGCAGGGAGAAGTACTTGAAGTCGCGGTAGCGCGAGTCGAGGATTTCCATCGCGGCGAACACCGACTCGCACGCGTCCAGCGCCTCCTCGCGCGTCACCGTCCCGCGCAGCTCGCGCGCGGTGCGGAAGGCAATCTCCGGCTCGATTTTCGGGTGGATGCCCTGGCCCAGGGCGATGACTCCGTCCGCCGCCACGCGCATCCGGTCCGTGAGGACGCCGTACACGGGCGAGTCCAGGTTCATCTGCCGGCGCTTGGCCTCGGACGTCAGGCCCATCTTCAGGCCGACGACGCGCTCACCGTCGGCGAGGCGCAGTTGGAGGCCCGCCTCCTGGACGGCGTACGCCTCCGGCAGCGTGAGCTTCGGCAGCTCGTTCGTGAGGGGCGGTACCTCGCGCCGCTCTCGCCGCGCGGCGTCGAGGCGTCGGGCCAGCTCCGAGGGGTCCACGGTCTGCGTCATTGCATCCCTCTCCAGGTCGGTTCAGCGCGGACAGACGCGCCGGGCGGCGCAGCAGAGCACGGCCAGGGGTCCCAGGCGAGGCGGCTGATGCGCAGGTTGTCCCGCGTCGGGGTATTAGCCGCGCGCACCGGAAGCACGGGGCTTCCGGGGACTGGATTCACCGGGCCGACGTGCTGCATAACCCCGGTTCCAGCCCCCCGGCCGGGGCGGGCCTCCGAAGCAAGGACTCCCATCATGCGACTCTTCTGGCTCTTCGCGGCAGTGCTTCTTCCGACCTCGGCGGCGTTCGCGGACGAAACCCCAGGGCGGCACACCCACGACGGCTTCTACCTGCGCGGTCAGCTCGGCATCGCCTACACCCACTCCGAGGCGCAGGAGATTGACCTGGCGCTCAAGGGCGCCGGCGCCACCATCAACCTGGAGCTGGGCTACGCGCTCATCGAGAACTTCATCATCTACGGGAAGCTCTTCGGCACCTCCACGCCGAACCCGGACATCCAGTTTGGCGACACCACCATCGAGGGTGACGACGACGGCGACGTGAGCAGCAACTACGCCGCGCTCGGCGTGGGCGCCACGTACTACTTCATGCCCGTCAACCTCTACATCTCCGGCGCGGTGGTGGCCAACCAGCTGAGCATCACCCAGGACGGCGAGCGCGAGGCGGAGACGGACTCCGGCGTCGGCCTGCATTTTGGCCTGGGCAAGGAGTGGTGGGTGAGCAACAACTGGGCGGTGGGCATCGGCGGCGAGGTGGCGCTGGGCCGCATCCGCAGCGACAACGATGATGGGGACGACTGGAACGTCACCCACTTCTCGCTGCTCTTCACCGCCACCTTCAACTGACCGTGGGACGGGTGGCCGTGACGCCGCCGCTTCGCGGAAGTGTCACGGCCCCTCCATCGGCGTGAGTGTGCTCAGGCCTGTTGGTTGAGCCCCGCGGCGATGGCGCGCGCGGCGGAGCGCGGGCTGAAGCGCACCATGAAGGCGGCCAGCCCGTTGAGCGCGCCGTGGATGGCCAGCACCCGCCCGCGCAGCATCGCCTTGTAGGCGTGCTCCACCACGTCCTCGGGCTTCGCCACGCCGGAGCGCTGGAACAGGCGGCTCTTGTCATTGCCCGCCTTCTGCGCGAACTCCGTGTGTGTCGCGCCGGGGCAGGAGCACGTCACCGTCACGCCGGTGCCCTTCAGCTCGTACGCCAGCGCCTCCGACAGCGACACGACGAACGCCTTCGTCGCGTAGTACGTGGACATGTAGGGCCCGGCCTGGAAGGCGGCGGTGGAGGCCACGTTGAGGATGCGCCCGTGGCCGCGCTCACGCATGGGTCGGGCGAACAGGTGCGTGAGCGTCAGGAGCGCGGTGCAATTCACCTGCACCATCTCCGCCTCGCGTTTCACGTCCTGGTCCAGGAAGGGGCCCGAGGAGCCGAAGCCCGCGTTGTTGACGAGGAACTCCACCTCCAGCCCGCGCTCGGCCACCTGCGCGAAGAGCTGCTCGGGCGCGTCCGGCTGGGACAGGTCCGTGGGCAGCACGTGGGCCTTCACCCCGTGCTCCTTCTCCAGCGTCGCGGCGAGCGCTTCCAGCCGCGCCGCTCCGCGCGCGACGAGGATGACGTCGTGCCCGTCCCGGGCGAAGCGCCGCGCGAAATCCACTCCGAGGCCAGCCGAGGCTCCGGTGATGAGGGCCACCTTGCGTGACATGTTTTTTCCTCCCAGCGCCTTTATAGCCGAGCGCGGGAGGACTCACGCGGTGCTCTCGTGCCGGGGGAGGCTGACCTCGAAGCGGCTGCCCATGTCCGGCTCGCTGCGCACGCCGATTTCGCCGCCGTGGGCCTCGACAATCTGCCGGGTGATGTAGAGCCCCAGGCCCAGTCCCCCGTAGTGGCGCTCGCTGACGGCGCGGCCAAAGCGCTCGAAGATGTGCGACTGGTACTCCCGCGCGATGCCGATGCCCGAGTCCTCCACGCGCAAGAGCACCCGGTCCGCCTCTCCCCGGAGCGCGATGTGCACGGGCTGGCCCGCGCCGTACTTCAGCGCGTTGGCGAGCAGGTTCGTGAGCACCTGCTCCAGGCGGACACGGTCCCAGTGCCCGCGCAGGTCGCCCTGGAGGGACAGCGACACGGGGCTTCCGGCCTGACTCGCGGGGACCGCCAGCCGGTCCTTCACCTCGCGCGCCACGGCCTCCAGATTCACGTCCTCGCGATGCAGCGTCAGCCTACCGCTGGACAGGCGCGACACGTCGAGCAGTCCGTGGACGAGCCCCGACAGCTTGTCTACCTGGCGCTGCACGACGTCGAGCTGCGAGACGACCAGCGGCGTGGGGAGGAAGGGCCGGTCCTTGCGCGTCTGCCGCCGCAGCCACTGCAGGCGCAGTTGGAGCGGGGTGAGGGGTGTCTTCAGCTCGTGACTGGCCACGGCGAGGAACTCGTCGCGCAGGCGCACGGAGCGGCGCGCCTCGCGGTACAGCCGGGCGTTGTCCACGAGGAGCGCGGCGCGGCGGGCCAGGTCCTGCGCCGTCTCCAAATCCGTCGGGTTGTAGTGGCGCGAGGGGCGCACCGCGAGGAAGGTGAGCGCGCCCAGTGAGCGGCCTCGCGCGAGCAGCGGCACGGCGAGGATTTCGTGGAAGCCCACCTCGCGCATCGTCTCGAAGTGGGCCTCGCTCACGGAGACGGCGCGCAGCCACGCGTCGTCGATGTTGTCCACGAGCAGGGACTCGGCCTGACGGGCCACGCGGGTGGTGGGGTGCGCGCTGCCCTCGGGCCCGGGAGGAAAGTCCCGCACGCGCCGGGCGAGCGCGTCCAGGCCGGGTTCGGCGTGCGCCACCGACGTGCGCTGCACGGTGCCCGACTCGTCCACGATGTCGACGAAGCACCAGTCCGCGAGGATGGGCACGCAGAGCCGGGCCAGCGTGTCGAGCGTGGCCTTCGGGTCCAGCGAGGATGACGCCAGGAGGCGACTGGCGTCGGCGAGGAAGGCCGCGCGCTGCTCGGCGGCCTCCGCTTCCGAGCGTGCCTGCTGCTCCTCACGCAACAGGCGCGCGGACTCCAGCGCCAGTCCCGCCAGCCGGGCGAGTCGATGCAGGGCCAACTCGTCCTCGCGACTGAAGTCGCCCACCTCCCGGTCGAAGAGGTAGAGCACGCCGGCGTCCGAGGGCAGCGAGGCGGATATTCGGCCGCGGGGCTCCGCGCGCGCGCTGCGACGCTCCCTCGCCGTGCGACCCGGCTCGTCGCTGGAGGGCACCGCGTAGCCACCCCAGACCTCGTAGGCCCGTGAGAGCGACGTGACGCTCGCCCCCCGCGTCTTCCCGACGGTGGGCGTCATCACCACGGTCGCCTGGTGGGCGCGCGTCAGACGGCGGGCGATCTCCACGAGCACGGCGAGCGCCTCTTCGACGGTCGCGGCCGACAGGAGCTGCCTCGAGTCCGCATCCTCCGCCGCGCGAGCCTCTTCCAGCGACATGGGCGCGACAGGTTCCATCGGCATGTTCGACTCCCCTTGGGTTCAACCCCGTCCGGCCCCTCACCCCCTCCGGCCACCCGTGGGCCTTCACTGCTCCCCTGCCCTCCGGACAGCCTGGGCCGTCAGGCGTTTGACGCGAGCGGACGACATGGTGGGGTGCGCCTGCCGTGATGCTGGTGACGGCTCCGTCGGTTGCGTACATTGCGCGCCGTTCGACCGGGGTTCCCGCGGTCCCCCTCCCTCTCGGCAACCGAGGAGGCGGGCGCCCGTGAGCGACTCGTGGTGCGGGCACGCACGGAGGGTCCAGCCATGGAGAAGGTGCTCAACTACATCGGTGGGGAGCTGCTGCCCGCCCGCGGTGGCCAGTGGCTGGACAAGCCGGAGCCCGCGACGGGGAAGACGTACGCCCAGGTGCCCGACTCGGACGCGACGGATATCCAGCACGCGGTGGAGGCCGCCACGCGCGCCTTCCCGGCCTGGTCCGCCACGCCCGCCGCCGAGCGCTCCCGCCTGATTCGTCGCCTGGCCGACGCCATCCGGGGCCGCCTGGCCGACTTCGCCCGCGCGGAGTCCATCGACTCCGGCAAGCCGCTGTCCGTGGCGTCGAGCGTGGACATTCCGCGCAGCATCCTCAACTTCGAGTTCTTCGCGGACGCGGTGACGCAGTTCTCCAGTGAGGCGCACGCCACCGACGGCGTGGCGCTCAACTACACGCTGCGCTCTCCGTTGGGCGTGGTGGGCTGCATCTCCCCGTGGAACCTGCCGCTGTACCTGCTGACGTGGAAGCTCGCGCCCGCGCTGGCCATCGGCAACTGCGTGGTGGCCAAGCCCTCCGAAGTCACACCGATGACGGCGTATCTCCTGTCCCAGGTCTGCCGCGAAGTGGGCCTGCCGCCGGGCGTGCTCAACGTCGTCCATGGCCTGGGCCCCAAGGTGGGCGCCGCCATGAGCCAGCATCCGGACATCGCCGCCATCTCCTTCACGGGCAGCACCCGCGTGGGCTCGGAGATTGCGCGCGTGGCGGCGCCCCACTTCAAGAAGCTGTCGCTGGAGATGGGCGGGAAGAACCCCAACGTCATCTTCGAGGACTGCGACTTCGAGGAGGCGCTGGCGACGACGGTGCGCTCGTCGTTCTCCAACCAGGGGCAAATCTGTCTGTGCGGCCCGCGCATCTTCGTGCAGCGCCCCCTCTACGAGCGCTTCAGGGACGCGCTGGTGGCGCGCACGCGGGCGCTGAAGGTCGGCGACCCGCTGGAGGCCGGCACCGAGCAGGGCGCGCTGGTGTCACAGCAGCACTTCGACAAGGTGATGGGCTACATCGACCTGGCGAAGCAGGAGGGCGGGCGCATCCTCGCGGGAGGCCGGCGCGCGAGCCTGTCCGGCCGCTGCCGCGAGGGCTGGTTCGTGGAGCCCACGCTCATCGAGGGCCTGGACGCGGCGTGCCGCACCAACCAGGAAGAAATCTTCGGACCTGTGGCCAGCATCATCCCCTTCGACCAGGAGGACGAGGTGCTCGCGTGGGCCAACTCCACGAAGTACGGCCTGGCGGCCAGCGTGTGGACGAAGGACGTGACGCGGGCGCACCGCTTCGCGTCCCGACTGCACAGCGGCATCGTCTGGGTGAACTGCTGGATGCTGCGAGACCTGCGCACGCCGTTCGGCGGAGTGAAGGACTCGGGCGTGGGACGCGAGGGCGGGTGGGAAGCGCTGCGCTTCTTCACCGAGCCGAAGAACGTGTGCATCAAGCTGTGACGCGCTGGACGGAGACACGACGTGAGCACCAGTGAGCGAGTCGATTCCCAGAAGGCCCCGGAGCCCGTGGGCCTGTACCCCCACGCGCGCCGCGTGGGCAACCTGTTGTTCCTGTCGGGCGTGGGCCCGCGTGAGCGCGGGGTGAAGAAGATTCCCGGCGTGGAGCTGGACGCCGAGGGCAACATCACCTCGTACGACATCGAGGCGCAGTGTCACTCGGTGTTCCGCAACGTCCGCTACATCCTGGAGGCCGCGGGCTCGTCCTGGGAAAAGCTGGTGGACGTCACGGTGTACCTGACGGACATGAAGAAGGACTTCCCCACCTACAACCGGCTGTGGGCGGAGTACTTCAAGGACAACCCGCCGTGCAGGACGACGCTCGAAATCAATCGGCTGCCCACGCCCATTGCCATCGAGCTCAAGTGCATCGCCACCATCGGAGACGACTGAATGGGCCGCCTGACCCCCATCAACTTCAAGAAGTGGATTGATGAGCACCGCCACCTGCTCAAGCCGCCCGTCGGCAACCAGCAGGTGTGGGCAGACCGCGAGTTCATGGTCACCGTGGTCGGCGGCCCCAACTCGCGCACGGACTTCCACATCAACGAGGGCGAGGAGTTCTTCTACCAGTTGGAGGGCACCATCAACCTGCGCGTGCTCGACGACGGCAAGCCCGTGGACATCCCCATCTCCGAAGGGGACATCTTCCTGTTGCCGCCCAAGGTGCCGCACTCGCCGCAGCGTCCCGCCGGCACGGTGGGCCTGGTGCTGGAGCGCCGCCGCCTTCCCGGAGAGCTGGATGGCTTCATGTGGCTGTGCCCCACGTGCGGCGAGAAGCTCTACGAGGAGTTCGTGCACGTCACCAATCTGGTGACGCAGCTGCCGCCCATCTTCGAGCACTTCTACGGCAACCCGGACAACTGCACGTGCAAGAAGTGCGGGACGAAGGTCACCAAGGAAGGGCCGAAGCGTTGAAGGTCGACATCCACACGCACCTGTTGCCGGAGAAGCTGCCGCGCTTCGCGGAGCGCTATGGCTATGGCGGCTTCATCACGCTGGACCATCACCAGCCGTGCCGCGCGCGGATGCTGCGCGACGACGGGAAGTTCTTCCGCGAGGTGGAGAGCAACTGTTGGGACCCGGTGAAGCGCATCGAGGAGTGCGACGCGGCGGGCGTGCACGTCCAGGTGATTTCCACCGTGCCGGTGATGTTCAGCTACTGGACGAAGCCGGAGCACGGGCTGGATTTGTCGCGCTTCCTGAACGACCACGTCGCCTCCGTCGTGCGTGAGCACCCCAAGCGCTTCGTGGGCCTGGGCACCGTGCCGCTGCAGTCGCCGGAGCTGGCGATTCGCGAGTTGGAGCGGTGCGTGAAGGAGCTGGGGCTGGCGGGCGTGCAGATTGGCAGCCACGTCAACGACTGGAACCTCTCCGACGAGAAGCTGTTCCCGTTCTTCGAGGCCGCGAGCGAGCTGGGCGCGTCCATCTTCGTCCACCCGTGGGACATGATGGGCGAGGCGAAGATGCAGAAGTACTGGCTGCCGTGGCTGGTGGGCATGCCCGCGGAGGTGTCGCTGGCCATGTGCTCGCTCATCTTCGGCGGCGTGCTGGAGCGGCTGCCCAGGCTGCGCTTCGCCTTCGCGCACGGTGGCGGCTCGTTCCCCGGGACGCTGGGGCGAATCGAGCACGGCTTCGAGGCGCGTCCGGACCTGGTGGCCGTGGACAACAAGGTGCCGCCGCGCGACTACCTGGGCCGCTTCTGGGTGGACTCGCTGGTGCACGACGCGGAGACGCTGCGCTTCATCGTCAAGCTGTTCGGCGCGGACAAGGTGGCGCTGGGCAGTGACTATCCCTTCCCCCTGGGCGAGCTGCGCCCGGGCACTCTCATCGAATCGATGAGCGAGCTGGCGCCCGACGCGCGCGAGCAACTGCTCTGGAAGAACGCCCTGGCGTGGCTGGGGCGCTCTCGCGAGGACTTCGCACCATGACGACGACGCTTCCCTACGAGGACTCCGAGGACTTCGCGCGCCGCGCCGACGCGGAGGACCCGCTGCGCACCTTCCGCGACGCGTTCCTCTTCCCTCCCGCCCCGGACGGCAAGCCGGTGGTGTACCTGGCGGGCAACTCGCTGGGGCTCCAGCCGCGCAACGCCGCGCGCTACGTGCAGGAGGAGCTGGAGGATTGGGCGAAGCTGGGCGTGGAGGGGCACCACCAGGGGCGACACCCGTGGCTGCACTACCACGAGCTCGTCACCGAGCAGGCCGCGCGGCTGGTGGGCGCGAAGCCGCAAGAAGTGGTGGTGATGAACACCCTCACGGTGAACCTGCACCTCATGATGGTGTCGTTCTACCGGCCCACGCGCGAGCGGTTCAAAATCCTCGTCGAGGGCGGCGCGTTTCCGTCGGACCAGTACGCGGTGGCGTCCCAGGCGCGCTTCCACGGGTATGACCCGCGCGAAGCGGTGCTGGAGCTGAAGCCGCGCCCTGGTGAGGAGACGCTGCGCACCGAGGACATCCTCGCCACGTTGGACCAGCACGGGCATGAGGTGGCGCTCGTGTTGCTCGGCAGCGTGAACTACCTCACGGGCCAGGCGTTCGACATTGCGGCGATTACGCGCACGGCGCACTCGAAGGGGTGTCTCGTCGGCTTCGACCTGGCGCACGGCGCGGGGAACTTGAAGCTGTCGCTGCACGACGACGGGCCGGACTTCGCGGTGTGGTGCTCGTACAAGTACCTCAACGGGGGCCCGGGGAGCCTGGGCGGCGTGTTCGTCCACGAGCGTCACTCGCGCTCGCGGGACATCCCCCGCTTCGAGGGCTGGTGGGGGCACGACAAGACGACGCGCTTCCAGATGGGGCCCGACTTCGACCCGATTCCAGGCGCGGAGGGGTGGCAGTTGTCCAACCCGCCCATCCTCCAGCTCGCGGCGCTGCGCGCGTCGTTCGAGCTGTTCGACAAGGCGGGCATGGAGGCGCTGCGCGCGAAGAGCGAGCGGCTCACGGGGTATCTGGAGTTCCTGTTGGACAAGTTGCCGCCGGCCTTCGTGCGCATCACCACGCCGAGGGACCCGAAGCAGCGCGGCGCTCAGCTCTCACTGCGCTTCAAGGGCGAGGCGCAGGGGATGCTCAAGCGACTGTCGGATGCGGGCATCGTCTGCGACTTCCGCAAGCCGGACATCATCCGCGCGGCGCCCGCGCCGCTGTACTGCAACTTCACCGATGTCTACCGCTTCGTGAAGACGCTGGAGGGCCATGCCCGTGGGTGAGCGGAACGAAGCCGTCACCGTGGTGGGCGCGGGCCTCGTGGGTTCGCTGCTCTCCGTGTTCCTGGCGCGCCGGGGCTACTCCGTGGAGGTGCTGGAGCGCCGTCCGGACATGCGCCGCGAGGTCATCGACGCGGGCCGCTCCATCAACCTCGCCATCTCCACGCGCGGCCTGTACGCGCTGAGGCAGGTGGGGCTGGAGGAAGAGGCGCTGAAGCACGCCATCCCGATGCGCGGGCGGATGATTCACCCGCCGAAGGGGGCGCTGGCGTACCAGCCCTATGGCAAGGACGACTCGCAGCACATCAACTCGCTGTCGCGGGCGTGGCTGAACAAGTTCCTGATGTCGGCGGCCGAGGCCACCGGCAAGGTGCGCATCCGCTTCAATCAGCGGGTGACGCAGGCGGACCTCGCGACGGGTTCGCTCACGGTGCTGGACGAGGCCTCGGGGCAGGAGCGCCAGGAAGCGGGCCGAGTGTTGTTCGGCACGGACGGCTCCGGCTCGGCGGTGCGGCAGGCGATGGAGCAGGTGCCGGGCTTCGCGGCGACGCAGGAGCAACTGGGGCACGGATACAAGGAGCTGACAATTCCGGCGGGCCCGGGCGGCGCGTTCCAGATGGAGAAGCACGCGCTGCACATCTGGCCGCGTGGCACGTACATGCTGATCGGGCTGCCCAATGAAGATGGCAGCTTCACGTGCACGCTGTTCCTGCCGTGGAAGGGGCCGGTGAGCTTCGAGTCGCTGGACTCGCCCGCGAAGCTGGAGGCGTTCTTCGAGGAGCAGTTCCCCGACGCGAAGGCGCTCATCCCGGATTTGACGGAGGCCTTCTTCGCGCGGCCCACGGGCGGCATGGTGACGGTGAAGTGCGCGCCCTGGCGCGTGGGCGACAAGGCCCTGGTGCTGGGCGACGCGGCGCACGCCATCGTCCCCTTCTTCGGCCAGGGGATGAACTGCGGCTTCGAGGACTGCACGGTGCTGGATGGGCTGTTGGAGCAGCACGGCACGTGGGCGGACGTCTTCGGGACGTTGGAGCGGCTGCGCAAGACGAACGCGGATGCCATCGCGGACATGGCGGTGGAGAACTTCGTGGAGATGCGCGACAGCACCGGCAGCCCGCGCTTCCTGTTGGAGAAGGCCGTGGAGAAGGCGCTGCTCAATGCCTTTCCGGGCGAGTTCGTCAGTCGCTACTCGATGGTGAGCTTCAGCCGCGTGCCGTACCGGCTGGCCTATGAAGTGGGGGCGATTGCCGGCGGCATCGTCTCCGAGTTGTCCGAGGGGCTGACGCGCGCCGAGGACGTGGACCTGGGGCGGGCGAAGCAGCTCATCCAGGAGCGACTGGTGCCATTCATGAAGGAGCACGCGGATGGATTTCGGACTCAAGGGTAGGCGCGCGCTCGTCATGGGCGCATCGGCGGGGCTGGGCTACGCGACGGCACAGGCGCTGGTGAAGGAAGGCGCCACGGCGGCCATCTGCTCGCGCGGGGGCGACAAGTTGGAGCGCGCGGCGAAGGAGTTGGGCGCGGCGCTCGCGGTGCCGTGTGACTTGAACCAGCCAGGCGCGGCGAAGCGACTGGTAGACGAGGTTGTCGCGAAGCTGGGCGGCGTGGACGTGCTCGTGGTGAACACGGGCGGGCCTCCGGCGGGCGGCTTCGAGTCGCTGACAGCGGAGCAGTGGCAGCTCGGCTTCCAGAGCCTGTGGATGGCGGCGGTGGATGGAATCCAGGCGTCGCTGCCGGGGATGAAGGAGCGCAAGTGGGGCCGCATCGTCCTGGTGACGTCGCTGGCCGCGCGCGAGGCGATGCCCAACCTCACCATCTCCAACGGCCTGCGCGCCGGGTTGCTCGGGCTGGTGAAGACGGTGAGCAATGAAGTGGCGCAGCACGGCGTCACGCTGAACGCGGTGCTGCCGGGCTTCCACGCCACGGAGCGGATGACGCAGCTGGGCCTCACGGACGAGAAGGTGGCGCCGCAGATTCCCGCGCGGCGCCTGGGTCGTCCCGAGGAGCTGGCCTCGCTGGTGGCGTTCCTCTCCTCCGAGCAGGCCTCGTACATCACCGGCCAGTCCATCGTCGTCGACGGCGGCGCGCAGCGCGGGTTCTGAAGCGACGAAGGCTCCGAGGGAGATGAGCGGGCAGGGCTCATCCCCTCGGAAGTCACGGCGCCTACGCCTCCCGAGCCAACAGCGCGTCCAGCGCGCGGTAGCTCTCGTTGAGGCCCCCTTCCATGCCGGAAGACGCCATGCCGTCGCGCTCCTCCGTCGTGTAGAAGAGCGACGTCGCCACCAGCTTCGTGCGGCCGTTACCCACGTCCTCGAGCGTCGTCGTGATCAGGATGACGTAGCCCGGCATGCCATCCCACTCGAAGGTCTGCACCATCCGCTCGGGCGGCGTGACTTCGCGGAACCGGCCCTCGAAGCCGTGAGCGTCGCCCTCGGCGTGCTCGACGAAGCGCCAGTGTCCTCCGCGCTCGACCTCCAGCCGTTCGACGACGAGCTTGTTGCCACGGCCCCACCACTGGGCCACCTGCTTCGGGTCCGTCATCGCCTTCCAGACGCGCTCGCGCGGGGCATCGAAGATGCGCTCGGTGCGAATCTCCCGGTCGGACGGCTGCGTGACGACGGCATCCCTGGACGTCTGCTGTGAAGACTTGCTCATGACTCCTCCTCATCTTTCGTTCGCGCGAGGAACTCGCCCAGCCTGTCGAGCCGAGCGTCCAGCATCCGCCGATAGCCGGCGATCCACGCCGCCTCGTCCTCCAGGCGACGCGGTCCCAATTTGCAGGTCCTCACCCGCCCCACCTTCTCGGTGGAGACCAGCCCCGCCTCTTCCAGCACGTGCACGTGCTTCTTCATGCCCGTCAGGGTCATGTCGAAGGACCCGGCCAGCTCGCTGATGGACGCCTCGCCACGTCCCAGCCGCTCCAGCACGCCCCGACGCGTGGCATCCGCCAGCGCTCCGAAGGCCAAATCGAGCTGCGAATTAAACTGAACCATATGGTTCAGTGATAATCAAGGTCGCTGTCGCGCGCAAGTCCCTCGCGACAGAACGCGCGCACGGCGGGGCCGCGACGACGGCCCGCGTGCTCGTGCGCCGAGGGACTTCGCGAGCGCTCCGCACAAAGCTCGGGAGCACTCCCTTGGCGGGTACGCCCTGGAGCATGCGCGCATCCGACGCGCCGAATCCTTGGTGCGCCTTTTCACCCGCAGTACGGTCCCTGGGCGAACCTGCCTCGGAGTCCCCCTTCATGGTTTCGCGTCGATTGGTTGCACCCGTGGTGTCGCTCAGCTTGTCCGCGCTCGTGCTGGTGCTCGCGGTGGGCAATGGCTGCAGGACGACGGGCACCGGACTTCGCACCAACGCGGACTCCTCGCCGCCCGTGACATGCCCTCCGGGCTTCCGTCCCTTCACGCTGACGAACCAGGCGAGCCAGACGGTGTGGATTGGACAGACGGCGGGCGCCGCGCCTCCGCCCTTCGCCTGCACCACCGACACGGACTGTGGTCCGAATCAGCAGTGCAACAACCCGGGCTGTACCAGCAGCGCCGACTGCAACGCCGGCAACATGTGTGACACGAACACGGGCCAGTGCATGGTGGCGACTGGCAGCGCGTGCAACGGTGGCGCGCCCATCGTCACCGTCAATCTTCCCTCCATGCAGTGCACGGGTGCGAAACAGGTGGCGGCCTGCGCGGGCTGCGGTTCCGAGGGCTGTGACTCCACCACGGGCCTGTGCAACTGCGCGACGGGTGGCCAGGGCGTGTGCCCCACCGGGACGACGTGCGCCAACACCGTACAGGAGTGCAGCCTCGCCAACGGCGGCACCTGCTACTTCCAGCAGGTGGTCCCCGGTGAGAACCAGGCCTGCGGCTCGGGCAACACCACGTGTCCGACGGGACAGACGTGCGACGTGGAGCTGGGCCTGTGCCAGTACTCGCGCACGGATGGCGGCGTGCCCCTGGATGCGCTGGAGCTGACGCCCCAGGAGACGGCCACGCTGTGCATGCCGTCCTCGCTTCCGCCCGCCTACGCCAACCTCCAACCCCAGTTGACGGCCTGCACCCAGGACTCGCAATGCCAGAGCAACCGCTGCCTGGTGGCCAGCGGCCCCGACATCACCAACCCGCCCACGGACTGTCCCCAGGACGCGGGCTCCACCGCGTGCCTGTGTCGCCCCGTCGTCGGCTGGAGCGGCGGCATCTTCGGGCGCACGGGGTGTCAGGCTGACGGAACGAAGTGCCAGAGCGCGGACTGCGGCAACGGGCCCGGAATGCCGTGTCCGCTCGGCAAGGGCGGCACCAATCCCTTCGCCGCGGCGGAGTTCACCCTCCAACCCAATGCGTCCGACTTCTACGACGTCACCGTCATCAACGGCGCGAACGTCAGCATCCAGATGGGCCCCACGAATGACGGCGGCTTCGCGCCCGCGTCCCAGCCGTCGCCCTACAACTGTGGCACCGCGGGCTCGCGCGTCGCCCAGAGTGTTCCCGACGCGGGGACACTGGAGGCGTGCTCGTGGCAATTCACTCCGGACACGACGGCCGGGCTCTCGGCCGACTACTCCACCCTGCTGCGCGCCATCACCCTGCCGACGTGCGGCCAGAACAGCGACTGCGGAGCGGGCACCACCTGCATCAGCGGCGTGTGCCAGCCCACGCTGACGAAGTGCGCCCTCACCGAGCCGTACTGCGCGGGCAACGCGGTGTGCAGCAACCCCAACAACCCCGCCGCCGGCTATTGCAGCACCTGCGCGTCGAACAGCGACTGCGCGGGCCTGGATGACGGGGGCACGCCGACGTGCGGTACGGCCTTCCTTCCGGGCGTCAACACCATGACGCCGCTCATCCAGACGTGTGGCCAGTCCATCGGCTGGTGGTCCTACGAGGACCTCTGCGCGGCGATGCCTCCGTTCAGCTACGGCCCGCTCAACTGCGCACAGCCGATGAGCGCGGGCACGGTGACGGACACGCTGAACAACCTCTTCCAGTGCGCGGGGAACTTCGGCCAGTCCTGCTACAACTCGAGCGCGGGCAACACCCCTTCCTGCTGCGGCTGCCCGACGTTCCCCGGCAACCCCGCGGGCGGCTTCTGGCCCACCACGTTGGAGGCCGGCAACAACCCGGCCCAGCAAGCCCAGGGGCAGTGCATCAACAACAACACCACGTGGGCGCAGAACGTCCAGCCGTGGCTCGCGTTCCTCAAGAAGGCGTGCCCCACCGCGTACACGTATGCGTATGACGACGCGACCAGCACCTTCACGTGTATGACCACGGGCACCGGAGGCCCGGATGGTGGGACGCCCAACTCGGTGGGCTACGGCCTCGTCTTCGGTGACGTGAACTAGCGGCGGGACAGGGCGCGCCGCTCATGCCGACAAGGCGATGAGGGCGCGCTCGACTCCAGATGGGCCTGGGGACGACGGCGCTCAGAGCAGCGAGCGCACGGCGTCCACCACCTGGGGCCACTCGCGTGAGCGTGGGTCGACGACCTCGAAGTGGCCCGCGCCGGGCAGCACGACACAGCGCACGTCGTCGCCATGCGCGCGGCCCCGGGCACAGTAGTCCGCGCTCATCGCCACGGGGACGGTGTCGTCCTCGGAGCCGTGGAGGATGACCTGGGGAACGCCCAGGGGCTGGAGCGCGGCGGGCGAGGCGCGCTGGTAGCGCAGGGGTACTTCCAAGGGGGAGCCGCCGAGGAGGAGCTCCGCGGCGCGGTCGCTCAGCCCCAGTTCGTAGGTGCGCGTCAAATCGGCCAGGCCCGCGAGGGAGACGATTCCGCGAGGGCGCAGCGGGTCCTCGCGGCGCAGCGCGCTTCCCACGGGCATCCGGTGACGTGCCCCGAGCCACAGCGCGAGGTGGCCGCCCGCGGAGTGTCCCAGGAAGACGACGCGGGAGAGGTCCAGGGGATGCGCTTGCGCGAGGGTGCGCAGGAAGTCCGCGCCGAGCGCGACGTCTTCCAACGTGCCGGGATAGCCACCGCCCTCGTGGCCGATGCGTCGGAACTCCAGGCTCCAGGTGGCGAAGCCGCTCGCGGTGAGCGCGGCGCACAGGTGGCCCAGGTGAGCGAGGTCATACTTCGCGCGCCAGAAGCCCCCGTGGAGGGCCACGACGACGGGATGAGGCCCCGGACCCGACGGAAGCCGCAACTCCCCGAAGTGGTGCGGCCCCGGGCCATAGCTGATGCGTGCATCCGGCGCGGGAGGCGCCTCCTCGAGAATCCACAGCGAGCTCATGCCACCCCTCCAGATGGGCCACCGACGATTCCGAAGCCCGACGCGGCTTCAATCCAATGGATGCGCGGTCCTCGTCGGAGAACTCCGCGCACCGTCACGTAGCGCTGCTCCAGATGCGCGGCGGCGGCCTGTCGGTACTCCACCGCGCCCAGCATGACGCGAGCCTTGAGCAGCTCGTCATCCACCTGCACCTGGAGGACCACCGGCCCCTCGACACCGCCCTGCTCCCCAGGTGCGCCCATCAGCTCACTGACCTGTCCCACGAACTGGGCGGGCTGCATCTCTCGCGTGGGCCGGAGCTGATGCGCGATGCGCTCGAGGCTCTCATACATGTTCCGGTCCACATGGACTTCAGACGGCATGTCCGGAGCCACGGGCAGGAGCGGGGACCAGGAGCCGCGCAAGCGCAGGTCCGCGGACTCGTCGGAGGGCATCATCTCGACCAGGGCCTCGCAGAGGTTGGCGCTCACCCTCGGCGCGCCCTCCTCGGACTCCAGAATCCGCTGCGGCTCTCCCGCGCGAACCCACCTCGCCAGATGGGCCACGGACCGCAGCAGGAGCGACGCCGTCTGCCGACCAAACGGTTCGACACCCGAGGACTGTTGCAGCCCGATGTCGAGTGGCGTCTCCACCGTGAGCACGAAGCTGCCCACCTCCGTCTGCCCCAGACGACACTGGCGGACGAAGCTCTCCGCCTCCGCCAGCCCCATGCGCGGGTGGAAGGCCCTGGGCCGCTTCACGCTGCACGCACTGGCCAGCAGTGCCTTGCGCACGCCATTCGCCAGGTCCAGACCATCCGCCAGGCTCACGCCGCCGTCTCGTGTGGTGTCGCCTTCCAGCCCGAAGCGCAGCAGGTCCCTTCGAGGTTGCAGCAGGTCATGCAGGACGGACTCGACGGACCGCCCCTCCCACTCCGAGACGCGCCGGGCGATGACGACCATCGCCTCGCCGTAGTCGGCGAGGTCACGGTCCAGGGGGACCTGAACCTCCACGAGGGGCTCGTGGGCGCTCCGGTAGATGGCGGCATAGGGGCGCCGCGAAGGCACGCGACTCCAGCCACGCGCCTCCAGGTAGGCCCTCACATCCAGGTAGTCGACCCGGGTTCCCAGCCGAAGCAGTGGCTCGCCACTCATGGGTGGAGATCCTCCTCGCGGGCCACCTTCTCCAGCAACTCCCGGAGCGTGTCGTGGGTGAAGCGCTTCTCTCGCGACAGGAGGACGGTCTTCCGCGTCTCGTTCGCGGTGAGGGGCTGGCCTCGCAGCGATGTCCAGTAGGCACACCGCCTCAACGTGAGCGACTCCGGGGTCAGCGTGAGCCACTCGTCTTGCGCCTCCGGCATCACGAACACCACCAGGATGCGCGGCACCAGCGAGGGAGCCACCAGGTCGTTGTAGTTCTTCCGCGACAGGGGGAAGGAGAAACCTCCCTCGTCAGCCTCCGCCATGGCGGACGCCTTCGCCGTGGCCTTGAGCTGGATGGCCAGCTCCGGCGACGTGAGCACCGCGTGGGCGCCCAGCAGCCCCCGGGCGCAGACCTTGAGGTCGATGCTGTCCCGATCCACGCCCACCCGCTCGACCGAGCAGCCAGCCCGGGCCGCGACGGCATGCACGTACGCGATGCTGAGCTGCTCCTTGATGTCATTTGGACCCAACATCCCGCCCCTCCACCTCCACCTGTCCCCGAAGACAGCCGACTGTAGCTTGGCTCCACCCCGTCCATGGCCCTCCCGGGCAGGCAAGCTCCCAGGGCGTCCAAGTGTCCTTCGGACGTCACTCCCACCCTCCCGGAGGCCCTCCCAAGTGTTGCCAAACGGGCTTTAAACGTTTTTAGACCAAGGATTTAGCCTTCACTCGCCTAAATTTAGGCTTGATTTCCCGTCGCCAAATGTAAATACCTGCGCCCACGGATTCGCTGCCGCCGTTTGACGGCGGTCACCGGCCTGGAGGCACGGACACATGGAGACGAAGGGGCTGCGGACTTTCCTGGAGATTCCCTACGACGAGCTGGAGGAGCGCAACCTCAAGGTGAAGGAGCAGCGCGTCCAGCACGTGGCCGCCGACAAGGTCCGCGAGGAGCGCATCAAGTACCTCACCGACGAGCGCAACCTGAAGGCCGTCACCGTGTGCTTCACCGACCTCGAGGGTCGGCTGCACATGCTGGACTACGACAAGAAGTTCCTGCTCAAGAGCGCCGACAACCTCACCTTCGACGGCTCCTCCATCCGCGGCTTCTCCCAGCAGTCGGAGAGCGACCTGCGGCTGAACATCGACTGGGGCTCCTTCTACTGGCTGCCCTCCGACATCTTCGGACCCGGCAAGGTGCTGGTGTTCAGCGAAGTGCTGGAGCGCGACGGCAGCCCGTACCACGCGGACATGCGCGGCCAGCTCAAGCGCATCACCGAGGCGCTGTACCAGAAGGACGGCACCGTCTTCCACGCCGCGCCCGAAGTCGAAGGCTTCCTCTTCAAGGGCCGTGACGCCGAGCGCCACTACCACGAGACGAGCAAGTTCGACTTCATCTCCACCGGCGGCTACTACCACTCGCTGCCCGGAGACCCGCTGCGCGCCTTCATCGACAAGGCCGCCGAGGCCCAGCGCGCCATGGGCTTCCAGAACGAGAAGGACCACCCGGAGGTCGCCCCCAGCCAGTTCGAGATGAACTTCTCGTACAGCGAGGCGCTCATCTCCGCGGACCAGATTCAGCTCTACAAGCTCCTGTGCCGCCAGGTCGCCGCGCAGATGGACACCACCGCCAGCTTCCTCCCGAAGCCGGTGACGGGCGTCAACGGCAACGGCATGCACATGAACATGTCGCTGTCGAAGAACAACAAGAACCTGTTCTACGACAAGGCCGGCCAGGACAACCTGAGCCCCATGGGCTGGGAGTTCATCGACCGGCTGCTCACCAACGCCAACGACATCTGCCTGGTCCTCAACTCCAGCGTGAATGCGTACCGCCGCCTGGACCCGCACTACGAGGCCCCGAATCAGATCAAGGCCAGCGCCAACAACCGCGGCGCCATGGTGCGCATCCCCTACGGCAACGAGCGCTCGGCGCGCGTCGAGTGCCGCTCCGTCGCCCCGGACGCCAACCCCTACCTGGTGCTCTACTCCCTGCTCCGCACCGGCCTGGAAGGCCCGCAGCCTCAGGAGGACGCGGAGTCCAAGCGCAGCCGCACCCGCTTCCTGCCGGACAACATCTTCGACGCCATCCGCCTCTTCAAGGGCAGCTCGTTCATCGCCAACATCCTCGGTGAGAACGTGCAGTCCAAGTTCGCGGAGCTGAAGACGGCCTCCGCCGAGCGCTGCCCCAAGCAGCTGGGCGCCCGCGTGAAGACGTCCGAAATCCAGTTCCACCACGAAATCACCAACCAGTACCTCTGGAGCCAGTTCTAGGCCCTCGGTCTGGACAGCCCCAGCAGCACCAGGCCCGCCACCACCGCGACTCCGGTGGTGGCGGCCTCCCGAAGGCTCGCGCCGAACGCCACCAGCGTCAGGCCGAGCCCCAGCGTGGGCACCGCCAATATCGCGTGCACCGGCCGCAGGCCCCGCTGACGCTTCCACGAGAGCCACGCCAGCGCCGCCGCCGTGACGCCGTACTGCATCAGCACGGCGATGCTGGAGAGCGCGAAGAGCTCCGACAGGTTCCCCAGATTGACGAAGAGCAGCACCGCGCCCCACGTGACGGCCAGCGCCCGCAGGGGCACGCCCCGGGGTGACATGCCCTCCAGTCCCAACAGCGACCGGCCTCCCGACGCGAGCGCGGACAGGTAGCGCGGCGTCGTCACCATCATCCCCACGCAGATGCCCAGCGCGGACACGCTGGTGCCCGCCGACACCACCCTCGACAGGCCCGTCCCGCCCCACACGCCCGCCGCCGCGGCCAGGGGCGCGGCGCTCGTCGCGAGCTCCGGCAGCGCCGCGACACACGCCCAGACGAGCCCCACGTACAAGAGCACCGCGCCCAAGAGCGAGCCCACCGTGGCCAGCGGCACGCTGCGCTCCGACGAGCGCACCTGTCCGGCAATCACCGGCACGATTTCAAAGCCCTGGTACGCGAACATCACCGTGAGCCCCGCGCGCAGCCACGCGCCATCCGCGAGCCCCGACGTGGGCGCGATGACGGGCCGGGGCCCCGAGGCGAGTGAGAACGCGATGAGCAGCGCCGCCAGCGGCAGCAGCTTCAGCACCGTGAGCGACGTCCACGTCCGCGCGGAGACCTGGATGCCCGAGGCGACGATGGCCGCGAGCGCCGTCACCAGCGCGGAGGCAAGCAGGCGCTGCCCCACCGGCCCCTCCAGCCCCAGCGACGGCGCCACCGCCTGCGACAGTCCCGCCACCACGGCGGCCGTGCTCAGGAACGCGCTGACGTAGGCCACCCAGCCGACGAGGAAGGCGACGCGCTCGCCAAAGGCCGCCCTCGCGAAGACGACGGGCCCCCCATCCGCGTCGAAGCGACGACCGAGCACCGCGAAGGCCAGCGCCACGGGAATCAGCGAGAGCCCCGTGAGCGCGAAGGCCAGCACCGCGCCCATGCCCGGCGTTGTCGCGGCGACCTCCGCGGGCGCGAAGAAGATGCCGACACCGACGATGCCGTTGACGCCCAGGGCGAGGAGCTGGAGCGGACCGACCGTCCGTTCCTGAGACGCGGCGGAGACAGCGAGGGGAGCGGGCACGGACCGCAGTTCACTACAGCCACGGCCCCGGCACCAACCCACCCCCTCGCGTCTCGATATAGCCGGAGCGCCGGAGCGTTCCGTGTCGAGTGACAGGCGAGCGGCCGGGAGTCGCGAGCGGCCGGGCGCCCATGGAGGCTTCCCATGCGCTGGATGGCGGTGATGCTAGGGCTGGTGTGCTCGGGGTGCGCGGTCCTCTCGCGGGGCCTGGGCGTCCCCATCGACGAGGCGGGCGAACCCGCGCCGAAAGAGGAGACCGTCTACCTGGTCCCCCTCGCCGATGCACTGGCGATGACACGCAACATCCTCGAGGAGCAGCGCTACGACGTCTTCGAGAAGGAAGGCGGCCTGGAGCTGTTCACCTCCGCCCATGAGCCCGGCAAGGGCAGCGCCGGCTCCCGCAACTTCGAGCGTTATTACGTGAAGGGCGAGAAGCTGGGTGAGCGCAGGGCGCTGGTCCGCGTCTTCCGACTCTCCTACAGCGAAATCGACACCGTGGCGGAGACGCCGCCCCTGGCCGCCGGTGTCCGGGAAGAAGCGCACCGGAACGCGGACGGCGTGGACAATCCCTTCAAGAGAGACCCCTTCGCCGGAGCGCCCCAGGTGGAGGGCTATCGCCTGGCGCGCGGCAACCGGGATTTGGGCATCGAGCGCACGCTCCTCCAGCGGCTGGAGATGGTGCCCTCCCTGGAGCTGGTGGGCGGCAACGCCTCCGTGCCGGTGCGCTCGGTGATGATGGAGGAGTGGGCGGAGGAAGCCCCGGCGTCCGTCCCCGAACCCGAGTGCGGCGCGCCCCTGGCCGGCACGGACGTGGTGATGACGGCGGGCGCCACGGTGCTGCTCGCGGATCCCCTGGGAACGCGCGAGGTGCCCTCGGCCGCGCTGCGGCTGGTCTGTGACGCGACGGCGAAGGGACTTCCCGTGGTGCTCGGCCTGTCGATTCCCTCCACCGAGCAGGCCCTGCTCGACGCCTACCTGGCCAGCGCCGGACTCGCGAGCGACGCGCAGACGCTCCTGGGCAACGGCTCCTTCTGGCGACGCGTGTATCAGGATGGCCGCAGCAGCCGCGCCATGCTGTGGCTCATCGAACAGGTGCGCCGCCTGCGCGCCAGCGGCAAGGACGTGTCGCTCGTGGCCTTCGACGCCGACAAGGCGAGCGGCAACGAGCGCGAGGCGTGGATGGCCCGGCACGTGCTCGACTTCCAGCGCCAGCACGCCCCCGCGTGGACGCTGGTGCTCGCCGGAGGCACACACACGCGCACGCAGAAGGTCGGCTGGGACAGCGACTTCGAGCCGCTGGGCGCACGGCTCGCAGGTCAGCTGCCCTCCGTCCAGGCGCTCGATATCGGCTTCCAGCGCGGCACCCAGTTCTCCTGTCGCTACAGCGTCTGGGAGGACGTGGAGTGTGACGTCTTCGCCATCAGCCCCTCGAAACAGACGCGACACCCCGTGGGCCAGCCCGCGAGCCTGGAGCTGTTCGGCGCGCCCCTTCCGGAGGGATTCCACGGCCGGCTGTATCTGGGCGCGTTGAGTGCGTCGCCGCCCGCACTGCACGCCCAGGCCCGTGCCCCTGTCGACACACCCGCGCGGGCGACGCACTGAGCCGTGCGGGAGGCCGCGATATACTCGCCGGCCACCGGGCGTTTTGCGTGGGAGTGACGCGCCGGGCAGCTCACGCCTGGAACAGGGAGCCAAGATGCGCCGGTACGGACTGCTGCTGGGATTGATGCTCACGGGGTGTGCGTCGCTCACCCGTCCGCTCGGGTCGAACATCAACCCGGAGACAGGCCAGTTCGAAACCCCCGTCGAGGAGACGGTGTACCTGGTGCCCGTCGAGGACGCGATGATGACGGCCCGGCGCATCCTGGAGTCGGAGCGCTACGACGTGCTGGAGAAGGACGGCGGACTGGAGCTGTTCTCCTCCGCGCACGAGCCCGGGAAGAACAACAAGAACCTGCGCACCCTCGAGCGCTACTACGTCAAGGGCGAGCGACTGGGGCCTCGCAAGACGCTCGTCCGCGTCTTCCGGCTCAGCTACAACGAGATGGAGAACGTCGTGGAGCAGGGGCCTCGCGTGGCGGGCTCGATAAACAGGGACCTGCTCTCCGACCAGAGTTCGAACCCCCTGGATGCGCGGCTGGAGGCCTTCCGGACCGAGACCAACGCGCAGGGCTTCCGCCGGCAGGTCGCGCTCGAGGACCCGTTCCCGAACGCGCCGGGCATGGAGCGCTTCCGGATGGTGCACGGCGTGCGCGATTTGGGCATCGAGCGGCAGCTCCTCGAGCGGCTGGAGATGGTGCCGGCGCTGGAGCTGGTGGGCGGCAACGCGCCGGTGCCCATGCGCTCGGTGATGATGGAGGGTTGGGGAGAGACGGGCGAAGCGGGCACGGTCCGCGCGGCGGAGTGCGGCGAGCCCGTGGAGGGCGCAAGCCCCCTGCTGGCCGCGGGGCAGGTGCTGTTCGTCGCGGACCCGCTGGGCACCCAGGAGGTGCCGTCCACCGCCTTGCGGATGTTGTGCGAGGCCACGTCGAAGGGGCTGCCGGTGACGCTGGCCCTGTCGGCGCCCATCTCCGAGCAGCCGCTGCTGGAGCGCTACCTCGCCAGTGAGGGCACGTCCGAGGACGCGCAGGAGCTGCTGTCGGAGAGCGCCTTCTGGCGCCGCGTGTACCAGGACGGTCGCAGCAGCCGCGCCATGCTCTGGCTCGTCGAGCAGGTGCGCCGCCTGCGCGTCTCCGGCAAGGACGTGGCCCTGGCCGCCATCGACGGGGAGAAGGTGCAGGGCAACGAGCGCGAGGCGCAGATGGCCAAACACCTGCTCGCCTTCCAGTCCAAGCGCGCCCAGTCCTGGACGCTGGTGCTCACCGGCAGCGTGCACGCGCGCACCGCGAAGGTGGGCTGGGACGGCGACTTCGAGCCGTTCGGCGCGCGCGTGGCCCGGGCCCTGCCCTCGTCCGTGCGCGCCCTGGATGTGGGCTTCAAGCGCGGCACCCAGTTCGCCTGTCGCTACAGCGTCTGGGAGGACGTGGAGTGCAACGTCTTCGCCATCAGCCCGACGAATCAAGCGCTGCAGCTCTCCAAGGTGAACGAGGGCGTGCAGCTCTTCGACGCCGCGCGGCCGGACGGCTTCCACGGGCGGCTGTACCTGGGCACGCTGAATGCCTCGCCCCCGGCGCTGCAGACGCAGAGCAAGGTCGCACAGCTCGACGCCGCGAAGTAGCGCGCGACAACCCCTGTCGTGAGCCTGAGCCCCGGCGCCCGTAGGGTGGCCGGGGCTTCGTCATTCACACCCCGGCAAGCTTCGCCGGGGACGGCAAGCCTTGCCGGTCCGAAGACCGCGCCGTGCGGCAACTCCTGCCGGGGGCGCGCGTCCCCTCCCTCGAAAGGCGGGCCGACAGGCGCTGGCATCTTCGTTGCTCTTCCCTGTCCCAGCACGCCACCCGGGTTTGCGCATGACGCGACATCTCGGGGGTGGCGCGCAGGACAAGGAAAATCCCATGACGAAGAACACGTTCAAGAAGTCGGTGGCGGCGCTCGCGCTGCTCGGTGCCCTGCCGGCGGTCGCCGGTCCCGCGACCTACGCGGGCGCGCTGTGCACGTCCGTGTCGGGCTTCGCCGCGCCCAGCATCTTCCGCAGCGGCCGGCTCATCAACCAGACCGGCGGCGCCATCGAGGTCGTCTGTCCCGTGCAGCGCAACGTCGTCGCCCCCTCGTTCAACGAGAACGTCTCCTTCCTCATCACCGCGCGAGACCCGCACCTCACCGAGAACGTCTGCTGCACCGCGACGCTGACCGAGCCCGACGGGACGGCCATCACCGCTGACTCCGGCTGCACCGCCGGCGCCGACACCGCCAACCCGAAGACCATCTCGCTGAACCTGGCGACGGCCTTCGCGTCCGTGAACGGCTACATCGCCCTGCGCTGCGAGCTGCCGGGCCCCTACTCCGGCTTCCAGTCCACGCTCTCCAGCTTCTACATCTCGGAGTAGCCACCATGTCCAAGGTCCGCTGGGGAGTCCTGGGGTTGGCTGGAGCCACCGTGGCCGTCGCCGGAGTGTGGAGTCTGAGGGGGGATGTGCCCATGCAGGGCGCGACACCTCCGGCCGTCGCGGAAGTTCACACCGGACCTCCAGCGGACCTGGAGCAGGAAGTGCGCGCGCTGCGCGCGGAGTTGGAGGCCCTGCGCCGCGCACAGGGCCGCCTGGAGCAGCAGCCCCATGTACCGGCGACGCCTCCGGGGGGGAGCGTCACCGCGAAGGAGGAGGGCTCCGAGGGCCCGGACACCGCGCCCACGAAGGAGGCCGAGCAGGCGGCGCAGGAGCAGCGTCGGCGGGAGCGGGTGATGGAGCTGGACGCGGAGCTGGAGGCCGCCGCGAACACGGAGCCTCGGGACACGCAGTGGGCGGTCCCCACCGAGTCGCTCGTCACCAGGTCTTTTCAGGGCCCGGACTTCACGGGCTCGCGGCTCACCCGCGTGGAGTGCCGCACCCACCTGTGCACGCTGGAGGTGGAGCATGACAACGGTGATGCCCAGGCGGAGCTGTTGACCTCGCTGTTGCGCGTACAGGGCCTGCGGGGGCAGGCCGTCGTACGTCCCCAGAACGAAGGGGGCCGCCGAAGCTCGCGCGTCTACCTCTCCCGGGCGGGAGAGCGTCTGCCCATGACGCTGCGCAAGTGAGCATCCTTCGCTCGGGTCCCAAGCGGCTCCTTGTTTCCTGGGTACCCCTGGGTTGCTCGACTCGACGCGGGCGTGCCAGCATGGACGACCGCTCGATGTCCGCTCCGCCTCCCAGTGCTCGAGACACCCGCCCCATCGGCACCCCCTCGGAGCCTTCCGGGACGGGCGCGGCGTACCTGCTGGTGTTGGAGGGCGAGTCGTCGTGGCGCTTCCCGCTGCCGGCCGAGGGCGTGGTGCTGGTGGGCCGCGACGACAAGGCGGACCTGAAGCTGAAGGACGAGAGCGTGTCGCGCCGTCACGCGCGCATCCTGGTGACGGACGAGGGCGCGCGGGTGGTGGACCTGGGCAGCCAGAATGGGACGTCCATCAACGGCCGCCAGCTCGAGGATGCGCGGCCGCTGTTGTCGGGAGATGTGCTCTCCTTCGGCGCGGTGGTGGCGGTGGTGCGGGCGAAGCGCCGGCCCATGCCCGCGCGCAGGGCGCTCGACGCGGACCGGTTGATGGGGCAGCTGCGCGAGGAGGTGGAACGCGCGCTGCGCTATGGCCGGCCGCTCACGGTGCTGACGCTCGCGCTGGCCGAGCAGGGCGCTTCCGAGCGCGAGGCGGTGGAGGCGGTGCTGGGCTCGGACGCGGGGCCCGCGGAGGCGGCGGGCTGGCTGGACGGTGAGCACCTGCTGTGGCTGTTGCCCGAGGTGTCGGGAGATCCAGGCGAGGAGGGGATGGGGGAGCGCGTGGAGGCGCTCTTGAGTGCGTGCCCTCGCGCGCGGTTGGGCTCCGCCACGTGTCCGTCGGATGGCTGTGACGCGGAGACGCTGGTGGCCGCGGCGCGCACGGCGGCGCGGACGGCGGCGCCGGGGGGCTTCGCCTCGGCGGCGGAGGACATCACCCGGGTGTCGTTGGGCGAGCGCACGGTGCTGGTGGCGGACCCGGCGATGGCGCAGCTCTACGCGCTTTTGCGCAGGCTGGCCGCGAGCGAGCTGCCGGTGCTGGTGTGCGGAGAGACGGGCGCGGGCAAGGAGAACGCCGCGTTCGCGGTGCATCACTGGTCTCGTCGCGCCTCCGGTCCGTTCGTGCCCGTCAACTGCGCGGCCCTTCCCGAAGGCCTGGTGGAGAGCGAGCTGTTCGGCCACGAGCGCGGCGCGTTCACGGGTGCCACCACGTCGCGCGCGGGGTTGCTGGAGAGCGCGCAGGGCGGCACGGTGTTCCTGGATGAAGTGGGCGAGCTGCCCGCGTCCGCGCAGGCCAAGCTGCTGCGCGCGCTGGAGGTGCGTCGCATCACCCGCGTGGGAGATACGCGGGAGCGGCCCATCGACATCCGCGTGGTGGCCGCCACGCATCGGGATTTGGAGGCGGAAGTCGCGGCGGGGCGCTTCCGGCAGGACCTGTACTTCCGGCTGGGCGCGGCCACGGTGCTGCTGCCTCCTTTGCGGGAGCGGCCTCGCGAGGTGCCCATGCTCGCGCGTGACTTCCTGGAGCGGGCCTGTGTGGCGCTGGGGCGTGGGGAGTTGGAGCTGGCGTCGGGCACGTTGCATGCGCTGTCGCGGCACACCTGGCCGGGCAACGTGCGCGAGCTTCGCAACCTGATGGACTACGTGGCGGCGGCGGTGACGGGCGACGTGGTGGAGCCGCACCACCTGCCGGCGCGCATGTCGAGCGGGCGGACGGTAGCGCAGGCGGAGGTGGTGGAGCCGGAACCGGAGCATGCGCTGGCTCCGGCGCATCGGCCCCGGCTGCCGCTGGCGCAGGAGATTCGGGAGCTGGAGCGACGCAGGATGCAGGAGGCGCTGGAGGCGGCGGAGGGCGTGCAGACGCGCGCGGCGGCGCTCATCGGAATGCCCATCCGGACCTTCTCGTTCAAGCTGAAGCAACTGGGACTGCAACCTCGCTCCGCGCGCCGAGGCACCTCGCCGGAATGAGCGCGCCACCCGGGCTGCTGGAGCCCCCCCGCGAGTTCGAGGAGTACCAGGTGCTGCGCCCCCTGGGGCGTGGCGCCATGGGACAGGTCTTTCTCGCGCGGGACACCTTGTTGGACCGGCTGGTGGCGGTGAAGTTCATCGCGACGCCCGCGGGGCGACTGCCGGACGCGGTGGCACGCGCGCGGTTCTTCCAGGAGGCGCGGGCGATTGCCCGGCTCCAGCATCCCAACGTGGTGGCCATCCACCGCGTGGGTGAGGTGCGCGGCCAGCCGTATCTCGTGTCGGAGCTCATCCGAGGCGAGCCGCTGGACACGCTGCGGCGTCCGATGGACGGGCGGCAGGTGCTGGTGCTGGGGATTGGACTCGCGCGCGGGCTCGCGGCGGCGCACCGCTGCGGGGTCCTGCACCGCGACATCAAGCCCGCCAACGCCATCCTCTCCGAAGAAGGTGAGGTGAAGCTGCTCGACTTCGGGCTCGCGGAGTCGTGGACGGGCGAGGACGGTCCTCGCGCGCTGGTGTGGACGGGGGGCGCGAGCACAGCGGGTCTTCGAGACGCGCGTGACGAGGGACGAGAGGCGCCGCTCGACACGGGACGGAGAGAGGCACCGCGCGCGACGCGCGACACGGGACAACGAGAGGCACCTCGCGAGACGCTCGACACGGGACGGGGAGCTGGCCGGGAGGATGCGCGTGGGGGCACGGAGCCCGATGTGGAAACGCGCCTGGTGTCACATGTTGGCGGGGGCACCACGCCGAAGGCACAGGTGCAAACGCGTCCCATGACGCCACCTGGCGACGCCACCCCGCTCAACGCGCTGGTGCAGACCTGGCCCATGACGCCTCCTGGCGACGCCACCTCGCCAACGTCCCGGGTGGAGACGCGTCCCATGGCGCCTCTTGGCGAGAACGCCGCGCCAGGACAGCCAGCGGAGATGCGTCCCATGGCGCCTCCTCGCGAGAACGTCGCACCAGGACAGCCAGCGAAGACCCGTCCAGTGGCGCCTCTTGGCGAGAACGTCGCGCATGGGCAGCCCGCGGAGACGCGTCCAGTAGGGCCTCCCGTCGAGGACATCGCGCCAGGGCAACCAGCGGAGACGCGCCCGCGACTCGCCGCTCCGTCAGCGCCGCATGCACGAGATGCTCTCGCGAACGAGCATCCATCAAGCACGTCGCAAGACTCGGCTCCCTCGGCGCACGGAGAACGAAGCGGAGCACCACGGCCGACGACGGACCATCGCGAGGTCGCGAGCCCTCGCGACGACTCGTCTCCCGGTGGGCCCTGGGACGGAGTGCCCCCCGCGCACCGAGGACCCTCGCCCCTCCCGCTCACCGTGCCCGGCACGCCGCTCTATCTCGCACCCGAACTCTGGCGCGGTGAGCAGGCCAGCCGAGCCAGCGACATCTACGCGATGGGTGTGCTCCTCCACGAGCTGTGCACTGGCACCGCGCCCCACGAAGACGTGCCCCTGTCCGACCTCGGGCGCGCAGTGCTGGAGCAGCGCCCTCGCCTGCTCGTGGAGCAGGACCTTGACCTTCCTCCCGGACTGGCCGCCGTGGTGGACCGCTGCCTCGCCCTGGCCCCCGAGCAACGCTTCGAATCCGGAGACGCGCTGCGCGAGGCCCTGGAAGCCCTGGCCCACTCCGCTCACACCTCTCCCCTGCCCTCCGGCAATCCCTACCGGGGACTTCGCACCTTCGAGGCCGAGCACCGGGGCGTCTTCTTCGGCCGCAAGACGGAGCTGGGTGAGGTCCTGGACCGGCTGCGCGGCGAGCGCTTCGTCCTGCTCGCGGGAGACTCGGGCGTCGGCAAGTCGTCGCTGTGTCGCGCAGGAGTGCTGCCCGCCATCGCCAGCGCCGGACGTGGCGACGACAACCCCGCGTGGACCATCGTCTCGTGGACTCCCGGAAGGCACCCACTGGAGGCGCTGGCCGAAGCCCTGGCGCCCGTGCTCGAGGAAGGCCCCGATGCGCTCCTCTCGCAAGTGGCCACCGAGGAACCCGGAGCCCTCGCCCGAGCCCTGCGCCGTCGCCCCTCGGGCGCCCCACCGGTGCTCCTCTTCATCGACCAACTCGAGGAACTCGTCACCTTCTCCGAGCCCACCCAGGCCACGCGGCTCGCCGAGGAGCTGGCCCTGGCGCTGCACCGGGTTCCGCGCATCCGCGTGCTGGCCACCGCGCGCAGTGACTGCCTCACCCGCCTGGTCGCCTTGCCGGGCCTGGGAGACGAGCTTCCCCGCGCGCTGTACCTCGTACGAGCCCTGTCCGAGCGAGGACTGCGCGAGGCCGTGGAAGGTCCCGCCCGCGCACTCGGCGTTCGCTTCGAGTCCCCCGCGTTGGTCGACACACTCGTGACTTCCGCCGCGCGAGCCGACGGCGGACTTCCGCTGTTGCAGTTCGCGCTGGAAGCACTGTGGGAGGCACGCGACGTCGCGCGAGGCACCATTCCCGCCGAGGCGCTGGCGTCACTCGGCGGCGTGGAGGGCGCGCTGGCCCGTCATGCGGACGCGGTGGTGGAGAAGCTCCGACCGGAACAGCGTCCCCGCGCACGGGAGCTGCTGCTGGAGCTGGTCACTCCCGAGGGCACGCGACTGCGCCGCACTCGCGAGGAGTTGCTGCGAGGGCCCGACGATGACAACGGCCGCGCGGTGCTGGATGGCCTCGTGCGCGGTCGCCTGCTCACGGCGGGCGAGGCCGAGAGCGGCGAGGGTGTCTACACGCTCGCGCACGAAAGCCTGCTCACGGGCTGGGACACGCTGCGCGGCTGGCTGGGTCAGGATGAGCAGCGCCGCGCCATACGGCACCGCCTCGCTCGCGCCGCCACCGAATGGGCACGACTGGGCCAACCTTCCGAGCTGCTCTACGCGGAGCGACAGCTCACCGAGGCGCGCGCCGCCGGAGTGCTTCCCGAGGGAGCAGGCCAGGAGGACTTCCTCGCCCGCTCGCACCAGACGGCCCGTCGTCGCCGGGCCGCACGCTGGACGGTGGCCATCGCGGCGCCGCTCGCGCTACTGGCGGTGGTGGCGGTGACTCGCGTGCAGTCGCGCGCGCAACTGGAAGCCCGCATCGCGCAGCACCTCGACGAAGCACGAAGACACC
Organism: Myxococcus sp. CA056; assembly: GCF_013336715.1. NCBI lineage: Bacteria > Pseudomonadati > Myxococcota > Myxococcia > Myxococcales > Myxococcaceae > Myxococcus > Myxococcus sp. CA056. The sequence continues at coordinate 464,370 of NZ_JABUMT010000001.1, forward strand.
ACGACGATGCCCGCGAGAAGGACGCGACGGCGCGGCGACTGCGCCAGGAGTCCCTCGCCCTCTTCGACACGCCGGGCCCCGAGCGGCGCGAAGCCGCCGAGACGCTGTGGGCGCGCGTCCGAGACGAGGAGCAGGCAGTCGAAACCCTCTCGCTGCGAGCCCAGGCCGCGCTGGAGACGGCCTGGGGCCTGGACCCGGGGAGCCCTCGGGTGAACGAGCCCCTCGCGGACCTGCTCGCGGAGCGCGCGGAGCGTGCCGACCGACAGCGACAGCCTGAGCTGCGCACCCAACTGCTCACGCGCCTCGCCGCCTACGACACATCGGGCCTGCGACAACAGAAGCTGGTGGCACCCGCGCGCGTCTCCATCAGCACCTCGCCTCCGGGCGCACGGGTGCGACTGCTGAAAGCCACCCCCGACATCTCTCCAACGAGCGACACGGCGCGGCCCTCGGACTCACCTGCGCCACCGGCATCCTCCGGACAAGACCTGGGACAGACGCCGTTGCGTGAGCTGGAGCTTCCCGCGGGCTCTCATCTGATTCTGGTGGAGGCACCGGGTCGCTTCCCCGTGCGAGCCCCCATCCTGGTGCGCCCGGGCGAAACCCTCTCCCTGGACCTCGCGCTGCCCGAAGCCTCCGCCGTCCCCGAGGGCTTCGTGTACGTGCCCCCCGGCCGCTTCCTCCAGGGCGCATCCGAGAGCGAATTCCTGCGCCGGGCCTTCTTCTTCTCGCCCCCGCTGCACGAGCTGGAGACCGGCGCCTATCTCATCGCCCGGCACGAGGTGACGTTCGGCCAGTACATCACCTTCCTGGAGACCCTCTCGCCCGAGGAGCGCACCGCGCGCATGCCGGGCTCGCGGCGGCGCCTCACGGTGGTGGACCTGGCCCAGGAGCCGGACGGACGGTGGCGCCTCAACCTGCGGCCGGCCTCCGCCAGCTACAGCGTGCTCGACGGAGAGCGCCTGCGCTACGGCAAGCGAGACCGACGTCTCGAACAGGACTGGCTGCGCTTCCCCGTGTCGGCCATCTCCTTCGTGGACGCGGAGGCCTACGTGGCCTGGCTGGACCACACCGGCCAGGTCCCCGGAGCGCGCATCTGCACGGAGCACGAGTGGGAACGCGCCGCCCGGGGCGCCGACGGACGACGCTACCCGGGGGGCGACTGGCTGTCCCCGGACGACGCCAACCACGACGTGACGTACGGCCGAGAGCCCGGAGGCTTCGGACCCGACGAGGTCGGCAGCCACCCGCGCTCGCGCAGCCCCTTCGGCGTGGACGACCTCGCGGGCAATGTCTGGGAGTGGACCCGCTCCAGCGTGGACCCCACCAAGCCGTCCGCGCAGGGCGGCAGTTGGTACCAGAGCGACCTCACCGCGCACTCCGCCAACCGGGACCGAGTGGAGCCCACACAGCGCGAGGCCCTCATCGGCCTGCGCGTCTGCGCCACGCCGCGCCCCTGAAACGGCAACCCTCGCCGGACCCCGGCAAGTCTTGCCGGCCAGAACCGCCACTTCACCCCACTCCCCGAGGCCCCGCCCACCCTCCCCCCAAGGTGTGCGCGGACGTGTCCGTGGCATACGACATGCTCTAGGGACCTGGGTCTGCCTTGAACGAAACCGAGGTCCCTCACATGAGCGCCATCTCGCGACTGTTATTACCCAGTTTCTGTCTCTGTCTCCTCGCCGCATGCGGGCCGCTGGCCCCCGAGGACGCGACGCCTCCCCTGGAGTCCCAGGCCTTCTCCGCTGGAAACGACGACTCCCATTCCCAGGGCACGCAGCTCCACGGTTCGCACATCCCGTCCGCCGCCTACACGGGAGCGTCCGTGCTGCACGACGGCGTCCGCCGCGCGGCGACGCTGCGCATCTACAAGGGTGAGCTGGTCGCCCGAATCAACCTGTCGGTGACGGGCGCCACGCCCAGCCTGGTCCCGTGCCTCCTGCGTGGAACAGGCGCCGACCGAACCTGTGGCTTCAGCGTCGAGGGCCAGGGCACCTGCTCGCCGAACACGCTGGTCACCGTCTCCAGCGGCGAATGCTCGGGAGCACCGGGGAGCTGCACGGGCCGCCCCATCCTGCGCGTCTGCTCGGGGGAGAGCCCCTGCGAGTTCGAGCGCACGGGCTACCTGGGCTCGGGCGTGGGGACGGCGGGGCCCGACCTTCAGTGCAGCACGTCCAGTTGCCCCGCCGTGAAGTTCACCTGCCCCAAGAGCGGCATCTTCACCGTGCTGACGGGCCCCTATACGACGACGCAGAGCGCGAGCGTGACGCTGCGCTCCACCGCCGGCCGCTTCCCGGTGACGGTGAAGGACCTGAGGGGTGAGCAGCTCATCGGCGCGCGGATGCTGAGCTCGTCGCCGTCCGGCTACGGCACCGTCCTGGAAGTCAAGGACGCGACCAACGCGGCCAACGTCACCATCCCCGAGTCACCCGGCATCTGGGACGTCAGCGGCGACACCTTCCTCTATCGCTTGCAGATAAGGCCCACCAGCGGGTCGCCCATCGACCTGTGCCAGACAGGCGCGGACCCCGCCGTGGGCTGGGCGTGGACGCTCCCCCTGGAGGGCCTCTTCTCGAAGGCGGGTGAGCGCGAGGAGAGCACCAACGCCTTCACGCTCGCGTGCGACCCGGGCGTGCTCGCCAAGTGCTACCGCTGGGGCTACAAGCCGTGGCTGGATGGCGCGAACCCCGGCGTGGTGACGAAGACCCACTGGGCCTGCACCCGGATGGCTCGCGCCGACTACTGCGGGAGCGGCGCGTCCTTCACCCAGGATGGCACCCTCATCCAGCCGTGGGACGCGCTGACGCCGAACATCATCGCCCCGCCCACGGAGGGCTCGGGCCCGTCGGGCATGCAGTTCGAAGCGGGATGGGACACGGGCGGCCCGGCGTGTCTGAGCCACTGGCGCTGGAAGCACCTGCAAGCCGGCTGCGTGACGCTCCAGCCGCCCATCGAGGACTCCAACGGCCACGTCATCAACGACTGCAGGGACCCGCACAACGTCGCGGGCGCGTACAAGTGCTCACCCATCTGCGACAACGCCGAGGAGGCGAAGCAGCTCTTCAAGAGCCTCGTCTTCAACAAATCCCTGGCCAACGAGCAGCTCGCCAATCCCCAACCCTGAGCTAGCCTCCCGGGCCGCGAGGAGGACGCGGCATGATGACGGGAGCCATCTGGCTGACAGCGCTGCTGTCACTGGGGAGCGCGGAGATGAAGTGGGTGACCCAGGACAGCCACACCACCGTGCGCCTGCGAGGCGTCAGCGCCGTCGACGGACGCGTGGCCTGGGCCAGCGGAGACAAGGGGACCTTCGTCCGGACGACGGACGGAGGTCAGACGTGGAAGGCGGGCACCGTGCCCGGCGCGGAGACGCTCGACTTCCGGGACGTGGATGCCTTCAGCGACACCACCGCGTATCTGCTCTCCATCGGCGAGGGTGACAAGTCCCGCATCTACAAGACGGTGGACGGCGGCGAGCACTGGACGCTCCAGTTCACCAACCCGACGCCGGGCGCGTTCTTCGACGGCATGGCGTTCTGGGACGAGAAGCATGGCCTCGCTTTCAGCGACCCGGTGGAGGGCCGCTTCCTCGTGGTCGCGACCTCGGACGGCGGAGCCACCTGGACGCCCCTGCCCGCCCAGGCGTTTCCTCCAGCGCTCCCCGGCGAGGCGGGCTTCGCGGCCAGCGGCACCAGCATCGCCGTGCGAGCACCGAAGCAGGCGTGGTTCGGCCTGGGGGGCGCGGCGGCGCGCGTGCTCCGCACGTCGGACGGAGGCAAGTCGTGGAGTGTCGCGACCACGCCCCTGGCCACGGGAGAGGGCGGCGGCGTGTTCTCGCTCGTCTTCTGGAGCGAGCGCGACGGCATCGCGGTGGGCGGCAACCACAAGCTCCCCACGGACGCCACGGGCAACCTGGCCCTCACGCGAGACGGCGGCAAGACGTGGAGCGTGCCCGGGGGAGCGAGGCCCGCGGGCTACCGCTCCTGCGTCGCGCAGGTCCACGGCGCGCCAGGGCCCACGCTCGTCACCGTCGGGCCCTCTGGCTCGGAGATGTCCGCGGATGGCGCGCGGAGCTGGCAGTCGCTGGGGTCCACGGGCTTCCATGCCGTGTCCGCGTCGCTCACCGGCAAGCGCGTGTGGGCCGTCGGAGACGCGGGAATCATCGCGATGCTCCAGCGCGTGCGGGCGCCGCTGCCTACTCCTTCAGCACCTTCACCCAGTCGTCCTCGTCGCTGAACAGGCGCGCGCCCAGTCGGACGACGGTGTCCGAGTGGGCCACTGCAGCCGCGCCGCCCACCCAGACGGGCACGCCGTCCGGCAGCGCCCGGATGAGCTGGGAGAGCGTGTCGCGGAACACCTCCACGCCGTGATTGGTGATGGCGGACAGCCCCACCAGCTCCGGCTTCAGCGACGCCACCGCCCGCCCCAAATCCAGCGCGGGTACCCTCTGTCCCAGCAGCGTCACCCGGAAGCCCGCGTGGCGCAGGCGCAGCGCCACGCCCAAGAGCCCCAGCTCGTGCTCCTCATCCGGGAAGCACGCCAGCACCGCGTGGCGTCGCCCGCTGTCCGGCGCTCCGTGCAGCAGGCTCACCAGCCGGGCGCGCACCACCTGCGTCACCAGGTGCTCCTGCGCCACGGACAGCTCGCCCGTGTGCCAGCGCTCGCCCACCTCGCGCTGGAGCGGCGCCAGCACGCCCTCGAACGCCTTGAGCGGGGGCAGCGCGGACAGCACCTCGTCCACCACCGCCGACACGCCGCCCTGGTCATACGCCTCCGCGGCGAGCAGCGCGGCGTCGCGCCAGAACTCCAGGCCCGTGCTGGAGCCCTGGACGTCTTCGGTGGCGGTGGGCGCGGCGTCCAGCTCCTCGAGCAGTTGAGGCAGCAGCTTCGCCGCCTCGCTGATGGCCACGCCCTCGTCCGTCAGCTTCTTCAGCCGCTTGAGCAGCGCGACGTCCCGCTCGGTGTAGACGCGGTAGCCCGCGGGCGTGCGCAAGGGCTGGAGCACGCCATACCGCCGCTCCCAGGCCCGGATGAGCTCCACCCGAACCCCTGACAGCTCCGCGGCGACGTGGATTCGGTAGGTGCGCTCGGCCATGGGCGATACGGGTCAGGGGCGACTATGCGCGGTTCGCACCTGGCTCCAGAGGGCAATCAGCTCCTGCGAGGACTCCGCGTACTGCGCACCCAGTGTGAAGGTGGTTTTCAGGTGCTCGCGCGCGCCGGGCCCTCCTACCACGACCGGAGAGGGGGCGCAGGCTCGCAGCGCATCCGACAACAGCGTTGCGAATTCGTCCGTTTCGCGCCGCTGCACGAAGGACAGCGCCACCATGTCCGGGTGGAGCTGCTCGCACGCGGCACGCAGCGCGTCAGCCGGGGTATCCGCCCCCAGCATCGTCACCCGCCACCCCTTGCGCTTGAGCTGCACCCCCAGGCCCAGCAGGCCCCCTTCATGGAAGTCCCCCGCCGGGCACGCCAGCAGCGCGCGGGGCCCGTTCGCCGTGCTCTCCAGGCTCGACAGCACCTGCCGCAGCCGCTGGCGGACGTACCCGGACGCCAGGTGCTCGCGGGCGACATCCAGCCGCGCGCTCATCTCCCGCAGGAGCGGCATCAGGAAGCCGTCGCAGTAGGTGTCCACGTCCATCGCCTCCTGCGCCTCGTCCAGCACGCGCGAGACCTCGTCCCCGTCCAGCAGTATGACGGCGGCCCAGAAGCGCTCCTGGTGCCGCTCCGCGCGGGGCATCGTCTTCACGGGGGAGGCGACCACCTGGGCAATGGCCTCGCTCACCGCCAGGCCGTCCAGTTCGATGAGGCGCGCCACGCGACGGATGGCCTCCACTTCCTCGCGCGAATACACGCGGTAGTTGTTGCCCTCCGAGCGCATCGGACGCGGGAAGCCGTAGCGCCGCTCCCATGCGCGCAGCGTCGCCTCTCGGATGCCCGTCAGCCGGGCGATGGTGCGGATGCGCAACATCATGGCCCCACTCCCCGGGCCGCATCCCACTTCTCCGCCACGCCCCGCGCGCCCGACACCTTGCGCGTGAAGCCCTCCAGCGTCGTCACCGCCGCCAGCTTTCGCACCACCGACTCCAGGCCCTGCTGGAAGACGGCCAGCGAGCCGGGCGGATGCGGCGTGCCCACCTCCAGCAGCACGTCCGGGCGCTCGTGTTCGAAGAAGGCGTAGCGCACGCCAATGGGCACGCACTCCACCTTGGCCACGCGCGCCAGCAGCTCCACGCCGCGCTCCAGTCGCAGCGGCAGCTCGCCGAAGGGACGGTGCTCGCCTTCGGGAAAGACATACAGCGCCGCGCGCGGACGCTTCAGGAGGTCCTTCGCGTAGCGCAGCGACTCCACCGACGACACCGCGTCCTTGCGGCGGATGCTGAACGCGCCGATGCGCGCCAGGAAGGGGTAGCGGCGCAGGTTCTCTTCGTCCATCAGGCAGTAGGCGTCCCACCCCGCCACCCGGGAGAGCTGGTGCAGCATGAAGCCGTCCCACCAGTTGGCGTGGTTCAGGTACACCAGCCTCCCAGGGCCGGCGGCGGGCAGCTCACCGCGCACCCACAGGCCCCGGAACGCCGAGCGGAACTTCCACCCGATGTACGCGTCCAGCGCCCACCCGAAGGGGCCTCCCTTGGCGGCGGGAATCACGACGCCCCGGCCTCCTTCTTCGTCAAGAGCTCCACCAGCCCCGTGAAGAGGGCCAGGCCCAACGACACGAGCACGCTGGTCAGCAGGAAGAACAGCACTTCCTCCAGGGGAACGAGCCCCACGTAGATGCCCAGGTGCAGGCCCTCGCCGAAGTTCCAGATGCCCGTGGAGATGGCCAGGTGGTCCGCCACCGCTAGATAGATGCCGATGATGAACGCGGGCGGCAGCACCGCGCGCAGCACCGCGCCGGAGCGTTCCTTGTAGTGGCGCACCAGCACCACCGTCTGGAACACGATGAGCGGCAGCGTCCAGCCAACCAGATGGATGAGGTAGGCCCAGCGCGAATCCATCATGAGGACACCTCGCTCGGGGACAGGGCTCGCTCGGAGGAAACCGTGGACTCCGCAGCCGACGCCGGTGTCGTCACGGGCCGAGCCAGCGCGCGGGCGAGCCGGGCCCGGGCCCACAGTCCCACCAGCAGCGTCTGGAGGCCGAAGAACAGGTACTCCTCCAGTGGCAGGTAGCCCAGCTTGATGCCCCAGATGCGGGTCTCATCGAAGCCCCACAGGCCCCACTTCACCGCCAGGTTGTCCCAGGGTGACGTCGCCGCGTAGACGACCACGAGCAGCAGGCCCATGGGCGCCAGGCTTCGGGCCGTGAAGGTGCGGCGGTAGCGCCACAGCAGAAAGAAGATGGGCAGTACGACGAACAGCCCGAGGAAACGCGCGTAGGTCATCCAGGTCCTCCCGTCAGCTCCGGCGACACCCGGACCATGCGGCCTCCCGGCAGCAGCGCGTACGTGCGCCCCCGCCAGGTCACCATCCCCTGGCGACCCAGGGAGATGACGAAGGCCGTCAGCAACAACATCTCACCCAGGAGCCAGTCCGTCAGCGCATGTCCCAGGCTCGCGTCGCGAACACCCGCCGCGCGAGGCGCGCCGAGCACCGCGAGTCGGAGCGCCAGCAGCGAGCGCACACCCACGAGCGACACCACCGCGAGCGACAGCACGGGCGAGCCCAGAAGCGCCGCCAGCAACACCAGTGGCACGGTGGGAGTGAACAGCAGCGGCACCGTGGGGTACAGCGCGGGGCGGTGACTGGCCAGCACGCGCATCCAGCGGGTGAAGCGGGACAGTGGGACTTCCCAAGCGCCGATGTCGCCCAGGGGAACCACCGCGGGCGCGTCGCTCAGCGCGACGTCCAGACCGCGGGCATGCAGGCGCTTCGACAGCTCCAGGTCCTCGCCGATGTGGTCGGCCAGGGACTTGAGCGATTCCATGGCTTCGGGGGAGAGGCCCAGGGCCTTGCCACACACGGCCTTCGCGCCCGCGCTCATCGCGTGCAGCGCGAGGAAGCTGTGGTGCGTGTAGCGCAGCAATCCGGCCATGGCGCGGCCGGCTCCGTCACGCACGTCCACGGGTGTGGGGGCGGCCGTGCTCAGCGCGGCACCTCGGACCAGAGGAGCCACGAGTCCCTCCACCAGCGCGCCGGTCACCGCGACATCGGCGTCGACGGAGAGGACCACGCGGCCCTCGGTGGGGAGCGTCTCCAAAGCATAGAGAAGATGGCCCACCTTGCGGTTGGGGGTGAGCGGGTCGCTCGGCAGCCAGCGCACGCCGGGCGCGAGCCGAGGCCGATAGGGAGACACGACCACCTGCTCCAGCGCGCCTGCGTACTCGATGGGCAGCGCCAGGTTCTCCAGCTCTCGAGGCGTAGGCGCATCGACCGGGCGCAGGAGCAGCACCGAAGGAGTGGTGCGCGGGGACTCGACAGGCACGTCCTGGCTCCGAAGCGCGAGCGCCTCTTCAGGATGAAGGGGACTCTTCGCTGATTGAGGGCGCAGGTCCTCGGTGGGCGGCTCCTCATCCCGAGGTGCGAGCACATCCTCTGAATGCAGGTGACTCCGCGCGGGCTGAGCACGCAGGACCGCTGCGGACTGCTCCGTGCTCCGAAGCGAGGACGTCTCCATCGAACCGCGGAGCCCCTGCGCTGGCCGTGCCCCCATGAACGAGCCGCCTCTGCGCACGCGCAGCAGGCGCGCAAGCGCGACGCCACTGAAGCCCGTCGCGAGCACGGCCCAGCCCAGACACAGGAGGACGGGCGCGTTCATGCCGCCGTCCCCAGCCGCGTCCGGAAGTGCGCCATCCAGCGGATGAAGGGCGAGTGGAAGCGGCGGAAGTCCGCCACCTCACCCATGCAGTCCAGTGCGCCCTTGCGAGCCTCCAGCCGCGCATAGAACGGCGAGGACTCCAGAAGCCGTGCCTCACCCACTTCCACATTGCCCGTCTGCAAACGCGTGGGCACGCGCAGGCCCCAGCCCGTGATGACAGTGGGACGCGTCTGCGGCCCCGGCCCCCGCTCACAACGCACGCTCTGCTCGCACGCCGTCATCCGCAGCGGCGCCACACCATCCGGCAGGTGGTAGTCCACCACCGTCGTCGCATCCCCGCGATGCGTGCGCGCCCAGTGCCAGCCCGCGAGCCGCTCGCCCAGCAACTCCTCACCGTGGTTCGTGTCGTGGTAGCCCAACCCCTCCGCCTTCACGCCGAGCGACGACACTTCCAGTCGCGCACGCGCTCGAGGCGCCAGGGCCTGCCAGTAGTGCGGAAGCTCCGGCATCAACCGCACCACCTCGCCCACCGGCGTCAGCGGCTCCAGGGTGAGGCGCGCACTCACGGGCCGACCCCAGGGCGCCGTCCAGTCCTCCACGTCCATGCGCACCGTTCCGCCCTCTCCATACGTCAGCGTCGAGCGTCCAATCCGCAACCGCCCCGCCGACTCCACCTCCGCGCGAGAGTACTCGCTCAACACCCACAGGCGGCGCACACCCTCGTGGTACAGCGCGAAGTTCACCGCGCTGTGCTCCATGGGCCGGCCGCCCCGTCGCGCCGCCACCGAATAACGCGGGGAGAACAGCGAGCCCAGCATGAAGATACACACCGCGCTGTAGGGCCCCGCCGTCACGTCCGCGTAGAACCAGCGATAGGCCCCCGCCTCGATGGGCAGCGCGGGAATGTCTCGCAAGGTGTTCATTCGCCCCTCCGCAGGTGCACGGAGGCCATCTCCGCGGCGAAACGGCCGGACAGCATCACCAGGGGCACGCCCCCACCCGGGTGCGTCCCTCCTCCCGCGAAGAACAGGCCCGGCGTGTTGCCCCGGATGCGCGGACGACGAAACGGCCCCAGCTTGCCGTGCGGCAGGAAGCCGTAGATGGACCCACCCGGTGCCCCCTGCGCGGCCAGGTCCACCGGCGAGCGCTGGCCGATGACTCGCACGCGACCCTTCAGCTCCGGGAAGTGCGCGACGAGCTTCTCGAACATCTGCGCCTTCACCTGCTCGGCCTGAAGCTCCCAGGCACGCGTCGCCACGTCCGCCTCCGCGGCATCCACGGGCAAAGGCGGCGCGTTCACCATGACGAACAGACCCGTGCGTCCCGGAGGCGCCATGGTGGCATCCGTGGCGGACGGGTTGCAGAAGTACACCGTCGGGTCCGACGCGAGCTGCCCGCTGAACAGTTCGTCGAACTCGCGCCGGTAGTCCCTCCCGAAGAGCACCGCGTGGTGGGGCAGCGCGGGACGCCCCTCCACCTCCAGCAACAACACGAAGCCGGAGAGCGCCAACGGCTCCTCTCCACGACTCAGGGACTCCATCGGGTCCGCGTTCACCACCACGCTGTCGAAGCACGCGGCGTCCTCACCAGGTCCCACGCGGTAGCCATCGCGCGTGTGCGCGAAGCGGGCGCGCGTCTGGAGATGCACCGTGACGCCGAGCCTGCGCACCGCCTGTCCCAACGCGTTCACCAGCGCGCCCACGCCGCCCCGCGCATGGTGGACGCCGTACGCGCGCTCAATGTGCGGAATCAGCGCGAAGGCCGCGCTCGCCTCGTAGGGAGACGCGCCCGCGTAGGTGGCGAAGCGGCCCACGTACTGCTGGAGGTGCTCGGTGCGCAGGTGCTTCACCGCCAGCCCGTGCAGGGACGACAACTGCATGCCCGCCATCACCGCGCCAATCCCCCGGCGAGCCACGCGCCCCATGAACCCGGCCATGCCCTCGAAGGGCGCCTCCAGGTACGGCTCACCCGCCGCGCCCCAGATGGCGGCGGCCTCCGCGTAGAAGCCGCGGATGCCCCTGCGCTCCACCGGCTTCACGTCGGCGGCGCTGTCCGCGGTGCGGTCCATGTCCTTGTACGCGGTGAAGGCGCACCCATCCCCGAAGCGGTAGGAGCACTGCGGCTCCAGCTCGGTGAGGGGCGGCATCAGGTCGAGCGCGCCCAGTTGCTCGAACGTCCCACGCACCAGGTCCGGCAACGTCAGCAACGTCGGGCCCGTGTCCAGCGTCACGCCATCCACGGTGACGGCCTGCGCCTTGCCACCCAGTGAGGCCCCGCCCTCGAAGAGCGTCACCGCGTGGCCTTCCTTCGCCAGCAGACCCGCGGCGGTGAGGCCCCCAATTCCTCCGCCGACCACCGCGACACGCGTCGTGCTCATGGCCCCCGCCTTCGCCACGCCACCTCGGTGTCCTGGAGGACACTCGCGCTCCTCCATCGACCCCCGCGCTCAAGCGACCTCGAGCCGGCCTTCGCACACGCGTCACCCATGGCGCTGTCCCCCCACTTCGCTCGGCAGCAGTGGCACTCGCGGCTCGCCCGGAAGCGAGGGCAACACGGACTTGGGTCGGATGAAGGCCGCGGCGGCCAGCGACAGCTTGCGGCGCGTCGTCACATACGCCCGCGCGCTGAACACGTCGTAGTCGCGCGCCTCGATGTCACGGAGGATGTCGCCGTAGATGGCGCCCATCAGCCGCACCATCCGCTGACTGCCAAAGCCCGTGAGCGACGGCACGCCCCGCGCCGCGCGCGCGTAGTACGTCCGCGCGCGCTCCACCTGGAAGCGCATGAAGTCACGCCACCGCGCGTCCACCTTCCCCTGCCGCAAGTCGTCCTCCGACAACCCGAAGGACGCCAGCTCCTGGGAGGGCAGATACACCCGCCCCCGCTCCAGGTCCTCGCGCACGTCGCGCAGGATGTTGGTGAGCTGCATGCCCCGGCCCAGGTCCGCCGCCGGTTGCAGCGCGCCCTCGTCCGAGCACCCCAGCACCGGCGTCAGCATCAGCCCCACCACGCCCGCCACGCGGTAGCAGTAGAGGTCCAATTCCTCAAACGTGTCGTAGCGGTGCTTCGTCAGGTCCATCTCCATGCCGGAGATGAGGTCCTGGAAGGGCTGCTCAGGAATCCGGTAGTGGCGCACCGTGTGCGCCAGCGCGGCGAACTCTCCCGCGTCCCACGGCGAGCGCGCCGCCGCGCCCTCCAACCGCCCACCCGGCGGCCCCAGCTCCCGCGACGCCAGCTCCGGCATGGGCACATACAGCTCCGCCACCATGCGCCGCGCCCGCCCCAGTCGCACGGACAACTCCTCCATCCCGGAGCCGGCCTCATCCACCAGGTCATCCAGCCGTCGGCAGAACGCATACAGCGCGAACGCCGCCTTCCGACGCTGGCCGAACAACAGATAGGAGGCGAAGAAGAAGCTCTTGGCGTGGTGACGCGTCACCCGCCGGGCCAGCCAGTATCCCCGGCGCACCAGCGCCCTTTCGTCGGACACGCTCATGCCGCCTCCGCCACCTTCACCGGGGCCGCGCGCGGCGCCAGCTTCACGCCCTGCTGGCGCGCCCAGTCTCCCAGTCGCTCGGTGACGAGCCGCGCGGAGATGAGCACCGTGGGCAGCCCCGTGCCCGGCTGCGTGGAGGCCCCGACGAAGAAGAGGTTCTTCACCTTCGCGTCCTGGTTGGCCGGACGGAACGGACCAATCTGGAGGAAGTTCTGCGCCAGGCCGAAGGCACTGCCTCGCGCCAGGTTGAAGGTCCCCGCCCAGTCGTCCGGCGTGAAGACGCGCTCCACCTCGATGTCCGACTCCAGGCGCGGGAAGCCCAGCTCCGCCAGGCGCGCGAAGACCTTGGCGCGCAGCGCCGGCCCCTCCGTCTTCCAGTCCAGCGACGGGTGCTGGTGCGGCACGGGCACCAACACGTAGAGCGAATCCTTGCCCTCGGGCGCCAGCGACGCGTCCGTGCGCGTGGGCGCATTCACGTAGAAGCTCGGGTCCTCCGGCACGCGGAAGCGCTTGAAGATGTCCTCGAACGAGCCCCGGTAGTCGCGGCCGAAGATGACATTGTGATGCAACAGCCCCGGGATTTTCCGGCGCATGCCCAGGTAGAGCATGTAGCCGCTGGAGGTGTAGCGCAGCGACTCGCGGCGCTTGAGCGTGGTGGCCTGGGGGTCCAGCAGCTTCTCGTACGCGTAGGGCAGGTCCGCGTTGCACAGCACCGCGTCCGCCTCCAGCACCTCGCCGCCCTCCAGTCGGACTCCGGTGGTGCGGCCGCCGTCCGTGAGGATGCGCTCCACCGGTGTGCCGTAATGGAAGCGCACGCCCTCCTCGATGGCCACCCGCTCCAGCGCCTGCGGAATGGCGTACAGCCCGCCCTTGGGAAACCAGATGCCCACGCCCAGCTCGGTGAAGGGCAACAGGCCGTAGACGGCGGGCGACTCGAAGGGCGACACGCCCAGGTACATCGTCTGGAAGGTCATCGCCGCGCGCAGCCGGTCATCGCGGAAGAAGCGGCTGACGTCCGGGTACATGCGCCGGTGGGCGCGCACCTGGAAGATGCGGGCCAGCACGCGCGGGGACAGGTAGTCGGTGATGCCCGCGTAGTTGCGGCCCACCAGATGGTCCAGGCTGGTGCGGTACTGGACACGCCCCTGGGCCAGGAAGGCGAGGTAGCGCGCGTAGCTGCCGGGCTCCACCCGCTCCAGCTCGCGCCCCATGGCGCACAGCTCGGAGGTGAACGTCACGTCCGAGCCGTCCCGGAAGTGCACCCGGTAGTTCGGGTCGCACTTGAGCAACGTCAGGTAGTCCTCGATTCGGCGGCCGAGCGCGCGGAAGGTCTCCTCGAACACCTCCGGCATCAGCACGATGGTGGGACCGATGTCCCAGGAGAAGCCATCCACCCGCAGCCGGTTGCAGCGCCCTCCGGGTCCTACCGTCTTCTCGACGACCTGGACGTCGAAGCCCTGGTGCGCCAGTCGCGCCGCGGCGGCCAGACCTCCAACACCGGCGCCCACCACCACCACACGTCTGCCTTGTGTCCGCGGGCTCATGTGTTCCTCAGGCCGCGCGATGCGCGAGCCGCGCGATGAGGGCGTCCATCAAATCCCTCACGCCGTTGGGGTTGGGCAACGACTGGAGGGTGCGGCGAGCCGCGCGAGAGGCGCGCTCCACCATCCGCTCGCACGCGGCACGGCCGCCATGCGCCTCCACCAAGGCGCGAGCACGCGCCAGGGCCACCGTGTCCTTCTCACACTCCGGCAGGGCCCAGAGCGCCTCCAGTTCCTCACGTCCCTCGGGCGTGGCGCGCGCGAAGGCCGCGAGCACCGGGAAGGTCCGCTTGCCTTGGGTGAAGTCGCCATCCGACGACTTGCCCGCCACGCTGGAGTCACCGAAGAGGCCGATGAGGTCATCGCGGAGCTGATAGGCGAGCCCCACCTGGCGGCCCACGCGCTCCAACCCCTCCAGCAGCGCGGGGCTCGCGCCGCCCAGCATCGCGCCACACACCAGCGGCGCGCAGAAGCCGTAGCGCGCCGTCTTGAGATAGGCCACGCGCAGCACCTGGAACAGCGACACCTCCGACAGCGGCGCGCGCTCCAGCGACAGGTCCAGGTACTGGCCCGCCGCCGTGTGCCGGCACACCGACAGGTAGTAGCGGACGACCTTCGCCACGCCCGGCAGCTCCGACTCCAGCATCGCCTCCAGCGCTCGCGCGAAGAGGTGGTCGCCCACCACCACCGCCAGGTCCTCGCCCGTCCGGCCCGGCGCCAGCAGGTGGTGCAACGCCGCGCTCCCGCGCCGCAGCACCGCGCGGTCCGCCACGTCGTCATGAATCAGGAGGAAGGTGTGGAGCAGCTCCAGCCCCGCGGCGAAGCGCCACAGCTCCGAGGGCACCACCGGCGTGCCCTTCGCCAGACAGTGCCCCGCCATCACCAGCGCCGGCCGCACCCGCTTCGCGGGCCGCAGCGCGTACAGCCGCGCCTCCTCCAGCGCCCGCGTCCACCGCGCGTCCAGGCCCGCCTCGTCCGGCAGCTCGAACAGCTCCGACAGCGACGCCTCCACCTCCGCGTGCACCAGCCCCAGCCACGCCTGCTCCAGGGGGACCTCGCCCGGCAACGGCTGCGCAGCGGGACGCGGGAGTGCCATGGGGTGATCCTCCAGATTCAGGACGTTCCTGCCCCCCAGACGTAGCGTTTGCGTCGAGGGCTTGTCAAGGCTATGTACAGGGTTTGTAAGAACCTTGTCCACCGGGGGTCACCTCATGAGGATGTGGATCACAAGCACACTGGCGGCGGCCCTGCTCACGCAGGGCGCGTTGGCTTCCAGCCCAGCAGACGGCCCGCTCGACGCCACGTTACGGAGTTCCAGCGGAGATGAGGTCCGCCTCTCTCGCTGGCGCGGAAAACCGGTAATTCTGTTTTATGAGGACAAGGACTCCACGACGCTCAACGCGGGGATGAAGGAAGAGCTCTTCGCGCGCGGCAAGGAGCGGAATCTCTTGGGCTCCGCCTGGGTGGTGGCGGTGGCGAATCTGAGGAAGTTCGACTTCTTTCCCGCTCGACAGATTGCGCTGTCCTACGTGCGGGACGAGGAGAAGAAGGTGGGCGTGCCCATCCTGGTGGATATGGACGGGACGCTGGGCGCGCCGCCCTGGGGCCTGCCAATGAAGACCTCCAACATCCTCCTCCTGGATGCCCAGGGCGCCCTGGTCTACCGGCATTCCGGGAAGATGAAACCGGAGGAGCAGGTGGCGTTCTTCTCCGCGCTCAGCCAGCTGGTGGGGGTGGACCTCAACACGCCCGCGGCCCCCAAGGCCCCGGAGGCCGCGCCATGAAGGTGGCCGTCACCGGGGCCACGGGCTTTCTCGGCACGGGGCTTGTCCAGGGTTTGTTGAGCCAGGGCCATGGCGTGCATGTGCTGACGCGGGACGTGGCCCGGGCGCTGGAGAAGCTGCCTCCGGGGGTGACGGGGGCGCCCTTCGACGGGCGGACGGCGCTGGCTCCGGAGGCGCTGGCGGGCGCGGACGCGGTCATCCATCTGGCCGGCGAGCCGGTGGCGCAGCGGTGGAGCCGGGATGCGAAGCAGCGCATCCATGACAGCCGGGTGCAGGGCACTCGCACGCTGGTGGAGGCGATGAAGGCGGCGGGCACGGTGAAGCGCTTCGTGTCCACGTCGGCCATTGGCTACTACGGAGGCACGCGCGAAGCGGAGCCGCTGACGGAGCAGAGCCCGCCGGGGGACGACTTCCTGGCGCGCGTGTGTGTGGATTGGGAAGCGGAGGCGTGGGGCGCGCGCGGGGCGGGCATCGGCACGGTGGTGGTGCGGATGGGCGTGGTGCTCCACCCGGACGGCGGCGCGCTGCACAAGATGCTGCCCCCCTTTCGCATGGGCGCGGGGGGACCGGTGGGCAGCGGCCGGCAGTACGTGAGCTGGATTCACCGCGAGGACGCCCAGGCGCTGCTGCGCTTCGCGCTGGAGCACGCGACCCTGGAAGACGGCCCGGTGAACGCGACGGCCCCGGAGCCCGTGACGAACGCGGCCTTCGCCCATGCGCTGGGACATGCGCTGGGCCGCCCTTCGGTGATGCACATCCCCGCGTTCGTGGTGAAGGCGGCCATGGGGGAGATGGCGAAGGTCGTCTTGGAGGGCCAGCGGGTGCTGCCCGAGCGCGCGCGGGAGTCGGGCTTCACCTTCCGCTTCCCGGAGCTGGAGGCCGCGCTGAAACACCTGCTCGCATGAACGATTGTTCGTACCGAGGCGTCACCTGACGCCTTGCGCACATGTACCCGGTGTGTGTGTTTCAAGCATCCGCGAGCCGAAGGGGACGCGCGCGCAACTTCAGACATCGACTCCTGAGAATTCAGAAGACAACATGACTTGAGCCTTCCCACACCCCCCTTCAGGCTCGAGGAGTCGACGATGACTGTGGAACGAGTAGGCAGTGGTGGTTCGTCCGAAGCGGCACAACGCGCGGCGGAGGCAGCGGCTCGACGCGCGGCGGAAGAGGCGGCGCGCCGTGCGGCGGAAGCAGCGCGCCAGGCCGCCGAGGCCGCGCGTCAGGCCGCCGAGGCCGCGCGCCAGGCGCAGGAAGCCAAGAAGGACGAGTCGACCTTCGAGGCCGCGGGCGCGAAGAACACGCTGAACCTGGATGGAAAGGGCTCCGCGCCGGCGACCTCGCTGTTCACGGAGAACAGCCAGGACAGCAAGGTCAACTGCCTGGACAAGGCCGCGGACTTCGTCAGCAAGAGTTCGCCGGAGCTGCAGGGCCGCTCGGACCTGGTGTTCCTCAAGGACTCGCGCACGGGCGCCGAGGGCCAGGCGGGCCACGTCGTCGTGCGGCAGGGTGAGCGCGTGCTCGACCCGAGCAACGGCAAGAGCTACGAGGACATGAAGAGCTACCTCAAGGAGCAGCCGCACTACTCCGAGGCTGGCTCCATCCCGGGCACCACCGCCGCGAAGATTCTGGCCACCGAGGCCGGCTCGCCCGAGCGGGCCCAGGCACTGAGCGACGGGAAGGTGTCACCCGAGCTGCAGAAGATGATGGTCGCCGACCCGACCATTCCCTCGCAGGCCCCCGACGCCGCCAACGCTCCCACCGGCTCCCTCCCCCTTCCGCCCCTCACGGTGCCGGTGGGAAAGAACGGCTCGGTGGGCCTGGAGTTCAGCGCGGAGCTCGACAAGAAGGTCAAGAAGGCGGACGGCTACACCACCGTGGAGCTCTCCGCGGAGATGTCGGTGGGCGCGAACGCCGAGCTGGACATGAAGAAGGTGACCGTGGGCGGAGGCGTCTCCCGCGCGAACACCCAGACATACGAAGTGAAGATGAAGGACGAGGACTTCGAGAAGCTGAAGCAGGGCAAAATCGCGCCGCCGCATCCGCTCAAGCCGGAGACGATTCCGAACGGCGCCTCGGTGAAGATGGACGCCGCCGAGCTCAAGGGCTTCTCCTACAACGGCAGCGTGGACGTGAAGGGCGTCGACCTGGGCCTCGGCGAGGAAATCCAGAAGGGCCGTGGCGTCTCCTTCGAGACCTCGAAGGATGACAAGGGCCAGGTCACCGTGACGGCGGGCCCCACCGACCTCATCAAGAGCGGGGCCTCCGTCAGCGTCGGCGCGGCGGGCGCCACGGTCTCCCTCAACGGGAGCACCGAGCTGACCGACTACAAGATGCGCACCGCCACGTTCGACGTGAACACGAAGGAGGGCAAGGACGCCTTCGAGCAGTTCGCGAAGACGAAGCAGCTGCCGGAGAAGGACGGCGCGGGCGTCTCCGACTCCGCCACCGTCGACAAGCTGGAGCTCTCCTCGGACGCCAAGGTGAAGCTGGAGCTGGGCCCCCTCAGCAAGGAGTTCCAGGCCGTCCCCGAGAACGGCGGCAGCATCACCATCACCACCAAGGGTGATGGCTCGCGGGACACGGTGCTGGAGACCAAGGACGCGGACGGCACGCGGCTCGACTACAAGCGCAGCTTCGACAAGGACGGCAAGGAGGTCTTCGACAAGGACAAGTTCGAATACAAGATGTTCATGGAGGGCCTGTCCGGCGGCGCCGAGTACACGTTCGCGCAGCAGTACAACGTCGACCAGCACGACTTCGACAAGAAGAAGGACATCGAGCTGACGTTCTCCGGAGACCAGCTCACCGAGCTCGCCGATCGCGCCCGCGACTTCAAGTCCCGGTGGGAGAGCCACTCGGGAAAGATGGCGACGAACCAGTTCGAGTTCGTCCAGAAGCTCGCCAACGCGAAGGACCCGGCCGAGGTCGCCGAAATCCTGACGTTGACCAAGAACGCCCCGCGAGGGCTCGGCGGTCTCGCGGAGGACCTGGGCCCCCTGCACGTCCCCGGCAAGCCGCTCCCGGGTGACATCCAGGCCCGCCACCGCGACAACGTCGGCTGAGTCCACCCGCGCTCCGGGGCCACCACACACTCCGGAGCACGGCGCGCGCCCGCGTGGCCGTCTCGCGCTAGAACGCGCTCCCTGGACCCACCAGGGAGCGACACGGGATGGACGCCAAGGAGCTGGAAGCAAGAGCGCGCGCCGAGGGGACACCCGTCATCATCGGAGACACGGCCACCTTCGTGTGGCGTGGGCGAGGCCCCGTCTTCGTCCAGGGTGACTTCCAGGACTGGAGGGGCGAGCCGCTTGCGCTGGAGCGCGTGGCCCCCGGCCTGTGGACGCGCTCGCTGGCGCTGCCCCGCGACGCCTATGTCGAATACGCCCTCTTCGATGCGCACGGCCAACGGCTGAAGGACGACTTCAACACCCGCGTCTCCGACAACGGCTTCGGCGACGTCAACCACGCCTTCTACATGCCCGACGGCGGGCCCTCGCTGCCCCTGCGACGCCCCCGGGGCGTGCCGCGCGGCCGCGTCACCCGCCACCGCGTGGACATGTCCGACGTGGGCCTGGATGGACAGCGCACCGTGCACCTGTACGCCCCGCCGACGCGAGAGCCGGTGCCGCTCCTCGTCGTGCTCGACGGAGACGACTACCTGCGCCGCGTGCGCCTGCCGGAGCTGGTGGACACGCTGGTCGCCGACGGCCGCATGCAGCCCGTCGCCCTCGCGCTCGTCTCCAACGGCGGCCTGACGCGCGGCGTGGAGTACGCGTGCAGCGAGTACACCGTGGCCCTGCTGCTGTGGAAGGTGCTGCCCCTGGCGCGGGAACACCTTTCGTTGGTGGACGAAAGACACAACCCGGGGGTGCATGGGGTGCTGGGCTCGTCGCTGGGCGGGCTGATGTCGCTCTTCATCGGGCTGCGCGCGCCGGAGACCTTCGGGCGGGTGCTGTCGCAGTCGGGGGCGTTCATCGTGGAAAACCACGAGTTCGTCGTGTTCGATCTGGCGCGGCACGTGCCCCGGCGCCCGCTGGAGGTGTGGATGAGCTGCGGGCGCTTCGAGGTGCTCCTGGAGGGCAACCAGCGACTGGGGCCCTTGCTGAAGGCCACGGGACACCGGGTCGAGTACCGGGAGTACAGCGGCGGGCACAATTACCCGGCCTGGCGGGATGACGTGGTGCGTGGGCTGGAGTGGCTGTTTCCCCCGCGGCCCGCGGCCAAGCGCCGGTAGTTGCTGCGCTTCTTCAAGTGTCTTCTGGCGGTCATCAGCGCTGCACTCGCGCGTGTGCCACCTCACCTTTGCACTGGACGCAACTGGCGCCGGGGGCGTCCGATAACTTCCTTGAGACTTCCCGGAGCCATGCCCGCACCGGCTCGCAGTCTTCCTGGAGCGCACTCATGTCGCGCATTGATGGTGGCAACCGTTCGTCCTCGCCGAAGAGCTCCGTCTCGGAGCGCTCCAGCACGGAGCGGCCGGACTCCGCCTCCAAGGGCGCGCAGCAGAGCCCCGGAAAAAAGGACCTCCCAGCACACCAAGCAGTGAGGCCGTTCCAGGGACGCAGCGACTTCGAGCCGGACCGTCGTCCGACACCGCGCGCCACGCCGGCCATCAACGCCGCGCTGGCGCCCGCCGCCTCGGAGGCTTCGGCCATCGCCGGAGCGGACGCGGAGCTGGAGCTGCTCTCCGAGTTCCCCGATGCCGACGCCCAGGGTGGCCTCGCCTCCGCGATGCTGCATGCGCACGCGGACGAGCCCGCCTCGCAGGCGCGAATCGTGGAGCGGCTGAAGCAGGACGGCCGGCTGGAGTCGCTGTTTGGCGAGGTGTTCCGCGAGGGCAATCCCTACGTGGAGCAGCCGCACCGCGCCGCCGTCGTCCGCGCGCTCGACACCGCGATGGCGCGAGGCACCGTGACGAGCGACGACCTGCGCACCTTCACCCGGGGCGCCTACGCCCAGGAGTGGCAGCAGATCGGCTCCGAGCTGTCCACGTCGGACGCGGGCCCGAGCAAGCCGTAGCTTCCCACTGACGTTCCACCAATGTTCGCGCCATGGGTGAGTCGCCCATGGAGACGGTGGACGTGTGTCAGGCGCCGAGCCGCCCGATGAGCGCGCCTCGAACGGCCTGGGCGACGGCGCGCGCGTCACCGGCGAGTTCCTCGGGCAGCCAGTAGTAGAGCAGCCGGCCACTCGTCTCCACCTGGGCGCGGACGAAGCGCATGCCCTGGGCCTCCGCGCGCTCGGGGCTTCGGGGGAAGCACTGCTTGCACAGGCAGGGCAGCGCGGAGTGTTCCTGATGCGCGGTGAAGTTGATGGGGCCACCTCCCGCGCTCGCGAGCAGGAGCTCCGCGTCCGTCGAGGTGAGGACGCGAGGCGTCTGGAGGGACATGCCCAGCGCGCCCTTCGCGGCCTGGAGGCCCTTGCCTGATTCGAAGCGCAGCGTGGGAATGGCGGACGTGACGTCGGTGATGGGGATGCGGTTCTTCCGACCGACCCAGCCCTCGTCATCGGAGGACAGGCCCTCCAGCACGGCGACGAGCCAGAGGGACTCGTTGGGCGGGCGCACCGTAACGAGGAAGAGGCGTCCACCGTCTTCGAGCGGGGACAGGTGCCTGCTCTGGCTGCGGTAACGGTCCGTCGGCAACACCTGGCCGGGTGAGAGGCCGGTGGCCTCCTTCTCGAAAATCGCCTTGCTGATGATGGCCAGCATGTCGGGCATGTCCGCAGTGTAGCAGGGCGCCTAGAGTCCCTGGCGATGCTCGAACTGGACCTGGCCACCGTGCGGTTGCTCGATGAGGACGTCACGGTGCGGCGCGAGGCGGCGAGCGCGGTCGATGCCTCCGAGCTGGTGGGGCGCTACGCGCTGAGGCAGGCGCTGCTCACGGATGAGGACGCGGAGGTCCGGGCCATCGCGGCGCGGCGGCTCGGTGATGCGCGGGATGGGCGCTTCGTTTCCGCGCTGCTCGAAGCGCTCGACGACCCGATGCCGATGGTGCGGAACAGGACGTGGCGGGCGCTGGCGCGATTGGGCGCGGAGGCGCTGCTGCCTCACGCGGCGCGAGCGGTGCGGCAGGAGTCCGTGTGGTGGGTGCGACGGGCGATGGTGCGGGCCTCGGCCTCCGTCGCGGGCACGGGTGCGGTGGGGGTGTTGCTCGCCGCGCTGGAAGACCCGTTCTGGCGCGTGCGTCATGCGGCGGTGCAGGCGTTGGCGTGGCTGGGAGCGGAGCACGAGGACCTGCGGCAACAGGTGCGTCGGGCCGCGGAGGCGGGGGAACAGGCCCACGGTCCGATGCGCTCGGCGGTGGCGTGGCTTGAGACCGAGTGGCGCGCCGTGGCTTCGGGTGAAGCGGGTCCTCGTCCGTTTGAAGCAGAGGGCTCCGCGACACGGCAGCGCGTCGCCGTGGGAACCGCGGCGAACTCCCGGACCGAGGACACGGGCGCAGGCGACACGACTGCATCGACGGCGCTTCCGCAATCAGGTGGTCAGGTCAGCAGCGAGGGTCCACCCAGCCCGCCAGAGCACTCTCACGCGACCGCATCCACGGAGATGGAAGCAGGGCTCACCAGTGAGGACCCGGCGGTCACCACCGCGAGACTGGAGGCTCGACCCGCCGGGTCCCTCTCCGCGCGGGAGCTGGTGGAGTGGCTGGGAGATCCGCACGAACCTCTTCGCGTTCTCGCGCGTCGGCGACTCCTCGAGCGCAAGGACTCGGAAGCGCTGCGCCTCGCGATGCACTGGTTGGACGAGCCGCGCGTACCACACGCACAGGACGAAGCGCGCGCGTTGCTGGAGCGTCTCAACGTGGACGAGGTCGACCTCGCGACCCGCGTCCTCGCGGCGCTCCCTCGTCCGGGCTCACTGGCCTGGGCCGCGCGTGTCGCGGTGAAACAGGGACACGAGACACTCCTCGTTCGGGTGCGCACGCTGGCGAGTCACCCCGAGGCCGCCATCCGCCGCGCGGCGCTCTCCGCGCTCGTATTCGACCCGGACAGTCGAAGCCTCGTGTTGAAGGCTCTCGACGACGAGGACACCGCCGTGCGCGCAGAGGTCATCGGCGCATGGGAGCGCCGGCCCCGGTCCACCGCCGCCGTCCAGGACTTCGCCTCGGCGCTGGTGGCCTTCGCGCCGCGCGCTACCTCTCCCCGAGAGCGGCGGGCCGTCGCGACAGCCGCCGCGTACCTGGAAGCCTCCGAGCCACTCCTCCACGCCTCTCAAGACGAGGACCCCTCCGTGCGCGCGGTGGCACTGCAAGCCCTCGCGTCCCTGGATTGGCTCACGGAGACCGAGCGACAGCACGCCGAGTCCCACGAGGACCCGTGGCTGCGCGCCGCCGTGCTCGACTTCGACAGCGCTGCCCAGGTCTGCCTCGCGGACTCAGACCCGAGCGTGCGGCGCATGGCGTTGCAGCTCGCCCTCTCGCACGGGCGCGCGCTCGCATCGGAGGACCCTTCGTTCCAGTCCACCCTCGCGCTCGGTTGCGCCCTCTCTCCCGACCCGTGGATACGAGCCCGCGCCGCCGAGCAGCTACGTCCCGAGAACGGTGACGCGGAGCTGCGCGCCCTGCTGCGCCTGTCGCGCGACACCGAGCTGATGGTCCGCACGGCTGCGGCCTCTCCGCTGGAAGACTGCGACACACTCGATGCACGACTGGAGTCCCTGCTGGGATTGTCGGCTACCGCTGCGCCCAACGCGCGGCCGGACATTCCACCGCTCCAAGCCGTTCACGACAAGTTGCCCACACCCGAGGCCTCGATACTGGAGCGAGGCGTCGAGTCGGACAGCCCTCCCAACAAGTTCCACACAGTGCCCGCCTCGCCACTGGAGCGACTCGACACACGCGACACGCGACAGGCAGTGCCACCACGCCAGCCCGCTCCCGACAGCGACACGGACCTGCGCATTGCCGCATGGACCTGGCGCTTGCGCCGCGCGGATGACAACGCCTTCGCCCGACTCCGTGACGCCCTGCTCGCCCACGCCGAGCCCTCTCGCGTCGTCACCCATCTGCAAGCGCTGTCGCTCACCTTCCCCGATGCGCGCTTCACCGCCGAGCCCGAGCTCGCGCGTCTCCGCCCCACCTCCGCCCCGCGTCAGCGGACCACCCCATCCCCGCGCCCAGCGCCTCCGCCGCGAGCCTCGTCCCGCTCCCTGGGCCGCACGGGCCTGAACGTCTCGCCGCTCGTCCTCTCGGGCGCGCACCTCACCACGCGCGAGCCCTTCTTCGAGGCGCATGAGGCCGGCATCAACACGTTCTTCTGGGAACCCCGCTACGCCGCATTGACCCAGTTCCTGCGCAGCGGTCGCGGCCCTCGCGAGCGCTCCGTCATCGTCGCGGGCACCTACCACTCGGGCCCAGGCGCCATCCGTCGCGACGTGGAGTCCGCGCTGCGGCGCCTGCGCACCTCCTGGCTCGACGTCTTCCTCCTCTTCTGGGTCCGCGCCCCCGAGCGACTCTCCGACGAGGACTACTCCGCGTTGGAGCGCCTGCGCACCGAAGGCAAACTGCGCGCCTTCGGCTTCTCCACGCACCTGCGAGACCTCGCCCGCGCCGCACTCGCGCGACAGCCCTGGCCCGTCGTGATGACCCGCCACAGCGCCGCGCACCCGGGCGCCGAGGCCGCGCTCCTCCCCGAGGCCCAGCGCCAGGGCACCGGCGTGCTCACCTTCACCACCACCTGCTACGGCCGACTCCTGCGCCCCGTCCCCGGCGCACCCCAGGACACCACCCTCCCCTCCGCGGTGGACTGCTACCGCTACTCGCTCTCCCAACCCGGCGTCAGCGCGAGCCTCACCGCGCCACGCAACCGCCGCGAGCTGCTGCACAACCTCGACGTGCTGTCCCGCCCCTGGATGGAGCCAGATGCCCTGTCCGCCATGCTCGCCCACGGCGAGCGCGTGCGAGCACAAGGGCGACAGCTCGACACCCTGGTGCGTCGTGCGCCCGGAGGGCCTCGGGAAGCCCTGCTCGCACTACTGGAAGAAGATGGGCTCGCGGAGTTCGACGACCTTTCTTCAACGTGAAGGATGTGGTGAGCTTCGCTCCGCTCCTGGGGCCGCGTGCAGCCAGCCTTTCGTCCGCGATGTCACGTCGCGGCTGCCGATGACACCCATTGAAGGACGACGCGGTACGAGGTCCGCCTGGCGGGCTTCCCCGACCTCGTCCGCCTCTGCCGTGCAGGTGGCGGCGTCCCCAGGAGCTCGTGGTTCCCACCGCACCGGTGGCCCTGGAGCGCTGAATGGACCTGGTCTCACTCCTCCTCGAGCTCAAGCCCTTGATGGAGGACCCGGAGGCGCACTTCAGCCGCATCGCCGAGCTGCTGGAGCGTCACCAGGGGCTCGCCGAATACGAAGTGGCCCGCTTCTACGTCAGCCGCCACTGGAGTGAGACCGTCGCGCGGCGCCTGGGCAGCGTGGACCCCCGCGAGCGCCTCCAGGCCGTGCGCCTCATCCCCCTGCTCTTTCCCCGCGTCGCCGCCGCCGGACATCTGCGCCGCCGGGTGAAGGACGCTGACTCCCGCGTGGCCTCCGCCGCGCGCGCCGCCGTGCGCAAGCTGGGCCTCGCGGACGTGTCGCTTCCCGACAGCCGCGTGGAGCCGCCGAGGCGCCCGAGCCCCAGGTCCGTGGGAGGCTGGAACCCCACGGGCTGGCTCTTCGGCCTCTACCCGGGGCTGCGCGACGACGAGGTGAAGCGCAAGCCCGCCGCCACCGAGAACCTGCCCCCACTGCAATCCCGCGAGGACGTGGCGAAGCTGGTGGGCGTGGACGTCGCGGAGCTGGACGCGCTGA
Organism: Myxococcus sp. CA056; assembly: GCF_013336715.1. Taxonomy (NCBI): domain Bacteria; kingdom Pseudomonadati; phylum Myxococcota; class Myxococcia; order Myxococcales; family Myxococcaceae; genus Myxococcus; species Myxococcus sp. CA056. Next base: position 489,738 of record NZ_JABUMT010000001.1, read on the forward strand.
TGCGCCCAGGCTCCGGCGCGGGCTCCGGCTACGTGGAGTTCGAGACGCCCAAGCGCTCCGGCGGCGTGCGCCGCATCTGCGCTCCCCGCGCGAAGCTCAAGGCCGCGCAACGTGCCCTGCTCGAGGGACTGCTCGCGCACCTGCCCACGCACCCCGCCGTGCATGGCTTCGTGCCCGGCCGCTCCACGGTGACGAACGCCGAGGCACATGTCGGCGCCCACGTCGTGGTGCGCGTGGACCTGGAGGACTTCTTCCCCACGGTGCACTACCGCCGGGTGAAGGGCTTCTTCGAGGCCCACGGCTACAACGACGAGGTGTCCTCCACCCTCGCGGGCCTCACCACCTGGCGCCCCAAGCTCCCGGACGGCACCGTGGTGTGGCCCGGCGTGCTTCCCCAGGGCGCGCCCACCTCGCCCGCCATCGCCAACCTCGTCTGCCGCCGCATGGACGCGCGCCTGCACGCGCTCGCGAAGAAGGCGGGCGCTTCCTACACCCGCTACGCGGATGACCTGTCCTTCTCCTTCGCCAGTCCTCCGGAGCGGCTCGGCCGCTTCCTCTGGTGGGTGAACGCCATCCTCCAGCAGGAGGGCTTCTCCGAGAACGGCGCCAAGCGCCGCGTCATGCGCCAGGGAGGACGCCAGCGGGTGACGGGCCTCACCGTCAACCAACGGGTGGCCATCCCTCGCGAGGAGCGCCGCCGCTTCAAGGCCATCCTCGCCAACTGCCGCAAGCACGGCGTGGAGTCCCAGTCCCGAGGCCGCCCCAACTTCCCGGCCTGGCTGGAGGGTTACGCCGCCTACGTGCGCATGGTGCATCCGGAGCTGGGCGCGCGCTGGCAGCGCGAGGTGAAGGAGCTGCTGACCTCATGAGCGACCTCGATGCACTGCTGGCGAAGGTGGTGGCGGACCCCACCAACGACGCGCCGAGGCTGGCGTGCGCGGATGCACTTCAAACCGTGGATGCCGCGCGCGCCGAGTTCATCCGTGTGCAGCTCGCCCTGCCCGGGCGCATGGACCCGGCTCGACGCCGCTCGCTCCAGTCGCGCGTGCGGGAACTGATGGACGCGAATGGCCGCGCCTGGCTCAAGCCCCTGCGCGACGCGAAGGTGCATGAGCCGCGCTACCACCGGGGCTTCATCGAGGAGCTGAGTCTCGCGGAGGACCGGCTCGCGAAGCACGGCCCGGAGTTGTTCGCGCTGGAGCCCGTGTCCCGGCTGTGCGTGGACACGCGCGACGGCAAGGGCCTGGAGCACGCCGCCGAGCAACCCTGGTTCTCCCAGGTCCGCTGGCTCCGCCTGGAGGGCTCCGGCGTCGATGCGGCGACGAAGGCCCTCGCGGCCTCACCTCGGGCCGGAAACCTGTCGGGCCTGGTGCTCGCGGGCGCGAAGGACACCGCGGTCCGTGCCCTGGTCGAGAGCAAGGCCCTGCCCGCGCTGCGCTCCGTCAGCTTCTCCAGCAGCGCGCTGACGGACACGAGCGCGGAGGTGCTCGCGAAGGCGACCCTCGTGTGGGAGCGGCTCTACCTGTCCGGCTCCGGCCTGTCCGACGAGGGCGTGGCGACGCTCGCGGGCGCGAAGGGCCTGGGCGCGCTCCAGTGGCTGACGCTCAACCGCAACGAGCTGAGCGACGAAGCCGCGGAGGCGCTCGCGAAGAGCAAGGGCCTCACCGGCCTCGAACGTCTGGAGCTGTCGCAGAACGACCTGAGCGAAGAGGGCGCGCTCGCGTTCCGCACCGCCAAGGCGCTGCCGAAGCTGCGGCGCCTGGAGCTGATGGAGATGGGCCTGGACCGCGACGAGCTCGGCCCGCTCGTCAAGCGACTGGGTGCCGGACTGCGACTCTGAGCGGCGCGCAGCCCGGTACACCGGGGCGAAGACAGTCATGCCGTCATCGCCCCGGAACCGAGCGCGGCCTCAGGGCAGTGCCACGGCCCCCGGCACGGCACGCTGCCCTGGCACCCCCACGCCCAGCGTCCCGTGGAAGTTGGTGCCCCAGCTCAACGCCGTCCCTTCACCGTCGAGCGCGACGGAGAAGTCCGTGCCGGCGGAGACGGAGTTCGCGCCTCGAAGGCCCTTCACCCGCGTCGGCTCCAGTCGCGGGGAGCCGTCTCCGGTGCCGAGCTGTCCGTGCGAGTTGCGCCCCCAGGCCCAGACCTCGGAGCCCACGGCGAAGGTGTGGCTGGCCCCGACGCCCAGCGACACCACGCCCGCCAGTCCCGGAACCGGCGAGGCGAAGATGCGCGTGGACAACCCTCCATCTCCCAGCTGGCCATGGTCGTTGCTGCCCCAGGTCCAGACGGTGCCGTCGTCGCGCAGCGCCACGGAATGGTAGCCCCCCGCCTGCGCGGACTTCACCCCTTCGAGCCCCAGCACCTGGAAGGGTGAGGTGCGGTTGGTGGCCGTCCCCTCGCCCAACTGCCCATGCGCGTTGTGGCCACAAGCCCAGAGCGTCCCGTCCGCGCGCAACACCAGCGTGTGGTGCTCACCGCCCGACACCGCGACCGCGCCCTCCATCCCCACCATGCGCGTGGGGACCTGACGCGCCACCAGCGTGCCGTCGCCGAGCTGCCCGAAGACGTTGTAACCCCAGCTCCACACGGAGCCGTCCTCCCGCACCGCCAGCGAGTGGTAGCTGCCCGCGGACAGGGCCACCACCTTGTCGAGCCCCACCACCTGGACGGGCCGCGGGCGCGGCGTGGTGGTGCCGTCACCCAGTTGCCCGAAGACGTTGTTGCCCCACGCCCACACCGTGCCGTCCTCGGCCAGCGCCAGCGTGTGCCACGCGCCAGGAGAGACCGCCTGCATCTTCGGCAGCCCCTGCACCGTGGTGGGCATGGCCTGGCTCTCGATGGTGCCGTCGCCGAGCTGCCCGTAGCCATTGCCGCCCCACGTCTGCACGGTGCCATCCTCGAGGAGCGCCACCGCGTGCTGGTACCAGGCCCGCAGGGACAGCACGGGAGCGAAGTCCTTCGACGTCGGAAGCTTGACCGCCACCGGCGCCGTCCTCGGCCCCGACTCCACCTCGCCGAGCTGGCCGTATTCGTGGCTGCCCCAGGAGCGAGCGCTCTCGTCGTCCAGCAGCGCCAGCGAGTGCTGCTCGCCCGCGGCCACCTCCGCGACCTGCGTGAGCGCCAACACCTGCACCGGCGTGAAGCGCAGGTAGTGGGTGCCGTCGCCCAGTTGTCCGTAACCGTTGTCACCCCAGGCCCACGCCGTGCCGTCCTGACGCACGGCCAGCACATGGTGCGGGCCCGCGGCCACCGCCTTGATGTTCGTCGGCAGGAGCACCGGCTTCGGCGTGCTCCTCGGGATGTTGGTGCCATCCCCGAGCTGCCCGGAGTTGTTCGCGCCCCAGCTCCACACCGTGCCGTCGTGCAGCACCGCCAGCGAGTAGGCCCGGCCGACGCTCACGCTCACGGCGCCCGCGAGCCCCGTCACCCGAAGCGGCACCGTGCTCGCCGTCGTGGTGCCGTCCCCGAGCTGGCCCTTCTCGTTCGCGCCCCAGGCCCACACCGCGCCGTCCTGTCCCACCGCCAGCGCATGAGCTTCCCCCATCACCACGGAGGCGATGCCCGACAAGCGCTTCACCTCCATGGGCGTGGCGCGGTCCACCAGGCCTCCTTCACCCAGCTGCCCGCTGCCATTGGCGCCCCACGTCCACACCGTGCCGTCCACGCGCAGGGCCATCGAGGCGTCGCCCCCCGCCGCCACGGCCACCACGCCCCACAATCCCTCCACCATCGCCGGCAGGAGGCGCGGCTTGACGGTGCCATCCCCGAGCTGCCCGCGCTGATTGGCGCCCCATGTCCACACCGTGCCGTCGCAGGCGAGGGCCAGGGAGTGCTGACCTCCCGTCGCCACGGAGCGGGCGCACGGCAGGCCCTGCGTGGGCACGGGCGATGCGCGGTAGGTGGCGGTGCCATCTCCGAGCTGCCCCGACGCATTCTGTCCCCACGCGAGCACGGTGCCGTCGGCGCGCACGAGCATCGAATGCGAGCTCCCCGCCGCGAGCCGCCGTCCCTGTCCCAGCCCGCGCACCTGCACGGGCAGCGCGCTCCAGCCCGCCGCCCCGATGCCGAGCTGACCAAAGCGGTTGTAGCCCCACGCCAACGCCATGCCGTCCTGGCGCACCGCCAGCACATGCAGGTAGCTGCCACCCAGCAGCTTGATGCCGGAGGCACCGGGCACCACGCCGGGCACCACGCGCGAAGTGACTCCGCCATCCCCCAGCTGCCCATACATGTTGGCGCCCCAGCTGCGCAGCGTTCCGTCCAGGCCCAGCGCCATGGAGTGGTACAGACCTCCCGCGACGGAGGACACCCCCGTCAACCCCGGCACCTGCACGGGGCGGAACCGGTCGACCCAGGAGCCATCGCCCAGCTGCCCCTCCGCGTTGTCGCCCCACGCCCACACGGCGCCGCTCTCGAGCACGGCCAGCCCATGCGCCGCGCCCGCGGCCAGGGCCCTCACGCCCGTCAGCCCCAGCACCGGCACGGGTGACTCGCGCTGGACGCCGCCGCCATCCCCCAGTTGTCCCTCGAAGCCGTCACCCCAGGCCCGCACCGTGCCGTCGGCGAGCAGCGCGAGCGAGAAGTAGGTCCCCGCCGCCACGGACACCACATTCGACAGGGCCTTCACCGGCACCGGCGTGAGGCGGTCCTTCGTGGTGCCGTCACCCAGCTGGCCCACGCCGTTGTAGCCCCACGTCCACACCGTGCCGTCACCGCGCAGCGCCACCACGTGGCTGCCTCCCGCGGCCAGGGACGTCACGCCACTCAAGCCCACCACCTGCACCGGCGTGAGACGGTCCTTCGTGGTGCCGTCACCCAGTTGCCCGTTCGCGTTGCGTCCCCAACCCCAGACCGTGCCGTCGCTGCGCAGCGCGAGCGAGTGGTGTCCGGACGCCGTGACGGAGCGCACGTTGCCGAGGCCCAACACCCGCACCGGCGCGTGACGCTCGGCGGCGGTGCCGTCTCCCAGCTGCCCGTAGTAGTTGCGCCCCCAGCCCCACACCGAGCCGTCCGACAGCGCGGCCAGCGAGTGGAAACTGCCCGAGGCCACCGAGGTGACTCCGGACAGGCGTGTGACGACCTCTGGAGAGAGCAGCCGCTCGGAGCTGCCGTTGCCCAGTTGGCCGGAGGTCCCATTCCCCCAGGACCACAGCGTCCCGTCGGCCCGCAGCGCCACCGCGTGCTGCGTCCCCGCCGCCAGCGCCGTCACCGAGCCCAGCCCCCGCACCTGCACGGGAGAGCTGCTGTCGGTGGTGGTGCCGTCGCCGAGCTGCCCCTGCGTGTTGCGGCCCCAGGCGAACACGGTGCCGTCCTCGACGCGCACCAGCGAGCCGGCGTCCTGCGCGGCCACGGACGTCACTCGCGAGAGTCCCGCGACCTGCATCGGCGTGGGACGGTCCGTCCAGGTGCCATCACCCAACTGGCTGGAGGCATTGCCACCCCAGGCCCACACCGTGCCGTCCGAGCGCAGCGCGAGCGCGTGGTAGATGCCCGCGGACACGGCGGTGACGTTCCCGAGGTTCATCGCCTGCGTCGGCGCGAGGCGCTGGGTGAAGGTGCCGTCGCCCAGCTGTCCGGAGGCATTGGCGCCCCAGGCCCACACCGTGCCGTCCGCGCGCACGGCGAGGGAGAAGTCGAAGCCAGCACCGAGGGCCACCACGTTCGTCAGGCCGACGACCGGGGCCGGAGTCAACGCCTGCTGGGTGTTACCGCGACCGAGCTGGCCGTAGAAGTTGCTGCCCCATGCCCACACGGTGCCGTCGGAGCGCAGCGCGAGCGAGTGGAACTCACCGGCGGCCACGGACACCACGTCTGCGAGCCCGGGAACCTGGCGCGGCGTGGCGCGGTCCACGGTGGTGCCGTCACCCAGCTGCCCGGAGGAGTTGCTGCCCCACGTCCACACCGTGCGGTCGGAGCGCAACGCGAGGGAGTGGGAATCACCGGCCACGACGTGGGTGATGTCCTTCAGTCCCGGTACCTGCCCGGCGAGGACGCGCTGGAAGGACTTGTCGCCGGTGCCCAGCTGCCCGGAGGCATTGCCACCCCAGGCCCACACGGTGCCCAGCGGCGTGACGTAGAGCGAGTGCTGCGCGCCCGCCGCCAACCTGGGGGCCGCGGCCGCCAGGGCCTGCGAGCGCGTGGCGACCGCTTCCGTCGGGACGACAGGCGCGACGGGCGTGGAAAATCCTTCGCACCCCGCGGTGAGCAGAACGCTCAGCACCAAGACCAGCGGGAACTTCTGCCCCGCCTTCAAGTTGTCCATCCGCATCACTTCGCCTCCAGCGCGAGAAGCGGCCGTCCATACCTCGTGTCCTTGGCGGATGAGAAGCGTCGTGCACGGGCACGCGCACCAGGAGGAGGACGGCGCGACGGGAAGACCCCGCACGGGACGCCTGAGTCACACCCTTTCGGGAGCCTCCTCCACGGCCAGGCAGGCGGGGTGCACGCACGGGGCGATTCACGTTTCTTCACGAGGAATGCGTTGCGGCGCGTCGAGGCCGGGCGAGTATTGGGACGACCATGGACTCACCGGCGCGCTTCATCATCTTCGCGGTCCTCACGAGCCTCATCACCGTGGGGGTCCACATCTACCTGTACCGGCGCCTGTTCGCGGACACGTCGGAGGACCGGAGCTGGCGCCGGGTGGGCATGGCGGTGATGACGGTGCTGGGCGCACTGCTGGTGCTGTCCTGGTCGGTGACGCGCTTCCTGCCGATGGACGCCACGTTCGCGGTGGCCACGGCCGTGTGGATGTGGATGGGCGCGGCGACGTACCTGCTGTTCGCACTGTGGGCCATTGGAGGCGTGCGCGCCCTGTCGCGGAGGCTGACGCGGGCCCGGGCGGCCACGGCCGACGGCGTGAGCCTGGCCACGCTTGGGGGTGCGGGCGCCGTGGCGATGACGCAAGCGTCCTCCGTGGACCTCTCCACGAGTCCGGCTGGAGCGGCGAGTCAGGTCGAGGTGCCGGAAGTGGATGTGGCGCGGCGGCGCTTCCTCGCGCGAGCCACGGCGGGCGGCGCGCTGCTCGCGTCGGGGAGCCTGACGGGCTACGGGACGTGGAGCGCGTTCCATCCCCCGGTGGTGAATGAAGTCGCGGTGCGGCTGCCCGGACTGCCTCGGGAGCTGGATGGCTTCACCCTGGTGCAACTGAGTGACATCCACGTGGGCCCCGTCATCCAGCGCAAGTTCATGGACGAGCTGGTGGCGCGGTGCAACGCGTTGCGCCCGGACCTCGTGGCCATCACTGGGGACCTGGTGGACGGGAAGGTCGCCTCGCTGGGGCCCTCGGTGGCGGCGCTGCGGGAGCTGCGCTCACGGCACGGCACGTACTTCGTCACGGGAAACCACGAGTACTACTGGGACCCGGGTGCCTGGGCGGGAGCGCTGGAGGGCATGGGGGTGCGGGTGCTGCGCAATCGCCATGTGCGGATTGGAGACGCGGGGGCCTCGTTCGACCTGGTGGGCGTGGATGACTGGTCGGCGGGGCTGTCGGGCGCGAAGCAGGGCTATGACTTGAAGGCGGCGGTGGCGGGGAGGGAGCCGGAGCGGGCGGCGGTGCTGCTCGCGCACCAACCCTCCAACTGGCGCGTGGCGGCGCAAGCGGGCATGGGGTTGCAGTTGTCCGGGCATACGCACGGGGGACAGTTCTTTCCGTTCACGCTCGCGGTGTCGGCCATCTGGGAGCACGACGCGGGACACTTCGAGGAGGGCGACAAGCACCTCTACGTCAGCCGGGGCACGGGCTTCTGGGGGCCGCCCCTGCGCGTCGGCGCTCCTCCGGAAATCGTCAAGGTGACGTTGCTGGCGGCCTGAAAGACAGACACAGGTTCAACCCTTGACTCCTGTTGGTGCGCGCTCCGGGCACCATGAGCCGCCAACGCGTTAGAATGACGCCCGGGTGTCGCCGCGGGACTGGGGTATGGTTTTCGTTGCCATGAGCAAGGAACCGGCGAAGAGAGAGCTCAAGCAGGAACGCTCCGCGCGCACACGCGTGGACATCCTCGAAGCAGCCATCACCCTGTTCGCGAAGCGAGGGTTCCTGGCGACGACGATGGCGGACCTGGCGCGCGCCATCCGGATGACCCCTGGAGCGCTGTACTGGCACTTCCCCACGAAGGAAGACCTGCTGCTCGCGGCCATCGAGGAGCTGCACCAGCGCTACCTGAGTGGCTTCGTGGACCTGCTCGACGAGCACCGCGGCCTGTCCGCTCGCGAGCAACTCCAGGCCTTCACCCGCGGCACGCACTCCTTCCTGGGCCAGCATCGCGAGTACGGCATCTTCTTCGGCATGCTCGCGGCCGAAGCGGCGGACTCGAACGAGCGGGTGGCGGAGGCCATCCGCGAGAAGCTGGGCCTGTACGCGAAGGTGCTGGGCGGCATCCTCCGTCACGGGCAGACGACCGGCGAGTTCCGTCAGGACGTGGACACGGAGCTGGCGGCCCACGGCGTCTTCGGTGGCTACCTGGGCGCGCTGATGTACCAGAACCTCTTCCGCGCCACGCTCGACTACGACTCGATGGCCGCCTCGCTGGACCGACTGCTGATGGACGGCGCGCTGGTACGCAAGGCGCCGTAGCGCCCTGCTCAACCCCAGAAGCGCCACCAGGGGCGGCGCTGTCGCTCCCGCGCCTCGTCCCTGAGAACCTCGACGTGGCCATCCACGTCCCTCGAAAAGGCTCGGGCGGCCCCGACATCGCGGGAGCCGCCCGAGCAACTTCTCACCGTGTCACGCGGCTCGACGCCGCGCGGGGTGTCACGGCAGTGGGGTGATGATGTTCTGCCTGCCGGGGGTCAGCGTGGTGGTGAACCTGAAGTCATCCAGGTTGTCGTTCGTGTCGGAGCTGTCCGCGCCGCGCGCCAGCGTCCCCTCCGTCGTGTCGATGTCCGCCAACGCCGCCGTGCTCCGCGGCCCCTCCGTGAAGTCGAACCGCTTGTTCGCCACGCCCGCGATGGTGCCCTGATTGACGGGCCCCTCGTAGGCGAGCGAATCGAGGATGGATTCCGTGGCACTGTCGAAGAGGGCGACCGCGTCCGCCGTGGGAGTGGAGTTGCTGCCACCATTCTGGATGGCCTTCGTCGACAGCAGCGTCTTGATTCCCGCCTGACCCGCGAGCGGATCCACGATGGCAGCGGGGCCCACCACCAGGTACTCACCCGGCGCCAGCGTGACGACGCTCGCGAGGTCGATCTTCTCGTAGCTCGCCGGCACCGCTGGCGAACCATTGACGAACACGAGGTACACCCCCACCAGGGAGATGGCCGAAGCCGTGGGGTTGTAGATCTCCACGAACTCCTTGTTCGCGGTCGTGTCCGTGCCCTTCGGGTCGTAGTCCACCTCGTTGATGACCAGGTGGTTGATGGCCGGGCGTGGCACCGTGGTGATGGCCGCCGTCTTCGTCACGCCCTCGTACGTCGCGGACACGGTGCCACTCAGGGCCTCGGTCCCCGCCGTGAAGAGGACCTGGACGCTCGTCTGTCCCTCCGGCACCGTCACCGTTGCCGCGGGCAGCGACCCCAGCGTGGCCGAGGACACCGCCAGCGTGACGGCGGCGCCACCGACGCCCGCCCTGCGGTCCAGCGTCACCGTGAAGGCCTGCTTCGCCCCGAAGTACACCGACGCCGTCTCGGGCGTCAGCGAGGCGAGCTGCGCGGGCGGCGGCGTCACCGTGACGGCCGACGTCCGCCGCACACCGAGCAGCGACGCGGACACCGTGCCCTCGCCCTCACCCCGCGCATCCGCGGTGAAGAGGAACGTGGCCTCCGTCGCGCCCGCGGGCACCGTCACCGTGGCCGGCACCGTGCCGAAGAGCGTGACACCCGCGCCCGGCGTGGCGGCTAGCGCCACCGCGAGGTCCGCCGTCGGCGCCGAGGACAGCGTCACCCGGAACTCCTGCGTCAACCCGTACCGGACGACCACCGGCCCCGTGGGCGTCATGCCCAACAACCTCGGGGAGACCAGGTCCACCGTCACCGTGGAGCTCGCGCTGCTGGCGCCCAGCTCCGCCGTCACGGTGCCCGTGGGGCCCGTGGCCGTTTCGTCGACAGTAAGGGTGAACGTCGCCTCCATCGCGTTCGTCGCCACCGTCAGCGCCCCATCCACCGGAGTGAGCGTGCCGAAGCCCGACGTGGGATTCACGGTCAATGCGATGGTGGAGTTCGCGGGGGCCGGACGGTCCAGCGCCACCGCGAAGCTCACCGAGCCCCCCGGAACCACCGTCGCCTCGGAAGGCGTCAGCCCGGTGATGGCGGGCTGCTCCGTCGCGCCCAGCACCCGGAACGACGCCTGGCGGGTGGTGTTTCGCAGCGACGCGGTCAGCGTCACGTTCGCCGCCGGGGCCAGGGGCTCCACCTTCACCTCCACTGCGCTCTGACCCGCGGGCACCGTCACCCGTCCGTTGGCCACGCGCAGCGCGCTGCTGTCGCTGGAGGTGATGAAGATGTCGAGCGGCTCCGAGTAGGTGCCGGACAGCGTCACCGTCAGCGCCTGCGGGAAGGTGCTCACCGCGCCCGTCTCGCCCAGGCGGACGAACCCGTCGCCCGGCCCGAAGCCCGTCAACGACGGCATGGGCGGCTTCAGGTCCGCGATGCTGCGCGGCATCACCTTGGAGTCGCTGAAGCTGAACGTCAGCACACCGCGCAGCACGCCGAACCGCGTCCCCAGCGTCGGGTCCGCGTAGGTGTACGCCAGGTCGTCCACCATCAGCCCGGGCTGCGACGTGTTGCCGCTCTCGTTGACGAAGAACTGCTTGAAGTTGTCCACCGTGCTCGTGGTGCTCACGTCGTACACCTCCACCAGCACGCCCTCCAGCGCCTCGGCCCTCGGGCCTCCAGTGCGGATGTCCGCCGTGGTGACGGGCACCGGCGCCGGCAGCGGGTTGCCAGCGCTGCGCCGGACGTACTTCACGTCCACCAGCTCCGGCAGCCCGTTGAAGAGGGTCAGCGTCGCGGTGACGATGTCCAGCCGGTCTCCCACCGCGAGGTCACCCTTGGGCGCGTACACGTAGATGCCCGAGTTCTCCACGCTCGCTCCCGACGGCAGCGGGTGCACCTGCAGCCAGTAGCCCTCCACCGTCGCGGCGCCCTTCACCACGGCGGTGACGATGACGTCGTTGAACGACACCGGCCGCCCTTCCAGGGGCAGGCGTCCATCCTCCCGCGTCTTCAGCGCATGGATGCTGGACGGGCAGCCCAGGTGGCCCGCGTTGGGCGTCGCGGCGCACACGTCGCACGCATCGCCCTTGCCATCTCCATCCTGGTCCGCCTGGTCCTGGTTGGACGTGAAGGGGCAGTTGTCCTGCCACGTCGGGAACCCGTCCTGGTCATCATCGCCGACGACGACGTGCGTACACGCGGAGGTGTTCGCCGCCAGCGGGCACGGGTCGCACGCGTCGCCCACGCCGTCGTTGTCCGAGTCGGCCTGCTTGCCGCCGTCCATGGGACGGATGGGGTTGAAGATGGTGCGGCAGTTGTCGATGGAGTTGCGCAACCCGTCGCCATCCGGGTCATCCACCTTGCTCTCACCGGAGTAGACGTTCGAGCCGCGCACCGACGCCGGGAAGTCCGGGTTGTTCGAGATGCGGCGGGGCACGCAGACAGGCTCGCCCTGGGGAACGCCGCAGGCGAACAGCGGATAGCCCACGGGGTTGGCGGCCTTGAGCGCCTCCAGGTTCTTGCCCAGCTCCGACTGGAGGCAGACGGTCTTGGCGGTGCCGCACACGTCCATCGCGTCGCACGCCTCCGCCTCGGCCTTCAGCGCGCCCACCAGCGTCTGGTCGCCGTAGAGGGCCTTGCCGGCGCGCATCGTCAGCACGACATCGGCGGGCTCGGCGGAGATGACCGCCCGGTGCGGCGAGCTGGCGTGGGTGCGCAGCGAGTAGATGGCCAGGTCGCCCAGCTTGCCCGGCGCGAGGCGGCCCACGCGGCTCTGCATGTCCACCGCCTCCGCGGCGTTGGCCGTCGTCATCTTCCAGAGGTCCACGTCGCTGAACGTCCGGGCGAACTGCACGGTGTTTAGCGTGTCCGCGCACTTCAGCTCGCGCAGCATGTTCATGGAGCCGGACTGGGCCCAGTCGGTGCTCAGCGAGATGCTCACGCCCAGCCGCTTGTACGCGGACACCATGGCGGTGTCGCCGTACAGCGTGAGGTTGGAGCGCGGCGACCAGATGAGCGCCGTGCCCCGGTCCGCCATCAGCGTGATTTCGCGCGCCGTCATCGCGATGCCGTGGATGAGCGTCGTGCGCGGCTGCAGCACGTCATTGGGCGCCACGGACACGCAGCGAATCTCGTTGTAGGCCTCCGTGCTGATGCCCTCGCCCAGGTGCGGCAGGTAGGCGGCGACCTTGGACAGGCTCGACGTCCTCGGCATCCGCGCATAGGTACAGTCATCCGCCCTCAGGTCCGTCTCCTGGTCCCCCAGCGGATAGGTGTCCGAGACCGCGACCCACATGTCCATGCCCTCCTGACGAGTCACGGGGACCTGGTCCAGGTTGCGCAGGAGGCCCGCGACGCCGCCCACACCCGCGATGGACGTGGTGCCCGAGAGCAGGTGGCGCAGCTCGATGAAGCCCACCGAGTCCGCGGCGGACCGGGTGCTGTTGGCGACGCGGGTGTGGTTGCCCAGGCCCCGGAACCAGTCCAGCCGGTGCTCGTAGCGCTCGTCCGTCCACGCGTAGGGGCCGTTCTGGAAGGTGACGTGCTCGTGCGGGTTGATGAGGCCCGGGGAGATGACACCCGTCGGGCACGAGATGTGGGTGGCTTCAGCGGCGCCATCCTCGGTGGAGCAGTCACACGACGCGCAGGTGATGACGCCCTGGGGGTTCACCATCACCTGGCCGCCCACCAGCGTCTCGCCGTCCTTCAGCACGACGCCCGTGAAGAGGCGCGCGCCATTGCCGGCCTTCGTCACCGCGCACGTGGCCCCATCCGCGAGCGGGGGTACGTCCGCCGCCGCGCAGCGGGTCAGCGTCAGCGAGCAGTCCACCTGACAGCCGTCACCGTCCGCCGCGTTGCCGTCGTCGCACGTCTCCGTGCCCTCCAGCTTCCCGTTGCCACAGACGGGCTTCTCCACCTCGGGCGTCACCGTACAGTCCGCGTCGCAGCCGTCGCCGCTGACCCTGTTGCCGTCGTCGCATTGCTCGCCCTCTTCCTTGGCGCTGTTGCCGCAGACGGCAGGGGCGACGCAGCTCGCGCCCTCACATTCCGGCCTGTCGTCGCCAGAGCAACCAACGTGGGACAGCAACACCGCGGCGAGCGCGGCCAGCAGCAAGCGAGGGAACTTTCGCATCTCGTGGGTCTCCCGGGGACACCGGCCTGGGGTGAGGCGGTACGTCCTCGACACGCGCGGAGAGTAGCTCGTGAAACATTTCAGCGACAGGCGACCCCGGGGCCCCGCCGCGAAATACCTGTAGTCAGGACGACCCCACGAGCCAGATGCGGGCTGGAGGGCTGGGGGGCCGTGTCGAGTTCCCAGCTTTTTGTAGAGTGGGACGACCGATGACCGCGCACACCCTGACGAGCCCCGTCTCCCGCTTCCTGGACGGACACCTACGACGCGATGCGCAGGCCCGGGAGCTGTCGGTGGCGCGCTTCATGGCGGGCCTGTCGGGCGCGTCGGTGGTGGTGGCCGCGGCGCTGGGGCCCTCGATTGGCTGGGGCTTGACGCAGGCCCTCATGGGGTTGTCGGCGGTGCTGGCGCTCTACTACACGGCGCTGTGGCGCGTGCTGCGCTCGGGTGCGTTCCACCCGGCGATTCCCTGGCTCAACGTGGCGATTGAGGTCAGCATCCCCGCGGTGGTGCTGGCGTTCGACCTGCGCTTCCAGGGGCCCATCTACGCGCTCACGGCGCCCACGCTGGTCATCTGGCCCACGCTGATTACGCTCGCGACGCTGCGCAGCAATCCCCGGCTGGCGCTGGCTGCGGGCATCCTGGTGGCCGCCGAGTACCTGGGCATCTACTTCCTCTTCGTCCAGCCGCTGTTGCCGGAGTCGGCGCTCATCACGCTGACGCCGCGCTTCATCGCCACGCGGGCCTTCTTCTTCGTGGCCGCGGGGGTCTTCACCGCCACGCTGGCGAGGCACTTCCTCCAGCTGACACGGGGGGCGCTGTCCGCTCTGCGTGAGCAGGAGGTCATGGGCAAGTACGTGCTGCACGAGCGCGTGGGCGCCGGAGGCATGGCGGAGGTGTACCGGGCCACGTACTGCCCGGAGGGTGGCTTCCAGAAGCAGGTGGCCCTCAAGCGCATCCTCCCCTCGTTCGCGGACGACGATGAGTTCGTCACCATGTTCCGCCGGGAGGCGGAGCTGTGCTCGTCGCTCAACCATCCCAACATCGTCCAGGTGTTCGACCTGGGGCGGCATGGCGGCACGTACTTCCTGGCGATGGAGTTCGTGGATGGCATGCCGCTCAGCTCGCTGATGCGGGGGCTGTCGCGCCGGCCGCTGCCGGTGGCGGCGGTGACCTTCCTGGGCGCGGAGCTGGCGGCGGCGCTCGACTATCTGCACCGCCGCACGGGCGCGGATGGACAGCCGCTGCGGCTGGTCCACCGGGACCTCAACCCGCCCAACGTGCTGGTGTCCCGCTTCGGGGAAGCGAAGCTGTCGGACTTCGGGATTGCGCGGGACTCGGCGCGCTCGCAGCTCACGGCGGCGGGCAGTGTGCGCGGCAAGCTGGGCTACATGGCGCCCGAGCAGGCGGCGGGACGGCCGTTCGATGGGCGCGCGGACCTCTTCGCGCTGGGACTGACGCTGCATGAGGCCCTCACGGGCCGACGCGCGCTCCAGGGCTCCACGCAGGAAGCGCTGCTGCGCGCCACGCTGGACCAGGAGCTGGCGCCGCCTTCGCACTTCAACCCGGAGGTGCCGCCCGAGCTGGACGCGGCGGTGATGGGGTTGCTCGAGAAGCGGCCCGAGCAACGCACGGCCAGCGGCGCGCTGCTGCGACAGCAAATGCTCGCGATAGGCGGTGAGGCCGCGCCCTATCCCCGAGGACAGGCGCTGCTCGCGCACGCGTTGCGTGAGGCGCAAGAACGCAACCAGAAGGACAAGGCCAGTGATGCGGGCGGACAGGCGCCGCCTCGTGCCCCCGCCACCGCTCGCCCGGCCTGATGCACGTCGAGGCGCGACCAGCCACCGCGCCCGGCACAGCCATCCCCGAGGCCCACCCCCGCCGAGCATCGCGCCACCGCGCTCGCAGCCTCCCTGCTCGAGCAACCACGCTCCAGGCATCGCCGTGCGACAGCCTCCCCTTCACTCAAAATCCCTGCGCGCTCGGCACCTTCGCGCTACTTAGGGCGCGCACGCCTCACCGGGAGCAACACACCATGGACGTGGCCGTCCTCACCTATGCCGACCTGCCGGAGCTCGACGCCTTCGACGCTCCCCTGCTTCCCGCCCTGAATGCGCTGGGACTGGATGCGCGGCCTGTCGTGTGGGACGACCCGACGGTGGACTTCCGCACCGTGCGCATGGCCGTCGTGCGCACCACCTGGGACAGCCACCTGCGCCGCGACACCTTCGTCGCCTGGGCGCAGAAGGTCGGCCGCCTCACGAAGCTCCACAACCCGGCCGACGTGCTGCGCTGGAACACGCACAAGTTCTACCTGCGCGAGCTGGAGGCCAAGGGCATCCCCGTCACGCCCACCGTCTGGGTGGAGCGCGGCGGCACGCTCGACGTCGGCGCCCTGGTGAAGTCGCGCGGCTGGGACGCCGTCGTCCTCAAGCCCGCCGTGTCCGCGGGCGCACTCAAGACACACATTCTTCCGCGCGCCGAAGCCGCCGCCGCCACTCAGCTCGTGACGGAGCTGGCCGCCGAGTGCGAGCTCATGGTGCAGCCCTACCTCACCGCCTTCGAAACAGAGGGCGAGCGCAGCTACATCTCCTTCGACGGCGCCTTCAGCCACGCGGTGCGCCGGCCCCCCACGCTGAAGTCCGCGCCCCGGGGCTTCGCCCAGCCCACCGTCTTCACGCCCGACAATCGCGAGGAGTCACGCCTGGCCGAGCGCGTGCTGGAGGCCATCGGCCAGCCGCTGCTCTACGCCCGCGTGGACGTGGCCACTGACAACGAAGGCGTCACGCGCCTGCAGGAAGTGGAAGTCACCGAGCCCTCCCTCTTCCTGTCACTGGACCCCGAGGCCCCAGGCCGACTGGCCCGAGCCATCGCCGCCAGACTCTGAAGCCCTAGAGGCCGCACACCTTCGCGTCGGTGTTGCGGAACACGCAGAGCAGCTTCGGCAGGCGCTTCTTCCAGAAGGACCAGTCGTGCTGCCCGCTCGGCTCGTGCACGTGGGCCACGTCATAGCCCCGGCTCTTCAGCGCCGCGAGGAACTGGAGGTTGGACTGACAGTCGTCGGAGCCCTGCTCGCCGTCGTCCGTGCAGCCCGTCGCCGGCGAGCCGTGGTCCACGTAGAAGCGCACCGGCACCACCGGCTCCTGCCCCGCGCGCAGCACCATGGCGTTGCCGTCGTCCCGGTCCACTTCACCGTCGTGCGGCCAGAACAACGTCCCCGACTGGGTGCCCACGAAGCCGAACTTCTCCGGGAACTGGAAGCCCGCGTACACGGAGATGAGTCCCCCCAGTGACGCGCCGAAGATGCCCGTGTCCCGGGGACCCGTCTTCACCCGGAAGCCCGCCTCCACGCGAGGCATCAGGTCATCCTTCAGGAAGGCCAGGTACTCATCACCCTTGGGCGCGGGCCAGCCCGGGGCGCGCGCGGGCGCGAAGGTGTACTGCGCCAGCCGCACGTCCTGCGTGGGAAGCGCCACGAAGACGAGCACCGCCGCGTCCTGGGGCCGCGCCTTGTAGTGTGCGTCCGCCGCGTCCACGAAGGACTCGCGGGTGATGCTCTCGTTGCCGTCGTGCACGTACATCACCGGCAGCGTCGGGCACTCCGGGCCGTCGTAGGACGGCGGCGTGTAGACGAACACGTCGCGCGCATCCCCGAGCACCGTGGCGCGCACGCCGTACCAGGCGGTGAGCCGCCCCTTCGTCGCGTCCTGCGCGTCCGGATAGACGAGCGAGTTGAACTGGCCCACCGCGTTGCGGTTGAGGCGGTCCCACACCACGTGCTTCGCCCGAGGGTCCTCGAAGAAGCCTCCACCCTTCACCAACTTGTACGGGTGCGGCCCCGTGCGCGGGATGTCCACCTCCGCGACGAACAGGTCCGTGTCACGCACCTGCGCCAGCGGCGTGGCGGTGGGAGACCACTCGTTGAAGTCGCCAGCCACGGACGTGTCGCGCGCGGAGTCGCCACGCGCGAAGAAGACCACCCGCTGCCGGCCCGAGCGCGCATCGCTCACCAGCGGCGTGCCGCCCTGCGCCGCCACATCCGCCACGAACTGGTCGATGGCCGCCGTGCGGACCTCGGGTGAGGTGGCGCGGCTCATCGCCAGTTGCAGGTTCACCCACAGGGAGATGGGCGCGCCGCGCACCACCGCCGAGCGCTGACAGGCCCAGGTCTCCGGCCCCGAGCCGCCGTCCGGCGAGACGCCCCCATCCGGATACGTCTGGGTGAAGGGCGGAGGTGGCACGTACGCCGCGCCCTCGGAGTCATCACAGGCGGACAGCAGCGTCGCGCACAGCAGGACGGCGGACAGACGGCGCATCAACGTCTCCAGTGGCTGGAGGGAACCAGCGTCAGGGCTGGGGCGTGGCGGCGGTGGCGGTGCCCGACACCGTGAACTCGCGCCCCCACAGCCGCACCTTCGCGGCCTTGTCGGCCTCGCCATCGAAGAAGACGCTCGCCTTCACCTTCACCGAGGGCGGCACCTTGATGGAGTCCGCGGCCTGTCCCGGAGAGCGCGCCTGGAGCGGCGTGGCGAAGCCGTCCTTGTCCAGCAACTGCGCGCCGCCACCCTCCTGGAGGCCCAGCAGGTGCAGCGGCTCGGCCGTCTTGTTCGTCACGGCCAGCACCACCTCCACCCCGCCCCCGCTGGACGCCTTCACTTCCAGCACGGACAGCTCCGTGTTGGCGTGGACCTCGTCGGCCGCGGACAGCGTGCGCGAGCCATCCGTGCTCACCGCGCCCTTGCGGCCTTCCTTCATGCCCTCCACCACGCCGCTGCCCGCGCCCTTGGCGACCTCCACCGTCTTGCCCACCACCGCGGCAGTGACGTCCTTCGCGGTTTCACCCTTGCAGGCGGGGACGAGGAGCAACAACGGGGCGAGCAGCAGGCGACGCATGGGACCTCCAGACATATGTGGGCGCGGGTGTACTACAGGCTCCCGCCCGGGCGCGAGAGGGGCCTCCTCGCCTGGATTCCGACCATTCGTGGACACCCAAACCCACCTTCTCGCGCCTGGCGGGCCCCGAAGAGGTTATGAGTTACCCATGGCACGCGCTCTGCTGCTCTCGCTGCTCGTGAGGCAGCACATGGCTCTCAAGGAGAAGTTTCGCGCCAAGTACCCACACCCCTGGTTGGTGTGGGAGGCAGGCGCGTGGAACGTCCCCGAAACGACGGAGGGGAACGTGGGTGCCACTCGGCTGCCCTTGACGGACCTGCGGGACTGCCTGCCCGCCGGGGACGCCATGTGCTTCGAACTGGTGGCCCTGGCCGAGCGAGGCCCCATGCGGATGGGGCGCGCCTCGAACAACGCGCTGGTCATCAACGACGCCACGGTGTCGCGGGAGCAGCTCATCCTCACGCCCCGCCCCGACGCGGGCTGGCACGTCGCGAGGGTGGCGGATGCCCGTCCGGTGAAGCTGGATGGGCAGGAACTCCCCGAGGAGGGCACCGTGCTGAGTCCGGGCGCGAAGCTGGAAGTGGGCGACGTGCGCCTCACCTTCCACGACGCGAGCGGCTTCGACGAGCGCATCTCCCGCATCGCCGCGCAGGTGCTGGCGCAGACGGCCGCCTCGCGCTGAGGCGGGGAGACCTCGGTGCCGCTGCGTGAAGCAGGAGCCCGGCGGTCCGCGCTCAACGTGATGCGGGGGCGGCGCTCGCGGCGCGCGCACCCTTGCGAGGCGCGGTCGCGTTCCGGCTCGCCTTCTTCGCGTTCGCGGCCGGCTTTGGCGCCGTGAGGGACTTGGCGAGCGGCACTTCCAGTTCGGTGTGAGCATCCAGCCGCACCGAGCGCTCCGACGACACGTAGCCCGCAAGCTCCACGCGAAGACTCAGCGGCACCTCACGGCGCGGCAGCTCGCGCACCAGCGGGGTGATGCCCAGCACCTCACCCGTGTCCGAGCGAACCACCTGCGCGCCCTCCGGGAAGGAGTGCACGGTGAGCGTCACACCGGGTTGCACGGGCGCGGGAGGCAACAGCTCCAACTTCCTGGGCTCGACCCTCCGCTCCGGCGAGACAACGGACACCGGCGCCTGCGCGAGCTCGGGCGCATCCGCCGCACCCAGCCCCATCCACAGCAGCGCGCCCGTCAGCAGCGCCAGCGCGCCTCCACCGGCCAGCATCACCGCGCGGCGACGCCCCGCTCCAACGACGGACATCCGCCGCGTGGGCCGCTCGGACAGCTCCATCGCGGCCACCGCCTCCGGCGACGTGGGCACCTGGACGGGCAGCAGCAACAACCCCGTCGTCACCTCCGCGAGCGACTGGGGACGCCCCTCCGGCTCCTTCGCCAGGCAGCGCATCACCAGCTCCGTGAGCTGGGGCGGCAACGGCTCACCCGAAGGCAGGTGCGAGGGCAGCGGCGGCGGCGGCTGGGTGATGATCTGCACCACCAACTGCCCGAAGGCCTCTGCCTGGAAGGGCGGATGCCCGCAGAGCATCTCGTAGAAGATGTTGCCCACCGCGTAGATGTCCGAGCGCGCGTCCACCGAGAGGCCCGCGGCCTGCTCCGGGGACATGTACGCCGGCGTGCCGATGATGGTCCCGTCCAGCGTGCCGGTGGGAGCCCCCTCGGAGGACAGGTGCTTGGCCACACCGAAGTCCAGCACCTTCACGAAGTCCGGCTGGCCCGCGCGCTGGGTGAGGAAGAGGTTGTCCGGCTTGATGTCCCGGTGCACCACGCCCACCTGGTGGGCCGCGCCCAGCGCCGCGCACACCTGCACGGCGATGCGCTGGATGCGCGCGAGCGACAGCGGCTCCTGCTTCAAGAGCACGCCGAGCCCCTGGCCCCGCAGCAGCTCCATGACGCAGTAGACGTGGCCACCCTCGCCCTCGTCCACGAAGTCGAAAATCTCCACGATGTGCTCGTGGTTGATTTGATTCACGGTGCGGGCTTCCTGGAAGAAGCGCTGCACGAAGCCGCCGTCCCGCGCGTGCTCCGGCTTCAGCACCTTCAAGGCCACCTGCCGCCCCAGCCGCGCGTGACGCGCCTGGAACACCCGCCCCATGGAGCCTTCACCCAGGAACGTCTCCAGCTGGTAGCTGCCCAGCACGAAGCCCTCCCGCAGCTCCTCGCCCATCCGGGGCTCTCCGCTCATGGAGCCTCCAAGACCGGACAGCAGGGTCTGCGCGAAGAGGTCATCGTTGCCCATGGTGTGAAGAACTCTCCATGCTCAGGAGCAACGGCAACCCACGCCGGGCCCTCTGTCTTCCATCCAACGTCAGCGCCGTTCCCTCTCTGTGAAGACGACGCATCCGAGGTCCTCGAAGACCCCTCTCCCCACGCAGGGGAAGTCAGCCCGCACGGACGCGCCCACGCCTCGTGCGCCGTCCTCCACCGGACAGGCTCGCTCACCGGGCTTTGGGACGTCAGGGGGAGGATCACGACTGCGACTCGCGGAGAGGAAGGATGAGACGGGAGGCGGGGCCGGGAAACCCCCACCTCCAGGGAGGTGCTCAGGTGCAGGAGCCCGCCTGACAGACACCCGGCACGCGGTTGCTTCCGACCATGCGCGTGCAGGCCGTGTTGTTCGGACAGTCCGCGGTGTCCGCGCAGTCCTGGCCGTTGTTGCCGTCATTGTCGACGAGGTCGTCGCAGACGGTCTCCTTGCGGGTGGTGCCGTTGCACACGCAGCCGGTACCGCATGACTGGTTGTTGCAGTCGGAGTCCGCGCAGTCGATGCCGTTGGTGCCATCGTTGTCGACGCCGTCGCTGCAAATGGTCTCCCGACGCGCGCCGCCGTTGCACACGCAGCCGGTGCCACACGACTGGTTGTTGCAGTCGGAGTCCGCGCAGTCCAGGCCGTTGTTGCCGTCGTTGTCACGACCATCCGAGCAAAGGGTCTCCCGGCGCGTGCAGTTCTGGAAGCTGCAGCCGCGCCCGCACTCGCCGCTCACGCAGTTGGCGTCCGCGTTGCCCGTCTGGCAGTCAATCGCCCCATTGCCGTCGTCATCCTGGCCGTTGGAGCACTGGACTTCCTTCGCGGCCCCCTGGGTGCACATCACCGTCACCGTCGCGCCGTTGCTGGCCACGGTGACGTAGTCGCAGTCATCGCGGTCCGCGCAGTCCATCTGTCCATCACCGTCATTGTCGGTGACGTCGCGGCAGTTCTGCTCCGCGCACTTCTCGCTGATGCACACCGCGTTCACTTCACCGGCCACGCAGCGCTGGCTGGCACAGTCCGGATCCAAGCAGTCGATCTTGTCATCGCCATCGTTGTCGAGGCGGTCGGTGCAGTCCGACTCCGTCTTCGCCGACGCCAGACAGGTGCAGCCCATGCCGCACGACTGACCGCCACAGTCCACGTCCGCGCAGTCCGTCTGTCCGTCCGTGTCGTCGTCGTTCCCGTTGCCGCACGCGCCCTCGACACAATTGATGCCACGACACGCCAGTCCGGGACCGCACTCCCTGCGCTCGCAGTCGGTGTCGTTGCAGTTGAGCTGGCCGTCGCCATCCTCGTCCGCGCTGTCGGGCGTGCACAGCGACTCCGCCTTGCGGCCCTGGTCACACACGCAGCCGGCGCCGCAGGACTGGTCGTCGCAGTCGTCGCGGTCCGCGCAGTCGATGCTCCGGTCATCGTCGTCGTCCACGCCGTTGCCGCAGCCGGTCTCGGTCTTCTTCCCGTTCTGGCAGGTGCAGCCCGCGCCGCAGGCCTGGTTGTCACAGTCGTCGCGGTCCGCGCAGTCGGCCGGGCCATCCCGGTTGTCATCGATGCCGTTGCCGCAGTCGAGCTCCGTGCGCTTCTGACACTGGCCCTCCACGCAGTTCTGCTGCGCGGTGCACGCCGTGCCGCAGGTGCCGCAGTTGAACGGGTCCGTCATCCGGTCGAAGTCCTCGTCGACCTGACCGTCGCAGTCGTCATCCACGCTGTTGCAGCGCTCGCCGGCGGGCAGCACATCGCCCACGCAGGCCACCGTGCCTTCACGGGTGCAGACGGACTGGCCATCGCGGCACGCGCCTACGTTGCGCAGGTTGGCGGCACCCGAGAAGCACGCCGCCTCCAGCTCGTCGACCGCGCCGTCGCAGTCGTCGTCCACGCCGTTGCACTTCTCGTCGGGCTCCGGGAGACAACAGTACTTGGGTCCCCCGTTGGGCAGCGCCGTACACAGATAACCGTCCCCACCACAGTCCGCTTCCACCGCGCAGGTGTAGGCGGCGTTGTCGGGGAACTCCACCTTGCAGCCCGCCGCGCCGGACACCAGCAGCAGGGCGGCGAAGGCTCGCAGCCAGGAATTGAAGGTCTTCATAAAGCTCAGAAGCTCCCGCCGACGACGACATGGACCGCCGTGGCCGCGCCCGCGCTGACCGTGCCCGCGGGCGTCGGCGCCTCGCTGCGCGAGGGCACCACCAAGAGCCACGTCACGCTGCCCGCCGTCACCGCGCCACCCCCAATGAGCAGCGCCGTGGCGAGGTTCGCCTGCGACTGCGCATCCAGCCGCTCCTTGCGGGACACATCCAGCATCCCGTCTCCATCCGCGTCCTTCGCCCGGCCCTCCACGTCCTTGGCGCCCTTGCCCAGCACCGCGCCCACGCCCACCGCCGCCAGGCCCACCAGCGCGGTGTAGAACGCCGGCCGCTTGTAGATGGGCGTGCCGCGACCGCGCTTCGCCACCTGCCGGGCCACCGCGTCCTCGGGACCCTCCGGCGCCGGGCCGGAGATCTCCATGCGGACCTCCAGTTCCTCGCGCCCACCGGGCTTGAGCGTCACCGTCCGCGTGAAGGACGCATACTCATCCGCGGACACCTCCACCTGCACGGTGCCCGGCGGCAGGCGCGCCTCCACGCTTCCCACACCGAGGATGCGCTCGCCCGCCTTCACCACCGCCGTGGGAACGTTGACGCTCACCTTCAGCAGCGCGCGCGGTCGGCCCAGCGCCATCATCCGATTGCCCAGCTTGGTGGCCGCCTCCTGCTGGAAGGCCGCGTCCTTCGGGTTGCGCCCCGACACCACGTCCTCGTGCACCACGCCCTTGTCCCTGTCGTACGTCCACGCGCGCAGCGTCCAGCCCGCGTCCTCCAGCGACAGCCGAGCCGTCGTCAGCAGGTCCGCGTCCAGCGACTCCGCCGGCTCCGCCAGACACGACGCCTGCGAGCAGCGCAGCGCCGCGTCGTAGTTCGCCTCCAGTCGCTCGCGCACCTCCCGGGGGCCCGCGCCGAAGGCCACCATGCCGGACGACATCGCGCCCTTCGCCAGCTCCCGCAGCCACACCGACGCCTGCTGCGAGCCCGCGCGCTCTGGCGTGTCCAACCCGAGCAGGACGAAACGCGGTGTCAGCGACACGGCGTTCTCGTCCTCCGCTCGCAGGTCCAACCCCATGTCCTGTCCGCCCGGCTGCTCCGACGGGGACTCCTGGGAGGAGGTCTCTGAGCTGAGGTCCAGCCCCAGGCCGCCCTGCTCCTGAGCCCGCGCGGGACGGGCCAGCAGCGCGAGCGCCAGCATGGCGACAGGCAGAACGACGGGAATGCGCATCCCGCCGTTCTACTCCTTTGCCATTCCCAACGGAATGATCGGTCAGATTCCAGACACCGTGGGTCTGGGGGTGGGTGTCAACCCTGTGCGACATGGCCGCCTGCCCTGCGCACGAAGGGGAAGCGGCTCGGGGCCGGAAGCTTGCCGGGTGTCGCGTGGGTCCTCATCTCCCATCCTAAGGAGGCGTGACACATGGCGGACGCAAAGCTCTGGATTCTTGTGGGGAACGCGAGCCGGGCAAGGCTCTTCGCGACGGACGCGAAGGCGGAGAAGGATTGGAGTCTGGTCGAGGAGTTCCACCACGAGGAGAGCAGGGCCAAGGGCGATGACCTGCGCGACCAGCCAGACAACCCCAACGCCGGCACCCTGCACGGGCCCCCCGGTGAGAATGAGCCCAATGGCCGCAAGGAGTTGGAGCACGAGCGGTTCGCCCGGGAGCTGTCCGGCGTCCTGGACAAGGGGCATGACCGCCACGCCTTCGACAAGCTCGTCATCGCCGCGCCCCCTGAATTCCTCGGGCGGCTGCGCAAGGCGCTGAGCACCCGCGTCCGACAGCGGGTGTTGCTGGACGTGGGCTCCGACTACTCCACCGTGCCGGCCCGCGATTTGCCTGAACGCGTTCCCCTCCTCTAGCGTGGCCTTTTCCGGAATTTCCGGAACAGCAGTCCGGGCGTCAGCGGTGGGGCGACGCCCGGGCCCGCGCGGGCCGCGCGGCACGAGGAGCATGAATGGCGGCGGTGAAGGCGGTCCTGTTGGACCTGGGCAACGTCCTCGTCTTCCACGACAACGCGCTGCTGTTCTCCAGGCTGGGAGCGTGTGCCCGGATGCAGGCGCACGAGGTCTCCCAGCGGCTGATGGGCGCGGGATGGACCGCGGCCAACAAGGGCCTCCTGGACGCCGAGGGCATCCGCCGCAGTGTGTGCGGGGCGCTCAACCTGGAGCTGCCCATGGCGGAGTTCGCGCCCCTGTGGAGCAGCCACTTCACCACCCACGACGCGGTGCTCCCCCGGGTGGAGTCCCTGGTGGGTCGGGTGAAGCTGGTGCTGGTGTCCAACACCAACGCGCTGCACGCGGCCTACCTGCGGCCTCGCCTGCCCCTGCTCCAGCGCTTCGATGCGCTGGTGATGAGCTGCGAGGTGGGCAGCGTCAAACCGGAGCCGGACATCTACCGAATCGCCCTGGAGCGCGCGGGTTGTGCTCCCGAAGAGGCCGCCTTCTTCGATGACCTGGCGGAGTTCGTGGACGCGGCCAACGCGCTGGGCCTGCGCGGCCAGCTCTTCACCACCGCCGCCGCCTTCGACACCCAGCTCGAGGCGCTCGGATTATGAGGCTCGGTGGCTACGTCCTGCACCGCGACAACAAGGACACGCTGGAGCCCTGCCTGCGCGGCCTGCTGGCCCTCTGCGATGACGTGGTGGCGCTGGACTCCGGCGCCACGGACGGCTCGGGGGAGCTGGCGCGCTCCCTGGGGGCGCGCTCGGTGCCACACTCCTGGAAGGGCTATGGCGCCGCGCGAGTGGCCGCGGTGAACGCGCTGGCGCCGTGCGACTACGTCTTCTACCTGGACTCGGACGAGTCGCTGGAGCCCGGCGCCGTGGACACGCTGCGCGCGTGGAAGGGCTCCTCGCCCGACGCCGACGTCTACCGGCTGCCCCGGCGCGACTGGGCGGAGATGGAAGGCCGCCGCTTCCTCTTCCGCACGCAGTGGCGCGCACGGCTGGTGCGGCGGGAGAAGGCCGTGTGGCACGCGCGGCACATCGTCCATGAGGCCCTGCCGAAGATGCGGGGCGGGCGCGTGCTGGCGCCCATCGACCACCGCTTCGCCACCTCGGTGGCGCGCCGCTGCGCCAAGGAGGAGCGCTACGCGCTGCTGTGGGCCCTGCGCGCCCACTTCGAGCAGCGCAGGCTCAAGCCCGTGGTCATCCAGCGCCTGGCCGCGTGGGTGCGCGACTGCGTGCTCACCGGCGCCGTCTTCCGGGGCGGAGCGGACGCCTCCCGGCTGGCGTGGGGCGTGGCTGGCTACCACTCCACCAAGTACGAGTACCTGGGCCAGCTGCGCGAGGGCCGCTTCGCGGAGCTGGCGCGCATCTATTCGGAGGAGCGCTACGACGAGCTGTTCGCCCGCGTGCGCGAGGGCCGGCTGGACTGAGGCCCAAGCCGGCGGCTCACTCGTACTTCGCGACGGGCGGCTCGCGCAGCCCCGCCTCCGCCCACTTCTGGAAGGCGGGCTGGGCCAGGAGCGTGTCGCGGTACGCGGCGCACACCGGCTCCAGCGCCACGTCGTAGGTGACGAAGCGCGTGGCCACCGGCGTGTAGAAGGCATCCGCGATGGTGAAGTGGCCGAAGAGGAACGGCCCGCCCTGCCCGAAGCGGGCGCGGCAGTCGGTCCACAGCGCCTGGATGCGAGCGATGTCCTCGGCCACGCCCGGCACCCGGCCCTGTCCCGGACGGCGCGCGCGCAGGTTCATCCCCATGTGCTCGCGCAGCTTCGTGAAGCTGGAGTGCATCTCCGCCGTCACCGCGCGCGCCACCGCGCGGGCCTCGCGCTCCTGGGGCCACAGCCGGGCCTCTGGAAACGTCTCCGCCAGGTACTCGCAGATGGCCAGCGAATCCCAGATGGACACGTCGCCGTGCTTGAGCAGAGGCAGACGGCCCGTGGGGGAATGACGGGCGATGAGCTCCCGCGTGTCCGGTGTGTCCAGGGGGATGACCACCTCCTGGAACGGCTGCCCGGTGTGGGCCAGCGCCAGATACGGCCGAAGCGACCACGAGGAATAGTTCTTCGAGGCAACGACGAGGGTGAGCTGGGACATGGCGCGCACGGTAGCGCTCCATGCCACGGGACGCCCGCGCTTCAGTTCGCCGGCGTGTTGCGGCCCAGGAACGAGCGCACGCGCGACAGCCACGGCTGGCGACGGCGGTGCTCCGGCGGGTCGATGCGATACACGGCCACCGGCAGGCGGATGTTCTTCATCTCGCCCCGGCCCAGGCGCACCGGCGGGGACTCCAGCTGCCCCTCCACCTGTCGCGCCACCGTCTCGCTGACGTAGAGGGTGCCGGGCCGCGCCAGCGCCTCGATGCGCGCGGCCAGATTGACGCCCTCGCCGAACACCTCGCCATCGCGGTGCACGACGACGCCCAGGTGCACGCCCACGCGCATCACCACGCGGCGCTCCACGGCCACCAGCCCGTTGTGCACCTCCAGCGCCCGCTGCAGCTCCAGGCCAAAGTCCACGGCGGCCAGCCCGCCCTCGAACTCCAGCAGGAAGCCGTCCTCCAGACGCTTCACCTCGCGGCCACCGTGTCGCGGGAGCAGCTCGCGGACCAGCACGGCGTGCTCGTCGCGCACCACCTGCTGGAGCGCTTCGTCACGCCAGGACTGGCGTCCCGCGGCCTCGATGCCCGTGAACAGGATGGCCGACAGTTTCCCCGGCTCGGGTTCCTCCACCACCATCGCTCAGCTCCCCTCCCCCCGATGCCAATTGTCCAAAACGTTACTCCAGGACGAGGTCCCCGGTCCCAGCCGAGCCCCCCGTCACGGCTGGGACCGGGCCCCGGATGACCTCTCGCCCGGACGGGCGCGGCCATGCATCGCGTGAAGTCCCTCGCTCCTGACGTCTCGGCTTCGACGGCCGCTCGCTCTCAGTCCCGCTGCGTCAGGGCCGGGGAGCGATGGGACGAGCACTGAACCACTCTGCTCGACTCCATCAGGATAATTCATCACTGACGCGACGCACAAACAGCCTAGGAGGTCGGACTCCACGGGTGTCCGACCTCCAACGCAGTGAGTCAGGTGCGCGTTCTTCTCAGGACAGGTGAGGGGTGGGCCTCACAGGTCGTCGCAGGGGGTTCCCAGGCGGGCGCCGGTGTAGATGCCGAGCTCGTTGTAGATGAGCGCCAGGTTCTCCGAGACAGGCACCTGTCGCAGCTTGCGGCGGGCCTTCTTCTCCACCCAGAGCGACGGCAGCTCGCGGTCCAGCAGCAGTTGGAGGTCTCCCTTCTTCGTGGAGAAGATTTCCCCCTTCGAGTCGGAGACGACGTTGACCATCTGCTGCTGCTTCATCCGGCCACGGGGGCCGATGAAGACGCGGAAGCTCTTCTGCTCGGCCTGGAGCCGGCCCCGCTCCACCAGGAAGTAGACGCCCTTGGTGTCGCGCAGGAGGGCGTACGGCTCGTACTTCATGGGGCTGGGGGTATAGGCCGCCTTGCGCAGCAGTTCGCGCGAGGTCTCCGTCGCCAGCAGCTTGAAGGCCGTCGCGCGCTGGCCGCAGCGCACCGAGCAGGTGCCCTCCTTCGGGTCCACCTGGACGACGGAGTAGGCGCGCGCGTCCACGCCATTCGCGTTGGATTCCAGGTCCGGGTTCCAGAAGCGGGGCTCGAAGAACGAGCCGGTGGGGAGCCGGACGACGTTGGGGGCGATGGGAATCTCGGTGAAGGTGGCGCCGTCTCCGTAGAAGAGCTGGGGCTGCGAGCTGTCGAAGACCTCCGTCGAGGAGACGTAGTGCCCCTTGCCGTCGGTGCAGACGGCGGTGCGCTCCAGGAGCATGCGCTTGCGCAGCGAGTCCTCGCTCGCCCAGGGGGGCTCGTGTGCCAGGACGGCGGTGGACGACAACGTCAGGAGCAGGGCGAGGCGATGGGCCAGGGACATGGGATGGAGCCTCACAGGTGGTCCAGGAAGAAGTCGGCGTAGGAAGCCGTGTCCATGCCGCCGGCGGCGGGGGCGATGGTCCACTGGAGCGCGCCGCTTTCGACCTTGCCTCCGTAGGCGGCGCCGTTGCGGCACTCCACCCGCTTCAGCGTGCTCTTCACGGTGCGCCGGGCTTCCTCCGAGCCCCGGCACAGGAACTCGAGGGCCTCGAGCGGCCCGGCGCAGTACGCGCCGATGGGGTACTCGCTCAGCTCCTTGTCGGAGACGGTGTCCCAGGCCACCTGGACGGCCACGTTCGAGCCGCACGTCTGGTTGAGCGTCTTCACCTTCTCGGCCAGGTCGCGCTCCTCGGATGCGGCCCAGAACGCCTTGTCGAATGCGGCGGCGCGGGTGAGCGTGCCGTCGGCGAGCTGGCGCTGGTACAGCTCCACCACGTCCTCGACGTCCACCTTCTTCGAGCGCTCCTCGCTCGCGTAGAGGGTGACGGGGTCTTCCTTGTCGAAGCGGTTGAGGGTGTTCCTCCCGTTCGACTTCTGGGACGGCGCCAGTCGCACCAGGCGCAGACGCTTGCCGCGCCAGTCCGTCC
Organism: Myxococcus sp. CA056; assembly: GCF_013336715.1. Taxonomy (NCBI): domain Bacteria; kingdom Pseudomonadati; phylum Myxococcota; class Myxococcia; order Myxococcales; family Myxococcaceae; genus Myxococcus; species Myxococcus sp. CA056. Next base: position 518,723 of record NZ_JABUMT010000001.1, read on the forward strand.
AGTAGGAGTTGTCGTCACCGACGCTGTGGAGCGCCACCTTCCCATCCAGGTCATCGCCCGGGGCGTGGAACTGGACCAGGGCCCGTCGGGGCTCGGCGGGCAGGAGCGGGACGATGGTGATGATGTCCCCTCCCTCGGAGGTGAAGACGAGCCCCGTGCCCTCCGGCTTTGGTGCTTCGGTGGTGGGCCGCGCGCTCCGCGAACAACCGAGCGCGACGACGATGACGACACTCAACGCCAACAAGACTCTCAAGCAACGCCCCCTGTTCGTGGAGCCCCGCGTGGACGCCCGACACGGGCGCCGCCGTCACAGGGCGATATCGTACTGCTTGCAGTACTGGCGAACCTGAGCGCGCTCCGCCGTGGGAACCCGAAGCCAGACGGTGCGCGCGTTGGACAAATCTCCCTGGCGGCAGTGGACCCGCGTCAGCAGCGCGAAGGAGGCACCTGTGACTTGCGACCGCTGACTGCGGCGCACCAGGTGGAGGGCCTCGCTGGTGTCTCCGCTCGCCAGCGCCTTCTCCGCCAGTTCGAGGTCCGCGAGCGCGCCTTCTTGGATGGTCTCCGGGCTGCGTCGCCGCTCCGCATCGAGCGTCGGACGCGAGGTGCCCACGGGGTTTCGAGCGGCGTCATTCGGTGGGGTTCCGTTGCCCTGGGGTTTCGCCTTCACCTCTGGGGTCACGCTCGTCTCCGCCGATGGAGGGGCGGCTTCCGGAGAGCCGACCGCCAGTGCGCCTTCTGAGTCGGCCTTCGCCTTGGGTGGGTCCGCGGGGGCCTCGCGCGCCAGGGTGGGACTTACATCCGGGGGACTCGCGGGCGCCTGGACAGGCGGAGCCGCCGGGTCGGCGGAGGCGGACACGGAGTCCTCCCGCGACGCGAAGGGCAGGACCCGCGAGAACCCCGCGCCCACGGCGATGAGCACGCCCGCGGCCAACGCCATCCAGACCCAGACCTTGCGCGAGCCCGCCAGGACACCTCGCGAGGCGGACCGAATCGTCGGGGGCTCGGGGACCGAGTCGGGCTCCGAAGGGTCCGGACTCATCGGCGCGGCATTCGCGACCGAGGGCCTCCACACCTCGAGCGGAACCGCCGCCGCGGGCTCGGCCACCGGAGGCGCGGGCGGAGCGGAGGACACGACCTTCGGCGGCGACACACGCACCGACTTCCCGATGAGGCCCGAAGCCTCCGAAGGTCGTGAGGCGTCTGCCTGCGCCGAGCGTCGCGAAGCCTCCGGCGACTGCGCGGACTCATGCTGCGCGGGGCGTCGAGACGCATCAGCGGACTGCGCGAACTCACCCTGCGCGGAGCGCCGCGAGGCTTCAGGAGACTGCGCGGGCTCCTCCTGCGCGGAGCGGCGGGACGCGGCGTGCTGGGACGGACGACGGGGCACGGCGGCCACCGTGGCAGGCCTCGACGGGGGCGACGCGATGGGCCGGGGCTGCACGGTCGCCGTGGGCACGTGCGCGGCGGCCTGCGCGACGACGGGCTGAAGCAGCACGTCCGCGGGCGGCGTCACGGTGCGCAGCGGCGTCCCGGTGAGCGCGGCGATGAAGGCGCTCACGTCCGGGAAGCGGTCCTCAGGGCGCTTGGCCAGCGCCTGTTCGATGGCGCGGATGACGTGCGCGGGAGTCTCCGGCGCCACTTCGGCCAGGGGCTCCGGTGGATCATAAACGATGCGGTAGATGAGCTCCGGCAGGATGCCCCCGTCCTTGAAGGGCAGCTTGCGGGCCAGCATCTCGTACACCATGCACCCGAACGAGAAGATGTCCGTGCGCAGGTCCACGTCCTTGTTCTTCCCCGTGGCCTGCTCCGGCGCCATGTACTGCGGCGTGCCCAGCAGGATGGCGTCCTGCGTCTGCACCGTCTTCGAATCGAGAATCTTGGAGATGCCGAAGTCGAGCAGCTTCACGTGCTCCACCGACATGCCCGCGATCTCCATGGGCACGAGGAACACGTTGCCGGGCTTCAAGTCCCGGTGGATGACCCCCGCGCCGTGCGCCGCCTGGAGCGCGGAGCCCATCTGCCGGGCAATCGAGTACACCTCCGTCAGCGTCAGGGGCGCGCCCTTGCGCATGCGCCGCGACAGCGGCATCCCGCGCAGGTGCTCCATCACCAGGAACGGCGAGCCGTCCTCCAGCGTGTCGAAGTCGATGACCTCCACGATGTTCGGATGGCCCAGCCGCGACGCAATCTCCGCCTCGCGCCGGAAGCGAAGATAGACATCCTTCCCCAGGCTCGAGTCCGGCCGCAGCACCTTGATCGCCACCTGCCGACCCGGAAGCCGCAGATGACGCGCCAGGAAGACGGTGCCCATGCCTCCCCGGCCGAGCACGCCGGCAATCTCGTACGTGTCCCGTAGGACGGTGCCGAGTGGAATGTCGTGTGCTGGCAAGGAACTCATGGAAGACCGGCCTTCACTCCGGAAGCCGCATTCTATCCTGGAGCCCCTGACACGCCTTGGCCAGTCATCTGGCGTTGCTACACGCCCCCGCGAGATTTCCGCAAGGACACTGAACGCCGGCACGCCTCGGCTCGGGCGCGCCGGCTATCGCCTTCTCACAGCATGAGGAACCGGTGGGGTCCACCGCCGGAGGGCTCCGGCGGCGAAAACCCGACGCCGGCCTACCTGGCGGGTGGGGTCGCGACCTCGCTCGCGGCGCGCAGCTCCTTCACCACCCGCGTGGCGCCGTAGACGTGCTCCAGGGCGGCGAGGATGCCGTCTCCGTGCACCGCCACGGCGCGGTTCGTCTCCGGGACGTACGCATACCGGCCGCCCAGGGAGTGCAGGTTGCCGTCGAAGACGAGCCCCACGACGCGTCCATCGCGGTCCACGACGGGAGAGCCGGAGTTGCCGCCGATGATGTCGTTGGTGGTGGCCATGTCCAGCGGCGTCGCGTCCGGCACCTTGCCCTTCGCCTTCATCCAGGTGTCCGGCAGCTTGAAGGGCTCCTTGCCGGTGTGGCGCGCATACGCACCGCCGAACGTCGTGAGCGCAGGCACGGGGCGGCCATTCTCGTCCCAGCCCTTCAGCTGGCCGGCGTTGAGGCGCAGCGTGAAGGTGGCGTCGGGATAGCCGGAGGTGCCGTACACCGCGAGGTGCGCCTTGGCCAACCGCTCGCCGTTGCGCTTGAGCACCGCCTCCACCGAGTCCTCGTAGCGCTTGCGCACCGCGCGCGCCTCCGCGTCCACCTTGCGCGCGAAGAGCAGCATCGGGTCCTTCGACGCCTCCACCGCCGCCTTGCCTCCATCCAGCAGGGCCTGCCGCGTCTTCACGTCGCCCAGCTTCGTGCCGCGCACCAGCGAGCGGGCCAGGGACTCCGGAGACTCCGTTCCGAGCACCTGCCGCACGAAGGGGTCATCCGCGCCCAGCGTCTCGCGCAGGCGGCCGAGGCCGAAGGCGAGCACCGCCTCGTCCAGCTCCACGGCGATGGGCGCGCCGCGCAGCAGTTGCTGGCGCAGCGAGGGAAGCTGCGCGTCGGTGTACTCGCGCAGGCGCTCCGCGTTGGGCTTGGGCTGCTCGTCGGCGATGCGCACCAGGTGACGCGCCAGCGAGTAGAACTCCGAGGAGAACGCGTCCCCGCCCTCCTTCATCCGGTACTCGGGCAGCATCCGGCGATACGTGTCGAGCGCCTTCGCCGTCTCCTCCCACGCCCCCGCCGTGGCGGCCTTCACCGTGGCGTTGGCCTCCACGCGCTTGCGCAGCTCCGCCTCGTCCTCCCGCTTGCGCGCGAGCAGCGCGGGGTCCGCCAGGGCCTGGTGCCGACCGCGCAGCGCCTTCAGGCCGTTCTCCACCCCGCGCAGCCGCGAGCGCGTGGTGCGGTAGCGCTCCGGCGAACCGCTGGAGAACTCCTTCAACTTGCCGCGCAGCTCGGAGAGCATCAGCAGCGTGTAGGGCAGGTTCACATCGCGCTGGAACTCCAGCTCCGCGACGCTGGCCTTGCGCTCGGTGCCACCGGGGTGGCCGGAGACGAAGACGAGGTCCCCGTCTCTGGCGCCCTGCTTCGCCCACGGCAGGTAGTCCGGGCTCTTCGCGGGCGCGTCGTCCTTCCACACGCGCAGGAACGCCACGTCGTAGCCGAAGCGCGGGAAGTTGAAGTTGTCCGGGTCCCCGCCGAACGCCGCCATGGAGAACTCCGGGGCGAAGGCCAGGCGCACGTCCTGGAAGCGGCGGTACTCGTAGAGGTGATACTTGCCGCCGTTGAACAGCGTCACCACGTCGCAGCGCACGTCGGTGGACGTGGCGCACGCGGACTCCACGGCGGACATCTCCTTCTTGAGCGCGGTGTTGTAGGCGGCCCCGGTGAGGCCCTTCGTCGCCGCGTTCATCCGCTCGGTGACATCCGTCATCTTCACCAGCTGGTTGGCCTCCACCTTGGGGCAGCGGCGCTCTTCCGCGGGGGTGCGGGCCTGGAAGCCCTTGGCCAGCAGGTCGTCCTTGGGCGAGGACAGGTCCTCGATACAGCCGCGGACACAGTGGTGATTCGTCATCACCAGGCCGTCCGGAGACACGAAGCTGGCGGAGCAGCCACCGGCCAACCTCACCGAGCCGAGCCGGACCTTGTCCAGCCATGCTTGAGTGGGCGTGAAACCATGGGCCTTGTTCACCGTCTCCACGGGGAAGGCGTCGTAGGTCCACATGCCCTCGTCCGCGGCGGCGGGGAGAGACATGAGCAGGCCAAGTGCGAGCAATGCACGGTCCACGGTGTTCGTCCTTCTGGCTGATGGGGTGAGAAAGGCGCCGGTGAACGCCTGCTCGGAGAGTGCATTCCCGAGCGGGAATCACGCGTCGCGTCAGGTATGGTGGAGACAATGGCCGCGAAGCACCACATCTATCTCGTCCCCGGGTTTTTCGGGTTCATCAACCTGGGCGAGCTCGTCTACTTCGGACACGCGCTCGACTACTTGAAGGCGGAGCTGGCTCGTCGAGACATGGGTGAGTCGGAGGTCGTCATCGTCCTGTCTCACCCGACGGCGTCCATCCGGACGCGGACGGCGGACCTGCTCCGAGCCGTGCAGGAGACGGCGAGCGGTGATGACGGCCCCATCCACCTGATAGGGCACTCGACGGGAGGCCTGGACGCGCGGCTGTTCGTCAGCCCGGGCGCGCAGCTCGCGGAGGGGTTGGAGCTGGAGCCGTTCGCACGGCGGGTGCGCTCGGTGGTGACGGTGTCCGCGCCGCACGCGGGCACGCCGCTGGCGTCGTTCTTCCTGGGGCTGTTCGGACAGCGGCTGTTGAAGCTACTGTCCCTGTTCACCGTGTACGTGCTGCGCTTCGGCCGGCTGCCGCTGCGGGTGGTGTTCCGCTTCGGGCACCTGATGGCGCGCGTGGATGACCAGCTCGGGTGGAAGCAGACCTTGTTGGATCAGCTCTATGACCAACTGCTCGGGGACTTCTCCTCGGAGCGGCGCGACGCGGTGGCGAAGTTCCTGAGCGATGTGGGCAACGACACGTCGCTGATTCCGCAGCTCACGCCGGAGGGCATCGACCTGTTCAACGCGAGCACGTTGGACCGGCCGGGTGTGCGCTACGGCTCGGTGGTGACGCAGGCCCGGCCACCGTCGCTGCGCACGCGCGTGTCGGCGGGGTTGGACCCCTACGCGCAGCTCACGCACACCATCTATGCGTTCATGTATGGGCAGACGCAGCGGATGCCGCTGACGGCGCTGCCGCTGCACTCACCCGCGCAGACGGCGGCGCTGGTGCAGGCGTATGGGGCGATGCCGGGCCCCACGGCGTGTGACGGCATCGTCCCCACGCGCTCGCAGGTCTACGGGCGTGTGCTGGCGGCGGTGCGCGCGGACCACCTGGATGCGATTGGCCACTTCGACCAGCCGGCGCATCAGCCGCCGCACGTGGACTGGCTCATCTCCGGCTCCGGCTTCCGGCGGCCCCAGTTCGAGGCCACCTGGAAGGCCATCACCGACTTCCTCTTCGAGGACGAGAAGCGCTGACGCCCTGAGCGGGCCCTCGGATGCCTCTCGGGACGGTGGCGCGATTCGATGAATCTTTGGCGCCATGCGATTGGCGCGCGTGAGGGCGGTTCGTAACTCTTGGGCGTGGCCGAATTCACGGCGCGACGAAGAGAAGGACGGTCCCCATGTCGAAGGTCTGGCTCATCACTGGAAGCTCTCGCGGCCTCGGCCGTGATTTGGCGGAGGCCGTGCTGGCGGCCGGTCACCGGCTCGTGGCCACGGCGCGCAAGCCGGAGCAACTGAAGGATTTGGTGGAGCGGTATGACGACCGGGTGCGCGCCGTCGCGCTCGACGTGACGGACTCCGCCGCGGCACGAGCCGCCGTCGCCGAGGCGACCTTGGCCTTCGGACGGCTGGATGTCGTCGTCAACAACGCGGGCTACGCCAACGTGGCCGCAATCGAGGACGTGGACGAGGCGGACTTCCGCGAGCAGTTCGAGACGAACTTCTTCGGGATGATGCATGTCACCCGCGCCGCCCTGCCGGTGCTCCGCGCGCAGCAGGACGGCCACATCATCCAGGTGTCCTCCATCGGCGGACGCCGAGGCTCGCCCGGACTGGCGTCGTACCAATCCGCGAAGTGGGCGATGGAAGGGTTCTCGGAGGTCCTCGCCCAGGAAGTGGCGCCGCTGGGCATCCGGGTGACCATCGTCGAGCCCGGAGGCATGCGCACCGACTGGGCCGGCTCGTCCATGAACGTCGGTGACATCAGCGACGCCTACAAGGCCACCGTGGGCGCCTTCTCCCAGCACGTGCGCCGGGGCGCGGACAGCCCGCGCGGAGACCCCATCAAGGCCGCGAAGGCGATTCTCCAGATTGCCGACGAGAAGCAGCCACCCCTGCGGCTGTTGCTCGGCTCGGACGCCGTCTTCCTCGCGGAGCTCGTCGTCCAGCAGCGCACAGCGGAGGACTCGCGGTGGAAGTCGCTCAGCGTCTCCACGGACATTGATGGCCTCGTCCCCTTCGCGGAGACTCCGGTCGCCAGGATGCTGATGCCCAAGAGGAACTGACGTGCCCGCCGACCTCGTCCCTGTTCCCAGCGTGCTGCTCGACCGCCTCACCGCGCTCGGCGTCGAGGTCGAGCGCGTGCTGCGACACGCGGGCCTGGTCCGCTCCCGCTTCCAGGAGCCCAAGGCGCGCCTGACGACCCAGGAGTTCATGGCGTTCTGGCACGCAGTGGAGGCCACGGGCGGAGGGAGGGAGGTCGGCCTGCGCGTGGGCTCCGACGCCAGACCCCATCACTTCGATGTCGCGTCGATGGCGGCCCTCCACTCGCCCACCCTCGGCGAGGCCCTGGCGAAGCTCGCCCGCTACAAGGGTCTGGTCTGCCCGGAGGAGGTGAGCGTCGAGGTCGTGAAGAACGAGGCGCGGTTCAGGTTCCACTGGCTGCTGGCCGAAGGACCGCTGCCCCTGTTCCTGGTCGACGCGACGTTCGCCTCCACGCTGGCGCTCGCGCGCCGAGGCACCGGCAAGCCCCTGGTGCCCAGGCGTGTCGAGCTGGCGCGACGTCGCTCCGACGCGGAGCTGCTTACCCGCCACTTCGGCTGCAAGGTCCGCTTCGATGCCCCCGTGGACCTGCTCGTGTTCGAGGTGAGCGCGCTCGACGAGCCCCTCCTGACGCACAACGCGGACCTGCTGGCGCTGCTCGTGCCCGGACTGGAGCGCGAGCTGGACCAGCGACAGCGACACACCCTGGCGGACGACGTGCGGCTGGCGTTGCGACGCCGCATGTGTGGCGAGCGGCCCTCCGTCGACAAGGTCGCCGAGGAGCTGCACCTGAGCTCGCGCACGCTCCAGCGAAAGCTCGAGGCCGCGGGGACCACGTATCAACTCCTGCTGGATGAAGTGAGACACCAGGCCGCGCGCCAGTTGCTTGGGAGCACGGACCTGGACGCCAACGAAGTGGCCTTCCTGCTGGGCTTCGAGGAGCTGAACTCCTTCAGCCGTGCGTTCCAGGGCTGGGAGGGAACAACACCGTTGCGCTGGCGCGGGGCCACGCGCGAAGAGGCTACCGGGTCGGGCCGTCGAGCACCCCGCACAGCGTCCTGACAGCGGCGCGAAGCCCTGCCGGACTCGCGCCGGAGAAGCCCAGCACCAACCCCTGCTCGCGCTTTCGCCCCAGGTAGAGCGGAGACAGCCGGCGTGCCCCCAGCCGCCGTGCATCCGTCCGCGCAATCACAGCCTCATCCAGGAGCCCTTCGGACAGGAAGGCCGTGACATGCATGCCCGCCTCCGCCGTGCCGATTCGCAGCACTCCAGGTGCCTCGCGTTTCAGTGAATCAAGGAGCGCGTCGCGGCGCTCCGCATAGACCAGTCGCATCTGTCGCAGGTGCGCGGCGTAGTGCCCCGATTCCATGAACCGCGCCATCGCGGCCTGCGTGAGCGGAGGCGCGTGGCCATCCGTGGCAGCGCGCGCGGCGGTGAAGGCGTCCACCAGCGTTTCCGGGACGACGAGGAAGGCCAGCCGCAGCGAGGGGAACATCACCTTGTTGAACGTGCCCGCGTAGAGGACTCGCCCCGCCACGTCCATGCCCTGAATCGCGGCGAGCGGCCGGGTCGCATAGCGGAACTCGCTGTCGTAGTCGTCCTCGAACAGCCACATCCCGGAGGCACGCGCATGCTCCAGCAACGCCAGCCTCCGCGACAGGCTCATCGTCACGCCCAGCGGGTACTGGTGCGAAGGCGTGACATAGGCCAGCCGAGCCTTCGGCGCTCGCGACACCGCCAGCTCCACGCGCGGGCCCTCCGCATCCACGGGGACGGGATGCAGGCGCGCTCCCGCCGACTCGAAGGCCACTCGAGCGCCGAGGTACCCCGGCTCCTCCAGCCACACCCCGTCCCCTTCATCGAGGAGCAGCCTCGCGGAGAGGTCCAGGGCCTGCTGCGTGCTGGAGAAGACCAGGACCCGCCGCCAGTCACACCGCACGCCACGCGCAGGTCCCAGGTGGGCCGCGATGGCCTCGCGCAGCGGACGAAAGCCCTCGGGCTCACCCGCGGTCATCCGCCCGGGCTCCAGCACCCGGGCCTGCTTCGCCACCGTGCGTGCCCACAGCTTCGCGGGGAAGAGGTCCAGCGCGGGCAGGCACGGCGTGAAGGGCCGCACGTCACGCGGCTCGGGCGGAAGCACCTCGCTCGCCATGCGCTGCCCCCGGCGAGACAGCCCTCCCTGTCGCGTGGCCTTCGCGCTCCCGCGCGCGAGCGGAGACCGGGGCCGACGGGCGTGCTCTGGCAGCGCGACGACACTGCCCGAGCCCACGCGCCGCTCCAGGAAGCCCTCCGCGTCGAGCTGCGCGAAGGCCTCTTCCACCGTCCCCCGTGAAATCCCCAGCTCCCGGGACAGCGTGCGCGTGGACGGCAGCCGGCTTCGTGGCGCGAGCGTTCCCGCGAGGATGGCCTCGCGCAGCCGCTCATAGAGCCGCCGATGCAGCGAGCCCACTTGCCTGCCTGTGTCCGGTAACAGGAAAGGCAGCGACACACCCACGGAGCGCTTCGACATGCGCACTCTGTAGTCGGCCCCCTGCCCCATCACAACCCGATGCGGCCGGAAGTGGTCCAGTCGACTGTCGCTGAATGGCGCTTTCGCGTGGACCACTCCGGGAGCACTGTTCCGGGCATCGAAGCCCAGGGAGTACCCGTCATGACCACGCCCGCCACCCCGTTCTCCTTCGTTCTTGAAACCCCCGCCGCCCCGCCCGAAGAGGCACACCGCCACTTCCTCGCGAAGCTCTCCGTGGAGACCGACGCCGCCGACCTGCACCTGGACCTGGAGCGCGGAAAGAAGGGCTTCGTCGTCGTGGACGTCCGCTCGCCCGACGCCTACGCCGAGCGCCACATCCCCGGCGCGCTGAACCTGCCCGCGCGGACCCTCTCCGCCACCACGACGGCGCACCTGAGCAAGGACGACGTCATCGTCACCTACTGCTGGAGCCCTGGTTGCAACGGCTCCACCAAGGCCGCCGCGCGCCTGTCCGCGCTGGGCTTCCGCGTGAAGGAGCTCATCGGCGGAATCGAGTACTGGGTGAAGGAAGGCTACGCCACCGAGGGCACCGCGCCCCAGGGCCAACCCGTCTACGCCGAGCGCCTGCCGCGCTGAGCACACCCCGTGTGAGCCAGGCGGCTCAGTACACGCCGATGAGCACGACCTTCACGCGGGGATTGCCCAGGTACTCCTCCAGCCGCCACCGGCTGCGCAGCTCATCCGCGCGCAGCCCCGGGCCCGACTCCGGCGGCGCGTCCGCGCTGGCCAGCGCATCGCGCAGATGCGACACCGCCCACGCGTCGAACTTGGGGTCCCCCGAGCCTTCCAGCACCTTGAGGTCCAGCAGCTTGCCGTCTCGCGCCTGACGCACCTCCAGCACCGTGGCGAGCGCGAGCACCGGCGTGGTGACGTCCATCATGAACATGTTCGCCGCCCGCCCCGCCTCGACGGCCGCCTGGAGGCGGTTGCGCTGCTCCAGCCGCCGGTCCCGCTTCTCCGCCACGTAGGGCGAGCCCGTCTTCCCGAAGCGCTCCGTGGCCTCCACCTGCTCGCGCTTGAGGCGTGAGCCCAGCACGTTCAGGTCCGGCGACGGCGGGTTCACCAGCTTCTTGGCGAACCGGTCCTGGAGCTTCGTGAAGTACGGATTCACGGCGCCGCTCTCCGCGCGTGCCGCCGCGCTCGCGTCCGCCGCCCAGCCATCCACCAGCTCTTTCGCCTGCGCTTCCTCCCGCCGCGCGATGGCCCGAGGGTCCTCACCAGGCTGTCCGTCATTGCGCAGCGTCCTGCCCGATTGCGCGGGCTTGCCTGGAGGCTCGCTCCCCCAGAGCCCCTTCGGCACGAGCGAAATCGTCGGCGGCGCGGTCCGGGTGGGCGCATCCTCCGGAGAAGCCTCGGGCCCCTGCTCCGTCGACGCGACTCCGGGCGCTTCCGCGACGGCCGGGGACTCTTCTTCCTTCTTCTTGCCCTCGGGTGCCCGCGCGATGGCTTCCGGCGGTTTCTCGTCCGTCCGACGCGGAGGCGGAACCGGCTCGGGCTTGGGAGGCCGCGGGGTCGGCGCTGGCACGGGTGGGGCCGCTACCGGCGCCTTGGGCTCCAGGTAGACAATCTCCAGCTCGGTGGCCGTCGGACGCGCTGGCGCGGCTGACCGCACTCGCGACAGCGCCAGGAAGAGCGCCGCGTGCACGAGCACGGAAAGCAGGACCGCAATCCACCACGATGAACGCCGGGACACACCTCGGAGTGTGCCTCCTAGCTCCTCCGAGGAGAAGCGCCCTGACGTCCGAGCTCGATGATGTCCAGTCGCTCCCTCCCGCCGCCTCCCCGGCGACGGAGGTAGCGTCATCAATGACCTCTAGAGCGGTTTCTCATGGAACGCCCGGCTGTCCGCTCGCCCCCCAGCCAGGACGCCTCGGCATGGCGCGTGGGGAAGGCCATCCCCACTCTTCCGAAAGCCTTCTTGGAGGGAGCGCCAACCATGAACTTTCCCAGCCATGTGAATGTCCCCAGTGAGACGCGCGAGGAGATCATCGACCTGCTGAACAACCTGCTGGCCGACTCCATCGACCTGCACTGGCAAATCAAGCAAGCGCACTGGAACATCCGGGGCACCCACTTCTACAGCCGTCACCTGCTCTTCGACGACCTGGCCAAGCACGCGCGCAAGCAGGCCGACGAGTTCGCCGAGCGCGCCGGCACCCTGGGCGGCTACGCCGAGGGCACCATCCGGCTGGCCGCCAAGAACAGCGAGCTGCCCGAGTACGACCTCAAGGCCGTGGAGAGCGAGGACCACCTGAAGTGCCTGGTGGACCGCTTCGCGCGCTACGGCGCCTCCATCCGCGGCGGCATCGAGCGCTGCGATGAGCTGGAGGAGCCCATCACCGTGGACCTGCTCACCCAGGTCCTGGGCGACGTGGAGCTGGACATGTGGTTCCTGGAGAGCCACCTCAACGGCGCCCCGCGCCCCAGTCCGCGCACCAAGGGCGGACGCGACGACGCCCGCTCCAGCGAGCCCACCCGGCCTCCGCACGCCTGAGCCACGGCGGCACCCAGACCTCCCTTCCCCATGGGCCCGGCGCTTCCACGAGCGCCCGGGCCCGTGTCGGCATATAGAAGGCGTCCTCGAAATCCAGAGGACGCCCCATGAGCGCTGAGACACGGTTGGACGGGAAGGTGTGCCTCATCACCGGGGCCACCGGTGGCATTGGCCTGGAGACGGCCAAGGCCCTGGGACGACTTGGCGCCACGCTGGTGCTGGTGGGCCGGGACGCCGCCCGCACCCAGGCCGCCGTCGACACGGTGAACCAGTCCGTCGCGGGCGCGCGCATCGACACCATCCTCGCGGACTTGAGCTCGCTCCAGGCCGTGCGTGCGCTGGCCGACACCTTCCGCTCGCGCTACTCGCGCCTGGACGTGCTGCTCAACAACGCGGGCCTCATCATCGACCGCCGCGAGGTGACGGTGGATGGGCTGGAGGCCACGCTCGCCACCAACCACCTGGCGCCCTTCCTCCTGACGCATCTGCTGATGGACACGCTCAAGGCCAGCGGCCCCGCGCGCGTCATCAACGTGTCGTCGGACGCGCACCGGGTCGGCAAGCTCGACTTCACCGACCTCCAGAGCGAGCGCCGCTACGACGGCTTCCGCGTGTACGCCACGTCCAAGCTGGCCAACATCCTGTTCACCCACGCGCTGGCGAAGCGGCTGGAAGGCACGCCCGTGACGACGAACGCGGTGCACCCTGGCGTGGTGCGCTCGGGCTTCGGTCACAACACGAAGGGCTTCTTCCGCTGGATTGTGAAGCTCGGCGCGCCGTTCATGCTGTCCGCCGAGGGCGGCGCGCGGACGTCCATCTACCTGGCTGCCTCGCCGGAGGTGGACGGAGTCTCCGGGAAGTACTTCATCCGTTGCCGGAAGAGGAAGCCGTCCGCCGCCGCGCGGGACGACGCCCTCGCCGAGCAGCTCTGGTGTGAAAGCGCGCGGCTCACGGGAGTCCCCTCATGATTGACCTGTACACGTTCGCCACGCCCAACGGGCGCAAGGTGTCCATCGCCCTGGAAGAGCTGGAGCTGGCGTACACCGCGAAGTCGGTGAACATCGGCAAGGGTGAGCAGTTCACGCCCGAGTTCCTGGCCATCAATCCCAACAACAAGATTCCGGCCATCGTCGACTCGGAGGGGCCGGACGGCCGCCCCATCACCGTCTTCGAGTCGGGCGCCATCCTGCTGTACCTCGCGGAGAAGACGGGCAAGCTCATGCCGTCCAGCCTGCGCGGCAAGACGGAAGTGACGCAGTGGCTGATGTTCCAGATGGGCGGCGTGGGTCCCATGTTCGGCCAGCTCAACCACTTCGGCCGCTTCGCCTCCACCAAGATTCCCTACGCCATCGACCGCTACACCGAGGAGTCGAAGCGACTGCTCAAGGTGCTCGACGGGCAGCTGGGCAAGGGAGACTTCGTGGCGGGCCGCTACTCCATCGCGGACATCGCCCTGTACCCGTGGGTCGCGGGCATGCGCACGTACGTCCCGGAGCTCTTCGCGGGCCTGGGCCAGGTGCCGCAGTGGCTGGCGCGCGTGGGTGAACGTCCCGCCGTGCAGCGCGGCATGAAGGTCCCCTGAGCGTTACCGTTTCCCCCTCCATGCCCGCGCTCGAACAACTTCGCTTCGACAACACGTACGCCCGCCTGCCTCCCGGCTTCGGCGCGAGGGTGTCCCCCCGCGCCTTCCCGAATGCCCGGCTGGTGAGCCTCAACCCCGCCGCGCTGCGCCTGCTGGAGCTGGCGCCAGAGGAGGCCCGACGGCCGGAGTTCGTCGAGGCGCTCGGCGGTGGGCGTCCGCTGCCGGGCATGGAGCCCTTCGCCATGGTGTACGCCGGGCACCAGTTCGGCGTGTACGTGCCCCGGCTGGGAGACGGCCGCGCCCTGCTCCTGGGTCAGGTGCGCAACGGCGCGGGCCAGTCGTGGGATTTGCATCTCAAGGGTGGTGGGCCCACGCCCTTCTCTCGCGGTGGGGACGGCCGCGCGGTGCTGCGCTCCTCCATTCGGGAGTACCTGTGCGGCGAGGCCATGCACGGGCTGGGCATCCCCACCACGCGCGCGCTGTGTCTGATTGGCGGCGACGAGCGGGTGTACCGCGAGGAAGTGGAGACAGGCGCCATGCTGGTGAGGATGGCACCGTCGCACGTGCGCTTCGGCACCTTCGAGTTCTTCCACCACTCCGAGCAGCACGAGCACGTGGCGCTGCTGGCCGACCACATCATCGACGGCCACTTCCCCCACCTGTCCGGAGCGCCAGGGCGTCATGCTCGCTTCTACGCGGAAGTCATCGAGCGCACCGCGCGGCTGGTGGCGCAATGGCAGGCGGTGGGCTTCGCGCACGGGGTCATGAACACGGACAACATGTCCATCCTCGGGCTCACGCTGGACTACGGCCCCTTCGGCTTCCTGGACGAGTTCGAGCCGGGCTTCATCTGCAACCACTCCGACCACCGGGGCCGCTACGCGTTCAACCAGCAGCCGCGCATCGCGATGTGGAACCTGGCCTGTCTGGGGGAAGCGCTCCTCACGCTGATGTCCGAGGACGAGGCCCGAGCGGCCCTCAACACCTTCGAGCCCACCTTCAGCGCGCACTTCCTGACGCTGATGCGCCAGAAGCTGGGCCTGCGCGAGGTGCGCGAGGAGGACCGCGCCCTGGTGGGTGACCTGTTCGCGCGCATGGCCGAGGCCCGCGTGGACTACACCCGCTTCTTCCGCGCGCTGGGACAGCCGGACACGGTGGGGGCGATGTTCGCGGACCGGACGGGCTTCGACGCCTGGGCGGAGCGCTACCGGGCGCGGCTCGCCTCCGAGGGCAGCGTGGACGCGGAGCGCCGGACGTTGATGGAGCGCGTCAATCCCCGGTACGTGCTGCGCAACTGGATGGCGCAGGCCGCCATCACCCGGGCCCAGGAGGGCGACTTCTCGGAGGTGGACCGACTGCTCGCCGCCCTGGAGGACCCCTTCACGCAGCGCTCCGAGTACGAGGAGTACACCACGGAGCCTCCCGCCTGGGGCCGGCACCTGGTGGTGAGCTGCAGCTCCTGAAGGACGGTGGGCCCTGGCTGGCGCGCGCCAAAGTGTCTGGATTAGAACCGCGCGCCATGCCTGCCGACGTCGTCATTCCCAAGAACGAGCTCAGTGAGTTCGACCTGCCCCGTGTCTGCGTCATCACCGGACAGACAGAGGGCATCTCCTTCAAGCCCGTGAAGTTCGCGTGGTACCCGCGCTGGCTGCTCATCTTCCTGCCGTTCGCGGCCCTCATCGTGCTGATCATCGCCAGCATCCTCACCAAGCGGGCCAAGGGCACCCTGCCCTTCAGCGAGGAGGGGTGGGCCCGGTGGCAGCGCAGCAAGCTGCTCTTCGGCCTCTCCTTCCTGGGCACCATCGCCATCCTGGTGGGCGGCATCGCGGTGTTCGCGGGCAAGGGCGATGGGACTCCCATCCTGGTGGCGGTGCTGGTGGCCGTCCTCGTGCCCGTCGTGGCCTACTTCACGGCGGTGAAGGGACGGGTGCCGTCGGTGAAGAAGATCGACGAGCGGACCATCACCCTCCGCCTTCCCAGCGACTCGGCGGCGACCACCATCGCGGCGCACCTGAACTCCGGGCGGCGGCCGCGAAGCGCGCAGCATCCGCTGGAGCTGCGCTCGGCATGAGCCTGGAGACGCCGCCAGAGGGGGCCTCCTGCGCGGCACACCCCGACGTCATCGCGAGCTGGGTGTGTGGCCGCTGCGGCACGTTCATGTGTCCGGCGTGCGAGCGGCGGATGCGCCCGGAGGCACGCCCCATGTGCCCCACGTGCTGGGATTTGCGCACGCGCACCGTCGACGCGCCCGAGCGCCATGGCCCGGCGCTCCCCATCATCGGGCTCATCCTCGGCGTGCTCTCGCTGCTGCCGGCGTGCTTCGTGCTTCAGATAGCCGCCCTGGTGGTGAACATCATCGCCTTCGGCCGCACGCGGGAGCCACCGGAGCGGGCGCGACGATGGATGCCCATCACCGGCCTCGTCCTGACGGGCGTGGGCTTCGTGGGGGTCGTCATCATCGCGCTGAGGTCCGTGGGCTGATGGCCGTCTGGCTCGCCTGCCCGCCTGGAAGGTTGGCGAGCCAAAAGTCACCCTGAAGGGCGCTTGCCGCACGGGGGAGGCAGGCTGACCTTCCACCTTCCATGACGACGGACCTCACCCGCCTGCCCTCGCGTGGGTCCCAGGGCGCATTCCACGTCGTCGTCGAGTCCCCACGGGGTTCGACGGTGAAGCTGAAGTACGACGCCGCGCTCTCGGCCTTCACGCTCTCCCGTCCCCTCACCCGGGGTCTGCGCTACCCGTTCGACTGGGGCTTCATCCCCTCGACACGCGGGCCGGATGGGGACCCGCTCGACGCCATGGTGTTGTGGGACGACACCACGTGGCCCGGTGTTGTGCTGCCCTGCCGCGCGCTGGGGGTCCTCCAGGTGGACCAGAAGCGCAAGGGTGGCAAGCCGGGCGAGCGCGAGCGCAATGACCGCATCATCGCCCTGCCCACGGCGTCGCCTCGCACCGAGCACCTGCGCACGTATCAGGACGTGTCCCGACGCGAGCGCGAGGAGCTGGCGCACTTCTTCCTCACCGCCGTGCACTTCGAGGACAAGGAAGCGCGCATCCTCGGCTGGGAAGGCCCCGAGGCCGCCGAGCGGATGTTGAACACCCAGGCCGGGACGGGAGGTTAGTCGGATGGCCCAACCCACGCCCATCCGCGGACTGGGCCCCGACAGCGAGCTGGGACAGGCCGCGCGGCGCATCCTGGCGGGCCGACTGGCGGATGTCCGCAAGCCGGAGGCGAAGCTGTCGGACGAACTCGACGACGACGGCGTCCACGACATGCGCGTGGCCACGCGTCGGCTGCGCGCCGCCATCCAGGTGTTCCGTCCGCTCGGCGGGCTGGGCAAGTTGGAGGTGGAGGTGAAGCGGCTCCAGGACGCGCTGGGCGACGTGAGGGACCTGCACGTCCAGGCGGCCTGGCTGGAGGAAGTCGCGAAGAAGGCGCGCCGCGAGAAGCCCGACACCCGCGCGGGCATCGCCGCGCTGGGCAAGGCGCGACTGGCGGGCCTGAAGACGAAGGAGAAGCGACTTCGCTCGGAGCTGGAGCGGTGGGCTTCGCGCACCGTGCCTCGGATGCTGCGCAAGGTGGATGCGCTGGAGGACGACCATCGCTTCGGTGGGCGCCGGGTGAAGGAGCCCCTGCACTGGCGGGTGCGGCGGGTGCGCAAGCGGATGCAGGTCTACATGGACGCGCCCGATGCGGCGTCCGCGCATGCGCTGCGCAAGGACTTGAAGAAGCTGCGCTACGAGCTGGAGATCTTCCAGCCCGCGTTCCGCCGCACCCTGGGCGCGCTGGTGGAGGTGCTCGTCCCGCTCCAGGAGGGGCTGGGGGAGCTGCACGACGCGGACGTCCGGCTGGAGGTGTTCGAGCGGCTCGCGGCGGGCGGCAAGCCCCGGGAGCGCAAGGCCGCGCGCGCCCTGCTGCCGCTCATCCGCGAGGGTCGGGCGAAGCGCTCCGCGGAGATTGCTCGCGAGCTTCAGCGCTGGCACGCCGAGGCGATTCCCCGGCGACTCATCCAGGTCCTCACGTAGCGAGGGCCCCTGAGTGTCTCGGCCACGTCGCGCCCATCATCGGTGGCGCGACGTGGCACTCACGAGGCGAAGCTCAGCCGTCACAGTCGAGCGGACAGCTCTGATGTGACTCGAAGGACTCGCACAGCCCGTTCCCGCAAGGGTCGCCAACGGGAGTGTCACAGTCGAGAGGGCAGCTCTGGTGTGACTCGGCCGGCTCGCACCGTCCATCTCCGCAAGTGCCGCCGATGGGGCCGCCACAGTCGGCGGGGCAGCTCAGGTGCGTTTCGGACGATGCGCACAGTCCATCTCCACAAGTGCCGCCGATGGGACCGCCACAGTCGGAGGGGCAGCTCAGGTGCGTTTCGGACGGTGCGCACAGGCCATCTCCACAAGTGCCGCCGATGGGACCACCGCAATCGGAGGGGCAGCTCTGCTGCGTCTCGGACGACGCGCACAGTCCATCTCCACAAGTGCCGCCGATGGGACCACCGCAGTCTGCGGGGCAGCTCTGCTGCGTCTCGAGCGGTTCGCACACGCCGTTTCCGCAAGGGTCGCTGGGCCCGTCGCAGTCGAGCGGGCAGGTCTCGTGCGTCTCCCAGGGGTCACAGACGCCGTCCTCACCGCAAAGCCCCTGAGGTGACGGGCCCTCCTCGGTGAGCGCCGCTCTCGCCACGGAGTCCTCCGCGGCTCGCGACAACCGCGCTTCGTCAACACCACAAGCCACGAGCGCGCCGAGACACCATCCACCCAGGAGGACGACCAGTTGCTGCTTCATGTGTGACCCCTCTCGAAAGAGGGGCCGGGGATTATCATGGGCAGCGCCGGAAGGAGTGACACTGACGCTATGTGATTACTGCTGCTGCGTGGGTTGCGTCTCCTGGGTGGAGCCTGTTCCCGTGGTGCTCCCCTTGGACGTCGCGTTGATGCTCACCGCCTTGGCTTCCCCCGTCTCGTCCGTGGTGAACGAGGCGCGGACCTGGGCTCCCTCCTGGATGTCCTCGGCGACCGCGCTGAATCCATCCACTGTTACCTGTGTCTGTGGGTTCACCGTCAAGCGGAGCTGAGGCTCACCGCCCTGACTGAGCAGGACCTCGGTTTCGCTCGCGCGGACCACCTCGCCGGTGAACTGCTGTGGCGTGTTCTGCTGGCTCTGGGTTCCCGACGAGGTGCCGCTGCCCTGCTGTGAACCAGAGGGAATCGGGAGCGCGACCACGGGCGGTTGCTGGGGCAGCTGCGTGCCCGACTGTGGTTGCGAGGTGGTGCCCGAGGTGCCCGTCGTGGAATCAGAGGTCCCGGAAGCAGGCTGTTGCTGCTCGGTCGTCGAAGGCGCGGTGGCGATGGGCTGCTGCTCCGTGCCGGACGAGGCCGAGTCGGTGGTCTGCTGTTCCGTTCCGCTCGTCGTCTGTCCCTGTTGCTGCCGGGCATCGAGTTGCTCGAGGGGAGACAGCGGCTGAGTGCCTTCGTCGACCTGTTGCCCCGAACCCCCGGAGGCCTGGTCCGAGCTCGAATCCGTGGAGGACCCGGTGGAAGGGGCCGTCTGCGAGCCCGTCTCGGAGGAGGAAGCCACCGGCGACTGCGTACCCTGACCGGTCTGCGACTCCGTCCCCGTGGGCGCGGAGGCCTGCGTGTCCTGGCCGGTCTGGGACTGTGTGTCCTGACCGGTCTGCGACTCCGTCCCCGTGGGCGCGGAGGCCACGGGCGACTGCGGTGTGCCCTGGCCCGGCTGCGATTCGGTGCCCGTGGATGTCGAGCCGGTCTGCGCCGCCTGCTGCTCGGCCCGTTGCTCCGCGCGCAGTTCGGCTTCCTTCTCCGACCGAAGGTCGGCCTGTCGCTCCGCCTCGCTCTCCGAGTCAGTCGCTCCGGCCTGGGCCTGCTGCTGAGTCTCTCCAGCCTGCTGTCCTGTCTGGGCTGCCTGTTGCTGCGCATCTCCGGCCTGCTGTCCTGCCTGGGCGGCCTGCTGCTGAGCATCCGTGGCTTGCTGTCCCGCCTGGGCGGCCTGCTGCTGAGCATCCGTGGCTTGCTGTCCCGCTTGAGCGGTCTGCTGCTGAGCCGCATCCGTGGCCTGCTGGCCCGCCTGGGCGGCCTGCTGCTGAGCTGCATCCGTAGCCTGCTGCTGCGCGGCTCCCGCCTGCTGCGTGGCATTCGCGGCTTGCTGCTGTGCGGCGCCCGCCTGTTGCGTGGCATCAGCAGCCTGCTGATTCGCCTGGGCACCTTGCTGCTGAGCGGCGCCCTGCTGCGAGTTCGCCTCGGCGGCCTGCTGCTGAGCGGCTCCGGCCTGCGCTGTGGCGCCCGTGGCCTGCTGCTGTGCGGCTCCGGCCTGCGCCGTGGCATCCGAGGCCTGCTGCTGTGCGGCTCCGGCCTGCTGTGCGGTCTGGGCCTCGTCCGACTCAGCCGATTCACGTTGAGCGCGGGCCTTCGCCTCGTCCAGCGCCTCCTGCTTGCGCCGCACCTCATCCTGGGCGCTTTCCGCCTGCTGCTGTTGTTCACTCGCGGTCGCCTGCGTGCCCTGCTGCGACCGCTCGTCCTGGCCGCGCTCGCGGCAGCCGGTGACGAGCAGCGCGGCGGCACCGGCGGCCACCCACCCTCTCGCGCGGAGCTTCATGGAGACCCCCTGTGTCGTGACTCCCGAAAAAGAAACATGGGAAGTCATCGAACCTCGCCAACCCACGCCCTCTCCGGGCGGCCGCCCACTCGCCCGTCCTCCACCGAGCAGCCCGGCTCACGACGCCCTACCCTTTCCCGGAGTTTGGCGATAAGGGGCGCACCCCCATGCAAGCCTGCGGACTCGACTTCGGAACCAGCAACACCGCCGCGGCCCTGCCTGATGGCACGGTGCTGTCGCTGCAACCCCATACCTCGGAGCCCCGCCTCTTCCGCTCCGTGATGTTCTTCCCGGACGACGAGCGCGAGATCTACACAGGCGCCGACGCCATCAACCGCTACATGGAGGACAACACCGGACGCTTCATCCAGTCCGTGAAGTCCTTCCTCCATTCGAACTCGTTCCGCGCCACCCAGGTGAAGGGCCGTACCTTCACCATCGAGGACCTGGTCGCCATCCTCCTGCGGCGCGTGCGCGAGGCGGCGGGCGCCC
Source organism: Myxococcus sp. CA056 (assembly GCF_013336715.1). Taxonomy (NCBI): domain Bacteria; kingdom Pseudomonadati; phylum Myxococcota; class Myxococcia; order Myxococcales; family Myxococcaceae; genus Myxococcus; species Myxococcus sp. CA056. The sequence goes on from NZ_JABUMT010000001.1 coordinate 539,391, forward strand.
ACATGGGCGGCCTTCCCGAGGCCGTCATCCTCGGCCGCCCCGCCGTCTTCACCCCGGACAAGGACGCGGACGCGCTCGCCCAGAAGCGCCTGCACCGCGCCGCCGAGCTGGCCGGCTTCCAGCACATCGAGTTCCTCATCGAGCCCATCGCCGCCGCGCTCGCCTATGAGGCCCAGCTCACCCGCGACGAGCTGGTCCTCGTCGCGGACTTCGGCGCCGGCACCACCGACCTCACCCTGATGCGCCTGGGCCCCTCGCGCCGAGGCGTCAAGGACCGCCGCCCGGACGTCGTGGGCTCCACCGGTGTGCGCATCGGTGGAGACCGCTTCGACGCCGAAATCATGCGCCACAAGCTCCTGCCCCGCTTTGGCGCGGGCTCCACCTACCGGGTGCGAGGCCTGAGCGACAAGCGCCTGCCCATGCCCCAGCACGTCATGGCCAAGCTCTTGTCCTGGCACGAGATGTCCTTCATCCGGGAGAAGTCCACCCAGGACCTGTTGGACACCATGCTGGAGACCAGTGACAAGCAGCCCGAAATCGAGGCGCTCCACGACCTGGTGATGGACAACCTGGGCTACCGCCTGTTCCGCGCGATTGAAGCCGCCAAGGTGCGCCTGTCGCGCGACGAGGTGGCCACCGTGGACTTCGAGGAGGCCCGCATCAACCTCCACGAGCCCATCACCCGCGCGGAGTTCGAGGTGTTCAGCAAGCCGCTGCTCGACGAGTTGGAGCAGTGCACGGTGGGACTGCTGTCGCGCCACCCCGAGGCGGCGAACATCGACGCCGTGTTCCTCACGGGTGGCTCCTCGCAGATTCCCGCCGTGCGCCAGCTCTACGTGAATCGCTTCGGCGAGGAGCGCGTGCGCACCGCTGACGCCTTCACCTCCGTGGCCGAGGGTCTGGGACGCGCCTCCGCCGCCTTCGGCTGAGCCGCGGTCCCACCGCGGACACTCATGGAATCATCATGAATCGCGGCCCACGGCGCTCGCGCCTCATGAGCCCTGAGCCAGGCCCTGCACGTAGATGAGCACCTCGCCTTGATGGTTGCCTGCCTTCAGGAGGCCACCCCAATAGGCAATCGCCGCGTCGACGTCCTCGTAGCCGACGACCCGGATACGGGCCGCATGGGGAGCGTGGCAACCGGGCCTGGTGAGGTCGGCGCGGGCCTGCGGGTCTGGACCGCCAATCAGCACCGCCCAGGTGCGGCGCTTGTCGTAGTCCTCGGGCTCTCCGGCGATGAAGGGCGCGAAGACCCGTGAGCCCTGACCGGTGACCACGATGAGGCGTCGGTCCGGATTCTCCTCGGGCTTGCAGAGGTCCACCGAGTAGCCGTCGTAATCGCCCATGCGCGTCCGGATGTCCTCGGGCACGCCGACGTGCTGCACGACGTTGATGTGAAGGACCCCCGCGTAATCGCCCTCCTTCAGCCAGCGTCCCAGGTACGCGATGAGCGGGTCCACGGACTCGAAGCTCGACGTCTTGATGAAGGTCCCTCTCAAGACACACGGCTCGACGAAGGGCGGGCCACAGCGCTCGTAGAGCCAGCCCTGGGCCTTCATGTACTCGTAGTCGAGTCCCTCGATGCGACCCGACAGGAACTCCCTCACCCGAGGGTCCGACGAGCGCGTCACCATGGGAGAGTCGATGCGCAGCGCCGGACCGGAGTCACCGTCAGATGAGGGGTCACCAGACTCGGCTCGCGGCCACACGACAATGGGCCTGCGACCCTGTCCATGGAGCTCGACGCCGCCCCACAACCCCACCCCCAGCGCCTTGGCGTCCTTCTCGAAGCGCCACGCCACGGAGTAGCCGTCGTATCGGCCCGGCTTCGTGCGGACGTCCGCGACCTGCCCCAGCGCCGGCGAGGGGCGCGTCACACGTGGGGCACAGGCATTCGACGAGAAGATGGCGACGAGGCCCACGGCGAGCAGGAGGCATCTCATGACGGGGGAGTCTCCCTCCCGCGCCCGCGCCAACACCCGTCATGAAATCATCATGATGCGGGGGCGCCACTGCCTGACACCTGCAACCCGGTGGAGTTCACCCCCGGCGACACACCGCCCGGAGTTCCAGCGTTCCGGGCGGCACGAGTCACGTCGCGACTACTCGACCCAGTGGACCGTGCCCAGGCCGGCGGCGACCAGGTCACACACGTAGAAGATGTCGTCATAGGGGTAGTCGTCGTAGACGCCGCGCGCGGGGATGCAGCGCGCCGAGTTCGCGGCCGGAGCGTTGAGGTCCGCCGCGAGGATGCGGCAAGGCGCGTGGTCCGTCGGGCCGCCACACTCCTCGGTGCAGCTGTCCGCGCGAATCCAGTACGGGTTGTAGAGGGGGTAGGAGTCCGCCTCCACCCAGCACAGACCGGAGGCGCACTCCGAGTCAGCCGAGCAGCCCGTGCCCGTTGCGTTCAGGCTCTGCGTCTGCTCCGCGGTCTCCGGCGTGGGCTCGGGGGCCTGCTCGGCGGGCGCGGTGTTGCAGCCCAGGAACGTGAGCGAAAAGAGGGAGGCAGTCACTGCGAGGAAGTTCCGCATGGGGGAGTCCTTTCCAGGTGAAGGGAGGGGCGGAACCAACCATTCCTGGTGAACGGAACCAAGTGGACTTCTCGCGAATTCTTATTTTCGTGGACAGAATTAGGTTTCAATTGACTCGGGTTACATCGGTCGTTCCAGCGAACACCGCTCTTGCTGGGAAGCATCATCTGGGGCGGCAGTGACGGAAGATTTCAGCATTGGCGAAAGTGCGGAATCTCTGCATGGCCTGCCTCCGCCGCGTGTCTTCAGCGTGCAGAGGAGGATGCACCATGATGCGCGGGCGATGCCGTCTGGCGATGAGCCGGGTGATGACGAGTGCGTGTGTGAGTCTGCTGGCGGGTTGCATGTCGAGTTCCCAGGACTCGATGCCGGAACTCCACGACAGCCATCAGCGGGGAGTCGGGACGTCTGACCAGGCATCTCAAGTCGAGGAGGCCATCTCCATTGGCGGCCACGACCTCACCCTCAACGCCTTGGGCAACCTGGTCCTGGAGTCCCTCGCGCGGTACTGGGACTCGTCCTACAAGGTCGGCGCCGAGGGCGGGCTCGTCATCCCAGAGTGGCCCGCTCTGGGCTCGCTCACGGTCGAGGCTCCGCTCGACCTCGCCTTGAACGACAATCTCATCCACATCTGCATGAATCGGATCGGCCCCCCGAACTGCGACTATCTGATGAATACCGTCCAGCCCTCTATCAGGCTGCCACTCAAGGGATCCATCAGCGTCAGCAGCAGCCATGTCTTCGACGAAGCGGTCATCACCCAAATCAGGGATGACCTGAACATGGGCGTGCCCCGCCCTGACGCGGGGTTCCTCAAGCTGGTTCTGACCCAGGTGGGCAACGGCTGTGACGTCACCGACGGAAACACCTTGGTGGCGGGGATGGCCCAATTCTGGAACAACGTCAGTCTGTCGCCGGACAAGAAGACCTTTTCCTGGAACCTCACCCGCGCGAACGCAGCGGTCTTCGAGGACAGCTGCAGCCAGACGCAGGCTCCGGTGAAGCTGACCCTGCGCGTCGCGCTGCCGCTCGTCTCCGCTGGCAGTCGGTATCTTTCCTCCATCACCCTGAGCAACGACCCGCTGGTCCTCCGTCCGGACTACGCCTTGAAGCGGATCATCCTCACCAATATCTGAGCGCCCCGCTCACATGCCGATGGTCAGCGACAAGGCCCGCGCATCGACCTGGATGACATGCGGCACATCAACCACAGCGCTCTGGATGGGAGGCTGCGCGAGTCTTTCCGAGACATGAGGGGAAAAGGCCGCACAGGATGAGGGATGCGAAGAATCTCCCGAGTCCTGCTCCCCGCCGCGTTGGTCTGGGCCGCCACGCTGTCTCCCGGCTGCGGTGAGAGCGAGCCCTCCAAAACACCTCCACGAGAGGATGGCGGTTCCAGTGCGGACGCGGGCGCCGGAGGTGACGGAGGTCCGGGTCCCGTGCCCGACGCGGGCGGAGTCGAGCCCGGCCCTGTCGACGCCATCATCGCCGCCATGCCGGAGGGCTCGTGGAAGGAGCTGCCCGGGACGAACATGGCGGACGTCTGCCCCACGCCGTACTCCAGCTATCCGTGCGAAGCGGTGATGATTGCGTGGAGCGGCGGGGCCTACGACACGTTGCGGGACAGGTTGATTGTCTGGGGCGGCGGGCATGACGACTCGCCGTACAACAACGTCTTCACGTTCGACCTGGCGACGATGAAGTGGAAGCGGTGGACGGAGCTGCCCGCGGGGATGACGGGCAACAGCGTCACGCCGGTGATGCGAGACAAGCGAGTGGAGACGTGTGGCTTCTACCCGTCCGTCACGTCGCTCGCCATTCCCGACGCGAGCCTGACGGCCAGCGGCTATGTGCGTCCGGAGTTGTGTGACGAGCCGAGCATCGTCGCCCAGCTCGACACGCAGCAGCCGCGCAGCGCGCACACGTACGGCAACATCGCCTTCAGCGAGGCGACGGGTCGGTTCTATGTGCTCGGCTCCGTGGGCACGTATCCCAGTGGGCAGGCGGGTTCGAGATTGGTGATGGGCTTCGACTTCGCGACGGGACGCTGGGTGCGCGGCGCGAACAATCCGGTCATCGACTACGGGGCCAGCGCGACCGATGCGCGTGGGCACGTCTGGTATATCGGGCCGAGGAAGCTGCATGAGTACGACCCGGTCGCCAACACCTGGACCGCGCATGCGGCGAACGGCGCTGGTTACTACTACGCAGGCGCGGATGTGGACACGCGGCGCAACGTCCTGGCGTTGGTGCGCGAGGGCGCCACGGTGTCGACGTATGCGCTGAGCGACGCGGCGAAGACGCAAGCCACCGTCACCACCACGGGGTTGAGCACGCCGGTGGGCGGAGCGCCGGGGCTCGCGTACTCACCGGTGCTGGACCGGTTCGTCGCGTACCCCGGTGGGAAGAGGCTGGCGATGCTCGACCTGCCGAACGCGCGCTGGGTGGAAGTCACGGGCACGGGGGATGACCCGGGCGCGCCAGCGTCGAACGGCACGTACGGGAGGTTCCGCTACAGCCCCGCGCGCAACGTGTTCATCGTCGTGAACGGGACACGGCGCAACGTGTTCCTCTGGAAGCCACCCGCGACGGCGCCGTAGCGCGCCGCATCCACGTCGCGGAGGGTGCTGGCGTGTTCCAGAGCAGAGCGTTGAGCGGTGCCTTCTTCATACCAGCGGCTGCCGCGCTGAGACTCCTGCGGGCAACTGCAGGCGGAGTTTGCCGGCTTGCAATTCTCGCCCAGCTTGGCGACTACCGGGCTTCGCGACTCATCAGCTACTGACTTTTCTGAATCTATATAGGGGCTAGTCGCGTAGTCGCGTAGTCGCGTAGTCGCGTAGTCGCGTAGTCGCGTAGTCGCGTAGTCGCGTAGTCGCGTAGTCGCGTAGTCACGGAGAGAAAGCCCCATGAACCTGCCGCCCCCTGGTTTCGATGGTCCGTTTGACGTCTACTTCTCGCAGTTCATCGAACCCAACCTACCATCTCCCGAGGCCGTCCTCGTATTTCACGATGAACTGCGTCGCTATGTAGAGGAGTCGGATCCGATCTTCTTCCTCCGCCAGATGGAGGGGGCCGAGCCATGGCGACGACGTGGCAACCTCTATCCCCCACAAATGGCATCCGGAGGTCGGGTCGCATTCACCGACAATTCCCCTCAGTGGGCCCTCCACGCGCTCGCCTACAGGAACGCGCTGCCTCGGGGGCTTGGATTCTCTATGTGGCTGCGGGAACAAATGCCGTGCCACATATACGACGTAAACGGGGCCAAACTAGGCGAGACGTTGAACAGCGCCCGCTGGCACGCGGCCCACATCGTCGATGTCAAGGACGGAAACACCACCTGGAGGTCGTGGAACCGTGACGAGTTGGTCCGGCGATTCATCCGCAATGTTCATCCCTGCAACCTGCTTCTCCTTCCCCTGAGCGATTGGGCACGATTGGGGAAACAGAAAGACCTGCTGCACTTCGCTTTAGACCGCTATCGAGAGCGTTACGGCAGAGTCCTTGACGAGGCGCTCGCATGGATGGGCGAATCTGCTCCGCAATCCCACGGCATTCCGACCATCCGTTACAAGCCGGTAACCGCCGTCCCCGACATGGGCCCCAATACCCTGGTGCTCTGCCAAAGCAGTGAGGGACGCATCCACATGACTGGATTCGGAACCCGATTTGCCGGACAGGAAGGACGGGACAAGTTTTCGGTCGCGGTCACTCTTCTTGACGGTACGGTCTTTGGGCCACTGGGTGATGTTTCAGCACTCGACGTGCTCACGCGCCTGGATTTCAAGGGCGACCACTTCCGCAATAACAAGTATTACTCGAACGATTACTTCCGCATCGAACAAGGCAGCCTCCTGGGCAAAACCGTTTGTGCACAGGGCCTCGCGGAACGGTTGAACACGCTGCGACGCAGGTCGGCATTCTGATGAGCTTCAACTGGTCGAGTTTGAGGGTCAGACCGGCATAGGCGAAGTAGACACGAAAGACGGCGGGCCATGGTCGTTACTCTTCACATGCAGCAGTGCCGCGAGGCATTGACGACAGAACTTCGCCGCCTGGCGCGGGAGGTTTCCAAGGAGGGCTCCAAGCTCAATAAATTGGTGACTCGCAGCGAATGACAGAAGGTGCGCATCATGCCGCAGCGGTACTTCGAGCTGACCGATGACATGAGTATTCGGGGACGGTGGGTGCTCGGAATCCCCACGGACCAGCAAGCCCGGGAAGTGGAAGACCCGTGGATTTTCAAGAAAGGGAGACCCCTTCCAGACCCGGGTCGCTTGCGAGTTCCGGTGGATGTTCCCGGCAAGCCCCTGGACTTTTGCCTGGCGGGATTCGCCACTCCCATTGTTCACGTCAGGGTGGCTTCTCTCTTCGTGGAGATGGCCCCGGCCGACGTGCAAATCCTACCCGTCGATATCCAAGGGCATGCCGACCAGTTCTGCATACTGGTCGCGACCAAGCTCATTCAGTGCATTGATGATGCGGCATCCGAAGAGGTGGAATACTGGAAGCCAGAGGATGGGCGTCCAGAGAAAGCAGGGCAGTACCGCAAGGTTTCAGGACTGCGCATCGACCCGTCAAGAGTGGGCGACGCCCAAGTGTTTCGGACATGGGGATGGTCCGTTGTCCTCGTTGTCTCTGAAAGGCTCAAGGGCGCGTTGGAGCGAGTAGGGGCAACCGGAACGCTGTTCGAACCGGTCTAGCCCTCCCTCCTCGGAGCCCGCCCCAACACCGCGTCGCGTGGGGCAGGCAGATGGCGCCAGCGGCATCCCGGGCTACGGCCCCACATCCACGTCGCGGCTGAGCCAGCCCACTCCGCCGCGTCCGTCGCGCGCCACCACGTAGACGGTGATGCGCTGGGGCGTGGCGGGCGTCTCGTACTTCGACGTCGGGTCTCCGGGCCTGTTGTCCACCGGCTCCTGCGAGCGGAACTCCTTCACCTCGCCGTCACCCGTGGCGAACCAGCTGTAGAAGACCTGCTCCGTGCGCGGGCCGTCCTCCGCCGTGTACAGCTCCAGACTGCCCTCCGTGAGCACCGGGCGGAAGACCACCTCCGCGTCCAACGGCAAAGGCCCCGTCAGCGTGGCGTCATTCCAGAGGATGTCCGCCACCGCCGGATTCTGATTCGGCGCCGTCGTCGAGCGCACCAACACCTGCCTCACGCCCCGCTCCGTGCCCTCCGGCGTCCCCGAACCGTCCGATGCCTCGTAGCCCACGAAGAGCGGAATGCCCTTCTCCAGCGCCTCGCGCGTGCGCGGGTCATCCGGGTTCGGCGTCCCTCCTCCATTGGGATTCGCCGCGACCAGCGCCTCCTGGAGCACCACCTGCACGTTGGGGTCCTGGAGCGACAACATGCCGTCCGGCAGCGCCACACCGTTCACCCCGGGGCAACGGCCGTCGTACGGGTTGCCGTTGAAGCGACACAGCGCATACGAGACGGTGACGGGACGCGCGTCCGGCGTCACCGCCAGCGCGCTGAACGTCATCGGCCCGGGCAACGCCCCGGTGTCCGGGTCCAACACCAGCTCGGGCGGCTCCGCGCGGATGCCCAGCACCCGCACCCGGCGGATTTCACTCTGCAACTCGAAGTCGGGGCCGCAGGCAAGCAGCAGCGCGGCCAGTGTGACGAAGACTCGCGTGCGCATGCTCAGAAACTCCCCTTGGCGCCGATGACCGGGAGGATGGGCAGTCCCTCGAAGTAGGCGCTCTCGGTGTAGTTGTAGTTGTAGGCGATGCCTTCCACCGCCGCGTTGTTGTAGGCGTTCGTCAAATCCAGATAGAGGTCCAACGTCCACTTGTCGAAGACGAAAATCTTGTCCACGCGCACGTCCAACTGATTGAACGACGGCAGCCGCCGCGAGTTCACTCCCGCGAACAGCGGCAGGAACACGTCGGTGCCGTCATCCCTCACCGAGCCCACCACCGGCGTCGTCGGATTGCCCGATGCGAAGCGGAAGCGCGCTCCCACCTCCCAGCCCCTGGGCAGCTTGTACGAGGCAATCGCCGTCAGCACGTGCGTCTGGTCGTTGTCGAACAGGCGCCAGTTCGCCCCGGGCGCGTCCCGACGCTCGCTCCTGCTGAGCGTGTACGCAATCCAGCCGAACAGGCGCTCCGTCAGCGAGCGGCGGATGAGAATCTCCAGGCCATACACACGGCCGATGCCTCCGTTCTTCAACCGCTCCGGCACCAGCTCCCCGTCCCGCTCCACCAGCGCATCCGAGCGGCTGATGAGGTTGTCCAGGTCGTTGTAGAAGACCTCGCCGCTGACGAACCACTCCTGACGCGGCTGCCACTCCGCGCCCACGCCATACTGGAGCGAGCGCTTCGCCGACAGGTCCGGATTGCCGAACGCCAGGCTGGGCTCATCCTGCACCGGAGGCCCGTGGTACACGCCCGCGCCACCCTTCAGCGTCAGCGTGTCCGTCAGCGAATAGCGCACCGCGAGGCGCGGGTTCAGCGTGCGCTTCACTTCCTTCTGGTCCGTGAAGATATACCCCTCGTACCGCACGCCCGGCACCACCAGCAGCCCCTTGAACGGACGCCAACGCCCTTCAATCCACAGCGAAGGGAAGTACTGGAGGAAGTCGCCGTCGGTGGTGAGCAGGTCCTCGGTGATGAGCGGGCTGGGCGGCTCGCCCTCGCGCGGCGGACGCTGGATGCGCGCCTTGACGTTCGCGAAGTTGCTCGTCACGTCCACGCCCCCCGCCAGGGTGAAGGGCTCGACCAGGGCATACTCCGCGGTGGCGCGCAGGTTCAGGTCCGTGGAGGCGATGCGCAGGTTGCGGTCGCCAATCTCGAACTCCACCAGCGTGTTGCCCACCAGCGCGTGCGTGTCCAACGTGAGCCGGTCCGCGCGGTACTGGTGACGCAGCCGCAGCTGGTTGAAGCCCGTGGTGACCTCCAGGTTGCCGTTGACGGTGGGGTCGTTGTCCGACGGCCGGTCGAACACCAGCCCCAATCTGTCGCGCGAGGTGATGCCCTGAAGCGTGAAGGTGTGGCGAGACAGCGGCTTCCACACCAGCTTGAGCTGCGCGTCGTAGTAGCGCGGCGCCACCTGGAGGCTCGGGCCGTCGCCCTCCGGAATCACGCCCAGCACGATGTCGATGTACGAACGCCGACCGCCAATCGCGAACCCCAGCGTGTCCGTAATCGGCCCTTCAATCACCGCGTTGGATTCAATGAGGCTCACGCCCACGGTGCCGTGGATGCGGTCCATCTTCGGCTCGCGGCTGTTCACGTTGATGACGCCGCCGGTGATGTCGCCGTAGTACGAGGAGAAGTTGCCGGGCAGGTAGTCCAGCGACTCCAGCAGCTCGGAGTTGTAGACGGAGGTCAGGCCGCCGAAGTGGAACAGCAGGGGGATGCGCTGGCCGTCCAGGAAGACGCCGGACTCCTGTGGGCTGGTGCCTCGAATCACGAGCGCGCCGCCGTTGAACGCGGGCCGCGCGACGCCGGGCAGGTTCTGCACCACCTTCAGCGTGTCGCCCTGCGTGCCGGGCACTCGCTGCACCTCCGCCACCTGGAGCGTGGTGCTCGTCACTTCCTTGCGCTCACGGTCGCTTCTCACCACCGTCTCGAAGGGGCTGAAGATGCGCTTCTGCACGTAGTACGTGGCGCGCGTCTCCAGGCCCTCGGACATCGTCTCCTTCGTCTTGAAGCGGTCATAGCCGCCCTGCACCACCAGCACCTCGTGGGTGCCCAGGGGCACGCCCCGGAAGGAGAAGCGCCCGTCCGCGTCCGCGACGGTGGACAGGTCCAGCTCCGGCAACACGATTTCCGCGCCGTTGAGCGGCTTGCGCGTGCCGCGCTCCAGCGCCTGACCGCTGAAGTTCACCGGCGCCTCCGGCTGCGAGACACCTCCGTCCTCCGTGGGCTCGGGCGCCACGGGCCGGAAGACGAACTGGTACGCGTACTGGATGCGCACCGGCGACGGGACGTTGTCCACCTCGGCCGGGGAGAACTGGAACTGCTTCACCGCCTCCACCGCGGCCTCGTCGAAGCCGTGCCCCGCGGGCTGCGTGACTTCGACGTTCGTGACGGCGCCCGTCTCCGAGATGTCGATGAACATCACCACCGTCCCCTCCAACTGCTGGGCGGCGGCTTCGGCGGGATACGGCGCTTCCACCTGGCGCAGGAGCTCGGGTGGCTTCGTCAGCACACCGGTGGGGACTCCCGCATCGGGGTCGGCGACGCCGCCATCCGGGGCCTGGGCCAGCGCCCCGGTGGCAACGAGGAAGCAGAAGACGGTGAAGAGCGTTTTCATGAGGGAGGGGCGCACCTACGCGCGCCCTCCCGAAGCTCTCACAACTTGGGCGCGAGGACGATTTCGATGCGCCGGTTCAGGCTGCGGTTTTCCGGCGAATCATTGGCGGCGATCGGCTGGTACTGGCCGTACCCCGCCGCCGACAACGTCGTCGGGTCGACACCCGCGTCCTGGAGCGCCCGAACCACCGCCATGGCCCGCGCCAGGCTCAGCTCCCAGTTGGTGGGGAACTGACCGCCGCCCGTGGGCACGTCATCCGTGTGGCCCTCCACGCGGACAATCTTCCCCTGCACCGTCTTGAGCGCGTCGGCGATCTTGTTCAGCGCCGCCACGCCCTCCTTACCCACCCGCGCGGAGCCGGAGGCGAAGAGAATCTTGTCCTTGAGCTGCACCGTCATGCGGCCCTTGAGCTCGGACAGCTCGATTTTGCCTTCCGAAATCTCCGACTTGAGGCTCTGCGCCAGGTTCTCGTACTCGGAGCTCTTCTTCTCCAGCTCCTCCTTCGCCTGCGCCAGTTTCTTGGAGTTGCGCGCCAGCTCGTCATTGAGCGCGGCCAGCTGCGCGTTCTGCTCCTGCAACGCGCGGCGCTCGGCGGCGCCCGCCGTGAGGCGAGACTCGGAGGTGGTCAGCCGCGTCTCCAGCGCTGTCTTCTCCTGCTCCAGCGCGGCGATCTTCTCCTCCAACTCCTTCACCTTGGCCTCGGCGGCCTCGCGAGCACCCTTCTCGTCGGTGAGTCCCTTGGTGAGCTGCTCCGCCTCCAGGGCCTTCGCGTCGAACTTGCCCTGCGAAACGCATCCCGTGGAGAGCGCGACGAATGCCGCCAGAATCAGCCGTGTCCGCATATGTATGGGTTCTCCCGACAACGATGGTTGGAGCACCACCTTACTGCTCGGGAGCGCCAAGGTCAGGAAGAACCCACACGGGCATTTCGCCAGCCCGGCGCCCTGGCGGGTGGGCCAGGGGGGCCACAGCGGCGCGGACCCTCAGCGCGGGAAGATGGGGTGCACGTCCAGCCAGACGGAGAAGAGCGCGTCGGCGAACGTCTTGCCGGGGATGAAGACGCCGCCGCTGGCCGCGCCGCCGATCTCCAGTCCGCCCCCGGGCGTGTAGGTGATGATGAGGTCCCCGCCCTTCTCCACGTCACGCATGGAGTCGAGCATGACGCCCAGCTGCTGGGACAAGGGCCCCTCGCGCAGCTCCGCGCTGCGGTTCAGGCCGTTGCGGAGGCTGTCCACGAGCTGCGAGCGGGTGATGTCGCGCAGGAAGCGGAAGTGCAGCCGCTTCACGGAGTTGGAGGCGATGGCCTCCGACGCGCTGCGTGGGCGGTCCTCCAGATAGAGGCTCCACACGTAGACCTTGAAGATGAAGCGCTTGTGCAGCTCCATGTGGGCGAGCTCCACCGTGCGCCCCTGGAGCGTCATCGAGTCCGGCATGCGGACCCCGCCCACCTGCTTCTGTCCTGCCTGCGCCACGCCCGTCGCCAGAACCAACCCCAGCACGAGCCACTGCGCGCTCTTCCGCCACGCCTGCTCTCTCATGCGTCCGACCCCCGCCCCGTCCGAGTACGGTGCCGGGATAGGTGCACACGCCCCCGCCTCACCGCCAGCAGATCCGTCCGTGCCCCTGTGGTCTGGTGGACGGAGAAGACCGCCGGTGAGTCCCAGCCCACGCCCGGTGTCAAACCCACGGAGGGACCGCCGGGGCACCAGGTCGGGAGCAGGAGGGGGATGTCGGGGTGATTCAGGGCCATGACGCTCGTTGGAGAACATACCAGTGCTCTCCGACGTGCGGGGCAGCAGGCTTCATGACAGGTCGGGTTCCGGGCATCCGGGCCGGCCAGGCGGGGGGTCAGGGGGTGCCAGCGCGGGTGCGCTCGAGCAGGGCGCCGGCCCAGGTGAGGCCGCTGCCGACGACGCTGAGCACCACCGCGTCGCCCAGGGAGGAGTCGTCCCAGTGCTCGCTCAGCACGCCTGGAGCCCCGGCCGCGCCGGTGTTGCCCCGGAGGTGGACGTTGAAGCGGTGGCGGGACTCGGGCACCTCGCAGCGGCGCTGGACGGCCTCCAGCATGCGCAGGTTGGCTTGGTGGCCAATGAAGGTGACGTCCTCGTTGCCCTTGCCGGGGTGCTGGGCCAGGTAGTGGGCGCGCAAATCCAGGAACGTCTCGCCCGCGCGGCGGATGGCGAACTTTTGCACCTCCGCGCCGTGCTGGGTGAAGTGGCCGATGCGCGGCACCCGCACCTTGTCCGCGCCCGACGGGTCTCCCGCCAGCCGCGTCTCGGTGATTCGCCACCGCCCGGGCACGCGAGGAGAGAGCACCGCCGCCGCCGAGCCGTCCCCCCACAACACCGCGCTGGAGCGGTCCGTGTAGTCGACGACGCGCGTGGAGTTGTCCATGTTCACCACGAGCACGTACTCCGGCAGGCGCTCCGGCCGCATGCCCGTGAGGAAGTGCAGCTGCGTGCAGAACGAGGAGCAGGCGCTCTGGAGGTCCACCGCCGGAGCGTCGATGCCCAGCACCTGCGCCACGCGGTTGGACTCGGCGGGGATGCACTCGTCCGGGCTGCAGCCGCCCGCGACGACGAGGCCGATGTCGGACGGCTTCAGCCCCGCGCGCTCGAGCGCCATCCGCGCCGCCCGCGCCCCGGTCTCCGCGTTGCTGAAGAGGGCCGCTTCCTGCGCGGCCCGCACGTCCCGGTTGCGAGTCTCCCGCAGGTACTCCAGCGGCAGCACCGTGTGACGGGAGCGGATGCCCACCCGCTCCAGAATCCACGCGTCCGAGGTCTCGAGCCCCAGCTCCTCGAGGAAGGCGTTGGTCAGGAGGTTGGGCGGATGGAAGTGGCCGAGCGCGTGCAGGAACATGTGAACCCTCTAACCACGAACCCTGCCCATTCTCTGTCAGCGCCCTGTCACGCCTTCGCCACTCCGCGGAGCAACCAACCACTCATGCGGCGCGCCGGACCATTCCCGTCACGCCTTCGCCACGAAGCTGACGCGCTGTGTCGTCACTTCTTCGGCGGTGGAGGCAGTACCTTGGTGGTGAGCACGAGGCGCGAGTCGCCCTTGCCCGTGACGCGCATGCCCAGCTCGAACAGCTCCGGAGTCGGGGTGAGCTTCAGGGGCCCGGCCATGGAGAAGCTGGTGAGCACGGTGCCGGCGGCCAGGATGTTCATCGTTCCCTGGTAGGTGACGGACATCGCCACGGGGCTCTCCTCGTCCGCGGGGACCTCCAGCGTGGTGGACACCGTGAAGACGCCCACGGGCCCGCGCGCCTCGTGGCGAATCTCCGAGAGCTGGATGCGGGTGTCCTTGAACACCACCCCGTCGTCGCCGCCGCCTTTCTGGAGGCTGTCCTGGAACGCCTTGGCGACGCGCTCCACGCTGTCGCCAATCTTGAGCGGCGCTTCGGGGAAGGCGGCGACGATGGGGTCCTCCTCGCCCAGCCCTTCCAGGTCCGAGACCACCATCTCCCGCACCTGCTTCGTCACGGCCATGCCATCGAGGTCCGTCACCGCGATGCGCCCCTTCTTGAACTCCCCCAGGTAGCTCTTGCCGCTGACGGCGGCCACCTCGCGCGTCTCCTTGCCGTTGCCGTCCTTCGTCACGTCCTGCACTTCGCCGTAGGCAATCTTCCGCTGGGTGACGATGCGCCCCTTCGCCGCGAGCGTGGTGAGGACCTGGTTCTGGACCATCGCGCTCTTCAGCGAGATGGACTCCGGCTCCATCTCCGGCGCGGTGACGGAGAACTCCTGCGTCATCTCCATGCGAAGCCGCTGCTCCTCGGACTCCCCCACCACGGCGTCCTTCTTGGTGAAGCGAATCGTCCGGCCCTGCTCGTCCCCTTCGCCCTTCACCTCGTCGCCCTGGGCTCCCAGCGAAACGGACGACAGCGACATCACCGCGACAACGACCCACGACCACATTCGGCGCATTTGTTCCCCTCTCGCCGCAATCCTTTCATGTGCTTGCCGCCACCGTCAGCCCTGAAACCGCAGAGCGAAACGCGGCGCTGACAGGCATTGGCGCTCTCATGGGCGATGTAGAGTGCCGCGCATGAGCGCGACGGCTACGTCCCGGGTCCACTTCCGTACGTGCAACCTGTGCGAGGCCATGTGCGGCCTGCGCATCGAGCTGGAGGGCGAGAAAATCACCGCCATCCGAGGAGACGACGAGGACCCGTTCAGTCGGGGCCACGTGTGTCCCAAGGCGCTGGCGCTGAAGGACTTGCATGAGGACCCGGACCGGCTGCGCCATCCGATGCGGCGCACGGCGACGGGCTGGGAGCGCGTGTCGTGGGATGACGCGCTCGACGAGGCGGCGAAACGAATCCACGCCGTGCAGAAGGAGCACGGCCGCGACGCGGTGGCCTCGTACCTGGGCAACCCCAACGTGCACAACCTGGGCAACATGGTGTTCGGCCCGGAGCTGGTGCGCGCGTTGCGCTCACGCAACCGCTTCTCCGCCACGTCGGTGGACCAGCTCCCCCACCAGCTCGTGTCGTACTTCATGTTCGGCCACCAGCTCCTCACGCCCATCCCGGACCTGGACCGCACACAGTACCTGCTCGTCATGGGCGCCAACCCGCTCGCGTCCAACGGCAGCCTGATGACGGCGCCCGACATCCGCGCCCGGCTGCGCGCGATTCAGCAGCGCGACGGCAAGCTCATCGTCGTGGACCCGCGCCGCACGGAGTCGGCCGCCATCGCCGACAGCCACATCTTCATCCGCCCCGGCACGGACGCGCTCGCGCTGCTGGCGCTGCTGCACGTCGTGCTCGTGGAGAACACGCCGCGCGCAAGCCACCTGGCCGCGCACCTGGAGGGCCTGGAGGCCGTGCGAGAGCTTGCGCGCGACTTCCCGCCGGAGCGGGTGGCGCCCCACACCGGAGTGCCCGCCGAAACGCTGCGCGGAATCGCCCGCGACTTCCTCTCCACCGAGCAGGCCGTCTGCTACGGGCGCATGGGCCTGTCCACGCAGCCGTTCGGCTCGCTGTGCCAGTGGCTCATCAACGTCCTCAACACGGTGACGGGCAACCTGGACCGTCAGGGCGGCGCCATGTTCACCCAGCCCGCGTTCGACGTCGTCGGCGGGCCCAAGCCGATGGCGCTCGGACGCGGCAGCTACGGCCGCTGGAAGAGCCGCGTGCGCGGACTTCCGGAGGTCGGCGGAGAGCTGCCCGCCGCCGTGCTCGCCGAGGAGATGCTCACCCCGGGCGAGGGCCGCATCCGCGCGCTCGTCACCATGGCCGGCAACCCCGTGCTCTCCACGCCCAACGGTCCGCAGTTGGAGCGTGCGCTGGAGGGCCTGGACTTCATGGTGAGCCTGGACCCGTACCTCAACGAGACGACGCGCCACGCAAACCTCATCCTCCCGCCCGTCTCCCCGCTGGAGCGCGGCCACTACGACGTGGCCTTCCACGTTCTGTCGGTGCGCAACACCGCCAAGTACTCGCCGCCCCTCTTCCAGCCCGGGCCGGAGGGACGTCAGGACTGGCAGGTCGTCCTGGCGCTCCAGCACCGCCTGGAGAACCTGCGCCGGGGCCGGCCCTCGCTGCGGCAGACCTTGAAGTACCAGGCCCTCACGCGGATGGGGCCGGAGCGGGTGCTGGATATCGGCCTGCGCATGGGGCCCTACGGTGCCCGCTTCCATCCGCTGCGCGACGGCCTGTCATTGGCGAAGCTGCGCGCGTCCCCGCACGGCGTGGACCTGGGCCCGCTCCAACCGTGTCTGCTCGGCCGGCTCCAGACGAAGGACCGGCGCATCCAGCTGGCGCCCGCGCCGCTGATGGCGGACGTGCGCCGCCTGCGGGAGACCTTCCCCGAGGGCGCCGCCTGTGAGCCGCGCGACGGAGAGCTGCTGCTCATCGGCCGGCGACACCTGCGCGACAACAACTCCTGGATGCACAACGTGGCGGGGCTGGTGAAGGGCAAGCCGCGCTGCACGCTGATGGTGCACCCGGAGGATGCCTCGCGGCTGGGCCTCGTCGACGGAGTGGCCGCCGTCGTCACCTCGCGCGTGGGTGAAGTGACGGTGCCGGTGGCGGTGACGGACGACGTCATGCGAGGCGTGGTGAGCCTGCCGCACGGCTACGGCCACCGCCGTCAGGGCACGGGCCAGCGCATCGCCGCCGAGCACGCGGGCATCAGCCAGAACGACCTGACGGATGACCGCGCCGTGGACCTGCTCAGCGGCAACGCCGCCTTCAACGGTACACCGGTGAAGGTGAAGCCGGCCGAGGCGCCGGGCGCACCCGCCACACCAGCGGCGTGAGCGCGCCGGCCGCGACGAAGACGAGCTGCACCAGATGGCTCAGCAGCGCCACCGACATGGCGCGCGCGGTGGTGGTGTCCAACACGCCCGCCGCCAGCGCGAAGGCGCCGTCGCTGACGCCCAGTTGCCCGGGCACCAATGAGCCCACCGCCAGCGCGCAGAGGTAGAGACCTTGCGAGAAGAGGGCCTGCACCAGCGACGTGTCGATGCCCACCGCGTGCGTCAGCACCGCGTACTGCGCCACCTGCAGCGTGCGGCTGCCCAGGAAGGCCAGCACGGGTCCCCAGGGCAGCAACGTGCCGTGACAGGCCGTCACGCGGAACTGCTCCGTGTGGTGGGCCCAGCGCTGGGAGCGGCGCGCCAGCCACGCACAGGGCTTGCGTGCGCGCATGCACGCGCGCAGGCCGGTGGAGGCCACCACCAGCACCACGCCATGGCCCAGCATGGCCAGGGTGAAGGCGGACCAGCCCGTCAGCAGGAAGGACGCCGCGGCGCAGGGAAAGGAGATGAGCCCTCCCGCCGCCAGCGAGGCCGCCTGCGACGTGGCCGCCGCCGCGGTGGCCGTGGCGCCGCCCATGTGAGGCGACAGCAGCGCCGCCTTGGTCGCCTCCGCCGCCGCGCGGCCCGCGGGCGCCATGCTGGACACCGCCGTGCCGATGAGCTGTGCGCGCGCCAGCACCTTCAGCGGGACGTGCTCTGCCCTGGCGCCATAGGAGGCGCGCGTCGCGAGCGCATCCATGCCCTGACGTCCCAGCTCCAGCAGCGCCACCCACGGCAGCCAGGGCGCGGCGGCCAGCAGCACCCCGCCCAGCTCCTGGGGCCCTGCCTTTCGCACCAGCAGCGCCAGCATCCCCAGTCCAGCCACCGCGAAGACGGGCCGCAGCAGCCCCGTCACCTTTCGTCGCCAGGACCCCGACACCGAAGGCACCGCCATCGCGGCATCCATCGGTCGGCCGAGGGTCATTTCCCCGCGCGCGTTGCTCACCGTCGCCTCCTCACCATCCCTGCGCCCCGAGTCACCGTGGAAGGTGGACAGCCCCCCACGGGATGGCGAGGGCCGTCCGCCGCACGGCGGCCACCTCCCTCTTCCCGAGTCAGCCGGTGGACATCCGAGCCTGGTCCCCCCACCCCGGAGCACCGGTTGCCCGAGCGACGCGGAGTGCGTGCTCGGCTCCGGCGCCGAAGGTCGCTAGGGTGAGGGCCCGATTTCCCGCGCGCACACGGAGCAACACATGAAAGCGGTCCGGTTTTCGAAGTTCGGGCACCCGTTGAAAGTGGTGGAGGTGGTGGAGGAGCCCGACGCGGAGCTGAAGTCGGGTGAGGTCCGCATCGAAGTGTTGGCCGCGCCCATCAATCCCTCGGACGTGCTCACCCTCTCCGGACAGTACGGCTCGCTGCCCAAGCTGCCGGCGGTGCCGGGCAACGAGGGCGTGGGCCGCGTGGTGGAGGTGAAGGACTCCTCGGCGGTGAAGGTGGGAGACGTCGTCTTCCTGCCGCTGGGCTCGGGGACATGGCGCACCCACCTGGTCGCCCCCGCCGAGGGACTGACGCCGGTGCCCAAGGGCACGGACGTGAAGCAGGCGTCCATGCTGTTCGTCAACCCGCCCACCGCGGACATCATGCTGCGCGAGTTCGTCACCCTCCAGTCCGGAGACTGGGTGCTCCAGAACGCGGCCAACTCCGCGGTGGGCCGCTACCTCATCACCCTGGCGAAGCAGGCTGGCTACAAGACGCTCAACGTCGTGCGCCGCGAGGAGCTGGCGCCGGAGCTGCTCGCGCTGGGCGCGGATGTCGTGCTCACGGACACGGACGATTTGCCGGAGCGGGTGCGCGCGGCGACGGGCGGCGCGAAGGTGCGGCTGGCCATCGATGGCGTGGGCGGCGACTCCACGCGGCGGCTCGGCGACTCGCTCGCCACCGGTGGCACGGTGGTCAACTACGGCGTCATGAGCGGCAAGGGCCCCAAGCTGTCGGCGGCGGCCACCATCTTCAAGGACGTCACCCTGCGCGGCTTCTGGCTGGTGCTGTGGTTGAAGCGCGCCGAGCGCGAGCACCAGCGCGAGACCTACGCCCGGCTGTCGAAGCTCCTGGCGGACGGCACGCTGAAGACGGCGGTGGAAGGCACCTTCTCGCTGGACGCCATCCAGGAAGCCCTGGCGCGCGCCATGGAAGGTGGACGGGGCGGCAAGGTGCTGCTCACGCCCAACGGTCCGGTTTGATTCCAACTCGCAGCCCTGAAAGGCACACGACGATGAAACGCGTGGAAGGCAAGGTGGCACTCATCACCGGCGCGGCGGGGGGCCTTGGCAGCGCGTCCGCGCGGATGCTGGCGCGCGAGGGCGCGAAGGTCGTGGTGACGGACCGCGCGAGCCAGGAGGCGCTCGGGCGCGAAGTGGCCGCGTCCCTGGGCGAGGGCAAGGGTCTGTTCCTCCCGCTGGACGTCACCCGCGAGGAGGACTGGATTCGCGCCATCGACACGACGCTGGAGCAGTTCGGCCGGCTGGACGTGCTCGTCAACAACGCTGGCCTGGGCATCCCCAAGGACGTGGAGAACCTCTCCCTGGAGGAGTGGCGGCTGGTGCACGCGGTCAACCTGGACGGCACGTTCCTGGGCTGCAAACACGGCATCCGCGCCATGCGCCAGTGTGGCGCCAGGGGCTCCATCATCAACATCTCCTCGCTGGCGGGCCTCATCGGCGTGCCCACCCTGCCCGCCTATGGCAGCGCCAAGGGCGCCGTGCGCATGTTCACCAAGTCGGTGGCGCTGCACTGCGCGCAGCAGGGCTACGGCATCCGCTGCAACTCCATCCACCCCACCTTCGTCGAGACGACCATGGTGAAGGCGCTGATGGAAGCCAGCGGGATGCCCGACAAGGCGCGCGAGGGCATGCGGCGCAGCATCCCCCTGGGGCACCTGGGCGAGCCGGACGACATCGCCCACGCCGTCGTGTACCTCGCGTCCGACGAGTCGAAGCTGATGACGGGCTCGGAGTTCGTCCTCGACGGCGGCTCCTCCGCGCAGTAGCGGAGGCTTCGAGCCGGGTGACTGGCGGCGCTCAGTTCCAGGGCGCCGTCAGCAGCTGCGCGAAGCGCACGCTCAGCTCCGGGCGCCGCATCATCGCTTGTATCCAGGCCTGCGCCTCCGTGCTCCAGTCGGCAATCGACAGGCCGCGCGCCTCGAAGACCTCCAGCGAGTTGCCACACACGCTCATCGCCTTGAGCACCCGCGCGTACTCCAGCAGCGTGCCCAGCGTCGCCCCGGGGAGGATGACCTCCGTGTCCAGGTCCTGTGCATCCACCCGGGGGCTGGACTGGAACCACCGCTCCGGGGACATGGGCGTTCCCATCTGGGCCACCGCGCTCATCAGCCGCGCGCGGTGCGCTTCCTGCTCCTGCCGGATGCGGTCGGCCTCGAGCTGGGCCAGCTCCATCTGCCGCTGCTGGTCCCTGCGTCGGGACTCCTCCACGCGCCGCCTCAGCTCGTCCTGGCGCCGACGCTCCTCCTCGTCCCGCCGACGCTCCAGGTACTCGCCCATCATCTTCACGTCGACGTGGATGTCCTCCAGCAGGTCCCGGTGGTAGCTGGACTCGGCCTCCGCGACGGGCGCCTCGCGCACGCGCCGCTCGAAGTCCGGGAGCCACGCCATGAAGCGCTCCACGTCGGGGATGAGGAAGTCGTGCCCCTGGCGCAGCGCATTGTTGAGCGGCGCGGACGCGGAGGACACCGCGTGCGAGGTGGAGCGCGGCCACGCATCCACCCGCGCCTCCGCGGCCGCCCAGACGAAGGGGAGCCGCTCGGCCAGCGTCTGGGCGGAGACGTCACCCAACAGCCACCCCACCAGCCCCGGGAGCTGGAGCTGCGAGTCCGCGCGCCACCACGTCTCGAAGGTGGCGATGGCGTCCGGCTCCGCCGCGAGCTGGCGCTCCCACAGCTCCTGTCGCCAGGGCGTGAAGGCGGCCAGCAGCTCCGCGCGCTCGCTGGGGTGGCACTGGAAGCGCAGCCACACGGCGTCGATGAGCTCCTCACGGCCGGAGATGCCGCTCCAGGAGCGCACCGCCTTCGCCAGCGGGGCCAGCACCGCCGCGCGCGCGGGCCGCTCCCACGCCGCCATCAGCAGCCGCGCCGAGCGGCCTCGCCCCAGCTCCGGCGCCAGGCGGTCCAGCCGCCCCGGCAGCGACACCAGCAGGTCCAGCAGCTCTTTCGCGCACGCGGCGTCCCGCGCCCACGAGTGCACCAGCGTCAGCTCCTCCACATCGCCCAGCGCGAGGAGGCTCGTGAAGGCGCCCGCCCTCACCAGCTCCGCGCGCTCGGAGGAGGGCGCGACGCGGAGCGCTCGAACGGCGGCGTCATGAAACGCGCGCGCGGCCGGCGTGGCCCGGGCCTCGCGCTCCTCGGTGGCCCACTCCAGCCACCGCATCACGTTGCGCGCGGGCCACGTGCCCAGCGTGTCGCGAGCCCACGCCCCCCAGCGGGCCTGGACCTCCGGTGACAGGCGCTCGAAGGGCATGTTGCGGGCCCAGGACTGCACCGCGTCCGCGAGCGCGTCCGGCTCCCGCGCGCTGACGGCGAGCACCGCGTCCAGCACCTCCAGCGTGGGCGGTGAAGGCAGTCGTCGCAGCACATCCCGGACGAAGGCCGCGTCTCCCGTCTCGCGGAGGCGCTCGAGCAGCGCCGACGAGCCGAGCGACGCCAGCGCCCCCCGCGCCTCCGTCACCACCTCCGCGTCCTCCGAGTCCAGGGCGGCGAGCAGCCCCGGCTCGTCCCGAAGCACGAGCGCGCACTCGAAGCGGAGGTCCTCGTCCGGAGAGCGCAGCCCCTCGCGCAGCGCGAAGAGCAGGTCCACTTCGGGCGGCTTGCCGGTGGCGCGCACCCAGGCCACCGCGGCGCGCGCGGTGTGCTCCGGGAAGCCCGCGAAGATGTCGCGCGCGTGGCGCTCGATGAACTCGCGCTGCTGCCGCTGCAACCGCGTGCGGCTCCACACCCGCCAGCGAGTCAGGGCAAGCGCGGCCTCCATCGCCGCGCGTCCCTCCTGGTACAGACAGGACAGGACGGTGGAGAACATGTCCCGCGTGTCCTGTCTCAGCTGGACCTTGGCGAGCGCCGCGAGCTGGCGGACCTCGGGAGCCTGGCTGCGCTGGAACATCGCCGCCAGAAAGTCCTCGTCATCCTCATCGGAGGAGGATTCAGGGATGGGCGGCTGGGTCCACGGGAGCTGTTCGGCCCAGCGGTCCTCGGCGTCCTCCGCGAAGTCCGGCAGCGTCAGGAAGGGCTGGCACTCGCGCACGTCCGCGACGACGCGCAGCACGTCCGCCCACCGCGCGGCGTACTGGGACTCCAACTGCCAGGACAGGGAGGGCTCCAGCGCCTCCAGTCGCCCCACCACCGAGAAGCGGTCCACGCCCGCGTGCAGCAGCATGCGCGCGGCGCCGTAGTGCTCGGGCGGCACCGGGCCGCACGCGCAGCTGGGACACCGGATGCCGGGCGTGTTGAAGCGGGTGCAGCCCGGACACCGCACCCGCGTGCCACGGAGGGCACCGTTCTCCCACGGAAGGGCCATGCCCCCTGTCTACAACGTCCCGGTGCCGCCGCGCCCGCCTGGACTCACCGGCTCAGGGAGGACACCCCCCATCCGGCCGGATGAGCAGGGCATACAGCCGCCGGACCCCGCTGTTGTCCTCGGCGGTGAAGAACGCATGGTCCTGGGAGCGCGTGAAACTCCTCGGGTTGGAGGAGAGCGGCCCGGGCGCGATTTCCGTCAGGGACACCGTGGAGATGCGCACCCCGTCGCCCACCCACGGCTCCGCGCCCCGGTTGCGAATGGACGCGCCGAAGAAGAGCAGGTCCTCGAGCGTCGTCAGCTCGCTCGGGAACGAGCTGCCCGCTCCGGCCTCCAGGTCTCCGAACAGGCGCGTGCGCTGCTCCGTGCCATCGCTGTCCCAGGGCTCCACGCCATAGACGCCGTCATTCGCGGCGAAGAAGAGCTGGTTGCCCAGCACCGCGAAGTGCTCGGGATACGAGCCCTCGGGTCCCGGGCGGATGTCCTCCACCCGCGTGGTGCCCGCGGGGGTTCCATCGCTGCGCCACAGCTCCATGTCCTCGATGGCCATGTGCGGTGAGGCGCTGAACAGCAACTTCCCGTCCACTCCCGCCAGCTCGCCCATCATCCCGAACTGACCCAGCATCACCGGAGTCGCGCCCGCGTCCGTCACCATCAACGTCCCGCTCCCGCCGTGGGAGCCGCCACCTCCGTGCACGCCGCCCTCGACGAAGTACAGCTTGCGGCCCACGGGCGTCAGCGGACTCGGGATGCCCTGGTCGCTCGGCGTGCGGAACACCTCCACGGCGCCGGGGCCGCCCTCCGAGCGCATCAGCAACGTGAAGGTGCTGAGCGCCGAGCGCAGGAAATACAGCGCGCCATCTCCCCCCTGGGTGAGCTGGGACGGAGACGAGTCCTCGATCCCCACCTCCAGGTCCTCCACCATGAAAGTGCCCGCGGACGTCCCGTCGCTGCGCCACAGCTCGCGCCCGTGCATCGGGTCTCCCGCCGTGAAGTAGAGCAGCCCCTTGAACGCGAACAGCTCGGTCGGAAACGAGCCCACCGCGCCGGGCCAGATGTCCTTCACGCGTCGGGTGCCGTCCGCGGTGCCATCCGTCGCGAACAGCTCCCGCCCCGCCACCGGGTCCGTGGCGGCGAAGAACACCTGCGTCCCCACCCGCGTGAACCACCGGGGGTCCGAACTCCCGCTTCCGACAACGAGGTCCTTCAGCAGTCGGGTCCCCGCTCCCGGCACGCCGTTGCTCACCCACGGCTCGCGACCTCGCACGCCGTCGTCCACACTGAACACCATGCCCACGGGGCTTGCGGCCATGGGTGGCAAGTACGGTGTCTCCTCGACCGCCGTGACACCCAATGACACGGCGGTCCGCGAGCAGGCCTCCCAGTTGCTCACGAGCGGGGACTCGGCCTCCCCCACCGGCTCCGACGAGCCCGGAGCGGAGGAACAACTCGCGAGCAGACACACCATCCCCAGGAAACGACGCCGGTACCTCATCGGGACTTCTCCTCCATCCGCGCGAGCCGACCGCGGGCGCCCTTTGAGGACACCGACGTCGAGACCTCCGCGCGAGCGTGAGACGAAGCCAATTCGCGCCGCGAGACAACGACCCTCCGGTGGGGGCGCCACGTCGCCCAAGCGGCACTGTTCGAGACGCGAGAACAGCTATGCACTTTGCGCCGCGCCCCTACGTTCTGCCTCCGCCATTGGAAAGCACTCACCGGAGCGCTCATGAAGCCCATCGGCCTCACCCTCTCGCCACGCGCGCATGCGGTCTGGTTCCTCGGCCTCGTGCTGCTGGCGACTTCAGCCCGCGCGCAGACCCCCGCGCAGGTCGGTCGCTGGTCCAGTGTCATGAACTGGCCCATCACCGCCACCCACCTGAGTCTGCTTCCCGACGGCAAGGTGATGTTCTTCGGCGAGTTCGAGGAGGGCGACCTGCCTCCCATGCGCTGGGACCCCACCACGGGGGCGCTCTCCACGTTTGCCTCCCCCGGCTACAACATCTTCTGCTCAGGCCACTCCTTCCTCTCGAACGGGAAGATGCTCGTCTCGGGGGGACACATCGCGAGCCACGTGGGGCTCGATGACGCGAGCCTCTTCGACTTCGCCACCAACACCTGGACGCGCCTGCCGGACATGAACAACGGGCGCTGGTACCCCACCAACACGACCCTCTCCAACGGAGACGTGGTGGTCACCTCCGGAGAAATCGCGGGGCCCGGCGACATCAACCAGATTCCCCAGCGCTTCATCGCGGGCACCAGCACCTGGAGGACGCTGACCAGCGCGCAGAAGAACTTCCCCTACTACCCGAAGATGTTCCTCGCACCCAACGGGCGGCTCTTCTACGCGGGCTCCCTGCGCCTCTCGCTGTGGTTGGACCCCAACGGCAATGGCGCCTGGACCAACGGGCCGCAGAGCCTCTTCGGCGGCCGCAACTACGGCCCCGCCGTGTACATGGACGGCAAGGTGCTCATCATCGGCGGCAGCGAGCCGCCCACCGCCACCATGGAACAGATAGACCTCACCGCCGCCACGCCCGCCTGGCAGTACCGGGCCGCGATGAGCATCCGACGACGCCAGCACAACGCGGTGCTCCTGCCGGACGGCACCGTGCTCGTCCTCGGTGGCAGCAGCGGTCCCGGCTTCGACTCGGCCGACTTCCCCGTCTATCACGCGGAGGTCTACAACCCGGCCACCAACACCTGGACCTCGCTGGCGAGCAACGTCCGCTACCGCGGCTATCACTCCACCGCCCTGCTGCTGCCGGACGGACGCGTGCTGTCCGCGGGAGGACGGCTCGAGCGCACCGCGGAAATCTACTCTCCGCCCTATCTCTTCAAGGGCGCGCGCCCCGTCGTCACCGCGGCCCCCACCACCGCCCTGCCGGCGAGCACCTTCACCATCACCACGCCCGACGCGGCCAACATCTCCCGCGTGTCCCTCATCGCGCTCAGCTCGGTGACGCACACGTTCGACATGAACCAGCGGCTGCTCACGCTCAACTTCACACGCAACACGGGCAGTCTCACCGTCACCACGCCCGCCAACCGCAACCTCGCGCCGCCCGGCTACTACCAGCTCTTCATCGTGAACAACGCGGGCGTGCCCTCGTATGGCCGCAGGCTGCGCATCCCTCCGCCCTGATTCATGGAAGGATGCACATCGCATGAAGAGCGACTGCCCCATCTGCCCACAACCTGCCCCCACGCTGCGCGTCATCGACCTGCGCGGTGTCTCCGTAGACACCTGCACCCGCTGTCACGGCCACTGGCTGGACGCGGGTGAGTTGGAACGGCTGGCACCGGGATGGAGGACGGAGGCCGTCCAGGCGGCCCTGCCGACGGCGACCCGGCGGTGTCGTCACACGCGACACCATGTTTCAGTGACACATGAGCTGTGCGGGCTGTGTGGCGCACCCGCCGCGCGCTGTCCGTCCTGCGCGGAGTTCCTCTCCCAGGTCCGCACGGAGGTGTGCTCCGTCGACCTGTGTGGGAGCTGCCATGGCCTGTGGCTGGATGCGAATGAACTCAAGGCGTTGATCGACTGGCACCAGCGCTCCAAGCGTTCACTCGTGGTGGGTGCGGCGGTGGTGGGCACGGCGGCGGCAGCGGCTGCCGCGGCGGCGGCGCTGTCCCAGGTGACGGCGGGCAGCCCCGAGCGCTCCCGGGCCGCCGAGGTCCTGACGGCCTCACTGGAGCGGGCGGGAGACGCGGCGGACGTGGTGGAAGTCGGAGAGATGCTGGTCGTCACGGTGGAGGCGGCCAGCGAGGGCCTGGGCTCCGCCGCCGGGGCGGCCGTGGAGGGAGCGAATGTGGTGGGAGAAGCGGTGGGTGGGTTGCTGGAGGTGGTGGCGGGGTTGTTCCATTGACCCACCTGCACATGGCTTCTGAATCCCCTATGCTCGTGACAGGCCCGTGAGACCCGCCGGATTGTGACGGGGGGAGTGCCGAAGATGAGCCAAGTGAGCACGAAGAGCATTCCAGCGGATGACCGTCGTCTGTTTCCCCGTCTCCAGGCGCCGCTGTATGCGCGCCCGGCCCGGCTGAAATTCGGCGACAAGCGGCAGGTGCTCGACGCGAGCCTGGGAGGCGTGCGCATCTACTCCGACGAGCAGTACGCCGAGGGCGCCCAGCTCGAGGTGGACCTGTTTCCGGGAGACGGCTCCACGCTGGAATGTCGCGCGCGCGTGGCGTGGCTGCGCAAGCTCCCCAAGGACGCGGTGGCCCGGTTCGAAGTAGGCCTCGCGTTCACGGACGTCTCCCCGGAGACGCTGGAGCGTCTCAAGTCCGTGCTCGTCGCCGAAGAAGACTGAGCCCCTGAAGGCTCACGTCCGTCCGGCGACGTCGTCCCACAGGGCGCGCAGCTCCTGTTCCAGTCCGGGCACGGAGGAGGCGCGCAGGCTGCCTCCGCCGCGAAAGAGCGACAGCCCCTCGAAGAAGGCCATCAGCAGGGCCGCGCGTCGCTCCCGTCGGGCGGGCGTGAGGTCGGGCGCGAGCTCGCGCAAAAGCTCGACGATGCCCTCGCGATAGCCCGCGTAGAAGACGCCCAGCGCTTCGGCCACCATGGTGTCCCGCGCGGCCAGGGCCCACAGCTCCGCGAAGAGCTGGAAGTGTTGGGGCGACTCCTGGTCCTCCAGCAGGGCCTCCAGCGCGTGCCGTGAGCGCTTCACCGGGTCCTGCCCTCCCCCTTCCATGCGCTCGCGCACCCGGCGGATGGCGGTCTCCAGGTAGCGCGCGAGCAGCGCTCGCACCACGTCCTGCTTGGTGGGGAAGTAGTACTGGAGATTGCCCAGGCGCAGCCCCGCGCGCTGGGCCACGCCGCGCAGGCTCAGCCCCGCGTAGCCGTCCTCCACCAGCACCTCCATGGCCGCGTCCAGGATGCTCTCCACGCGCTCGTGGCCCTTGGCATGGACCGCCGTGCCCTCTCGCGGTTTCGCGGAGGGGAGCTTCCCGGGGGACTTGCTCACGCGTGGGGGCATCAGGCCGCCTTCCTCGTCGGCACCTCGGCGGACGACGCTACCTCATCGAGCCGCACGGTGACGCCGCACGCGCGCAGCGTGGCCAGCATCTGCTCGGGCCTCGGCTCGTGCTCCGGGAACCACACGCCGGAGGACGGAGGAGGCGCGCCATCCAGGCCCAGGAGTCGCTCGACGCCGAGCAGCGCGCCCACCGCAGTCAGGTGCGCCTGACCCTTCGGGTCCACCACCTCGATGCGGGTGCGGCCATGCTCGCCCTCGAGGTCCGCGAGCCACGCGGCCTCGCCGCCCGTGCCGCTCGTCGCCAGCAGCGCCCGGCGCAGCGGCGTCAGTCGGGGATGCTGGAGCAGACGCAGGATGCCCAGTCGCTGGAGCACCACCAGCGACCACGTCGCCGAGCCCGAGTCGAACCCCAACCGGGTCGCCACGCCGCGCGCGCCCAGCACCATGGGCAGCGTCGCCTGCTCGGGCGTGTCGAGCCGGAACACCCGCGTGCTCCTTCCATCCGAGAACGTCACGCGCCGCCCGTCCGTCAGGGGCAGCACCTGGCGCTCCTGGCCGCGCTCCGTCACGTCGAAGGACAGCCCCAGCCGGTCCATGTACTCCAGGGAGTCCGGCCCCGCCTCGTCCGCGAGCGCGAAGCGGATGCCCACGTCCACGTGCTCCAGCCGACCCAGGCGTCGCGCGGCCATCGCCACCAGTCGCGGCACCAGCCCCGCCATCCACGCCGAGCCCAGCATCACCGGCCCCCGAGGAGGCGTGCCCGACAGCCGCAGCACCGCGGCTCGCACCCGCGACGTCCACCGGGTGATGTCCAGCACGGGAATGCCGTCGCGCGCCGCCGACATCAGCAGGTGGTCCTCCGGGTCATTGACCAGCGACACCACGGCCCGAGGCTTCACGCCCAGCGCCGCCAGGGGCGAGGGCGCGCGGATATCCAGCGCCACACCCTCGGCTCCACCCAACTGCGCGGCCAGCTCCCGCGCGGGCTCCAGCCTCCGACCGGCGATGACGAGCGGCAACCCGGGATGACGCTCCCTCAACAGGCGGGCGAGCCGGGCGCCCACCACTCCGTAGCCCCCCACCAGCACGACACTTCCCTCGGACACCATGGCGACTCCCACGCTCGGGCACGGAGTGTTTCCGCCCCCATGGGAATCAATATAGGTCACATGACCTAAATTTCACGACAATCGCCCGGCATGCCCTTCCGGGGGTGCGGAGGGACTCGAAGCTCGACGCACCCGCGGCGCGACGACATGGCGCAGCCGCTGCTCCCCTTCTTCTCCGGGGGTCTTCGAGCGCGCTCTTGCAGCCGCGAGTCGCGTACGTCGGCGGGCCGGGCGTTGTGCTCCAGCCTCGTTTGGCCCAGGCTGACCGGGTGAGTCTGGCCCCGCGGTCACCCCTCCCCGAGACATCCCGACGCGCGGGCTTCGCGCACCTCGCCTTCGAGCGCTCGGGCCCACGCACCGTGGTGAGCAAGGCGCTGGCGCACAGCCCGCTGCGCCTGCTCACCCCGCGCAACCACGGCCACGCCGCGTGGGCCTACACCAGCTCGTTCGGGGGTGGCCTCGTGGATGGAGACCACCTCTCGCTCGAGGTGGACGTGGCGCCCGGTGCCACCGCATGGCTGTCTTCCCAGGGAGCCAACCGCGTCTATCGCTCGCCCTCCGGCTGTCGCAGCGACGTGTCCGCCCGCGTGGGTGAGGACGCCCTGCTCGCCTGGGTGCCAGACCCCACCGTGTGTTTCACTGGCGCGCGATACAGCCAGACCCTCGCGTTCCAGCTCGCGCCTGGCGCATCGCTCGTCCTCGCGGACCTCGTCACCTCCGGACGCAGCGCCCGGGGCGAGCGCTGGGCGTTCTCGCACTACGCCTCCACCCTGCGCGTCCACGTGGGCGAGCGCGCGCTCATCGACGAGCGCTGGCTGTTGGACCCCAGCCACGGAACGCTCCCGGAGCGCCTGGGCCGCTTCGAGGCCATGGCCACCCTCCTCCTCGTCGGCCCCGCGCTGGCCACCGCGCGCGAGGCACTGCACGCCCGAGTCACCGCGCTGCCCGTCACCTCGCGCGCCTCCCTCATCCCCTCCTCCAGCCCGCTGGGCACCCACGGCCTGCTCGTGCGCGCCGCCGCCGTGTCCGTGGAGGAGCTGGTGCGCACCACCCGCGACTGGCTCTCCTTCCTCCCAGCGCTGCTCGGGGACGACCCCTGGGCCCGCCGCGTCTGAGCCCCCTCCCTGGCGACGCCCGACACGTTGCACTACTGTTGACGCGTCAAGTCATGGCGCCCTCGGGCCCCTGGGAGTTGGTCTCGTGCACCTGTCCCCTCGCGACGTCGACAAGCTGTTGCTGCATCAGGCGGGCTTCCTGGCCCAGAAGCGGCTCGCCCGAGGGGTGCGGCTGAGCTACCCGGAGGCTGTCGCCCTCATCGCCACGCAGTTGCTGGAGTTCATCCGTGACGGCCGCAGCGTCGCCGAGCTGATGGACCTGGGGCGGCGATTCCTGGGGCGCGCGCAGGTGATGGAGGGCGTGCCGGAGATGCTCGCGGAGGTGCAGGTGGAGGGCACCTTCCCGGACGGCTCCAAGCTGGTGACGGTGCACCACCCGGTGGTGGCCGAGCATGGGGATTTGGAGCTGGCGCTGTATGGCAGCTTCCTCCCCGTGCCGTCGCTGGAGCGCTTCAGCGCGCCGGTGTCCGCGTCGGATGGAGTGCCCGGTGAGGTGCGCGTGCTGCCCGGCGACATCGAACTCAACGCGGGCCGCGACACCATCTCCCTCACCGTGACGCACCTGGGGGACCGCCCCATCCAGGTGGGCAGCCACTACCCCTTCTTCGAGACGAACCGCGCGCTCGCCTTCGACCGCGAGAAGGCCTACGGCCGGCGCCTGGACATCCCCGCGGGCACGGCGGTGCGCTTCGAGCCGGGTGAGCGCAAGACGGTGCAGTTGGTGGCCATCGCGGGCGAGCAGGTGGTGCGCGGCGGCAACGCGTTGGGCAGCGGCAAGGTGTCCGCCGAGAATCGCGAGCGCGGAATGGAAGCGGTCCGTGCGCAAGGCTTCGGCCATGAAGAGGAGCGCGAATGAGTCGGAAGATGGACCGGCGCCACTACGCGGACATGTTCGGGCCCACCACCGGAGACAAGGTGCGGCTGGGCGACACGGGGCTGTGGGCGGAGGTGGAGCGCGACGCCACCGTCTACGGAGACGAGTGCAAGTTCGGCGGAGGCAAGGTGCTGCGCGAGGGCATGGGCCAGCGCGCGGGGGCCGGTGACGCGGACGCGCTGGACGTGGTCCTGACCAACGCGCTCATCCTCGACTGGACGGGCATCTACAAGGCGGACATCGGAATCAAGGCGGGCCGCATCGTCGGCATCGGCAAGGCGGGCAACCCGGACATCATGGCCGGGGTGACGCCAGGGATGGTGGTGGGCGTCACCACCGAGGCCATCTCCGCGGAGGGGCACCTCGTCACGGCGGGCGGGCTGGACACGCATATCCACTTCATCTGCCCGCAGCAGGCGGACGAGGCGCTCGCCAGCGGCATCACCACGTGGGTGGGCGGAGGCACGGGCCCCGCGACGGGGACGAAGGCGACCACGTGTACGCCGGGCATCTGGAATCTCCAGCGGATGCTCCAGGCCACGGACACGATTCCGCTCAACATCGGCCTCACGGGCAAGGGCAACACGTCCATGCCGGAGGGTCTGGTCGACCAGATTCGCGCGGGCGCCATCGGCCTGAAGCTGCACGAGGACTGGGGCACCACACCCGCGGCCATCGACACGTGCCTCACCGTGGCCGAGGACGAGGACATCCAGGTCACCATCCACACGGACACGCTCAACGAGTCGGGCTACGTGGATGACTCGCTGGCGGCCATCAAGGGCCGCACCATCCACACGTACCACTCCGAGGGCGCGGGTGGCGGCCATGCGCCGGACATCATCCGCGTGTGCGGTGTGGACAACGTGTTGCCCTCGTCCACCAACCCCACGCGGCCGTACACGGTGAACACGCTGGACGAGCACCTGGACATGCTCATGGTCTGCCATCACCTGGACCGTGAGATTCCCGAGGACGTGGCCTTCGCAGAGAGCCGCATCCGGGGCGAGACGATTGCCGCCGAGGACATCCTTCATGACCTGGGCGCCATCAGCATCATGTCCTCGGACAGCCAGGCCATGGGGCGCGTGGGCGAGGTCATCTGTCGTACGTGGCAGACGGCGCACAAGATGCGCGAGCAACGGGGGCGGCTGAGTCAGGAAGCCGGCGACAACGACAACCTGCGCATCCGGCGGTACGTGGCGAAGTACACCATCAACCCCGCCATCGCCCATGGGCTGTCGCACGAGGTCGGTTCGGTGGAGGTGGGGAAGCTCGCGGACCTGGTGCTGTGGCGGCCGGCCTTCTTCGGCATCCGTCCAGAGCTGGTCATCAAGGGCGGCTTTATCGCGTGGGGACAGATGGGGGACGCCAACGCCTCCATTCCGACGCCGCAGCCGTATTTGATGCGGCCCATGTTCGGGGCGCGAGGACGCGCGCTCGGGGCCACCAGCGTGGTGTTCGTCTCTCCGCGTGCGTTGGCGGAAGGGACGACGCGCGAGCTGGGGTTGATGAAGCGGGTGGTCGCGGTGAAGCGGTGTCGGGGTTTGAGCAAGCGGGACATGCGGCTCAACGACGCGCTGCCGGTCATCACGGTGGACCCGGAGACGTACGAGGTGCGGGCGGACGGAGAGCTGTTGCGGTGTGAGGCCGCGGTGAAGCTGCCGCTGGCGCAGCGCTACTCGCTGTTCTGACCGGGAGCCGCGCGCCATGGGCTCTTCCTGGAAGGTGCTTCAGCTCGCGGACTCGGGGTTTCCCACGGGGGGCTTCGCGCACTCGGGGGGACTGGAGGCGGCGGTGCAGGCGGGCGAGGTGCGTGGGGCGCCGGAGCTGCGCCGCTTCGCGCGGGAGCTGCTGTGGCAGGCGGGGTACGGGGCGCTGCCGTTGTTGAGCGCGGCGCATCGCGAGCCGTCGCGACTGCCGGAGCTGGACGCGCGCACGGAGGCGTTCCTCACCAGCCATGTGGCGCACCGGGCGAGCCGCACACAGGGGCGAGCATTCCTGGACACGTGCGCGCGCATCTTCCCGGGGCCGGTGGGGCCGCTGCGCGAGGCAGCGCGGGCGGCGGGGCTGGGCTTCCACCATGCGCCGGTGTTCGGTGCGGTGTTGAACGTGTTGGAGGTCCAGCTGTCGGAGGCGCAGCGGCTGCATCTGTCGCTGACGTTGAGAGGCACGCTGTCGGCGGCGGTGCGGCTGGGCATCATCGGCACGCACGAGTCGCACCAGCTCCAGCATCAGGCGACGTCATTGTTGGACACGGTGTTGGAGCGATGCGCGGGGCTGGGGTTGGAGGAGCTGGCGCAGCCCTCACCGCTGTTGGACTTGCTGGGTTCCACGCACGACCGGCTCTATTCGAGACTCTTCCTGTCCTGAGGTGAAGCGCACATGCACGACGATGACCACCGCGGCCATGGCCATGACGACGAGCACGACCACACGCATGAGGAGTGGGACCATCCGGGCCACTTCGAGGAGCGGGAGGAGCCGAAGAAGCGTGACTACCAGTCGCGGGCCTTCACCATCGGAATCGGTGGGCCGGTGGGGAGCGGGAAGACAGCGCTGGTGCTGGCGCTGTGCCGCAGGCTGCGCGAGCGCTACCGGCTGGGCGTGGTGACGAATGACATCTTCACGAAGGAGGACGCGGAGTTCCTGGTCCGCAACCACGCGCTGTCTCCGGAGCGAATCAAGGCGGTGGAGACGGGAGGGTGTCCGCACGCGGCGATTCGCGAGGACATCAGCCACAACCTGCTGGCGCTGGAGCAGTTGATGGAGGAGCTGACGCCGGAGCTGCTGATTGTGGAGAGCGGTGGCGACAACCTGGCGGCGCAGTACAGCCGGGAGCTGGCGGACTACACGGTGTATGTCATTGACGTGGCGGGCGGGGACAAGGTGCCGCGCAAGGGTGGGCCGGGAATCACCCAGTCGGACCTGCTCATCATCAACAAGACGGACCTGGCGCCGCACGTGGGCGCGGACCTGGGTGTGATGGAGCGCGACGCGAAGAAGATGCGCGGCAGCGGGCCGTTCGTCTTCACCCAAGTCACGAAGGACGTGGGCCTGGACGAAGTCATCGAGCACCTGCTCACGGCGTGGAAGCAGCGCACCGGCGCCCGCGCATCCTGACCGCCTCGCGGTCTTCAACGGTGCCTCCCACTGTCATTGATTGGGAGGCGCTGTCGCTGCGACTCACATCAGGGTGTCGCCATCCACTTGGAGAATCACCGGACGATTCTCACGGTCCGCGGGGTCATAGGCCACATCCAACACCGTGCCGGGCACCAGCCGGAGGATGAGCTCACGCCCGTGCACCAGACGCACCTGCTCCACGAGCCAGTCCTTGCCCGGCTCCCCTTCGTGCATCAGGAGCCGCAGGTGCATGGTGGCCTCGTCGCCCGCGAACATGGAATCGTATGTGACTTCGCGCAACGTGGCCTTCACCCGTCGGCCATGGGTGAGGATCCAGTTCCGCCGGTGGCGCTGCTGCCGGACCTTCCTGATGGCCAGCGCCCCAACAGCGATGACCAGCAAACTCGAGCCGGCCCAGGCCCACGGATGAGGATGATCAAACATGGCGCCCCTTCGAATGATGCGCCAGGGATACTCCCACCCACGCCATCAACACCGCCAGGACAAAGCGCCGCGCGTGGTGACTCGGCCCGATGGGCGACCCATTTCATGCGGAAACCCCAAGGACGATGGGTCCCCATGACGCGCGACCTGGGCCATATCGGTCCCAGCAGGCCACCTCGTTCCGGACCTCACACCCATGACCTCTCCTTCGCCTCTCGTTCACCTCGCGCGATGTGCCCTGCTCGGAACGCTGCTCTTGCTCACGGCCTGTGGCGACGAGGAGGACCCGTCCCCCGGTGACGCTGACGACGCGGGAACAGACGCAGGGAGCGATGGTGGGATGGATGCGGGGGGCGACGCCGGAACCGATGCGGGCCCTCCCATCGAGGTGCCCTCGATTCCCGCGCAGACGGTGACGCTGGGCGGGCAGACCTACGTTGCCTACCAACGCGCCGGAGACACGTTCCGCA
The DNA here is from genome assembly GCF_013336715.1 of Myxococcus sp. CA056. NCBI lineage: Bacteria > Pseudomonadati > Myxococcota > Myxococcia > Myxococcales > Myxococcaceae > Myxococcus > Myxococcus sp. CA056. Next base: position 574,130 of record NZ_JABUMT010000001.1, read on the forward strand.
TCGTCTGTCAGGTCCCCTGCCCCATCGAGGAGCCGTACATCTTCGCCCGCTACGAGGGCTTCCGCGCGGTGAAGGACGACCTGCTGTCGCTTACGGGCGTCGATGTGGTGCCGAAGATGACGCCGGTGGATATCCACCTCGCCTCGGACAGCGTGTGCGGGAGTCCAGGGAACCGCGCGGGCGCGGCGTTCATGAACACCACACCGGAGGGCCCCGGGCCCGGGTCGAACGTCTGCCTCTGGGAGCTGGAGGCTTCACAAGTGCAGCCCCCCAGCGTCCCGCGTCCTTTGACGGTGGAGAACGCGCTGGCCCGCGAGAACCAGGTGCTGGTGGCACACGAGTACGCGCACGTCGTGTTCTTCCTGCGCCATGAGCTCTCGCACGAATGGTTCGTGCGCGCGATCTCCTACCGCGTCGGAGGAGAAGCGCGGAGCCTGTGTGATGCGACGAACGAGCTGCTCGCGCCCACGGCCTGGAACCTGTGCCAGCAGCATGGGCTCGACTATCCGCATCTCGCGGAGAGCGTGCGACGAATCGACACACTGTGGTCGAGCGGACAAGGCGTGGAGGTGCTCTACCCGGGCGTTCCGCTCGCCACGTCCATCTATCAGTACCACCGCATCCTGGATGGGCTCGCGGGCGAGGACACCTTCACCGGCCTGACGGATGCGGGCGAGCTGCGTCCAAATCAGTGCGGTGACTCCGCGCGCTTCACACCGGCAGGGGGAATCGTCTCCATGTACGGAGGGCGGGTTCGCTGGGAGCTTCCATCAGGGGCCGTGGCCTCGGAGCTTCAAGTCGAGCCTGGAAGCTGGCGCTCGGGCATGGTGGTGCCCTCCGGATGGTCGACGTTCGCTGGGGCGCACAACTACTCCTTCATGCCGGGCGATCAGCCGCTCCAGAAGCCGGTCCGACTGACCGTGCGCTACGAGCCGAGCCTCATGCCCGCTGGCGCTTCCGAGGCTTCCCTCACGCTCTACTGGAAGCCCGACACGAGCTTCGCGCAAGAGGTCCCTGGCGCACAGGTGGACACGGTGACTCATACCGTGAGCGGCAGCGTGTCGCGGTTGGGTCGCTACATCGTCGCGCCGCGCTGACTTGAAGTTCGGGTGTTACGCTCCCGGGCATCATGTCTTCGACCACGACGGGCTTCTGGGGCCCGAGCACTTCGACGGTGGACTGGTGCGAGACGAACTACCAGCACCTGTTCCACATCGGAGAGCTGTTCAACTCGGCGTCCAGTCTCATCCTGGTCCTCACGGGCGTGCTGGGCGTCGTGCTGCACCAACGCGTGTTGGAGCGGCGGTTCCTCCTCGCCTTCGCGTTGCTCGCGTTGGTGGGCGTGGGCAGCACGGCGTTCCACATGACGCTGCGCCGCGAGCACCAGATGCTGGACGAATTGCCGATGCTCTATCTGGCCATCGTCATCGTCTACATCCTGTTGGAGGACCGGCCGGAGCGACGGTTCGGGAGTTGGTTCCCGTGGGCGCTGTTCGGGCACGCGCTGCTCGTGACGTACCTGACGGCGTTCACCCGGGGCGCGGTGCAGTTCTTCCTCTTCCAGGTGAGCTTCGCGTCGCTGGAGTTCTTCGCGCTCGGGCGGACGTACTTCCTCCAGCGGCGCAGTCCTGACGCAGGCACGAAGCGGCTGTTCCAGCTCGGCATCGGGGCCTATGCGCTCGCGATTGTCTTGTGGGTGAGCGACATCCAGTTCTGCCCCACGCTCAACGAGACACTGCCCGCGCGAGGCATCCCCAATCCCCAGTTCCACGCGTGGTGGCACGTGCTCGTGGCCTTCGGATTCAACGCGCTCCTGCTCGTCATCGCGCGGGAGCGGTTGAGGACGCTGGGGAAGGAGTCCCAGCTTCGGGCCGTGCTCGGAGTGATTCCGCGAGTGCTGTTGCCCTCGCGGCTCGGTGAGCAGGTGACACCGCCCTCGTCACGGGATGGAGCAAATCCCACCTGACGAAAAGGAGCGCGCCTTGAGTGAGGTCGCGGTAGCACGCGCACCGCATCGCGACCCCGCACCGCTACTTCTTCTTCGGAGCCGGAGGCGCGGGAGCCGGCGCGGGCTTCGCAGGCGCCTGCGTCTGGATGCGCTTCACCACCTCATCCATGAGGTCGTTCGGAATCGGAATGGACAGGTTGTACTGGGCAATCTTCCAGGTGCCGCCATCCTTCACCAGCACACCACTGCCCCGGCTGGGTCCCAGGTTCGGCGTGTCCAGCGTCTCGTCGAACCACGCGACCGCGCCGTCCTTCGACACGGTGATGTGGCGGGAGACCGCCTTGAAACTCCACGCCTTGCCCTTGGAGAAGTACGGCTTTGACCAGGCGCGGAACTCGTCGCGCGTCCACCGCTCCGTGGCGTCCGTGCCCATGTAGACGGCGTCCGGCGTGAAGTACCCGAAGTAGCGCGCTTCGTCCGCCTGGGCGGCGGCCTTGTGCCAGTCATCCAGCACGGTGGTGATGGCGGCCTTCGGGTCCGTGGCGGTTCCCGTCACGGGAGCGGAGGCGAGCACGAACAACAACAGGGAGACAGTGGACACGCGAGGCGACCTCGTTGAAGAGAAGTTCGCGGTATGAAGCTGCACGGCCCACCCCCAGGTCAATACTCCGGGCCGGCCAGAAAGGCGTGAGTCGCGTGGTCCTCGAGAGCTTCCAGGTCGGTGAGGGGGATGTGCCCACGGTGCTGTTGCACGGTTTCCTTGGCACGGGACGCAACCTGCGCTCCCTGGCGATGGCGTGGAGCGCCGCGGACCCTCGGCGCCGCTTCCTGATGCCGGACCTCACCGGCCACGGCGCCTCTCCCGTCCCACCCCCGAGCGCCGACCTCTACACCCTCGCCCGCGACGTGCTCGACACCGCCCGCGCCCAGGGCTTCACCGGCGCGCTCGACTGGGTGGGCCACTCGCTGGGCGGACGTGTCTCCCTCGCCGCCAGCCTCCACGTCCCCGAGGCCGTCTCCCGCGTGTCGCTGCTCGACATCGCCCCCGGCCCCGTACCCTACGACTTGTCCGACAGCGGCATGGTGCTGGGCATCCTCCTCCAGGCCCCACCCCGCGCGCCGAACCGCAAGGAGATGCGAGCGACGCTCACCGCCAAGGGACTGTCCGACGGACTCGCGGACTGGCTGGTGATGAACCTGGTGGCGGACGGCGACGGCGTGCGCTGGCGCTTCGACCGACAGGCCCTCGCGGAGCTGCACTCGCGCGTGAATGGCACGGACCTGTGGGCCGCTGTGGAGCGCAAGGACCGTCCTCCCATGCGCTGCATCCGGGGAGGCCGCTCGCGCTACGTCTCCGACGAGGAGGCCGCTCGCCTGGAGGCCGCGGGCTGCCCGGTGGCGACGCTCCCGGGCGCGGGCCACTTCGTCCACGTGGACGCGGCGAAGGAGCTGCTGGAGTGGTTGCTGCGCGACTGACGCCCGCGCGTCAGATGCGCACACCCAGGAACAGGCCGGGCCACATGCGCGTGCCCGTGGGCCCGCGCCCCGTCTGCCACTGCGGCATCCACGTCATCCCCTTGTCCGGGTTGTCGTCCGGCGGCTTGTAGGCATTGAGCGACACACCGCCGAAGAGGGCGAAGCGCCGCTTCAACTCCCAGCCCACGCTGCCGCGCAGGCGATAGAGGTTGTTCTCCGTGCCTTCGCCGAAGAGCTTGGGCTGCCAGCCACCGATGGAGAGGTCGATGTCCGCGTAGTAGCGGTCCGAGTCACCAAAGGGCAGATGCACGCCCACGCCCAGCGACGTGACGGTGCGCCAGGAGTCGCCCTCCAGGTCCTTCATGCCGATGCTCGCGAGCACATGCACCGTGCGGCTGCCGTACTTCACGCCCACGGACAGCGGCGTGACTTCGTCGGACCAGATTTCGAAGGCGATGCGCCCCTTGCGCACCAGGCTGAGCAGGCCAATGGGCACCGACACATCATCGGCGATGTTGATGAACCCGAGCTGCACTCCGCTCACGTTGCCCGCGACGTTGATGATGCCCACCTGCGCGCCCGTCACACTGCCGGCCAGGTTGAAGACACCAATCTGCGCGCCCGTGAGGTTCTCCACCATGTTGACGCCGCCCACGAGCTGGAGCCCATGCATGTCCGCGTCCGAGCGGTTTCCCACCGCCGCGAGCTGGAACCCGGAGAACGAGCGCTCCGAGTAGTTGATGATGCCCGCCAACTGCCCGCCCGTCGCTCCACCGAAGGCGAGGTTGCCACCCGCCGCCAGTTGGAACCCCAGCGCCTCGCCACCCGTGACGTTGGCGATGCCCGCCAGTTGCACGCCCTCCATCGTCCCGTCCACCCAGCCCAACCCAGCCGCCGCGCCCACCCCTCGGAGCTGGAACGAGCGAACCGCCAGCCCGCCCAGCGCCACGTTGTTGAGGCCACCACCGCCCCACAACGCACTCGTGGACAGCGGCGGCACCAGCGACAGGTTGATGGGCACGGAGGGCATGTCCTCCAGCGCCCCCTCGCGCGCGAGCGGCGCGTCCGACGACACGGTGCCTCCGCGCGCCGCCGTGCGCGTCAGCGTCACCGGAACGAAGTCACCGACGCGCAGCTCCGCGTCACCCTTCGTCCCCACCAGCAGCTCCGCCTCGAAGCGCTGCGTGGGGCGCTCCAGCGTGACGTGGTAGCGCCCGGCCTCCAGGCCCAGCGAGAGCCGTCGCCCCGCGGGCTTCTGCAGCTCCGCCACCAGCTGGTTGCCCCAGTCGCGAACGAAGAGGCGGCCCTGCACGTCCTCCGCCACCCGCAGGCGCGCGCTGGAGCCCCGCAGGTCCGTCATCACCAGGTCGCCACTGCCCGCCAACTGGATGTCATAGGCCGCGTGCTGCGGGCCACCTTGCGAGCGCTCCGTGCGCGCCAGCGTCTCGTGGAAGGCGAACTGATACGCCTCGTGCAGCGTGACTCGTCCATCTCCCGTGGTGTCCGCCGCGCCGCGAAGGCCCGTGACGAGGAAGTGCGTGAAGAAGGACGCGCCGATGGCATCCGACTCCTGCGCCACCTCATCCGCGGAGCTGGAAGCCAGATACGCATGGCCTCGCACCTGCGCGGACATGTCCGTGAGGAATGACGGACGCCGCAGTCCGCCTTTGAAGCGGGTGAGCGCACCGGAGCCGCACGAGTCGAGGATGGCGATGCGCACGTCCACCGGCACCAGGCCCATCAGCTTGCGCAGGTCGCCGTAGGTGACGCGCTCGCCGCGCGGCAACAGGCCATCCGCGTCCGAGTGGCCCGAGTAGTACACCACCAGCTCGCGCCGCACGCCGGGCACGGCCGCGCCCTCCACCAGCGTCTTGAGCCGCTCCAGCGCAGACAGGAGCGCGTCCCGGTCCGCCTCCAACAGCAGCACCCGGTCCGCGGTGGCCACGCCGCCCAGCTCTTCCAGGACGCGCGACATGGCCAGCGCGTCGGAGCCCGCATAGCGCAAGCGCTCGCGCCCGGGCCCGCCTTCACTGGAGCCGACGACGAGCGCGAAGCGGCGCAGCGCCGCGTCAGGCGCCTCCTCGAGCGGAGCGGCCCGAGAGCCCACGCCCCACGCCACCAGCACCCACGCGGCCAGCACGCTGGCCACGCGTCCCCACCCGCGCGCTGTGCTCCGTCTCATCATCCGCTTCCCACCCCGCTCCAGCCCCGGCCCGGCCTCGCGTGAGCACCGGGGGCATACCTCGGATGGCCGCCCCCTTGCGAGCCATCCTCACGACGCTAAGGCGACCAGCGGGCCTTGCGGATGAGCCAGGTGCTGCCTCCTCGCCCGTCCCGCGCCACGGCCCAGAAGGTGACCTCCTGAGCGACGCCGTCCTTCTCGGGAGGCTCCCACTCCACGCGGTGCCGCCCAGGCTCGCCGTTGAAGTCGGCGCCGCCCGTCTCCTCGTCCGGGATTTCTCCCAGCGACACATGCCAGCTGATGGACCAGGCCTCCTTGAGCGACACGGACTCCTGCCGGAACCCGGGCACCACATAGGCCTCCTCCAGGGCGGACACGTCCTCGGCCGTAATCACGAACGGCCCCTGTCCCGTCAACTCGGGCAGCGCCTCCTCCGCCCACGGCTGACCCTCCAGGCGAAGCCCTTGCAGCTCCGGCTGCTGGTTGGGCGCCATGCCGGGCACGAGCGGGCAGGAGAACACCATCAGCTTCTGCGCGTAGATGGCCTCGCTCCCCGCGCTGAGGTTCAGCACCAGCGGCATGCGCAGCCCACCGAAGCCCTCGTAGGGGTCCGCCTGCCGCACCTTGTCCAGCAGCAGCGTGCCGTCCGGCAGCGTGCTCGCACCGGGCCGGATGGGCACCACCAGTTCGCCCGCCGTCGTGGTGCCCTGCGCCAGTTGCACGCGCAGAGCGGTGTTCTCGCAGAGGAAGTCCTCCGGGTCCGCGCAGGCCCACAGGGTGTAGGAGAGGGCGCGCCCCTCGCCCGCGGGGTCCACCACCAGCGCGCGGTAGGACACCTCCTCGGTGAGGACCTCCAGCGCCTCCGCGGTGAGTTCGCACGTCGGAGCCATCAACTCCGGGCGCTCCACGGCGATGCCCAGCACGCGCAGGTCATGCACGATGGACGGCCGGTCATCGGGGTCGACACAGGCGACGGCGCCGAGCGTGAGCAACAGCGCCCCATACTTGATCCAGGTATTCATCAGAAGCTTCCTTTCACGCCCAGCACGGGGAGGATGGGGATGCCCGGTATCTCCACCTCGTCGCGAAACCGGTAGTCATTGAAGACGAACTCGACGTTCTCCGCGTTGTAGAGGTTCTGCACGTCGAGGTAGAGCGCGAGCGTCCAGTTGTCGAAGCGCCAGCCCTTCTCCACCCGGACGTCGAGCTGATGGAACGTGGAGGTCCGCGCCGAGAGCGAGCGGCCATAGGTGGGCTCGTAGCTGTTCGAGTCCGAGTTGTAGACGTCATGCGGATGCACCAGCGGCGTCGTCGGTCGACCGGTGGTGAGGCGGAAGCGTCCGCCCAGCTCCCAGCCATTGCCCAGCACGTAGTTGGCCACCAGCGTGAGGATGTGCGTCTGGTCCCAGATGCTCAGACCGTAGGTGGCCTCGCTGATGCCCGGAGGGCCGTCGTCGCCGAAGGCACCGTCGACCCGGGGCTTGGCGCCCGCGCGACCGTCCTCCGCGTGGCTGAGCGTATACGACAGCCAGCCGTACCACTTGTCCGTCGCGGCGGCGCGGTCCTTCTTCACCATCAACTCCACGCCATAGGCCTTGCCGATGCCCGCGTTGACGAAGCGGTCCTGCGTGAAGCTCCCCTCGTCGGTGGCGCGAACATCACCCGGCGCCACCACGTTCTCGAAGCGGCGGTTGAAGAAGCCGGTGACGTCCACGTTCCACACGTCCCCCAGCTTCTGCTCCACGCCGAGGCTCGACTGGAACGCGCGCTGGTAGCCCAGCAGCGGATTGCCGTAGGGGGAGAAGATGAACTGGAAGGTGTCCGCCGGCTGGCTGTAGAGGCCGAGCGAGCCCTTGAGCGAAGTCCGCTCGGTGGCCGCGTAGCGGACCCACAGCCGAGGGTCCAGGAGCAGGTTGCGCGTGCCACCCACCTTCTGGAGGTTGCCGCGCACGCCCGGCGTCACGGTGAGCGGGCCCCACTTGAAGTCCGCCTCGGCGAAGAGCGCGCCGTCGAAGCCGTTGATGGTGAGCTTCTCGTGGATGAGCTCCGCGACGGGGTCATTGCCCGGGAACGGCACGTACTCGGTGCCTTCCGGAGACGGGGCCTGCACGTCCACCCTCACGTGCTCGAAGTAGACATCCAGACCGGTGCGCAGGGTGAGCGTGTCGGACAGCTCCAGCGACACCACCTCGCGCGCGCCCAGCGAGTAGATGGAGTCGTTTTCGATGTACTGGCCGAAGCTGATGTCGAAGAAGTCCAGGCCCACGTACGGCGTGAAGACGGTGGTGAGTGGACCCTTGCGGTACGTCCAGTCGCCCTTCACACGGTGGAAGACGGTGTGCGTGTCCAGGGAGATGTCGCGGTTCTCCTCCTCGCCACCGGACACCAGGCGCAGCTTGTCGTCGCTGCCGAAGGCCATGATGTAGCCGGTGCTGCGCGCGGCCCCCGGCTCCGGCGTGGAGCCGCGCGGCGCGCCGAAGTCCACGCGGAGCTGGTAGTCCCAGTACACGGGGACGATGGAGAGCGTGCTGCCCTCGTCGTCCGGCAGCACGGCGGGCAGCAGCGTGTCGATGTATGAGCGCCGCGCGGAGGCCGCCACGCTGATGCCCTCGGTGATGGGCGCCTCGATGAAGAAGCCCGCGTCGAGCAGGTCCACCTTCACGGAGCCATGCACCGTGTCCGCGGCGCCCTTGCGCGTGGCCACGTCCACCACGCCGCCCACCGCGCGGCCGTACTGGCTGCCGTAGCCGCCGGGGAAGAAGTCGAGCGAGTCGATGAACTCGGCGTTGACCACCGACGGTCCACCGAGCAGGTGGAAGAGGTTGGGGATGCGCACGCCGTCCATCAGCGTCGCCGTCTGGCCCGGGTTGGAGCCGCGCACCAGCAAGTCACCCGAGATGAAGGGCGCGCGCGCCACGCCCGGCAGCGTCTGGAGGACGCGGATGGGGTCACCAAACGTCCCTGGCGTCTTCTGCGCCTCCTCGCGCGTCACCGTGCGGCGGACCACTTCCTTCTTCGGCCGCTCGGAGCGCACCACTGTCTCGAAGGCGCTGCCGGCCGGAGCCAGATAGAAGTTCACCTCCGTCGTCTCGTTCGCCTTCAGCGTCTCCTTCGTCTGGTAGAGCTGATGGCCGGAGGCGATGACGCGCACGGCGCACTCGCCCGGGGGGACCTCCAGGGTGAAGCGGCCGTCCGCGTCGGACACGGCCTCGGCGGCGTCCGCGTCGTCACCGCAGCGCACGGTGGCGCCGGCCACGCGCGAGCGGCTGCCTCGGGAGATGAGCTGACCGGTGAGCGTCGCCTTGGGCGCCTCGGGCTCGGCGGCGACCTGGCCCTCCGCCGGCGGGGGCGCGTTGAGGGTGAAGTGGTAGACGTACTCCACCTGCACCGGCGCGGGCACGCCGTCGACCTCGGCGGGCGAGAAGCGGAACTGGCGCACGGCGGCGATTGCCGCCTCGTCGAAGCCGTGCCCCGCGAGCTCCGCGGACTGCACGTCCGTCACCGCGCCATCCTCGGCGATGGTGATGATGAGGCGCACGGAGGCGGTGAGGCCCTGCGCGAGCGCCTCCGCGGGGTACTGGGCTTGGACCTGCTGCACCAGCTCCGGGGGCTTGGTGATGGTGGGCTGCGCGGCCGGAGGTGACTCGGCGGCGGGGGCTCCAGGTTGAGGCGCCTGGGCGAGCGCCGGAGTCGCCACCCAGAGGGAGGCGGCGGCGAGCGCGACGCGGGCTTTCACGTTCGAGGACATGGGGCTTTCAGGGACAGGGGCGTGAAGAGAGTCGGGCTCCCGACGGCAGAGGGGCGGAGTGAAGGCGTGCAGGAGGAGCCGGCGGGCATGGACGGGCCGTGGATGTGGATGGGGCCCACCGGTGCACTCCCCCGCTCCGACCCTCTCCCGGCGGGAGCGGATGTTCAATCGAGCAGGAACGTATAGGCGTACTTCATCTCCGTGGACACTGCTTCGCCTCCCTTGAAGGCGGGACGGAAGCGGAAGCGGAGGATGGCGGTGCGCGCGGCTTCTTCCAGACCGTGCCCGGGCCCATTCAGCACGCGCGCATTCACCACGCGGCCTTCGGTGTCGATGGTGATGGACAGCGTCACCGTGCCCTCGATTCCCGCGCGGCGTGCCTCATCCGGGTAGGGAATCTTCACCTCGCTGGCGAGCTGCGGCTCACGGTCCACCTGGTAGATGGGCGTGTACTTGGGCGCGCTGTACGCCTTCACCTCTTGCGGCGCCTTGGCCTTCTCGGCGTTGCGACCATAGAGGGTATTGCCCACCGGCGCCGCGAAACCTCCCGCGCTCGTGGTGGAGGACATGGAGATGCCGACCACCAGGGGCGCGGGCTTCGCGCTCGGCGGCGGGGTTTCGTTGGGCGGAGGCGGCGCATCCACGGGAGGTGGAGGCAGCGGCCTGGGCGCCTCGGCCACCTTGATGGGTGGGGGCTTCACGCGGACCTTGGGCGGCGGCGGAGGCTCCGGCTTCGGCTCCTCCACCACGGGCGGCGGGGGCGGAGGCGGCTTCGTCACCTCCACCATGACCAACTCCACGGGACGCTGCGGCGCGGGACGCTCCGGCGGGCGGGTGTGCAACACCACCAGCCCCAGCCCGTGCAGCAGGAACGAGCCGGTGACGAAGCCCATGAACAATCCGCTGCCGCCTCGTCGGGGCAGGACACCACTTTCGAGCACGCTCGTACTCATGGCCTTCGCGTCAGCCCCGCGGCGCGGGCGCGACGTCCTTCTCGATGTTGAGCGCGAACTTGGCGATGCCGTGACCCTTCACGGTGTCGATGAGCCGCATCACCTGGCCGTACGCGATGCTCTGGTCGGCGCTGATGATGGCGCGAGTGTCCTTGTCCTTGGCGACGGCCTCGGACACCTTGGTGGACAGCTCGGCTTCGCTCACCGGAGCGCCGTCGAAGTAGAGCTTGCCCTCCTTGTCGAGCACCACGTTGACGAGCCCCTGCACCGTCTCGCCGCCGTTGGCCGCGCGGGGCAGGTCCACTTCCACCGTCTCGCGGACGATGAAGTTGGCCGTCACCATGAAGATGATGAGCAGCACCAACACGATGTCCACGAGCGGGGTGACGTTGATGCCAGTGATTTCCTCGTCGTCCTGCTGCGAGCCGCCGGCCATGACTAGCGGACCTCCGCGCGCAGGCTGCCGACCAGGGCGTGGCCCAGGGCGTTGGCGCGGCTGGTGAGCGTCTTGAGCTGGCGGTTGAAGATGTTGAAGGCGACGACGGCGGGAATCGCGACGGCCAGGCCCACCGCCGTGGCGACAAGCGCTTCCGAGATGCCGCCCATGACGGTCTGCTGAATCGCCGCGCCCTTCACGCCCGCGGAGCCCAAATCGTGGAACGCCTTGATGATGCCGAGCACCGTGCCGAACAGGCCGATGAAGGGCGCGTTGTTGCCGAGCGTGCCGAGGAAGGAGAGGAAGCGCTCGTACTGGGGGCGCTCGCGAGCCATGGTGGAGGCAATCACCTGCTCAACGGAGTCGGCGCCTTGCTCGGCGGAGGCGAGGCCCTCGCGGATGATGGCGGCCTCCATGCCTCGGCGTCCCTGGATGGCCACGCGCACCGCTTCGAGCTCGCCGCGCGCCAGTCGCACCGCGAGCGACTCCGAGTCCGGGAGGCGATTCCGGGCGAAGTACACCGTGCGCTCCAACATGATGGCGATGGAGAGCACGGAGAGGACGACCAGGATCCACAGCACCCACTCGGCGGACGTCAGTGTGACACCGAGCAGCTTGCTGCTGAGCCAGCCGAGATTCTCGGCTGGGACCTGGGCGATGACCGCGATGGACGACATGGTGTTCGTTCCCCTCTCGAAATGCGTTGGCGCGAACGGAACACCGCGGGCTCCGGAAAGTGTTACCGGGTTTATTTTCGGAGCGGGACGCTGTGCGCGCTGTGCGCGGGTGTAGGCCTGGGCCGACGTCCTCGACGCGCTGGGAGTGCGGGGCGACAATGCGGGCCATGCAAGGCAAGAGCGTGGTGATCACCGGTGCCTCCATGGGCATCGGCGAGGAGCTGTCGGTGGCGCTCGCGGCGCGGGGCGCGAATCTGGTGCTGGCCGCGCGGAGTGAGGATGCCCTCCAGCGGGTGAAGCAGCGGTGCGAGGCGGCGGGCGGGAAGGCCATCGCGGTCGCCACGGACGTGGGGGACCCGGAGGCGTGTCGGCGGATGGTGGACCGCGCGGTGGAGGCGTACGGCGGCGTGGACGTGCTCGTCAACAACGCGGGCATCTCCATGGACGCGCGGTTCGAGGACGTCACGGACCTGACGCTCTTCGAGCGGCTGATGCGCATCAACTACCTGGGCTCGGTGTACTGCACGCACCATGCGCTGCCGCACCTGAAGGCACGGCGCGGGTTGCTGGTGGCGGTGTCGTCACTGACGGGGAAGACGGGCGTGCCCACTCGCTCGGGCTATGCGGCGAGCAAGCACGCGATGAACGGGTTCTTCGACTCACTGCGCGTGGAGTTGATGGGGACGGGCGTGGACGTGACGGTGGTGTGCCCGGGCTTCGTGGCGACGAATGTGCGCGCCAACGCGCTGGGCAAGGACGGCAAGCCGCTGCAGGTGAGCGCGCACGACGAGACGGAAGGCAACATGGACGTGGGCACGTGCGTGTCCATCATCCTGAAGGCCATGGATCAGCGTGAGCGCGAGGTGGTGATGACCACCAAGGGCAAGGTGGGTCAGTACCTGAAGCTGTTCACCCCGGGCTTCCTGGACCGCATCGTGTTCAAGGCGATTCAGGAACGGCGGAAGTGAGCGGGGCTTGAGGCTGCCGTCCTAACGCGTCGGCAGCTCACGGATGCTCAGGCCATCCAGTCCCAGTCGGCTGACAGAGTCGACGAACCGCTCGGTGCCGATGACCATCGTGGCGAAGTTCCCCACTCGGAACAGATCCAGCTCTGTTGGGAGCGAGGCCGCATCCAGGATGGGCGCATCGGGTCGAGTGAGGCCGAACCGGCCACATGTCGGGCACGGTGGCGGCTCATCGGGAGGAATGCAGTCGGGATGGAGCCGCCCGTGAGGGTCCACTTGGAGTTCCAGCAACTCCGGTGGGCTCTTCTGGCGGAATCGCAGGGCGGTTGGGTAGGCACGCAGGCCACTCACGCCCTCGGATTGAAGACGCTCCAACGCCTCGCGATGCACGAGAAGTACCTCGATGATCCACGCGAAGGCAGGGAGCTTCCCGAACGCGGTTCCCACCAAGGGCCCCAGGCCCGCGCCTGGAGGAATCGTCGCATTCGGGGGAGCCAGGGGACGCACCATCTCTCGGAGACGGGCGAACTCATGGAAGGACTCGGGTCGGGCCTTCTCGAACTCGCGCCGCTCCGGCAGGGCTGACAGGTCCACCCCGGGGTAATGGTGGCCAGCGCCGCTCCAGGTGGCGCCGCAATCGTGGCACGTCGCTCCCGGCAGTCCCCACCGGTGCGCACCGTGCGCTTCGCCGCCATGTTTCGCGGCGACCGCGCTGTCCTCATCCACCCAGAAGAATCGCCTCATCCGCCCTCACGCTCCTGGCCTGGAATAGTAGGGCTGGATGGGCCCGCCGATGAGTTCGAAACGATAGATGAGCTCTCCTGCGTGCTTGAAGATGGCCGCGGGCGTGGCGTTGGGACTGCTCTTCCTGAACGCCCGCCAAGCCTCATTCCAGGGCCCCCCATTTCCCCCATCTCGATGAATCCGGCGATGAACCTCCACCGGGATGGGCATGGTGTAGTCGTGGATCTTGACGCCCTGACGCTCGAACCACAGCTTGAGTTCGTTCTGCTGCGGGAAGATGTGGTGCTTCTCCCAACGCCCAGACGTGAGCTGGTGTGAAGGCGGAATGATCCGCGCAGGGGCGCCATTCCAATGCGGGAACGTCATCACCGCGCCGCGAGGGAGATTCTGTACGCCTCCCCAGTTTCTCCGAGGGCCACTTCCCGGTGCCGCAGCCGCCGCAGGTGGGCGCGAAGGAGGAAACCGGGCCTGTACGATCTCCGCGAGCATGTCCTCGCAGCGATAGAAGCCACAGCCGTCGTCCAAGCACAGGAGGGTGACGCACTGGTCGCTCCCAGGGTCGTCGCACTCCGCTCCTCCAGTTTCCCACGCCTGCTCGATGGGCGGTTTGCCAACGCTCGAACAGCCCAACCAGGAAGCAGTGAGAATCAGGAGCCACAGGGCAGACCGAGCCGGCATGAATCGAATCCCTATCACCTCAACCTGTCCCAAGGAAACACTCACTCAAATACTCCCAGAATCAGGAATCAGGACTCCACCAAAACCGCTCCACAGCCCCATTCGAAATCCTGCCCCTGCGCCATTGTTGAATCCAAACTCCCTAATGAAATGACATAGACGTGGCCGTCGTCGCCTATTCGTCGGCAGCGACGAGGCATGTCGGAATCTGGCGGGGCTGACGGAGTCGACGAACCGCTCGGCGCCGATGATCATCGTAGCGAAGTTGCCCACTCGGAACAGGTCCAAATCCGTCGGGAGCGAGGCCTCGTCTATGATGGGCTCATGGGGACAGGCGCGGCCGAACCGGCCGCACGTCATATAGCAAGCCCTTCAAGACAGCGTCGCATGGCTTCACCAACCCCATCATTCCACCCATCAACGATGAGGCCGCTGTACCCGACCTCGAATGGCCTTCAACTTCCCCATGAGGCACTCGTTGACATGGCCCGGGAGAACGATGCTGAGGCTTCTTTCGCTGGTGCCCCTGATGCTGAGCGCCTTCGCCTGCATGAAGGAAGCACCCGAAGCGGTTCCCCTGCAGGCACTCACCGAAGAGAGCCACCCCGTCCGCGAGATGCCCGAGCGAACCCGGTTCATTCGCACCTGCACCCCTCGGGGCGAATGGGTCGGGGAGAGGTACTGCCCCAAGGTATGCGGCTGGGTCGATTCGTCAGAACCGGAGTGTGATGCCGACGAGAGGTGCATTGACCCAGACTCCGCTCAACGACTCTCCCAGGCAGGAGGGATTTCCGTCATCTGGGGCTGCTACGACAGCTGCGACGCCAGCACTTGTCGGGACGGCTATCGCTGCGTCCAAGGAAAGGTCTCCATTCCCGCCGGCTCGGAGACCTTCCAGGTCATGAAGCTGTGCCTTCCCGATCACCCCCCAGAAGATGCGGGGCGCTGCCCCCGGCCTCAGGGGTGCGCACCCAGTGGCAAGGACGGCCGCCCTGAGAGGGAGCTTCCCTGCGTCCAGGCCGTGATTCGACTTCGATGACGCAACGTGTCACGCTGCGCGTGGAGGTACTGAATGACGACTTCGGAAGGGCCTGAAACCCCAGACTCCGAGCCTGGGTTCCCGGTGGTCTCGTCCTCTCCCGCCGGAACGGCGCTCCCCGCTCCGCCAAAGCCTCGCGTGGGCAAGGTGGACGTCGCGCTCGGCGTGCTCAACGGCGTGCTGGGCGACTACCTCCACCGACAGAACAACGCGCTCGCCACGCCCATGGGCCTCTACCACGAGGGCCGCCCCCTCCCCGTCGAGCGCGAGGCCCTGCGCACCGCCCATCCCCACTCCACGGGACGCGTGACCCTCTGGGTCCACGGACTCGCCGTCACCGAGGCCGTCTGGGCCTTCCCCACAGAGCCCACCACCGACTACGGCACCCTCCTGGAGCGCGACGCGGGCTTCACCCCTCTCTACCTCCGCTACAACACCGGCCTGCACATCTCCGACAACGGCGAGGCCCTCGCGAACCTCCTGCAACGCCTCATCGCCGAGTTCCCCGTCCCCATCACCGAGCTCGTCCTCGTCGGCTACAGCATGGGCGGCCTCGTCCTGCGCAGCGCCTGTCACATCGCCTCCGAGAGCTGCCTCTCCTGGCTCTCCCACGTGCGCCGCTCGTACTCCATCGGCGTGCCCCACTTCGGCAGCCCCCTGGAGCGCATGGGCACCGTCGTCGCCCAGGTGCTCCGCGCCGTGCCCAATCCCTACACGCGACTGGTCGCCGATGTCGTCGACCTGCGCAGCAGCGGCGTGAAGGACCTGGGCGTCGCCCGACTCCGCCGACAGGACTGGGAAGACACCGAGTCTCCCTGCAAGCCCTTGCTCCCTCCGCCGGGCATCGCCCACCACCTCATCGTCGGGGCGCTCGGCCAGCAGGGACAGTGGCTGTCCGCCATGTTCGGTGACGGCGTCGTCTCCCTGGCGAGCGCTTCCGGCCGCACCGGCCCGCGTGATACGAGCCCGCTGTTCCCGCCGGAAAACGTCAAGGTGGTCACAGGTATCGACCACGTCACCCTCGCCCACCACGCGGATGTCTACGCGCGGCTCCGCGAGTCGCTCGCAGTGGAGGCCTCATGACTCGCCTACGTGGTGTGAAGGACCTGGTACACGATGCCGTGGAGCAGGGCGCCATGGCGGTGGAGCGCATCCACCGCTCCAGCGCCGCGAAGCCCTTCGAGGTGCTGCGGTTGATTCCCACGCTCGACGCACCCGTGGGCGCCCTGCAATCCCTCCATGACGCCGCCCTCTCCGGCACCTATGGAATGGTCCGCTGGGTCAACCGCGCCGTCGACGGGACGCTGGACGTCGCCCTGGACCTCTTCGAGCAACGCCAGCTCTCCCAGACGGAACTTCAGGGTCCGTCGAGCACCGACAACATCCTCGGCAGCACGTCGAAGAACGCGTAGTTCCAGCAGCTGAAGTTGTGGCCGCCGTCGCAGCCGAACGGCTTCTGCCCCGGCAGGGGGCGGCCATACATCTCGTAGTGGTGCGGCACCCCCGCGCCGTTGAGCGCGTGGTGGAAGCGGTCCGTCGATGCTCCCGGAACACGCTCCAGCACATCTCCATCCCACGTGCCCGAACCCGCGTAGAGCGCCACCGCCACGCCCCGTAGCCCCGCCGCGCGCCCCAGCGGATTGTTCATGTTCCACGCCTGGTCGAACGGCCAGAACGGCGAGCCAAACGGGCCGTCCGAGTTCTGGAGCCACCGCGTGGCCTCCTCGGTGATGAGCGCGCGGATGCCCGAGTCCCCCAGGTCCAGCGCCCCGGAGAAGCTGGCCACATAGGCGAACAGGTCCGGCCGCCGCGCCGCGTAGCTGATGGCCCCAAAGCCTCCCATCGACAGGCCCGCAATCGCCCGCCCCTTCTTGTACGCGAGCGTGCGCAGGTTCTGGTCCACCCACGGAATCAACTGGTTCAGGTGGAACTCCTCCCACGCCTGATTCACCCCGCGAGGAAAGACCCAGTTCGTGTACCAACCCACCTTGCCACCATCCGGCATGATGGTGATGACCGGCATGTTCTCCGTAATCGCATACGCCGCACCGAACTCCACCCACTGCGCGGAGTTCGCTCCAGCGCCTCCATGCAGCAGGTACACGACGGGATAGCGCAGGCCCGGGTTGCGCTCGTAGCCCGTGGGCAACAACACACGGACATGGTGACGCGGGTCATAGACGGCGTTGAGCGAGACGAGCGCGGTGGAAATCTCCACGTCGATGAGCCGGTCCGTGATGGGCCGCACCGCGTGCACGGTGATGCCATGGCCCGAGCCGAAGAACGGAGCCAGACTCGCCTCCAGCGTGGAGACCGCCGCGTCTTCCTCCGCATGAGCCACCTGGGGCGCGCCGCCCACCCAGACGGCGACCAGGGCAAGCGCGCTCACCACCGTGGAACGCCAGGACACCGCCGAGCAACGGACAGGGGGGACTGCCTTGTCTTTGGACATACGCCCAGCACTAGGGATTCAACTCAAATCGCGCAAGTCCCCAGGAATGACAAATCAACCCGAGCCATGACAGCTATTGCGGCGCCGTCATAAATTGCCGCCCAGGCCCGGCCTCTCGAGCCGCCGGGCATGACGCGGGCGCTCAGGAACCGCCGCCCCCGTCACTCGCGCCGCCCCGCCGCTCCACGCGCGTCAACAGGCCGGAGAGGCCCTCGAAGCTGGCATTGCCCACCTGGTGTAGTCCGAAGCCCCAGAGGAACGCCGTCATGCCCGCGCCGAAGCCTCCCCACGTCGGAGAGAAGACGTTGAGGAGCTGGAGTCCCAGCACCACCGCCACGCCCGTCAGCAGCACCAGCAGCGCCAGCTCCACCAGCCACAGATGACGCGGCGAAGGCAGCGGCATGCCCTCCAGCGCGCCGAGCCCACCCGCGGAATCCGCGTCGTCATCGCCCGGAGCCTCCGGCAGCGACGGCAGGCTGCCTCCCGTGGGCGCGCTGGCCGAGGGCACCTCTGGCGCGGAGGCCGCATTGGCCAACAGCGACTCCCTCCCCGCGGGAATCCCCATCCTGCCGCTCATGCTGGCGCTCTGTGGACTCGGGTAGCTCTGGAGCGCCAGCCGCGCCTTGTCCGCCTTGTAGTCCGCGTCCTGCAGCGTCTCCGGCGTCAGCGCCAGCTGAGCCTCGTTCAGCAGCGAGTCGATGTGCCCCAGCTCATGCAGCTCGGAGTCCGCGGTGGCCTCGCTTCGCTTGCGCGCCACCTCCTCGCGCAGTCCGTCGATGCGCTTGCGCACCTGGCCCGTCTGCGCGTGATGAAGGATGTCGCGTGCCTCGCGGTACTTCGCGGCGGCCTCGTGTGGAGACTCCGCCGCCAGCGCCAGCATCGCCTCGCGCAGCTTCGCCTCCGCGTTGTCCAGCTCCGCCTTCTGCGCATCGCTGGCCGTGCTCCGCGCCTCCTCCAGGGCTCCACGAAGCTCCAGCAGGAGCCGCCGCACGTAGTGCGCATACGCGCCCTGGTACAGCCGGAAGCCATCGTCCACGCTGACGTCCGCCCGGGCCCGCGCCTGCTTCAGCCGCTCCTTCACGTCCGTGGTGAGCTCGCGCCACTCCTCCAGCGAGAAACCCCGGGGATTGCGCGGCGAGGCCACCGCCAGCGACAGCTCCGCGCAGAGGACGTCGAAGTAGGAGCGACGGGCCATCTCGAACTGCTGCCGCGCCGTCGCCAGGTCTCCCTGGTCCAGCCGCGCGCGCACGTCCTGGAGCAGCGGCAACAGCTCGTACATCAGCCGGAAGCCCAGGCTGTCATCCCCCAGCTTCTGCGCCAGCGCGCGCGCCTGCGTCTCCAGCTCCGCCAGCTTCGCCTTCAGCCCCGCCCTCGCCAGCTCCTCCACGTTCTGCCCGCGCAGCGCCTTGAGCTGCTCCTCCAGTCGCTCCGTCGGCACCTTCCCGATGCGTAGCGACGTCTCCGCCTCGTCCAGCAGCGTGCTCGCCTGCGCCGGCCGCAACTCCCGGGGCAGTGCCTGGAGCTCTCGCGTTCCGGTGCACCACGCCTCGTACAACCGCAGCTCCGGCTCCACCCGGGCCAGCTCCGCCTCCGCCACGCGGCCCCCTCGCAACGGCCCACGAATCCGGGAGACGAGCGAGTCGATGCGCGCGCGCACCTCCAGCCCCACCCGCCGGGTCTCCGCGTCCTGACCATTGAGCAGCACCGCCGCGCGCCGCCGCAGCGCCTGCGCCCGCTGGAGCTGCTGCGCCCGGGGCCGGATGTTCTGCGTGTACAGGCGCACGCCATACGACGACACCGCGCCCGCCGCGATGAGCAACGCTCCCCACAGCCACGGCGTCCTCACCCAGACGGTGAAGGGCTGCTCCACCGCCACGCCCTGCGGCACCGCCATGCGCACCGTGCCCGTGTACTCGCCCGGCCCGTCCAACCCGCGCAGATGCAACAACAGCGTGCCGCTGCCATTCGCCGGCACCAGCACCGAGTCGACCGCGGCCGACAGCTCCAGGTCCTTGCCGTCCTTCCCGCCGCCCTCCAGCGAGAAGCTGGCGCCGTCGAAGCGCGGCTGCACCAGCGTCGCCCCCAGGTCCGGGGCCTTGTGCTGAAGCTGGAGCAACCGGGGCGCGGCCACCTTCCCCGTCACGCCCGCCGTCTCCTTGAAGGGCAGCCGCACCGTCGCATCCACCGTGCCCAGGCCCCAGCCCGACGAGGCCACCGCGGGCGACGTCGCCACGAACTGCACCACTGGCACCGCCTGCGTCCGCGTGACGATGAGCGCCGTCGTCTCGCGCCCACCCGCATGCACCAGCACCAACTGCCCCGTGTAGTCCCCCGCCGTCGGCAGCTTTCCGCTCACCTCCAGGTGTAGCGGGGCTCTCGCGGAGATGGACGGCGAGGTGGACACCGCCGTGCCCGCGTCCTCGGCGCCTGCCTCGCGCACGACGGCCGTCAGCGTCACCTGGGAGCCGTCACTCGCCTGCAGCGGGTCCACCAGCACCGTCACGCCGCCGGGGAGCGCCTCCTCCACGCCCGCGTCACCCGGAGGCGGCGACAGCAGGTCCACGCGCAGCACCGTCCGGAAGTCCTCCGACGTCGTGCGCAGCTTCACCTCGTTGCTGGCCGTGGCGCCGGCCACGCGCAGCCGCGTCTGCGCCAGCGCGACGCTCGACGCGGTGAGCACCACGAGCAACACCAGGCGCGGGAGGCCCTGACCACGGCGGCGGCAACGGGCATCGAGGACGAACATCCACCGACGATAACAGGCGCGTCCCCCGCCTCCAGTTCACACCCTCACTCCCAACCCAGGAGCGCCTTCACCTCCGGGGACAGGCCGCGGCGGATGGTGTCCGTGGGAATGCCCTCGTTGTGTCCCGTGGCGGACGGCAGGCGCGGCCCACCGCTGTGATGCAACGCGGCCAGCCGCAAGTCCTGGGTGAAACACGGCGCGCCCGAGGACCCCGGGCTCGTGGAGGTCCGATAGGACACACGCGTGCGTGACGCGTTGACGGACAGGAACTCGTCCAGCACCACGCTCATCGGCTGTCCCTCCGGGTGCTGGACGATGAGCGCCAGGCTGCCCACGACGAAGGGCACCTCCTCCTCGGGCAGCTCCAGCCAGCCCCGGGGCTCGCCCTCCACCCGCTCGTCGCCCGGCGCGCCCTCCACCTGGAGGAAGGCGTAGTCCAATTCGTCCACCGTCGCCTCGCGGGGCCGGGGGTGCATCAGGTCCGCGGGACTGTACGAGCTGCGCGCGATGCACCGCTTCACCGCGTAGCGTGTCCCCGGCTGGAGCAACGTCCGGTCCGGCAACACCTTGTGGTCGAAGCGCACGCGCAGCGACTCCAGGAGCCGGTTCTCGATGACGTGGAAGTTGGTGAGCACCACGTCGCGCGACACCAGGAACCCCGTGCCCAGGGATGCGCCCAGCACCGGCTCCACCCGGCACACGCGCCGCTCTATCGCGGCCAGCCTCCGGCGCCACCCGTCCGCGCCGCCGGCCTCGCTCCAGGCACCGACGATGCGCTCCAGGCTGCGCCGCGGAATGCTCCGCTGAACCGAGGCGAGATAGCCCTGCATGAAGCGATGCAGCCGCGGATGGCGCGGATGGGCACCATGCATGCCCGTCACCAACTCCCGCGTCCAGCCTTCCGACTCCGCGCGATGGATGAGTCCCGACGCCCGCTCCCTCGGGCCGCCCGTGGGAACGAGCGCTTCCAAATCCCGGTGGCACACCGAGGCCACCACCCGGCGAAGGTCCTCCACCGAGGGAAACGCCCCCAGCATCGCCAACAGCAACTCGTCTCTCTCCGCGCCGTCGAGCTCCATGGTGTCACCCGTGAAGAACCACTGACGAAGCCTTCCCCGGCCTGCCGACGCTGCGATGAATCTTCTGTATTCGCCGAGCGGATTCCCAGTGGCAGCCGCCCTTCTGCCCTGATGTGCCGGGTCCAGAAGCCCGCGAGCGGACACTCGTTACCGGGCCCTCCGCAACGAGGCCCGGGTCCGAAGTCGTCGAGGACCCCGCCTCAGCGCACCGCCCACGTAGCGGGAGGTACGTAGGAGACGAGGTCCGGCCGCGCCACCACCCGCAGCGAGGAGGCGCCCGCCTGGAGCGTCCCCGCCAGCGTGGGGATGACGCGGAAGCGCACCTGGAAGGGCTCTCCCTGTCCCCGGGGCCGCAGCTTCAGCGTCACCGCGCCATCCTCCGAGGTCCACGACGCGACACTCCCCACCGCCACCAGCGCGTCCAGGCTCGCGGCGTCCACCTGCACGCCCGCGGGCAACCCGTGCCGCAGCTCCAACTCGAGGCCCGAGGGCGTGGAGGCCTGCATCGTCACCTCCACGGGCTGCCCCACCTTCGCCTCCCGGGGCGAGTCCACGGCCAGCTCCAGTCCCCCTTGCGCCTCCTGCTTCCACGGCACGGCGGCGGACAACGCCAGCGCGAAGCCCAGGCCCGGCACCGCGGGCTCCGCTCGCACCGTCCAGACATGCGCGCCTGCCGAGCCCGCCGCCGGGGCCTCCAGCGACAGCACCTCGCGCAGCGCCTTGGCGTCATAGGTGCCCTCGGCCACGGGCTTCCCGTCGCGCTCCAGCACCACGCGCACCCGAGCGGGCAGCGGCTCCTTGAAGAGCGACACCACGGCCTTGAGCGCCAGCCGGTTCGCCCGGCCTCCGCCCCAGCCGCGCGCCGGCCCGTAGCCCGCGAGCAGCGAGGCACCCAGGTCCGCCAGCGGCGCCTTCGCGTCACCCTCCAGGCCCAGCACCGCCAGCGCGGTGGCCTCCGCCTCCGAGGGCGCTTCCCCATTGGCCGCCACGACGCCCGACTCCACCGGCAGGTACGCGGCGCCGTCCTCGCGCTTCTTCAGCGCGTCACGCACCTGGGCCCGCAGCGAGTCCCGCAGCGCGCCCGTCACGATGCCGCTCGCCAGCAGGGACGCCGCCGTGTAGCCGTCCTTCACGTGCGCCCGGTTGCGCTCCAACGCGCCCGACGCCAGCGTGGAGAAGCGCGCCGCGCGCCGCTGCCCCCCAGGCGTCCCGGACGCCGCCGCCACCGCTCGCGCGCAATCCGCCGTCGCCACCAGCAGTCGCTGGAGCGTCCAACCCTCGCCCCCCTGGCACGTGCCGTCCGGACGCTGCGCCGCGGCCACCCAGCCCGCGAGCCGCTCGCCCAGCCGCGCGAGCACCGGGTTGTCCGGATGGAGCAGCGTGCCCTCCACCAGCAGCGTCGCGGACACCACGTCCGGCGTGCGCCCCAGCCGCAGCGCGCGCTGCGTCGCTTGCGCCACGAGGACCCGCACGCCTTCCGCGTCCACGAGCCCTCCCGCCGCCTCCGGCGGTGACGCCACGCGCGCGCCCTTCGGGGAGAGGGCCGCCTTCAGGACCTCGGCCGCCTGGGGCTCGCCCAGCGCCGTCAGCAGCTCCGGCGCGCGCCCGGCCAGGAGCAGCGCATAGGCCACATCCTCCGAACCCCCGCGAGCCCCCGCCGACGTCAGCTCCGAGCGCAGCACGCCCAGCCCTCCCGGATACACCTGGAGCCGCACGCGCTCACTGCCCGCCTGCGCATCCGCGGCGCCCGTGAGCGACAGCGTGCGCGGCGCCGCCAGCGTGCCGCTCCACGTCTGGACCACGGGCCGACCGGTGGGCCACACGTCCAGGGGCTTCTCCACGCTGTCCGCGTCTCCCAGCGCCGCGCGCACCGCGATGGGTCCCGGGCCCGACACGCGCACCGTCACGTACTCCACCACGCTGCCTCGCGCCGGCACGCGCACCGTGCGCGTGGCGCCCTCCACCGCCGCACCCGTGGCCTCCACCTTCAGCGACGTCTCCACGGCCGCATCCGTCGTGTTCACCACCTGCACCGGCACGCGCACGGAGTCGCCCGCGCGCAGGAAGGCCGGCAGCACCGGGTCCACGTACGTGGGCAGCGTCCCCGCGAAGCTCGTCACCGCGCCGGCCTGGGCGCCCGTGCGCGAGTGCGCCAGCGCCAGCACGCGCCAGCGGGTGAGCCGGTCCGGCACGCGCACCGGCAGCGTCGCGGTACCGGACTCATCCGTCACCACCAGCGGCTCGAAGAGGAACGTCTCCGGGAACCACGCGCGGCTCGGCGCCCCTGGGGCCGCGGGCTTCTCCTCCAGCAACCCACCACCGCCCGGTGAGCGCTCTCCCCCCTTCCCCCGCGCGAGGCGCTTGTCGGAGCCGCCCTCTCTCTCCTCCTCCGGCGCCGCGCCCCCTCCCATGGGGGCCTGCATGGGCGCGGCGGCGACCTCGAGGGCGTCCGACTCCTTGAGGGCGAAGTCCGCCGACACTCCCATCGTCTGGGCATTGGGTTCCCAGTCGCCTCCCAGCGCGGACGCGGACGCTCCGAAAAGGCCCCGGAGGTTGTCCCCGAACAGGGTCAGCATGAGCCCGGCCGCCACGATGAGGCACACCGCCCCGACGATGATCTTGCGCATCATGGCGCCTCCCGGGCGACCCACGCGTTCCAGTTCTCCACGTCCTCTGGCAGTCGCGTCCCGCGCGACACCACCGCACGCGGGTCCGTCAGCTCCAGCAACTCCCTGGGCAGCCGCGACAGCCTCAGTCGCTGGCCGAAGGCATCCTTCACCTTCTCGCCCCGCTGCTCGCAGGACGCCAGCGCCTGGGTCCACAGCTTCGCGAGCCCCGCCGGGTTCAGCGTCTCACCTTCCGGCGCCTTCTCCTCCCACTCACGCACCTGCGCGTGCAGCTCCGCGAGCACCGCGTAGAAGGGCTCCGTCAGCTCGGACTCCGGGTCGAACTCACTCCGCGCCCGCGCGCTCACGCGCGTCTCCGCATCCTCGGGTGTCGGCACCGCGCTCACCCGCAGCAGCGCCGCGGCGGCCGCGTTGGAGCCCCGGATGCGCCCCTGCGCCAGCGCCACGCCATCCAGCACCCCGAAGGCGGGCTGCGACACCGTCGGCGCGGGCCTCACGCTCGCCATCGCATCCGTGCCCGGCAGCGGCACCAACTGGCTCAAGGTCTCATCCACGCCGATGAGCCCCACCGCCGCGGGCCCATCCTTCCCATCCACGCGCGTGCGCACCTGGAGCCGCGCCAGGTCACCAGGGGCATAGGCCGGCTTCTCCGACGACACCTCCACGGAGAGCTGCGCGCGCGGCGCCACGTACACCCGCGCCCGAGCCCCCGCCCACGACGTCTCCGCCCAGCCCTCGAAGTCCGCGGGCAGTTGGAAGCGCGCCGTGGTGGAGCCCTTCTCCAGCTTTGCCACCAGCTCCTGCTTGCCCACCGTGAGGTGCAGCTCCTTGGGCAGCGTCCCCTCGAACGCGGGGCCCCGCATCAGGTCGATGCGCACCTCTTCGCCCGCGCGCGCCAGCACCGGTGTCGCGCGCAGCCGGAAGGGCGGCAGCATCGCCGGGCGCGACATCCACTTCGTGTCCCCCACCGGCTTGCCGTCCACCTTCGCCACGACCTTCAGCTCGTAGCCCAGGAACGTGGTGGCCTGTGCCTGCCCCTCCGTCTCCGAGTCATCGTCACCGGAATGAACCGTGAACCCCACGACCCCCATCGACTCCTCTTCCTCGATGTCACCCGTGAGCCTCACGCGCGCGAGGCGCTCCTGGACACACGCCACCACCGAGGGACTCAGCGTGCTCTTCACCCATGGCAGCGCGGACCAGGACGTCGTCAACTCCCGCTTCGCGCCCAGCCGCCAGCTCAGCGCCACCGGCAGGCGATCTCCCGACTCCAGCTTCGACGGCAGGCACGCACGCGCGTCACTGACGAGGGGCGCCAGCGCGTCCGTCAGCGACGTGCCCGTACCAAAGGCCGGCTCCGCCACCAGCTCCATCCAAGGCAAGCCCGCATCCCGCACCTCGAACGTCAGAGCGAGGACGCGCTCTCGACCCGCGGGTAGCGTGCGCGCGCGAACCCCCTGGGCCAGACACGCCGTGAGCGCGTCCAATTCGCCCCCCACCTCCGTCACCGCGCCCCCCGCGCCCACGCGCACGCCCAGCTTCACCATCCGCTCTTCCTCATCCGGCGGGATGAAGCGCGCGCACGGGAAGAGCGACGTCAGCCAGCCCTCCACCACGAGCCGCTCCTTCAGCGACGCCTGGCTGTCCTCCTCCAACAGGTTCGTCAGCGTCACCAGCCGCACCGGAGGCGGCCGTGGCGGGCGGCGCACGGGCAACGGCGGCACCACCACGTTGACGGGCGGTCCCGGGTCCAGTTGGAAGGCCGCCACGCCGTCCTCGTCCGTCACGCCGCGCACGCCCTCGTCCCGAGCATCCCACGCGCGCGTCACCGTCAGCTCCGCCCCCGGCAGCACCCGGCCGTCCGGCGTGGTGGCGCGCAGGTAGACGCGGTTGCTGAAGCCATCCACCAGCCCGTCCTCCAGCTCCGTCACCGAGGAGATGGCGAGCGCATCCTCCGAGAGCAGGAGCGCCACCGCGCCTCCCACCCGGTCCCCCGCGGCGTCTCGCGCGGACACACTCGCGAAAAGCGTCACCTGACCGCGCAGGTCCTCCGGCACGCGAGGCAACGTCACGCGGAAGCGCCCCGCCGCGTCCGAGCGCGCCCGAAGCGGCAGTCCTCCCGTGCTCCATTCCGGAGGCGGCGGCCACGCCCCGGAGACAGTCCACCGCAGCTCCACCTCCGCGTCCGTCACGGGAGCGCCCGACGCGTACACCACCTGGCCTTCCACCTCGGGCGTGTCACCCGCGCGCCAGGAGGGCCGGGGACTGGACACCTCCACGCGGAAGCGCGGCAGCGTGAAGGGCTTCACCTGGAACGTCGCGCTGGCCTGCGTATCCCCGCTGCTCCACACCAGCGTCCACACCCCCACGGGCGCGCCCCGGTCCAACGGGAAGCTGCCAGCCACGACGCCCCACGGCCCCGCGGGCGCTCGCTCCTCCAGCACCGTCTCTCCCGTCGCGTCCTTCAGGAACCACGTCCCGGGCCGCCCATCCAACGGAGACAAATCCCGGGTGCGCAGCACCACCGCGCGGAAGCTCACCTCGTTGCCCGGCTCGTAGAGCGGCCGGTCCGTCAGCACATGGGCCACCGCGGGCGCGTAGAGCGGCAGCGTCGCGTCCACCGTGTCCGTGCCCAGGGGCGTGGTGACGCGGGCGCGCAGCTTGTAGTCGCCGTCCGGCACCTCGGGCAGCTTCACCTCGGCCCCCAGCGTGTCGTCGGAGTCGCGCGTCCACGGGGACTTCTTCTCCGGCTCCAGGGGCGTCTGCTTCCCCTCGGCATCCACCAGGAACAGCTCCGCGGAGCCCCGCCGCACCCGCGCGGTCATCAGGCTGCCCCGAGCGTCCGGCGCGTGCGCGTCCGCCCAGATGATGACGCGTCCGGAGAGCCCTCGTGCCACCGAGCGGACATCCAGGCCCACCGTCTGGCGGAACTGTCCGTCCGGGCACTGGGGCACCTTCACCCCACGCAGCACCCAGGCGCTCAAACACACGTCCCACGCCGCGAAGGCCCAGACCCCCACCAGCAGCAGGGCCGCCAGCCCCCCCTTCTTCGCCCGACGGCGGAAACGCTCTGTCATGCATCCTCCCCGAGGCCGCACTCTATGCCGGGAGTCCCCCTGGCTGCCGAGCCCCCTTCTTCGCGCACCCGGCGCCGGTGCGGTAGCGTCCCGCGTCTCATGCTCCCGTCGCCCAAGCCCCGTGCCGCCCGAGCTCCCCCGGATGCCCTGCCCTCGCGACTGGAGACGCTGCTGGAGTCGCTCACGGACCGGCACCTGGCGGACCGGTTGGAGCGCGTCCATCGCGCGGCGGCGGTGGCCATCGACCAGTTGGGACACCTGAGCATCGCCCGTTACGAGCCCACCTCCCTGGAGTCGGACGGCGGCGCGGACCTGTCCCTCTGGGAGACCATGGCCCCGGCCATCGGCGACACCCTCGTGGGCGTCAACCAGCTCGTCAGCGCCATCCACCAGCAGTTCCCTCCGCCCGCGCGCGCCGCGAGCACCGGGGACACCGGCTGGGCACCGCCCCCCGCCAGCTCCGATGAGCGGCTGGCGCAGGAGGTGGAGGCGGTGCTCCACGCCACCGCGGAGCGGCTGTCCAAGCGGGTGTCGGAGCTGGGCCAGCAGATGCGAAAGCCGGAGGTCGTCAGCGACCGCTGGACGCTGATGGCCAAGCTCCAGGCGTTCCGCGCCGACTTCCGCGTGCGCATCGGCGACCTCGTCTACCTGACGGCGGCGGCCTTCGAGGACGTGCGCCGCGAGGACGTGGTGCCCGGTTACGTGCACCAGGTGGGCGCGCGCTCGGCGCTGCGCGGGGCGGCGGCGGACCTGCGCCGCTCGCTGCAAGGACGGTTGGAGCGCGCGACGAAGGCGGAGGCCCCGTCACGACCCCCGCTGGCCCGACAGATGGCGGAGAGCGTGTCGGCCTTCATCACCCTGTCCGCCTCGGTGGCGCTGCGCACGCCGCAGAAGCACCACGTGCTCACCTTCCGCGCGCGCCTCCAGGACGCGGGAGGACAGCCCGAGCTGGCGGCGGACGTGCTGCCCTCGCTCGTCGAGCCCTTCCTCGCCTTCCTGGAGGAGGCCATGGACGAGGTGACGCGCACGTGGCTCGTCGTGCATGACCGCGAGCTGTGGGCGGCGTGTGGCGCGAAGCTGGAGCAGGCGGAGATGCACCTGACGCTCGGCTCGCCAGGCGCGGCGCGCGTGCTGGCGGACGCGGTGGACACGGCGGCGGCGCTGTACGGCCGCTCGGCGCCGTTCGACGGCTTCCTGCGCAAGGCGCGACAGGAGGCCGCCGAGGGACTGGCCGAGACGGGCTCATACGGCCTGCTCGAGCGCTTCCGGGAGCGCCTCGCGGCCCTGCCCTTCAGCTAGGCGGCCGCGACTACTTCTTCGTGTCGGCGGGCAGCGCGGGAGCCTCCGCCTTCGACGGCAGCACGCGCAGCTCGTTGAAGCGCTCGGCCAGCGTGCCCGGCGTCATCTCTTCCTGCCACTGCTTGGGGTTGGTGTTCCAGCCGAAGTCCGCCGGCACCTTGCCGCCACCCTGGTTCTTGTAGCCAATCATGTCCGGGAACAGCGTGGACCAGCGGCCCGCGGGGTCCGGCTCCTTGGTGATGTACTGCCGGTTGGCGGGGATGAGGAAGGGCTTGCTCGCGTCGCTCATGACGCAAAGCCTCCCCGAAACCCGCCCG
Source organism: Myxococcus sp. CA056 (assembly GCF_013336715.1). Lineage (NCBI taxonomy): Bacteria > Pseudomonadati > Myxococcota > Myxococcia > Myxococcales > Myxococcaceae > Myxococcus > Myxococcus sp. CA056. Next base: position 602,573 of record NZ_JABUMT010000001.1, read on the forward strand.
CAAGGGTAGTGGGAAGCCACGGTGACGGCGCCTGGAGGCCTGGTCCCCGGACATCCCCCCGGAATGAGGCCCTCAAGCGGCCTTCCGGGCCTTCCCCCGGCGCACGGGGGGCAGCACCCGGGGCCCCAGCGCGAAGACGGCCGCGAAGTAGCGCGCCTGGGCCTCGCTCCGGTACCGGTAGCGCCGCACCTCGCCCTCCGGCGTGACGACCTCCACCCCCCAGCCCTTCCTGTCCTCGCTCACGTCCACGCGCTCCACGCCACCCATGCCGTCCCCCTCTCCCGTTTCCTGGCGTCTTGGAGATCAATCACCGTGCCAGTCAGTCCACGCGGATGCCCGGGGTTGCGGTGTCCACGGGACGTCAGTCGGCCGCGAGGCGGTAAGGAATGCAGCCACGCTCGCCTGCCTGCCTGCTCGTGGGGTGGAAGGGTGCGATGCCCTCCAGGGCGCGTACCCAGGGCCCGGAGCGGTCTGCTTGTGCCGCGCGATTCCTGCGTTAACTCAGAGGCATGACTGAATTCGAGAGCAACATCGGCGAGCGGTTCGCCGAATTCGTCCTTCCCGACGGCTGCGTGCTCTGCGGTGGGGCGGTGAACGTGCGCGCCAGCCCCTCCGGGGCGCACAGCTACTGCGCCCACTGCCACTGGCTGTCCAAACCTCGCATGCGCGTGAAGGACAACGGCGTGGAGCTGTCCTTCGGCGCGGCGGCCACGGCTTGATGTCCCGCGCGTCGAGCATCCACGAGGCTCGACGCGCTCACCCCACGGGCAGGCTCAATTCGCGGAGCAGGCCCAGACCCCCTGGATGGTGCAGAAGCAGTTTCCGACGCGCCGGTTGATGCAGCACGAGCGCGTGCCGCTGCCCGCCGGGGAGCACGCCTTGCCCGCGAGGCTCAAGCAGGAGCTGTTGGGCTGCAGGCAGATGGAGGGCAGCGAAATGGGGCAGATTTTGTGCAGCCCATCGCACTCGACGGACTCGCCCGGGTAGGTGTTGCACGTGGTGCCCGTGCAGGACACCGTCGACCCATTCGAACAGGTCGTCGTACACGTTTCGAGCGCGCTCTCCTCCTGGGCGAGAGGCTCCAGCGCCTCGACGGCCTCGGTTCCACCACAGGCCAGCAGACCGGACACGACCAGCGCCGACAGCACCGTCAGGGACAGCTTCATGGGTGGGCTCTCTTTCAGCGAAGGATGGGCGATGGCCCATCACGCACGTGCGTGCGCGCTGGAGAGGGATTGAAGCATGACCCGCGGGTGCCCCGTCAGGCACGGGCCCATGACTCACCGTGGCATCTGCACTTCGATTTCACTATTTCGAGCAGAGCGGACACGGTGGGGTGCGGGGGCCTCACCTGCGCGGACCTTCGTCGAGGCCGGGGCCTTCCAGGGTGCGCCCGGAGTCGGAGGCCTCCCGAGGCGGTGCGGGCGGCAGGCCCTGCGCGGAGAGCAAGAGCGACAGCAGCGCGGCCTGCTCCTTCTCCCCGAGGACCTCCATCGTCTTCGGCAGGCTGAGGGAGACGGAGGTCGGCTCGCCGTCCACGTCGGGCTGACAGGTGCGCCAACCGGTGTAGTGGCCCCCCGCCACCGTCAGGGTGTAGCTGCAGCCGCCCACGTCGCCGGAGATGCCCACGGGGGAGATGACGAGCGAGGTGGGCCAGTGGGCGAGTTCGCCATCCACGCGCAGGCCCTGCTCGGAGGCCATGCGGGACAGTTCGAGCCGGCTGTCCTCCACGCCCACGCGTCCGACGATGGGCCCCTGGGGCCAGCGCAGGTCCACGTCACCGCCGCGCAGGCGGCCCTTGAGCGAGGAGCCGGTGCGACGCAGGTCGAAGCCTCCGCCGCGCACGACGTCGCGACTCAGGGACACCGTGAGGGACTCTTCGCCTACCTGGAAGCGGATGGGACCGCCGCGTTCGGAGACGGCGAGCTGCGCGCTCGCGGGCGCGGCGAGTCCGAGCGACAGCAGCACCGCGCTCAGCCTGCCGAGCGCTCCTCGGGGTCCGGATTCGGGGCGTGACACGGGGCACCTGCCTTTCCTCTGGGCACTGGAGGGAAGGTAGGGTCGCGAGCCCGGGGCGGGCATGGCCGTGCACCCCGTGGGCTCGCATGGAGGGACGGGCTCAGTGGGGCCCGTGAGCGCCTGGAGCGCCGCCTGCCGCGAGGGACGGGTCATCGCGCTTGCGCTCGCGTTTGTCCCAGGAGTCACCGTCCTCGTAGCCCCACTCGTCGACGTCGACGCGGTAGCTGGTGGGTGAGAGCAGTCGTCCCCGGCAGATGCGCTCCTGCCAGTTCCCGTGGTCCACGGAGCTGTCCGCGCGGGAGAGCAATTCGCGCATCAGCCAGTCGGGGACAATGGCGCGGTCGGATGGATAGGCGAAGCGGAAGAAGAGCAGATGGGAGAGGAGGACTTCCCAGTAGCGGTCGAAGCGGCGCAGCAGGCGTTCCCAGTCGAACGTCGCGCCGGTCTTCAGGAGCAGGTGGGTGAGTTCGTGGCCATCGAAGCGCTCTCGCTCGAGGACGAACGCCTTGCTCCAGAAGATTTCCTCGGCGGGAGGGACGCGGCACGGGCAGCCCAGTACCTGCGCGGGGACGGCGTGCTCGAACCAGGCTTCGTCGATGGCGGTGATGCCGTTGCCGGAGCCGTAGATGAGGTCGACGAGGAAGTCCGCCCAGAAGGCCTTGTGGAGCCAGCCGTGGACCTCGCTCTCGGTGCGCCATTCGTTGCGCGCGAGGAGTTCGAGGGCGCGGTCTCCATCCTTGCGGTGGAGGAAGAGGTCCAGGTCCTTGGTATCGCGATAGATGCCCGTGTAGTGAGCGAAGGCGTAGGCGCCGCCCACGAGGAAGGGGATGCCAGCGTCGGAAAGCAGTTGGATGGCGTAGGTGCGCGCGCCCAGCTCCGCCACGGAGCGCCGCACTTCCATCCGCCTCGGGTCTCCTCCGGGTGCCCCGGAGGCCTTCGGTGGTTGCTCGGCCATGAGGGAAGATAGGGGAGCAGGGCCGGCACGTCAGCGAGTCGTCCGCGCACCCGCCCGAAGGGCAGGCGAGCGGGCGACGGCCCACTTGGTTCACCGCACCAGCCACAACATCAGGGGCGCGGTGACGAAGGACAGCGGAATCCCCACGCCCACCATCAGCACGGCCAGCTCCGGGTCCAACCGATGCTCGGCCGCGAGAATCGCCGCGCTCACCATGGGCGCCATCGCCGCCTGGAGCACCGTCGCCTGCACCACCACCGGCGACAACCCCGGCAACGCCAACAACCCCAGCGTCACCACCCCCGGCACCAGCACCAGCTTGTAGAAGAGCCCCAGCGACAGCGCCGGCAATCGCGCCTTCACGCCCGACAGCCGCAACTGCAACCCCACCGAGAACAACGCCAGCGGCGTCAACAACGCCCCCAGCCGCTCCAGCACCGACTCCACCCAGACCGGATACCCCACCGGCCGCAACAGCAGCGACACCACCAACGCCACGAACGGCGGAAACGTCGCCACCTTCCTCGCCAGCGCGCTCAGCGGCAGCTCCACCTCCGCGCTCGCTCGCGCCGCCGCCAGCGTCGCCAACGTGGACAGCACCAGGAACGAGCCGAGCTGGTCCGCCACCACCGCCACCGCCAGCCCCTCCGAACCCAGCAACGCCTCCGCCATCGGCAAGCCGACGAACGCCGTGTTGCCCAACCCTCCCGTCAACACCAACGCCGCCACCGACTCCTTCGACAACCCCAGACGAGGCCCCAGCCACCGGAAGAACGGCCCCGCCGCCAGGTAGTACAGCCACGGCACCACCGCGGCCACCAGCAGCGACGGCACGAACTCCAGCCGATGCATCACCCGCAACACCAGCGCCGGCAACGCCACGTACAGCACGAACGTGTTGAACGGCCCCGCCGAGCCCTCGGGGAACTTCCCACTGCGCCGAGCCAGCACCCCCAGCACCAGACACGTCCCCAACAACCCGATGACCTGACTCATGACGCCCGCGCCTTCCCGCGTCGACGCTGTCCCGCGCGCGGCGACCGTGACTCCTGTTTCCCAACGCCCACCACCCCGCCTCCCGACAACAACGCGCGCTCGCGCTGGATGAGCTCCGCCAGGAAATCCATCACCGCCCGCACCCTCGCGTTCTGCTGCAGGTCCGCGTGAACCACCAGCCAGATGTCACGCCGCAACGCCACCACCGGAGGCAACAACCGCCGCAAACCCGGCGTGAGGTCTCCCTGGAGACACGGCATCAACCCCAACCCCAATCCCCCACCCGTCGCCGCCATCACCGACAGCAACGAGTTGCACCGCACCCCCACCCTCGCGGACGACCCCACCGACTCCAACCACCGCGCCTCTGGCCACTTCGCCGCCGCCCCCGTGTACCCAATCACGTCATGCCCCGCGAACCCCGTGGCCGGGTCCGCCAACCCCCGGCGCGCGACGTACGCCTCCGACGCATAGAGCGAAATCGCGATGTCCCCCACCTTGCGCGCCACCAGCGATGCCTCGCTCGGCCGCGTCAGCCGCACCGCCACGTCCGCTTCACGCCGCGTCAGGTCCAACGCACCGTAGTCCGTGAGGAACCGCACCTCGATGCCCGGATGCCGCTCCCGGAACGGCGCGAAGCGCGGCAACAACGTGTTCACCGCGAACGCCTCCGTCGTCGTCACCCGCACCACGCCCTCCAGCCGCGCGTCCTCCCCTCCCGCTCGACGCTCCACCGCGAGCATCGCCCCCTCCATCTCCTCCGCGGGCCCCTGGATGCCTCGCGCCGCCGCCGTCGGGGCGAGCCGCCCCGGAGTCCGCTCGAACAACCGCGCCCCCAGCGTCTCCTCCAACACAGCGAGCCTGCGCCCCACCGTCGTCGCATCCACCTTCAGCGCCCGCGCCGCGCCCGCGAGCGTCCCCTCTCGCGACACCGCCAGGAAGTACCGCAGGTCGTTCCAGTCCAGCATGGTGCCCTGCAATCTCGCAGCCCCTCCCTGCAACCTCCAGCGTTTCCGCAGGCCGCCTCCTGGCGCATTCATGGCGTCACCGGAAACAGGCCGCGACTCGCGGTCTCCCGAGCCACCCACGGAGTCTCGCCATGCGCATCCTCGCCATTGCCCTCGTCACCCTCTGCGCCGCCGCGTGCGGAGGAGCGAAGTCCCACGTCCGCCCCCAGGACCTCGCCGGCACCTGGGACAGCGCCACATGTGAAGCCGTCCCCAACGGCGACGGTTCGAACAACTACCTCCAGCGCCACTTCCAGCTCACCGAGTCCGCCTGGACGCTCCGCCTGGACTTCTTCCGCGACGCGGGTTGCCAGACGAAGTTGTTCACCGCGCGCGTCGTCGGCCCCTACAGCCTGGGACAGGATTCGGAGAAGGTGTCGGGCGCGACCGAGGGCACCTTCACCTTCGGCGAGCGCTACCTCACCGCGCACCTGCAGCCGCTGGCGGACGTCTTCACCCAGTCGGGCTGCGGCACGGGCGCGTGGACGGTGGGCGTGGAGCAGCCCGTCCCTGGCGCGTGCTTGTCATTCAAGCCGCTGACCGAGTGCGGCAGGGACCACGACGTGGTGAAGGTGGAAGGCACCCAGCTCTTCTTTGGCCAGCGCCCCGCCGACAATGACCTGTGCGCCCCGGAGAAGCGTCCGCAAGCCCTGGCCACCCACCCCGTCGTCAAGCACTGAAGCGCGTCAGCCCTGGCATGGGATGCGCCGTCGCGGCCGTACGGCGATGACGGCGCCCCTGAGGTGACGGTGCGCATGGGTCGCAACCCACGCGGCGTCGGACTCCCCAGGCCCCGGACGCGTTATCAGGCGCGGCCCGGGCTCTTCGTCATTCCCGCGCAAATGCTCGGAACCCAAAGCAAGACATCGACTCTCCGGACTCTGGCGCCCTGTTCAAGGATGGCTTGGAGCGCGAGACACGCTGGCGCATGCTCGCGCGCGGCCATGGCTTCTCGATTCGTCCTCCGGTGCCCCTCGCATCTCCTCGCGGCAACAAAGGGAGGGCGCTCATGACGGGCGCGCTGCGACGGGCGCTGCGCGAGATGGCCGGCGGACTGCCTCGCACGTACTGGGTGCTGTGGGTGGGCACGCTGGTCAACCGGCTGGGCAGCTTCGTCGTCCCCTTCCTCGCGCTGTACCTCACCCGCGAGCGGGGCTTCAGCGTGGAGCGCGCGGGGCTCACCGTGTCGCTCTATGGCGTGGGCGCGGTCATCGCGAGTCCCCTGGGCGGCATGCTCGCGGACCGCGTGGGCCGCCGCATCACCCTGGCCGGCGGACTGTGGCTGGGCTCGGTGGGCATGCTCTTGCTCGGCTTCGCGCGCGAGCCCGCCGCCATCGCCGCGGCGGCCTTCTGCCTGGGCATCTGCGGAGAGGTCTACCGTCCCGCCGTGTCCGCCGCCGTCGCGGACGTCGTCTCCCCCGAGGACCGTCAGCGCGCGTTCGGCCTGCTCTACTGGGTCGTCAACGTGGGCTTCGCCATCGCCCTGCCCATGGCCGGACTGATGGTCCGCTACGGCTACCTGACGCTCTTCATCGTCGACGCCATCACCACCTTCACCTATGGCTGCTGCATCTGGCTGCTCCTGCCGGAGACGCGCCCCGCGAAGCCTCCGGCCACGTCGGACACCCAGGCACCGGGCGCCATGGGCTCCCTGCTGGCCCCCTTCCTGGACCCGAGCTTCGTCGCCTTCGCCGTCCCCTACTTCGGCGTGGCGCTCATCTTCTACCAGAGCCAGGTGTCGCTCCCGATGGACCTGAGTTCGCGCGGGCTGACGGAGGCGCAGTTCGGCGCGGTGCTGTCCGTCAACGGCCTGCTCATCGTCGCGCTCCAGCCCTTCACGAACCCGGTGCTGCGCCGCCTGCGCCGCGCCCAGGCACTGGCCCTGGCCGCGGTCCTCACCGGCATCGGCTTTGGCCTGCACGCGCTGACGGGCAACGTCGCGCTCGCGGCCCTGGCCGTGGCCATCTGGACGCTGGGAGAGATGGCCCAGGCCCCCGTCGCGCCCTCCGTCGTCGCGGACCTGGCCCCGTCCGGACTGCGCGGCAGCTACCAGGGCGCGTACCACATGCTCTGGGGCCTGGCGTCCAGCGCCGCGCCCGCGCTCGGGGGCTGGGTGCTCGGCCGCGCCGGCACGTCCGCGCTGTGGCTCGGCTGTCTCGCGCTGGGGCTCGTCTGCGCCGTCTGGCAGCTGGCCATCGCGGGCCCCCGGCGCCGACGCCTGGACTCGCAGCGCGCGGTGCGCACGGACCTGAGTCCCCTCATCGACTGAAAGCGCCACGCCACGAAAACAACGGGCGGCCTCCCGCGAAGGAGACCGCCCGTGTTCCACACCGGAAGCCGGAAGCGACTACGGCTTGGTGTAGTTGATGGCCAGGTTGTACGTGGCCGCCGTGTAGCCGCGCACCATGACGTACGCCGTCGTCTGACCCGCGGGCACCGTCAGCTCGCACGTCTCCGTGGCGCCCGTCTGGAACGGACGGCAGTTGTACGTGGCGGTGGTGGGCGCCGCGCCAAAGCGGACGTAGAGGTCCGGGTCGCCCGTGCCCGTCATCGCCACGCGGAAGGTGGAGCCGGCCAGCACGCTGTACGCGGGGAAGTTCACGTTGGTGTTCGCCGCGACGCTGCCCGTCTTGCTATCCGTGGCCGGCGTGCCGCCCGCCGCGGGCTTGGTGTAGTTGATGGTCAGGTTGAACGTGCCCGTCGCATAGCCACGCACCATGATGTACGCCGTCGTCACGCCCGCGGGCACCGTCACGTTGCAGGACTCAGACGCGCCGCTCAGGTAGGGACGGCAGTCATACGTCGTCGTGGTGGGGACCGCGCCAAAGCGCACGTACAGGTCCGGGTCGCCCGTGCCCGTCATCGCCACGCTGAAGCTGGTGCCGGCCACCACGTTGAAGGGGCCGTAGCTGGTGTTGCTGCCCGTCGCCACGGAGCCCGAGCGGGTCTCCGTCGTCGGCGTGCCCGTGCCCGGACCCGGCGGCTCGGGGTCCGTGCCACCCGGCGCGCCGTAGAGCGCCACGGCGCCCTGGATGTCCTTGGCCGTCAGGACCAGGTCACCCGTCTGCGAGCCGTTGCACTGGGGATAGTGCATGACGGACGCGGAGTCGTACGTCGTCAGCGCGCGCCAGTTGTTGTCCTCGAAGCACGTGCCCGACTCGGGGCGGGTGTGCTCGTGGCGGAAGCCCAGCGTGTGGCCCAGCTCGTGACGGATGATGCCCGTCAGCGTCCAGGGCGACGTGTTGCCAAAGCCCGTGTTGTCGATGAGCACGTTGCGGTTGGCGCGGGTGTCGTTCGGGAAGAACGCGCGCGCCAGGTACTGGCCACCGGAGTTCACCGGACGCACGTCGAACACCACGTTCGCGTTGCTCGCGGTGCAGCTGGCGTCCTGCGCGCTGACGTAGACGAAGTCGACGTTGGCCGCCGCTTCCCACGCCGCCGCCGCGTTCGCCATCGCCTGCACGGCCGCGTTGTAGTTGGAGCCGAACGTCGTGCTCACGCAGTAGGTGATGTTCTTCTTCTGCGTCGCGTTCCACGCGGCATCCGCGCCGCCGGCCGTATGGACGATGAGCTGCCCGTTACGAACGTTGTTCTCGTAGAACTCGCGCAGCAGCTTCTCGTTGGCGAACGTCGTGTCGCCATCCGCGATGAAGATGCCGGTGTCCGGCTCCTGGTAGACGACCGAGAGGAACTGCTCCCACGACATCCCCTGGCCAACGGCCTCGGGGGCGGGGGTGGACCCTTCGCCGCCACCACAACCGGCCAGCAGCGCCAGGCCCGCGAGGGCACCGATCAACTTGGACTGGGACATGAACATCCTTCTTGCAGAGGGGGTACTGCCAGAGCTCCCACAGCTCGGGGACCGGCGACGAAGCAGCCGCCATGCCAAGCCCGCAACTAGTGGATTTCCCTCACGCTTTTCACGGAAACGCTGGAGATACCCGGAGCACGCTGACTCCACGTTTCACGCCCCGGCTGTAAAACCCCGTAACATTCCGAAACAAAACTCCTTTGATTTCAAATGTTTGGAACGCCGCGGCGGAGGTGTCCAGGAAGAGGACACCCCCGTTGTAAAGTGTCGCGGGTCAGGCCGGACTACAGGCCCAGGAGCGTCTCGGGGCGGTTGAGGCCGCGGGCGCGGGCCAGGGGCTGGAGGACATCCGGCGGGGGCGCGTCCGCGGTGAGCAGCAGGGCTCGCACGGCGGTCTCCACCACATCCTCGGCGCCGGGGCGCACCATGCCGCGGCGGGCATCTTCCACGCGCTTGCCACGGTACGCGTCGAAGCGCTCCTTCACGCGGCGAGCCAGGTCGGAGACGGCCTTGTCCCCCACCTCCACGCGCAGCTCCAGCTCGTTGCGCAGTTGCACCGGGTCCGCCAGCACGCCGTACCTGTCGTAGCCCTTGTGCGCCATATCCTCGTGCGTCACCGCGAAGTCGTCGGTGTGGGGCGCGGGGACCTGGGCCTTGAGCAAATCGCGCATCACCGCGGTGACGGAGGCCGTCACGGTGAGGCGGTGCAGCTGCACGTCGTAGACGAAGTCGGAGAACATGGGCTCCTCCACGGTGACGGGCTCGCGGAACGTCGTATCGCGGTGGCGCTGCACCTCGATGCGCTGCGACTCCGACTTGTCCAGGGCGGCCTCCAGCTTCGTCTCCTTGTCCTTCACCGCCACCACCATCAGCGTCAGCAGTTGCTCCTCCTTCGCGCACAGGCCGCTGGCGCAGCGCGCGGGGCTGCACTCGCCGGGCAGCGTGCCGGGCTTCTCCGCCTCGCGCGCGGCCTCGCCACACTCCTGCAGCGCCTCCAGGCACTCGCGGCGCTCGCGCTCACGGCAGCGCTCGGCGCCCGCGCGCAGCAGGTTCATCTCCGTCTGCATGCGCAGGTACTCGCGCAGGGCGGCGGCCTGCTTGCGGTCCACCTCCTCCTGGGCGCGCTCGGACTGGAGCAGCTTCGTCTCGAAGCCGGCGCGGCGGGGGTTGGGCACGGACGTCTTGCCGGCGAGGTAGCGGTGCGAGCGCTGCGAGTCCTCCACCGCCTTGAGGGGCAGCACCCGCTCCAGGGACAGGTCCAGCTTCACGCCCTCGCGGCCCTCGGGGGCCTCCGTCACCACGCGCAGGGGGAGCTGGGTGGGGAGCATGGCCGCGAGCCTGCCGGCCGCCAGCCGCTGCGCCACGTCCGGCGCTCCGGCGTTGTCCTCCACCGGCGTCGCGACGACGAGGAAGGCGACCTCGTCGCGCAGCTTCTGCCGCACCGCCTCCGCCCGCTCCCGCGCGGCCGTCGCGCCCACGCGCTCCTGGTCCGCGCGCACGTAGGCCACCAGCGCGTTGCCCAGCTTGCCGGCCTTCTCCAGGCCGTCTCCGGTGTTGAACCAGCGCTTCGCCCACGCCACCTGCACCAGGTCCACGCCCTTCTTCGCGCCCGCGTGGTCCGGCGCCACCGACAGCACCGCGTCCAGCTCCGCGCGCGCCTCCTGGAGCTTGTCCGCCTTCAGCGCCTCCAGGCCCGCCGCGACGCGCTCATCCAGCGTCACCCCCAGAAGCTCTCGCGCGGCCGTGTTCTCCGCGTCCAATTCCAGCGCGCGCACCAGCCGCTTCATGGCGCCATCCAGGTCCCCCGCGTCGTGTACGCCCCGGGCCTCCTCCAGCACCACCTGACTCCACGCGCGGCGCACCTCGCGCAGCTTCACCGTGATTTCGGAGGCCTCCGGGTCCGCGGCGAGCGCGCGCAGGTAGGCCGCCTCCGCCTCCGCCCACTTCTGCTGCTGGCTGGCCGAGTCGCCCTCCTTCACGGCGCGGGAGAAGGCCGAACAGGCCGTCAGGACGAGCAGCGAGGCCAGGGCCAGGGCGCCGAGCACGCCACGAGATGCGCCAGGAGCCGAACGAAGGGGACGAAGGGGGGCGGACACGCCTCGCATCTTCCGGGAAAGCCGGCACCGGGTGAAGTGTTCGCATGTCGACGCCCCCTGCCTGGCCCCCTCGGCGGGCTTGTCGGGCGTGATCCACCACCCGTCGCGCCTCGGAGGCGCCCCGAGCCCGGTCCCCCGCCCCACGGCCGGACGGCCGGCGTGGATGGCAACCCCTGCTGCTGGCCTTTATGAGGTTCGCCGTGAATCGCGCGGGCCTGGGAGTCCGCCCCGGGAATGACGCGTCGCAACAGCCGGTAGACGATTCAACGCACCCACGAGGGGGGCAAGAGAGACAACATGTCCTGTCCACAACCGCGTCCCACAGAGTTCCGCCTGCCCATGCGCGCGGAGTCCTTTTCCGTCGAGGACCACCGCAACGTGCACTGCCGCTTCTACGGCGGCTGCATCGACATGGCGGTGCGTGAGGACTGGGACAGCTTCACCTGCGCCAAGTGCCCCATGTTCCAGCAGGACGCCGCGCCGGGCGCGGACCAGTACGCCTTCAACCAGCCAGCGGACACGGGCAGGCCCTAGCCCGGTTCGAAGAGCAGCCGACGTGCCGGCCCTCCACCTTCGCGTGGAGGCCGGGACGAGGCGCACCGCCTCCGGGGTTCTTGCCCAACGGTGGCGGTGGGAAGCCCGGACCCGCGCGCCGCTTGAGCCCTTCTCCTCCGGTCTTCGCGAGCCTTGCGCATGCCTTATCGCCCCGTGGTCGTCCTGGCCGAGGATGATGGCCTCCTCAGAGACGCAATGGCCGAGACCATGGAGCTGGAGGGCTACCGGGTCCTCGCTTGTGAGAACGGCTTCACCGCGTTGAAGGCCTTCTTCTCCGAGCCTCGCGTGGACGTGCTGGTGCTGGACTGGCTGCTGCCCGACATCGAGGGCCAGGACCTCATCCGGATGCTGCACGCGCAGCGCTCGCTGGTGGAGCTGCCCATCGTCCTGACGACGGGGCTCGACCTGGAGCTGCCCAGCTTCGAGGGAGCGGTGTGCCTGCTGCGCAAGCCCTTCGCCCCAGGTGAGCTGTCGCGAATCCTGCACCGCCTCACCCAGCCGGGCCCGCCTCCGGCCACCGTGGCGCCCCGCGACCAACGCGTGGCCTGACGCCCGCTTCCGTCCCCGCCCGGCACGCCGCATCTTCGGGGACAGCGGGCCCGAGGGCACTGCCCGCCCTCGTCATGAAAGAGCATCGCGTCACCACGTGGCTGGAGCTCCAGGACTCCCTGTTCTCCGACTCCTGGAACGAGGCGCTCGGCCGTCACCGCTCCAACTTCGTCTTCCGGGGCATGCCCCATGTCGAGCACGACCTGTCCACCGCGCTCAACCGCCAGGGCATGTTCATCCGCCAGGAGCGCGACCTCCTGCGCGCCTTTCGCAAGTACGCGCGGGGCACGCCTCGCGAGCCCCTGGACTCCGTCTGGGATTGGCTGGCCCTGGCCCAGCACCACGGCCTGCCCACGCGGATGCTCGACTGGACGTTCAGCCCCTACGTCGCGCTGCACTTCCTCACCGAGGACAGCGAATTGGCCGGCGCGGACGGCGTGGTGTGGTGCGTGGACTACCGGGAGACGAACCGCCTGCTCCCCCGCCCCCTCAAGGCGCAGCTGCGCAAGGAGGGAGCGGACGTGTTCACCGGGGACATGCTGGCGGCGGCGGCCGGCTCCATGGCGGAGCTGGACCGGCTGACCCAGCACCCCTTCGTGCTCTTCTTCGAGCCGCCGTCGCTGGACGCGCGCATCGTCAACCAGTTCGCCCTCTTCTCGGTGATGAACGGGCCGGACCTGCGCCTGGACACCTTCCTGGAGAAGCAGAAGCAGGGCGTGCGCAAGCTCATCATCCCCGCGGCCCTGAAGTGGGAGGTGCGGGACAAGCTGGACCAGGCCAACGTCACCGAGCGCGTGCTCTTCCCCGGCCTGGACGGGCTGAGCCGCTGGCTGCGTCGCTACTACAGCCCGCGGCCCCGCTGAAGCCCGCGTGGCTCAGGCGTGCGCGTGGACGTGGGGCCCCCGCGCGATGTCGGGGTCCTTCAAGGTGACATCACCGAGCAGGCCGTTGGCGCGCTCACGCTCCGTCACCGCGCGAATGTCCTTCTCCCACTTGTTGCCCGCGGCGCCGAGCAGGATGACGGCGAAGAGGGCCACGAGGAAGAAGAGGGTACCAAAGAGGGCTGCACCGAGCATCACCATCGCCGGACCTCCAGGAGTGGGGCCGCCTGGAGACGACGGCCGGGTTGAATGCACCCGTCAAAGATGGGTCCTCCCTCCGCGCGCCGCGACACGCGCTCACTTCCTCCCTCGCGGCTCGCCTGCTTTCACCACGGGCAGGCAGGCGCCGTGCGTCGTCGCTCAACCGCCCAGACCCGAGGCGACGTACTGGCGCGGCAGGCTGAGCCAGAAGCACGTGCCCTCCTCGGAGGAGGAGGAGACGCCCAGCAGGCCCCCGTGGGCGCGCACGATTTCGTGGGTGATGTAGAGCCCCAGGCCCAGGCCGTTGCGCTGGGCGCTGCGCATGTCCTGGGCGCGCACGAAGGGGTCGAAGATGGAGGACAGCCGCTCGGTGGGAATGGGCAGGCCCCAGTTGTGGACCTCCACCCTCACGCCGCTCTCCGCGTCGGCCACCATCACCCGCACGGAGGTGTCCTCCGGCGAGTACTGCACGGCGTTGCCCACCAGGTTCGACGCCGCCTGGGCGATGCGGTCCGCGTCCCAGTCCCCCCAGCCGTTGCCCGTCAGGCTCAGCTCGAACTGACGCCGGGGGTGCGCCACCTCCAGCTCCTCCACCACCTGGCGCAGCACCTCGTGCAGGTTCATCCGCGCGCGCTCGAGCACGTAGCCCGAGCCCAGCCGCGTGCGGGTGAAGTCCAGCAGGTCGTTGATCATCCGCGCCATGCGGTCCGCGGAGATGGAGATGCGGTTGATGGCCTTGCGCTGGGGCTCGCTCAGGCCGCCGTGGCGCAAGAGCAGCGACGCGTTGCCGGAGATGGCCTGGAGCGGGTTGCGCAGGTCATGGCCGAGGATGCCGAGGAACTGCTCGCGGAACACCGCCGTGCGCCGCGCGGCCTCCTCGCGCTTGAGGCCCTCCTCCACCCGCTTGCGCTCAATCGCATACCGCAGCGCGCGCACCAGCAGCGGGCCCGACACCTGGCCCTTCACCAGATAGTCCTGCGCGCCCTCGTGGACCGCGCGCACCGCCAGTCGCTCGTCGTCGGTGCCGGTGAGCACGACGAGGGGGATGGACGGCGCGGCCTGGAGCAGGGGCGGGATGTTGCCCAGCCCGTGCCCGTCCGGCAGCGACAGGTCCAACAGCACCGCGTCCACCTGGGGGTCGGTGCTCACCACGCGCACCGCGTCCGCCAGTCGCTCGACGTGGAGCACCTCGAACCGCGTGGTGCCCACCTCGCGCAGCTCCTCCTGGAGCAGCCGCGCGTCACCCGGGTTGTCCTCCACCAGCAAGAGGCGCAGGGGACGCTCGTTCGAGCCAATCTCACTCATGACGACGCCTCGGACACCGTGGCTCCGGCCGCCGGCCAGGGCAGGGTGAACCAGAACGTGCTCCCCTCCCCCGGCCGCGACTCGACGCCGATGCGTCCGCCCAGCCGCTCGACGATTTTCTTGCAGATGGCCAGCCCGATGCCCGTCCCCGCGAAGGCCTCCTTGCCGTGCAGGCGCTGGAAGATGACGAAGATGCGCTCGAAGTCCTGCGCGTCGATGCCAATGCCCCAATCCCGCACGGAGAAGCGGACCTCCGCGCCTCGCGCCTCCGCCGTCACCTCCACGCGCGGGGGCGCATCACCATGGAACTTGAGCGCGTTGCCGATGAGGTTCTGGAACAGCTGCGCCAGTTGCGTCTCGTCCGCGAGCACCGTGGGCAGCGGCCCCGCGCGGAAGTCCGCGCCGGACTCCTGCAGGGCCACCCGGAGGTTGGCCTTCGCGCGGGCCAGGGCCTGGTTCGCGTCCACGGGCCTGGGCTCCCGCCCCTGCGTCCCCACCCGTGAGTAGGCCAGCAGGTCCTGGATGAGCTGCTGCATGCGGGTGACGCCGTCCACCGCGTAGTGGATGAAGGTGTCCGCGTCCGCGTCCAGCTTGCCCTGGTAGCGACGGGCGAGCAGCTGCGTGTAGCTGGCCACCATGCGCAAGGGCTCCTGCAAGTCATGCGAGGCCACGTAGGCGAACTGCTGGAGCTCCTCGTTGGAGTGGGCCAGCTCCCGCGCGCGCAGCCGGAGCGCCTCCTCCGCCCTGCGGCGCTCCAGGCCCTGGGCGAGCGCGTCCGCCACCGTGGCCAGCGCCGCCATCGCGTCCTCGCCCAGCACGTCGCGACTGTAGAGGCCCATGACACCCACCAGTTGACCGCGCACCAGCAAGGGAATGCCGGCGAACGAGCGCACGCCCTGCTCCCGCACCCAGGCCCGGTCCAGGACGCGGGCATCCAGCTCCATCTGGTCCACCCAGACCTGCTCCCGCTTGCGGGCCACCTCCGCCACCAGGCTCGGGCCATGCAGGGACACGCGGGCCCAGCGGTCCGGAGGCGGGGCGGACGGCCCCGCGTTGCCCACCAGCTCCAGCATCGCCGCGTCCCGCGAGTACATCCACAGCCGCGCCACCTGCGCACCCAGGTGACGGGCCAGCGCCTCCGCGCAGCTCTGGAGGATTTCGCCGACGGTGCCCTCGCGCGAAAGCGCGCCGCTGACCTCCGCGCGCAGGGCCTCCAGCCGTCGCGCCCCCTGCTCGCGGTCCAACCGGCGCAGCCCCTCCTCGACGCGGCGCTGGGCCGTCATGTCCGTGTTGGTGCCCACCCACTCGCGCACCGTGCCGCTGACGTTGAGCACGGGCACGGCGCGGGCCAGCGTGGGCGAGTACGAGCCGTCCGGACGGCACAGGCGGTACTCCACCTCGTAGGGGCGCACGTCCGTCACCGCCGCCTGCCACGCGCGGGCGGCCGGCTCGCGGTCCTCCGGGTGGATGGCGTCCAACCACCCCTGTCCCCGCCACTGCTCATACGTCTGCCCGGTGTAGGCGCGCCAGGAGGGGCTGTCCTCCTCGATGAGGCCATCCGGGCGCGTCACCCACACCGCCTGGGCGGTGGCGGTGACGAGCGAGCGGAAGCGCTCCTCGGCCCGTCGCGCGTCGCGAAACAGTCGCGCGTTGTCCAGGGCCACCGCGGCCTGCGAGGCCACGCCCTCCACCAGTCGCGCGTGCTCCTCCCGGAAGCGCCCGGGCTCCTCGTGTCCGAAGAACAGGCCGCCGAGCACCTCGCCGGAGCGGCCCTTCACGGGCACCGCGAGGTAGCTGCGCACCGGCAGGTGGCCGGGCGGCATCCCGTGAAAGGGCGCGCTCTTGCCGTAGTCGGGCTGGAGCGTCACGTCGTCGTAGAGGCGCGTCCCCTCGCCCCGGAACGTCGGGCCGAAGATGGCGGTGTTGCGCGGCATGGGCATGTGGGCGAAAGCCTGCCTGGGCGCGCCGGACAGCGTGTAGAGCAGGTACGACTCACCTCGCTCGTCCACCCGGTTCTCGAAGAAGGCGCCGAAGCCCGCACCGGTGAGGGCCACCGTCTCGTCGGTGATGCGCTGGACGAGCACCGCCGCGTCCAGCTCCGAGGACAGCGAGACGCCGATGCGCAGCAGCGTCTCCGCGGTGCGGCGCTCCTCCTGACTGCGGCGCAGCGACTCCTGCGTCTCGCGGTGCAGGCGCGCGGTGTCCACGGACAGCGCGGCGCGCGACGCGAGCTGCTCGCCCAGCGTCAGGTCCTGCGGGCCCAGGCGCCGGCCGGACTCCGCCGTCACCAGCGTGAGCGCGCCGAGGATGCGTCCGCGCGCCTTCAGCGGGACAATCACCGCCGAGCGCAGCCCGAGCTGCCGCAGGAAGTCCAGGTGCTCGGCGCTCCGGGAGCCGGAGACCAGCGTCTCTTCGGAGATGACCTCCTGCAACACGGGCGCGCCGGTGCGGATGACGGCCAGCACGCCGTGGGGGTCATCCGGGCGCGGCGGGTAGCGCTCTCGGACCTGCTCGGCCAGCCGCACCCGGCTGGGGTCCACGTGGGCCACCGCCACCTGGCGTGAGCGGCCGTCCTCCTCCACCAACTCCACGGCGCACCAGTCCGCAAGCCTCGGGACGACGAGCCGCGCCAGTGACGACAGCGTGCCCTCCAAATCCAGCGCGGAGGAGGACAGCAGCGCGCCGGCCTCGGCGAGGAAGCGCATGGACTCCGAGGCCCGCTTCGGCTCCTCGATGTCCGTCGTGGTGCCGAACCACTGGAGGATGTGGCCTTCGGCGTCCCGCAGCGGATTGGCGCGACCGAGCATCCACCGCCACGTCCCGTCATGGCGCCGGCAGCGGAACTCCACCTCGTAGGGCTCGCCCGTGCGGAGGGAGTGTGCCCAGCGCCTGTCCGCCTCCGCCATGTCGTCCGGATGGAAGATGCGCCGCCAGCCGTCGCCGAGCGACTGCTCGGGGGACAGGCCGGTGAACTCGTACCAGCGCCGGTTGAAATAGACGTGCTGCCCATCCGGCCGCGTCATCCAGACAAGCTGGGGAAGACTCTCCAGGACCTGCCAGGACAACGCTCCCTGGGACAGCTCCGACGACACGGCGAACTCCTCGGCCACCTTCTCCGGGCGGGGATGGGACGGAAACATGGAACGCACCTCACATTAACAGCCCGCACCCGCGCCACCCTTTCGGGCCCCGCGCGCTTTCCACCACCCGACAATCGGTCCCCAGGGACCCGGTGCCTCCGGTGTCTCCGGTGTCTCCGGTGTCTCCGGTGCCTCCGGTGTCTCGCCGGACCGGGGATGCCCCGCACACCCACCGGGAAACCCTGACGTCATAGCCACGGTGTTGCAAAAGCCACGAACTGGCGGATTTCCAGAATCCTTGCGACTTCAAATGGAGCCACACGTTTCCTTCGTAGCGCGTTCTTCCATAGAGTCTGGGTTCAGCGGGTGGGGAGGGCCGGGGGTGCAGTGAAGTCGTGCCCGAGGAGGGCCATGCGCTCGATAGACAGACCTGGAGTCGCCTCCGGACAGTCCGGACAAGCCGCCGTCGAGACGGCCCTCATCGCGCCCATGATGGTGTTCATGGTGCTGGGCATCATCCAGCTCGGCATGGTGCACAACGCCAGACTGATGACCGAGTACGGCGCCTACCGCGCGGTGCGGGCTGGCATCGTGAATCACGGCGACTGCAAGCTGATGGAGAAGGCGGCGCTCGCGTCGCTGTTGCCCACGCTGCCGCCGCTCGATGGCAAGGAAGGCCGCGTCGACACGGTGAAGTACGCGGTGGGTGTCCACAAAGCCTACTCACGGAAGCTGCTCGCGACGAGCGTGATGAAGATGTTCTACACGGACGTGGGGTTGCCCCTGTTCCGCGTCGACGTCGTCAACCCGAAGAAGGGGGAGCTGGACGAACTCTTCGGCACCTACGGCTCGCACCTGGATGCGCGAGAAATCGACTACGACGACGTCCGGGATGACCGCGTCATCGAGGCGAACCTTCTCTCGGTGCGGCTCACCTACTTCTACGAACTGCGCATCCCCTTCGCCAACTGGCAGCTCCACAGCTTCTATCTGGGGCGCGACTATCTGGATCAGCTCAAGGGCTTCCAGTTCGAAAGCCAGCGCGTCGGTGGCAGGAACGCGACCCAGTACCTCCAGGACCGAGGCCGCAACCTGAGCCCGGACCACGGGAAGATCGTGTCGCTGGCACGGCTGGGCGGCAACAAGAGCAAGTACGTGATGCCGCTGGTCGCCACCTGGTCCATGCGCATGCAGTCCAACTATCTCAACAATGACCAGCACGGACCTGGTCGGTGCGCCGTCGACGGCTGACCCGTCACCGCTCCCGGGGGATGACCATGTTCTCGCTACTTCGAAGGCTGCGCAGGGACGAACGGGGTCAGGCCCTGGTCATCGGCACCGTCGCCATGCTCGTGCTCGCCGTCACCGTCATGGCCTCCGTCAGCATTGGCCACGGTGTCTATGAAAAGATAAAGCTCCAGGACGCCGCCGACGCGCAGGCGTACTCCCTCGCGGTGAAGGAAGCCCGGGCCTACAACTTCCTGGCCTACACCAACCGCGCGATGATTGTTCATTACTCGGCCATGCTCACCTTCATGTCGTACGTGAGCCATGCCCTGTACCTGGACATGACCATCGGGAAGATCGCCAAGTACGCCAAGTACATCCCGGTCGTCAGCGCCATCTTCACCGCCGTCGAGCAGGTCATCAAAGCCTGGAAGAAAGCCGTGGAGTGGGTCGCCAGACTCCTCATCCCCATCCTATCGGCGCTCAACGTGGGCCTATGGCTCGCCCAGGAAGCCATGATGCTGGGGACCATGAAGGACCTGCTGCTCAACTCGAGCGAGGGCGTCATCCGAGGCACGGACCCCAAGGCCAGGCCAGGCTCGGTCATGTCCGCCGGCCCGGGGCTCGGGGCCATCATGGGCAAGTACAACGTCAACTTCTCCAACCTGAAGAACTTCCTGCACGTCATCGACGACGGCCCCGCGAGCAAGGACAAGACGTTCGACCTCACCGACCCCACGGGCCTGGGCAAGCGCTCCAAGCTCCTGAGCAAGGACGACAACAAGCTGTCCAAGCCCGACATGGCCAAGTACCGGCTGCTGATGGGCAACCTCGTCAATGGCGCACGGCGAGAATGGACGGCCGTGGGCAAGGAGATTCCTCTCATTGGCCGCAAGTGGTCCTTGAACCTCTGCGTCCTGCTCGTGGAGCTGCGCGTCGCCAAGGTCGCGGACAGCCAGGTCAAGAGCTTCGACGAGGGGTTCGAGGACAACCGCAGGGACCAGCTCTTCGCCTCCGACGACATCAAGATTCAGTGGAGAAGCCCCTGCCCCTATCTCTTCGGCGGCAGGGAGGATGGCTGGAACAACATCCTGTCCATCAACTTCCGGGTCGCCGCGGACAACCAGGGCGGCTTCCACCAGACCTACGGTCGACGCAAGACGGATGACCATCACAACTGGTGGGGCCTCACGCCCTTCCTCACGTCGGACACCAGCTTCGTCGACCCGTGGCACAACCACTTCAGCTATCCGTGCAACCTCACCATCCTGTCCAAGAACATGATTCCCACGAGCGCGGGGGATGAAATCCCGCCGTTCCACCTCGAGGGCATGCGCCAGAAGGGCTTCATGGCGGGCTCCAGCTCCGGGAAGCACGACGACAAGAAAGAGAAGGTCACCGGAGGCTTTCTCGACATCACCTGGAGGCTCGCGGGCGGGGTCCAGGACAAGAAGGCCCAGAAGTTCCGCGAGGAGACGGGGGGAATGATGGCCATGGCCGTGGGCCGCGCCATCTACCACCGCCCGGGTGACTGGAAGGAGGAGCCCAACTTCTTCAACCCCCTGTGGACCGCCCGCCTGGCGCCCGCGAAGACCCACTGGGAGGAGAGCGCCCTGGGCGACCTGATTGATGGGTGGCACACCGCCGAGTCGGAATTCGCCGACGCCCTCAACTACTGACGGGATGGCCATGACGACTCCAATCGCCACGAAGCGAAGAAGCTGGCAACCAGGCAGGCGCGCACGCCGGGGGGCGGCGACGACGGAGTTCGCCCTCCTGGCCCCCGTCATGGTCGTGCTCATCCTGGGGACGAGCTACTTCTGGGAGGTGCAGCACGTGCGCCTCAAGGCCGCGGAGCTCGCGCGCTACGTCGCCTTCGAGCGGACCGTGCGCCCGGACCTGGGCCGCATCACCGCCGAAGCGCAGGAGCGCTACCAGGACCTCGACGGCTCCACCAAGACGGGAGAGCTGCCCACCGGACTGGGCCATCAGAACCGGCTCACGCTCAACGTGCGCGTCGAGAACGCGAACGCGGCGCTCCAGGAGGAATCCCTCTCCGAACGCGGGAGCAAGGGAGGAGCAACCCAGTTCATGGGCAAGGTGCTGGGAGTCCTGGGCTCGACAGCGGGCTATGTCGCGAAGGCCATGGGCCTGGACCCCGACGAGGGCGCCGTTCGCGCCCAGGTGGAGGTCCACATCGAGAACGGCATCATCCCCCCGCAAATCGCCTTCCTCACGAGCCGCATCGACGACGACCGACTGGACCTGAACTTCAAGGAGACGTTCTTCCTGGTCCACGACACGTGGCGCGCCTGGGGCCATGGCGACGACCCCGCCAACTCGTATCCTCGCGTCCAGCAGCTCACCCATGACCGGGTGAAGCAGATCGCCTACGCGGGCCTCGCGTCCGAAGGCGGTGCGCTCGATACCATTGGCGCGGTGCTCTCCGTGCTGGGTTTGGATTTCCCCCTGAAGTCAGACTACATCCGCGACTCGGTCCTCATCCGTCACGTGAAGGAAGGGGGCCGCTACAATGCCGTCCGGAAGCCCCGAGGTGGCGACACGCGCACCGTCCCCGGCGACAAGCTCCTGGCGGCCTACTGGAAGAACGACACCCGGGCGTGCTTCGACAGCTGCGAGCCCGACGAAATCAAGGAGAAGCGCGGGAGGGCCCGCACGGAGTATGGCCACTTCAACTGGCCCATGCGGGCCTACAACTGCCGAGGCAAATACTTCCAGGGCACGGTGGACTCCAAGGAGCCGGAGTCCGAGTACGCGCGCTCGAAGCGCAAGGGCGAGGACTACTTCACCTACGGAGACCTCGCGTGCTCCGAGAAGAAAGAGGAGTAGCGCGAGTGCGCACGTGGGTCTCCATTTCCGAGGGCACACGATGAAGCGCCTGGCGGACCGCACGGGCGCCCTGACGCGCGTCATCGGGCTGGGCGGCGTGTTGCTGGTGGTGGCCACGGCGGCCACCCTCCGTGAGCCTCCTCCCGAGCCACCTCCGCGCCCCAAGCCTCCGACGACGACGGGAGCCCTGGTCTCCGCGCCGCCCAACGCGCAGCCCATGACGAAGCGCTTCCAGGGACTCCTCCCCGCCTATCCGCGCGCGAAGGCCATTCCCATGGGACGGCTGGAGGCCAACGGCAACCCGATGGAGATGGCGTACTTCGAGACGACCGACTCCGCCGGAGAGGTGATGGAGTTCTATGCCCGCGAGTTCCGCCGGCAGGGCCACCGCACCGCGACCGAGCCGGATGGGGCCGGGGGTGGCGCCATCAGCTACTACGACGCGAAGCGCGGAGCACTCGTCTCCGTCACCACCGTGGGCATCGGCGGCAAGCCTCCCCGCACCCAGGTCTTCCCCTCCATCATCGATGCTCCCGAAGGCATGCACCTGAAGGCCGTGGTGCCCGCCTCGCTGCCGCGCCCCCCTGGCGCCACGACGATGCTGCGCCTCGAGGACCGCAACAAGGGTCCCACCGAGGGCAACACCACCATCACCGAGGTGGCGCAAGGCACGCCCGTCGGCCTCGCGAGCTTCTACCGGCAACAGTTCGAACAGCGCGGCTACGTCCAGAAGGACGCACGCTCCGAAGCCGAGGGCGTGCAGTTGCTCGACTTCCAGAAGCCCGGGGAGCGCATCTCCCTGTCCCTGTCCCCCATGGGTGGCCCGGAGTCGGGGGAGACACTCGTGACCGTGGTCCTCGAACGGACCGACTCAGCTCAGGAGCCCTGAACATGAACGGATGGCTGACCTCCTCTTACCGCTGGCTGCGCCGCCCTCGCTCACGCGGACAGGCGCTGACGGAGTTCTCCCTGCTGCTGGCGGTGCTCATCGTGGGGACCCTGGGTCTGTCCGCCTTCGCGCCGGACATCTTCGCCGTGTACACAATCTACGTGCGCGGCTTCTACGTCGTGCTCGGCTATCCTCTGGGCTGAGTGGCACGCCCTCACTGCCCGGGCACGCGGGGAATGGCGATGGGGACCGAGTCCAGCGCGGGCTTCGCGCCCGTCCCCGTCGCCCGGACCACCCAGGTCGTCTCCGCATCGCGGATGGACTCCACGCCGAGCAGCGGAACCCGCTCGGTGCTCACCACACCCACGAGGCCTCCATCCTCCCGACGGAAGGTCTGCTCGCGCGCCTTGCCCGCGAAGGGCCCCTCGCGCAGCACGGTGTCCCGCTCCCCCTCCAGCACGCCCCTGAGCTCTGGCTGGTCGACATGGAGGTCCACCGGAATGGAGAGGGGCGCATGGGGCGGTACGGAGATGGCGAGCCGGTCGACGAAGGGACGCGCTCCTCCCCGGACCCAGAGGACCACGAGCGTGCGCGGCGAGGTCTCATGGTCCAGCTCCAGCTGATACAGCGGCGTGCCATCCTCCCGGACCGTCTCCCCCACCAGGGAGATACGGACCCGCGACTGGGTCTCCTTGCTTCGCAGCGCATAGTCGACCCACGTCCCGAGCACGGGGCGAAGCTGGCCATACAGCAAGGGCGCGGGAACCAGCGCCCGGGCCTCCTTGAGGCGGGACGAGTCCACCATGATGGGCGCGGCCGGGGCGGTGGTTCCCGCGTCCTCGACCTCCGCCACCGGAAGTGGGGCGGGCGGCGGCGTCAGGGGAACCAGGGCCAATCCCTGCCCGGCGTCCTCCGCTCCCCGCCGGGAGTCGGAGCAGGCACCGAACAGCAGGAAGGAAACACTCAAGGCCGTCGGAATGCGGGACATGGGGCAATCCTATATGGTTCCCCCTCGCGCCCCAATCCAATGCATGTCTTTGATTTGGAGACCTCCTCCACTGCGAGGGGTTGCGAATGGGAAGGATGTGGATGATGGGTGCCGCGGCGCTGCTCTCCCTGCTGGCCGTGCTGGTCCAGGCCCAGGTGGCGACTCCCCAGGGCTTTCCCGAGCTCCCCATCGTTCCGCGCGAGGGAGGCTGGGCGCGCTACGAAGCCCTCGCCACGGACGGCCCTTCGCGCTTCGTGGTCAAGGTCGGCGCGCCGGGGCGCTATCAGGAGAAGCGCGGACGATGGCTCGAGATGGAGATAGAGGTCCCCTCCTCGGGCCGCATCACCATCCAATTCCTCGTCGAGGGCGACCGCTTCGGCTCCAACAACGTCCTGCTGATGAGAGCCACCATTCCCGGAGAGAAGTCCCGCGAGACAGCCGAGCCCTTCAAGAAGGACGCGGCCAAATCCAGACGCGAAGGGAAGTTCCTCCAGAAGACGACGGAGACCGTCGCCGGAAAGACATTGGAGGTGCTGGAGTACACCTTCTCCGGAGGAATCACCGCCGAGTGGTCCGCCGCCGTCCCCGGCCTGGGCCTGGTGCGCATGGGCGGAGAGAACCCGTTCCACCTCGTCGACTTCGGCGTGGGCGGAGACCCGTGGAAGGAGCGGACCACGCCCGCCATGTTCCCCGCGCCACCGTCCAAGAAGTGAGCCTCAGCGCCCGGGCGCGCGCGGAGACAGCCCCACCTTCAGCAGCCGTCCTCGCACGTCATCCACCGCGTCGTGCGCGAGCCGCGCCTCCAGGCGCAGCGACGCTCCGCGTCCCGCCTGGAGCAACACCCGGGGCGGCTCGCCGTCGCCCTTCTGGAAGGAGAACCACTCCAGCTCCGAGAAGCGCGTGCGCCGCCCCAAGGGGTCGATGAAGCCGTCACCCGCGAGGAACAACCCCGGCACCAGGTGCAGGCCGATGGCGCCCAGCCACACCGCCAACCCCAGACAGAAGCTCCCCAGCGCCGGCCGCGCCTCCGAATACACCAGGTGCACGCCGAGCAGCGCCAGCAACCCCATCCCCGCGAGAATCTGGAGATAGGTCCCCATCCGCGCCCGCGAGCCCAGCGCGACGAGCGCCCGCGCCCGCAGCAGCGACACCAGCGCCACGAGCGACAGCAACACCTGTCCTCCCGAGGCCACGGCCACCGCCAGGGCCATCATCCCCCGACGCCCACCGAGCGCCTGCGACTCCTGGACGAGCCACGCCGCGCAGCCGCCGAAGAACGCCAGCGCCACGACATGGAATGCGACGGTGGACACGGGGAACGCGGTCGCTTTCATCGGTGCCCGCCAGCGCACCACATCCGCGAGGGTTTGGGGAAGGCCCCCTCCCTTCAGCGGGAGCGCTTGCCTCGTGGCGCTCCCGACGCGGACGTGGCGACGACGAGCTGCCGGTACTGTCGCGGGCTCAACCCCGTTACCTGTTTGAACTGGCGCGACAGCGCACTCTGGTCACAGAAGCCCACCGCCAGCGCGATGGCGGCGATGGGCTGCGCATCTTCCACCAGTCGCTCCGCCGCCGCGTCGATGCGAGTCTTCATGATGAACTGCCCCGCCGACAGCTGGAAGATGCGCCGCATCCGCCGCTCGAACTGCGCCGCGGACATCCCCGCCCGCCGCGCCAGCGAGTCGATGCGCAGCCGCTCCCCATAGTTCGCCTGGATGTAGTCGATGGTCCCCGCGAAGCGCTCGTCCACCAACCCCGCGCGCCCCGGCTCGTGCACGTCCTTGGACAGACACGCCAACCCCATCACCTCGCCCGTGGCGTCGAACAGCGGCACCTTGCTCGTCAGACACCAGCCCGGCTTGCGGCTGTTGAACAACGTCAGGTCCAGGTTGTCCACGAGCGCGCGCCCCGTCCGGAACACCTTCTCGTCCTGTCGCACGTACCGGTCCGCCATGTGCTGGGGGAACAGCTCGTGCGCCGTGCGCCCCACCGCCGCCGCCTTGCTCTTCAGGCCACAGCGCTCCGCGCACGCCTCGCTGATGCACACGTAGCGCCCCCGGATGTCCTTCACCGAGAAGACGATGTCCGGCACCCGGTCGAACAGCTCCTCCGCGAACAGCGGATTCGCCACCCGCCCCATGAAGCCCATCCGCCAGTGTTCCAAGGTTTCACGCGTTTTGGTGGTTTCCATTCGTCCCCACAAGGGAAAGACACAAGAACGTCACACGTGCTCAGGAATACCTTGAACACCGCGTGAAACCCACGTCGGTGTCACTCGGAAGGGACGACACCGTGCGGCAAGCCCCCCACTCGAGGAGCACGAAGCCATGCGCAGTCCAATCACGGATTGGTGTCGCTGTCACATCGTCCTCGCCATCTGTTGTCTCACCCTGTTCGCACCCGGAGCGGACGCCCGCCCTGGAGGTCCTCCCCCGGCCGAGCCTGCTCAGCGCGTCCATGGACTGGAGCATGCGCACCAACGCATCCAACCCGACGAACGGCAGCCGGATGTCTCCCCGGAGCAGCTGCGTCAGGCGCTCACCCCGCCCGCGCCGAAGCGCTCCCTGCTGGCGTGTGACGCGGCGGCCTTCGGGTCCGCTTCTGGCACGGCGCTCGTCACGTTGGTGAAGGGCTCCCCGACGGACTGCATCAACACGCTGTTCAGCGTCTCGGGCACGCTCGCCCGGCAGGTGTTCATCGAGAGCAAGATGGTCACCATCGCCAACGCGCTCACCCCCAGCGCGCAGGCCTATGTGGGGAACAACAGCGGCCAGACGCTCCAGCTCATCATGTTCCTGCGCGCGGGGTACTACGTGCAGTACTACGCCCCAGACGTCGTGGGCAGCTACGGCACGGCGCTGGCCAACGCCATCCGCCCGGCCCTGGCCGCCTTCGTGGCCAACAGCCACTTCCGGGACGTCAACGACGACCACGGCGCGGTGCTCAGTGAGTTCGTGACGCTCATCGACAGCTCGAGCGAGAACGCGCGGCACCTGGGCACCTTCAAGGGCCTGCTGGACCGCTTCAACAACACCGCCCTGGCCTCCTGGTACATGCGCAGCGCCACCAACAACGTCTTCGTCGGCCTGTTCCGCGGCCACTACAACGACGACTTCGTGGCGGCCGTGCAGCAGGACACGTCCATCATCGACTCGCTGGACTCCTTCGGCCTGCGCACCGAGCACCTGCTGGGCACCGACAACCAGTATCTCACCGTCAACGCGGCCCGCGAGCTGTCCCGCTTCCTCCAGTACCCGGGGACGGTGCAGACGAAGACGCGCCCCAAGGTGAAGGCGCTCATCACCAACCACTCGATGACGGGCCCCACCGCGGGCGTCTGGGTGGGCGCGGCGGAGATGGCCGACTACTACGACGGCACCAACTGCGCGTACTACGGCATCTGCGACTTCCGCAGGACGCTGGAGCAGGCGGTGCTGCGCGTGACGCACAACTGCGGCGCCACGCTGCGCATGCGCGCCCAGGAGATGACGGCCACGCAGCTCACGCAGAGCTGTGGCCTGCTCGCCACGCAGGAGACCTACTTCCACGACAAGCTGAAGACGGGCCGCCTGCCCGTCGCCAGTGACAACAACACGTCGCTGGAGATGGTCATCTTCGACAGCAGCCTGGACTACCAGACGTATGCCGGCGCGCTGTTCGGCATCGACACCAACAACGGCGGCATGTACCTGGAGGGAGACCCGGCGGCGTCCGGCAATCAGGCCCGCTTCATCGCCTACGAGGCGGAGTGGGTTCGGCCCGCGTTCGAAATCTGGAACCTGCGCCACGAGTACGTCCACTACCTGGACGGCCGCTTCGACATGAAGGGCGACTTCGGCGACAGCATCAGCCAGCCCACCATCTGGTGGATTGAGGGCCTGGGTGAGTACGTCTCCAAGAAGGACGACAACGCGGACGCGGTGGAGCTGGGCACCAGCAAGAGCTTCCAGCTCAGCCAGGTTCTGCGCAACGACTACAACAGCGGCACCGAGCGCGTGTACTACTGGGGCTACCTCGCGGTGCGCTTCATGTTCGAGCGCCACTCGACGCAGGTGGACACCTTCGTCGGCCAGTTCCGCGCGGGGAACTACACCGGGTATCGCACGTCGCTGGACGGCCTGGGCTCGGCGTACGACGCGGAGTTCCACCAGTGGATCGACTGCGTCTCCACCGCGACCGACCCGAGCACCTGCGCGAATCCGGACCCGGGCCCCGGTCCTGGCACCGGCACGGCGTGCACGGGCGCGGACACGCGGATGCTGGACAACGGCTGCTACCGGGGCCCGCTGGCCGGCAACAACATCCAGTACTTCTACCTCTGGGTGCCCGCCGGCGCGCGCAACCTGCGCTTCCAGATGAGCGGCGGCACGGGCAACGCGGACCTCTACATCCGCGCCAACCAGTGGCCGTCGACGACGGCGTATGACTACCGCCCGTATCTGGCCGGCAACAACGAGGTGGTGGACATCCCCTCGCCGCAGACCGGCGTCTACTACTACGCCATGGTGAGAGCCCGCGCGGCGTTCGCGGGCGTGAAGCTGGAGGCCCGCTTCGACGCGACGCCGTGAAGCCCGGGAGTGACTCCCGGGTGAAGACGGGGCACCCGGGAGTCACTCCCGCCGCAGTACACCCTCCACCGTTCGCCACAGGCCCAGGGGGTTCGCCTCGCGCAGCTCCGGAGGGAGCAGCGCGTCCGGCACATCCTGGAAGCACACCGGCCGCACGAAGCGGCGGATGGCGCCCGTTCCCACGGCGGTGAAGCGGCCATCCGAGCTGGCCGGAAAGGGACCGCCATGCACCATGGCCGGGCAGACCTCCACGCCCGTGGGGACACCGTTCATCAGCACTCGCCCCACGCGGTCCGACAACGTGGGGAGCAGCTCGGAGGCCAGCGCCGTGTCTCCCGCATCCATCATCACCGTCGCGGTGAGCTGGCCTTCCAGTCGCGAGGCCACGCGCACCAGCTCCGCCGCGTCACGCGCCACGGTCAGCACCGCGCAGCTTCCGAATACCTCTTCGGTGAGCGCGCTCTCGGCGAGCACCACGCGAGCCTCCGCCTCGAACAGCGCGGCGGCGCCCAGCGCGGCCTTCGACTCACCCCGCGCACAGGTCCGCGTGTCCGTGCGAGCGGCGAGACGGCTCACGCCCTCGCGAAAGCGCTCGGCGATGGCGGGCGACAACATGGGCGCGGCCGAGGCGGCCCCCAGCTTCTCCGCGAGCCGCGCGCGGAAGGCCTCGTACCCCGGGCCCTCTACCGCCACGAGCAATCCGGGCGAGGTGCAGAACTGGCCCGCGCCCTGGAGGATGGACGCGGCCAGCGCGTCCGCCATCGCCTGGGGACGAGCGGCCAGCGCCTCCGGCAGGAGGAAGATGGGGTTGATGGAGCCCATCTCCGCGAAGACGGGAATGGGAACGGGCCGGGCGGCGGCCAGCGCCATCAGCGCGCGACCTCCGCCACGAGAGCCCGTGAAGCCGACGGCGCGGATGGCGGGGTGACGCACGAGCGAGGCGCCCACCTCCGTGCCCGCATCGAACAGCAGCGAGAACACGCCTTCGTGCAGCCCACACGCCGCCACGGCCGCGCGGATGGCCAGGCCCGCGCGCTCGGACGTCGCGGGGTGCGCGGGATGGGCCTTGGCGACGACGGGACAGCCGGCCGCCAGCGCGGACGCGGTGTCACCTCCGGCGACGGAGAACGCGAGCGGGAAGTTGCTCGCGCCGAACACGGCCACGGGCCCCACGGGGCGCAGCAGGGAGCGCAGGTCCGCACGCGGCAGGGGACGGCGCTCGGGCAAGGCCCGGTCGATGCGTGCATCCACCCAACTGCCTTCCTCCAGCAGCCGAGCGAACTGACGGAACTGTCCGGCCGCGCGGCCCAGCTCCCCCTGGATGCGCGCGGGGGGAAGGCCGGTCTCCTTCGGCGTCACGGCGAGGAAGTCCGCCTCCGCCGCGAGGAGCGCCTCGGCGATGTGCTCCAGGAATACGGCGCGCTGACGCGAGGAAAGCGCCGCGAGCGTGGGGGCGGCCTGCTCCGCGAGCACGCAGGCCCGCTCCACCTCCTGGGGCCGCGCGCCGTGGAAGCGAGGCTCGAGCGCCACGCCCTCCGCGGGATTCCAGCCGGTGAACGTCGGCCCACCGGGCTCGCCGCGTTCGGCGCCAATCAAGGACAGTCCCATCCAGCTCATGCAGCGACCTCACTCCGGGAGGGGCCCATCGCCCCTCCAGCTTCGATACAGGACACTTCGCACCGCGCAACGGCCACTACAGCGCGGGCCGGTTCGCCAGGGCCTCGCGCAACACGCGCAGGCACTCCTCGCGCTCGGCACCCGCCAGCTCCAGCCGAGGCCCACGCACCCGCTCGTGGCCCCAGCCCACTTCCTGCTGTACCAGCTTGATGAGCTGGACGAACTTGGTGACGGTGTCCAGGCGCAGGAGCGGCAGGAACCAGCGGTACAGCTCGAACGCGGCCTGCTTCTTTCCGGCGAGGGCCAGCTCGAGCAGTCGCACGGACTCGGCGGGGAACGCATTGACCAATCCCGCCACCCAGAAGCGCGCGCCCGCGTCCACGCCCTCGACGAGGCAGTCGTCCACGCCCACGCCCAGGGCCAGCCGGTCTCCCAGGAGGGCGCGAATGGCGGTGACGCGACGGGCATCGGTGGAGGACTCCTTCACGGCGACCGCATTGTCATGCTCGGCGGCCAGCTCCGCGAGGTGGGCGGGGGTGAAGTCCGTCTTGTAGGCGACGGGGTTGTTGTAGAGCAGGCACGGCAGCTTCGTCGCGCGCAGGACAGCGGACATGTGGGCCTTCATCTCGCGCCAGTCGCTGGAATAGACATACGGGGGCAACACCATCAGCCCGGCGCAGCCCGCCTCCTCCGCGGCGCGAGCCAGCCGCACGGCCTCCGCGGTGGACAGCGCGGCGATGCCCGGGATGACGGGCGCCTTCACCGCGTCCACGCACGTGCGCATCACCGCGGCCTTCTCTTCCAGGCTCAGCGTCGCGCCCTCGCCCAGTGAGCCGCAGGGGATGATGCCGGTGCAGCCCTGCGACACCAGCCAGCGCACGTGTGAGCGCACCGTGCCGTGGTCGACGGACAGGTCCGTGTTGAAGGGGGTGGTGATGGCGGGGAGGACACCAGTCCAGAGGCTCATGACTCTCTCGTGTGGGTAGAGGAAACTTCCGAGGGAAGGCGCAGGCTGCCGATGCGCGCCGGGAGGCACGGTGGGCGCACGTCCTCGCCCGACCAGCCGAAGAGGGTTTGCGCCGCCGTTCCGCAGGTGCGGCCCTGACAGGCGCCCATACCCAGCCGGGCGTACAGCCGGGCCTCGCGCAGGTTCTGACAGCCCTCCAGCGCGGACATGGGCACGTCCTCGCAGCGGCACAGCAGCGTGTCGGGCGTGGCCAGTCGTCGTAGCTCCGCGCGGGGCGCGTCATGCAGCGCGAGCCGGGCGGCGAACGCGCGGACGCGATGCCAGGTGCGCTCCAGCTCGATGGGAATGGGTTGCTCGGCGGCGACGAGTCCGGCCAGCTCTCCGGTGACGAGCGCCTGGTCCACGCCGCCGATGCCGAGCAGTTCGCCCACGGCGTGGACCTTGGGGACGCGTGTCTCCAGGCGCTCGTTCACGACCACCGCTCCCGCCGAGGTCTCACAGCCCAGCAGCCGGGCCACTTCCAGATTGGGCACGAGCCCGTAGGCCGCGCCCAGGTAGTCACACTGGAGTTGCTCCTCGCGACCGCGCACGGACAGGCGGACCGACTCCACCCGGTCCTCGCCTTCAGCGGCGATGACCCAGGCGTCCGTGGACGTGGGCACGCTGATGAGCGTCGCGGACATCAGGGCGCCTTGGAGCAGCTTGGCCGGGTGTCGCCAGAGCTGGAGGGCGAAGCTCCAGTGGCTCGCGGCGGAGGCCTGCTCGGCGATGTAGAGGACTTCGCCACCGTGGGCGTGAATCGTCGCGGCGGCGGCGAGCAACAACGGACCCGTGCCGGCGAGCACCACACGCTTGCCACGCATGGGGAGGCCGTCCTTCACGAGTACCTGGAGTCCGCTGACGCCCAGCACGCCCGGCAGTGTCCAACCGGGGAACGGGAGGAAGCGCTCGCGTGCGCCGGTGGCGAGCACCGCACGGCCGTAGCGCACCGCGAACGAGGAGGAACCCTCTTCGACCAGGAGCACGCCCGGTTCGGGGGCGGCGACGACGCGGGCGCCTGGACGAAAACGAGCGCCCGACGCGGAGAAGCGGGAGAGCCACCGACGCGCGAGACGATTCGTGCCCTTTCGGGCCTCGCCTCGCCAGACCTGACCACCGGGCTCTGGCTGGGCGTCGAGGACAAGGACATCCAGCCCAGCTTCGGCCGCACGGCAAGCGGCGGCGAGTCCGCCCGGTCCTGCGCCGACGACCACGAGGTCACAGGCCTCACGCATGAGTGCGCACCTCATCCGCGCGGCAAGCCGCGGCGAACCTTCCGAGACCGGCACCAGCCAAGAGGTCACAGGCCTCACGCATGAGTGCACACCTCATCCGCGCGGCAAGCCGCGGCGAACCTTCCGAGACCGGCACCAGCCAAGAGGTCACAGGCCTCACGCATCGGTCACCACCTCCTGGTCATCACGGCACGGCGTCAGGCACATGAGGACCTCGGGCACACCATCGATGGTGGCTCGGCACTCGAAGCAGACGCCCATTCCACAGAGGGGCCCACGAGGGCGCCCGCTCAAGTCCGCGCGACTGACGAAGCTGTCCGTCATCGCCAGCGCAGCCGCGACAGACGTCCCCACCGGCACCGTGACAGCGCGCCCGTTGATGCGCAGGGTGACGAGCGTGACGGCCTTCGACGCTGTCTCACGCATGAGCAGTCTCCCGAGAAGACACCGTCAGGAAGCGCGCGGGTGAATACGGACGCGCATCAATGGCGCTGGTGCGCCCGAGCAGTTGGTCCGCCACCAGTCGCGCGCTGCCCGTGGCCGTGGTGATACCGAGCCCCTCATGGCCACAAGCCAGCCAGAGCCACGGCTTCTCCGGATGCGGCCCCAACAACGGCAGCCCATCGGGGGTCGCCGGACGCAGCCCCGTCCAGACGCGCAGCGCCTGCAAGCCATCGAGCCCCGGCAGGAACATCGCCGCGCGCTTCAGCATGCGCTCCAGGAGCGCCGCGTCCACCTCGCGCGTCGCATCACCCGGCTGTCGCGACGAGCCCAGCAAGAGCTGCCCCGTGACACGTGGCTGGGCATTGAACGCCACGGAAGCGCCGTCCGTGCCGTGCGCGCTCTTGAGGTAACCCAGCTCCACCAGCTGGTGATGAACCACGGGAGCCCCGCGCCGGGTGATGAGCAGGTGCCCCTTGCGCGGCGAGATGGGCAGCCCAGGGCAGAGCGCGGGACTGGCCACCCCCGCCGCGAGCACGATGTGCCGTGCCGTCAGCACGTCACCGTTGGAGAGCACGACACTTCCCGGGCGCAGCTCCCGAACCGGACACCCCGTCATCAGCCGCGCGCCACGGGCCTGGGCACGCAGCGCGAAGGTCCGCGCGGCGAGCGGCGGATACAGCACGGCATCATCCACGACACGCAGCGCCCCCACGAGTCCCGGAGCAAGCGCGGGCTCGGCCTCATAGAGCGCCGCGCTGTCGAGCACTTCGACACGGACACCCGCGGCGCGGTAGTTCGCCACCTTCGCGGAGACCGCGGCCATCTCCTCGTCATCGGCGGCGAGCCAGAGGGTGCCACACGCGTCGTACTCCACCGTGCGAGGCAGTCCGTCCGCGAGCTCTCGCCACAGCGACACGGACCACGACGTCAGCGCGAGTTCCGCCGCGTTGTCATCCATCGCCACCAGGTGGCCCATGCCACACGCCGTCGTCCCCGCGCCAATGGACCGCGCCTCCACGAGCGCCACCGACACACCGTCGGCGCTGAGCACATCCGCGAGCGCCGCGCCGACGATGCCACCGCCGACGATGACGCAGTCGAAGGCGCTCATCCAATGCCCCAGGCAAACGGGTCCGTCGGGTCCACCAGCAACGTGGCCTCCGCGTTGACGGACGCGGTGCCGGTGATGGTGGGCAGGATGCGCGCACCGTCACGGACGTAACGCGCCTCGAAGCGACTGCCGATGATGCTCTCCTGCACCCACGTCGCGCCTTCCGCGAGCACACCCTCGGCGGCCAGGCACGCGACCTTCGCGCTCGTCCCGGTGCCGCACGGAGACCGGTCATAGGCCAGCCCCGGACAGAGCACGAAGTTGCGAGCATCCACCCCCGGCGTCGGAGACGGGGCATACAGCTCGACGTGGTCGATTTCCGCGCCGCCCTCCCCGGTGATGCCCTGGTCCGCGAGCGCCTGCTTGATGGCGGAGGTGTACGCCAGGAGCGCGGGCGTCCGTGACAGCTCCAGCGGCAGGTGCGTGGCGCGGGAGAGGAAGAACCAGTTGCCACCCCAGGCGATGTCGCCGCGCACCTCGCCATGCCCCGGCACGGACACGGCTACGTCGTGCGCCCACCGGTAGCTCGGCACATTCGCGATGCTGACGCGCCCGTCCGGATGCAGCGTGGCCTTCACCACGCCGACAGGGGTCTCCAGCGAGTGGACACCAGGACCGATGCGCCCCAGGTACTCCAGCGTCTTCACCACGCCGATGGTCCCGTGGCCACACATCCCGAGATAGCCGACGTTGTTGAAGAAGATGATGCCCGCGACGCTCGCCGCGCTGACGGGCGGACACAGCAGCGCGCCCACCATGACGTCGGACCCACGAGGCTCGCAGACAATGGCCTTGCGAAAGGCGTCGAACTTCTCGCGGAAGCGCTCGCGCAGGCTCGCCAGATCGCCCGCTCCCAGCTCCGGGCCTCCGTCCGTCACCACGCGCGTGGGCTCACCCCCGGTATGACTGTCGATGACACGAATGCGCCGCATGCGAACCACTCCCTCTACCCGGGCCTCCCATGAGCCACCCTAGGAGTCCCGAGGCGCTGTTTCTTGGGAGATTCGACCACACTCGCGAGGCAATCACGCAAATGCCTCAGCGAGCAGGCCTCCTCGGGGACACGCGCCGGGACGCGCGCGCCGGCGACAGGGGTGGCTCCAGCGGGTGGTGACGCGACCGGCCAGGACCGCCGGCCCCTCGATTCTCCTTGGCGCCAGCCGCCACTGGAAGTGAAGTCGCACTCCCTCATCCCCGGGAGCGTTCAATGAATCGTCAGACGTGGAGCGGTGCCTTCGTGGTGGCCTTGCTGCTGACTGGCTGTGGAGGAGGCGCTGAGTCGCAAGGCCCCGAGGCCGAGGCCGCGGTCCGCCAGTCGCTCTCCGGCCCCTGGGAGTGCGACCCCGCTGAATGGTGCCATGTCAGTGAGCACACCCTGGAGTGTCCCCCGGGCTCCGCCTACGGGACGGCCTACGCCTGGCCCACGCAGGCGGGCGGCTACTGCACCCAGCGCTTCGCGTGCGACTCCGTCATCCCCCTCTGCCCCGCCCCCATCGACCCCTGACTTCGATTACTATCGCCACGCAGTGGCATCAGACCTTCCACCCACGGAGTTCGACATGAAGTCGCGTCACCTCATCGGAGCCATGCTGGCGTTCGGAGTCCTCTCGGGGTGCGGCGTCACGGGCGAGGAAGACTCGGAGCAGGCCCCCAACGTCAGCCAGGTGGGTGCGCTCGACGCGTGCAACGGCACGCTGCTGTGGGAGTACAACTTCTACAGCGACGCCTCCCATTTCGAGCAGGTGGGCGGAATCATCTGCAAGTGCCGAGGCACCGTCGTCACGTGGGGTGACACCTCGACGCCGTATGTCGGGTACTGGAGCGGCGTCTGTCCGGGCCAGCCCACTCGCTGAACTGAGCTGGGACATGGCCTGTCCTCGCTCGGCCCACCGGGCGTGGGCATGGAGAAGGAGCACCCGTTCACCACGCGGCCTGGCATCACCCTGGCCGCGTGTGTGAACACCCACTCCACGCTGGCCCTCGTCGCCGCGCCGGGAACGCGCTTCGACCATGGCGGCACGCACCTGCACGTGGCCACGCGTCGTCACGGGCACTCAGGCGCCCAGCGTGCCCGACTGGAGCGCCTTGCCGGCCGCGCCGGACATGCTCTCCGCCAGCGTCTGCACCGAGCGCGACACCCGCTGCGTCTCCTCCACGACCCGCAGCGTCTGCTGCATCTGTCCGGACAGGTCCTGGATGGCCATGGCTATCTGGGACGTGCCCGCGTCCTGCTGGGACACGGCCATGGAAATCTGCCGCACGCTGCTGCTGGTGTCGCCGATGATGCCCGCCAGCTTCTGCAGCTGCGAGCCGGAGACGCGCACCGCGTCCAGGCTCACCTTCACCCGCTGCTCGCCCTGCTCGCTCATCTTCGCGGCCTCGCGCATGCTGGTGTTCACCCCTTCCAGCACCTCGCGGATGCGCTGCGTGGCGAGGATGGACTGGTCCGCGAGGCTGCGCACCTCGCGCGACACCACGGCGAACCCCCGGCCGTGCTCACCGCTGCGCGCGGCTTCAATCGCCGCGTTGACGGCCAGCATGTTGGACTGGTCCGCGAGCCCCTTCACCGTGTCGACGATGCCGGAAATCTCCCGCGTGCGCGCATCCAGCGCGAGGATGCGCCGGGCCATCTCCGACACCTCCACCCGGATGGCCTCCAGGTTGCTCAACGTCCGGTCGATGGCCGCGCCGCCGTCGCGACCCGCCTCTTCCGCGACGACGATGGAGCTGGCCAGCAGGCGCGTCTTGTCCGCCGTCACCAGCGAGCCCTGACGGATTTCCTGCACCGTCTGCTCCAACTCCTTGAGCGCCGTCGCCTGACGGCCAATGCCCACCGTCTGCTCCTCGCTCGACGTGCGCAGCTGCTGCACCACCGTCGCCAGCTCCCCGGCGCCGCGGCCCATGCCCGTGGCCAGCTCCCGCACGTCCTTGCTCCGCGCCTCCAACTGGCGCGTGTGTGACGCCAATGAGCGCACCACCATCGTCGAGCGCCGCGCGACGATGCCCACCAGGGACACCGTGAGCGCCATGAAGCCCCAGTGGTGGTAGGTGCCCGTCACCTCCGTGAACCCGAGCAAAGGCAGCGTGCTGAGCAGCAGCACGAAGGTGAGCACGCCCAGGCCCACGACGAAGATGCGCGCGTCGATGCTCCCCCGCCACGCGGCGCGGGCCGCGACGATGACGCACAGGAACAGGCACGGCAGCGAGTAGAACGTGAAGAGGTGCAGTTGCCGATACACGGTCCCCAGGTCCACGAACAACATCAGGCTCTGGAGGGCGGCGGGCACGGAGAGCACCGTCGCGCCCCAGCGGAACCAGCGCAGTTGGCCCTCCAGGATGCTGTCGGAGATGAACCACCCCAGTCCCGGCAGGA
Organism: Myxococcus sp. CA056; assembly: GCF_013336715.1. Lineage (NCBI taxonomy): Bacteria > Pseudomonadati > Myxococcota > Myxococcia > Myxococcales > Myxococcaceae > Myxococcus > Myxococcus sp. CA056. The sequence continues at coordinate 639,336 of NZ_JABUMT010000001.1, forward strand.
GGAGGTAGGCGCCCAGCAGCGTGAGCTGGCTGCTCAAGAGCTTCGCGTCCCAGAGGGACACCAGCAGCCCGCTGGAGCCCAGCAACATCAGCCCCGAACCTCCGGCGAAGACCGTGAGCGCCACCAACATCCGTCTCTGGCGCCGCAGCAGGGCCGCCCCCGCGGAGACCGCCGCGACGACGAGCAGCAGTGTGCCCATGACGAAGGGCGCCAGCCCGTCACGCGTCACCCGCGCGGCCAGCTCGTGCCGCGAGCCCACCCGCGCCTCCCGGCTCGCGCCGATGGTCTGCCCGGTGCTCTGGATGCGCAGCAGCACCCGCGTGCCTGGCACCGAGGGAGGCAGCGTCACCAGGTTCCACGCCATGTTCTCCATCGACTCATGGCCCGACGGATTCAGCGTCCCACTCGCGTAGACGCGGCGGCCCCCGGCGTACACCTCGAACGCATTCGCCACCGTGCCCAGGAAGAGCGCGGGCTCCGGCCACGTCCCGTGCGGCACGGGGAGGCTCAGCCACAGGAAGGTGTTCGACCCCTTCCCTGGAGGCTCACGCAACGCGACCATGGGCCGCCAGTCCTCCGCGTCCGCCTCGTGCGCCCACGTGGGCACGCCATCCGGCCCCACCGGCGAATCACCCCAGCGATAACGCCACCCGCTCTCCAGCTCCACGCTCCGCGCGCCCGGGCCTTCCGCCCGCGCCGAGGGCGCGAGCACGAGCAGCATGAGCACCATCCACCCCAGCCTCGCCAACCCCGAGACGGCCCTCCCCGCGAAACCACCCTGCACAGGGGGACACGTTGAAAAACCCGAGACACGACAAGCTGTCGACACGTGACACGAACCGCGGAGCAAAAGCATGGATGAACACGATGCTCGGGCTTCTTGGACACGAATGTAAACGGGTCCTCCTCGCCCCGCCCGTCTGCTCCTCGCGCGATACCTTGTGACATGTCGACAGGCTCGACATCTGGAGCAGAACTCCACTGTGTTCATGGAACAGCGACCTGTCATCAAACGACGAGCTGCGTTGAGCCCGGTGACAAGCCCGCCCGCGTCCGTGTCGATGTATCAACTCGGGATGTATCGAAGCGCGGACGGCCGCCGAGCGCTCGCGACCTCCCGGCGCCGTGCTCCGGGCGTCCACCCCGATCTCCGGGCCTTGCCTGATGGTTTCCGCGTGAGGGGTACTTTCCGGCCACTCAAGGATTTCCCGCGAATCCGTCGTTAAGGAGGGACGCGGAGAGAGCTTCCGTGGGGCGGCGCGGTTGGAGCCGCGGGGGACACCATGAGCACGACGGAGCTGGCGATCTTGTTGGAGGGAGCACGCGAGGGAGACCTGGGCGCGAGGGACGCGCTGACGGCGGCCACCTATCGGGAGCTGCGGCGGATGGCCCGCGCCGTCCAACCCGAGGTGGCTCCCCACAATCCCCTACAGCCCACCGTGCTGATTCAGGATGCCTGGACGCGCTTGTTCGGGACGGATGCGCTCCAACCCGAGGACCGTCGCCACTTCTTCGGGGTCGCCGTCCAGGCGCTGCGGCGGGTGCTGGTGGACCGGGCCCGCGCCTCACTCCATCAGCGTCGCGACGCGCGGCGGGAGTGGCTGAGCATCCGCCACCTGGACCTGGAAGCCCCGGGCCCTGACCTGGAGGTCCTCCAGTTGGAGGGGGCCTTGTCGGAGCTGGAGACCTTCCAGCCCCGGCTCGCCCGGCTGGTGGAGCTGCGCTACTTCGCGGGCCTGAGCCTCCCCGAGACGGCGACGGCGCTGGGTGTGTCGCAGGCCACGATGAAACGAGACTGGGCCTACGCGCGCGTCTGGTTGACGGAGCGGCTGAGCCACTGAGGCTTGTCGCGCTGTTTCAGTGCGCGTTGGCCATGCTTTCGAAAGGCCAGGGGCGCGGCGTCGCGGCCGTGCCCAGCCACAGGTCGGCGACCTGCTGCGCGAGCGTCCACGGCGAGCCGCCCGCGCGGTTCGTCAGGACGATGACGGTGAGACGCTGGTCCGGATACTTCACGATGGCGTTGGTGAAGCCACACGTCTCACCGTGATGTGACAGGCGCGTGCGGCCCTGGTCCTCGTCGACGAACCAGCCAAAGCCATAACGTCCGGAGGCGCCATCCGGGAGCTTCACCGGCGTCCACGCGAGCGCCTGCGTCTTCGCGTCCACCAGCGCGTGTGAATCCAACGCGACATCCCACGCGGCCAGGTCCACCCCGGACGCATAGACACCGCCATCCCCCAGCACGGCGCTGGTGTTGCTCTGGTCCCTCGGGACGAAGCCCTCCTCGCGGCTCGCATGACCGTAGGCGCGCTGGGACACCGTGGAGACCCCCTCCTGGTGGGCGACGGCGGAGGCCATGCCGCTGGGGGTGAAGATTCGTGCGCGCAGGAAGCTGGCGAAGGACGTGCCGCTCACCTGCTCCACGACGAGGGCGAGCACCGCGTAGGCGGAGTTGCTGTAGCGCACCGCGCTTCCCGGCGGGAAGTACGTGCGGTCCGCGCGCGAGAGCAATTGGAGCACGTCGCGGTCCTTCACCTGTTCGGTCTGCGTGGCCGGGACGAACGCCTCGTAGTCCCAGATGCCGGAGGTGTGCTGGAGCAGGTGGTGGATGCGGACCTCGCCCAGGTACGAGGGGAACCCGGGGAGCACGTCCACCACGCGGTCCTCCAGCCGGAGCTTGCCCTCGTCCACCAACAGCAGGATGGCCATCGCGGTGAACTGCTTGGTGAGCGAGGCCAGCCGGTAATGACTCTCCGGCGTGGCCTTCGTCCGGGTGCCCACGTCCGCCAGGCCATAGGCGCGACTGAGCACGACCTTCCCCTCCCTCAGCACGACGAGGCTGGCCCCGGGCCGCTCCGGGCCGCTGTAGTCCGCGAAGAGCGCGTCCACCTCGGGAGCGTGCCGGACGTTCGGCGCGGTGCCGGCACAGCCAGTGAGGACGCAGAGAACGGACACGAGGACGGCTCCGAGCGCGGGGCGGTTCATGCGCCCGATGATGCGCGAGAACGCGCGGGCCTCGCGCGGACTTTCAACCGCGTCGCGTGGGTGGAGCCCCCTGGAGCGAGGCTCCCGCCAGTCCCGCCAGCAACAGGATGGGGGCCAACAGCACCGCGCCGAACCACGCCAGCGCGTAGAGCAGGCCCAGGACGAGCCCCAGCGCGCCGCCCTCCCTCGTGCCGGACGACAGCGCGCCCACGTACTGGCGTCCTCCCAGCAGGTGCAGCAGCAGGAAGACGGCGACCAGCGTCAGCGCCGTGGCCAGGAGCATGAGCGTGCGTCGCATGGACGGGAGTATCCGGTGCCCGACACCGCGCCGCGCGGACAGCCTCGACGGACGGTCGAGTCCTCGGGGTGAGTGGTCGGCGGGTCATGGCAGACGAGCAGACAATCGCTCGGCCTCTCCGTTGCCCTCCCTACTGACGGCGAAGGGGCGAGCGCTCCCCACACTGGCATGGACCCAGGTGCAGACCCAACTTCAGCCGCCAGACGTGCAAGTGGAAACGCATGCCTCCGAGGAGCAGGAGCCTGTCATGTGGAGCACATCAGCATCGGGCTGGGATGAAGGACCTCGGAGGCGCCGAATCCTGGGGCGGATGCGTCGGCCCGCGGGCAGCAGGGGACTGGGCGTGGAGCCGATGACCTTCGCCGTTCTGGAAGCCCTGGGTGAGCGACACCAGTCACCGCGCCGACCGGGAAAGCGCTGGCGACGTTCCGCACTGCGAACGCGCGGCGGCGGGGCGGGCGAAGCGCGCGACGAGGAGGCGCTCGACTTCGAAGTGGCCATCGCCTCCTGGTAACGCTCCTGCTAACAACCGGGGCATGACCGCGCCCCGCCCCAATCCGTTGTTGTCGGACCGCGACGTGGACTTCCAGCTCGACGAGGTGGTGCGTGTCGCCGCCCTGTGCGAACTGCCCGCCTTCGCGGAGCACTCACGAGAGACCTTCGGCCTGCTCCTGGACAGCGCGCGTCGCTTCGCTCGCGAGGTGCTCTACCCCACGTATCGGACGCTGGACGCGGAGCCGCCCACGTTCGAGAACGGCCGAGTCCGCGTCCATCCGCTGATGCGCGAGTTGTATCCGCGCCTGGTGGAGCTGGGGATGCTCACCGCCACAAGGCCTCCGGAAGTCGGCGGACAGCAGCTCCCGCTCACCGTCCACGCGCTGGCCAGCGCCTATCTGATGGCGGCAAACCTGAGCGCGTATGCCTATCTGGGACTGACGCACGGCGCCGCGCACCTGCTGGAGGCCTTCGGCACCGCGGAGGTGAAGGCGGCCTTCATGGAGCCGCTGTACCGGGGCGAGTGGACGGGAACCATGGCCCTCACCGAGCCGCAGGCGGGCAGCAGCCTGGCGGACGTGAGGACGCGCGCGACGCTGGCGGCGGATGGGACGTGGCGCATCCAGGGCTCCAAGATTTTCATCAGCGGTGGAGACCAGGACTTCAGCGAGAACATCGTGCACCTCACGCTGGCGCGCACGGAGGGCGTGGAGAGCGGCACGCGAGGCATCTCCCTGTTCGCGGTGCCGGCGCGGCGGCGCGAGGGTGACGCGCTGGTGGACAACGACGTCCGCGTGGCTGGCGTCATCCACAAGATTGGCTGGAAGGGCATCCCCAGCCTCGTGCTCAACTACGGCGAGTCGGGCGACTGCCGGGGGTGGATGGTGGGGCAGCCCGGGCGCGGGCTGGCGTGCATGTTCCAGATGATGAACGAGGCGCGCATCATGGTCGGCCTCAACGGCGTGGCCACCGCGTCCGTCGCGTACCACGAGGCCGTGGCCTATGCGCGCGAGCGACCCCAGGGCCGCCCCGTGGGAGCCAAGGACGCCACGCGCCCGCAGCACCCCATCATCGAGCACGCGGATGTGCGGCGCATGTTGTTGCGTCAGAAGGCGATAGTCGAAGGCGGCCTGTCGCTGCTGGTGACGGCGGCGTATCAGGCGGACCTCGCGACGCATGCCCAGGACGAGGACACGCGGCGCAGCGCGGGGCTGCTGGTGGATTTGCTGACGCCCGTGGCGAAGAGCTTCCCCGCGGAGCGCGGCTTCGAGGCCAACGCGCTCGCGGTGCAGGTGCACGGCGGCTACGGCTACTCCAGTGAGTACCTGCCGGAGGCATGGCTGAGGGACCAGAAGCTCAACAGCATCCATGAGGGCACCACGGGCATCCAGGGGCTCGACCTGCTGGGTCGCAAGGTGGTGGCCGGTGGTGGCGCGGCGCTGGCGACGTTCGCGGACGCGGTGGGCCGCACCGTGGCGCGGGCCCGGAAGGCCGGCGTGGAGGCCACGTGGGGTGAGGCGCTGGAGCGCACCACGGGCGAGGTGGCGGAGCTGGTCGCGGAGTTGGGTGCTCGGGGGGCGGCGGGAGAGGTGGAGCTGATGCTGCGCCACAGCGCGGACTTCCTGGACCTGTTCAGCGTGCTGGCGGTGGCGTGGCGCTGGCTGGAGCAGGCCGCCGCCGCGAAAGAAGGACTCGCGCGGGGCCAGGGCGACGCGGACTTCTACGAGGGCAAGCTCGCGACGGCGCAGTACTGGTTCGCCGTGGAGCTGCCCCGGATTCCCCTGCTGATTCACCTGTGCCGCACCGGCGAGGACTCCTACGCCCGGATGCGCCCCGAGTGGTTCTGAGCCCACCGCCCACCGCCGGGTGAAGGGGTGAAGCCACGCCGAGGCCCGGGAGTCTTTCTCCCGGGGGGCGACCCTCGAAGGAGTGGAGCGAGCCTCCAAGACGGGCCGAGGCGCCCGCTCGCCTGCCCTCCTGGGGCCGGTTGCCCGCCTGCTCGCTACGATTCCGCTGCATAAATCGTTGGTGTTCGTAAGATGTGACTCGTGACGGTTTCCTTCCACCTGTGTCAGCCCGGTGGAGGCGCCTCGTGCGGCGCCTGCTGTGGCCTCTACAACTTCAAGGACCACTCGCGCGTCGCGCTGACGGAGCAGCTCGCCATGCAGACGGAGCGGCTGCGTCGAGCGCCCATGGAGCCGGAGTCGTGGCATGCGGCGGCGCGGGAGCTGGTGGAGGCACGGCGCGCGGCGCCGATGTTCGCCGCAGTCCGGGTGTGTCCGCTGCTGGGCTTCCTGGACAAGGAGCGCAAGCAGGTGGGGTGCCTGGGGCATCCGAAGGTGACGGGGGGCGCGGACCTGCGCGACTGCGGCGTCTACCGCTCATCGGTGTGCGAGACCTTCACCTGCCCGTCCTTCGGCTGGCTCACGGACGCGCAGGCGCGACTGGTGCTTGCCGCGTGCGCGGACTGGTACCTGTACGGCCTGGTCATCACCGACGTGGAGTTCGTGCGCGGCTGCCTGCGGCTGCTGGAGTGGGAGCTCGCGGGACCGGCGCGCCCGGAGCGGATGGTGGAGAAGCCGGACGTGCTCGCGGCGACACGGCGGCTGTTCGCGCTGAAGGAGACAGCGCCCCGAAGAGACCCGAACGCGGCGGTCTTCGGCCGCTTCACGCGCGACACGGAGGGCGAGCCGGTGCCGCGAATGCTCGATTACATGAAGCTGGGCGTGCGGGCGTCACCCGAGGACGACGTGGTGCTGTGCCTGGGATACACGCCCGCCAACGCCACGGAGTTGATGGCGGCGCGGGAACTGGTGCGCACGCACGTGAAGGCCGTGGCTCGCACGATGACCGCCTGAGCAACGCGGACGTCGCGCCCCCAGCCGCCTCACCTCGCGAGCAGGCGACCAGGCGTTGAAGTCCCTCGGCTGCCCGAGGCACTTCGCGGTGAGCCCTCACGAGCGCTCAGGCCCACGCCCTGGTCGATAGGAGCACGCCTCTTGCACAGGTCTCCTGGCACGTAACGCGGAATGGGAACGCGAGGTGACTGGATGGGCAGGCGATGGGCGTGGGTGGGAATGTTGGGGCTCTGCGCGTGGGTGTCTGGGTGTGCCGAGCGGCAAGGACAGGACCCCGCGACGAGCGCGCGGTCCGCGAGTGGACAGTCGGAGCAGGCGGTGCCAGCTCCGAGCATGGCGGGAGGAGTCGCGGGCCAGACTGGCGCCACGCAGGACTCCGCTGAAGCTCCAGGCAACGCGGCGAGGAACACCGGCACCGTACCGGGAACTGGCAACGCGGCGACCGGGAACACGGGCAACGCGGCGGCGCGGAACACCAGCAACGCCACGAGGAGCACGGGCAACACGTCGGCCAGCAGTGCAACGGGCACCGGCAACACCGCGGTCGGCAACACAACGGGCACCGGCACCACCACCGGCGCGACAGCCCAGGCCCCCGGAGCCGGCAGGGTGATGATCGGCACGGAAGCGGTCCAGGCGAGCGACGATGAAGACTGGTTCAAGGGCGCCGCGCGCGCAGCGCAGGCCGCGCTCCCCGAGAACACCTCGAACCGCGCGCTCGAGGACGTGGTCATCGCCTCCAGCGCCGTGAGCGGCCGAGTCACCCGCGTGAGCCGCGACACCATCACCGTGCGCGACAGCGACGGCAGCGACTACGTGCTGACGCTCGACGAGCGCAGCCAGGGCGTTCGCCAGGGACGGCGCGTCTCCCTGCGCCAGCTCCAGGCAGGCACCCCCGTGCGAGCGCGCTTCGTCCTCATGGGCGGGCGCTCCGTGGCGCGCGACGTGCGCATCCGCCGCTGAGCCGAAGTCCGCCTGAAACCCACTCCCTCCGCCACCTCGGGGCAAGGTAGGATGACGCCCCGAGTCACGGACTGAATGGCCCCGCTGCCCCGCCGTCGAGGAACACGGCGGCGGGACGATGTCGCCGCGCCGGCTGTTCCACCGTCGAACCTCGGTGGAACCTCGTGTCGTGCCCGGAGGCAAAGCGGATGGATGACCCAGGCCCAGGTGGAACCGGAACGCGGCGGCGCGGACGTGCACGCGTCGCCTGGGCCCTGGTCTGCGCACTCGCCGCGTGCACCCCGCGAGGCGTGGGCACGCCCGAGCCCACCGTGCCACCACCGCCGCGTCTCTCGGTCCAGCAGGTCACCCAGCTCCTCCCGCCCCACGTGAAGGAGCGCGAGGGTTGGGCACGAGACGTCCTCGCCGCGCTGGAAGCGGAGGACGTGCCGCCGTCGCCCTCGGCCGTGTGCTCCGTGCTCGCCGTCATCGAACAGGAATCCGGCTTCCAGTCGGACCCCGCGGTCCCGAACCTCCCGCGCATGGTCCGCACGCGACTGGAGGAGCACGCGGACACGCTGGGCCCGCTGGGCCACAAGGCATTGGCCTCGGTGCTCGCGGGCAAGGCGGCCGGCCAGAAGCGCACCTTCGATGAGCGCCTGCGCACCGTGCGCACGGAACGAGACCTCGACCGACTCTTCCGGGACATGCTCGCGTACTACGAAGCCGAGTACCCCACGACGTTCGCGACGATGAACCTGGCCAGCGCCCTGTTCTCCTCGCGGCGACTGGAGGACCTCAACCCCGTCACCACCGCGGGCTCCATGCAGGTGAGCGTCCGGTACGCCGTGGAGAAGGAAGGCGAGGACGCGGACCCGGTGAAGGTGCGCGAGTCGCTGTACACACGCGCGGGTGGAGTGCGCTTCGGCACCGCGCGGCTGCTCGGCTACGAGGCCGCGTATCCCCAGCCCCTCTTCCGCTTCGCCGACTACAACGCTGGCGTCTACGCCTCGCGCAACGCCGCGCTCCAGGCCCAGGTGGGCCAGCTCACCCGGGTGTCGCTGGTGCTGGACGGAGACCTGCAACTCTATGACAAGAACGGCGACCCCCGCTCGGAGGACAGCAAGTCCCTGGCGGCGCTGCTCGCCTTCCGTCGAGACCACGCCCCGGAGCTGAGCGAGCGACAGGTCCGCCGCGACGTGAAGAAGGAGAAGGAAGAGGACTTCGAGTCGACGGAGACCTTCCGCGCGGTGAAGCGCGTGTACGCGAACCAGACAGGGGAATCCCCCGCGTACGCCCAGCTCCCCCAGGTGACGCTCCAGAGCCCCAAGCTGAAGGGAGAGCGCACCACGGCGTGGTTCGCGCGCTCGGTGGATGCGCGCTTCCAGAAGTGCCAGGGCCGCTACAGCGCGCTGACGAAGCCGCCCGCCCCGCCCCGGAACGTCACCCGCCCCAAGTGACATTCCCGGCGTCACGACGGACGCCAGGGGCCATCAGCGCCGCCTCAGGGCACGGTGAAGAAGGAACTGAAGGCGCCGGCGGAGCGGTAGGGCACCGTGTCCCGCGTGCTGAACGGAGCATGCTCCACGTCCCACAGGGGCGCGTAGACGGCGGTCACCGTCACGTAGCATTCGGCGCCCGGCTCCAACTTTCCGGGGGGCAGTCGCACGTCCCTGACCGAGCCGGGGACATAGATGGACCCCAGGTCCAGCATGGCCCCGAACTCGGGGAGGTACTGCCTGACCTTGACCTCATAGGCCGTGGGCTTGCCGACGGCGGGAGGGACCCAGGAGATCATGGGGTTGAGCGAGCTCACCCGCTGAGGGTCGCTGGCCGGCTTCCGGTCGATGCGAAAGGAGCGAGGCGGCGACACCTTCGGAATCACCGGGCCGGCGGTGAGGTCCTCGATCGCCTCGGTCGCGGTATAGGAACTCCCCAGATTGATGAAACGCGCCGGGTTGCTCGGCAGTTGTGTCGGAGAGAAATAAACGGTGGACACACTGCCGACCACGCCCCAGTTCGAAGGGTACGGGTTGCCAAACCGCAGGCGAGTCGGGAAGTCAGACGCCGTCCCTTGGGGCATGTTCATCCAGAGCAACTCCCCCGCGTAGCCAACCCACCCATCCGCCGGTCCATGGGGAGCGGGCCGGACCGCGAACGAGGACCCCCTGGGGACGGCGCGCGGGTGGACCTCCGGAGCCATGCGAGCGAACTCGGACAGGCGCCAATCGAAAGAGACCTCCCTTTCATCCACGGGCTGGAGCTCCGTGGAGATGGGCAGGGGCAAGGGTTCCTCCCAGCTCGGCACCAGGTCGAAGGGCGCCAGTCGCACGGAGCGCGTCAAGGAGGAGTAGCCCACCAACGTCCCATCGGACGTCCTGCCCGCGATGAACTCACTGAACTGATTGACGTACAGCCGGTCCCCCCGGTCCGCCTGGAACACGGGGATGTTGGTCCAGAGATAGGAGAGCAGCCCCGCTTCATTGGTGACGAGGGAGGTCGCCCCCTCGGGGACAGCCTCGAAGAGGGCCAGTTCCCCCAACATGTCCACCTCCGAGGAGACCACCTGAAAGCTGGAGCCCTGCTGGTAGTCGCCCGTCCACGGCACCCAGGGCGACAGGTTTCGCAGGTCGAGCTGGAGGGGAAACCAGTCGACGTCCGTATAGACGGCATCCGGACGCCCCAGACGGTTGATGCCGATATCCACGTGACGCGCGGACGTGAGGATGTCGGTCATGTTGATGCGGTCCGCGCGCAGGTAGTACTCCCCTCGCGGCACGCCCGTGAATCGCCACCCTCCCGGCACCGCGGAGCCGGTGTTTCGCGAGAAGCGGACCCCGTCATGGGTGTAGATTTCAGGAGGACTCGCCGACAGGTCCTCGACGCGTTCGGCGATGCCCACCGAGGTGTAGAAGCGCGTGGTGCTCGTCACCAGCACCGTGTCATCGGCGAGCAGCGTCTGGCCTGTCGCCTGGGGCTCCCGCTCGGAGGAGGACGCACCACTTCCACACCCCGCCAGCCACACGACACACGTCGCGCCCAGCAGGGAAGAACTCCGCGGCATCATCATGAAGAAACACCTGTCTCAGGAGGAATCGTGCTCCCCGCCCGATACCATGGAGACTCCCCAGGGACGCCTGACCCGCCTTCACCGCGCAAGTACTTGAGACGTCCCTGAGACATCTCGAGGCGCCGTGCGTTTCGCGCGCGCGGGGCGCTCGCCACCGGCAACACCAGACACACGAAGGCCCCGGCGTCATGAAGAACGCCGGGGCCCGGGTGCCATTCCATCAACCGTCACGCACGCTTCACGGCGTGGTGAAGTAGGAGCTCACGGTGCTGGCGGAGCGGTAGGGCAGCCGCTCCAGGGTCCTGAAGGGGTACGACTCGATGTCGAGCTGGGGGCTGTCGATGGCGGCCACCGTGGCGTGGTACGTGGTGCCGGGCTCCAGGACTTCCGGAGGCAGCCGGAGCTGGGTGGCCGAGCCGGGCAGGTAGAACGCCCTCCACGTCGATGAGAAGCCGGACTCCAGGTCGAGCCGCGAGATGGACACCCGGTAGGCCGCGGGCGTGCCGATCGCCGGCGGAACCCAGGCAAGCACGGGGCTGGCGGTGCCCACCTTGCGCGGAGCGCTCGCGGGCACGCCGTCGATGGTGAAGGACCGGGGCGGCGACACCCGCGGCACCACGGGCCCCGCGATGAGGTGGTCAAACTCATCCCAGGCCGTGTAGCTCCCGGAGATGCTGCCCAGCCTGCCCGAGCCATCCGGCAGCGCCTCCTGATTCCGGAACGAGTAGGACACCACGCCAACCAGGCCCCAGTTCGACGGATAGGGATTGCCGAACTTCAGGCGGGCCGTGAAGTCATACGCGGCCCCCCGGGGCAGGTCCACCGTGAGCAGCTCACCGGTATAACCAATCCACCCGTCCGCCAGCCCGTGCGGGCCAGGCACGATATCGAACCGGGGCAGTCCGGGCAGCGCGTTGGGATGGACCTCCGAAGTGAGCCGGGCGAACTCCGGCAGGCGCCACTCGAGGGGGAACTCCCGCATCCGCACCGGCTGGAGCAGACCCGTGACGGGAATCGGGGTGATGCCGTCGGGCCTGTGGTCGAAAGCACCCGCCTGCACCGCGCGCTCCACGGCGGAGTACCCCAGCGGACGTCCATCCGGGAGCGAGCCCGCGCTGAACTCACTGAGCTGATTGATGTACAGCCGGTCCCCTCGGTCCGCTTCGAAGACGGGGAAGTGGCCCAGGTTCGAGCCCAGCTCGGCCTGGGAGGTGACGATGGAGGTGGCTCCGTCGGCAACCCCCTCGTAGAAGAAGGGAGACGCATACAGGTCCACCTGCCCGGAGGTGAGCTGCAGGCTGGAGCCATGCTGGAAGCTGCCCGTGTAGGGCTTCCACGGCGCCAGGCCCAGCAGGTTGGCCTGGAGGGGCGAGATGGAGACATCCGCGTACTCGGCATCCGGCCGGCCCAGGCGGTTGCGGCCGATGTCCACGTAGCGCGAGGACGTCACCAGGTAGGTCCCCCCCGTGCGCAGGTAGAACGGCCCCGGCGGAACCCCCGTGAAGAGCCACCCTCCGTTCGCCGCCGAGCCCAGGAACAGCGTGAAGGTGGACCCGTTGAACACGAGCACCTCGGGAGGATTCGCTGACAGGTCCTCCTCGCGCTCGGCGACGCCCACCGACGTGTAGAAGCGGGTGGTGTCCTTCACCAGCACCGCGCGCTGATTCGAAGGCCCTCCATCCACGCCGGCGTCGGGCGAGCCACCATCCCCGGGCACTCCCGCATCCGGCCCACAACCCTCGGCGACGGGCTCCCCCATCCACGTCCCGTCACCCGAGGCATTGGAATCCGTGTCCACGGAGGACAAGCCCTCTCCGAGTCCCCCTGGCACGGACGAATCACTTCCACACCCCGCCAGAGCCGCGACACACGTCGCGCCCAGCAGGAAAGAAAAACGCAGCATCTTCACGTGAAGCCCCCAATTCAAGTAAGGCCAGTCAACCCTAGCCGATGGCATCGGGGAGGCCCAACAGGGGCATTCGTGTTCACGGCGCAAGGCATTGCGCGCCATGTGTGACACCCGGGCCCGACGGGTGCTCAAGTGTGTCGGGCCCGGATGACGTGGGAGCTTGCTTCAGCGCTTGGTGGGCGCGGGCGGCGGGGAGAAGCGCTTGTCTGAAATCTTCATCTCCGTGACGGGGCCGTACTTGCGAGCCATCTCCCGGATGGCGGAGGCCTTGCCGATGAGGACGAAGGTGAGGTTCTCCGGGGCGGGCAGCGCGCGCTGGATGACGGTGCCCACGCCCTCGCGGGTGGTGGCGGCCACGGCGGTGGCGAAGCCATCCACGTCGCTGGCATCCAGGCCGTAGAAGGCCAGCTCCGAAAGCTTGTCGGCCACCTGGCCGCCCGTCTCGAGCCGGGGCGGGAACTGGCCCAGCACGTAGGACTTGGCGGACGCCAGCATGGCGTCATCCATGCCAGACTTGCGGTAGCGGGTGAAGACATCCAGGGCCATGTCGATGGCCTTGTCTGTCTTGTCCGTCTGGGTGAAGGAGCTGATGACGAACGGGCCGGGGTGGGCGCTCGGGGAGAAGCCGGCGCGGGCGCCATAGGTCAGGCCGGACTTCACGCGCAGCTCGGTGTTGAGCAGCGAGGTGAAGCGTCCGCCGAGCACCGTGCCCGCCAGGTTCGCGGTGACGCGGTCCGGGTCGTTCCGGGCGATGCCGGTGTTGCCGATGGAGAAGTACGTCTGGGTGGCGTCGGGCTTGTCCACCAGCAGGACGCGGCGGCCCTTGGAGACGGTGGTGGTGGCGACCTCCGGGGCGGGGCTGGCGGCGCGGGCCCAGCCGCCGAGCGCGGCCTCCAGCTTCGCGGCGAGCGCCTTGCTGTCGAAGTCACCGACGACGGAGAGGATGAGCCTGTCGCCGCCGAGCTGGCTCTTGGCGTAGGCGAGCACATCGTCGCGGGAGAGGCCCGGCAGGGACGCCTCGGTGCCGTCCACGGGGGTGCCGTAGGGGTGACCGGTGAACTGGAAGGCCTCGAAGTAGGTGTTGATGAGGCCGCGCGGGTCACCATCCTTGGCGGCGGTGATTTCGGAGGCCATGCGCGCGCGCGTCTTCTCCAGTTCGTCCTGGGCGAAGCGCGGGCGGGTGAGCAGGTCCGCGAGCAGCTCCACCATCAGCGCGCTGTCGCGGGACATGAACTGGCCGCTGACGACCAGGTTCTCCAGCTCCGCGCGCGTCTCCAGCACACCGCCGACGCCGTCCACGGCCTCGGCGAACTGGCGGGCGTCACGGGTGCCCGCGCCCTTCTGGAGCAGCTCCGCGGTGAGGGCGGACAGGCCCTCCTTGCCAGCGGGGTCCGCGAGCGCGCCGCCGCGCAGCCACGCGCTGAAGGCGACGAGCGGCAGGTCCTTGCGCTCCACCAGCAGCACGCGCGCGCCGTTCTTCAGCGTGACGGTGGTGGGCTTCGGGAGGGTGACGCCCTGAGGGACCGCGGTGGTCGCGGCGGCGGGCTTCGGAGGAGTGGCGCCCTGGGCGGCGGCCGGGCCCGAGGAGAGCAGGACGGCGGCGAGGACGGTCTTCCAGGAGAGGGGGGCAATCATCGCGCGGCCTCCTTGCGGGTGGCGGGGGTGGCGGAGTCGGCGGCGTCGGTGGGGACGAGCCAGCCGACGGTGCGACGCTGGGGGACGAAGACGCGAGCGGCGACCTTGCGGATGTCGTCGCGGGAGACGCGCTCGTAGCGGGCGGGGGCGTCGAAGACCTTGCGGAAGTCGCCGCGGAAGACCTCGGAGGAGCCGAGCGCGTACGCGCGCCCGTTGATGGTCTCCAGCGAGCGCCAGAAGTTGGCGAGGGTGATGTTGCGAGCCTTGCGCAGCTCGGCGTCGGTGACGCCGTCCTTCACGACGCGGGCGAGCTCCTCGGTGATGAGGGCTTCGACGCGCGCCAGGTCGCCGCCCGTGGGCAGGTCGGCGGTGAACCAGACGAGGCCCGGGTCGAAGCCGGGGGTGTACATGGTGTTGGTGCGGATGGCGACGCGCTCTTCCTCGACGAGGCGGCGGTGGAGGCGGGAGGAGTCGCCGTCGCCGAGGATGTTGAGCAGGAGGGTGAGGGCCTCCACGTCGGCGTCCTTGCCGGACATGCCGTGGTAGGCAAGCTGGAGCAGCGGGGACTGGGAGATCTTCTTCACGACGACGCGGCGCTCTCCCTGCTGCTCGGGCTCCTGGGTGCGGACGGGCTCGGGCGCGGGCTGGGCGGGGATGGGCTCGAGGTACTTCTCCACGAGCGCGAAGATTTCAGCGGGCGTGACAGCGCCGGTGAAGATGAGCGTGCCGTTGTTGGGGGCGTAGTAGGTCTTGAAGTAGCGCTGGAGGTCTTCGATTCGCCACGACTCGATGTCGGAGGGCCAGCCGATGACGGGGAACTGGTAGGGGTGGGCGACGAAGGCGGTGGCCTGGACCTGCTCGGCGAGGGCGCCCTCGTTGTTGTTGTCCACGCCGGAGCGGCGCTCCGAGTAGACGACGCCGCGCTCGGACTCGATGACCTTGGGGTCGAAGGCGAGGTGCTGGAGGCGGTCGGCTTCGAGCTGGAAGATGATGTCGAGCGCGGTGCGAGGGAACCAGTCCTGGTAGACGGTGACGTCCTCGGATGTGAAGGCGTTGTTGGAGCCGCCGTTGGCCTCCATGACGCGGTCGAACTCACCGGGGCCGAACTTCTTGGCGCCGTTGAACATCATGTGTTCGAAGAAGTGGGACAGGCCGGTGATGCCTGGGTATTCGTTGCGGCTGCCAACGCGGAACCAGTTGTAGAGGGCGACGTTGGGGATGTCGTGGTCGGGCCAGACGATGACCTTGAGGCCGTTCTTGAAGGTGCGGGTCTCGACGCTGGCGCCGAGCTTCTGGAAGGACGAGGCGGCGGGCTTGGAGGCCGCCTTGCCTTGCGCCTGGGCGCCGGCGGCGGGAGCCACCAGCAGCGCCAGGCACGACGTCCAGAGGAGGGACTGACGGAACATCCGTGCTCCTGTCAAAGAGGAAGACGCCCGGGAACGGGCGGCGGCGCACGATATTCCAGTTTCAGCCCCCCGTACCTACGCGGCGGGACGGGTGAAGCTCAGGCCCCGAGCACGCCGCGCAGCACGTCCTGGAAGTAGTTGATGCTTCCGACGTGCGTCTGGTGGTGTTTGGCGGACTGGTGGAGGCGCAGGACGACGGCCTCGAACTCGGCCTGGCTGACGTCGCGCAGGGACATGTAGAGCCGGGCTGCGCCCTGGAGGTACGAGAACAGGGGGTTGCGGTCGGTGCCGTCGGGCCGGCGCGCCAGGTGGCGGTAGAGCCGCTCGAACTCCTGGTCGGTCTCCGTGTTGCGCACGGCGCGGCAATAGCCAGCGGCGGTCGCCTCGATGAGGATGAAGAAGGGGTGGTACTCGGGAGGCGGGGTCTTGGCGAAGCTGGGGGGCTTCTTGTCACCGGTCCACAGCTTGGAGATGGGCTGGAGGGTGACGTGCGTGAGCACCTCGCCGGCCCGCACCTGGGCGCGAGCGCCGACGGGAACCACGTGCTTCTGGTCTTCCCACTCCACTGCGACAAACAGCCGGTCCGGAGCGTCCACCCTCACGCCCGCCTTCTCCAGCTCCGCCACTGCGTTCGCGTCCATCTCTTTTCACGCCTCCGAGCCCCCTCTCTACCCCGCCCCGGGCCTCCAGTGCACCCGGCTTCGCACGCTGACGTCCGCTCGCCTCCCCTGCGGAGGCAGCCACCGTCACCCCCAGGACCCCTGCTTCAAATCCAGACATCACCTGGGGCCCCCAGGGCCCTGGGGATGCGCTCGGCGCCCAAACAGGCAATAAATGCCGGACCAGGATACCCAGGAGGCGTCATGAGGGAGTGCAGGTCGGCCGTGCTCGTGCTGCTCATCGCCCTCGCGCTCGTACCGGCGATGGCCACCGCGGGGCAGAGCGCCTCCATTCGCTGGGCGGCGAGCCGGGGCGATTTCGTCACCTGGCAACTCAGCGGCGTGAGCAGGGCGGCGGATGGCGCCCTTCAGCTCTTTCCAGGTCAGGCCTGGGCCGGCACGGACCCGTACGGACCCGGGGGCTACCATGGCGGCACGTATTACAACGGCGGCTCGTTCGTTCAAGGCGAGGCCACCAGCCCCATCATCACCAGTGCGTTCGGCTTCCGCGAGGCCATCGCCTCCTGGGAGGCCACCACGCCCACGGGGACCTGGGTGGAAACCTTCGTCCGCGTGCAGGTGGCGGGTGCCTGGACGAAGTGGTTCAGCCTGGGCGTGTGGGCCTCGGAGGGCGCCACGGTGCGGCGCCACTCGGTGGACTCGCAGGCGGACACCGTGGCGAGGGTCTCCATCGACACGTTGCTCGTCACCGCCAAGAAGTCGGCCGCGAGCGCGTGGCAGGTGAAGACCCGGCTGTTCAGCGCGGACGGCGTGGCCACGCCCACGCTGCATGCCAGCGCCCTCACCTTCTCCACCTCGCCGGAGGCCAGGCCCACCGTCCCGGCTGGCAACCCCGCTCGCTGGAACCAGGTGCTCGACGTGCCCCGGTGCTCGCAGATGGTCTACCCGGATGGTGGCGAGGTCTGGTGCAGCCCCACGTCCACGGCCATGGTGCTGAAGTACTGGTTGCAGGACACCGGTGGCTGCGAGTCGAGTGTGCGGGCGGCGGTCAGCGGCACCCACGACTGGTACTACGGCGGTCACGGCAACTGGCCGTTCAACACGGCATATGCGGCCCGCCAGGGCTTCCAGGCCCACGTGGCGCGCTTCACGAGCTTCGCCCAGTTGGAGCCGTGGCTCTCCGCCGGTGTGCCGGCCATCCTCAGCGTCGCGTGGGGCAAGGGCGAGCTGACCGGCGCTCCCATTCCCTCCACCGCGGGCCACCTCCTGGTGCTCGCGGGCTTCGACGCGACCGGCAACCCCGTGGTGAACGACCCGGCCGGCGCCAGCGACACCGTCGTGCGTCGTACCTACTTCCGCTCGGAGCTGGAGCCGCTGTGGCTGTCACGCTCGGGAGGCACCGCCTATCTCATCTACCCGCGGGGCTGGCCGGTGCCCGCGTTGTAGTGGCGCCGCATCGAGGGCTTGGCGCCTCGACCCCAGCCGGCGTGGAGCGGGCCCCCGTCGAAGAAACCCCGTCCCCGTTCGCCGCGCCACGGAGGGTCGAGCTAGAAGGAGTGCTCGGGAGACACCACCATGCAGGCTCCGTCGTCGGTCGTCACGAGCGGTTTCGTGGTGCTGGTCCTGACCGTCGCGGGCCTCCTGGTGGTGGCGACCTGGCACGCGGGGCGGCGACTCGGGGAGACCCCACGTGGGACGCTGCGCTGGACGGCGTTGTCCGTGGGTGTCGTCGCCTTCGTGCTGGGCTCGAGTGGCGTGCTCGCGGCGCGCGGCGCGCTCGCCGATGCCGCCCGCAGTGTTCGGCGTCATCCTGCCCGCGACGGTGCTGACGCTCGTGCTCGCGGGCTCCAGGTTTGGCGAGCGACTGGTGCTCGGGCTGTCGCTGGAGGCCCTCGTGGGGTTTCAGGTCTTCCGCGTCGCGGTGGAGGTGGCGCTCTGGGCGCTGCACCGCGAGGGCATCGCGCCGGTCGAGATGACGTTCGAGGGCCTCAACTTCGACATCCTCACGGGACTGACGGCGCCGGTGATGGCCTGGCTCATCCACCGGGGGCGAGCGCCCCGCGCGCTCGTGGGAGCCTGGAACACGGCGGGTCTGGTGCTCCTGCTCACCATCGTCGCCATCGCGGTGCTCGCATCGCCACCGTTCGCCCGGGTGTTCGAGGCCACGCCGCGCAACACCGTCATCACCACCGCGCCCTTCATCTGGCTGCCGGTGGTCCTGGTCCAGGCGGCGCTGTTCGGGCACCTGCTTGTCTTTCGCTGGCTGTGGCGACACCGAGCGTCGGCCCCTCCCTCGCTCGCCCCGCCGGCCGGGTGAGCACCGGGCGAGGAAGCACCGGAAGCACAGGCCCCGCCCCTGCCCCGAGGACTCCAGGCCCACGAAAACCAAAGGGCCCAACCTTGCCTTCACGCCAGGGGCCCGGTATCTGGCCTTGCGTTGCGTGCCCGAAGGTCAAGGCCACGTCGTCGGGGAGTCGATGATCCGCTGCATGCTGTTCGACATGGATGGGACGCTCCTCTTCACGGAGGAGGCCAACTTCGTCGCGTACCGGCGAGCCTTCGCGGAGGAGGGCTTCAATCTGGAGCGAGCGGCCTACCAGCGCGCCTTCGGCCTGCGCTTCGACGCCATGGTGCGCGAGGTGGGCGCGAAGCTGGACACACAAGCCGCCGTGCGGGTCCGCGACGCCAAGGCCCGCTTCTATCCGGAGTCCTTCGACCAGGTGCGCCCCAACCTGCCGCTCATCGGCTTGCTGCGCTCGGTGCGCGCCCACCATGTCACCGGGCTGGTGACGACGGCGGCGACCACCAACGCGCGCGCGCTGATGGCGCATTTCGACCTGGCCCACCTCTTCGACGTCACCGTCTTCGGCGAGGACGTGGAGCACCCCAAGCCCCATCCGGAGGGCTACCTCCGCGCGGCGCGACTGGCTGACGTGCCCACCGCGCAGTGCCTCGCCTTCGAGGACAGCGCCAGTGGCGTGGCGGCGGCCGAGGCCGCGGGCATCACCGTGGTCCGCGTCCAGGAGGCCCCTTGAAGCATGCTCGCGGTTGGGGCCTGGCCCTGGTGGCGGTGGGGCTGCTCGTCAGCGCCGCCTTCCTCTCCCGCTTCGTCGACGGGTCCCACCAGTCCGGTCAGTGGGTGCCCGACAGCACCCTGGCGGTGTGGGTCATCCCCCTCGCCGTGCTCTGCCAGGGGCTGGCCCACGTCCTGCGCGCGAAGAACGCCCAGCGGCTCTTGCGGGTGGTGCGGCCCACCACATGGCGCATCCTCTTCTCCGGCCTCTCCGTCGGCTTCCTCTTCAACGCCCTGCTCCCCTTCCGGCTCGGTGAGCTGGTGCGTGCGCACCTCATCGGCCGGCAGATGCGCATCAGCCGCGCGGTGGTGCTCTTCACCATCCTCTTCGAGCGCGCGGTGGATGGACTCGTGCTGGCGCTGTGCGCGGTGGGAGTCGGACTCGCGACACGCGCGCAGGCCCCTGAAGCGGCGGCGCTGATGCTGCGCCTGGCAATGGGCGTGGGCGCGGCGAGCGTCGCCGTCGCCGTCCTCGCCTGGCTGCTCTTCACGCAGAACCGCCGCATGTTGCGCGCGGTCGGCGCCTTCACCGCGCTGCTCAATGACAGACTGAAGGACCGGACGCGCTTCGTGCTCTGGTCCATCATCTACGGCACCCACGTCATCTTCCGCTCCGCGCGCCTGGGCCGCTTCGTCGTCACCTCCATGGGCATGTGGGTGCTCTACCTGGGCTCCATGGCCGCGCTGGCCCACGGCTTCGCGCCGGGCCACGGGGCCCTCGCCATCCTGGGCACCGCCGTCTCCGCCTACCTCGCGGTGGGCGTGCCGTCGGGGCCGGGCTTCCTGGGGACCTTCCACTACTACTTCTCCGAGCTGGCGCGCGGGATGTTGGGCATCGACGGCGTCCCGCTGGGCCTGTCGCTGGTGTCCTGGGCGGTGCTCATCGGCCCCTTCTCCGCGGTGGGGCTCTACTTCCTGCTGCAGCGCGGCCGCGAGCAGGCCGCCGATGCCCCCGTCGCCCTGGAGCCCTTGAAGAACAAGCTGCACCGCGACTCGGACATCAGTCGTGAGTTCAGCCACTTCCTGGACGAGTACTTCTCCGGACAGGCGCTCAGCCACGTGTTGTCCACCGGCGAGCTGCGCGGCGACTTCCGCATGGTGCACACCTTCAAGGGCGGCTCCAACGCGAGCACCCTGCTGGTCTGGGACGGTGAAGGCCTGCGCGTGCGCAAGGTGACGCTGCCCCAGCACCTGGAGAAGCTGAAGGCGCAGCACGACTGGCTGGAGTCCCGCCGCCATCTGCCCCACCTGCCACGGCCCCTGCGGGAGCTGCGCACGGAGGACTACTACGCGTTCGACCTGGAGTACCGGAAGGAGTACGTCCCCTTCTTCCAGTTCATCCACTCCGAGGATGTGGAGCGCGGCAAGCAGGTGCTGGACCGGGTCCTCGACTTCGTGGACCAGCACCTCTACGAGCACGCCGAGCGCCGCGACGAGCCGGACATGCTGGAGCGCTACCTCCGCGAGAAGGTCGTGGCCAAGGTGAACGACGCCGCGGCCCTGAGCCCGACGCTGGCCGCGCTGCTCGCGCACGACACGCTCTGCATCAACGGTCAGCACTACGAGAACATGGGCCCGGCCCTCGCGCGGCTGAGAGCCAACCCGCGCGCCCTGGCGGAGCTGGCCAGCATGCGGCAGACCCCCATCCACGGTGACCTGACGGTGGACAACCTCATCGTCCGCAAGGAGGACGGCGACTTCCTGGTGTTGGACCCCAACAACGAGAACGCCATCAGCGACCCGGTGGTGGACCTGGGCAAGCTGTGCCAGTCGCTGCACTCCGGCTACGAGTTCCTCTGCCAGGTCTCCCGCGCGAAGGTGGAGGGCGCGGTGGTGGAGTATGAGGAGTCCATGTCCTCGCGCTACGCGGAGCTGTACCTCCACCTCCAGCGGCGCTTCGAAACCACGCTGCCGCCCGAGGTGCGCCGCACGGTGCTCTTCCACGAGGCCGTGCACTACTGCCGCATGCTCACCTACCGGGCCCGCATCAACCCGAGCAGCCTGCCCGCCTTCTTCGCCACCGCCGTGCGTCTCTTCAACCAGTTCAATGACCAGTACGCGTCGGAGACGTCCGCCAGTCCGCTCCAGGGCGAGGACCCCTCGCGCAAGCGTCTGGCCTGAGCGTCTTTCCGGAAAGGTCCCCGCCCTCATGCGTCCGCTCCACGTCCTGCTGCCCATGGCGGGCCTCGGCTCGCGCTTCGCCGATGCGGGCTTCACCACGCCCAAGCCCCTCATCCCCGTGGATGGCATCCCCATGGTGCTCAAGGCCCTCTCCAGCCTGTCGGACTGGGGGCTGGACGTGGTGCACACCGCCGTGGTGCGAAGACCCCACGAGGAGCAGTTCCAACTGGCCACGCTGCTGCGCGAGGCCATCCCTGGGCTGGACGTGGTGATTCTGGAGGAGATGACCCGAGGCGCGGTGGAGACGGCCCTGGCGGCCTCCGGGCGAATGACGGGCGAGCGCGGCCTCTTGGTGATGGACTGTGATTTGTGGTTCGACAGCCCCGCCTACCGCGAGCTGGTGCGCGGCGCGCTCTCCGGGGAGGACCCGACGTTGACGGGCGGCCTGCTCACCTTTCCCTCCCAGCTTCCCCGCTACAGCTACGCGAAGAGCGAGGCGGGCCAGGTGGTGCGCACGGCGGAGAAGGTGGTCATCTCCGATGCGGCCATCATGGGCGCGTACTTCTTCGCCACCGAGCGCCACTTCCTCACCGCGGGCCAGCACCTCATGGAGCGGCCCATCACGGAGGGGATGCGGGAGTACTACCTGTCACTGCTCTACAACCTGCTCCTGGAGGCCGGAGGCACGGTGCGCTCCGCGCGCGTCTCCCGTTATGCCTCCTTTGGCACCCCGGAGGAGCTGCGCCAGTACGAGGCCCAGGGCCCCACCGTGCCTTGAATGGCGCGAAGGGGCCCGCCAGGCAGCTCCCGCGTCGCAGCACCTCATCCCTCGAAGGAGATTCTCGTGGCCGCCGAACGCATGCTCGTCTTCATCCCCATGTACAACTGCGAGCGGCAGATTCCCCGGGTGCTCGCCCGCTTCGGCGAAGCCCTCCAGCGTCGCTTCGCCGAAATCATCGTGGTGGACAACGGCAGTCGCGACAACGGCGTGGAGGCCGCCGTGACGGGCCTGTCCAAGCTGGTCCATCTGCCGGGCAAGGTGCTCGTCAACGACGACAACTACAACCTGGGCGGCTCCCACAAGGTGGCCTTCGAGTACGCGCTCGCGCACGGCTTCGACCAGGTGGTCGTCCTCCACGGCGACGACCAGGCGGACATCAACGACCTGGTGCCCCACCTGGACGAAGGGACGTACCGGGCGCAGGACTCGCTGCTGGGCAGCCGCTTCATGCGCGGCTCGCGGCTCCAGGGCTACTCGCACGTGCGCACCCTGGGCAACCACGTCTTCAACCTGCTGTTCTCCGCGGCGGCGCGCCACCGCGTCCATGACCTGGGCTCGGGTCTCAACCTGTACTCGGCCCGCTATCTGGAGCCCCGCTTCTACCTGGGCTTTCCGGACAGCCTCACCTTCAACATCCACATGCTGCTGGCGGGCATCCACCGGCGCTCGCGCTTCGGCTTCTTCCCGCTCAGCTGGCGCGAGGAGGACCAGGTGAGCAACGTGCGGATGGTGCGCCAGTCGCTCCAGACGGGCCGCATCGCGCTGGAGTTCGCGAGGCGCCCGGAGGCCTTCCTCGCGAAGGACTGGAGCAGCCGTCCCGGACGGCCATACACCTCAACGGTGGTGGCTCAGGTGAGCGGGGGCCACGTCGACCGCACCCGCGCTCCCGCCTTCCCCAGCCGCTGAGGCCCGGGAAGCGGCCTTCGCGCGCAGGACGCGGGCCTCGAACCAGGCCAGCGGCACGGCGAGGTAGCCAAACACCCAGAGGTCCGTGACGTAGGAGGGGTGACTGGCGGGCGCGGCGATGAAGACGAGACCCGCGGGTGCCAGGATGGCGCCCGCCACCATCGCCGACACGGGCAGGGTGCGCCACCGCGACACCAGCCACAACGTGAGCAGGAGCGCTGGCAGGCCATTCCAGGGGAAGTAGAGCCAGCGTCCATGCTCGTAGGGGAGGCTCGCATCGCGCAGCCAGTGGGTGACACGCGCCAGGGCCTGGGGCGCCTTGGAGTGCTCCAACCCGTATCGCCGGAGCAACTCCGCGCCGTTGGGGGAGTAGAGGTCCTCGGGACGAACCGTCTCCCGGAAGTCCATGACGGGGAAGGAGGCGCGTGGGCTGAGGCCCAGTGTGCCCGCGAAGGTGATGAGCCGGTTGGAGAGCATCAGCGCCGGGTTGTCTCGCGCCATGCGAAGGACGAGGGCGCGCAGCCTGACAATCTTCTCGGGCGTGATGGGAGCGCGCAGGTCGCTCCAGTAGCAGGGGGACTCCTCGAGGATGTAGCGGTCCCGCAGGCAGGAGTAGGTCACCACGGCTTCGATGGTGGCCTGGTCCTCCTCTGGGGTGGCGGTGACGTATTTGTTGACCACCATGAACCCGAGCGGGTTGAGCAGCAGCGACACCGCATACCGCTCCGCCAGCTCGGGCCCGTTCAGTATCAATCGCGGCTCGATGACGCGACGGAACACCTGGTTGATGGCCACCGGGACCAGCAACAACACCACGGCGGCGCCGATGCGCACCTGCCGCGACAGGAGCAGCACGGCGGGGACATAGAGGAACAGCACCAAGCTGTCGCCCCGCAGCAACGTGGCCACCCCGGTGAGGAGCGCCAGTGAGGGCAACGTCACGGGCGTGACGCCGGACTGTCCGGAGAGCACCTTCCGCGACAGGACCCGCAGCAGGATGAGCGCGATTCCCAGCCGCAGCAGCGCATTGAGGGCGTCATGGGAGAGGTTGGTGACGAGCACGGCGACGGGGATGGACGTCGCCACGAGCGCGATGAAGACGCCGCCCAGGCGTCGCGACAACCCCAGGTGCAGCAGCAGGGAGAAGAAGTCCGCCAGCAGCGCGGCGAGGCCCACGACGCAGAAGAGGGAGAGGAAGGGGAATTGACCGGTGGACCGGTGAATCCCTTGCACCCAGATGCTCCAGAGCGTGCTCAGCCAGGGCTCCACGCGGAGCAGCGACGAGATGAGCAGCGATTGGCGTGCATCGCTGTGCAGATGGCCGGGCCACTCGCCCACCCACCACAGCAGCAGGGGAAGGGCGAACAGCGCCCACAGCCCCAGGAAGAGGCGCCACCGATGGCGGACCGAGACCGGGTCTTCCCGCCGGGCGCCCTGGCTGAAGGACCAGGCGACCATGAAGGTGCCCACCGCCACCACGAGCGCGAGAAACATGTCGCTCGTCTGGAGCACGTGTCGCTCGAACCGGGGGAAGGGACCTGACGGCCAGGTCAGCCGCATGCCCCCGAACACGATGCCGCCCGCGAGCAGGGCCAGCAGGACCTGGCCCATCCCTGGCGGCAACCGGCGCCCCTGTCGGGTCGAGTCTGTCGGTCCCGCCTCGCTTCTCACCACCATCGCGCTCTACCCTCCGGGCCGCTGTCGACGGCCACGCCATTGCTGAAACGGGCCGACCGTACCTGAATCCCGAAACGAGTGCCGAGGCGACTCGCGGGACTTCCCGGGAGGCACGGCACCTCGGCAGGAGGGGCTTCCTCGCCTGCCTGTCCGCCGGCGAATCACGGCGCCTGACATGGCCATGTTCCTGACGGGGGCGGAGGCGCTCGCTGGGATGGGCGCGGCAAGCGGGCGGCCTCACGCGCGGGCATCCCACGTTGGCGGCCATGCCCCGCGAATCGCCGCCGCATCCATGGAGGGTCTGTGATTGGGGTGAAGCCTCCGGCGCGGTGAGCACCTCCTGGTCCGGAGGTCAAACAATCCTTGTCCAGTGAATGCCATCCCGCCGGGCTAAGGGCATTGCCATACAGACCCGAAGGGCAATCCTGCGCTAATCGCTCCCTTCGCGTGCGGCGTCCGTTCCGGACCTCGCCTCCCGATAGGAGCCTCGCATGGCCCTCGGTTCACTGTCCCCCCGTGCGGTTGTCATTGGCTGCGCCTTGCTGTGCTTCGCCTGCTCCGACAAGCCGGGGCCGGCGGAGCCACCGCCTCCTCCCGTGGAACCCTGGGACGGGACGTACACGCCGCTCGTGGAGACGACGGACTGGGTCGACCGGGGCCCCTACGCACCGTGCACCTTCACCGGGGTGCAGGGCTCCATCGTCGACTGCGACTCGCCATCGCTCTTCGACCTGTCGAAGTGTGACACCGCCTCGCTCTCCACCCTCGATGCGCACGGCATCTATGGGGTGGACGTGCGCAACGTCGCGGGCTATCCGGACTTCGTTGGCGTCCGGATTCCGCCGGACGGCAGCACGGGAACGATGGAGGGCCGCCCCCTCACACGTCAGCAGGTGACTGGAAGCTTCCAGTTCTCGTCACGCTACACCCTGCGGAACCTGGTCCGGCAGACCGTCATCGTCGGGTGTGGCGTTCAGCCATCTGGGATGGTGACGGGCTGTTTCGCCCGCTGCGCCAATGGAAAAGCCTCCTGGGGCACCTTCGAGGCCGCGCGGATGACGTGGGGACGAGGGGAGAGCGAGTCATCGGGCGGCCTGCGCCTCATCTCCGAATCGGATGTCCCCCAGAACGGGCTCCATGTGGACGTCTACGTCGCCCACAAGCACGCCTACGTCGTGTCCACCAGCCTCGAAGCGGGGACAGAGGGTGGGCTCGCGGTGTTCGACGTCAGCGACCCGAGCCACCCCGTCCTCAAGAAGAGCATCACCTTGCCAGGGGACTCGTTCTGGAACGCCGCGTGGACGAAGGACGACACGCTCTACGTGGCCAGCAGGAACTCAGGGGTCATCGTCTTCGACATCTCCAACCCCGCGGACCCCCTCTTCGTGCGCAATGTGCCGGGGGGTGAGCCCATCAACGTCCACACCCTCTTCGTGGATGGCAACAGGCTGTATGCCGTGTCGCCCGGGCCCGCGCCCACCGGGGAGACGCTCGTGTTCGACATCTCGACGCCGCGCGACCCGACGTTGCTCAACCGCATCGTCGTCTCGGACACCACGTCCTATATCCCCTCGGCGCACGACGCCTTCGCCTACCAGGACCGGCTCTACATCAACCACTTCAGCTCGGGCTATGTGGTCTTCGACGTGAAGGACCCGATGAGTCCGCGCGAGCTGGGCACATACACCTTCCAGACCGAGAACAGCTCGTCCATGAGCCATGCGGGCGCGGTGGGCACCTTCGCGGGGAGGACCATCGCCTTCGAGGGTGGAGAAGGACAGGGAACCCATCTGCGCGTGCTGGACGTCACGGACCCCACGAACATCCCGCTCATCGGCACGTACAAGCTCCGCTTCCACGCCTCCATCCACAACATGATCCTCAAGGACAAGCGGCTCTACATCGCCTACTACCAGGAGGGGCTGCGGGTATTGGACGTCTCCATTCCGACCAACCCGCGCGAAATCGCCTACTTCAACACCTTCCGCGAGTCCGACCCCGACCGAGGTGACTGGAATGTCGAAGGCGCCATGGGCATCCGCGTCCCAGGAGACGGCTACGTGTACGTCGTGGACTCGACCCGCGGCCTGCTCATCTTCAACGAGCTCTGAGTCCTTCCGCGAGGCGATGTCACTCCACACGCCAGGTCCGTCCTGAAGAACCAAGTGGCTGGGATAGGGTGGCGAGGTGTCCTCCCCTTTCCTGCTGATTCCCGAAGCCGAGTGGGTCGCCTCGAACACGCTCGCCTTCGCCATCCGGGATGGCTCTCCCGTCAGTCCCGGGCACACGCTGGTGATTCCCCGCCGCTCCGTGGCCACCTGGTTCGACGCCACGGCCGAGGAGCAGCGGGCCCTCTTCGAGCTGGTGGACGAGGTGAAGCGGGGGCTGGACACGCAGCTGCGACCGGACGGCTACAACCTGGGCATCAACGTGGGCGTGGCGGCCGGGCAGACGGTGTTCCATCTGCATGTACACGTCATCCCGAGGTTCCAGGATGACGTCGCGGACGCGCGCGGGGGCATCCGTCACGTCATCCCGGGCAAGGGCAACTATCTGGCGGCTCAGACAAAGCCACTCGCCACGGGTGGACTGGAGGACCCGTTCCTTACTCACCTGGAGCCGTTGTTCTCTCGCGCGCTGGACATCGCGGTGCTCGCGGCCTTCGTTCAGGACAGCGGGCTGGAGGTGCTGCGGCAATCCGTGGATGCGGCCCTGGCGCGAGGAGCGCGGGTGCGAATCCTCACGGGCGACTATCTGACCATCACCCAGGCGGAGGCCCTGCGTCGCCTGCTGGACTGGATGGATGAAGACACGGTCCTGAAAGGCGGTGCCCGGGGACACTTCGAGGCGCGCGTGGTGGAAGTGGAGAAGGCGCGTGTGTCGTCCTTCCATCCGAAGTCCTGGCGCTTCAAGGGCCCGGGGCTCGCGGTGGCATACGTGGGCTCGAGCAACATCTCCCGGTCCGCGCTGAAGACAGGCATCGAGTGGAACCTGCGCGTCGAGCAGGACCGGGACCCCAAGGCCTGGAGCGAAGTGGTCGACGCCTTCGAGCTGTGGTGGGAAAGGGCCTCGCCCCTGGAAGCGGATTGGGTCGAGCAGTACGCCCGCCGTGCACGAATCATGGAACGCGTCGTCGCCCCCGTGGAGCAGGAACCCGCGCTCCCGCCACGCCAGCCGCACATCCTCCAACAGGAAGCCCTGCTCGCGTTGAGGACGAGTCGCGGAGAAGGTCGCCGCCGAGCACTCGTGGTGCTCGCGACGGGACTCGGCAAGACGTGGCTCGCCGCGCTGGACGTCGCGGCCTTCGGTGACGAGCGAGCCGAGAAGCCGCGCGTCTTGTTCCTGGCCCATCGTGAGGAGCTGCTCGTCCAGGCCGCGGAGACCTTCCGCCGCCAGTTCCCGTCGCTGCGCTTCGGTTGGTTTGTCGGAGCGAAGTCGTCGCTCGCGGGCGACCTGGTGTTCGCCTCGGTCCAGAAGCTCTCGAATCCCGAAGGACTCCAGGCGCTGCGAGAAGCGGCGGCCTTCGACTACGTCATCGTGGACGAGGTGCACCATGCCGCCGCCGCGAGCTACCGGGCCATCCTCTCGCGTCTCGAACCGGCGTTCCTGCTCGGCCTGACGGCGACGCCCGAGCGAGCGGACGACGGGGATATCCTGGGGCTGTTCGATGACCACCTGGCCTACCGCGCGGACCTTGGCGAAGGCATTCAGCAAGGGTTGCTCGCGCCCTTCGCCTACTTCGGGCTGAAGGACGACGTTCCGTACGAGAACATTCCGTGGCGCAGCCGGAGCTTCGACCCGGAGGCGTTGAGCGAGGCGGTTCAGACGGAAGCGCGCATGAAGACGCTGTGGCGCGCCTGGGAGGAGCACGCGGCGAGCAGGACCCTGGTGTTCTGCGTCTCCGTCTCCCACGCGAACTGCGTCCAGCAGTGGCTGAGCAGGCAGGGCGTGCGGGTGGCGGCGGTGTACTCGGGGCCCGACTCCGCGGACCGGGCGCAGGCCTTGCGAGAACTGGGGAACGGCACGCTGGACGCGGTGTGCTCGGTGGACCTCTTCAATGAAGGGGTGGATGTGCCGAGCATCGACCGCGTGGTCCTGCTCAGACCGACCGAGTCACCCGTGGTCTTCCTTCAGCAACTGGGCCGTGGCTTGCGCAAGCACGACGGCAAGGAGCGCGTCACCGTCATCGACTTCGTGGGCAACCATCGGATGTTCCTCGACCGGGTGCGCACGCTGCTGGCACTGGGCCGGAGTTCCGTCTCGCTGAGGGACTTCCTGGTCCAAGGCAAGCAACCCGAGCTCCCTCCGGGCTGCTCCGTGCAGGTCGCGCTGGAAGCCAAGCAGTTGCTTCAACACTTCCTGGCCCCTGGCGAAACCGATGTCGCGCGCATGTATCGCGAGCTGAGGACCGTGCGCGGCCAGCGTCCGACCATCGGAGAACTCTACCGCTCGGGCTACTCCCCCGCCTCCTTGCTCAAGCGGGATGAGTACGCGGGTTGGTTCCACTTCGTGGAAGCGGAGCGCGACCTGACCGAAGCACAGGCACGCACCCTGAAGCAGGACCCGGGTTGGTTCCGGAACCTCGAGCTCACGCCCATGAGCAAGTGCTTCAAGCTGGTGTTGCTGGAGGCCTTGCTCGAAGCGGAGGCACTGTGGGGAGGACTGTCATTGTCCGAGCTGGCCCACCGGAGTCTGTCCATTCTCCAGCGTTCGCCCGAGCTGCTCCAGGACCTCGATGGCGTCACGACGCTGGATGACCCACGGGAGCCGAGCGCATCGAAGTTCCTCGCGTTCTGGACGGCGAACCCGGTCACCGAGTGGACACAGGACGGCAGGTGGTTCCGCATCGAGGGAGACAGGCTCGTGCCCCGGTTCACGGTGTCCGAGGACACACGAGCAGCCTTCGAGGAGATGACGCGAGAGCTGGTCGAGTACCGACTGGCGCAATACCGTCGTCGCCGGCTCGTCCAGAGTCAGGCTCCAGGGACAGCCTTCGAGGCACAGGTCATCACCAACGGGCGCCACCCGATTCTCAAGCTGCCCGAGCGACAGCAGCGTCCGGACCTTCCCAGTGGCCTCACCGACGTCAGGGTTCCGGATGGAGCCGTCTGGCGATTCAACTTCGTGAAGATCGCCGTCAACGTCGCGAGGCCATCTGGGACGGAGGAGAACCAGCTCCCGAAGCTCCTGACGCAATGGTTCGGCGACGCCGCTGGCAAGCGGGGCACGGCATTTCGAGTGCGCTTCACGCCACGAACAGAGGGTTGGTCGGTCGAGCCCATACAGGCCGAGGTGATTCCCTTCAAGCGAGCGGTGCGCTGTGTCGCGTTCCCCACCCTGCGCGCCGCGGCGGGGGCCGCGAGCCATGTACTGGCGCTGGAGCAGGCACCCGAGGCGGAACATGTCCGGCTTCCCATCCAGGCACAGGGTGACGGGCTGTTCGCGGTGAGGGCCACTGGCGACTCCATGAACGGAGGAGAGCGGCCCATCCGGAACGGCGACTGGCTGGTGATGCGCTACGCGCGCGACCTCTCACTCCAGGCGATGGAAGGCAGGGTGGCGCTCATCCAGGTCCCCGACGCCGCAGGGTATGCCTATCAAGTGAAGAGGCTCGCGAAGGACGAAGGCCGTTGGGTCCTGAGGTCCGACAATCCAAGCTACGCCACGTCACAGGCAGCCGAGGGCCTGATGCCCATCGCCCTGCTGGTGGAGGTCGTGACACCCGAAAGCGTGGGCCCTACGCCAGGAGCACAACTCACGGACGAGCAGCTCATGGGCCGATTTGGATTGAGCGCCGTCCCAAAGACAGGACGACACGAAGGCCACCTGCTCCTCATCGCCACGGGAGAAGACGAATTCGAGGCGCTCGGCGTCATGGCGTCGCGAATCGCGGACCGTAGACCTGGAGAGACCGCATTCGTCTTCAGCCGAGAGGCACCTCTGGCCCCCTGGCTGTACCGGGGAAGCGCGCAGTGGGATGAACAGACAAACCGATGGACGCTCAACATATGAACGGCTCCATCGACAGAGGGCGTCTTGGATTGAAGCCCCATTGAGAGCACCCTTCCAGATGCCTCTCAACCCAAGGAGCCCCAGATGATGCTGAAGCTCGTTTCGGGAGTCGTCCTGAGTTTCGCCCTCGCGGTGGGATTGTTCGTCCCCTCGGCTCCACCCGCGAATCCACCGGTCGAGTCCGAGGCGTTGATCGGCTGCTGCACGGGCGATGGCTTGCCCTGCCTCAACACGCCCCAATGTGTGGCCCGTGAGGCTGGCGTCTGCGGCGCGCCCTGTAACTAGGACGTCGGCACGCACACCCTGGGGGGCCCTGTCAGCGTGGGCCCTCCAGGCCAAAAAGAAAGGGCCCTGAACCGAAGTCCAGGGCCCCAAACTTTTCAACTCTGTGTGCCCAGGGGCGGAATCGAACCACCGACACGGGGATTTTCAGTCCCCTGCTCTACCGACTGAGCTACCTGGGCGTACGGGTCACCGCGAGAGGCCGCGCTCTCATATCGAGCCCTTCCCAGGGCCGTCAAGCACCCTTTTCCCGGCGCCCCTTCCCTTCGTCATGCGGCACGAGGCATCGCCTCCGCGTCCCAGGTCGTCAGACTCGCGGTGAGCCTCTTCTTCAGCTTCGCCCTCAGCCCCTGCTCGATCTGCCGGATGCGCACCGCCGTCACCCCGAAGCGCCGGGCCAGCAACTCCGCGCTCGCCGCCTCCTCCGCCAACATCCGCTCCTCCACCAGCGCCCGCTCCCTCGCGTCCAGCTCCGGCCAGGCCTCCTCCACGCTCGCCCGCAGCCTCGCCGCCCACTGCGCCCGGTCCACCACCTCCTCCTGCGACTCACCCTCCCCCTCCAACACCTCCAGCCGCGTCACCTCCCCGTCCGGCGTCACCGGCGCGTCCAGCGACACGTCCCTGGCCAACGACTCAGTGGCTCGGGCCACGTCCTCCTCCTTCTTCCCCAGCGCGTCCGCCAGCCGGCGCATCACCTCCGGGTGCCCCTCCCCCCACCGGGCCTCCAGCCGCGCCCGCTCCCGCCGAAGCTGGAACACCACCCACGGCGCCCGCCCGCCCGCCATGCTCCAGTTGCGGCCCACGTACGCCCGGATGCGCGCCCGAATCCACTGGCTCGCGTACGCCCCGAACGGAATCCCCCGCTCCTCGAACCGACCCGCCGCCTCCATCAACCCCACGTTGCCCTCCGCCACCAGCTCGTCCAGCGGCAACCCCGTCCAGCGGTACTTCCACGCCAGCCGCTCCACCAGCACCAGGTGCTCTCGCACCCGCGCCTCCACCGCCTCGTCGACCACGACAAGCTCAGGCGACTCACAGGACACGCTCACGTTGATGGCTTCCATGGACCTCCTCCGGTCTCTTCGGGGCGATGAACTCGCCCCCGAATGCACGTAGAGATAAGCCAGGACCTTTCTTAAGAAAATTAGGTAGTTTGAACGCAACCCATAGGTTATCTCTATGGGTATGAGTTGGCTCAACTACCACCATCTCCTGTATTTCTGGACGGTCGCGCGGGCGGGCAGCATCGCCAAGGCGGGCGAAGAACTGCACCTCGCTCAACCCACCATCAGCAGCCAGCTCAAGCTGCTGGAGGAGTCGCTGGGCCACAAGCTCTTCGAGCGACAGGGCCGAAAGCTGGTCCTCACGGACGTGGGGCGCACCGTCATGCGCTACGCCGATGAAATCTTCCGCCTGGGCAACGAGCTGAAGAACGTGGTCGCTGGCCTGCCCCCCGGCCAACAACTCCGCCTCAACGTGGGCATCCTCGACGTCATTCCCAAGCTCGTGGCCGAGCAGCTCCTCAAGCCCGCGCTCGAAGCAGGCCCGTCGCTGCGCATCATCTGCCGCGAAGGCCCCCTGCCTCAGCTGCTCGCCTCGCTCGCCCTGCACGAGCTGGACGTGGTGCTCGCCGACGCTCCCAGCTCCGAGCCCGTCAGCGTCCGCTCCTTCAACCACCTGCTCGGAAAGTGTGGCGTGTCCTTCTTCGCCGCCGACAGTCTGCGGCATCTCAAGAAGGACTTCCCCCGCTCCCTCGACGGCGCGCCCATGCTGCTGCCCTCGGACGAGTCCTCCGTGCGCCGCTCGCTGGACCTCTGGTTCGAGCGACAGGGCCTGCGCCCCCTCATCGCCGGTGACTTCGACGACAGCGCGCTGCTCCAGGCCTTTGGACAGAGCGGCCACGGCGTCTTCGCCATGCCCTCCGTCATCGAGGCGCAGATGGAGCGTGAGTACAACTGCTCCGTCATCGGCCGCACCGACGAAATCGAGACCTGCTTCTACGCCATCACCGTCGAGCGCCGCCTGCGCCACCCCGCCGTCGTCGCCATCGCCGAGGCGGCGCGCTCTCAAATCTTCAGCGTGTGAGCCCTCCGGCGCTCAAGGCTAGGCGCGGTACACCTCCACGCCCGCCACCACCGTCGCCAGCACCTGTGCATCCACCAGCGCCTTCGCGGGTCCCTCCACCGGGTCCACCGACAGCGCCACGAAGTCCGCGTCCTGTCCTGGCGCCAGCCCGCCGCGCCTGGCCTCCTCGAAGGAGGCCCACGCCGGCCCCCGCGTGAAGCCCTCCAGGGCCTCGTACCCCGACAGCGCCTCCTCCGGCAGCCAGCCGCCCTCCGGTCTTCCCGTGGCGTCCTGTCGCGTGCGCGCCGCGTACAGCCCCGCCAGGACGTCCGGGTTCTCGATGGGAAAGTCGCTGCCCAGCGCGAGGTTCGCCCCCGCTTCCTTCAGGCTGCGCCACGCATAGGAACCCCGGAGCCGCTCGCGGCCCAGCCTCGCTTCCGCCCACGGCATGTCGCTGGTGGCATGGGTGGGCTGCACGCTCGCCACCAGCCCCGCCGCCCCCAGGCGGGTGATGTCCTCGCGCCGCAGAATCTGCGCGTGCTCCACGCGGTGCCTCAACGCCTTCGTGCCTGTCTCCTCCGACACGCGCGTCAGCACATCCACCACCAAGGTATTGGCACGGTCTCCAATGGCGTGGATGCAGACCTGGAAGCCCTTCGACATGAAGGCACGCGCCCGCGACTCGAGTTCCTCGGGCGACATCAACAACAGGCCGCGCTGCCCGGGCTCGTCACAGTAGTCCTCATGAAGCGCCGCGCCCCGGCTGCCCAGCGCACCATCCGCCAGGAACTTCACCGCCCGCATCTTCAACATCCGTCCCTGCCAGGGGCCCTGCTCCAGATAGGCGTGCCGCTCGTCCCCCTGGCCCGCGGCCATGGCGTAGATGCGCAGCGGGAGCGTGCCCTCCGCGTCCCACTGTTGAAGCAGGCGGAAGGCATCCAGGTCCATGCCGGCGTCGTGGACTCCCGTCAGTCCTACTTGTGCACAGCGCTCCAGCGCCGCCCGGAGCCGCGTCTCGAGCTGCGCCTTCGTGGGCGGCGGCATCGCCGCGGCCACCACGTCCATGGCGTTGTCCACCAGCACGCCCGTGGGCTCTCCCTTCGCATCCCTCAAGATGCGGCCACCCTCGGGGTCCTGCGTGTCGCGGGAGATGCCTGCCCTGCGCAGCGCCTCGCCGTTCACCCAGGCCGCGTGGTGGTCCACTCGCGTGAGGAACACGGGCGTCGTGGGGAAATGGGCATCCAGCTCGGCCCTCCCCGGAAAGGCACCACCGGGCCACTCGTTCTGGTCCCAGCCTCTTCCCAGAAGCCAGTCGCCCTGGAAGCTGGACTCGGGCGCTTGTGACAACCGACGCACCGCCTCCTCCACGGACGGCGACTTCTCCAGTCGCACCGTCGTCAGACTGCGACCCAGGCCGTGCAGATGCGCGTGAGCATCCACCAGTCCTGGCACCACCGTGGCGGCTCCCAGGTCCACCTCTCGCGCACCGGGAGCCGTCGCTCTCACTTCGTCGCGAGTGCCCACCGCCACCACGCGCCCGTCACGCACCGCCAGGGCTCGCGCCAGCGGACGCTCCGTGTCCAGCGTCCAGATTCGCTCTGCCAGATAGACCGTGGTCTGCACCGTGCGCCTCCGCCTGTCCCGGCGGATTCAGCCTCCACGCGGGTCCGCGCGAACTGTGCGCGAGCCGAGCGGCGGTGTCACGAGGACCGTCGGGTGGTGTGTCACGACCTCGCGGACCAGGAGAGGAGCACCCTCCTGGCTCGCGACTCGCCGCGGCGGACCTCCGTCGCGTGACGCCGCGCTACTCCGGCTGCGGCTGCGTCTCCGTCGTGCCCGCGTCGGGCTGGGCGGGCATGGGCGTGGCGGGCCCGGGCGGTTCGTCCGGTACGGTTTGCACGGGCTCCCTCACCTGGTCAGGGCCCTGAAGCGGCTCCTGCTCTTCCGCCCCAGGGGGCTGGGTGGTCTTGCAAGCCAGCGGTACGGCGGCCAGGCACAGGGCGGCGATGAGGACGACACGGCGCATGACTCCTCCCCTTCGAGTCTTGGCACGACTTGGGCGGCCCACGCCGCACGAGGAAAGGTGCTGCCTGTGGCGCGCGCTCACCACCCGGTGAGCAGCCCGACAGGCTGGCGCCCACTTCTGATGCCGGCTACCGGACATGCACGCGGCACCTCGGGAAGACCCCGTCGGGCATGAGCACCGTTGGCTCGGGAGTGGCCTCACACCCCGGGAGCCTCAAGCCATGTTGGATGTCGTGGATGTCGGCAAGCGCTCACTCGCCACCTATCGCGGTGTCGCTCCCGACGCGCAGCTCGACGCCCTCTCCCACTGCGCTGAACGACTGCGCGGCGCTCGCTGTCTGCACCTCAGCGCCACGCCCTATGGGGGAGGCGTCTCCGAAATCCTCCGCTCGCTGGTCCCCCTCTACAACGACCTGGGCATCGTGACCGACTGGAAGCTCATCCACGGCGACGAGGCCTTCTTCCAGGTCACCAAACGCATCCACAACGGGCTCCAGGGCGCTCCGGGCGAGCTCACCGAGTCCGAGAAGGCCATCTATCTGGCCAACTCCCAGCTCAACGCCCGCCGACTCATCTCCGACTCCGAGGACTACGACTTCATCTTCGTCCACGACCCGCAGCCCGCGGCGCTCGCGGCCCTCAGCGGCAATCGCGACGCGCGTTGGATATGGCGCTGCCATATCGACACGTCTCGACCCAACCCCAGCTTCTGGGAACTGCTGTCGCCCTACCTGCTCGACTACGACGCCGCCATCTTCACCCTGCCGGAGTTCATTCCTCCCGCGCTCCCCATCCGGAACGTGCGCGTCCACGCGCCGGCCATCGACCCGCTCAGTCCCAAGAACCATCCCCTTCCCGAGCCCCTCGCGCGCGACGTGCTCGAGTGGATTGGCATCCGCACCCACCGGCCCCTCGTCACGCAGGTCAGTCGCTTCGACCGCTGGAAGGACCCGCTGGGCGTCGTCCGCGCCTACCAGCGCGTGCGTCCACATGTCCCCGACCTGCAGCTCGCGCTGGTCGGCTCGCTCGCCCTGGATGACCCCGAAGGCTGGGAGGTCTACGAGGAGCTCCGCGCGGCTACCCGGCACGATGGACTCATCCACGTCCTCACCAACCTGGTCGGTGTGGGCAACATCGAGGTCAACGCGCTCCAGGCGCGCTCGGAGGTCGTCGTCCAGAAGTCCCTGCGCGAAGGCTTCGGGCTCGTCGTCTCCGAAGCGCTCTGGAAGGGCACTCCCGTCGTCGGCGGTCGCACGGGCGGCATTCCGCTGCAGCTTCCCGAGGGCACGGGCGGAGTCCTCGTGGACACAGAAGAGGAGTGCGCCGAGGCCCTGCTCCACCTGCTGCGCCAGCCGGAAGAGGCCCACCTCCTGGGTGAACGCGGCCGAGAGCATGTGCGCCAGCACTTCCTCATGCCACGGCTGCTGCTGGACCACCTGAGGCTGCTCGACGCCATGTCCTCCGCACGGCCCCTCCCCGCGCGAGACATCGTCCCATCGCATCCTTCCCCCCTCTCTCTTCAGGGGGTGTGACTTGCGCTCACGCCATGTCCAGCTCGGGAAGACCGGAGCCGCGTTGCTCTTGATGCTGATGGCCCTGGGCCTGCTCGCGGCGACACCTCCAGCGAGCCCCACGCCCGGCTCCTCCACCGTGGCCTCCTGTGAACTGGAAGGCGTGGTGGACACCGGCTCGGGCGCCTATCTGTCCGACTGCGTGCGGCGCGCGGCGGCTGGTGGACACTCGGCGCTGCTGGTTCGACTGGATACGCCGGGCGGCTCGCTGGAGGCGACTCGCGCCATCGTCCGGGCGTTCCTTGGATCCTCCGTGCCGGTGCTCGTCTGGGTGGGGCCCTCCGGCGCGCATGCGGGCAGCGCGGGCGTCTTCATCACCCTGGCTTCCACTCTTGCGGCCATGGCTCCCGGCACCAACATCGGCGCCGCGCATCCTGTCGCGGGAATCACCGGGCAGGACCCGGAGGCGACCGGTGGTGCTCAGATGGCTCGGAAGGTGGAGAACGACACCGTCGCGTTCGCGGAGAGCATCGCTCGGCAGCGGGGCCGCAATGCCTCGTGGGCCGCCTCCGCCGTGCGCGACAGCGTCGCCATCAGCGCGAACGCCGCGGTCGAACTGCGCGTGGTGGAGCACCTCGCTTCCAGCGAGTCGGAGTTCCTCGCCTGGGCGGATGGGCGCTCGGTGCAGGTGGCGGGGGGGGACACGGTGCGGCTGTCCACTCGCGACGCTCGACTCGTGGAGCTGACTCCGAGCCTTTCACAGCGCGCGGTCCATGCGCTCGCGCATCCCGCGATTGTCTATCTGCTGTTCCTCATGGCCGCGCTGGGACTGGTCGTCGAGCTGGCACACCCGGGTGGTATCGCCCCCGGACTCATCGGCGTGGTCGCGCTGGTGCTCGCGCTGGTGGCCTCGTCCGCGCTGCCCGTGAGCACGGGGGCCTTGCTCCTCTTGCTGCTCGGCGCGGCGCTCATCATCGCGGAGCTGTTCGTCACCAGTGGACTGCTCGGCGCCACGGGCGTGGTGTTGCTGGGCCTGGGAGGACTGTTCCTGGTGGACCGCGTGGACCCGGACTGGTTCGTGGACCGCTCCTTCGGGGTGTCGTGGGCGTGGCTGATTCCCACCACGTTGGTCCTCGCGGGCGCGGCGGCCTATGTCGCGTGGAGGAGCGCGCAGACGCGGCGACTGCCCCAGCGCGGCGGAGACGTGGGACTCGTGGGCGAGGAGGGCACCACGCTGGCCCCCGTCACTCCCGAGAGCGGTGAAGTGTTCGTCCATGGTGAGCGCTGGCGCGCCACCTCTCCCTCACCCATCCAGCGCGGCGCACACGTGGTGGTGCGGCGCGTGGAAGGGCTCACCCTCTTCGTCGACGAGGTGAAGACATGACCGACCTGTTCGGACTGCTCGGGTTCCTCATTCCGCTGGGCGTGCTCTTCCTGTTGTTCATGTCCGGAGTGCGCATCGTCAACGAGTACCAGAACGGCGTGGTGTTCCGGCTCGGCCGCTTCGTGGGGCTGAAGCGCGCGGGCTTTCGCTGGCTCATCCCCTTCGTGGAGCGCATGGTCATCATCGACCTGCGCACCGTGACTCGCGATGTGCCTCCACAGGACGTCATCACCCGCGACAACGTCAGCGTGAAGGTCAACGCCGTCGTCTACTTCCGCGTCATCCATGCGGACAAGGCCGTGCTCCAGGTGGAGGATTATCTCTATGCCACCAGCCAGCTCGCGCAGACGACGCTGCGCGCGATTCTGGGTCAGGTGGAGCTGGACCAACTCCTCAGCGAGCGCGAGCGCATCAACCACGAAATCCAGCAGGTGCTCGACGCGCGCACGGACCCGTGGGGCATCAAGGTCTCCAACGTGGAGGTGAAGCACATCGACCTGCCCCCGGAGATGCAGCGGGCCATCGCTCGACAGGCGGAGGCTGAGCGCGAGCGTCGCGCGAAAATCATCGCCGCCGAGGGTGAACACCAGGCCGCGGAGAAGCTCGCCATGGCGGCGGACGTGCTCAGCCGCAACCCCGCCACGCTTCAGCTCCGCTATCTGCAGACGCTGGTGGAGATCACCACCGGTGGCAATCACACCATCCTTCCCATCCCGCTCGACATCCTGCGCGCCGTTGGCGCCGCGGCGGCTCGCAGCGGCTTCGGCTCGGGCGAGGACGACAGGCGCCACTCCAACAGTCATGGCGACGAGGACGGACCTCCCGTGGGTGGCCTCACCTGACGCGGCCCTCTACAGGCGCGGTGGCGGGCGGGTGATTCCGAAGAGCTCCTCCCGCTCCAGCTTGATGGCCAGGCGGCTCAGCCGCAGCGAGGCCAACGCGAGCACCGCCACCGCTCCCAGCAACAACACGCCGATGGCGAAGGACAACACCGGCAGCGACTCCGGGATGTCGAGCTGACGCTTCGTCAAATACAGCAACGACGTCACCACGAACGCCAACAGCGCCGTGTACGTGAGCGCGATGGCCCTCGCGAGTATCGCGTGCCGCCGGTCCAGGATGACCACCTCCTGCCGCAACAAATCCCGCCGCGAGTTCCCCTCCGGCAACTGCCGCGCCTCCCTCAACATCTCCCGCATCCGCGTCGTCATCCGCGCAATCTGGTTGTCCAACCCCGTCGCCACGATGCCGCACGCCGACACCATCACCGCCGGCGTCACCGCCGTCCCAATCAGCCGTATCGACGAGAGGTCCAACCCATCCGACACACCGTTCATCCCCCCTCTGTTCCACCCCTCCCCTCCCCCATGCAACCCACCCCTCGGCCCCCTCCTCACCCCTCGAACTCGACAGTCCATCTCGACACTCGAACCGCACCATTCCGACACCATCCCACCCGGACATCTCGACACCACCCTCGTGAAAACTAGACACTGATGACTTGACACTCGAAGTGTCGAGTCATACTGTCTGAGTCGTGAACACGCGGAAGACACAGAGCGAGTGGAAGCTGGCGGAGCTGGCCGAGGAGGCGGGCGTCTCGCCACGCACGGTGCGCTACTACGTCCAGCGGGGTCTGCTCCCCGCGCCGCCCTTTCGGGGGCCGGACACCGTGTATGGCGAGGAGCACGTCATACGACTCAAGGCCATCCGGGTCCTCCAGGCACGGTTCCTCCCCTTGGATGCCATCCAGGTGGAGCTCCAGCGCCTGTCGCTCGACGAGCTGCGCAAGCTCGCCGAGTCGGACGTCACCCCGACTCCGCCCACGTACGGGCCGACGAGCCTCACCGATTCACAAATCGTGGCACCGCCGGCCACCGGCCCGCGTCCCACGACGACGACACGCTACCAGCGCTGGGAACTCATCCCCGGTCTGGAGCTGCATGTGGCGGATTCAGCGGATGCCAAGGTTCGAGCCCTCGCCGAGCGCGTACGAGCCCTCATCGAAGAGTTCCAGGACAAGGAGAAGCCATGACGAAAGAGCATGCAGGGCTGTTCACTCGCGAGGGCGCGCAGGTTCCCCTTCAGGGCGTCGAAGTCACTGGTGAGCTGCTCGGCGGACATGCGCGCGTGCGCGTGCGCCAGCGCTACCGCAACGACGAGCCCCGCCCCATCGAAGCCGTCTACACCTTTCCCCTTCCGTCCGATGGCACCCTCTCCGCCTTCTCCATGACGTGCGCGGGCCGCCGCGTCGAAGGCATCGTCAAGGAGCGCGAGGAGGCCTTCCGCGCCTATGACGACGCCGTCACCGCGGGCCATGGCGCCGCCCTGCTCGACGAGGAGCGCTCCAACGTCTTCACCGCCCAGGTGGGCAACCTCCTCCCCAACGAGGAGACCATCGTCGAGGTGGAGTTCCTGCAGGCCGTCACCGCCGAGGAAGGCAGCGTCCGGTGGATGCTCCCCACGCTCGTCGCCCCGCGCTACATCCCCGGCAAGCCCGCCGGAGACCGCACCGGCCACGGCAGCGCCGAGCCCACGCCGCGCGTCCCCGACGCGGACCGCATCTCTCCTCCCATCGGCCAGGTGCAGTACGGCCTGCGCATGGACCTGCTCGTCGACCTGGGCCGCGAGGTCATCGTCGAGAGCCCCTCGCACGCCATCACCGTCACCCGCGAGAGCGGCACCCGCGCCCGCGTGAGCCTCTCTCGCGGAGAGGTGTCCCTGGACCGCGACCTGGTCCTCTCCCTGCGCAGCTCCGACACGAGCGCCGTCTTCACCCCGCTCGCCACGCACCGCAAGGGCGACAAGCCCGGCACGTTCGCCCTCACCGTGGTGCCCGACCTCCTGGGCATGGCCTCCGCGCCCCCCAAGCAGGAGGTCATCTTCCTGGTGGACGTCTCCGGCTCCATGGACGGCGACAGCCTGCCCCAGGCCCAGGCCGCGCTCCGGCTCTGCTTGCGACACCTGCGCGAAGGCGACCGCTTCAACGTCATCGCCTTCGAGAGTTCCTTCCACTCCTTCCAGCCCCTGCCCGTGCCCTTCACCCAGCGCATGCTGGAAGAGGCGGACCGGTGGGTGGCTGCGCTCCGGGCCGGCGGCGGAACGGAGCTGCTCGGGCCTATGCAGACCGCCGCTCGCACCGCGCCGGACGGCGTGCTCGTGCTCTTGACGGACGGACAGGTGGGCAACGAGGACGAAATCCTCCGCGCCGTGCTCGCCGAGCGGAAGTCGGCGCGCGTGTATTCATTCGGCATCGGCACCAACGTCAGCGATGCCCTGCTGCGCGACATGGCGAAGCAGACCGGCGGCGACGTGGAGTTCATCCACCCCGGCGAGCGCATCGACGACAAGGTCGTCGCCCAGTTCTCCCGCGCGCTCGCGCCGCGCATCACTGAACTCCAGGTCTACTTCGACGGCGTCGAGGGCACGGAGCTGGCCCCCGGCGAGCTGCCTCCCATGGTCGACGGCATGCCCTGGACGCTCCTGGGCCGCTACCCCACGCCAGGCACCGGCAAGGTGACGCTGCGGGGCCGCTCGGGCCGCGAGCCCTTCGCGCTCACCGTTCGCGTGGACTTTCCCGCCGAGTCGGACCGTCCCGCCGTGGAGAAGTTGTGGGCCGCCGAGCGCATCAAGGGCTGGGAGGCCGCGAGCCTCACCGGCCGCCGCGCCGACTCCATGAAGAAGCGCATCGTCGAGCTCGCCGTCGAGCACCAGATTGTCACGCGCTACACGTCCTTCGTCGTCGTGGAGGAGCGCACCGGTGACAGGCGCGCCTCGGGCCAGCCGGAGACGCGCGTCGTCCCGGTGAATGCGCCCGCGGGCTGGGCCATGTTCGGCACGCAGAAGCACGAAGAGGCCGAGGTCGCTCCCATCATCCAGCGCCCCGGTGCGCGAAGCCGGGGTGGTAGCGCACCCGTGGCCGCGGGCCCCCCGTCGAGGCAGGCCCCCGCTCACGCCGTTATGGCTTCCGCCGGCGGACCCCCGCCTCCTCCCGCCCCCGCACCGGCCGCCCCGCTCAGGAAGCTTGTCAGCACGGCCCAGGCCCCGGACATGGCGAAGAAGAAGAAGGGAGGCCTCCTGGGAGGCCTCTTCGGAGGAGGCTCGGCCGAAAAGTCCGTGATGAAGGAGTCGAAGATGGAGCCACCCTCCTACTCCGATGATGACGACACCTACGCGGACGGCCTGGCCTCCGAGCAGGAGGAGGGCTTCTCCGCGTCCGCCCGCGACGCCGCACCCCAGGAAGCGGGCGCGGAGGCCCTGCTGGGACGACAGCTCGCCAATGGACTGTGGGCGGGGACCGGCCCCGGACCGGAGCCCGTGCAGCAGGCCCGCGCCACCGCGCTCGCGCTGCTGGAGCTCTTGCGCGAGGGCATCACCAGCAGCCACGCGCTGCATGGTGCCCAGGTGAAGAAGGCGGTGGAGGCCCTGCTGACGCTCGCCGCCCAACTCACCGGCGCTCCCGAGGTCGCGGAGCTGGCCCTGGGCGTGGCCTGGCTCGTCGCGGCGGGCCCGCGCACCCGGGGTCGCATCGAGCAGGCGGCCAGGCCCCTCGCCGGGCTCAACGGCCGACTGGGCAACGACGCCGAGCTGCGTCAGCACGTCGATACCCTCGCCACCCGCTGACGCGGCGCGCCTGGGCACACCCCCTCGAAGTCTCAGGCGACCTCGGCCCCTCCCTCGTGAACGGGCCGAGGTCGTCGCATAGAGTGGATGACGCCCATGACGCTCGCCACCCTCCTGCTCGTTGCTCTCAGTGCCACCCAAGTCGGGGATGAAGCGCAGACCGGACCTGCCTCATCAGCACCTCTCACGTCGGAGACCCTGACGGCGCCTCCGCTGATGACCACGCCCGATGCGTGCCCTGCCGAAGCGGAGGCTCGCTACAACGAGGGCTTCAACGCACTCATCCAAGGCAAGGACACCCAGGCCTCCGAGGCCTTCACCGAGGTCCTCGCCGTCTGTCCCCAGCACCCCTACGCCACCGAGTTCGGACGGCTCACCCGGGCCCGGCTCAAGCCCGGCGCGAAGCTGGCGCAGGCGGCGGTCTATGAGAATACGGAGCGTCGCTCGGGCGCCGCCGTCGCGTCGCTGACGGTGGTGCAGACGCTGCACGGCGCGACGCAGGGCATCCTGCTGTGCGCCATCGCGGACTGCAGGGACCAGGGCTACGTGGCCGCGTCCATGCTCGGAGCGGGCGCGGGAGTCACCAGCGCGCTGCTGCTCTCGCAAGGTGGCATCACCTCCGGGCAGGCGGCCGTCATCAACTCCGGAACGGTGTGGGGTTTCTGGTTCGGCATCGCGTCGATGCTCGCCTTCGACCTGGAGGACGATGATGCGCTGAGGGCCGCCATCATCGGCGGCGCGGGCTTCACCGGCGTGGGCGTCCTGCTCGCCAACCTGGTGCAGCCCACCGCGGGGCAGGTGTCCATGGCCAACTCCGGTGGCCTGTGGGCCGGCGTGGTGACGGCCCTGTTCCTGGCCACGTCGGAGAGCGACAACACGAAGGCCTTCTTCGCCGCCGAGCTGGCCGCGACGTCCGCCGGCATCATCGGCTTCGCGGTGCTGTCGCGCAGCCTGCCCGTGTCCCGGGGCCGCATGCTGCTCATCGACGCGGGCGGCATCGTCGGCGGACTGCTCGGCGCCAGCACCATGTACACCTTCACGGGCGGCGACGACGGCGACAGCGGCGACAACGGCGACGCCATCCTCATCAGCGCGGGCGTCGGCGTCCTGGGCGGGCTGGCCCTCACGGCCTATCTCACGCGCAACTTCGATGCGCCCCGGCTCCCCCAGGTGATGTTGACTCCCACCCTGATGGGCAAGGAAGGCGCGGGCATGGCGCTGGCGGGTCAGTTCTAATCACGCCGCCTCGCAGTGCCTGGAAAGCGCCCATGCCCGTCGACTCCACCGCCCTTGCGTCCCTCCAACATCAGCGCGCGCTGCGCGTCCGTCAGGTGAAGGAGTGGGGAGAAATCCTCACCGGCTTCGAGGGACGCAACAAGTACCAGGTGGTGGGTGACGACGGAGAGACGGTCTTCTTCGCGGGTGAGGTGGGC
The DNA here is from genome assembly GCF_013336715.1 of Myxococcus sp. CA056. Classification (NCBI taxonomy): domain Bacteria; kingdom Pseudomonadati; phylum Myxococcota; class Myxococcia; order Myxococcales; family Myxococcaceae; genus Myxococcus; species Myxococcus sp. CA056. Next base: position 683,446 of record NZ_JABUMT010000001.1, read on the forward strand.
AGCGGGCTGGGCCTGCTGTTGCTGCGCAACTTCTTCAAGGCCAAACGCCCCTTCACGATGGAGCTGAAGTCGCCCTCGGGCGCCGTCGCGCTGCGGCTGCGACGGCCGTGGCGCTTCTGGCTGGCCCGCATGGACGTGGAGGACGGCGACGGGCGACTCCTGGGCAGCGTGCGCCAGCGCTTCCGCTTCTTCACGCGCGCCTATGACATCGTCGGCCCCGGCGGAGAGGAGCTGGGCCACCTGCGCGGCCCGCTCTTCCGTCCGTGGACGTTCGTGATTGAAGAGGGCGGTCGCGAGGTGGGCACCATCGCCAAGCGGTGGAGCGGCTTCGGCAAGGAGCTGTTCACCGACGCCGACAGCTTCGGCGTCCAGTTCGACGGCGCCCTGAGGGGCGCGCTCCTGCGCACCCTGGCCGTGGCCGCCACGTTCCTCATCGACTTCGTCCACTTCGAGAACCGGCGCGAGAACAAGGACTGAGCCCCCGCGCCAGGGCTCACGACGGGCGTCGCTTCTGCGCCGCCAATCCCAGCGCCGTCAACAGCCACGCGAGCGACGCGCCCGGTCCTCCCGACGCGCAGTCGTCACACCCGTCCGGCTTCGAGTCCCGGATTCGCACCACGGCCTCCACCGGTGCGCTCTGGAGCTTCCCGTCACTCGCCACCACTCGCAGCTTCACCTCCATGGGCTCCTTCACCTTCGGCCCCGTGAAGCGCACCGTCGCCGTCGTCGCTCCCTCCAGTGTCACCGGAGGCCCCGACGTCTGGGTCCACGGGTACGTCAGCGCATCCCCCTCCGGGTCCGTTCCCTCCGCCGTCACCTCGACGCGGCTCTCCTCGTTCACCTCCTGCTCCGGCACCGGGCTCACCACGGGCGCCTGGTTGAGACACAGCCCCGCGTCGTCCACCACCGTGGTGAAGGGCGTATTCACCAGCCCCTCGAAGTGGAGGTCGTCGACATCCCAGCCAGCGAGCGTGGCGAAGACGCTGTCGATGAAGTCGGTGCCGTAGAGGAAGCGCACGCGCACCGTCTGGCCCGCGTACGTCATGCCCAGGTCCACGCTCACCGCCTCGAAGGCGGGGTAGGCGCTGTTCCTCGCGCTGTAGACGGGACGGCCCGCGAGCGGATTCTCGTAGCCCCAGGGGTCCTCGAGGAAGGCGTTGTACGTGGGCGTCGCCGCCTCGCCGAGGTCCGTCCACGTCTGCCCATCATCCGTGCTCAGCTCGATGACGGCCCCATCGAGATAGACGGGCGGCGCTTCGTCCTCGAAATAGGTCTCGATGTCGTGGCGATGTCGGAAGGTGAAACGCAGCGGCCGGTCCGTGGCCACCTGGAGCGGGGGCGAGACCAGGGCCCGCAGCCCCACATGGCTCAGGTTGGGGGCATGGAACAGATATCCCCCTTCAGCGGAGACTTCACGCACCCAGGACCTCCTGCTGTCCAAGGGGTCGTGCTCGAAGCGCCAGGGGTGCCGCTCCGCATCCACCGTCTCCGTCGCGCTCGACGCGAGAACCTCATCCCGGCTCACCCAGAGCGGAAGCGACGCGGTCTGGTCTCCCGGCACGGTCTGCGCTTCGTCCCGGAAGGTGAGGTTCATTTCGAGCCATCGTCGCGACGTGCCGCCCAGGAGCTCCACGGGGAACTCCGCGCGCACCTCCTGGAAGGGGTCGGACGGAGGAATGGACCAGGTGCTCCCCTCGGGGAATATCAGGTCGCCCGAGTCGCTCGTCGCCGTCAGGGTCGACCGCTCCAACCGCCCCGTCCCCGCATTGCGGACCGTGAGGCGCACGCGTGCCTGTTCTCCCGCATCCAGGATGCCGTCGTCGTCACAGGAGCGCGCGCCCTGAATCAGCTCCAAGCGCACAAGGGACAGGTCCTTGCCTGAATAGAAGCTCTCGACGACTCCCGCGTGGTCCAGGGAGTCTCGATGCGGAGCCACCGCCCTCAGGCCAGCGCCACGTCTGGCGAACGCCTGGGAGAAGAGCTCGAAGTCGCGGGAGTCTCGCGCCAACGCCGCCGCGAGCAGGGCATCCCGCGCCTCCAGGAACGTGGGGTCCACGGGCGTCAGCTTGAGCGACGCGACGAGGTACTCCTTCATTCGCGACTGGGCCTCCTCGAACGACAGGCGTTCCGTGTCGCGCAGGAGCGCCACGTAGCACTCCCACAGCATGACGGCCCACACCTCTCCGGAGTTGTGGAACTCCGCGTTCGGCCACTGCGCGGGCTCGCCGTTGAAAGGGATTCCCTCCGGCAAGGACACACCGTCCTGGATGAACCGGAAGGTGAGCGGGTTCCTGCCCAGGTCCGTCGTGTATGGATAGCGACGGATCCCCCAGTAGTATGCCTGATTGGCTTCAGCCGCCCGGATGTACCCGTTGGGGACATACACACCGCTGAAGTGCGCGTTCGCGGGAAGTTGCGCGTCTTCCGCGCGCGCCTTCAGCAGCAGCGCCGCGAAGTCGCTCCAACCCTCGCCCATCGATGCACCCTGCCCATTCAACAGGCCGACACCGTCACCGACGAGGCGATTGGACATGTAGTGCATCCACTCGTGAGCGAGGAGGCCTGAGTCGAGCGCGCCATCCCTGGCGGGCCCCCCTCGCACGAGCCGCAGCGTCGTCTCTCCTTCCTCGAGCGCCGCGCGCACCAGCGCCCCCGTCTCGGTCGTGACGCCGGCCACGGGGATGGTGACGACACTGGAGCGACCGGGAAAGCCCATGGCATTCCGGACAAGGTTCCTCGGGGCGATGAGGACGGCGACCGCTCCCGCCTGCTGTGCGTGCATCGCCTTGATGAGCGAGTCGCACCTCCTGCCCCCATCCACGACCGCGACCTTGCCCTGGATTTCCGCCGCGTTCGTCAATGGCTCGCAGGCATCGTTGACCGTGCCGCCCGCCACCCCGTCCACGGCCAGCATCGCGTTGGCGCTGACGTCGAACACCTGGGGGCCGTAGTCCGCGAACCCCAGCATGAAGGGCCCCTTCGTACCCCCAGAGGTCTGGACGTAGAGGTCCCTGGCGGAGCGGTTGTCGTAGATCAAGAGCGTCATCAACGGCCGCGCCCCATCCGCCGGAGTGTCCATCATGGCGTTGTTGCGCGCCCAGAAAACCTGCGTCCCCACCACCATGGAGTCTTCCTCCAGCCCTCCCCTCCCGAAGTTGTCGTGCTGCGCGTTGCCCGCGGCCTCGTCGAAGCCCGAGTCGTAGAACCAGTCGTGCAGGAAGTTCGTGACGTAGAAGGCGTGGGTGATGCCCGCCATCTGCTGCTCGTCGGTGATGCTCGGCCCGTGGCGATGGTCATAGCCATGGCTGAAGACCCCCGCCTCGGAGAGGACCGCGTACAGGTCCCCTGGGCCGTATTCGCCATAGGGGTCCACCAGGTCCGCGTAGGCCTCCACGTTGTTGCCCTCGGTGCGCGTGGCGCTCGGAGCCAGCCACGGGTCATTCCGACTGAAGGGCGCGTTGCGCAACGTCACCAGATTGGGAGCCACCAGGGGCGCCTGATAACCATCCGGCAGGCCCGTGGGGTGAGGGCTGCCCTGATGACCCGTGGGGTCATGCAAGGGAACGAAGGGCGAAGCGGTGTCCGCCCATACCTTGTATGTGAAGGCCTCCGATTCTCGAGTGAGCGAGTGGCGGACGAGCAGCCGTCCATCGTCAGCGGCGATAACATACGCGTAGAGGTCGCCAGGTCCCTCGGTCACGGACTCGGTGCCCAGCTCCACGTAGTACGCCGGCACCAACGCGTCCGGCATCGGGTAGTAGACGGGCTTCGTCCTCGTGGTCCCTCGCAGCCGGACCGTCCTGGGACCCGGTGACAGCTCGAAGGACTGGTAGGGCGGCCGCGCGGGGCCCGTTTCAGCGAGGCTCGCTGGCGGCAACGCGTGTCCCTCCAGGTCACGGTAGGCCCGGGCAATCGCTTCGCGGGGCTGGAGGATGAACGCCGCGCCCTTCGAGAAGCGCTGAGTCGAACCCACCGGACTCAGGTGCCCCGACATCGCCACCAGGGACTGGCGCGAATCCAACAACACCTTCAACGACTGGCGGAAGACCTCGATGCCCTCCACGCGCTGTCCGAAGGTGACGATTCCACCCCCGGAGGGAAGTCGCTGCACGGCGGTCACTGGCACATGGTCGGCGTCCGTGCGCTCCAGGCGATACACCGGTGCGTACCGCTCCAACAGCCCACGAGCGACCTGCTCGGGACGCTGGGGCGCGGCGCTCGCGGACACCTTCGCCTGGGTCCCGTCACCCCAGACGAAGGTGGGGACGCCGAGGCGCTCCTCTTCGTGTGCGATGGAAAGACCCGGAGCGTCCGGACGAGCGAGGTGTGCGAGCGAAGAAGACGGAGCCGTGGTGAAGACATCCACCGTCGGCAATCGCTCACGGGCCAGGACAGGGGACACCGTCACCAGGGCGACACTGGCGAACAGACCGGACAGTCTCATGGCGAGCTCCTGGGCTCGTGGGGGAGAAGAAGAGTTCCATCATCCAGTTACAAAAACCATCCAGAAACCAGAATCGCGAAGAGTGCTTGTCTTTTGAGCCCCACCCCTTGCCAGGGGTTGACAGGCACGGGTGCGCGACTGGTGCTACCTCGGTTCACGCATGGACAGAGGGCAGCCCTCGAAGGTCCTGGAGGGCCGCAAGATTCTCCAAGAGAAGCTGGCGAGCACCTCCTAGAAGCAGGGCTCACCTCAGGAGCACACGACATGGCTTCCATCCGGAAAGAAATCACGACCAGCGCCACGCCCGAGTTTGTCTGGGATGCAATCCGCGACATCGGTGCGCTCCACACGAGACTGGTTCCCGGGTTCGTGGTCGACACGCGCCTGGAGCCCGGGGCCCGAGTGGTCACCTTCCGCAATGGAATGGTGGTCAAGGAGCCCATCGTGACAGTGGACGACGAGGGACGGCGCCTCGTGTGGGGCGCGGAGGGTGGACCGCTGACCCACTACAACGGAGCGGTCCAGGTCTTCACGGAGGGCACGGGGAGCCGGGTCGTGTGGACCGCGGATTTCCTGCCCCACGAGGCCAGCGCCGTCGTCGGCCCGATGATTGAGGAAGGCATGGCCGCCATGAAGCAGGCGCTCGACAAGGCCCGCTAACGCGTCGGGAGTTCGCGGAAGGTGAGGCCGTCCAGGCCGAGCCGGACCACGGCGGCCCTGAATCGCTCTGTGCCGATAACCATCGTCGCGAAGTTCGCCAATCGGAACAGGTCCAGTTCCGGAGGCAGCGAGGCCGCGTCCAGGATGGGTTCGTCGGGCCGACTGAAGCCGACTCGACCACAGGTCGCGCACGGAGGGGGTTCCTCTGGCGGGATGCAGTCGGCATGCAGAATGCCGTGCGGGTCCACCTGGAGTTCCAACAGGTCCGGTGGGTTCTTCTGTTTGAAGCGCAGAGCCGTCGGGAAGGCCTGAAGCCCTTGCAGTCCTCCGACCTGGAGTTGCTCAACCATCTCTTGGTCAAGCAGCAGCACATCGAGGAGCCACACGAAATCCGGGAGCTTTCCGGACGAAGTACCCACCAACGGGCCGAAGCTCGTGCCCGGAGGTAGCGCGGCATGGGGAGGCACCAGGGGGCGCACCCGTTCGCGAAGGCGCGTGAATTCCGGAAGGGGCTCGGGTCGGGCCTTCTCGAACTCGCGATGCTCTGGCAGTTGTGTCAGGTCCACGCCGGGGAAGTGGTGCCCCAGGCCTCCCCATGTTGCTCCGCACATGGGGCACTTCAACAAGCCCGGCAGATGCCATCGGTGCGATGCATCCACGTACCCCCGGTACTTCGCAGTAACGGCGTAGTCCTCATCCACCCAGAAAAATCGCGGCATCCGCCATCACGCTCCTGGCTTGGAATAGTACGGTCGGATGGGGCCACCGATGAGCTGGAAACGGTAGATGAGTTCCCCAGCGTGCTTGAAAATCTCTTCTGGTGAGGCGCCAGGCTTGCTCCTGATGAAGACCCGCCACGCCTCATTCCACTGCCCTCCGTGTCCTCCCACATTGTGAATTCGTTGATGAAGATCGCGCGGGATGGGCATGGTGTAGTCATGGATCTTGACGCCCTGACGCACGAACCAATCTTGAAGCCTTTGTTCCTGCGGGAAGATGTGGTGCTTCTCCCAACGGCCGGCCGTAAGCTGATGTGACGGAGGAATGATCCGCGCGGGGGCGCCATTCCAATTGGGAAACGTCATGACGGCGCCACGCGGGAGGTTCTGTGCTCCGCCCCAGTTCCTCCGAGGCCCACTGCCCGGCGCGGCAGCAGCCGCTGGCGGACGGGAGGGCGGGAAGCGCGCCTCCACGATTGCTCCCGGCATGTCTTCACACGGATAGAAGCCACAGGCGTCATCCAGGCACAGCAGGGTGACGCACTTGTCCTCCCCAGGGTCGTCGCACTCCACCTCGGCCTCATCCCATGCCTGCTGCAGGGGAGGCCTTCCGCCAGTGGAACAGCCCAACCAGGACACGACGAGCAGCGACAGCCAGAACGCGCAAGGGACTCGCATAGGCGACAAAACCTACCACCCTGGTCTGTCGTAGCCCTTACCGGCGCCGCGACAGGGATTGAGCGCTCAGCGCCGCTTCAAACCATACATGGACATCAGGATGCCCTCGAAGGTCTTCGCGGGCAGCAGCGCCTTCGCCACCAGGGCCGCGCGCTGCGCGAGCTTCCCCACCGAGTACCGCACGTCAGGCGCCTCCACCTCCATCACCTCCAGCACCCGCCGCGCCACGTCCTCGGAAGGCACGCCCTCGCGCTCCTCCTTCTCGATGATGGCCAACACCTTCTCGAAGGACTCCCGATACGCCGAGCCCTCGCCAGACGCCGCCGCGCGCACCCGGTTGTCCGTCAGCCGCGTGCGCACGTCCCCCGGCTGCACCAGCGTGGCGTGGATGCCAAACGCCTCCACCTCCTGGCGCAGGCTCTCCGTCAGCCCCTCCAACGCGAACTTGCTCGCGCTGTAGAAACCCTGGAACGGCAACCCCACCGCCCCACCCAATGAGCTGATGTTGATGATGCGGCCAGAGCGCCGCTCGCGCATGGACGGCAACACCGCCTGGCAGACGCGCAACACGCCCAACACGTTGGTGTCGAGCTGCCGCCACGCCTCCTCCACGGAGGTGTCCTCCACCGCTCCCGCCAACGCATGGCCCGCGTTGTTCACCACCACGTCGATGCGGCCCTCACGCGCCAGCACCGTCTCCACCGCGTGGCGCACGGACGCATCCTGCGTCACGTCCATCTCCAGCATCCGGTAGCCCACCGACTCCCGCACCGAGGGCTGACGGCTGGTGCCGTAGACGAGGTGCTTGCGCACCGTCAGCAGCTCGACGCAGGCCTCGCCGATACCCGAGGAGGCTCCCGTGACGAGGACCACCTTGCTGCCCTGGGACGTGTCCATGCACGCCCATGATTCCGCGTCCCCTCCGCGCGCACCACGGGAACTCGCGGACGCGGGGCGTCACATTCCCGGGACACTGCTGGAGTCAGGAATTCCGGGCGGAACTTTCCGGGTCAGACGTGCTTTCGCACGGTGGGAGGCACGCGCTCCTGCCCCTCCGCATCCCTCGGGACGCCGTCCCAGGGCTGCTCGGGTCGGTAGCGCTGAACCTCGCGCACCATGAAGAACGCCGCCGCGGACAACATGCCCAGGTCATCCAACCAGCCCAACACGGGGATGAAGTCCGGCACCGCGTCCACCGGCGACAGGAAGTAGACCACCGCTACCACTCCGGCCAGCTTCCGCCAGAGCGCCACGCGAGGGTCCCTCACGTACTGAAAGAAGCGGGTGCCCATGCCACGAAGACCTGCGATGTTCATACCCACCTCTACGCACGGGGAGGCCGGGTGATTGCACCCCGGGAGCCACCCCCAGCGTACGCCGCCTGCCTGCCCGGAGGACAGCCAACCTAATCCGGACTGTCCGCCAGCACGCCCGCCTTCCCCACGATTTCCAGCCGCGCCCGGTCTCCCGGCCGCAGCGACAGCTCCGGCGCCCCACGCACCACCAGCTCCATGCCACCACAGGCCACGGTGTATTCGGCGCTGGGGCCCTGGAACTCGCGCGACAGCACCTCCGCGCGCAGGGCCCCGCCCACCGCCACCGAATCCGTGTCCGGCACCAGCCGCAGTGACTCCGGACGCAGCGACAGCAGCACCTTGCCCTTCGCCTGCCCCATCACCGGAAGGTTGCCCAACACCGTCCGCGCTCCACCGCCGAAACCCATGCCGGGCAATAGATTCGTGCCGCCCAGGAAGTACGCGACGAAGGCCGTGCGCGGCGCGGAGTAGACGGACTCGGGCGTGCCCACCTGCTCCACCTTGCCCGCGCGCATGACGGCCAACCGGTCCGCGAAGGCCATCGCCTCGCCCTGGTCGTGCGTGACGAGCACCACCGTGGCCCCCAACGACTTGAGCACGCGGCGCACCTCGATGCGCGTGGAGGCACGCAGCCCGCTGTCCAGGCTGGAGAAGGGCTCGTCCAACAACAGCACGCGCGGCCCTGGCGCCAATGCACGCGCGAGCGCCACGCGCTGCTGCTGACCTCCAGAGAGCGAGTGCGGCATGCGCGAGGCGAACTCGCCCAGGCCGAACAGCGTCAGCATGGCGCGCGCCTTGTCCTCCGCCTCGCGCCGCGACAGCTTCGACAGGCCGAACGTCACGTTCTCCAGCACGGACAGGTGTGGGAACAGGGCGTAGTCCTGGAACACCATGCCCACGCTGCGCTGCTCTGGAGGCACGAAGGCGCCGGGGCCCACGAGCACGCGGCCGTCCAGCGTCAGGGTGCCCGCACCGGGACGCTCGAAGCCCGCCACCAGTCGCAGCGTCGTCGTCTTGCCGCAGCCAGAGGGGCCGAGCAGGGCCACCACCTCGCCGGGCTCCACCGACAATGACAGACCATCCACGGCGGCGGTGCCGCCGGGGGTGTAGCGAAGGGACAGGGTATCGAGCGTGAGCAGGGACATGGCGAAGGCGCCGCGCACCCTACCGCGTTCCGCCGCTACTTCCAGGGCGGCCGAGCGGCCATCCGCTTCTCGACGTCCACCTTCACGTCCTCATCGACGAGGGAGACGATGCCGTCCGCCAGCACCTCCGACAGGGCGGCCTCCTTGTGCGCCGCCCACCGCGAGTCGAAGACCTTCGGCCCGAGGGCCCGCTCCGTGCCGGCTTGCGCGCCGCCGTCTTCGACTTGCCGTAGCCGCGGGGTCGTTGTTCACGATGTTGCCCGAGGAGAGGGCCCCAGCACCTCCAGCGAGCCATCGTCTCCGCGTCCCGCGCCTCGAAAATCGCGACGCATGAGGGCACACGCGTCAGCCCCGAGGCGCGTCGCCCTCCTGCGACACGAGCAGCCCCACACCCAACGCGGAGATGGCCATCAGCACCAGCGCGGGCAGCGCGGCCTCCGCGAAGCGGCCCTCGGCCGTGGCACCCCACACGCGCGTCGCGAGCGTCTCGAAACCGATGGGCGCCAACAGCAGCGTGGCCGGCAGCTCCTTCATCGCCGTGAGGAAGACGAGCGCCGCGCCCGCCAGCAACCCGGGACGCAAGAGCGGCGCGGTGACGCGACGGAACACCGCCGGAGGAGACTGCCCCAGCGACGCGGCGGCCTCCGCCAGGTGGGGATTGAGCTGGAGCAGCGCCGAGCGCACCGTGCCCACCGCCTGCGGCAGGAAGCGCACCACGTACGCCAGCACCAGCATCGCCAGCGTGCCGTAGAGGAGCGGCAGCGCGCGCACCCCCAGGAAGACGAGCGACAGCGCCAGCACGATGGGCGGCAGCGCATAACCCACGTAGGAGACTCGCTCCATCGCCAGGGTGAGCCGTCCCGGATATCGCACCGCGAGGAAGGCCAGCGGCAGCGCGCCCAACACCGACGCCACCGCGCCCAGCACCGACGCGAGCACCGAGCCGAGCGCCGGCGCCATCATCGACGCGCTCTCCCCCACCAGCCCCCGCACGCCCCAGTACACGAGCACGCCCACCGGCAGCACCACGCCCACCGCCACCACCGCGCCACACAGCAGCAGCGCGGGCAGCCGCCAGCGTCCCAGCGACACCGGCGCGGACACCCGTGCGGCCCCCTTCGCGCTGCGGTGGTAGCCCGCGCGTCCTCGCAGGCGAACCTCCAGCACCAGCACGGCCGCCGTCACCACCACCAACGCCAGTCCCAGCAGCGCGGCATAGGTCCGGTCGTACGCGCCCTCGTACTGGACGTAGATGGCGCGCGAGAAGGCGTCGTACTGGAGCAGCGCCACCGCGCCAAAGTCCGACAACACATACAGCCCGACGAGCAGCGCGCCGGACACGAAGGCCGGACGCAACAGCGGCGCCGTCACCTTCCAGAAGGCTCGCGCCGGGCTCATGCCCAGACTGCGCGCGCCCTCCAGCCAGGCGGGGTCCTGCGAGAGCAAGCCCGCGCGCAACGCGAGGAAGAGATACGGATACGTGGACACCGTCAGCGCCAGGAGCGCGCCGGGAAAGCCATACACCGAGGGCACCGGCAGCCCCCAGCGCGACAGCGGTTCCTCCAACACACCCCCGTTGCCGAACGTCGCCAGCAGCACGTAGCCGCTGACGAAGGTGGGCACCGCGAGCGGCACGCACAACAACACCGTCCAGCCGCGTCGTCCCGGGAGGTCCGTGCGCGTGGTGAGCCACGCCAGCGGCAGGGCCACGAGGGCGGCACAAGCGGTCACCGCCACCGCGAGCCCCAGCGTGCGCCACAACAGGCCCCACGTCTTGTCACGCCAGAGCAGGGCCCACGTGTCCGCATCGGCTTCCGCCGCGCGAACGCCCAGATACACCGCTGGCAGCACCGCGAGCGCGGCGACCACCAGCCCCGATACCAGCAACCACCCCGGAGGACGACGCGTCACTTCGCTGGCCTCAGAGGACGCCAGTGTCCTGGAGCAGCTTCACCGTGCCGCGCAGGTCGTCGAGCCTGGACAGGTCCAGGTCCGGCGAGCCCACCTTCGCGAGCGACGGCAGCGCCTCCGCCGTCTTCACGCCCTTCACCAGCGGGTACTCATACGTCTCCTGCGAGAAGTACGTCTGCGCCTCCGGCTCCAGCAGGAACGCGGCGAACTTGTGCGCGTTGTCCACCTGCTTCGTCCCCTGGAGGATGCCCACGCCCGCCACGTTCACCAACGCGCCCGGGTCTCCCGCCGCGACGAAGTAGTTGGCCACCGGCAGCTCCGCGTTGCTCTTCTTCGCGGCGTACAGGTAGTAGTGATTGACGAAGCCCGCGTCGATTTCACCGCGGCCCAGCGCCTCGACGACGGCCGCGTTGTTCTTGTAGACGCGCGGCTCGTTGGCCTGGATGCCCTTGAGCCACGCGGTCGCCGCCTCGTCGCCCTTGAGCAGCCGCAGCGCGGTGACGAACGCCTGGAAGGAGGCGTTGGTGGGCGCCCAGCCCAGCCGGCCCTTCCACTTCGCATCCGTGAAGCCGAGGATGCTCTTGGGCAGGTCCGCCGGCTTCACCTTCTTCGTGTTGTAGGCCACCACGCGCGCTCGTCCACTGGTGCCCACCCACAGCCCCGTCGGCGAGCGGAAGCGCGCGTCCACCTTGTCCAGTGTCGCCTTGGGCAGCGCCTGAAGCCGGCCCGCGTTGCCCAGCGCGCCGAGCGCTCCCGCGTCCTGCGCGAAGAACACGTCCGCTGGAGTCTTGTCACCTTCCTCCAGCAGCGTGGCGGCGAGCTGCGGCGTCTCGCCGTAGCGCACCTTCACCTCGATGCCCGTCTTCTCGGTGAACTTCTTGAGCAGCGGCCCCACCAGCTTCTCGTTGCGGCCGGAGTAGACGGTGAGCGTCTCGGCCGCCAGCGCGGTGGAGGACACGGACAACAGCAGGGTCAAAAGGAGTTTGCGCATCATGGCGCGGCACCCTAACGGACACGCCCGCACGGTTCCACCCGTTGCGTGCTCCCGAGGGCGCCTCGCGAGGCCATGGAGGCGGCCCTCGGGAAGCGGGCCCCGGCCCTCCGTGTTGCCTGCACGGACTGTCGAAGCGCGAACATCGACTCCGGACCGCGCGCGGCATCAGACAGTTCCACGGACATCGGGATAATCTGCCGCGCGGTGCTTCCTTGACGTCTTGGAGGTTCATCCCATGCATCGTCTGTACACCGCAGTGTGCGCCGCGACCCTGTTGCTCGCGGCTCCGTCGTTTGCCCAGCCTTCCGCCGCGCCCGCCCCCGCGACGGGAAGTCCCGCCGCGAAGCCACAGGCGCCCGCGAGTCCTCCCTCCGCTCCCAAGTCCGCGATGCCCAACCCGATGAAGCTGTCGGCGGAGAAGACCCAGGTCGCGCTCCAGAAGATGCCCCAGGCGCGCCCCGAGGACGTGAAGACGCAGGACGGGCTGCTCGCCGCGCTCTACGACGTCATCAGCGGACCCGCGGGCAAGCCGCGTGACTGGCAGCGCTTCCGCTCCCTCTTCTATCCCGGCGCGCAGCTGGTCTCCGTCCAGCGCGCCAGGCCCGGTGGCCTTCCGGGTGTCGCGCCCATCACCCCCGACGACTACGCGGCCTTCAGTGAGGAGCTCTTCAAGACGCGAGGCTTCTTCGAGAAGGAGACGCATCGGCAGGTCGCCGGCTATGGAGACCTGGTCAACGTGCTGAGCGCGTACGAGTCCCGCGAGTCGCCCGAGAGCCAGCCGTTCTCCCGTGGCATCAACAACGTACAGCTCATCTTCGACGGCCAGCGCTGGTGGGTGCTGCACATCTCGTGGACGGATGAGAAGTCCGCGGGCGCGCCCGTGCCGGCGAGCTTCACGCGGAAGTAGGCCCGCCATGCCTCCCAGGTCCTCGTGCGATGCGCTGGTGGTGGGCAACTACTGCCATGACGTGTTGTCGCGAGGCCCGGGGGACACGGTGCACACGCTCGGGGGTTCGGCGGCGTACATCTCCTCGGTGTTCGAGGCCATGGGTGTGGACCACGCGGTGGTGGCCGTCGCGGGCGAGGACTTCGCCTATGCGGACCGCGTGCGGTATCCACCGCTCATCGTCCCGGGCACGCGCACCACGCGGTTCATCGCGGACCTGAGCCAGGAGGAGCGGGTGCTGCGAGTGGGTGCGCGCGCCGCCCCCATCCGCCCCAAGGACATCATCTTCGACGCGCGGGTGGCGCTCGCTTGTGGAGTCATGGGGGAGGTGCTGCCCGAGACGCTCATCCGGATGTCCCAGCACGCGACCCAGGTGCTGGCGGATGCGCAGGGGCTGCTGCGGACCCTGGATGCACACGGCCGCGTGCTCAATCAGAGACTCGAGGACACGCCCTTCGCGGCGCTCCTGGGGCACCTGCACGTGCTCAAGGCGAGCGAAGAGGAGGCGCGTGTGCTGGACATCGACGCCGTGCGCGCGAAGACGTGTCTGGTGGTCACGCGAGGCGCGAAGGGATGCACGGTGCTGACCGCGCGAGACACGCTCCAGGTGCCGTCCTGGCCCGTGGAGGAGGTGGACCCGACGGGCGCGGGAGACTGCTTCCTCGCGGGCTTCACCCTGGGGCTGCTGCGCGGGGAGTCGCTCGCGCGCTGCGCGGAGCTGGCCAACTGGTTCGGCGCGCAGGCGGTGACCCAGGTCGGCGTGCCAACGCTGGATGTGACGCGATTGCCCGCGGCGCTGCGCTGACTTCCCCGAGGCATCCCCTCATTCAGCAGGCTGACGAGGAAGCGGCAGGTCCGCCGGCTCGTGTGAAGAGTAGGACACGCTCGACAGGGTGAGCCCCCTCAATGAAAAGAAGGTGCATGCCTTCCTCGACGGACTCTTCGGAGACGACCTGCATGCCAAGAGGGTCTTGTCGCTGTCACTGGCGACGCTGGGCGTGGTCCATGCGGCCAGCCTGTCGGGAATGCCTCAGGTCAGTCCCAGCAAGTACACTCCGGCGGATGGGGGGGCGCTGTCATGTCGCAACCAAGTGGGGAACGCCGGTGGACGTTGCCGGCCCGAGGATCGGACTGGGTCGTCGTCCTATCCGCCAGCCGCGAGGCGCAACGGAACCGGGTGCCGGACGTCTTCGTCACGTCCGCTCTCGACCACTGGCTGACGACGCCCACGGCGCGCACGCTGCATGCCATGGACGAGGCGCTCGGCGGCGGCCCGCCACTGGGGCAGTCCCGACTGGAGCGCGGCCAGTACGAGCGGCGCCTCAAGCAGCGGCTCGCCGACGCCTTCACCCGCGGCGAGCTGGTGGCGCTGGAGGTGGAGCGCCCCGTGCTCGTGCCCCCGCCCTCGCCGGATACGTTCATCCAGAAGCCCGCGGAGGCGTCCATCGAGGAGCCGACATGGCTGGTCATCGAGTTGACGGACGAAGGGGGCAAGCCCGTCCCCAACGCGCGCTACATGGTGACGCTGCCGGACGGCACCACTCGAGAGGGCACCCTCAACAAGAACGGCTACGCACGCGTGGACGGCGTGAATCCGGGGGAGAGCCAGGTCTCCTTCCCCGACCTGGACGGAAGCAGTTGGAGATGAACTACCAGTCGACAAGACTTGAGGAGGGGGAGATGCCCACCACCCACGTCGTCACGCAGGGCGAGTGCCTCCTGCTCATCGCGCGGCGCCATGGCTTCGCGGACTTCAAGCGCCTCTACGAACACCCGGACAACGCGGAGCTGCGCGAGAAGCGCCCCAACCCCAACGTGCTCTACCCGGGGGACACCATCGTCATCCCGGACGCGAGCCCCCCGAAGAACAAGCCCAACGTCTCCACCGGAAGGGCCCACCGCTTCACCCTCAAGGTAGGGGAGCGGCACCTGCGGCTCGCCCTGAAGGACGCGGAGGGGGCACCGCGCTCCGGAATGCCCTACCTGCTCACCTTCGAGCAGGAGGTCATCGAAGGCAGTACGGATGACGAGGGCTTCCTCGAGGCGAAGGTCCCCTTCACCGTCAGCCAGGTGGAGCTGGAGTGCGAGGGCCTGTCCTGGGAGGTCGCGCTGGGCACCCTGCGTCCCATGAGGGACACTCCTGACCACGGTGTCTCCGGCGCGGAGTCCCGGCTCATCAACCTGGGCTATGCGCTGGAGCCCACGGGGAAGATGACGCTGGAGCTTCGCAGCGCCATTCGCGCCTTCCAGCACCGCCGCGGCCTGGAAGTCACCGGCCACCTGGACGTGGAAACCCTGCGGAGGCTTGAGGAACTGCACGGGAGCTGAACCCGTTTACGTGAGAGATACCGATGGCAGCCAAGGCCGCGAAGAAGAAGACCGCGAAGGACGCGCCCCCGCAGGCCGCGCCGAAGCAGGACAAGCCCAAGAAGGTGGCTGCGGCGACGGCGCCGGAGAAACAGGCGCATCATGCGACGCTGAGTGAGACGAAGTGCTCGGACTGCGCGGTGGGCCTGCTGAAGCAGTTCGCGAGCGAGAGCCTGCGGAACCAGAAGGAGCTCGACCCGGGCAACCAACGGTTCCACCTGCAGGATGACGAGGAACTGGAGTTGCAGCGGACAAATCCGCTCACGCTCCAGCTCGTGGGCCTGCGCCGGGAGCGCTCCCTGTCCAACCAGTTCGACGACCTGCTCGTCGTGCTCTACGACCCGGCCCTGTTGAAGGAAGGAGAGAAGACCGTCCTCGAGGCCGAGGGACTCCGCGCGGAGAACCTGACGGACGCGCAGGCGTATGTGGATGCCGTGCTCGCGGAGACGGAGTGGCCGGTCCCGAAGCACTGGCCCCATCCCGGCGTGGATGTCTCGTGTCCGCAGTGCAAGCACTGGCGGGTGGCTGTCCTGCCCATCACCACCGAGCCTGGCTACGACGAGGACAAGCCTGCCCTGAAGGACGACAAGGGCAACGCGCTCCCCGACTTCGACAACTACACCCTGCTCCCGAACGACGTGGGGGCCATCGCTCCCGGTATCTACAACGGGTATTACCGGGTGGGTCTCCACAAGGGCGCGAGCAACCCGCCCACCTCCTACGCCGCGCTCCAGTTCGCCGCGCCCTCCATCCCCGCCCGGCGGCGCTTTCCCGTCTCCGACTTCCTGAACGCCGCGCAGGCCGCGCACGACAGCGGCCGGGATGAGGACTTCCGCGCGAAGTTCGCCGAAGACGACGAGGAGGAGCAAAAGAAGGTTCGCGCGGAGCTCGAGGCGAAGCTCGGCGAGACGCTGCCGCGGAAGAAGGCCCGGCAGAAAGTGGCCTTCGCGCGGGCGGTGGAGGCGGCGCTCGAAGCGCGGAACCGCGAGTACTACAAGCCCCGGATTGCCGAGCACCGGAAGCAGCAGGCTCGGGAGATGCTCGACGCGTGGGTCAATGGCTCCGAAGCGCTGAAGGTGAAGCGAAAGATTGACGCCAGCGAGAGGCTCATCCGGCTCGAGGACGCCAGCGGCGCGGAGACGCAGAACTTCGAGGCGGAAGACAACCAGTTGTCCCACCTGGAGGTGGTGGAGGATGACAAGGCGCCCATGAAGGTGGGCCTCCAGCTCGTCTTCCAGGCCCCGCCTCCTCCTCCCGCCATGCCCCCTGCGTCAACCGCGGTCCCCACGCCTCCGGTTCCCACCAGCGCTCCGGGACTTCCCGCCGAGCCGGCTCCCCCTCCTCCGCCCAGGACCCTGCGACTGACAGAGCGCAATGTGCTTGTCGTCTTCGGCACCGCCGGCGCCACCAACATCCACCGCTCGGTCGACGGAGAGAACGGCTCCTGGAGACGGGGACGCGAGGTGAACGACTTCTCCGAGGGGTGTCAGGTCTTCCGCTCGCCCGATGACTTCCGCGACTTCATGCGGATGGCCATGCTGTCCAAGCGTGCGCACTGCCCGTCTCGCAAGGCGAGCTGTTGCGAGAAGCTCACGGTGCAGGACGTCGAGAAGGCCATCGGCCCGAAGATGACGGAGTTCATTGGCAAGTGTCCCAGTGTCTTCGCCTTCGCCGAGGACGCCAAGCGCGCCATCACGAGGGCCTTCACCCCACCGCCGCCTCCCCCTCCCCCTCCCCTCCCCGAGACACCGCCGGAGCCCGGGGCCGCCGCATCACCCACCGAGCCCGACCCGAAGGCCGTCGTTCCACCGCCCGCACCCGACCCACTGTTCGTGGCGGCGGTCGAGAAGCTCCTGGATGAGAGCCGTTCCTATAAGGACTTCGACAACGAGGTGCGAGCAACCTTCTTGAAGGTCTTCCTGAACAAGAAGTACGAGACCCCCGCGAACTTCGCGCTCTTGAAGAGCTACACGCGAGAAAAGGTGCTCGCCGGGCTGCTCCCCGAGGAGAACGTCCAGAAAGCCGTCGAGGGCCCGCCCCCAGAGCCGAAGGAGGCCAGGGCTTTCGAGAAGTCACTGGAGAAGACCTCCAAGAAGGCCATCGAGACAGGCCTGGAGAACCTGCGGACGAAGCTCACGGAGACCAAGGACGCGTGGGTGAAATCGCTACACGCCGATCGAATCGAAAAAAGGCACGCGGAGTACCTGAAGGATGGGCTTGAGCCCTGTGACTTCGGCGCGTGCGGCTTCAGGTTCGACTACATGCTGGCCGAGACAACCCGGGCCAACATGGAAGCCTTCGTGTCGAAGCTGGGTGGCCGGGGCTGGAATGCGCTCTTCCCCGAGGATGCGCCCCTCCCGCCACCTCCATCCCCCAAGCCCAAGAAGCAGGCTCCCTCCAAGTCAGCAGGGAAGAAGGGCAAGCCCCCTCCCCCCTCGGCCGGCGCACCCAAGTAGCCATGCCCCCCGGACCGCTAGAGACTCAATCATCGGCGGTCTGCTCCCGGTACAGCACATCCACCCCCACGACGTACCACCCGTCCTCGACACGTGCCCAGTGGACCCGGAAGTTGGAGTACGAGTCCGGTCTCTCCGGAGGAGCGCTGGGGTCGAACACATAGCCCTTTCCGCCGGGTGCCGGGACGAGACGGAACAGCTCGCTTTGCGAACCCGCTGCGGCGGCATTCCCGGCAAGGTCTTCGCTAAAGCGGCTCCACCCGCCCGTAACGTGATGCATGTTGAACTCCTCCTCGGGCGGGGGCAGTGGCCCGTTGTGGGGCACCCGCGAGTAGGCGCGCAGCCGAGCCGGTACACCGCTTATCTCGGGGGGTAGGAGGCCGTAGACCAAGCTCGGGCTGCGCATGAACATCGCAAGTGTGGGCGCCAGCTCGCTGCCTGTGCCCAGAAAGGTGGGTCTGGAGCGATCTGGGGGACCTCGGAACACCGGGACGAAGCCACCCAGGCACAGGTCGCGGTACCTGCTCCCAGGCCATACCGTCAGCACCGTCAGCCGCGCGGACTTCACGGCGAACTGGCGCGCGTAATCCACATAGATGGCCCCGCCCGCCGGGAAGTCGCGGGGGAAGTCCAGCACATAGTCCAGCTTGCGCCCCTCGGCGAGCTTCAGCTCCAGCCGCGCCTTCCTCGGACGCGCGTTGGCCTTGTAGAGCTTCGCGGACTTCGGGTTGCCCGGCGTCACCAGGAACGAATGCACCGGCGTGTCCGGTGGGAAGCTCAGCTCCACCCACTCCCCGGCGCCGCTGCCCTTCGCCCCTTCCGCCCAGAGGGTGCCGGGGTCCTCATCCAGCAGGTTGGCCGGCCCATAGCGACCAGGCTCCCTCCCTTCCACCAGCACCGATGACGCCGTCACAGTGACGGACACGCCATGCAGCTTCACCTCCACGCGCCTTGCATCCGACAGCCCGGCGTCGGGAGTCTCGGCGGGGCCTGGTGCGGCCGAAGCAGCCCGCCCCGCGTCGGCAGGCGCTGATGGGCCCAGGCCGCCCGAAACGGTCTGCCCGGCATCAGGAGCGCCGGATGGGCCCAGCCCTCCGGCCTCCGTCCGCACCGCATCTGTGGACTGCCCCCAGGCCCCCGTGCTCAGCAGGACGCAGCCCAGGATGACCCGCAGAGGCTCCCACCAGCGCGTGCCACCCCTCCAGCTGTCATCGGACATGGGCGCTCCTCAGGGCTCCGGACGTCGGGCGCCGCACTTCATTCAGCGGCGGCCTTTCCCGCCCATCGTACGGCAACCCTCACAAGAACGGCGATGCGCGCGAAGACGTGTCTGGTGGTGACGCGAGGCGCGAAGGGATGCACGGTGCTGACCGCGCGAGACACGCTCCAGGTGCCGTCCTGGCCCGTGGAGGAGGTGGACCCGACGGGCGCGGGAGACTGCTTCCTCGCGGGCTTCACCCTGGGATTGCTGCGAGGGGAGTCGCTCGCGCGCTGCGCGGAGCTGGCCAACTGGTTCGTCGCGCAGGCGGTGACCCAGGTCGGCGTGCCCAGGTTGGATGTGACGCGATTGCCCGCGGCGCTGCGCTGACTGCCTGGAACATTCTGCTCGCGTCATTCGTGGCTGCGCTCCACCTGCTCGGATTCAAATCCTGCTCATGAATGTCTGGGATTCGCACGTCGACACGGCAGATAGTGCGCCGCCAACAAACCACCAGGAGTCAGACATGCACCACGGTCCACGAAGTGCCGTTGCCATCTCGATGCTGGTTGTCGCCGTGCTCGCGGCCTGCGGTGAGGATGGACGCGAACAGCCTCCCTCTCCCCAGGGAGAGCTGGTCCACTCGGAGCAGCCATTGCTGACGCTCGTCGAATGCCTTGTCGGCTCGGCGGCCATCAACTATTCGCCGCCCCTCAAGAACGTGGAGCAGGACGTCACCGTCGTCTCCACGACTGTCTATTCCAACTGCATCTCCTTGCTGGGAGGAGCGGTGACCTCCGGCACCAACACCATCCGCAGCTTCAGGCCCGGCTTCTCCTGCACGGACCTGTTGAGCATCGGCTCCTCGACCTCCGTCATCACCTGGAACACGGGGGAGACCTCGACGCTGATTCAGACGCGCGTGTCGTCGCAAATCAATGGCAACCTCGCCGTCCTGACGAACGTGGGAACGGTGGAGTCGGGCAAGTTCGAGGGTGCCACCGTCACGAGGACCACGACCTACCTCTCCACGGACCTCGCCGCCTGCGACAGCCCTGAGGGACTGTCTCGACTGAGTGGCCTGGCGACCCTCTCCCTCACCGGCCTGCTCTAGCCACGGCATCCCGCATGAAAAAGCCCCTCCCTCCCAGCGCGGGAGAGAGGGGCTGAAACGTCTCGGCTCAAGCCAACGTCAGGCCTGCGGCTCCTCGGAGCCACCGCCCTCGTCGGCCACGGGCGCCTCGGTGGGCTCCTCCGGCTCGGACGCGGCGGGCTCGGACGCGGACGGCTCGGCGGCCACGTCCGTGGCGCCAGCGACCTCGGCCGGAGGCGTCGTCTCCTCCTCGGACTCCTCGCCCTCGGGCAGCTTGGAGAGGGCCATCACCTTCTCCTGGTCGTTCTCCAGCGCAATCAGCCGCACGCCCTGCGTGTTGCGGCCGATGACCGAGATTTCCCGCACCTTCATGCGGATGAGCATGCCGCCGTTGGTGACGAGCATCACCTCGTCGGACTCCTTTACCTGGAGGAGGCCCACCACCTTGCCGTTCCGCTCGGTGGCCTTGATGTCGATGATGCCCTTGCCGCCACGGCCCTGCTGCCGGTACTCGGACTCTTCCGTCCGCTTGCCGTAGCCGTTCTCCGTCACGGTGAGGATGGCGGAGTCGTTCTCCACCACGTCGGCGCCCACCACCTCGTCGGTCTCATCGAGCGTGATTCCCTTCACGCCGAAGGCCTGGCGGCCCATGGAGCGGACCTCCGTCTCCGGAAAGCGGATGCTCATGCCCGACGCCGTCGACAACAGGATGTCCTTGGTGCCGTCGGTAATCATCACCGCCACCAGCTCGTCCCCCTCGTCGATGCCCAGCGCGATGATGCCGCTGGAGCGGACGTTGTCGAACGCGCTCAGGTCCGTGCGCTTCACCACGCCCTTCTTCGTCACGAAGAAGACGTACCGGTTCTCCGGGAAGTCGCGCGTCACCAACACCTGCGCCAGCCGCTCGCCCTCGCCGAACTGCACCAGGTTCACCATCGCCTTGCCGCGAGACGTGCGGCTGGCCTGCGGAATCTGGTGCACCTTGAGCGAGTACAGCTTGCCCTTGGTCGTAATCGGCATCAGGTACGCGTGGGTGCTGGCCACGAACAGCTTGCTGACGAAGTCGTCTTCCTTCGTCGCCGCGCCCGTCTTGCCGCGTCCACCGCGCTTCTGCGCCCGGTACTCCGACAGCGGCGAGCGCTTCACGTAGCCCGTATGCGACAGCGTGACGACCATCGTCTCCTCGGCGATGAGGTCCTCGCTGGTCATGTCATCCACCGCGCCGATGATTTCGGTGCGGCGCTTGTCGCCGTAGCGCTCGCGAATCTCCATCAGCTCCGTCTTGATGACGGTGAGCAGGGAGAGCTCGTTGGCGAGGATGTCCTGCAGGCGCGCCACGTCGCGCACCAGGGCAATCAGCTCGCGGAACAGCTCCTCGCGCTGCAGGCCGGTGAGGCGCTGCAGGCGCATCTCGAGGATGTTCTGCGCCTGCTCCTGGCTGAAGCCCGCGCCCTCGTACTTGTGCGCCAGGCCCTGGTAGGCGGGCTCCTCGTTGCGCGCGCGCGAGACGAGCATCTCCATCTGCGCCTTCGCCTTCGCGTAGTCGATGCGCTGGAGGTTGGCGAAGCGCTCGTGCTCGTAGAGGGTGGGCGACAGGATGTTCATCAGGCCCCAGCGCGCTTCATCCGGGTCCCTGGACGCGCGGATGAGGCTCACGACGAGGTCGATGAGGTCCTGGGCCACCAGCAGGCCCTCGACGATGTGCATGCGCGCCATCGCCTTGCGCAGCTCGTAGCGGCTGCGGCGCGTCACCACGTCGCGGCGGTGCGCCACGAAGCGGTCCAGCATCTCCTTCAGGTTCAGCGTGCGCGGCTGGCCGCCGTCGATGGCCAGCATCACCGCGCCGAACGTCGTCTCCAGCGCCGTGGAGGCATACAGGTTGTTGAGCACCACCTGCGAAATCGCATCGCGCTTCAGCTCGATGACGATGCGCATGCCCTGACGGTCGCTCTCGTCACGGATGTCGCTGATGCCCTCCAGCTTCTTCTCGCGCACCAGCTCGGCGATCTTCTCGATGAGCCGCGCCTTGTTCACCTGGTACGGAATCTCCGTGAAGATGATGGCCTCGCGGTCACCCTTCTTCGACGTCTCGATTTCCGACCGGGCGCGCACGGTAATCTGCCCGCGGCCCGTCTCGTAGGCGCGGTGGATGCCCTCGCGGCCGGTGATGAACGCGCCGGTGGGGAAGTCCGGGCCGGTGATGAACTCCATCAGGTCCCGGACGGTGCACGTCGGGTGGTCGATGAGGTGCAGCGTCCCGCTGATGACCTCCGTCATGTTGTGCGGCGGGATGTTGGTGGTCATGCCCACCGCGATGCCGCTGCTGCCATTGACGAGCAGGTTGGGGAAGCGCGCTGGCAATACGAGCGGCTCCTGGAGGGAGTCGTCGTAGTTGGCGCCGAACTCGACGGTCTCCTTGTCGATGTCCGCCAGCAGCTCCTCGGCCAGGCGGTCCATGCGCGCTTCGGTGTAGCGCATGGCGGCCGGCATATCGCCGTCCACCGAGCCGAAGTTGCCCTGGCCGTCCACCAGCAGGTAGCGAAGGCTCCACGGCTGCGCCAGGCGCACCATGGCGTCGTAGACGGATGAGTCGCCGTGCGGGTGATACTTACCGATGACGTCACCGACCACGCGCGCGCTCTTCTTGTACGGGCGGTTGTGGTAGTTCGACAGGTCGTTCATCGCGAACAACACCCGGCGATGCACGGGCTTGAGGCCGTCGCGGACGTCGGGCAGCGCGCGACCGATGATGACGGACATCGAGTAGTCGAGATACGAGCGGCGCATCTCGTCTTCGATGTTGACGGGAATGAGCTCTCCGGCGCCGTCGGGAGGCGGAGGCGGGGAGGGCGGTGCCGGCTTGTCGGTAGTGTCGTCGGCCATGGGCTCTGGGAGTGGTCGCGGAGGGACCCCGCGAGGGGCCGCCATCCAGTGTGGGAGCGTTCGTAACCCCTGGATTTCCCTACGTCAACAGGGGAAACGAAGGGGTGAGCGCCCGGAGGTCGAAGTGGTTCGATAACAGGTCGAAGGGGCGCGAAAAAGCGCCCCCTACTGAACGCTCGAACCCCCTCGTTTCAGCCCGCTTTCTCGCGAGAAATTCAGGCCCTTCGGAGGCCTCAGGAGGGGCGCTGGGTCCCCGCGGGGCGCAGGGGGGCTGCCAGGCGCTCGGCCTCGGTTCCCAGTGGGCCCTCCGGGTCCTTCGCCCGGGCCTTCTCGAAGGCGGCGAGCGCCCCCTCGCGGTCTCCCTTCAGCTTGAGGGCCACGCCCACGTTGAGGTGCGCGGCGGCGGAATCCCGGTCCATGGACACCGCCTCGCGGAACAGTGTCAGCGCCTGGTCCACGTCACCCGACAGCAGCGCCTCCTTGCCCGCCTGGACGCGCTTCTCCGCGTCATTCACGAGTTCCACCTGGAAGACACTGTGGCCCACCACGTTGGCGATGAGCACGCGCAGGATGCCGCCCCAGTAGAAGGTGAGGCCCTCCGCGGCGACGACGGCCGCCAGCGGAAGGTCGGGGAGCAGCTGCTTGCCCCTGAACTTGAAGCGCACGCGGGTGTAGCGGCCCTTGTTGGCCCAGTGGACGACCTCGCCCTGGAGCTTGCGCAGCCCTTCTTCCATGCGCTTGGGGTCGATTTCGAAGGGCAGCACGCGGCCGTTGCCCTCCTCGCCCGAGGGCAGCGCCTTGGGCGCGTTGATTCCGGGCTCGTCGGTGAAGACGGGCTCGGCTTCGAGGACGATGGGAGGAGCCTCGACGGGCGCCGGGGTGCGAGCGGCGGCGGGCTTCGCCTTCGCCCTGCCCTCCCTGGGAGCAGCGGCACGGGCGGCGGGCTTCTTCACCTTCACCTTCGTGGCGGACTTGCGGGAGGAGCTCTTGGCCATGGTCATCACCTTAAACGAGCCACGGCGCAGACGCTTGCGCGCACCGGTTTGTCTGGACTGACAGAGAGCTTCTTCACGAGGGCTCGATAGGACTTCACATGGGGGCGGTCCTCGGCGCGGACGAGGTCGGGGATGATGGCCGCGCCTTCCCCCGAAAGGATTTCCGACGCATGAAGCGCGCCCGGCACGCCCTCCTCTCCGCCCTGCTCCTCTCCGCTCCCCTGGCGGGCGCGGCCGGGGACTCCGTCGTCACTGGCGACCCCTGGCCGCGCATCCGCAAGGAGCGCATCCAGAAGCTGCTGCCCCAGGCCATGGCCCGCGCCAACGTGGATGCCTGGGTGGTGTTCTGCCGGGAGAACGACAATGACCCGCTGGCCATCCACGTCGGCGGGGAGAACGCGGGGGGCACCGCGGCCTTCCTGTTCCTTCGGCAGGGCGACGCGGTGCGCGCGGTGGCGCTGTCACCGGCGGGCGAGGCCACGGCGCTGCGCGAAGTGGGGCCGCTGGACGAAGTCGTTCCGCTGGAGCGCGGCGTGGACCTCTACGCGCAGGTGGCCGCGAGGCTCGCCGCCGCGAAGCCCGCGCGCATCGCCATCAACGCCTCCACGGCGGTGACGGTGGCGGACGGGCTGTCCTCCTCGCAGCGCACCGCGCTGGAGAAGGCGCTGTCCCCCGCTCAGCGCAAGAAGCTGGTGTCCGCCGAGGACGTCGTCTCCGAGTGGCTCTCCGTGAAGCTGCCCGAGGAGGTGGACATCCTGCGCAAGGCCGCCGCGCTCACCTCACAGCTCGAGGTGGAGGCGTACCAGAGCGTGGTGCCGGGCAAGACGCGCGACGTGGACGTGGCGCGCTTCCTCAAGAAGCGCATGGCGGAGCTGGGCGTGGGGGACGCGTGGGCGCCGGACCAGAACCCCAACGTCAACAGCGGGCCCACGCGAGGCCACTCACACGCCACCGAGCGCGTCATCCAGCCGGGTGACTTCATCCAGACGGACTTCGGCATCCGCGTGGGCGGCATGTGGGTGACGGACATCCAGCGCTTCGCCTACGTACTGGCCCCGGGTGAGACGCAGCCGCCGAAGGACGCGCTGGAGAAGTGGGAGAAGGGCAAGAAGGGCAGCCGTATCGCCCTGGCGGCCCTCAAGCCCGGCGCCACCGGGTGGGATGTGGACAAGGCCCAGCGTGACTGGATGCGCGAAGCGGGCTCCGAGCCCGTCATGTGGGGCACCGGTCATCCCGTGGGCTACTGGGCACACGACGTGGGCCCCGCCCTCTCCGGCGGCGCGAAGCCCAGGCCCGCGAAGGGACAGTCCCTGCGCATCGTCCGCCCCGGACAGGTGTTCGCCTTCGACGGCTTCTTCGCCTGGCAGGACGGCGCTCCGGACGCGCAGCGCATCGTCTCCGTGGAGGAGATGGCCGTCGTCACCGAGACGGGCGCCGAGTACCTGATTCCTCCCCAGGAAGACCTCGTGCTCATTCCCTCCGCGCCCGCACCGGGGCAATCGGGACCTGCGGCTCCCAGGCCGCGCTGACGAGTTGCGTCGCGCGCCCTACCCTCCAGGCTGGCCCGGCTCATAGGATGAGCCGGGCTTGCCGGGAGAGCGCGATGCAGACCGTGCTGGTAATCGACGATGATTTGTTCGTGCTCTCGCTGGTATCGGACATCGTCCAGAGCGCGGGCTACCGCGTGGTGACGGTGCAGTCTCCGGAGGCGGCCTTCCAGCAGGACCTGGAGAACATCTCCGCCATCCTCTGCGACTACAACATGCCGGAGATGAATGGCGCGGATGTGCTCATCGCCATGCGGGAGCTGAAGGAGTGCCGCGCGCCCTTCATCTTCCTCACCGGACACGAGCAGCTCGACGACCTCATCCCCGTCGCCATCCGCTACGGCGCGGAGCTGCTGCCCAAACCCATCCATCCGGTGGAGCTGATTCGACTGCTCATGAAACAGCTCGCCAACGTCGCGGCCTGAAACATCGCGACACGACGAGACAGTCAGAAGCGCCCGAGGCTCGATATCGCCTCGGGCACTGTTTCACGCGCTCGGGTCAGGCCAACGCCTGGATGAGTCGCTCGGCCTGCTCGCGCCACTCAGGAGCGAGGCGGGGCAGCGCCAGCAGCTCGCGCGCGAGCGCCTTCGCCTGGTCCTTCTGCCCCAGGCGCGCGTGCACCACCGCCAGGTTGAGCCGGGGCTCCGGACGCTCCGGCGCGCGGCGATGCGCCTCTTCCAGCACCTCCAGCGCCTGCTGTCCGGCACCGGGGAGTTCATCCTCCGGGATGCGCATCAGCAGATTGCCCAGGTTGTTGGCGGGGGCCCAGTCGTCCGGGGACAGCTTCACGGCCTCGCGCCACGCGGACAGCGCGGCGGGGATGTCCACCGGCTCCGTGGCCTCCAGCGCCATGCCCTCCACCATGCGGCTCTGCGCGGTGGCCTGGCCTCGCGACGCCAGCTTCCGGCACAGCTCCAGCGCTTCCGGCAGCCGGCCCTGCGCCAGCCGCAGCCGCGCCAGGTTCCCCTGCGCCGCCGGGCTGTCCGGCTCCACGCGCGCCAGCGTCTCCGCCGCCTTCACCGCGCCGGGCAGGTTGCCTCGCGCCAGCAGCACGTTGCACAGCCCGTTGAGCAGATACGGGTCGTCCGGGAGGACCTTCAGGCCCGTGGTGAGCAGCTCCTCGGCGGCTTCCAACTCGCCACCTGCCTGGAGCGCCACCGCGAGCACCAGGTAGCTGGGCCCGTGCCTCGGGTTGAGGCGCAAGGACTCCTGGAGGTGGTGGAAGCCGTCCTTCAGCTTCTCCTGCGCGAAGAGCACGCGCCCCAGGTGGAAGTGGTGGATGCCCGCGTCCGGAGCCAGCTTCACCGCGCGCTCCAGCGCCGACTGCGCCGCCGCGTTGTCGCCCGCTTCCGCCAGCAGGTAGCCCTGGCCGAACCACGCCTCGGCACGCTGGGGCTGCGCCTTCGCGACCTTCCGATAGAGCGCCAGCGCGCCGGCCGCATCGCCGCGTCGGGTGAGGAGCGCGGCGCGGACGAGCTGCACGCCCGGCTCTTCCGCGCTCAGGCCCAGAAGCCACGACTCCGCCTGGGCCTCGTTGCCATCAAATGCCGCGAGCCGGGCGAGCGCGACCCGGGCCGCCAGGTCCGAAGCATCGCGCTTGAGCGCGGCCTCGGCCTCACGGCGTGCCTGGTCCAGCTCCCCGGCTGCGAGAAGTGCGTCGTACCTGGCGGTCTCCGCCATCAGCCAAACAGCCCCTTGAAGAAGTTGCCGACGGACTTCACCACATTCTTGACCACTTCGACCGGCTTCTCGACGACGCTCTTCACCGCGTCGGCAATCTTGCCGAAGTTGATGTCGACGTCGAAGCCCAGCTTGAAGCCGATGCCCAGCGCCGCGCCGAAGTCCACGCGCGCCTTGAAGCGGCCGTTGTCCCAGCTCGCCTCGGCACGGGCCGACACACCGACACCCGCCCACGCCTCCGCACGACCGGTGACGCCGCCGTAGTCGCCCAGCTTCACGTTGGCCGTCACACCGGCGCGGGCGCCGATGAAGGCGTCACCGCCGACACGAGCCGCGTACTTGCCGTTGATGGGGTCCAGCGTCACTTCACCGTGGAGACCCGCCTTGGCGCCCACCCAGGCCTTGCCCTGGAGCTCCGCCTGAATCGGACCGACGCCCGCGCGCAGGGTGCCTTCGGCGTCCACCAGCGTGGCCTTCGCGTCCAGGTCACCCCGGGCGAACAGCTTGCCACCCTCGATGCCGACCTCGCCGGAGCCCTTCAGCTCCGCCTCGAGGACGCTCATCTTGCCGTAGCCCTGGGCCACGCTGTTCGCGTCGCCGAAGCCGCCCTCGAACTTCTTGACCGCCGCGCCCTTGGTGAACTGGCCGTCGATGCCGACCTTCGGAATCTGACCCAGCAGGCCCGCCAGGGGCCCCGTCACGCGCCCGGAGGACTCGTGCTGGGACTCCGTGCTGTAGCTGGTGTTCCAGTTCTGCGTGGTGCTCTTCTCACGCTCGAAGTGGCTCTGGAGGCGGCCGTCCTGGAAGGTCGTCTGGACGCCGGTGTTCGTGTCCTTGACCACCTTCTCCGTGGTCGTGTTCTTCACCACCGGCGTGTTCTGGGCGGTCTGCGTGGACCGAGACTGGGGCTGCTGACCGCGGCGGATGGAGCGATCACTCATGAAAGACCTCGGAACGGGGACGACCGAAAGAGAATGTGAGGGATTCTCGTGGGCTGTGTGGATCAGTTGCGTCCTGGACGGAGTTTTTCCTACAGGCGCGCCATGAACCAGCGGGCAATGAGCGGAATACTGGCCCCCACCCCCACGAGCCCGAGCCCCACGATGAGCCGGACGAAGCTGGGCGCATGGGCGCCGGGCTCCAGCACCGCGTCCGTCGGGTCCCGTGGGTTGTAGGCGACCCGGACCGACTGTCCAGGCGGGTAGCGACGCAGGGTGGCCTGGGCGTCCTGGGGGTTGGTGCGCGCGGTGGGGTCCACGCGCAGGGTGGCGGTGCCCACCAGCACGCGGCCCACGGAGTACTCGTACTGGACGCGGGCTTCGTAATGGATGCGGGGCTCGGGTTGGCCGGGAACCGGGAGGCGGTGTTCCACTTCCTCGGCGGCCAGGACGGTGCCGGGCACGGTGGGCCAGCGGCGGGAGCGCAGGGCCCTCAGGACGTCCTTGAGACCGGCGACCACGAAGACTCCGCCGACCGCCGCGAGCAGCGCACAGATGACGCAGATGACGACCCAGAGCACGCGCACCGCGCGGACACTACCAGAAGCCCCCGGGCGGCACGGCTTGCGGCCCGTCTCTCAGCCCATCACCACGAAGAGCTGCCGGCACTGCGCCAGGAGCTGGCCGTCCTCGGTCCACAGCTGCTGGAAGTCCTCCGAGTAGCCTCCACTCGCCTGGAGGGAGCGACCGGTGCGCAGGAACTGGGCGTCCGGCTTCAGGCCCGCCTGAGGCAGCGTCTGGAAGAAGTGCATCGTGAAGTCCACGGTGGCGGCGGGGCGGAAGCCGTCCACGCGAGAGAGCACCGAGGGCGGGTACGCATCCATCAGCCCCACGCACAGGGGCGCATCCAGCACCGTCGGCTCCCTCGGGCGCAGCCAGCCGCCCGTCTCCGCGACGGCGGCCCCCGCGTACGGCGCCGAGCCGATGCAGAAGCGAAACTCGAAGAAGCGGCAGAAGTCCGGCATGGGCACGTCGTCCGGAGTCATCGGCACCTCGTGCGGAGGCGGGACTTTCGGGGGCGACATCTCCAGGTACTCGATGGCGCCTCCGCGCGCCGCGCCAAAGGTCGCGCTGCCCATGGCCACCACGCCGGAGTCGTTCTCCACGCGCACCGTGGCGTGGGTGACCAGCTTCCCCGCCCGTTCGATGCGCGTCGTCACCCGTGCCTCGCCCTCCACGGCGGGAGCGCAGAAGTGCATGGTGAAGGAGCGCACCGGCCGCGCCGCGTCACCCACCGTGTGCTCCAGCGCGCGCAGCGCGGTGCCCGCGACCAGGCCTCCATACGCGCCCCGCCCCTGGTACCAGGGCGAGGTGAAGCGGACGAGGTAGCGGTTCGGCCCGACGGGCTCGGGCGTGGAGGCGGCGAGGAAGGCGGCGGTCATGTCGCGACGCACCGTATCAAGCCACCGCCCGCCGAGAACGGACTGTCAGCGCCGGGCGACCGGGCGTGCGCGTGTCACCGCGTCAGGCGCCAGTCGATGGGCGGCCGGCCCTTGGACTCCAGGGCCTGGTTCACCGCACTGAAAGGCCGGCTGCCGAAGAAGCCGCTGCTGGCCGACAGCGGAGACGGGTGCGTGCCCTCGATGACGACATGGCGCGTGGCATCGATGAGCTTCTTCTTCTTCTGCGCGTACTTGCCCCACAGCAGGAAGACCACGGGCTCCGTCTTCTCGCTCACCGCGCGGATGACCGCGTCCGTGAAGGCCTCCCAGCCATGGCCCGCGTGGCTGTTGGGCTCCGCCTGGCGCACCGTCAGCACCGCGTTGAGCAGCAGCACGCCCTGCTCCGCCCAGGCAATCAACGAGCCGTCCTTGGGACGCGGCACCTTCACGTCCGCCTCCAGCTCCTTGAAGATGTTCACCAGCGAGGGCGGCGAGGGCACCCCGGGCTTCACCGAGAACGCCAGCCCATGCGCCTGCCCTGGCCCGTGGTACGGGTCCTGGCCCAGGAGCAGCACGCGCACGTCGGCATAGGGCGTCAGCCGGAAGGCGGAGAACAGGTCCTCCTCCGAGGGGAAGACGGTGGCCTCCTGGCGCTCCTGCGCGACGAAGCGCTCCAGTTCCTGGAACGAAGGTGAATCGAGCGCGGCCTTGAGCGCCTGCTTCCAGTCCTTCGGCAGCTTGTCCTGCAACATGTGAGTGCCTCCCCGACCAACACGGCGGGGCATTGAAACACCCCCTTCCCACAGGGCCCATCCCTTTCGTGACGCCGTCGGAGAGCCGACAGCGTCACAGGAGGCAGGCGGGCGGGCACGGCGGGTTCTTGGGCGGAAGGCACCGGCCGCGCTAGCCTGGGGGGCGCCATGACGATGTACACCGAGTCACTCCGCGCCTTCCTCAAGCCCGTCCTGCCCTACCTGGACGACGAGGCGGTGTCGGAGATCATGATCAACGGCCCGACCGACGTGTGGATCGAGAAGAAGGGCCGCCTGTCGCGCACGGACGCCACCTTCACCGAGGAAGGCCTCATCGGTGCCGCGCGCAACATGGCCCAGTTCGTCGGCCGCATGCTCACCGAGGAAAGGCCCCGCCTGGACGCGCGCCTTCCGGATGGAAGCCGCATCCACGTGGTGATTCCGCCGATTGCCCGCAAGGGCACCACCATCTCCATCCGCAAGTTCTTCAAGGAAAAGCTCACCATCAATTCCTTGTTGAAGTTCGGCTCGCTGACGCCGCAGATGGCACGGCTCATCGAGGCGGGCATCGCCACCAAGCTCAACATGCTGGTGGCCGGCGGCACGGGCTCCGGCAAGACGACGCTGCTCAACATCGTCTCCTCCCTCATCCCCGACGAGGAGCGCATCCTCACCATCGAGGACTCGGCGGAGCTCCAGCTCAACCAGACACACGTCGTCGCCTTCGAGAGCCGTCCGCCGGACAAGTTCGGCAAGGGCGGCGTGGACATGGGAGACCTGTTGCACTCGGCCCTGCGTCTGCGGCCGGACCGAATCGTGGTCGGCGAGGTGCGCGGCGGCGAGGCCTTTCACCTCATGCAGGCGATGAACACGGGCCACGGCGGCTCGCTGGCCACCACGCACGCCAACACGCCCACGGACACGCTGCGCCGCGTGGAGTCCCTGTGCCTCATGTCCGGCATCGAGCTGCCCATGGTCGCCGTCCGCGCCCAGGTGGCCAGCGCCATCAACTTCATCATCTGCTGCGAGCGCTTCCACGACGGCAGTCGCAAGACGAGCGCCCTGTCGGAGGTGCTGCCGCTCACCGAGAAGGGCGACTACCGCACCCAGGACATCTTCGTCTTCACGCCCGTCACCAAGGACGAGGACGACCACATCCTCGGCTACCACGCGCCCACGGGCATCATCCCCAACTTCGTCGCCAAGGCGAAGGCGTACGGCTTCGCTGACCTGGACGAGTCCTTCTTCGACCCGGCGACGTACGGCATCCCCCCTCCGCCCGTCTTCCACGCCGGCGAGGCGTACACCGTGCGCTGGGCCCCTTCGCTGAAGCACCGCGAGGAGGGACGTCCGGACCCCGACCACTTCAAGAAGGAGTGGTCCGACTTCGAGGAGAAGCTCCGGCAGGATGCCCGCGACGCCAAGGCCGCGCCCCCCGTCCAGGTGCAGGTGCCCGCGAGCCTCCCCGCGTCCGTCGCCAAGCCGGCAACGCCGCCTCCCGCGGCCCGGCCCGCCACCGCCACCCCGCCCGCGGGCCACGCCGCCGCCAGGCCCGTGGCCGCGCCGCGTCCACCGCCGCCTCCCGACGAGGGCGATGACGACCGGACGCCGCCCCCGACCCGGAACCCCTTCGCCTCCGAGGCCAAGGTGGAAGTGGACGAGGAGCTGCTCACCGACGCGGGCCGCCCCCCGCCGCCGCGCCGCCCCGGCACGCCCCCACCCAGGCCTCCGCCCCCCGGCGGCGCCCGTCCCGCGCTCGCCGCGCGCAGACCCCCGCCGTCCATCCCCTCCCGCCCCGCCGACGATGAAGAAGACGAGGACACCAGCGCCCCTTCGGGGCCGAAGGAAACCTCCGAGAAGACGCAGATCCGCCCCGCGCCCCCCGAGCGCCCCCGCCGCTGAAGTTTGACTGACAGTCCTCGGGTGCTCCCACCGCCCTACCTGGGCGGTGGGGTCAGCTCCCACCGCACGCACCGAGAGCGTGCGCGATGCCACCCGAGGTGAGCAGCCCCTGATTCCCGGCCTTGCGAGGAGGTCGTGTCGGGGGGAAAGTGATCGTGTGTTGATCTCCCTCGTCGCCGTTCTCTCCGTGGTCGCCCAGGCGCCCACGGCGCTCCCGCAGGGGCCCCTGAGTGTGTTGATCGCCCCACCGGATGCGACGGGAGCCCCGGCCCACATCGTCGAGTTCGCGCAGGAGCACGTGGCGGAGCAGCTCGAGTCGCGCGGGCTGCGCGTCATCCGCATCGAGAACGTCACCCGGAAGCTGCCCGCCACGCGGCGCCGCACGCTGCTGCGCTGCAAGCGCACGGAGGCCCCGTGTCTCCAGTGGCTCGGCACGGCCAGCAAGGCGGAGGTCGTCCTGGTGGCGGAGCTGGGCCCACGGGCTGGCGGCTACCGCGCCGGCGCGCGCGCCTATGCGGCGAAGGACGGCATGCTCATCTCCGAGCACTTCGTCCTCGACGTGCCGGAGGACAAGCTCCTGGACGCCCTCACCCAGGCCCTGGACGTGGTGGTGCTCAACACGCAGCGCGCGCTGCGGGGACTGCCCCCCGCGCCGCCCATTGACGACGTGCCACCTCCCACGCGGGTGGCCCGGCCTTCCGTGAAGGACGCGCCGCCGCCCGTGGAGCGCGTCACGCCACCGCCGATGGAAACACCGTCCGTCGCCGTCGCCACGACGTCCTCCGCGCGCCGCTGGGCGTGGCTGCCCGCGGCCGGAGGTGTGGTGCTGGCGGGAGTGGGGACGGTGTTCTACCTGAAGGCCCGGGACCGGTATGACACCCTGGAGAAGGGGACGGTCGACGCGCCCGTGCGCGACTCGAAGGCGCTGGTGTCGGAAGGAAAGCAGGCGCAGACGGTGAGCCGCGTGGCCCTTGGCGTGGGCGCCGCGGGCATCGTCGCTGGCGCGGTGATGTTCCTGTGGCCCGATGACCCGCCCCCGCAGGTCCTCCCCTCCGCCGCCGTGAGCTCCGGTGGCGCCATGGTCGGACTGTCCGGGACGTGGCCGTGACTTCGAGGAATCCCATGCGAAAAATCTGGACGCTCGGAGCGATGGGCACGGCGCTCGCGGCGGTGCTTTCCGCGGGGGGCTGCTACGACTTCGACGCCGCGCAGAAGCGCTGCCGCGACGAGGGACGGTGCGAGCAGCAGGTCGTGCCAGACGCGGGCTGCATCCCCACCAACACCGGGGAGGACCCTCCGGACGATGAGTTCAAGGACTCCGACTGCGATGGCGTGGATGGTCGGGCCAGCGCGGGCCTCTTCATCGACCCGGTGTACGGCGACGACGTCGCCGGCACGGGCACCCGCGAGGCTCCGCTGCGCACCGTGCGCCACGCGCTCGGGCTGCTGCGCCAGTGGGACGGCGGCGCCCCGACGCGGCTGTACCTCGCGGGCGGCACCTATGACGAGGGCGAGCTGGTGCTGGACATGCCCGTCTCCGTGCACGGTGGCTATTCGGGGCGCGACGGCGGCTGGGGACGCGTCAGTGGCCAGGTGGCCGTGTTGGACAACGGCGGCACGACGGGCCTCACCGTGCGGGGCGTGACGGACGCGGGAATCGTACTGGAGTACCTGCACATCCGCTCCGCGGACGCGGTGGAGCCCGGGCAGCCCTCCATCGCCTTGAAGGTCATCGACGCTTCGGGCGTGCGGCTGCGTCACACCGTGCTGGAGGCGGGACGCGGCGCGACGGGTGCACAGGGCCTGACTGGCGATGCGGGCGCGGAGGGTCCGGTGGGCCTGGTGGGCGCGGTCACCACGGGAAACCCGAGGGTGATACCGGGAATCGGAGGTGAAGGCGGCGTCAACGTCCTCTGTCCCGGCGTCGGCGGAAGCGCTGGAGGCCGAGGCGCGAATGGCGCGCACCTGACCTCGGGTGCCGACGGCGGCCCGGGCGAGCCGGGCCCCTCATCCGGAGCCCCGTTGCTGGGAGGCGCTGGAGGAATCGGCGGCGACAAGACCGAGTTCACCTGTCCGGCAAGCGGCCTCTGCATCTGCGTCGCGGGGACGGGCACGCACGGCGGCAGGGGAGCCCAGGGGGGCGGAGGCGACGCGGGCTCGAGCGGTTCCGGCCTGGGGGTGCTCTCCAAGGAGAACCAGACCTGGTCGGTGGGCGTTGAGCAGCAAGGAGGAATTGGGGAGCCTGGCCAGACGGGCAGCGGCGGTGGCGGAGGCAGCAGCGGCGGCGGCTGCATCCTCACCAACAGAACCGTGGACGTGGCGGCCAGCGGCGGTGGCGGCGGCGGCGGCGCGGGAGGCTGCCCCGGCACGGGCGGCACGGGTGGTGGCGGGGGTGGGGCGTCCATCGGCCTGCTCGTGTTCGACGCCCAGGTGTCCCTGGAAGCGGGCTCCCGTATCGAGACGCTCGGAGGCGGCGCGGGCGGCAAGGGCGGCGCGGGCGGCGTCGGCGGACTCGGCGGGGACGGAGGCCTGGGCAGCGCCTTCGCCGATATCATCACGGAGGAGTCCGGCCAGACCATCAGAACCTACAGCGGCGTCGGCGGCAACGGGGGCTCAGGCGGCCCCGGCGGCCCCGGCGGAATGGGGGGCGGTGGGGGCGGCGGTCCATCGGTGGGCATCTGGTGTCAGCGGGGTCAGGTCACCCTGGATGGCGGGGTCACCATCGCCCAGGGGGCCGGCGGCGCGGGCGGCGAGAACAACGGCGGTGAGGGCGCATCCCTGCCAACGACGGGATGTGTGCCCATCCAATAGGGTCATCCGTCGGCTGTCCGACGCTGTTGGACAGGTCGACGCCGCGGGGTGTGCGGTGCTTGAACGCTCGCCCTGCACTCGGGTCCGAACCACATCGCGTCATTCACCTCGTCTTGGTACGCTGACCTTTCTTCCTGGCCCGAGATGGCTTCCGAGCTGAACTGCGAAACCTGTGGTTTTCCCGTCCCCGCGGACACTGGTGTGTGTCCGAGGGACGGCACCGTGGCACTCGCTTCGTTCCACGTCCCACCGTCGGCCCCGGCATCGCCGATGGCGGACGAGCCGAAGGTCGTCGTGCAGAGCACCCTGGAGGCCCTGACGGACGTGCCGAAGGATCCGCTCATCGGCTTGAAGCTGGGTGAGTACGAGCTGCGCGCTCGCATCGGCGTGGGCGGCATGGGCCTGGTGTACGAGGGCATCCAGCCGCTCATCGGCAAGCGCGTGGCGGTGAAGGTGCTCCGTCCGGAGCTGGCCCACTCCAACGAGCAGGTGGAGCGGCTTCTGGCCGAGGCCCGCGCGGTGAACGCCATCCGCCACCGGGGCATCATCGACATCTTCGGCTTCGGCCAGGTGCCGGACGGCCGGCAGTACATCGTCATGGAGTACCTGGAGGGTCAGCCGCTCGACGCCGTGCTGTCGGAGAAGAACCGGCTGCCCGTGCTGGAGGCCCTGCCCATCCTGGACGAGGTGCTCGCCGCGCTGGCCTCCGCGCATGGCGCGGGCGTGGTGCACCGGGACCTCAAGCCGAGCAACATCTTCCTCGTGCGCCAGCCGGACGGCTCGCGCTACGTGAAGGTGCTGGACTTCGGGCTCGCCAAGCGGGGCCAGGGCCCCACCGGCCGCACCGCGCAGACGCGCACGGACATGGTGGTGGGCACGCCGGAGTACATGGCCCCGGAGCAGGCGCGAGGCCAGGAGGTGGGTCCGATGACCGACCTCTACGCCCTGGGCGTGGTGACGTTCGAGATGGTGACGGGCCGGCTGCCCTTCGTGGGCAGTTCGCCCGTGGATCTGCTGATGAAGCACGTGGAGGCGCGGCCTCCCCGCCCCTCCGAGTTCGTCTCCGACCTGCCGCCCGCGCTGGATGCGTTCATCCTCCAGATGCTCACGAAGGACCCGGAGACGCGGCCCAACTCGGCGGACGCGCTGCGCCAGCAACTCCACAAGCTGCGCCGCTCGCTGCGCTCCACCCGCTCCAATCCCAGCGCGCTCGCGCCCACCCACGAGAAGCCCCCCTCGGCGGAGGACGCGGCCTCGCGACGCCCCACCACGCCCGTCCCCGTGCCTCCGGAGCTGACGCCGGAGAAAGGCGCCCGGCCCGCTCCCCAGCCCACCGGCACGCGCAAGTACCTGCCCGTCGCAGTCGCCCTTGGAACCTCCGTGGCGCTGCTCGCCGGAGCCGCCGCCATCGTCTTCCGGGAGCCGCCCCGCGCCGTGCCGCTCACGCATGCCGCCGCGCGGGAAGACGTCCCCTCGCGCGAGGTCCTCGCCGAGCCGCCTCCGCCCGCCCCGCTCGCGACTGGCGCACTGGACCAGCCAGGAGGCAGCCCAGCCCCGGCCGAAGAAGACGCGGCCCCCACGCCGCTCGACACGAACGGAGCGCTGGCGGCCACGGCCCCCGCTGACCACGCGGAGCAGGCGCCTCCCACGGCCCGCCCACCGCCCGCGCTCGAGGAGCCGGAGACCCCCGCCGTGGCTCGCTCCGGTCGCCCCGCGAGCACCTCCAAGCCCACGGTCAGCGCGGACGCGATGTCCCGGGGCAGGCTCCTCAAGCGCATCGACTCGCTGGAGGAGTCGATGCCGGAGCTCATCGGTCAGGGCCGCGTGACGAGCCCCGACGCGATGCTGAATCTGCTGACGAAGTACCGGCGGCAGGCCGAAGCGGCCGAGGACACGGAGACCCGCCGTGACATCAACAAGCGGCTCAACTCGCTGGAGAGCATGTTCATCAAGCCCTGAGCACCGGGCACAACGAGGCCCTCCAGCACGTCGTGCGCGCTACTCCAGGCAGCCCAGCTTCTGCGACGTCGCGTTGCGAGCCCGGTCCTCGCTCACCAGCTTCCACCCCGCGAGGTCCGCCAGCAGCGTGTCCCGGTCCTGACGCAGCACCGTGGGGTTCTTGCACTGGCGGATATCCCAGTAGCGATAGAAGGGCGGCAGCGCGAGCTGGAGCTCCGCCAGCTCCGGGAGCTGCAGGTCGCTGAGCTCCTTCTTGAAGAGGGTGAAGGCCGCGTCCTCCACGCCCACGACGCCCCGCTCGAAGTAGAGGATGGCCAGGTCGTAGGCGATGAGCTGGTCCTTCTGCATGAAGGCGTGCAGCCGGTGCGCGGCCACGGTGAGCTGGAGGTTGCCGGAGATGCCCAGGCCCTGGGCGATGCGCATGGCCAGCAGGCGCTCACAGGCGCCCTCTCCCGGAGGCGCCGTCCCCACCGTCGCGCCGACAAAGAGGCGCCACGCCCACGCCGCCCCGTCCTCGCGCGGCGTCTGGAAGTAGCGGGGGCACTCCATGTGGCGGATATAGAGCGCCACCAGGTCCTTCGGCAGGCGCGAGAAGTCGGGGCGGTTGAAGGCGATGGGACGGGGGTTGCGCTCGGACTGCCCGGCGCGGAGGCTCATCCGCTCGCCTTCGATGCTGTGCTTGAGCAGCTTGTCGACGTCGAACTCGCTCTCCAACTGGGGCAGCTTGCTGGCCGTATAGAGATACGTCAGCGGAATGAGCACGCCGGCCAGGCCGAGCATGAACAAGACTATCCAGAGAAGACTCTTCACCGCCCCAGGCTACCAGGGGCAGCACGCTCCCGGCACACGGGTTAAAACCGCACTCACCATGCCCGACTGGCATCCGGCCATCGTCACCTCCCGCGCCCCCGCAGCCGACGGGCTCACCGACCTCGTGCTCGACATCCAAGGCACGCCCCTTGTGGGGACCCACGCGCACCCAGGGCAATACGTCCGCCTCTGCCTGCCCGGAATGGAGGCGGGCCTGTTCGCCATCGCCTCCCCGCCCGAGCCGCGAGGCGCACGGTGGGAGTTCCTCCTCAAGGACGGCAGCCCGCTGCCCGACGCCCTCATCCGCCTTCCGCCAGGCGCCCAGGTCCACGTGTCGGCGCCCGAGGGGAAGGGCTTCCCACTGGAGCGGGCCCGAGGACATGACGTGCTCCTCTTCGCCACCGGCTCCGGCATCTCCGCCATCCGCCCCGTCATCGCCAGCATCCGCCGCGAGCGGGAGGCCTTCGGCCGCGTGAAGCTCTACTTCGGCGCGCGCACCCCCGGCGCCTTCGCGTACCAGGGAGAGCTGCATTCCTGGGAGGAAGGGGGCATCCAGGTGGTGCGCACCGTCAGCCAGCCCGGCGTGAGCGGCTGGCTGGGCCTCACCGGCTACGTGCAGGCCCACCTCGGCGAGGACACGGTGGGGGACTCCAGGGCCTTCGTCTGCGGACAGTCGAGGATGGTGCAGGGAGTCATGGACGCCCTGAAGGACCGGGGCGTGCCCCGAGAACACATCTTCTTCAACTACTGAGCGGCGGGCGCCCCAGGGGACACCACGGAGGCGCCCTCCGCGTAGCGCACGTCGAGCAGCACCGCGGACGGCTCGCTCTCCCCGGTGCGGCTGGCCACCTGCGGCGTCCACGCGGCCACGCCCACCAGGCGCCCGTCCGGGCTGAAGCGCACGCGGCGCACGGACCAGTCGAACGTCTGCGTCCCGCGCGCGGTGGGCTCGCCCTCGGTGAAGAGGTGCACCTTCTTGTCCCAGCCTCCGGAGACGAGCGAGCGCCCGTCCGGAGAGATGGCCGCGGTGGACACCACGCCGTGGTGCACCGGCCACTTGTGCAGCACCTGTCCCGTGGCCGCGTCCACCACCGCGCCCGCGTTGAAGGGCCCCCGCGGCTCCTCCACGCCCTGACGCTCACGCTCGTACACGTTCCTGTCCCGCTCCGGCTTCTGCTCCGAGAGGCCCACGCCCAGCCGCTGCCCGCGCGCGTCCACGGTGACGTCGCTGACGTACGCGGGGAAGGTGAAGTCCGAACGCGCCGCCAGCACCAGCGTCTCCACCGTCGCCGCGCCTTCCGGCGCCGCGGACTTCAGCGTGAAGAGGGCCTCGTGGTTGACCTCGTCGAAGGACACGCCCACCCGCTCGGTGAAGGGAGCGCCCAGCACGCCCTGCACACCCTGGGGCACGCACGCGTCACACACCGCCACGTCCACGTCGCGCACCACCAGCGACTTGAAGCGCAGGGACTGGCCCCGCGCCAGCCGCGCCTGGGTGGTGCCCAGCGGACCCGGCACGTCCAACGTCTCCTTCAGGAAGGCCACGTCGATGCCCGCCGCAGTGGCCGCCTCTCCGGTGACGACGATGGCGGGCACGCGCGCGTCCAGCGCGAAGCTGACGGGCGCCTTGCCATTCACCGAGCCGCCCACCACCGCCGAGCCGCCCCGTCGCTCGAAGCGCGCGCGCGTCGCCTGTGAGGACAGGGACTCCAGCCCCGTGCGCCACGCGCGCACGTGTTTGTCCCAGCCGCCCGAATACAGCGTCCCGTCCGGCGCGAAGGCCACCGCGCTCACCGGCCCCTCGTGCCCGCGCTCCTCGGAGGCATGGGCCAGGTCCGGCACGGACAGCACGGTGAGCAGACCCTTCACGCCCCCCGCCACCAGCCAGCGGCCCTCCGGGTGGAAGGCCACCACGGTGAGTGGCTCCTCGGTGACGCGAACGCCGCGAGCCTCGCCCGTGGCCGCGTCGAACAGGCGCACGGCGCCATCACGGCCCGCGGTGGCGACAAGTCCGCCGTCCGGCGAGAAGGCCACGCCCTCCACGTCGAACTCGTACGCATTGATGAGCGGGTCGCCCAGTTTCCGGGGCGGTGTCTCCAGCGCCCAGATGGACAGGAAGTAGGAGCGCGCGCCCAGCCGCGTGTACGCGACGCGGTGCTGACGGGGCGAGAAGTCCAGGCCCCAGATGAAGTCAGCCCGGTTGAGGATGGGGCCCTTGTCGAGCCCCGCCGTCGCGCCGGTGAGAAACGCGCCCTGCGTCTGACCCAACCGCGCTTCCACGTCTGGAGCCAGCCGCGCCGCCTGGTGCGCGCACCCGCCGCCCCCCGCCGCCAGCAGCCCCGCCGCCAGCAGCCCCGCCGTCCGCCTCATGAACCCGAGCCTCCCGACGCCGCCTTCTCCCGCTCCTTGTCCACGTTGATTTCGGTGACGCCCTTGTTGTCGATGGACAACAGGAACAGCTGCTTCACCGCCTCGCGCTTCTCGTTGAACGAGGTGCGACCGGTGGCGCCGTCGAAGTCCTTCAGGTTGGCCAGCGCGTCACGCATCTGCGCGCGCGTGCGGGGCCCACCCTCCTTCTTCTCCACCAGCTGCCGCAGCATGCGCCCGGAGTCGTAACCAATGGCCTCCAGGAGCCCCGGGTCCTTCCCCGTCTCCTGCTTGTAGGCCTCCCGGTACTTGCGCACGAAGGTGCGCGTTGCTGGCCGCTGCGAGTCCACGAAGAAGCCGTCCACGTACACCGAGCAGGTGACGAACTTGCCGCCGCGCTCAATCAACTCCGGCAGGCCCGAGCGCCCCTTGGGGCTGCTCCACTGGTTGGCGCCGAAGAGCGTCACCGTCTTCAGCTCCTTCTTGCCCGTCGTCTTGCGGATGCGCTCCAAATCACGCGGGTCGCACGCGTTGGTGACGATGTCCTCCACCGCCAGCGCCGGGGCGACCAGGCTCACCCGCCGCCAGTCGTCCGGCATGAAGATGGCCTCGAAGTCGATGATGGGCTCCACGCCACTCTTCACCTTCTCCAGCGCCTTGCGGCGACGGAAGGCGTCCAGGTTCTCGCCCTGCAAGTCCCTCACGCCCTCGACGTAATCGCCACGGTCCTCCAGGTAGTAGCGGCCCACCAGCTTCTTCGCCTCGGTGGTGAAGGTCGTCTGGTCATGCGAGTAGCGCTCCGCGCCCCGCACGACTCCGCCGCGCTCCGTCACCTGGTCCCAGAACGAGTCCGCCAGCTCCACTCCGTAAGGGATGTTCGGGTACAGGAGGGCGAACTTCTTGTAGCCCTTCACGTTGATGGCGTAGTCCGCGATGGCGTCCGCCTGCGCGGCGTTCGTCAGCATGTTGCGGAACACGTAGGGGCCCAGGTCCGTGACGCCTTCCTGGCGCGTCATGGTGAGCAGCGGAAGCTGGAGCTCCTCGGCCACCAGCGCCGCGCGCTTGGAGTCGTCACCGAGCAGCGGCCCCAGCACGGCGATGGCGCCGTCGTCGAAGGCGAGCTGCTCCATCGCCTGGCCCGTCTTGTTGACGTCGCCCTGCGTGTCCTTCACCACCAGCTCGATGTCGCTGCCCTCCAGGCCCAGCTGGATGCCGCGCAGCACCGCCTCGCCGATGGGCTGGTAGCGACCCGTCATGGGCAGCAGCACGCCCACCGTCTTCGGCTTCGCCTCCACGCGCCGCGTGGCCCGCGCGAGCAGCTCCCGCGCCTGGGGCGCGAAGGGACTCTGCGGCGCCTCCGCGAGGAAGCGGTTGAGCGTCTCCTCCAGCCGCGTCCACTCGCGCAGGTGG
Source organism: Myxococcus sp. CA056 (assembly GCF_013336715.1). NCBI lineage: Bacteria > Pseudomonadati > Myxococcota > Myxococcia > Myxococcales > Myxococcaceae > Myxococcus > Myxococcus sp. CA056. The sequence goes on from NZ_JABUMT010000001.1 coordinate 724,872, forward strand.
TAGTAGACGCGCGCCAGCTTGAAGGTGAGCACGGGCCACGCCGGGTTGGACGCGGGCAGGCCCTCCGCCACGCGCGCGATGTCCACGAAGTCCGCGCGGCCCTCCACCAGCGCCTCCACCCGGGCCACCGCCGCGTCGCGCTCCTGCTGCGTCTTCGCCTGCCCCGCCTGCTCCACCGCCAGCGTCAGCGACTGCCCATACAGCCCCGCGCCCTCGGCCGCCCGGGCCGCGTCGCGCAGGAGCTGCTCACGCTCGGCGCCCTCGGCGCGCTCGGCGAGGCTGGACAGCGTCTGGTACGCGTCGCGGTAGGCGCCCACCTCCATGGCGGACAGCGCCAGCTTGCGCTTGGCGTCCTCGGCCTGGTTGTAGAGGGGGTTCTCGAAGAGCAGCTCGTTGAAGGACTTGCGCGCGTTGACGTAGTCCTTCGACTCGAAGAAGAGGACGCCGGCCTGGTAGAGCGCGTCCTGGCCCGCCGTCGTCGCGGGGTACGCCTTGCGCACGGACAGGTAGGCCTCGGCGGCCTTCTTCTTGTCGGGCGTGGCCTGGGCCGTCTGCCTCGCCTGGGCGAGCGCCGCGTCCGCGGTCGCGTCCTTCCTCGCCTCGACGGCGGGCCGCTTGGGGAACGGATCTCCCGTGGGGACATCCTCTCCCGTGTCGCCACCGGCAGGCGGGGTGCGTGAGGGTCGAGGACAGGCCGTCAGCAGCAGGGCCAGCGCGACGAGGAGCGAGCGGCGCAAGGTGGGCAGGACTTCCATGGCAGTGGGGTGCATAGCAGCGGCGATGCGCCTCCGTCGACAACGGAGCGGGGAGAAGATTCCGCGTGGAACCCCTCCCGCTGTGCACCCCTCGTGCCCGACCGCCCACGGCCCCTGGACGTTGACTTCCTCACGTTGGCGCGGCGCCAGGGCCACACGCACGCGGCCCCAGGGCCACGACGCGCCGGCCCAGGCCCTGCTCCCAGGGCGAGCGGCCGGCCGTGGCTCACCTACGCACCGCGGCTTCGCTCAGCCGAACAGCTCCTTCACCTTGGCGAAGAAGCTCTTGGACTGCGGATGGGACTCCTCACCGGACAACTCCGCGAGCTTCTCCAGGAGCTCGCGCTGCTTGGAGGACAGCTCCGTGGGCGTCTCCACGACGACGCGCACGTGCTGATCTCCCCGCTGCTGGCTGTGCAGGTGGGGGATGCCCTTGCTCTTGAGCCGGAAGACCTTCCCGGACTGGGTGCCCGCGGGGATGGTCATCTTCACCTTCCCATCGAGCGTGGGGACGTCGATCTTCGCGCCCAGCGCCGCGTGGGTGAAGGAGATGGGCACCTCGCAGAAGACCTCGTACTCCTCGCGCTGGAAGAGCGGGTGCTCCTTGACGATGACGGTGACGTAGAGGTCTCCGGCGGGGCCGCCCCGGTCTCCCGGCTCGCCCATGCCCGTCAGCCGCACCCGCGTGCCGTTGTCCACGCCCGCGGGGATGGCGACCTCAATCACCTCTTCGGAAGGCGTCTTCCCGGAGCCCTTGCAGCGCGCGCAGGGGTCCGGTACCACCGCGCCCGTGCCGCCGCAGTCCCCACAGGGACGCGACACCGCGAAGAAGCCCTGCGTGTAGCGCAGCTCTCCGCTGCCGCCGCACGTTCCACACGCGCGAGGACCCGCGCCGCTCTTGCTGCCCGAGCCCGTGCACGTCTCGCACTTCTTCGGCCGCGGAATCGTCACCTTGGGACGGCTGCCGAACGCGGCCTCCTCGAAGGTGATTTCCAGGTTGTAGCGCAGGTCCGCGCCACGCGAGCTGGTGCGGCGCCCACCCCCCCGGCCACCGCCGAAGATGTCGCCGAAAATCTCGCCGAAGATGTCGTTGATGTTGACGCCCTGGAACCCACCGCCGGCGCCACCAAAGCCCTCGAACGGGTTGCCCGAGTGCCCGAAGCGGTCGTACTTCGCCCGCCGGTCAGGGTCACTGAGCACTTCGTAGGCTTCCGAGGCTTCCTTGAACTTCTCCTCGGCCTCGTTGTTTCCCGGGTTGCGATCCGGATGGTACTGGAGCGCCACTTTGCGAAACGCGCTCTTCAGCTCCTGCGCGGAGACGGTCTTCTGGACGCCCAGGATCTCGTAATAGTCGCGTTTCTGACCGGCCGCCGCTGCTGGCATTCGCTTCAACCCCTGGAATTTGCTGGACTTTTTGACGCCGCGAAAAACTCTGAGTCACTATAACGCAGCGGAACGCGCCAGCAATCCAAGGGGCAAAACCAAGGCCGCCCGGGGGCCATGGAGGCCACCGGGCGGCTTGAAGAGAGACGGGGCGGTCAGGGTAGGGGCGGGAGGACTAGACGGTCCACACGCGGTTGGCGGTCAGCTCCATCCGGGCCAGCCTGCGTTTGAGCGCCGGATCCACCGCTCCGTTGGACGCCCACTTGGGCACCACGAAGTGCAGCTCCGCGTTGTAGAGCTTGGCGGCGCTGGCCAGCAGGCTCCACCGGTTCTCCGCGGTCGGCTCGTCCACCATGCCCGGGGTGACAATCTCCAGGATGATGGGCGTGCGCGCCGAGTCGGACTGGCGGCAGGTGAAGTCGGGACGTGCGTCCTCGATGGTGCCCGACAGGATGGGAGGCGGCATGAATCCAGGGAGACGGGCCTTGATGTCCGTGTACCCGATGGTGCGGAAGTACTCGGCCATGAGCCACAGGAGCCGGCGACGCTCCTCGTCTTCAACCACCGGCTCGCAGCCCGGATTGAAAAGGACCTCTTTTTCGTTATTGGTGTCCATGGCTCCCCTGAACCTGTCCGCAGGGACGGAGGGGGGCAACGGAACGGGCCTGCCTGCTGATGACGGCTGGTGGGAAAGCAGGCGGCAAGGCACGACGTTTCACGTCCCTCTAGACTTGGACCTCTTGGCGACTCGGTGACAGAGTCCGCCGCCAAACAGTGGCTCCTCGTCCCTCCCCACACGTCTACCGCCGACTCCTCGGCTACCTGCGCCCCTACCGCCGGCTGCTGGCGGCGGGTGTCTGCGCGTCACTCGTCGCCGCCGCGGCGACCTCCGCGTATGCCTGGGTCGTCGGGCCGCTGTTGCGCGCGGTGCTCACGGACCAGCCCGTCACCGTGGCCGGGGTGTCGCTGCCTGGCGACGTGTTGTTGCGGCGATTGCCGCTGGTGGTGGTGGCGCTCGCGCTGGTGAAGGCCCTGGCCCAGTTCCTCCAGGGTGGCCTTATGCAGCGGCTGGGCCAGCGTGTCATGGCGGACCTGCGCGGTTTTCTCTACGGGCGACTGCTCGGCCAGCCGCCCGCGTTCTTCGAGCGGCGACACTCCGGTGAGCTGTTGTCTCGCTTCACGTCGGACGTGCCGTTGGTGGAGTTCTCGATAACGCAGGCGTTGTCATCGTACGTGAAGGATGGGCTGCAAGCGGTGGCCCTGCTGGCGACGTGCTTCCTCATCGACGCGAAGCTTTTCCTCTTCACGTTCATCGTGGTGCCGGTGACCGTGCTGCCCATCAATCGCTTCGCCCGCTCGCTGAAGAAGGTCGCCGCCCGCTCGCTGCAGAGCCTGGGCGCGCTGACGTCGCTGACGGCCGAGCAGCTGCAGAACCTGCCAGTGGTGCAGGCCTACGGCGGGCAGGCACGCGCGCTCGAGTCCTTCGACGTGGAGGCGGACAAGTACCTGGGCGAGATGCGCCGCTCGCTGTTCCTGCGCGGCGCGGTGAGCCCCACGGTGGAGCTGCTCGGAATCGCCGGCGTGGCCATGGCGGTGGCGTGGGGCGCGCGCGCGGTGTCCGCGGACCCCGAGCTCGCGGGACGGCTCTTGTCCTTTCTCGCAGCTGCGTTGCTGTTGTATCAGCCGATCAAATCCCTGAGCGGCACGCTGTCCCAGGTGCTCACGGGGCTGGCGGCGGCGGAGCGGCTGTTCGCCATCGCGGATGAGCCCTCGCCTCCGGACACGGGGGATGCGGCCCATCCGCTGTCGCAGGCGCTGGTGCTGGAGGGCGTGAAGGCCACGTATCAGGACGGGCGCGAGGCGCTGCGGGGCGTGGACCTGGTGGTGCCCGCGGGCAAGCGCGTGGCGCTGGTGGGGCCGTCGGGCGCCGGGAAGACGACGCTGTTCTCCGTGCTGCTGGGGTTTTTGCCGTCGTCGGGCGGACGGGTGCTGTGGGACGGCGCGCCGCTGGAGTCGCTGAAGCCGTCGAGCGTGCGCGGACAGGTGGCGTGGGTGCCGCAGGAGCCGGTGCTGTTCTCCGGCACGGTGCGCCACAACCTGCGGCTGGGCCGGCCCGAAGCGACGGACGCGGAGTTGTGGGAGGCGCTCGCGCTGGCGCACGCGGAGGACTTCGTGCGCGCGCTGCCTGGAGGGCTCGACGAGTCCGTGGGCGAGCGAGGCAGCCGGCTGTCGGGCGGGCAACGGCAGCGGCTGGCGCTGGCGCGCGCGTTCCTGTGCAAGCCGTCGGTGCTGCTGCTGGACGAGCCCACCAGCGCGCTGGACGCGGCGAGCGAGGCGGCGGTAGGCGCGGGGCTGGAGACGCTGATGCGCGGCCGCACGGTGCTGGTGATTGCACATCGGCTGTCCACCGTGCGCGACGCGGATGTGATTGCCGTGGTGGAGGAAGGCCGCGTGGTGGAGTCAGGCACGCACGCGGAGCTGCTCGCGCTGCGGGGCCGCTACCTGCGGCTGCTGGGTGAAGGCGCCGTCGCGGCGTAGCGACGGCGGCGGCACGACGGGTTCTCGTCCACTCAGACGTTGATGGCGACCGCGCGGGCCTGGCGGAAGCGGACCCGGGGACATTCCCCCACCGCGCCGCTTGCCTGCACACGCGGGCTCTGCCAGCGTTCCCCTGTCTGATGCGTCATCGGGAGCCCTTGTCCCTCAACGCGTTGCTGCTCGTGCCCGCGCTGGCCCTCGCGGCCCTAGCGTGTGTGGCCGTGTCCGCGCGCCACCTCGCGCTCGCCGCCGCGGCCACCGGCACCCTGGTCCTGGTCCCCATCGTCTTCCGATTGTGGACACGCACCTGGTACCGGGGGCTCGTCGTGCGCGGCGCCGGCATCTTCCTCATCGGCATGCACGTCCCGCTGCTGCTCGCCGGCGCCCTCGCCTACAGCCGCATCGGCTGCACCGAAGGCGACTGTCCCGGCCTCTACCTGCTGGGTGTGCTCGTGTCTCCTGTCGCCGGAGCCCTCTCCAGCGTCGTCTACTGGCTGGTCGGTCGTCCCCCAGTCTGAATTCCAAGAATTACCTGGAGAGACTAGTCTCTCCTGGAATGCTTGTTACTCTGCGGCTCCGCTTCATGCCCGGGCTCTCGGTGGCCTCGTCCGTGCCCGTTACCGTGTTCCTGTGGTGCTTCACGCTCGCACCCCTGCTGCACGGTCCCGAGGCCCTTGCGGGCACGGTGGATGCCGCCGGTCCCTTCGCCGCCGTGGTGGCGTTGGCCCTACTCATTGAGTTGCCCCTGCTGTCGCTCGCGCTGGCCGGCACGGGGCTGGGGCGGCGTGTGCCGCTCGCCGTCATGTTGGGCATGGCCACCCTCCCGTGGATGGTGGGGCTGCTGGGCACGGAGGTCCTGGTGGGCCGCGCCATGTCCGGCCTGACGCGCCTGTCCACCCAGGCCACGGTGCTGGACGTCGCGACGAGCACCGGCCACGCCATGGCGCCCCGGCTGCTGGGTGCGTGGACGAGCGCCGCGCTGCTCCTGGGGCTCGCGCTGGGGCTCGCGCTGGCGCGCTTTGGTCCGTCGTGCGCGGAGGCAGCCGGAGGGCGCAGGCGCGGCCGGGGACTGCTGCTCGCCAGCGGGGTGACGGCGGCGCTGGGCTCGGTGGCGGTGGTGGGCGCGCTGGAGGCGCGTCACTTCCTCGAGATGCTCACCGGGCTGGGACAGGTGCCCGAGTCGGCGCGTGAGGAGTGGGTGGCCACGGGCATGGAGGCGGCCACGCGACTGCGTGAGGTGCGCTGGTTGTGCACGTCGGTATTGGCGGTGCTGGGCATCATGCTGGTGGCGCGAGGCAGTGGCCGCGAGGCCTCACGTCCCACGCCTCGCTGGGCCCCCCGGCTGGTGCCCGCGGCCGCCGTGACGGCCCTGCTGGTGATGGATGTGCACCCGGTGCAATCCGTGGCCGAGAACGCGCACATCACCCTGCCCCGGAACCGGGGCGCGGTGCCCACCACGCTGGACATGCTGCGGCTGCTGGGGCTCGACGTCGCTCCGGCTCAGAGCAGCCAGATGAGCAACAGGACTCCGGCCACCACGCCCACGCCGAACACGACGAGCATGATGACCCCCTCGGAGCCACGAGCTTCCGGCGGCGTCACCGCCTCAGGGTGAGGCGCGCCATGCACGTATCGCAGCGGAGCCGCCGGCGCGAGGGCGGGCGCGGGTGACGGCGCCTCCAGCGAGGGCAGCGTGGGCTCCGACGGACGCTGCGCCTCGCGCAGGATGATGCCCGCACCCGCCATCTCCAGCCCCTCGCGGGCCAGCGCCAGCACGCGCTGCATGTGCAGGATGTAGCGGTCCTGCCCGGTGTACGTGCCCATCGCCTGGGCGGCTCGCACCAACCGGTGGGGAACCAGTTGAGGGTCCGCCTTCACCACGGCCGCCGCGGGACGGGCGCGCTCACCTTCGGGCTCCACGCGGCCGGTGCGCACGCCCTCGCCGCTGGCCCACATGTAGTGGTCCTCCAGCAGCGTCAGCTCCTGCCGCCGCACCCGGCCATCCGAGTCCACCTGGGACATCAGCTCCGCGCCGTCGGTGCCCATGTGCCAGACGGTGCGCAGGCCATTCTCTCCCGGCGGGCCCTCCACCGCGTGAACGCGGGAGAGTGCTTGCACCGCGGTCTTCAACGTCTCGGGCGAGGACTCGGCCATCAGGAGCCGGAGACTAGGGGCGTCGGGTCGGAAACGGAAGGCGGCCGTGCCCACGCCCGCTCGCTCCCACCCGCTCCCGTGTCCGCGTCCGCCTGCCCAGGTTGAACGACGAAGCACCGGGCGCGTGCGCCAGCGGACATCTGGCGTCAGAGCGCCTCCGCGCGGAGCCCCACCATGGCCATCATCATCCCCGACGAACCCCTGGACACCCCCTTCACCGTTCCCGGCAACCGCGCCGAGGTGACGGGTGAGCCGGACGAACACTTCCTCACCGCGCAGGTGAGCTGGGACGGCGAACGCCAGCACGGCGGCGGCTACGTCCCGGAGGACTTCGAGTGGACCTCCAATCCCAAGGAGCGCCAGGACGCGCTGATGGGCGAGTGGCCCGAGGAGCACTGATGCCGCGTGCGCTCGGCTGTCCGCCGGGGTAAGCGTCCCCGCCGCCATGAGCCGCTCCAAGGACAGAGGTGCCGATTTCACGCGCGAGTTCGAGGGCGCGCAGACACTCGACGGACTGCTGGAGGTGTCCGGCAGCCCCTGCGACACCGCGGAGGTGCTCGCCCGCATGCAGGCGGCCCACGCCGAGGGGCGCCCGCACAGCGACGTCATCCCCGGGCTGTTCGAGGAGGAGCCGCGCTTCCCCTCGCCCGACATCGCCCGGCTGCTGTACCAGAACCTGCTGGGCCTCTGGGACCTGGTGGAAGAGGGGCGCGCGGTGCGCCTGGAGGATGGCCCCCGGCCGCCCCGGCCGAAGAAGGTCAAGGCTCCCCTGCCCCAAGCCTTCCACCCGGACGAGCCCACGGGCGAATTCGTCGAGGCGGCCTGGCGTTACCTGGAGGACGACGAGAAGGCGCGCACGCGGCTGATGCACTCCTTCGAGAACCGGCAGGATGCCTTGCTGGGCGCGCTTGACGCCGCGGGGCTCACGGACGAAGGATACGGAGTCGCCCGCCACCTGCTCTTCGAGCTGTACGCCATGCTGGAGCTGGGGTGGTCGCCGGGAGTCGCTTCGGTGCGCCCGGCGGCGCTGGTGGCGGACACGACGGCTCCACCGGTGCCCCAGTCCCTGCGGACGTATGCGGACGAGGCGCTCTTCGAGGCGGAGCAGGACGAGGAGCAGCCCCTGACCGCACAGGAGCTGGAGGCGGTGCGCACCCTCGTCCAAAGCGGACTCGCGGCGCTCTGGGGCGCACGCAAGGGGAGATGAAGGATGGCCAAGGACAGGGACGACAACGGCGGCGGCGGCTTCTCTGGGAAGCGCGACAAGACGTGGCGAGAAATCGACGCGGGGCGCGCCAAGGGCAGCAAGTACCACTCCCGCCAGGATGACCCCGCGCAGCAGAAGATTGAGCGCAGCGCGAGCTACCAGAAGTACAAGACCGCCGCGGATGCGCTCTTCACCGGCGGCGAGCTTCCCGAGGGACTGGCGAAGACGTTCGACCCAGAGGGCAAGCGCAAGGCCCAGAAGCAGGCCATGCAGAAAGTCACGGAGTCCGAGACGCGCGCCGACTGGGTGAAGGCCGTGGTGGACTACCTGGAGAAGTACCCGGAGCTGCCCGAGGACGCGTACTTCCTGGACAGCCTGCTGGACCATCCGCGCGAGCGCATCGTCGACAAGGCGCTGGCCCGGCTGGAGGGACTGGCCGAAGAGGGCAAGCTGCCGAAGAAGGTGCCGCAGAGTCTGGACCAGCGGCTGAAGTCGGTGGAGCTGACCAGCATGGACCCCGACATGCAGGGCCGCGCCAAGACGCTGCGCGAGAAGCTGCGCGCCTGAAGCAGGAGGCCGCGAGCGGGCGTTGGACGCCGCGCCGTCGCGAGCAACAAACCTGACACAAGGCTGACAGGAACAGAGGTCATGGTGACTCCCATCGGCACTTCCGCCGAGCTGGAGACCTGTCATGGCCCACCGACTGAACTGGTTCGAGATTCCCGTCGTCGACCTGGCGCGCGCCGCGCGCTTCTACGAGTCCGTCCTGTCCACCACGCTGAAGGTGGAGGACTTCCACGGCACGCGCATCGCCGTCTTCACCCGGAAGCAGGAGGGGGATGTGACGGGAGCGCTCATCCACTCGCCGCACATGCGTCCCTCGCTGGAGGGGAGCCGGGTGTTCCTGGACGCGGGCTCCGATTTGGATGGCGCCATCCGCCGTGTCGCCCAGGCGGGAGGCAAGGTGTTGGTGGAGAAGACGTCCATCGGGGCCCTGGGGTCGTTCGCGGTGTTCCAGGACACCGAGGGGAACGCGGTGGCGCTTCACGCGCACGCGGGGCACTGAGGGCTCGGAGTGGGCCGTCTACCGCGCGGGGGAGCGGCCCCGGTGGACGAGCACGACGGAGCGCAGACCACCCTCCGCGGGCTCGTGCACGATGCGCAGCTCTTCGCCCGAGCGCGTGTACACCGTCATGTCGCCGTCCTCGCGACGCCAACCGTCGCGGCGCAGCGCCTGGGCGTAGAAGGCATCCACTTCGCCCGCGGACATGGGAACGAGGAAGGACAGCGTCCTCGAGCCCTCGTCATTCACGCGCAAGACCTGTCGAGCCCCTGGGGGCAGTGACGCGACATCGCCCTCGGTGCCTGGTTCACGGCGCAGGGTGTGGTTGGCCTCGCCCAGGTAGACGAGCGTGACGCCGACATCCTGTGGCTGGAGGATGACGGTGAAGGTGATGCCCCGGTACATGTCGATGGCGGTGAGCATGGCCGCGCCGCTCGCGAGCTGGGGTTGCTCGGCGCCTGGAGGGACATGGAGGCCGCCGGCACGGAAGGCATCCGCGAAGCGCTGGATGAGGTCTTCCGCGCGCTCCTTCACCACCACCGCGCGAAGCACCACCGGCACGCCGCCCGCTTCCACCACTTCACTCGCGTCCACCTGTTCCAGGACGCGCATCGACGGCCAGGCGAAGCGGGGCGCGCTGTCCGGCGATGCCACGCCCGTGGGTGCGCTGCTCGGGCCGGCTCCAGACTTGGGGCTCGTGGGCACGGAGCCGGGCTTCGTCGCGGAGCTCGCGCCTGCCTCAACCTTCGGACTCGCGGATGCAGTGCTCGACTTCGCCGCACTCGCGCCTGCCTCCAACGTCGGGCGCGCGGGCGAGGAGCCCGCCTTCGCGGCGTTCGCACCGGCCTCAAGCTTCGGACTCGCGGATGCAGCGCTCGACTTCGTTGCGCCCGCACCTGTCTCCACCGTCGGGCGCGCGGGCGAGGAGCCAGCCTTCGCGGCCTTCGCACCGGCTTCAACCTTCGGACTCGCGGACGCGGTGCTCGCGCCCTCCTCCGGCTTGGAGTTCACGGGCGCGGCATGCACGGCGGCCACGCTCAACAGAACCAGCGCGGCGAACACGGACCTCACCGCACCCGCACTCCGCCCAGCCACCGGTTCTGTCGGGCCACGTTGTACGGGCGATTCAGGTTCGGCGCACTGAAGGGCGTCGTCTCCCAGACCGACTGGCCACCCGCGTGCGTCCCACCGATGTTCTCCTGGTAGCGGTCCTCCTCGCCCCGGAAGCTCATGAAGAACTGGTCCTCGTTCACCGACTCCGAGCCCACCAGCGCCGCGAGCGCCGACCCCGCCCCACCGCCTCCACCATTCGTGCGGTACACACGCTCCGCCCAGAGGTAGTAGTCCCGATTGCCGCAGACCGCCCCACTGTTCATGCTCAGCGGACAGGCCCGTCCCTCATCCACCGTCGACAGGCCCCAGTCATCCAGGAACAAGCCAAACCGCCCCCGACACTCGCCACCCGTCGCACGCCCCGCAGCGCACACCCGGAAGGTTGCCGCCGCGCGCCGCTGCGACGCCTGGAAGAAGCTCGGCTCCATGAAGCGACCGATGCGCTCGGCGCGAAGCTGCGTGGACGCCGTGCACCGCATCCCCTCCGACAACACCCGCATGGACGCCAGCGGCCCCTGTGCATCCGCCGGCCTCAGCGTGGGCACACCGTCGGGCAGCTCCGCCTCACAGTCCACCCGGATGGGCTGCGCGCGCGCAATCGCCAACTGGAGCGGCACTCCACCCGCGCCATCCATACGGCTGCGGCCGTCGTAGTCCACATAGCGGCCGTTCGCCTCCGCCAGGGCCCCCGTCACCGCCGAGGGGCGCTGCCACTCGCGGTCCTCCGGGTCGTGCATCACACGGCCCGTCGCGTTCCACATCGCGAAGTTCGCGGCCTCCTGCACCTTCAACGTCAGCGCCCCCACCTCCGCGAAGTAGATGCCGAACAGGAGGATGGTGATGAACACCATCAACCCCAGCGACGTCTCGATGAGGGACTGTCCTCGTGCCGCTCGCGAGCGCATGTCAGTACCCCGCTCCCCGCCGGCTGCCGCCGCGATACCCCGCCTGCTCCAGCTCCCTCAACACCCGCCCGTGCTCGGCGAAGCCCGCCGCTTCCAGGCTCGCCGCGGGCCTGTCATCCGTGGAGCCCTCCGGACTCACCAACGTGGCGCGCCAGAACGGGTTGAGGAAGTTCGGCGGCTCACGCCATCCACCCCCCTGCCCCGCCGCGCGCGGCCGGTGGTAATAGACGATGCCCGCCGACAACGCGACCTGGTTGCGCTGCACGCTCTCACGCCCCGTGGGACGCGAGCGCCCCAGCGGAATGGCGTTGTCGAACTCCGTCGTGTTCTCCGCGGAGAACTTGAACCGGAAGAAGAGGTTCCACGGGTCCGGGCTCCGCCGCCGCGCATCGCTGCCGTAGTCACGGTGCAGCACCGAGTACAGCTTCGGCTGCCCATAGTGGTTGCCCGCGCCCCGCTGCAGCGAGTCCACGTTGTAGCCCATGGCGAACGGCCAGATGCCCGGGCAGGAAACACAGGCGCCCAGCGTGTGCCGCTCGAACAGCGGCTCGCCGGCCTCCGGCGCCTGACCGGGCGGCAGGCGCAGGCCATACACGTGCTGGTCCTCGGGCGTCTGCTGCTCGTCGGACATCACCCACGCATCCGTCACCGGCACCGGAATGGGGGGCGGGTTGCTGGCACACCGCGTGGGCAGGATGGCGGTCGCATGGTCATGCCCCGAGGAGTTGCGGCCCGACACGGTGGTGTACGTCGAAGGGTCCATCTCCGCCGCCGCGCTGTAGCGCCGGAAGGCCGCGGACCGCGCGGCCCCGCCCGTGCCAAACCCCGCGCCGCCCGTGGGCCGGTTGTGCACCCACGTCCACCCCAGGCTGCCCATGGTGGCGTTGAGGTGCGCCGACGTGCTGCCGCCCACCGCGCACACCGCGCCACTGCCACACCCGCCACCGCCGCGTCGCACCGCGTTCATCAGGTCTTCGTGGTTGGGCACCGCGTCGTCGCCGTTGAGTTCCTGGAAGCTCTTGCCCGAACCATCCGGCGTGGCCTCCAGCTCCGGATTCGCACCCCGGGCGATGCGCAGCGCGAGCCGCTGCTCGGAGATGTGCTCGCGCAGCAGGTGGCTGTAGATGTTCAGCCCCGCGCGGTAGAGGTTGCCCGCGCTGCCCTGGAGAACCTTCACCTGCGTGGCGGCGGCCTTGTCCATCAGCTCCCACACCACCGGCGTGAAGACGGGCGTGCAGACCAGGTGGGCCGCGTAGACCTGGCTGCTGCGGCTGATGAGCGCCTGCGTGCCGGCCATGGCCACCATGTGGGCCACCTGCGCGCGGTTCATCACCGAAATCGCGTTGAACGTGCGCGCCGTCGCCACCGCCTGGCTGTACGCCGCCGCGTCCGCGGCCATCTGGATTTCGACGCGCTCCTTGGCGCGCATGCCGAAGCCCAGCGTCATCAGCACCATCAGCGCGAGCAAGAGCAGCGTCAGCGCGAACAGCACGAGGGCCTGCCCTCGCGAGGTCTTCAGAAGCCGGTAACGGGACATTCGGCACCTCGCGAGAAGTTGTCGGCCATCACTGGCGTCATCATCCGCATCGCCGCGTGGACCTGGATGGGGAAGACGAAGTGTCCCCGGTTGCTCCACGTCACCATGCGCTCGTCCAGCGCGCCACCCGGCCAGTCATTCGGCCCGAGCGGCGGCGCCTCGTCGTTCCACCAGTCCGAGCGCTTCTGCGCCGGCATCAGCGGATTGGTGGCCGTGTAGTTTCGCAGTCCGAAGTGGGCCAGGAACATCCGGCTCATCACCCAGTTCGCGAAGGGGATGCGCATGTAGTACCAGGCCACCATGCGGATCTCCAACGTGCGGTTGTCGAGCGCCGCGTCGTTGTCCGTGGGCTGGTCGAAGAGCAGGTCCTCGTTGCCCGCGAGCGCGTTCACCCACGCGGGGTCCGGCGAGTCGCGGACAATCTCCACCATGGGCCCGTTGAAGAGGTTCCCGTAGGAACTCATCACCCGGTACTCGTTGTCCCGCCGCATCCGGAACGCATCCGCCAGAATCTGGGGGCTGTCCGTGCGGACGATGGACGGCAGCATCGTCACCATCGCCGCGTGCATCATCGGCAGGCAGTCACCGTGATTGAGGCTGCCCGCCCGCACCGCCCGGTACACCGCCACCTGCGCGAGGATGCGCGCCTGCAGCATCATGAAGAGCTGCAGCGTCCCCAACACCAGGAACACGACCAGCGGGAGCGTCAAAGCCGCTTCCACCGCTGCCTGTCCGGATTGCTTGGATGTGGGTGACGTGGCGCGGGGAACCATACATCACTCAATTCCCTGAATCTTGTTGATTGAGGAATCGGTCAAGTGGACCGGTAACCAAAGTCAGTACCCAGTCCCACTGTCAACGACACAGTGGGACTGTCTGCATCAGCGAATTGACACCTCGCGTCACAACTTCTTTCCCGCCGAGAGGCTTCTCAGCGATTGATGACGAACCCGCAGGCGGAGTCGAGAGTCACCTTGGACCCACTCAAGGCCTGGAGCAACCGCTCGTAGTGCGAGTGTTCGGCGCCGAGCTGGGCAGCGAGAGCATCGTCGGACAGGCCCTGATGGTCCAGGGACAGCCGGAGGCGCTCCAGGGCGGAGTCCCGCTCGGCTTCAATGGCCTCGCGCGCGGAGGTGGTGAGCTTCGCCAGGGCCGCCTCGGCGCCCCGCTGGCCCACTGGCACCGCCGCGTCCACGAAGGCGTCGAAGCCCGGGAAGGCGCGTGACACCTCGTCGCCCTTGAGCGACTTGCCATCTGCCTCCAGCGCGGGGATCAGCGAGTCCTCCACCTTGGGCCCCGCCGCGCCGCCGTCCACCACGGCCACGTGCAGCAGGGTGCGCTCCAGGAAGCGCGCCAGTTGACGGCTGGGCACGCGCGCGCCCGGGGAGGTGTCCTCCGGCTCCGGGAGCTGCACGTGGTAGAGCAACTCCACCCCACGCGCCTTCAGCGGCCCGCGCTTCTCGATGAAACGAAAGGCGCTGCGCCCATAGGGGCCGTCGCGCAAGAAGCCGAAGAGGGCCTCCACCAGGGGGTGCCCGGTGGCGAAGTACTCCAGCTCCTCCGCCTCCACCGCCGTGTCGCGCCAGAAGGTGCCCAGCCGCGTGTGGTCCTCCATGACGTCCAGCCCCGGCAGCCCGTCCACCTTCAGCGCGTGACCGAACTGGAAGGCCACCTGGAAGGCCTCCACCTGCTCGTCGATGTCCACGCCAATGCCCACCCGCCGCGCCAGCTCCGCGACGGTTTCCTCCAGCCGCTCGTCCAAGTCCCGGGCGACGCTCCACAGGCCGTCCTCCACGCCGGGCGCCTCGCCGTCCTCGTCCTCGTCGGGCTCCAGGCCCATCCGCTCCTGCGCGCGCTTCACCAGCCGCTCCACCGCGGGCCGGTCGAAGCTGCGCACGTCCAGCAGCGGGTCATACGCGCGCTTCACCTGCTCGCGCGCCGCTTCGACCTTCGCCTTCAGCTCGGCGGCGTAGGACACGCGCGCCTCGCGCGGCAGGAGCGCCAGCTCCGCGAGCCGGTCCTCCACCTCCTCCAGCACCGCGTCCAGGCCGCCCACCGTCTCGCCGAAGACACCGACGGCGTCCGCCAGCAGCGTCAGCACGTCCGACGCCAGCGTGCCCACCGAGTCGAAGACGTGAATCTCCACCGGGTGCGTCTGGCCGATGCGGTCCAACCGGCCAATGCGCTGCTCCACCGTGGCCGGGCTCCAGGGCAAATCGTAGTGGACCAGGTGGTGCGCGAACTGGAAGTTGCGGCCCTCGCCGCCGACCTCGGTGCACAGCAATACCTTCGGACCTTCCGGCCCCCGGAAGCGCGCCACCTGCCTGTCGCGCTCCAAGAGCGGCAGGTCGCCGTGGTAGCCCAGCGCCTCCACGCCCTCGCGCCCCAGCTCCGCCTGGAGCATCTCCAGCGTGTCCCGGCTCTCCGTGAAGACGAGCACCTTGGCCGCGGGCTCCGCCTTCCACACGCCGCGCAGCACCCCCAGGAACGCGCCGAACTTCGCGTCGCGCGAGGGCAGCTTCAGCACCTCTGACTGCGCCTTCAACACCGGGTTGGACCGCACCGCGCCCGCGAAGGCCGCGGGACTCGACTCCAGCCGGCGCAGCACGTTGCCCAGCGGCGCGCCCCGCAGCGTGCCCGCCGCCAACGTGGCGAGCGCCGCGTCGCGGACCTTCAGCTCCTCCGCCGGCAGCGTCACCGGGTGGCGATGCAGCCTGCGCGTGGAGAAACCACCCACCACCGCACGACGGTTACGCACAAGCCTGTCGCTCAGGCTGTACGTCTCCGCCAGGTGCTGGAGCAGGGCTTGCGGCTCCTTGAGCGTCTTGAGCCGCGCGTCCTCGGGGAAGCGCTTCGCCAGCGCCTTCACCGCCGCGTCGGGCTTGCCCTTGCCGCCCTCCATCAGCGCGCGCACCGCGGTGGACAGCTCCTCCTGGCGCGCCAGGCGCTCCTCGAAGCCCGCGACGCTGGGCGCGGTGGCCGCGTCAATCAGCGTGAGCAGCCCGTGGTACTCGGCCGGGTCCAGCTGCATGGGCGTGGCGGTGAGCAGCAACAGGCCCCAGGAGTTCTTCGCCAGCACCCGCGCGGCCTCGAAGGCCCGCTCACCCTTGAGGTGGTGCGCCTCGTCGATGATGACCAGGTCCCAGAACGCGCCCTCGGCGCCAAGCTCCTGGCGGTGCTCCTCGCTGCGGGAGAGCAGCTCCAGGCTCGTCACCACCAGCGGGAAGCGCGCCCACGGGGAGACATCCGGCACCTCCTTGAGCGACTGCGCGTAGCGGTCCGAGTCCATCAGCGTGAAGAGCTGGTTGAACTTGTGGAACAGCTCCACCAACCACTGCACGGTGAGGTGGCTGGGCGCCACCACCAGACACCGACGCACGAGGCCCGACAGGCGCAGTGCGCTGAACACCATGCCCGCTTCAATCGTCTTGCCCAGGCCCACCTCGTCGGCGAGCACGAAGCGCGGCCGGCGAGCGGACAGCACGCGCTGCACCACGCCCACCTGGTGCGGCTTCACCATGATGCGGCTGGCCAGGAGCGCGCCCAGCGCGTCACAGCGGCGCTCGTCGTCCAGGACCAGGGCCTGCTTGCGCAGCGTGAAGGCGCGGGCCTCACCCACGCGGCCCTCGCGCAGCGTGGACAAGAGGTCCGAGCGCGGGGGCAGCGCGCGCACCTCCGACTCCGGCAGCTCGTCCTCCTCGCCCGTGTCCGCGTAGCGCAACACGTAGCGGCGCAGTCCTCGCGCGCCCGGCTCCTCGGCCACGACGAGGGCCAGCCGCCCCTTGTACGTCAGCACCGGCTCACCCGGTGGCAGCGGATACGACACCAGGGCGCCGCCCTTGGTGGACACCAGCACCGGGGCGTCCTCCCGAGCGGGGAAGACGACGAGCGCCTTGGCGCCTTCTTCCTGGAGCGACAGCAGGTGTCCCACACCCCATTCGGGCTGCGGGAGGTAGCGGACCTTCAGACCTTCGACGAGGGACATAGGCGGTGCGGGACGACCCGAGCAAAGAGGGGGTCCGCCTCATAACCCCCTGCCCTGGCGATGGCCATTCCTGATGGGCCCCCGCGCCCGCCACGCAACACCCCCAGTTGTCGCGTCCGACGCGCGCCGACCCCGAAACAGGGGTCCCCGCGTGGTCCAACTTCCACCCTGGGAGAGTCACGAAGCGCCCTGGGGCGACTCAGACTTTGTCCAACCGGGCAATGTTCCCGCTCCCTCACATCAGGGATGCTGGACGTCGCCTTCCTGATGCGGGTTCCCGCTAGGGATGGGGGGGAGTGCCACATGATGCGACGTTGGACGTTCGCTCAGCGAGTCGGGGCGGGTGTGTCCGCCTGCATGCTCGCCGGTCTGCTGCTCCTCGTGACACTCCTGTCCGCGGTGCACGGACTGCTCACACATACGGAGACCACGCACGTCGCGCTGCGACAGGCGCTGCTGGCCGGCTGCGTGGGCCTTGCCGGCGTGGGCGCGCTGGGCTTCGTGCTGCACCACGCGCTCGCGCCGCTGCACGCCCGGCACGAGCACAGCGAGCAGCGCCTGCGGCTGTTGATGGAGGCGGTGACCGACTACGCGCTGTGCTTCCTGGACCCCAACGGCCGCGTCACCGCGTGGAACGCCGGCGCCGAGCGCCTCACCGGCTGGGCGGAGATGGACGTCACCGGCGGCACGCTGGAGCCCCTGCACCCCGAGGACGCGGTCGCCGCGGGCGTGCATCAGGCCCACCTGGAGCGCGCCGCGCGCGAGGGGCGCCTGTTGTCCGAGGGCTGGCGCGTGCGCCGCGACGGCTCGCGCTTCTGGGCGGAGACGCTGCTCACCGCGCTCTGGGACTCGCGCGGCCACCTGCGGGGCTTCGCCGAGGTGACGCGCGACATCACCGAGCGCCGGCGCATGGAGCGCGCCCAGGCCCTCTTCGCCGAGGCGGGCCGCGTCCTCCAACCCCTCTCTGGCGCCCGTGAAGTGGGCGAGGCCCTCACGCGACTGTGCGTGCCCGAGGTCGCCGACGCGTGCATCCTCTTCCTGCCCTCCGCGGACGGCCAGGTGCGTCCCCAGGCCGTGGCGTGCGCGGACGCGCAGGCGGCCAGCCGCATGTGGGAGCCGCTCCTGCGCAGCCCGCACGGCGACGAGGTGGGCCCCCACCATGTGGTGTGCACGGGCCGCGTGGAGCTGCTGCCAGAGGTGGACGCGGAGCGACTGCCGCAGGCGCTGGAGAGCACCGCGCACGGGGAGCTCTTGCGCGTGTTGGGCGTGACGTCCTCCCTCACCGTGCCGTTGGCGGTGGGCCCGCGCGTGCTGGGCGCGCTGTGCCTCTTGTCCACCGGCGCTCGCCGCTACGGCCAGGTGGACCGGGCCTTCATGGAGGAGCTGGCCGCCCGGGCCGCCCTCGCCCTGGACAACGCGCGCCTTCTCGCGGAGACCCAGGGCGCGCTGGAGCTCATCGGCGTGGCCGCGCATGACCTGGGCAACCCCCTCAGCTCGCTCCAGCTGAGGCTGCGCCGGCTGCGCCTGCTGGATGTCACCGCGCACGAGCCCCGCATGCGGGACGGCCTTTTGGGCGCGGAGAGCGAGGCGCGCCGCATGGGCCGGCTGCTGCACAACCTGCTCGACTTGTCGCGCCTGTCCGCCGGACACATGACGCTGGACCGCGAGGACATGGACCTGGCCGCCCTGGTGCGCGAAGTGGCCGAACGCCACGCCGAGCAGGCCACCGCCGCCGGCTGCGCCCTCACCGTGCGCATCCATGAGGACGACACCTCCGGGCAGTGGGACCGGCTGCGCCTGGACCGCGTGGTGACGAACCTCCTGAGCAACGCCCTCAAGTTCGGCCACGGCCAGCCCATCGACCTGAGCGTCCACGGCGACGCCACCCATGTGCGAGTCACGGTGAAGGACGCGGGCCTCGGCATCGCCCCCGGCGACCAGCAGCGCCTCTTCCGCCGCTTCGAGCGCGTCCACGGCGAAGGCCATCACCACCCCGGCACCGGCCTGGGCCTCTACATCGCCCACCAGCTCGTCGAAGCCCACGGCGGCTCCATCCTCCTTCGGAGCCGAATCGGGGAAGGCGCGGAATTCACCATTGAACTTCCCAGGACGCTCCAGGGCAGGTCCTGCCTTCCCCTACAAGTCAGCGCCTGACCTCCTGTAACTCCTTCAGTGAATTGCGAAAATTCCGACACTTGACGCCTTCCTGGGTTTGAGCCCAGCGGATTATTTTCCTAGAAGTTGAAGGCATCTGTTCAATCCAGATATTCTTCGTACGGCTAAAAAGGCTCGAACCGGGGAAACCCGGAAACGGGAGAGACCCGGCCCACATCGTCCCCCCGACGAAGGGCTACAGGGTCCACTGGCCGGGGCGCCAATGGCGGCGTCCGAAACCACACGTACGAGGAGATTCACCCATGGGTGGACTTGGAGCACCCTGGTCCCAGCGCGAGGCGTGTACGCACCGCCCGCTCGGTTACCCCACGACCAGCCAGACGTTGCTGCTGGCGGCGGTGACGGGGTTGCTGGTGGCCTGCGGCGGACCGGACCTGGACTCGCAAGAGGCTGTCGCGGTGGACGCGCTGGAGTCGGAGGCCCAGGCGCTGTCGGGCCGGGACGACTCGCGCCGCCCGCGCCCCCCCGAGCCCGTGGGTCTGGCGCTCGAGGTGAAGAACGGCCAGGGCGAATTGGTGCGCGTGCGCGCCGGCGGCACCTTCTTCATCAGCCAGATTGATATCCGCGCCACCGTCCAGGCGCTCGCGGACCACAAGGACTTGAAGACGCTGCGCACCACCAGCGACTTCGCCGGGCTGGGCTGGTCGGGCGTGCGCGCGGTGGACGAGGAGCCGGTGCTCCTGGGCGGGCCGACGGGCTTCACCCGCCGCCGCTTCTACCGGGGCGCGGCGTGGATGGACGTGCCCAGCTTCTTCACCGTGGAGCCGGTGGACTCGCGCGGCCGCCTCACCGGCCTGCCCGTGCTCCTCAACATCGGCGCCGAGCACCAGCGCCGGGACCGCACCGACGACTTCTTCATCCGCCGCCTGCGCGCCATCCACACGACGACCGACTGCCGCGCGCCCAACGACTGCACGGGCGCCAGGAGCTTCGAGGAGGAGGCGCTCGTCGAGGTCCGCAACGCCTACGAGCACGCCAAGCAGCGCACCCTCAAGCTGACCTCCGGCACCACCTCCCTGCGCCTGCGTTGGAGCCTGCGTCCCTTCGCCCCCTACTCCATCCCCGTGGAGCAGGTGCAGAACCCGGACTATGCGTACGGCTTCGGCATCGACGTGGCCGCCCTCACCCCGCCGCGCCACGACGGCACCTACGCGCCCGGGTCCGAAATCACCTTCCAGGTCACCCTGCGGGACGGGGAAGGCAAACGGCTTCACCCCTCGGGAAGTCTGCCGTCCTACAATGAGGTCGCGCCCGTCGGCGGAAACGCGGCGGGCATCCAGTACTATCGGGCCTTCTTCGATGCGACGACGACGTACTACCGCCGCAAGCACCGGGAGCGGATGCTGATGACGCAAATCATCGGCCCCGCACAGAACATCCAGCCCATCCGCTCCATCATCGACATCGACGCGTTCCTGGACCCGGAGGTCGATGAGCAGGTGGTCGCCACCGAGGCGCGCGATGGCGTCTTCTCCCAGTTCGCCATCCTGCCCTTCGCCAACATCGTCTTCCGCGGCGCGTTCTTCCCCAGCGAGGGCCTCTGGGACCGCCCCAACACCGACACGTGGCAGTACAAGATTCCCGCCGACGCCACGCCGGGCACGTACCTGGTGACGGTGAAGGGCCGCCGCGTGTACCTGGGCGAGGACGTGCCGGGCTCGCGCACCATCGAAATCCAGGTGGGCACGAAGAAGCGCACCGAGGCGACGCTGACGACGGGCCCGTGCAACAGCTGCCACAGCGAGGGCGGAGAGCTGTCCGAGGTCCTGCACGGCAACGACAACCGCGCCGCATGCAACGGGTGCCATTCGCCGCTGGGCTTCGAATTGGAAGGCCCCATCTTCGTGCGCACGCACTTCATCCACTCGCGCTCCAACCGCTTCGACGCGCCCCTGGAGAAGTGCTCCTCCTGTCACCTGACGAAGGAGAGCATCCAGCGCACCAGCAAGGCCGCGTGCCTGTCGTGCCACACGAGCTACCCGGACAGCCACGTGGCGAAGTTCGGCCCCATCGAGAGCATGTACGTCGGGGGAGGCAGAGAGTCCTTCCAGCAGTGCACCGGCGCCTGTCATACCGAGCACCCGCGCGCCGGCCTCTAGCCGCCGCCAGTCCCCCCGGAGGTCCTTCATGGCACAAGTGAAGATGCAGACGGCTCGCACCACGTTGAAGGAGCCCGAAGCCGCCGCGGAGGACCTGTTGAGCCAGTTGGGCACCATCAAGCCCGTGCTGGTGACGATGTTCGCCTCGCGGGACAGGGACCCGTACGCCCTGAACCGCGCGGTGCGCGCGCGGCTGCCGTCGGGCACCCGGCTGGTGGGCGCCACGACGGCGGGCGAATTGGACAACACCGGCATCCACGAGGGCAGCGTGGTGTTGTCCGCGCTCTCCGGCGACCTGGAGGTCGGCCTGGGCCTGGGCACCCAGCTCTCCGTGGATGCGATTTCCGCGGGACAGGTGGCCATCAGACGCGCCTGCGAGGATTTGGGCGTGCGGCAGCAGGACCTGGATCCGCGCCGCTACGTCGGCCTCGTCATCGACGACGGCTTCCGCTACAAAAAAGAGGAGCTGCTGCTCGGCATCCTGGAGCGCAGCCAGACGCTGGTGCTCGTGGGCGGCGGCGCCAGCGACGACAACCGGGACCCGGCCAAACAGTCCGCGCTGGTGCACGTGGACGGCGAGGTCGCCACCGACGCGGTGCTCGTCGCGCTGTTCCGCACCAGCGCGCCCTGGGCCGCGCTGCGCTCGCACTGGTACGTGCCCACCGGCGAGAAGCTCACCATCACCAAGGTGGACGAGAGCCACACGCGCGCGCTCGAAATCGACGGCCACCCCGCCGCGAAGCGCTACGCCGAAATCCTGGGCGTGGAGGACGTGAGGGACCTGGAGTTCGGCACGCCCCGGGGCTTCGCGGTGCGCCCCACGGCGCTGCGCGTGGGCCGCGAGTACTTCATCCGCGCGGCGTGGAGGCCCCAGGAGGACGGCTCCATCCTCTTCGCCAACCTGCTGGAGGAGGGCACCGAGCTGGAGCTGATGAAGCTGGGTGACATGGCGGGAATGACGCGGAGCTTCTTCACCGAGGAGATGCCCCGCCGGGTACACAACCCCCAGGCCGCTCTGCTGTTCCACTGCGGCGGGCGCATGTGGTACGCGCATGCGACCAACTCCGTGGCCGAACTCGCGGAGACCCTGAAGGCCGCACCCACCGCCGCTGGGATGAACGTGCACTTCGAAATCTACTCGGGGTTCCACATCAACACCACGTTGACGACGCTGGTGTTCGGGGCGAACTGAGCCATGGCCACCTCCCTCACCTCCTCCGTCCCTCCGACGGACACCGCCACCCTCCTGCTCGTGGCGAGCGAGCGCGAGTGCCAGCGCGTGGAAGAGGCGCTCGGCCACGCGGGTGTCGTCGCCCGGACCGAGCGCGCCACCAGCACCGAGGCCCTGACGGCCGCGCTGGGGCGCTCCTGGTCGCTCGTCGTGTGTGGTTCGGAAGTGCCGGGCCTGGGCTTCGCGGAGGCGCAGGCGCTGTGGCGCCAGCACTCGCGCGAGCTGCCCTTCGTCGTGCTGTCGCGCGACTGGAGCGACGACACGCTGGAGGCCAGCACCCGCGCGGGCGCTCGCGACTACGTCAGCGAGGACCGCTTCAACCGGATGGCGCCCGTGCTGCGCCGCGAGCTTCCCCTGGCCGGGGACAGGCTCCGCCATGACGCCACGGCGGAGGAGCTGCACCGCACCAACTGGATTCTGGGCAACATCATCGACGCCCTGCCCTTCGTCCTCTTCGTGAAGGACGCGGCGACGCGCCGGCTGGTGGTGGCCAACAAGACCTTCGCGGACGCGTTCGGCGTCACCAAGGAGTGGCTGCTCGGCAAGCTGGACCACGACTACTTCCCGCAGGAGCAGGCGGACTCGTTCGTCGCCATCGACTCCGACATCCTCGCCACCAAGAAGATGCGCTCCTTCGAGGAGGTGGCGCGCGCGGGCGGCGTGGACCGCATCTTCGCCACGCGCAAGCTGCCGCTCCTGGATGGCGGCGGCGAGGCCCGCTACGTGCTGGGCGTCACCGAGGACATCACCGAGCGCAAGCAGAACGAGGAGATGCTGCGCGCGTCCAAGGCGGAGCTGGAGGCGGCCAACAAGCAGCTCGCCGCCAGCCTGGAGGAAATCAAGCGCACCCGCGCCGTGTCCGCCCGCTCGCTGGCGTCCTACCAGCAGCGCGCGCTGCAGATGGAGATCATCCGCCAGCAGAACGAGGACCTGGACCGGCTGGCCCAGGAGCTGGCGGTGGCCAAGCGCAACGAGGAGGAGCGCGCCCGCGAGGCCGAGGCCGCCGCCCGCCTCAAGAGCGAGTTCCTGGCCAACTTCAGCCACGAAATCCGCACGCCGCTCAACGGCATCATCGGCTACTGCGACCTCTTGATGCGCGAGGAGGGCTCGCGCCTGACGGCCCATGGCCGCCGCGACTTGAACGTCGTCAAGACGAACGCGAAGACGTTGCTCGCGCTCATCAACGACATCCTGGACCTGTCCAAGATTGAAGCGGGCAAGGTGGATGTCGTCACCGAGCCGGTGGACGTGCAGGAGCTGGCCGACGAGTGCATGGCCACGGTGAAGGAGTACCTCAAGGGCAAGGACGTGGCCCTGACGACGCACATCGACGGCCAGGCGAGCATGCTGCGCACCGATGCGCTGAAGCTGCGGCAGATCATGCTCAACCTCTTGAGCAACGCCGCCAAGTTCACCGACACGGGCGAGGTCGCGCTGAGCCTGGTGCCGTCCGGCGACGAAGTCGTGATGACGGTGGAGGACACCGGCGTCGGCATCCCCGCGGACCAGCTGCCCTTCATCTTCGAGAAGTTCCGCCAGGTGGACGGCTCCACCACCCGCAAGGTCGGCGGCACGGGCCTGGGCCTGGCGATTGTGCGCGAGCTGTCGCGGGTGCTCGGTGGCACCGTCAACGTGGTGTCCACGCTGGGCCGGGGCACCACCTTCACCGTGCGCCTGCCCAACACGGCGAACCGGCCGACCAGCGCGCCTCAGGTGGCCCACGAGCGCGGCGTGCCCGTGGCGGAGGTCGCCCAGCACGTGGGCGCGCTGGCGCAGCCCGGCAGCACCGTGCTGGTGGTGGATGATGATCCGCTCATCCAGCAGCTCGTCACCGGCCAGTTGGAGCCCGCGGGCTTCAAGGTCGTGGTGGCCGAGGACGGCATCGCCGCGCTCAAGCGCGCCCGGGAGCTCAAGCCCCAGGCCATCCTGCTGGACATCCACCTGCCCAAGCTGGACGGCTGGTCCGTGCTCAGCCAGCTCAAGGGTGACCAGGCGCTGGCCAGCATCCCCGTCATCCTCATCTCCGTGGAGGAGCAGCGCGCCCGAGGCTTCTCGCTGGGCGCGTGCGAGTACCTGGTCAAGCCGGTGGAGCCCGAGCGCCTGGTCGAAGTGGTGCAGCGCTGCCTGGGCCAGCCGTCGGGGACGTCCGCTGGCGTGGGCGAGGTGCTGGTGGTGGACGACGACTCCGCCACGCGCGAGCTGGTCAGCCGCAACCTGCGCCGCGCCGGCTTCTCCACCGCCGAGGCTCGCAACGGCGAGGACGCGCTGCTCAAGGCGCGCGTCTCACCGCCGTCGCTCGTCGTGCTGGATTTGATGATGCCCAACCTGGATGGCTTCGAGGTGCTGCGCCGGCTGCGCGCGGAGAAGCTCCAGGTGCCCGTCGTCGTGCTCACCGGAAAGTCGCTCACCCACGAGGAGGAGTCGCTCTTGCGCGACGGCTTCGCGGGCTTCGTGAAGAAGGGCGGCCATGCGCTGGAGGACGTCATCGCCCAGGCCAAGGGCCTGCTGTTGTCCCAGCGTGCCGCCAGCGCCGGCAGGCTGCCTCGCATCCTGTATGTAGAAGACAGTGCCCAGAATCGAGACATCGTCCGCCGCTACCTGGGCGGACTGTTCGAGGTCATCGAGGCTGAGGACGGAGAGCACGGCCTGGAGCGCGCGACGCGCGACAATCCGGACCTCATCCTGATGGACCTTTCCCTGCCACGACTGGATGGTTGGGAGGCAACACGTCGCTTGCGTGCGGTACCCTCCGTGGCCAACGTGCCGGTCATCGCGGTGACGGCTCACGCGGGGCGGGAATATCAGGACAAGGCACACGCGGCGGGCTGCACCGCGTACCTCACCAAGCCCCTTGATCGTGACCAGTTGCTCGAGATGATCCGCAAGCATCTAGGGAGAAGCCATGGCTGAAGAAAAAGCACGCGTCCTGGTGGTGGACGATGACCCGGACCTGCTCGACCTCGTCCAGCGCTCGCTGAGCTCCTATGGGTTCGAGGTGCTGACCCACACCTCGGCGCTGGGCGTGTCGAATCTGGTGAGCGCCTCCGAACCAGACTTCGTCCTCATCGACGTCAACTTCCCCGCCCTCAAGGGCGACAAGGTCGTCAACCTCGCGCGCCAGTACGCGTCCGCGAAGACGAAGTTCATCCTCTACTCGGCCTCGGACGAGTCGAAGCTGCGCTCGCTCGCGCTGGCCTCCGGCGCGGACGGCTACATCTCCAAGAGCGTCCAGGGCGAGGAGCTGGCCAACCGGCTGCGCACCTTCCGCCTCAAGCCGCGTCCGCCACCGGCCACCTGAGCCGTTGTCCTTCCGTGCTCCGGGCCACCCAACGGCCCGGGGCGCGACACCCGCCGTACCCACCGTCGTAGCGAGCCACGTCCGCTGTCCCAAGTCGGGCACGTCTCCTTCGCGCTCCCACCTCTGAATGCCCACCTCTCCCTTCGGAGGGCACCATGCACACGCCACATGGTTACAGTTATGCGGAAAAGTTGCGGCAGGAACTGGATGAGCCTCTCTTCAACCCGATGCTGAAGAAGTGGGTCGGCCGCGGAGAGCTGGACTACGAGGTGTACCTCAAGACACCGCAGCTCCTGGCGTTGCAGGCGCCGGAGGAGCAGCGCGTCTCGCATGACGAGCTGATGTTCCAGGTGGTGCACCAGGCGCAGGAGCTGTGGCTGAAGCTGGCTTCGCGCGAGGTGGTGGAGGTGGTGGCGGAGCTGGACCGCGACGCGTTGTGGGCGGCGTCCGCGAGGCTGGAGCGGGTGTCGCGCATCGTCCAGGGCCTGAAGTCGGAGCTGGCCGTGCTGGAGACGATGACGCCGGATACCTATCAGGTCATCCGTCGCAGCCTGGGCAATGGCAGCGGGCAGGAGTCTCCCGGCTACAACATGCTGCGCAAGGCGGCGGAGGGGCTGGAGCAGGCGTTGGAGCGGCTCCTCGCGCGACGCGCCCGGACGTTGCTGGCCGTGTACCAGGGCGGACCGGACGACCTGAAGCGGCTGTGCGAGCAACTGGTGGACGTGGACGAGGCCTTCCAGGGCTGGTTGCACGCGCACTTCCAGCTGGTGCGGCGCACCATCGGCGTGGACCGCGCGGTGAAGGCGCTGGATGGCCTGCCCACGCAGGTGCTGGCGGGGCGCATGACGCTGCCCCTGTTCCGTCAGCTCTGGGACGTGCGCGTGGAGCTGACGTCCGGGTGGCGGCGCGAGGGAGGCCATGCGCCAGGCGCTCGTCGCGAGGGCTGCATGGAAGGCGCGCTGGACGCCTACGCCGCGCCTCCGGCCAGCGCCGTGTGTCCGGTACACCACGCGGGCTTCCCTCCGCCCCGGGGCGAATCGTGACGTCGAAGCCGCGCACGGTGGCGGACTCTCCGCGCGCGCTCTTGCACCTGCTCTACAACGGCGCGAAGGCGGTGGACGTGGTGGAGGCGTCGCTCCAGCTGGGTCTGCTCGACTCGCTGGAGGGGCCCGCCCCCGTCTCGCTGGCGGAGCTTTCCGCGAGGCACGGCCTTTTGCCGGGCCGGCTCTACAAGCTGCTGGACTGCCTGGAGAGCCTGGGACTGGTGACGCGCGAGCAGGACACGGACGCGCTCGCGTCGGCGCGCTACCACGCGGTGCCGGGGCTGCGCGAGGCGGCCGTCGCCGTGGTGGGGCCGCAGGGTCGGGAGAAGGACCGCGAGAAGTTCGCGTGGCACACGCTGCACGGGCGGCTGCCCGAGGTGCTGCGCGGTCAGCACTCCATCTCCCCCGACGACTTCGACTGGCCCCTGCGCACGCCGGAGCAGTTGGAGGGCTTCGAGACGAGCATGGCCGCGGGGCTGCCTCCCATCCTGGAGTCGCTGCGCCTGCACGCGCCGAGGCTGTGGAAGGACGGCGTGCGCGTGCTCGACGTGGGCGGCGGTGACGGCAGCCTCGCGGCGTTGATGACGCGCGAGCACCCCGCCGCGCGCGTGGACGTCTACAACCTGCCGGCCACCCAGGCGCTGGTGGAGCGCACGCGCGAGCGCTTCGGCCTGACCGCGTCCCAGCTGGGCTTCGTGGGCGGAGACTTCCTCACGGAGCCCCTGCCCTCCGGCTACGACGTGATGACGTTCGTCCGCGTGCTGCACGACTGGTCCGCGCAGACAGCGCAGGCGCTGCTGAAGGCCGCGTGGGAGGCGCTTCCCTCCGGGGGACGCGTCGTCATCTGCGAGGAGTTCCGCACGCCCGAGCGGCTGGCCGCGCAGTTCTTCTGGACGTACTTCCTCATCGGCGTGGACTCGTGCGTCAGCCGGCTGCGCGAGGTGGAGCTCTACGTCCAGATGCTCGAGGGCGCGGGCTTCCAGCACGTCGACGTGCTGCGCGGCGGGCCCTTCGAGCTGGTGACGGCCGTGAAGCCCTGACGTCGTCGTCCAATCCCGGAGACGACAGCACGGGCCAGGGCAGACACCACGTCCTGCTCTGCCCTGGCCCGCTGGGGACCTTCCTCGCGACGACCCGTGCGCTTGGGGGGAGGGGGGAGGAGCGCCAGGGTCTTCACACCCTGACACGCCCGCGCGCACGTGCCCATTGCCTGCAAGTGCCGGCCCCGGGGACTCAGACTCCTGCCGGGCGGTGAACACCCAGCTGGCATGCGAGCACCGCCAGCTGCGTGCGGTTCTCCGAGCCCAGCTTCTTGTAGATGCTGGTGATGTGCGCCTTCACCGTGCGCTCGGTGATGCTCAGACACGCGGCGATTTTGAGGTTGTCCGCGCCCGCGGCCACGTAGCCCAGCACCTCCCGCTCGCGCGGCGTCAGGAGCCCCAACTCCACGCTCCCCATGGGCACCTCCTCCTGCGGCATGAAGCCCGGGACGGAAGGGACCCAGGACAATCCCGTAGGCATCAGCCGCTCGCCGCGCGCCACGCGTGTCACCGCTTCCACCACCTCCGCGCAACCCACGTTGTGTTTCCAGAGGTACCCCGCCGCGCCCGCCTGGAGACACTGCTCCACGACTTCGGGCTCGTGGTGGCTCGACAGCACCAGCGCCTTCACCGTCGGATAGAAGTCATGCAGACACTGCAGCGCCGTCATGCCCGTGGTCGTTCCATCCTGGTCCGGCGGCTCCAGGCGTAAGTCCAGCACGGCCACGTGCGGCATCTGCTCCCGCACCCGCGCCAGGAAAGGCGGTGTCTGCGCGCAGCGCGCCACCACGTCCATCCCGGCGCTCTCCAGTACCAATACCAGACTCTCCCTGAAGACCTGCTGGTCTTCCAGGAGGGCCACTCGGATTCGCTCGTTGGAAATGTCTGTTGTCATCACCACTCCAGATGCAGTCCGTGCTCTCGCGATTCAGCGCGCCGAGCACCGCACCAGTTGCCGTGTTCATCAGAGGATGTTCAAAGAGTGTTCAAGGAACGTTCAAGGTGAGGAGTTTCCATCGTTCCTGGGGCCCTCCATTCACAAGACGAAATCGATGGCGGACCTTCATCCGTATGTCAGACATCCAGACTCCGCGCAGCGGGATTTGGACACGCAGTCCACACAACCCATACCCGTGCGGGCTGAACGTCCGCACTCGTGGGTCCCCCGCTCTTGCCGCTGTCCACGGCCTGGGTTACAGCTCAAATCATGTCACCCGCGTCTTTGCCTGAGAATGAACTCTCGGCCATCGCTGAAAAGGTGAGGAAGACACACGGCCCTGACTTCGCGCACGAGCCCCAGGCGCCCGCCAGACACTCCTGGGCCCTGGAAGGTGTCGCGGGAGCGCTCGCGGTGCTCCGAGAGGACGTGGTGCTGTGGGTCAACCTGCGATGGCAATCCCTGACACTGGCGCGAGGTCCCTGGCGCCATGTGACGGACAGCGGGCAGGAGGAAGGGCCCGCACTGCTCACCCTGCGCAGCGTCGTGGCCGCAGAGGCCCGCGCGCTCGGGGTGGAACAGACGGCCCGCACCGCGCGCTACAGCTACGCGGGAGGTCACCAGCAGATGGAGGTGCGGGTATGTCGGGTGAGCCGGGAGGCGCCCGTGGTGCTGGTGCTCGCCCGGGACGTCACCGAGCAGGTTCACTTGGAGGAGGCGCTGGCACGCGAGCGCCGCGCGCTGGCCGAGCGCGAGCACCTGCGCATGCTCAGCGAGCAGGCCTCCGGCATCGCACATGACCTGAGCAGTCTGCTGGTGGCGATGAAGCTCCGGCTGGAGATGCTCCAAATGAGCGACCTCAAGCAGGCGGCCCCCGCGGCGGCGCCGCCCGCGCACGTGGACACGCTCTTGCGCATCGTCGCCGACGCCACCACCCGCCTGTCGCGCCTGCGTGACTTCGCGCGCCAGCGGCCGGAGTCCCCGGTGGAGCCCGTGCAGCTGGCGGACGTGGTGCGCGACTCGGTGGAGATTGCCCGCGACGAGCTGGAGTCCCGGGCCGCGAAGCAGGGGCTGACCTTGCTGTTGGACGTGGACGTGCCCCGGCTGCCGCTGGTGGAGAGCTCCGCGGCGGACCTGCGCTGCGTCTTCCTCAACCTGCTGCGCAACGCGCGCGACGCCATGCCCCAGGGCGGCACCCTGCGCGTGCGCGGACGCCCGGCGCTGGGGCACTCCATCATCACCGTGGAGGACGAGGGCACCGGCATCCCGGAGGAGCACCTGCTCTCCATCTTCCAGCCCTTCTTCACCACCAAGGGCCAGCACGGCACGGGCCTGGGCCTGTCCATGGCCCATGACGTGGTGACGCGCGCTCAGGGCACCCTCACCGCCGCCAACCGCCCGGAGGGGGGTGCCGTGTTCACCATCACCCTGCCCGCCCTCCAGAGGAAGGCGGCCTCCCGGGAGCGCCCCGCCACCTACCGCTCCGGCTGAAGACGGCCCGGGTCCATGAGGCAGCGGGGCGGGTGGAGACACACCCGGACACCCCGGCACGTCCTGCCGCCAGCACGAGAAAGTCGGGCCCCCGGAGGACAGGAGGGTGGCGACAGGGACGCGAGCCTAGGTGATAATCCGTAGGCCACCCGGCCTGGTGGCGATATCCGGTGGGCGGCGGCACCCAATCCGCGCTCTCAAGGGGGAGGCGTCATGTCGGAGATGAAGATCCGCGTGCTGGTGGTGGATGATGACCAGGAGCAGCTCACCCTGGCGGAGCGCTCGTTGTCCGCGTTTGGTTTCGATGTTCGGACGCACCGCTCGTCACTGGGCGTGTCCAACCTGGTGCGCACGACGCTGCCGGACCTGGTGCTGCTGGACGTGAACATCCCCGCGCTCACCGGCGACAAGGTGCTGACGCTGGCGAGGGGACAGGCGCCGGCGGGGACGCGCTTCGTGCTCTTCTCCGCCTCGGACGAGTCCAAGCTGCGCGCGCTGGCGCTGGCCTCGGGCGCGGACGGCTACATCACCAAGAGCACCCAGGGCGAGGAGCTGGCGAAGAAGCTCCACGCCATCTACGCCAAGGGCCGCGCCGTCGTGGCCGCGCCGGCCCCGTAGCGTCCGGCGCTCAGCTCAACAGCTCCGCCATCTCCAGGAAGACGCCGCGGAAGTCACCCCGCGCGCCGATGAGCCGCAGGTTCTGCGCCAGCCCACCCGTGGAGCGGAAGAACATCACCGCTTCCGGCGGCGGCTTGATTTTGAGGAAGCGCGCCGCGTTGCGGGTGAAGTGGTTGCGCATGTCGCGGGTGATTTCGCAGGACATGTAGTCGTACGGCGTCAGCCGCATGGGCCTGCCGGCGATGTGGAGCACCTCGCGGATGAGGTCCGCGGCCTCCTCGCCCGGCAGCTCCACGGTGAAGCCCACCTCCTGGCTCAGCCGCAGGATGTCCATGGGCTCCAGCCGCATGGACTGCAGGAACATGCGCCGGTTGGCGTCCACGAAGCGCGGGCTGAAGCGCTTGATGGAGCCGAAGTCCAACAGCCCCAGCCGCCCGTCCGGCATCACCATGAAGTTGCCCGGGTGCGGGTCCGCGTGGATTTCGCCCGAGCCGAAGAAGGGCCCGTACGTCGCGCGGATGAGCTGCCGCGACACGCGGAAGCGCTCGTCGTTGGAGTCGACCGTCGTCACCCAGTCCTTGAGGGTGGGCCCCTCCAACAACTCCAGCGTCAGCACGCGCTCGGCGCTGTGGCTGGCGATGACCTGGGGGACATACAGGTCCTTCAGCTCCGCCACGCCGCGCGCGAAGCCCTCCGCCAGCGACGCCTCGCGGCGGTAGTCCAGCTCCAGCAGCAGCTCGTCGCGGAACTCGTTGAAGTAGGCCGAGCCGTCCATCAACCGCGACGCCTTGGAGACCGTCTTCACGACGAGGCCCAGGTTCTCCATGTCGTGCGTGAGCGACTCGGCGATGCCCGGGTACTGCACCTTCACGGCGACGACGCGGCCGTCCTCCAGCACCGCGCGGTGCACCTGTCCCAGCGACGCGGCGGCCAGGGGCTCCCGGCTGAACTCGCGGAAGGCGTCCTCGGGGGCCGCGCCCAGCTCCTGGCGCACCACGCGCGTCACCATGTCGTAGGACATGGCGGGCGCCTGGTTCTGCAGCCGCGCCAGCACCTGCCGCACCTCCGGGGTGAGCAGGTCCGGGTCCATGGAGATGGCCTGGCCCAGCTTCATGGCCGCGCCCTTCAGCTCTCCCAGAGTGGCGACGAGCTTCTCCGCGGAGCTCTTGCTGAGCAATTCCGGCGTGCCGCCAGCCAGGCGCTTCGCGCTGCTCATGAGCACGTCGGTGCCCACCTGCATGGAGAGGCCCGCCAACTTGCGCAGCCGGGTGAAGCGGCCCTGGGGAGGAAGCGAGTCGTCGGAGTCGGAGGCCATGGGTACCCCTGGATTAACGAGGAGCCCCCCCCCAGACGCAAGACACCGCTTCCGCGTTGCACGCGCCCGGCCGCCCGCCTATCGCGGTGTGGGCGTGTTGCGCAGCCGGGCCCGCAGCGAGCGCCAGCGCTTGAGGCCCTCCAAATCCAACGGGTCCATCCGCACCGCCTGCTCGTAGGCGGCGAGCGCTTCCTGGAGCCGCCCCACCGACGACAGCGCGTCCCCGGACAGCCTCTGCACCGCCGCGCGGCCATCCCGCCCGGGGTTCTCCGCGAGGAAGCGGCGGCGGCAGTTCTCCAGCGCGGTGACGGTGAGGCCCGCGGAGAGGCAGCGCTCCACCCCTTCCACGTTGCCCAGTCTGGCGTCGTATTCGGCCCGCCGCTCCACGTGACCCAGCACGTGCAGCGCGGACGTCACCCGCTCGTTCACCCGCTCCAGCTGGGCACGCTGGCCCAGCGACAGGTTGCGGCTCTTGAGTGGCTCCAGCGCCGTACGAGCGCGTTGGGTCGCGGCCCGCAGCGTCTCCGGGGTGGCGTCGCGAGGCACCTCCAGCACCGAGTAGTGGTCACCCGCCAGGCGGGCCCTGAAGCCCTGGAGCACCCGCTCCGCCACCGCGTCCTCCTGCATGGGGGACGGCGGGGGCGTGGGTGGCTCCAACCGCACGCCGGACTTCAGCCGGGTCAGCGCTTCCTGGAAGGCGGGCGACGTGTCGCGCAGCTGGACGCCGAAGCCCGGCGTCATGCGCCACCCTCGCGCCTGCTCCTCCGTCACGTGGCGCACCACCTGCCCCGTGCAGGCCAGCTCACCACCCGGCAGTCGCAAGAGGAGGCCCACGTCGGACAGGAGCGGCGGCGGCGACGCGGTGGTGTGGAGGAAGAGGCCGGCGCGGCCCACCCATTCACAGCGCAGCTCTTGCGAGTGCGGCGTGCCCGCCATGCGCACCCGCGCGGTGAAGCCGGGAGTCACGGGCTCGGGCTCGGGCGCGAGCGCGGTGGCCAGCGCCGCGCGCAGGTCCGAGGCCTGGGCGAAACGGTCCGCGGGACGCTTGGCCAGCGCGCGGAGCAGCACGCGCGACAACGAGGGCGGCACGCCGGGCTGCACCTCGTGCGGCGGCACCGGCTGCTTCTGGAGGTGACCGATGAGCACCTCCGCCGCCGTGCGGCCCGCGAAGGGCACGCGCCCGGTGAGCAGGAAGTAGCCCAGCACTCCCACCGCGTAGATGTCCGTGCGCGCGTCCACCACGTCGTCGCCGCACTGCTCGGGGGCCATGAACTCCGGCGTCCCCAGGAGCACTCCCACTTCCGTGGTGTGCAGGCCCGCCGGACGCGACAGCAGCTTGGCGATGCCGAAGTCCAACAGCTTCACGCGCTGGCGGCCCAGCAGGCCCGGCACCAGGAAGACGTTGGCCGGCTTCAAGTCGCGATGGACGATGCCGTGCGCATGCGCGGCGCCCAGCGCGTCACACACCTGCGAGAGAAGATCCACCACCACCGACGGCGAAAGCGGCCCCTTCGCGAAGGCCGCCAGGCTCTGCCCCTCCAGGTACTCCATGACGAGGTAGGGGCGCCCGTCGCGCACGTCCAAATCGTAGAGCGCGACGACGTTCTCGTGCTGCACCACCGTCAGCGTGCGCGCCTCCGACAAGAAGCGGGCGACGAGGTCCGGGTCCTGCGCCAGGTGCGCGTGCAGCACCTTGATGGCGACGCGCTTCTGGATGAGGGCGTGCTCGGCCAGCATCACCGTGCCCATGCCACCCCGGCCCAGCTCCTTCAGCAGCTTGAAGTGTCCCAACTGCTGCCCCACCAGCGAGTTGGTGGGCGTGGCGGGCACCGGCGTGGGCTCCACCAGCATCGGCGGCGGCGTCCCCGCGTACAGCATCGTGTTGCCCTCCGCGGGCGTGTTCCGATGCGGGCGCACCCAGGTCGGGCACTCGCTTGGGTCGGAGTGCGAAGGCACGCAAGAGCAGGTGGCGTTCTGGAGGAACACGGGGAGCGGGATGGGGACGACTGGGACAGGGGTCTATTGCGCGGTGTCTCTGCGAGCCATGTGCCACCCACGATTCAACCGTGCTGGCGCTCAATCTTCATGCGGAAAGGCTGGATGGACTTCGGGTTCCGGACAGTGGCGGGAGAAGACCTCCCGTCTGACTGAAATTGTCCCCCTCTCTCTCCGCAGAAACTACAGCCATTCGGTTGAAAACATTACCGCCTGCCTCGCTTTCGGAGGCCTGGATGCGGGGAATCCATTTCTCTCTGTCGCACTCTCATGTTTTCCGGAAGACGTTCCATGCCTTTCCGGAGTCCGCGCCCCATCCCCCTCGTGAAGACGCATGGGGTGGGGTTCCTTGAGTCGAAAGATGTGACGGGAGTGCACGGGCGTCCGGAACGCGCCGCTACAGGTCGCCACGCGGGGCGCTCACGCCGACATGAGCCCGGGGCTCGCGACGCGAGGAACCGTGCGCGGCGCGCACGCGCGGGTGACGGCCTGGGCTGAAACGGGAAGCGCCTCCGAGCGGAGCCTCGTGGGCACCGCGGGAGGGCCTCGACCGGGAGTCTGCTGCTTCGCGAGGGCGACCCGCGCGGGGCCACGCGCTCGGGCCCCTGGCATCATGGTGGGAGGGCCGTCCCACTCCAGGATGAGCGGGACGGCCTCCTGAAGCGACCTCAGCCGATCATGGGCTCGCAGTAGCCCGACTCGGAGCAGGTCAGGCCTTCACAGCACGTGGCGCCCGTGCCACAGGCGCCCTCCTCGGATACACACTCGGAACCCGCGTCCGGCTCGCCCGTGCCCGCGTCCGGCTCACCCGTGCCCGCGTCCGGCTCACTGTCACATGCGCCCAACGTGTCGCCGTGCTTGAGATGGGCCTTCAACGCCGGTGCGCCCACGGAAATCGTGTGCGCGTTGTCCGGGTTGCCCGGAGGAATGTGGCAGATGTCGATTTTGGCCGGATTGAACACGCCACCCGAGCCGCCCTCGTTTCCGTCACCGGTGTCCCCGCTTCCCTTCGAACCCGGCGCGCCTTCCAGTCCACCCGTTTGAGGATCTCCCGGAAGGGAGTCCCCTTCGGGCTGGGGCGAGCCACCACACCCGCTCACCAGCAGCGTGCACAGGGCCACCGCCAGGGCGGGCTTCGCAATGAAATCCAGACTTCGCATGAACGTTCTCCGGTTCCGGGTGTACGGGTGTCGAGCGTCGCGTGCGTGAAACATCCGAGACAGACGACTGTCCGTTCGCGCACTCGTGCCCCTCGGCCTCCGCCGGGACATGCTCGAGCGTCACTCCTGGAATCAGGGCTTGGGCCCCTTCAACCGCCTGCCCCCGCGAGCACATCCACCACGCAAAAGAGACCCGCGCTCGCGGCTCGCGGCCACGCCGTCCAGGGGGCGCGGACAGTTACGGACAGGATGTGTGCGGACGAGCCCGGATGTCACCGCGCGTCCTTGGGAACCTTTCTCACGGAGAGGGTGTCTGGCGCGCGGGGCCGTATCGGGAGGTGGATGTGGAACGCGCGCGAGTCCGGCGGATGCCGGCCTGGATGGGTTGTGTCTTCGCGGTGGCGCTGATGCTGGGTGTCTCGGGGCGTGCATTCGCGCAGGAGCAGTCCCTCCCGCGCGCGAAGCCCGATGCGGCCCTGGAGAACGCCGCCGTACTGGGCCGCGTCTGGGGCACGGTGAAGTACGTGCACCCCGCCTTCGCCTTCCGCGCGGTGGACTGGGACGCGGCCCTCGTGGAGTCCCTCCCGGGCGCGCTCGCGGCGAGCACCCCGGAGGCGCTCGCCACCTCCGTGAGCGACATGCTGCGCCGGCTGGAGGATCCACTCACCCGTGTCGAGCGAGAGCCGGGCGCGCCCCCATCCCCGCGCGAGCCGTCCGGCCCGCTCTCCCGCTGGTCCGGTGACGTGCTGGTGCTGGACCTGGACCGGCGCTTCTCCAACTTCAACGCGCTGTATCCGGCGATGACGGCGCTGGGGCCGGAGCTCGAGCGCGCGCGCCGCGTCGTCATCGACCTGCGCGCCAGCGGACCCGATGAGGCCATCTGGATGGAGCTGGCGCTGGGCTTCCTGGAGCGCTCGCTTCCGTCGGACACCGTGACGGCTCCCGCCGAGCGCTTCCGCGTGTACTCCGGCTTTCCCGTGCAGTTGGGGCCCAGCTCGGGGGGCTACAGCGCCTCGGTCGAGACTCGACTCGCGCGGACCTTCACGCCCGCGCCCCGGACGCCGAAGCGCTCGCTGGTCCTCCTCGTCAACAGCCGCACGCCCCTGTCGCCGTTGCTGCTGGCCCTGCTCTCCTCGTCACGCACGCGCCTCGTCGCGCAGGGCGCGCTCGATGAGTCCTCCGCCGTGAAGACCCGCACGGTGCCCTTGCCCGGAGGCCAGCGCGCGGTGGTGCGCGCCTCGGAGCTCGTGTTCCCCTCGGGCTCATCGGGGCTGCGCGCGGACGTCACCGTGCCCGCGAGCGCGGACGAGGGCGACACCGGCCCCGCCTTCCAGGCCGCGCTCCGGCTGCTGCGCGCGGGGACTCCGAAGGCCTCCGCGCGCGTCTCGGCGAAGGACGCGGTGCTCCCCACGGGAGGACCGGACGACGCCTACGAGGCGATGGCGTATCCCTCCGAGCCCTACCGGCTGCTCGCCGTCGTCCGCTTCTGGAACGTGATGCGCTTCTTCCATCCGGACCCGAAGGCCCTGAAGGACTGGGACGCGGTGCTGCCGGAGTTCCTCGGCCGCGCTCGCGCGGTGGAGGATGCGCGCGCGTACACGCATTTGCTCTACACGCTGTCCGCGCGGGTCTCCGACGGCCACGTCTTCATCGCGGAGCAGGGCCAGCCCCTGCGCTCGCTCGCCGAGGCCACCGCGCCGCTCGTCCTGCGCTCGGTGGAGGGACGCTTCCTCGTGTCGGAGCTGCCCGTGCCCGAGGCCGCTCGCGCCGCCGGCATCGGCGTGGGGGACGAGGTGGTGTCCATCGACGGCGAGGCGGTGGCCACGCGCGCCGCGCGCTTCCGGGAGCTGCTCGGCGCCTCTCACGACGCGGCGCGGGCGGAGCGCGTGGCCAGCCTGCTGCTCGCGGGCGCGGACGGAAAACCCGTGGAGGTGATGCTCCAGGGCGTGGATGGACGCATGAAGGAATCGCGGCTGCCCCGCTCGCGCGACTACCTCCCGTTCCTCCGTCCCCCCGTCCAGGACGACGCGCCGTGGAAGCGGCTCGACAGCGACGTGGGCTACGTGGACCTGCGACGGCTGCGCGCCGACTCGGTGCCCGGCATGTTCGAGGCGATGAAGGACACGCGCGCCCTCGTGTTCGATTTGCGCGGCTATCCACAGGGGAGCGCGTGGGCGCTGGCCCCGCGCCTCAACACGCGAGGCGCCACCGCGTCCGCGCTCATCGCCCGCCCGCTGGTGGAAGCGGGAGAGGCCCGCGAGGTGCGCTTCCCCGCCACCCTGCCCTCTGGTGACGGGCCTCGCTACGCGGGCCGCGTCGTCGTGCTCATCGACGCGCGGACGCTGAGCCAGGGCGAATACACGGCGATGATGATTCAGGCCGCGTCTGGCGCGCGGTTGGTGGGCAGCGCCACGGCGGGCGCCGTGGGCGACACCACCAACGTCTGCCTGCCCGGCAACGTCTGCGTCCTCTTCACCGGTCAGCGCTTCGAGACCCCCGACGGCCGCACGGTGCAGGGCGTGGGACTGCGCCCGGACGTGGAGGTCCACCCCACCGTGCGCGGACTGCGCGCCGGACGCGACGAGGTGCTGGAGCGCGCCCTCACCCTGCTGCGCGAGGCAGGTGGACGGTGAAGACGGAGCCCACGCCCTCGCGGCTCTCCACCTCGATGCGACCGCCCATCGCCTCCACAATCTGCCGGCTGATGTAGAGCCCCAGACCCAGCCCTCCATAGTGCCGGTCGCTCACCGCGCGCTCGAAGCGACCGAACAGCCGCGGCAGGTCCGTCTCCGAGATGCCGATGCCCTCGTCCCGCACCGACAGCCGCACCACCCCGTCGCCGGCCTCCGCCGCGGTCACCTGCACGGGCCTGCCCGCGCCGTACTTGGCCGCATTGGTCAGGAGGTTCACCAGCACCTGGTCCAACCGCAGCGAGTCCCACCGGCCCTGGAGCGGCTCCGGGATATCCACCCGCACCGAGCACCCCGCCACCGCGAACACCTCTTCCATCCGCTCCACCGCGTCGCGCACCGCCTGCCCCAGGTCCACCTCCGTGGGCTCCAGCGCCAGCCGCCCCAGCGACACCCGGCTCACGTCGAGCAGGTGGTCCACCAGCGTGGCCAGCCGCTGCACCTGTCGCATCGCCGTGGAGAGCCGGGGCGCCACCTTCTCGCGCGAGTCCGGGCCGAGCGCGCGGTCGATGAGGCCGTGCTGGAGCTTGAGGCTCGTCAACGGCGTCTTCAGCTCGTGGCTCGCCACCGACAGGAACTCGTCACGCAGCCGCACCGCCGCCTGCGCGTCGCGGTACAGCGACGCGTTCTCCAGAGCCACCGCCACGCGCCGCGCCAGCTCCTCCATCATCGACACGTCCGACATGGCCAGGGGCCGCTGCGGCGGCGACGTGCCCAGCGTGATGACGCCCAGCGTGCGCCCGCGCGTGCGCACCGGCACCACCAGCAGCGACGCGGGCCTCAGGGCCTCCAGCAGCGCGCGCTGCTGCTCGGAGCGCTCCGCCAGTCGCTCGCACAGGGCCGCGTCCACGTCCGGCACGAAGCGCGGCTCACCCGACTGGAAGCACTCGCGCGACAGGGACAGCGCGCCCTCGCCGCCCAGCACCGAGAGCACGGACGCGTCCCGCGACGGCTCCTGGTGCGCGGACGCCACGCACCGCAGGGTGCCGTCCGGCCCCACCAGCTCCACCAGACAACTGGACGCCACGCTGCTGGCGGCCACGCGGGCCACGTGCTCCAGCGTCCACTCCACGTCGTCCAGGTGCTCCGCCAGCGCGCGGCTCGCCTCCAGCAGGAAGAACAGCCGCTCCTCGGCCTCCTTGCCCATCTGAAGCGCGTGATGCAGTCGCTCGCCCCGCTCACGCAGCGTCCCGTACAGCGCCGCGCGCTCCAGTGCCTGCGAGCACTGGTGGGCCAGCGCGTCCAGGAACGCGCGCTCCAACGGCGGGAACATGCGCGGCTCACCCCACGCCAGCACCACGAAGCCCAGGATGCCCCGCTCGGTCAGCAACGGGAGGAACGCGCGCGAGCCCTCGCCCAGCGCCGCCACGTCGCTCTCCACGAAACCCGCCGAGGGGAGCAGTTCCTCCAGTCGGGAGAACCACTGCGCCTCGCGCTGCTCCGCCGCGCGCGCGAGCACGGGCAGGCCCGCGACACGCTGACCATCCAGGCCCTCCATCCACGCCTGTGAATAACCGACGGAGCCCAGCACGCGCAGGCACCCGTCGGCACTCAGCTCCGCGATGGCGACCCGCGCCGCTCCCGAGGCCTCCAGCCCGTCGCGCACCATCACCCGCGCCACGTCCTCGGCGGTGGCCGCGCGCGACAGCGCCGCCGTCACCGTCTGCAGCCGCGCGGAGAAGGACTGGGCCGTGCGCGCCTCCTCGTACAGGAGCGCGTTGTCCATGGACAGGCTGGCGCGGCGGGCCAGCTCCATCGCCACCTCCAGCTCCGGCGCATCGAAGGACACCTGCTCGTCGCCTCGCACCAGCGACACGGCGCCCAGCACCCGGCCCCGCGCCAGCAACGGCAGCACGAGCCCCGCCCGGATTCCCAGGCGACGGACCACATCCAACTGCGCGGGCTCTCGCACCATCGCCGGGAGCATCTCCTCCGTCACCACCGGCATCACCACCGGACGTCCGGTGCGCAGCGCCTCGGAGATGCCACCGGGTGACACCAGGTCCACGGGCCGCAGTCGGGACAACTCGTGCACCAGCGCCGTCTTCTCCGGCTCACGGTGCGCCGCGGCCACCCGCTCCACGCTCCCGTCCTCCGTGATGACATCCACCGCGCACCAGTCCGCGAGCACCGGCACCGCCAGCTCCGCCAGTCGGTGCAGCACCGTGCGCCACTCCAGCGACGCGCCCAACAGCTCGCCCGCGCGCGACAGGAAGGCCAGGCGCGCCGCCTCGGACGAGGCCGCCTCCACCCCATGCTCGGGCTCCGGCGGCGCCGGGGTGGGCCGGGGTTTCCCGGCGACATCGAGAGAAGCTTCAGGAGGAGAAATCGGCTCGGCGGGCATGCAGGTGGACCACGATGGAAGAGAAGCGCCGCGCGACATCAGACCCCGAGCTAAAAGCGTCCCGGACGCGGCAACAATGCCGCCCGTCTCCGCGGACGGGGAGACTGTCCAGTGTCGGACCCGCGGGACGTTGAGTGCCTTTCGAGTGAAGGGCTCCGCGCGCGGCGCGTACGGAATGACTCGGGCCGGGAGGTCGCTGACTCAGCCCACGTCGGACGCCATCGACGGGTTCCACCACACGGCGCCCTTCCCATCGATGGCCGCCTTCGCGCGCTCGCGCACGTCGGTCAGCTCCTCCACGGACAGGGGCCGCGCCGAGTGGACCGCGCCGAGCGCCGCGTCCTGTTCGTTGGGGTGGCTCATCCCCATCAGCATGACGTCCGGGTCCAACGTCAGCGTGTAGTGCACGCACTCCTCCACGCTCAGGTGCGGCAGCACGGGCGCGTCGCGGTCCTCGCGTCCGCCAGAGCCCACCTTGCCGCGCGGCCGGGCCTCCAGCGGTCGGCCATAGCCCTCCGTGTCGCCCAAAAGCTTGCCCGCGCCGAACGTCTTGAACGACACCACGCCCACGCCGCGCGAGCGCGCCAGCGGCAGCACGTCCCGCACGTAGCGAAGGTCCACGAAGGGTCCCAGCGGAAACATCACCACGTCGCACAGCCCGGAGTTCACCGCCGCGCGCAGCACGTCCGGGTGATGACTGGAGATGCCCCGGAAGCGAGCCTGCCCCGCGCTCACGCACCGGCCCAGTTGCTCCAGGCCGCCGCCCGGAGAAGCCAACCGCTCCCACGCGGCCAGCTCCGATACGGCGTGGAAGGCGAACAGGTCCACCGCCGCGTGGCCCAGCCTCCGCAAGCTGGCCTCCACCTGCGGCGCCACCGGGGCGTCGAGCACGTCCACCTTGTCGATGAGGAAGACGCCCTCGCGCCGGCCGCGCAGGGCCTCGCCCACCACCTCCTCGCTCAACCCCTCCTCGTAGTTGGGCGCGGTGTCGATGACGTTCAGCCCCGCGTCCAGCGCGCGGCGCAGCGTGGCGACGAGCGACTCCCGGGGCGCCGAGCGGTCGGCGATGTCACCGATGCCCACCGCCGTGGCGACGAAGCCGGTGCGGCCCAGCGCGCGGCGGGGCGTGAAGCGGGGAAGCGGATTCGCGGACATGCCTCCGGTTGTGCAAGAGCGCCCCTCACGTCGTCAAGGCGCTCGGCGCGGGAAGGTTCAGCGGAAGGGACCGGAGACCTCGAACGTCACGCCCGCGTTGCTGGAGTTCGTCGCCCCGCGCTGCGAGCTGAAGTACAGCCTGCGTCCATCCGGGCTGAAGGCCGGGCCCGTGAGCTCCGAGCCCGCGTGGCCCAGCACCCGCAGGAAGCTGGCGACGATGCGCTGGGGCCCCGGGGTGATGAGACAGATTTCCCGGTTGTCGCCGTCCTCCGCCACGAACAAATCCCCCGAGCGCGACACCACCACGTTGTCCACGCCCCTCAGCGGCGAGCCCGGATACAGGGACGCGGCGTAGATGACCTCCAGCTTCCCCGTGGCCGGCGTGTGCGCCCACACGCGGTTGTCGCCCTTGGTGGTGACGTAGATGACGCCGCCGTCGTACCAGCAGCCCTCGCCGCCGTTGAACACCGTCGTCCGCGCCGCCACCTCCGGCTGGAGCGACGCCGGCTTGTTCGCGGCGCAGGCCACCCAGCTCACCGTCGCCGTTCCCGTCAGCGCATCCCCCGTCACCCGGGCCGCCTCCAGCGTGCCCGCCGCCAGCACCGGCCACGCGGACGGAGTGAAGCGGTACAGGCGCCCATTCGGTTGGTCCTCCGTCAGGTAGAGCCGTCCACCGTCCGGGTCCACCGCCACCGCCTCATGGGGGAACGTGCCGAGCGCGCCGCGCACCACACCCTGCGAGGCCTTGGCCGGGTTGCACTCCCAGACGCGCCCGCCGCTGTGCTCCTCGCACGACAGCCACGTGCCCCAGGGCGTCGGTCCTCCCGCGCAGTTCATCCGCGTGCCGGACAGGATGCGGTACGCCGCCACCACGCTCCCGCCTCCGCTGAAGCGCAGCGCGCTGGCGCCCCCGGGGAGGCCCTCGCTGTTGGACACGTACACCCAGCCGCCGTCCGGCCGCGCGAAACAGGCGCCACCGTCCGGCGCGGTGTGCCACACGTAGCCGGTGTTGCCGACCGTCTGGCCCGAGCGGGCGATGATTCGCGAGGTGAAGCCCGCGGGCAGTCGCAAGCCGTTGACATCCGCGCTCCCGGACATCGCCCCGTAGGGACTGGGCCCCGACTGGGCCGGCGCCGCATAGGCCTCCTTCCAGAACGAGGGGCCCCAGGCGAGCGCTCCACTTCCGAGCGCGGAAAGACGAAGGAAGCCACGGCGACTCAGACGCATGTGTGGGTTCTCCTGTGCGAGCAGGAAAACCACCCACCCCTCCCCTCACAACTGAACGCGAGGCGAGCGTGAGGCCCGCGACATCACCCGCGTCGACTCGCGCGATTCTTGTCCCAGATGGCGTAGAGGATGATGAGGAAGGCGACAAGCCGCGCCACGTAGAGGTAGTAGCGGCGCTCGTCCAACGAGTCCATCAGCGACGACACCGCCGAGTTCGCGCCCAGCAGCGCGAAGGCCACCGCGAAGAAGCCGAACAGGCGCTCGTGCGACTGCTTCCAGAAGCGCAGGAAGAACAAGGCGCACGCCAGCCATCCCATCGCCGTCGCACCGTTGAGCATGGACCTGAGCATGGGCGAGCTACCTCACGAGGCGTCCCAGATGAGGCCGAACAACAGGATGGAGACACTGGCCAACGTGGCCAGCAGGCGCGGCATGTACAGGTCGATGGTGGTCGGCAGAATCACCAGGTCCACGAAGAGCAGCACGTTGCTGACCGCCATGCCCACGAAGCACAGCCCGCTCCACAGGAGCAGTCGGGACTGGCTGCTCTTCCAGGCGCGCAGCAATAGCACCGCGCACGCCACGCTGGTCAAGGCACAGAGGATGTAGACCGCCTCAGCCATGGTCGCCGTCCTTGTCCTTCTTGAGCACGAAGGCTTCCGCGAAGCCCCGGACCTTGTCCAACGGCCGGGAGAAGATGAAGGAGATGACCGTCACCCGCCGCGCACCGTACACCGCCGCCAGCTCCGTCACCGCCTGCACGTCTTCGGAGCTCTCGGGACTGAAACGATAGACGGGCACGGCTCCGCCGTCGCTCACCAGCAACCTGCTCGCGGTGAGGTCCGCCAGCCTCGCGGCCGCGGAGGGTTCTGTGATGCGCAGCTCCAGGCTCACCGATGACGCGGTCCACTCCCGTCCCGGCTGGGCACGGAGCAAGAGAAGCACCTCCAGCTTCTCCAGCGAGTCGATATGCGTCGTGATGAAGCGCTGGACCCGCGGGGGTAGTCCGGCGTCGCTCACGAAGCCAACATGCTCCCGTTATTTTGTGCGTCAACCTTTTCCTGCACGGGGGTGTTCAGCTTCGGTCGCGGGGAGGTCCTTCGGCTGGTCGCTCCGCATCGTGGGGAGCGGGCCCTGTGCGGCCTCCTGCTCCGTCGGCGTGGAGACGGGGGGCACCAGGTGTCGCAGGCCCTCGACGAGCTGCTGTGTGGCGCTGGGGCCCGTCACATCGAGGAGCGCGAGCAGCACCGTCTCCGGATGCCCGTACATCTTCGGCAACAGCGTGCTGTAGGCGCGCACCGAGCCCCGCTGCTCGCCCAGCTCCCAGTCCACGTGAAGCCCGTGGAGTGTCTCGCCCCGGGCCGCGCGCATCAGCGGCTGCGCATCCTGGGGCAAGGGGTCGCCATCGCGTCCCCGGACGATGACGCCTTCATGCAGGCCTGGGGCTTCGCGATACGCCAGACATCCGCCGGCCAGTCCCTGGGCGGCCCGGTTGGCCAGCAGGGTGTGGCCGCTGCCCGGCTCCACCAGGGCCAGGGGCGTGGGCAGCGCGGCGAGCACGGCCTCCAGCCAACGCTGCTGGTTGCGGTGCGACTCCATCTCCCGTCGCAGGTGCTCCTCGCGCGTCCGGGTCCGCTCCGCCTCCATGCGCCGGTGGGCTTCCGCCAATTCGCCCTCGTGCTCGCGCCGCTGCGTCTCGCGCAGCGCCTCCGCCTGACGCCGCACCAGCTCCGTCTTGCGGAACAGGTCCACGAAGACGCCCACCTTGGAGCGGAGGATTTCCGGCTCGTAGGGCTTGAGCAGGTAGTCCACCGCGCCCACCGCGTACGCGCGCAACTCCGGGAGCTGGCCGCGCGACAAGGCGGTGAGAAAGAGGATGGGCGTGTTGCGGCTGCGCTCGCGCTCGCGGATGAGGCTCGCCGTCTCGAAGCCGTCCATGCCCGGCATGACGACATCCAGGAGGATGGCGGCGAAGTCCTGGGTGAGAAGATGGCGCAGCGCCTCACGGCCACTTCGCGCGGAGACCAGCTTCTGCCCCAGCGGGGCCAGCGTCGCCTCCAGCGCCAGCAGCCCCTCCGGCTGGTCGTCCACCAGGAGGATGTGGACGGGCTCCATGGAGAACACGGGGCCGCGCTCGCGCGAGGGCGCGGCGCTCATGGCTGCACCCGGCCGCGCGACACATAGGCCAGTCGCGTCAGCCACCCTCCCACCTCGGCGAGAGACAGGCGCTCCACCTCGCCCTCCTGTCCCTCGCCGCCGTCGGACTCGCCCATCACCACCGCCACGCGTCCGCCCCGGCCCCGCAGGAAGCTCAAGCCCTCCTGGCCGTCGTCGTGGCCGGAGAAGAGCAGCCCCGCGGCCGCG
This sequence comes from Myxococcus sp. CA056, assembly GCF_013336715.1. Classification (NCBI taxonomy): domain Bacteria; kingdom Pseudomonadati; phylum Myxococcota; class Myxococcia; order Myxococcales; family Myxococcaceae; genus Myxococcus; species Myxococcus sp. CA056. The sequence continues at coordinate 769,694 of NZ_JABUMT010000001.1, forward strand.
GCGCCGTAGCTGTCCGCCGCGGACTCGAAGAGGGCGTCGATGGCGGGGCGGCAGCCGTGCTCCGGCGACTCCACGGACAGCGCCACGCAGCCCCGGTCCACCAGCAGGTGGTAGCCCCAGGGCGCCAGGTACACGCGCCCCGGCACCAGGTCCTCCTTGTCATCCGGCTCCACCACGGGCAGCGCGCAGCGGCGCGCCAGCGGCGCGGCCAGCACGTCATGCGGCCCCCGGTGCAGTACGACGACGACGGGCGCCGGCAGGTGCGCCGGCAGTTGGGAGAGCAGCGTCTCCACGTCCGCGCCCGCGCTCCGGGGCGCCCCCACCACCAGCAGCCCCACGCTCATGACACCCTCCGGAAGATGCGACCGCTGCCTTCCAGCTCCTCGTAGGCGGCGACGTGTGGAGTACGCGCCACCGACTCCTTGCGCCCCAGACACAGGAAGCCGAAGCGGGCGAGGCTCTCGTACAGCCGCGAGTGCACCCGGTTGTGCAGGGCGCGATTGAAGGACAGCAGCGTGTCCCGACACACGATGACGTGGAACTCGTTGAACGAGCCGTCGATGGTCAGGTTGTGCTGGGTGAAGAAGATGCCGTCGCGCAGCCTGGGGTGGAGCAGCGCCCAGTTGCCGTCGCGGGTGTAGGAGTCGGACAGCGAGCCCCGCCCACCCGACTCCGCGTGGCGGCGCGCGTCGTCCTCGCCGGGCAGTGGCAGCACGCCGGTGCGAGCGTCCGCCAGCAGTCCCTCGCTGGCATCGGACGCATAGAGCCGGCAGCGGCTCCACAGGCCCTCCTCGTGCAGGAGGATGGCCAGGGCATAGGTGTCCTCACCGGTGCCGCAGCCCGCGTGCCAGACGCGCACGGACGGCCAGGTGCGCAGCACGGGCACCACACGCGTGCGGAAGTCTCGGAAGAAGGCCGCGTCCGAGAAGAGTCCGGGCGGCGTGCTGGAGAGCGCGCGCAGCAGTCCCTCCAGCGCCTCGCCGTCGTGCAGCACGCGGGCCTGGAGCGCGGAGAAGGACTCCAGGCGTTCCTCGCGCAGGTGGCGCCGCAGCCGCCGCAGCAACCGCGGCCGGGAGTGGCTGCGCAAATCGAAGCCCCAGTGTCGGGCCACGCCCTCCAGGAGCAGGTCCGCCTCCAGGGCCTCCAGCGCCGCGACCGAAGCGCCCGCGCTCACCCGGAGACCTCCGTGCGCGAGCCACGCGCCTGGGCGCCTCGCGGCGCGTGCAGCCACACGCGCAACAGGCTGAGCAGCTTTTCGATATCCACCGGCTTGGTGATGTAGTCGGACGCGCCCGCCTCCAGGCACTTCTCCCGGTCCCCCTTCATCGCCTTCGCGGTGAGGGCGAGAATCGGCAGGTGCGCCACGCGCTCCATGCGGCGGATGGCGCGCATGGCCTGATAGCCGTCCATCTCCGGCATCATCACGTCCATCAACACCAGCTCGATGTCCGCGTCCTTCTCCAAGAGTCCCAGCCCCTCGCGCGCGCTCTCCGCGAAGGCCACCTTCATGCCGTAGCGCTCCAACACGGTGTTGAGGGCGAAGATGTTGCGCACGTCGTCGTCCACCACCAGCACCTTGCGGTTGACCAGCAACGGGTCTCTCTCGCGCGCCTTCTCCAGCATCCGGCGCTTGGACTCCGACAGGTTGGCGGGCGAGCGGTGCAGGAACAGGCTCGTCTCCTCCAAGAGGCGCTCGGGGCTCTGCGCGTCCTTGACGACGATGGCCTCCGCCACGCGGCGCAGCTCCGTCTCCTGCGCGCGCGACAGCTCGCGGCCCGTGTAGACGATGATGGGCGGGCCCCCCGCGCCATGCACCTCGCGCACGCGACGGATGAGCTCCGTGCCGGGCAGGTCCGGCAGGCCCAGGTCCAACACCATGCAGTCGAACCTGCGCTCCGCCAGCGCGGCCAGCGCGTCCGCCGCTGTGCCCACCGCCACCGTCTGCACGTCCTCGCTGCCCAGGAGTTCCTGCAGCGTCTGTCGGTGGACGGCGTCGTCCTCGACGATGAGCAGGCCCCGGCCCTTGCGCTCCACGAAGTCGCGCAGGGAGGCCAGCGCCGCGGCTGCGGCATCCGGGTCTGCCGCCGCGCGCAGGTGGCCGATGGCGCCCAGGTTGAGCGAGCGCTCGCGGTGGTCCTCGTCGGACACCGTGTACACGGGCAGCGCGCGAGTGCCCGCGTCGTGCTTGAGCCTGTCCAGCACCACCCAGCCCGCCATCTCCGGCAGGTCCAGGTCCACCGCCACCGCCACCGGCCGCGCGTTGCGCACGGCGTCCAGCGCGCCCTCCACCTCCGTGGAGACAAGCACCTTGAAGCCCGCCCCCTGCGCGGCCGCTCGCAGCCGCGCCGCGTGTTCGGCGGCGTGGGTCACCGCGAGCAGCACCCTGTCACCGGGCTGGATGGAGCCCCGGTCGTCGTCGATGCCCAGCGACGCCAGCGAGACGGGGGGCGTCACTTCCTCGATGTGGAGCGGCGGCACCAGGGAGGCCGTGTGGGCCAGGGCGGTGGCCGCGGGCACGGGCCGCGAGGAGTCCTGTCCCGGACGGTCCGCGACGAAGTCGAGCGGCAGGTACAGGGTGAAGACGCTGCCCTGGCCCGGCTCGCTCTCCAGTCGGATTTCGCCACCGAGCAGCCTCGCGATTTCACGGCTGATGGACAGGCCCAGGCCGGTGCCGCCGTACTTGCGCGCGGTGGAGCCGTCGGCCTGCTGGAACGCCTCGAAGATGATGTGGTGTTTGTCCTTGGGGATGCCGATGCCCGTGTCTCGCACGGAGAAGGACACCACCGAGGGCGCGGTGGAGAGCACCGGGTGGTCCGCCGTCCAGCCACCCCGCGCCATGCCGATGTCGAGCGACACGGAGCCGGACTCGGTGAACTTGAAGGCGTTGGACAGGAGGTTCTTGAGCACCTGCTGGAGCCGCTTGGCGTCCGTCTCCACCTCGCCCGCCATGCCCGGCGTCAGGTCGATGTCGAACTGGAGGCCCTTCTTGTCCGCCACCTGCCGGAAGGTGCGGTCCACGAACTCGCGCAGGTCGCTGAAGCGCAGCGGGCCCACGTCCACCGTCATGGTGCCGGACTCAATCTTCGACAGGTCGAGGATGTCGTTGATGAGTTCCAAGAGGTCCGCACCGGAGGCGTGAATCGTCCGGGCGAACTCCACCTGCCGCCCCGTGAGGTTGCCCTCCACGTTGTCGCTGAGCGTCTGGCTGAGGATGAGCAGCGAGTTGAGCGGCGTGCGCAGCTCGTGGCTCATGTTCGCCAGGAACTCCGACTTGTACTTGGACGTCAGGCTGAGCTGCTCCGCCTTCTCCTCGAGCGCGCGCTTGGCCTGCTCGACTTCGCCGTTCTTCCGCTCCACCTCCGTCTTCTGCTCGGAGAGCAGCTTCGCCTTCTCCTGAAGCTCCTCGTTGGTGCGGCGCAGCTCCTCCTGCTGACGCTTGAGCAGCTCCTCGGACTGCTGGAGCGACGTGGCCTGCTGCTCCAGGCGCTTGTTCGTCTCCGTCAACTCCTCCTGCTGCTTGCGCAATTCGTCGGTGAGCGCCTGCGACTGCTTGAGCAGCGCCTCCGTGCGCATGTTCGCGGCGATGGTGTTGAGGACGATGCCGATGGACTCCGTGAGCTGCTCCAGGAAGCCCAGGTGCACGTCGCTGAAGCGATGGAACGAGGCCAGCTCGATGACGGCCTTGATTTCCCCTTCGAAGAGCACCGGCAGCACGACGATGTTGCGCGGAATTTCTTCGCCCAGGCCGGAGGAGATGCGGATGTAGGTGTCCGGCACGTCCGACAGGAGGATGGGTTCCTTCTCCAGCGCGCACTGGCCGACCAGCCCCTCGCCCAGCCTGAAGGAATTGGAGAGCCCCTTGCGCTCCCGGTACGCGTAGGACGCCAGGAGCTTGAGAATCTGCTCTCCGGCCTCGGCGCGGTCGGAGATGTAGAAGACGCCGTGCTGCGCGTCCACCAGCGGCGCCAGCTCCGACAGGATGACCTTGGACACCGTGAGCAAATCCCGCTGCCCCTGGAGGACGCGGGTGAACTTGGCCAGGTTCGTCTTCAGCCAGTCCTGCTCCGTGTTCTTCCGCGTGGTGTCCTTCAGGTTGCGGATCATCTCGTTGATGTTGTCCTTCAGGGCGGCCACTTCGCCCTGCGCGGACACGGTGATGAACCGCGTGAGGTCACCCTTCGTCACCGCCGTGGCCACCTCGGCGATGGCGCGCACCTGCGTCGTCAGGTTCGCGGCGAGCTGATTCACGTTGTCGGTGAGGTCGCGCCAGATGCCGGCCGTGCCGGGCACGCGCGCCTGTCCGCCCAGCTTCCCTTCGATGCCCACCTCGCGGGCCACCGTCGTCACCTGGTCCGCGAACACCGCCAGCGTGTCAATCATGCCGTTGATGGTGTCCGCCAGCTCGGCGATTTCCCCCTTCGCGTCCACGACGAGCTTGCGCTTCAAGTCACCGTTGGCGACCGCCGTCACCACCTTGGCGATGCCGCGCACCTGCGTGGTGAGATTGGACGCCATGGAGTTCACGTTGTCCGTGAGGTCCTTCCACGTACCGGCGACACCCTTCACCTCCGCCTGTCCGCCCAGCTTTCCTTCCGTGCCGACCTCGCGCGCGACGCGCGTCACCTCCGAGGCGAAGGACGAGAGCTGGTCCACCATCGTGTTGATGGTGTTCTTCAGCTCCAGGATTTCACCCTGCACGTCCACGGTGATTTTCTTGGAGAGGTCACCGCGAGCCACCGCCGTCGTCACCTCGGCGATATTGCGCACCTGCGCGGTGAGGTTGGACGCCATGGAGTTCACGTTGTCCGTGAGGTCCTTCCATGTGCCGGCCACGCCCTTCACGATGGCCTGGCCACCCAGCTTGCCCTCGGTGCCGACCTCGCGCGCCACGCGCGTCACCTCGGACGCGAACGAGTTGAGCTGGTCCACCATCGTGTTGATGGTGTTCTTCAGCTCCAGAATCTCGCCGCGCACATCCACCGTGATTTTCTTGGACAGGTCTCCATTCGCCACCGCCGTCGTCACCTCGGCGATGTTGCGCACCTGAGCCGTCAGGTTGGAGGCCATGGAGTTCACGTTGTCCGTGAGGTCCTTCCACGTCCCACCGACGCCGCGCACCACGGCCTGACCGCCCAGCTTTCCTTCCGTGCCGACCTCGCGCGCCACGCGAGTCACCTCGGACGCGAACGAGTTGAGCTGGTCCACCATCGTGTTGATGGTGTTCTTCAATTCCAGAATCTCGCCGCGCACGTCGACGGTGATTTTCTTCGACAGGTCTCCGCGGGCCACCGCCATCGTCACTTCGGCGATGTTGCGCACCTGCGACGTGAGGTTGGACGCCATCGAGTTCACGTTGTCGGTGAGGTCCTTCCACGTGCCACCGACACCACGCACCACGGCCTGTCCACCCAGCTTGCCCTCGGTGCCGACCTCCTTCGCGACGCGCGTCACCTCCGAGGCGAACGACGAGAGCTGGTCCACCATCGTGTTGATGGTGTTCTTCAACTCCAGCACTTCGCCGCGCGCATCCACGGTGATTTTCTTCGACAGGTCGCCCTTGGCCACGGCCGTCGTCACGTCCGCGATGTTGCGCACCTGCGCGGTGAGGTTGGAGGCCATGGAGTTCACGTTGTCCGTGAGATCCTTCCATGTGCCACCCACGCCGCGCACCACGGCCTGTCCACCCAGCTTGCCCTCGGTTCCGACTTCACGCGCGACGCGAGTCACCTCCGACGCGAACGAGTTGAGCTGGTCCACCATCGTGTTGATGGTGTTCTTCAGCTCCAGGATTTCACCCTGCACGTCCACGGTGATTTTCTTGGAGAGGTCTCCATTGGCCACCGCCGTCGTCACCTCGGCGATGTTGCGCACCTGCGACGTCAGGTTGGACGCCATGGAGTTCACGTTGTCGGTGAGGTCCTTCCACGTGCCGGCGACACCCTTCACCACGGCCTGACCGCCCAGCTTGCCCTCGGTGCCGACCTCGCGCGCCACGCGCGTCACCTCGGACGCGAACGAGTTGAGCTGATCCACCATCGTGTTGATGGTGTTCTTCAGCTCCAGAATCTCGCCGCGCACATCCACCGTGATTTTCTTGGACAGGTCTCCATTGGCCACCGCCGTCGTCACCTCGGCGATGTTGCGCACCTGCGACGTCAGGTTGGACGCCATGGAGTTCACGTTGTCCGTGAGGTCCTTCCACGTACCGCCCACGCCCTTCACCACGGCCTGGCCGCCGAGCTTTCCTTCCGTGCCGACTTCACGCGCCACGCGCGTCACTTCCGAGGCGAAGGACGAGAGCTGGTCCACCATCGTGTTGATGGTGTTCTTCAGCTCCAGAATCTCACCGCGCACGTCCACGGTGATTTTCTTGGAGAGGTCGCCCTTGGCCACCGCCGTCGTCACCTCGGCGATGTTTCGCACCTGGGACGTGAGGTTGGACGCCATCGAGTTCACGTTGTCCGTGAGGTCCTTCCACGTGCCGGCGACGCCCTTCACCCGGGCCTGTCCGCCGAGCTTCCCTTCCGTGCCGACCTCGCGCGCCACGCGCGTCACTTCCGAGGCGAACGCGCCCAGCTGCTCCACCATCCCGTTCACCAGGCGGGCGGTGCGCAGGAACTCGCCCTTGAGGGGACGACCGTCCACCTCCAGCGCCATCGTCTGGGACAGGTCGCCCTTGGCCACCGCGCCGATGACGCGGCCCATCTCCGTGGTGGGCTGGACCAGGTCCGCCACCAGCGTGTTCACCGACTCCACGCAGTCCGCCCAGGAGCCCACGGCGCTCGCCACGTTGGCGCGCTGGGTGATGCGGCCCTCCTTGCCCACCCCGCTGCCAATGCGCTCGAACTCGTGCGCCATGCGCTCGTTGAGCTCGATGATTTCGTTGAGCGAGTCGGCCACCTTGCCGGCGTTGCCCACCTTGTCCACGGGCATGCGCACGGAGAAGTCCCCCTTGCGCACGGCGGTCAGCACACGCAGGAGCTGGCGCGAGTCCAGTGTGTCGGAGTCGTCCTCCACGGAGCGCGACGGCGGCGGAGGCGCGGCGCGACGAGAGACACCCTTCTTCACAGTCATTGAGAGCCCCAGCGCGTTCCCGCGAGCACAGCCCCCTCGGCTGTCGAGAACGGAATGTTTCGGAAGGGCTCCGTTCTCCCGCGACTCTCCGGGCGGGGATAGTCCCCTCGGGAGGGCCGGCTGACAGGCACTCGACACTGCGGCTTCGCTTCGTGAGCCAGCCGACACTTGCCCGCGGGTCTAGTGTCGCAGCCGGGGCGCCGGGGCCCGGACATGGACCTCCATGCGCGCATCCCCCGCCACCACGCTGCTCAAGACTTCCTGCTGCTCGGGAGACAGCCGCGCCACGGCCCGCAGCGCGGCCACCAGCAGCAGCGCCTCCACCGAGGACGGCACGCCCACGCCCTCAGGCCCCGTCTTCAGCGGCATGGGCAAGCGGGGCACCCGGCCCGCGGAGGCCAGCGCCTCCACGGCATAGGCCGGCGACGTGTCCAGCGTGACGGCGATGGCGGGCAGCTCCTGCGCCGCATCGGCCTGACCTCGCGCCTGCATCTCCATCAACATCTGGAGCGCGCCCGGCTTGAAGTACAGCGCCAGCCCCGCCCGGCCGTCGTCCATGTTGAAGACGCACCCCTCGAAGGTGTGCGTCAGCGGCCCTGAGACCGCCACCTCGAAGGGCTGGCTGTCGTCCCAGTGCGTCCAGGGCCGCGCATCCCAGTACTCGGTCGCCGCCTGGACGAAGAGCAGCGCCTTGTCCGAGCCCAGCGCGGACAACCCTCGCTGTCCCCACGCCAGGAACGTGGCGATGGCCGCGCGCGACGAGAGGGCCGCCGGGGGAGGCTCCGCCACCGCCACGCCCAACACCGCGCCCGCTTCCGCGAGCTGGGGTTCACACCGCACCCCGCCCAGGTCCTCCAGTCCCTCCAGCAACACCCGCAGGCCCGCGGTGTCGGCCTGCTCGAAGACGGGCTGGGACGGCTCGCCAGTCTCGGTGATGCGCAGATAGACCTGCGTGCTCCCTTGAGAGAGCGGCACGGGACCGAGCTTGAGCAGATAGAACATGGGGCCTGTCGGCGGCTTTCGCGTCAGCCGGAGAGAGCGCGCTTGCCGTCCAGGGCCTTGCGGACCTGCTTCATCAGCGCGGGAATGTCGAAGGGCTTCTGGAGGAAGGGAATGCCCGGGTACTGGGCCCGCAAGGCTCCCACGTCCACCGCGCTCATGCACAAGAGCGACACACCGGCCCAGTTCGGTTCCGCGCGGATGCGCTCGATGAGGGCGGGGCCGTCCAGCACCGGCATCATCCAGTCGGTGAGGACCAGGTCCGGACGCAGCTCGCTCATCCGCTCCAGCGCCTCACGGCCATGAGAGGCCGTCAGCACACGGTAGCCCTCCTCCCTCAGGAGGTCCGCGAGGGCTTCCAGGATGCCCTGCTCGTCATCCACCACCAGGACCGTCTCCATACGGGCGGGCTTCACTCCTCACGAATCAGGGATGGCCACCGGTCCGATGTCGGGCAAGGCCCGTCAACAGGGTGTCCAGGGCAACGTCGAAGGGAGGCAGCACCTCGATTCCTTGTCGGGAGATACGGAACTCCCGGATGGACGGGTCGTAGTCGGTGTCCCGCAGCTTGAAGATGGTCAGCAGGCGGCGAAGGCGCCCCTCCAGCTCGACGTGCCTGAGGAAGAAGAGGTTCTCCGCCACGGCGGAGGGGCCGACTTCCAGCGGCACATCGAGCGCGGGCCCGAAGAGGCGGGGCGTCTCCAGGCTGAAGATGGTCGTCGCGTACGACAGGCGCAGCTCCTGGGTGAGCGCCGCGAAGAACGACGCCATCCGCGCGCTGTCCGGCGCGGCCTGGCTCATCGCGCTCAACCCATCCACGAACACCCGTGTCACCTGGTGCCGCCGCACCGCGCTCAAGAGTTGGTCCGCCAGCACATCCAGGATGGATTCAGCGGGGGGTTGCCAGAGGATGTGCATCCTCCCGTCCTTGACCGCCCCACCCATGTCCATGCCGGCGGCAGCCGCCTTGTGGAGCAGCCGTTCGGGCGACTCATAGAAGCCCATGTACAAACAGCGCTCACCCTGCTTCAGCCCCTCGGCGAGCAAGCTGCTTCCCATCAGCGTCTTGCCACTGCCCGGAGGCCCGAGCATCAGCGACGTGGAGCCCTTGGCCAGCCCACCCGGGAAGAGCGCATCCATCGACGGGATGCCGAAATGCACCCGCTCGCTCCCCGGGTCCGGCGGCGGGGTGCGCCGCATGCGCGCCTCCAGCCGGGGAAAGACCTCCAGCCCATCATTGGAGATGCGGAAGGTGTGCACGCCGCTCAGGGTGGCGCCGCCCCGGAACTTGCGCACCTGGAGCTCTCGCCACGAGCGCACGCCCAGGGTGCGCTCGCGCAACTCCAGGATGCCGTCCACCATGGTGTATTCCGGATGGACGGTGGGGCCGTTGGAGCTGGTGAGCATCAGCGCGGTGAAGCGGGACAGGCCCGCGGACACCTGCAGCTCGTGGATGAACTTCTTGAAGTCGCGACTGCTGCCGGCCGCCTCCTGCGCCTGCACCAGACCGTCCAACACCAGGATGCTGGTGTTGTGGTTGCGCACCTCGCGCCGCAGCAACTCCAGCAGGCCGGGCAGGCCCTGCTCCTCCAGCGTGCGGAAGCCGCTGACGTAATAGACACTCTCGGGCAGTAGCGCGGAGTCGAAGAACGCCATGTCGCGCATGTTGGCGAGCATGCGAGCGTGCGACTCGGCCAGCAGCGTGACGTAGAGGCACCGCGCTCCTCCACGTCCCTGGTGGTAGCAGAGCTGGTTGGCGAAGAGCGTCTTGCCCGCCCCGGGCTCACCCACGACGATGTAGACACCCGAGGTGACGAGGCCACCACCCAGCACGCCGTCGAGGCCGGGCACGCCAGTGGTCACGCGCGCGTCCTGCCGCGGCGCTTGCTCGGAAGGAGACATGGACGGGCTCATACCGCAAAACCCGTCGTCCGCGCCCCTGGATTGGTTACAGGGTTCGACTCAGGGGGGACCGGCCTGGTCGGCGACCACCACGAAGCGCTCCTGGACGTGCCGCACATCCGAGGCGTGCGACACCCGGAACTCGTAGCGGCCCGGCTTGTCGATGCGCACGCGCAGGGGCGTGGCGGCGGCTCCGGTCCGCGCGGTGAATTCGTGCACGCAGCGGGCCTCATCGCAGTCCACCTTCGCGAGCGAGGGCGCATCTCGCAGCCGGGGATGGAAATCCAGCGGGGGCGGCGTCTCGAGCCAGACGGTGGCGGGCTCTCCGGAGTGGACGCCGTGAGCCCAGGGCAACTCCAGCCAGCCGGCTCCATCGCCTGGAAGTCGAAAGGCGACCTCCCTCGCGGGCAGGAGTTCAGGGCTCAAGGGTCCACTCGCATCCCCTCGCGCGAGCAGCAGCAGGGCCACCGCGCCCGCCAGCGCCGCGCCCACCAGCACGCGCGCGGCGGGATGGTGCGACAGGGCTCGTGGGGAAGGTGACTGCGTTGGCTCGCGCCCACGGGAGTGCTCGGCCCGGATGAGCGCGGCCTGGAGCCGGGCCCGCAGGTGGGGCGAGGGCTTCTCGCCCCGAAGCGCCTCCAGCGCCGCGCGGACCTCCTCGGGAAGTGGCGGTGGCCTGCCCTCATCCTCGGTGCTCATGGACGGCCTCCCTCGCTGACGGTCTGAGCCTGACGGCTGGAGGCCGCCGTGAACAACACGCCCAGCCGCGCCCGGCCCCGGGAGTGTCGACTCTTCACCGTGCCCAGGGGCAGCGCGAGCACTCGCGCCACCTCCTCGTAGTCCAGGTCCTCCACGTCACACAGCAGCACCACCAGCCGGAACTTCTCAGGCAGCGCGTGCAGACACGAAAGCACCAGCTCCGCCTCCTCGGCGCCGCACAGCCGTGCTTCCGGGTCCGGCTGCTCGGTTCCGCCCTCGAAGAGAGAGCCCAGCACCGACGAGGCTCCTTCCAGCACCGAGTCCAACAGCGAGCGACGCCGCGCCTGCGTGCGCCGGTTCTCCAGGAACTGGTGTCGCGCGATGCCACACAACCAGCCCAGCCACGAACCCGAGTCTCGCGAATCCCAGTTCAGGAAGGCCCGCACCAGCGAGTCCTGGAGCAGGTCCTCCGCCTCCTGCCGGCTGCGACACAAGGCCAGGCAGAAGCGATGGAGCCGGGGCAACAGCGGCTCCACCACGACCTCGAATCGCTCTCGCGCACCGAGCTCCGCGGGCGACTCACTCTGTTTCATTTTCAATCCAGACACGACACCGCCCACGAACCCATCCCCCAAGAAACCAAGACATCCCAGACGGGTGATGACCTGCTCATAAAGAGCGCGTCCCGCATCAGCCGTAAAAACGCGAAGTAAAGCAAGTCCGGGAACCGAAGCGCGTCTCGTTCCATCTCTCGCTATCGAGGGGGCTGGGCTCGCGCTGGGAGGCGATGTCCGCCCGTGTACACGGGAGGCCGTGACGTCATGCGAGGCTCGCAGTCCAATGTCAGTCATTCTCATGGAACCCCGGGGCAGGCTTCCTGGAAGCAGGACTTCGTCGCGGGCTTCCTCGTCTTCCTGCTCGCGTTGCCCTTGTGTCTGGGTATCGCGATGGCGAGCGGCTTTCCGCCCGTGGCGGGCATCCTCACGGCGGTGGTGGGCGGAGTGCTGTCGACGTGGGTGGGCAGCGCGCGGCTGACCATCAAGGGCCCGGCCGCGGGGCTCATCGTCATCGCGCTCGGGGCGGTGACGGAGCTGGGCGGAGGGGACGCGGTGCTCGGCTACCGGCGCGCGCTGGCGACCATCGTGGTGGCCGCGTGCCTTCAAGTGCTCTTCGCGGTGCTGCGCGCTGGGAGGCTGGGGGACCTGTTCCCCTCGGCGGTGGTGCACGGGATGCTCGCGGCCATCGGCGTCACCATCTGCGCCAGACAGCTCCACGTGCTGCTCGGGGTGTCACCCGTGGCGCGGACGCCCCTGGGGTTGCTGGCGGAGGTGCCGAGCAGCGTGGCGCGGCTGAACCCGGAGATTGCCCTCATCGGAGGGCTCAGCCTCCTGTTGCTGTTCGGCCATGCGGCGCTCTCCCGGCGGGTGGCGTGGCTCAAGCGGGTGCCGGCGCCCCTGCTGGTGCTGGCCGTCGCTGTACCGCTGGCGCTCGGGTTCGACCTGGAGCACGCGCACACGTTCACGTTCTCCCATGCCGTCTTCTCGGTGGGGCCAGGCCATCTGGTGAACCTGCCGAGCAACCTGCTCACGGCCATCACCTTCCCGGACTTCTCCACCGTGCCGAGCGTGCTGGGGCTCAAGTACGTGGTGATGTTCGCGTTGGTGGGCAGCGTGGAGTCGCTGTTGACGGTGAAGGCGGTGGACCTGCTGGCCCCGGAGCAGGGCCGCTCGGATTTGGACAAGGACTTGTTGGCCACGGGCCTGGGCAATCTGGTGGCGGGGTTGCTGGGCGGGCTGCCGATGATTTCAGAGGTGGTGCGCAGCTCCGCCAACCTGGGCTACGGAGCGAGGAGCCGGCTGTCGAACTTCTTCCACGGCGTGTTCCTGTGGGGGTTCGTGGCCTTCGCGCCAGGACTCATCCACCGCATTCCGTTGGCCGCGCTCGCGGGGATGCTCATCTTCACGGGCGTCCGACTCGCGTCGCCGGGTGAGCTGGTGAAGGCGTACCGGATTGGTGCGGAGCAAGTGCTCATCTTCTGCTTCACGCTCATCGTCACGCTGGCCACGGACCTGCTGGTGGGCGTGGCCTCGGGCATCGTCCTGAAGGCGGGCGTGCATCTGCTCAATGGGGCTTCACCGAGGGAGCTCTTCCGACCCGACATCCAGGAGCAGGTGGGCGCGGACCAGGTGGTGCTGCGGGTGCGGAGCGCGGCGGTGTTCACCAACTTCCTGACGTTCAAGAAGCTGCTGAACCGGCACGCTCTCGTCCGGCTCATCGAGGTGGACCTGACGGAAGCCCGCCTCGTGGACCACACGGTGATGCAGCGGCTGCACGAGCTGGAGGCGGAGTTGTCGCGGGAGGGGCGACAGCTTCGAGTGCTCGGGTTGGAGCAACACCGGGGAATGTCCTCGCATCCGCTGTCCGCGCGGAAGAAGGCGCCGAGCGGCAACCTGGGGCTCACGCCCTGAGGGGACACCATGAGCCATGCTCCCTGTCCCACTTCGTCCCCGTCCCCGGAGGACCGGGGTTCAAGGCTGCGCGCCGCGTTGGCCGGCGCCAGCCACGTCCTTCCCGCGCAGGGGCCCATCGGCGTGTTCGTGCACCACAACACGCTGCACGCGTATCAACACCTCCCGTTCCACGAGGCAGTGGCCACCGCGAGCAAGACGTTCGGCGCGGAGGGGTATCTGTCCGAGGCGCGCTTTCTTGAGCTGTACCGGCGAGGCCGCATCACCGACGAGGACTTGCGAGCAGTGCTCGCTGAGCCCGAGCACCGCGTGCCGCCATGTCCTTTCTCCGCCGATGCGGAGAGACAGAGCGCCGCACTCACGGCGCAGGACGCGGCTCCCGCCGAGCAAGCGGCGCGGTTCGCGGACTCAACGAAATGGGGTGCCTTCGTCACCGACGAGCCATGCTCGGCGCAGGCGGTCGCGGCCCCAACAGAACAGGCTGTCCACTTCACCCTCGAGCCAGGCCTGGCACCGGCCGCGCGGCGAGACGCACGCGCACCCGCGTCGAGACTTTTACGAGACGCGCAATCGGTGCTGGGAGGCTTGCCGCCACGCGCCCCCATGGAGCTGATGCGGCTCGCCCTGCTCCACCCCGTGGAAGTGGAGTCGGAGGCGTCACTGCGCTGGAAGCTGGAGGAGCACTCCGCCGCGTACCGCCTTCGAGCGGACCTCTCTCCGACGACGCGTCACGCGCTGCTGGAGCGCTCAGCCCAGGGGCTGCGCATCTGGATGGACCGGGTGGGACGCGGCTGGACGATGACGGAGCTGGCGTGCGCGCTGCTCGGTCCCGATGTGGGGTCCACCGTTCGCGCGGTGGCGAGCCACGTCCCCCGTCCTCTTCCCGTGGACGTGGCGCTGCGACTGCTGGGCATCCCCGCAGCCTGTGCGAGCGCGTATGTCGACCGGGTCTCCGCCCTGCTCGATGGAGAGACCTCGTTCACGAGGGAAGGCTGGTTGAGCGCGGAGGCGTCCTGCGTCACTTCGGCGCTGGCCTCGGCCTTCGGAGGTGATGGGAGCCTGGGCTCACTCCGTGAGCGCATGGAGACCAATCCCGAGCCCTTCGCGGTGAGCGCCCTCTGGTCCAGTTGCCGCACGCCGCTGCTGACGACCCAGGGACACGACAAGCCTCCGCTGACGGACGTGCGCAGCCACCGCGAGTTGCTGTGCGAGGCCACGGGCGAGGATGTGAACGACCTGCTTCATCCCCTGCTCATCCGTGCCTGCGCGGCCTTCCTGGACGAAGGCGTCTCGCACTGGAACCTGCCAAGCCGGGAGCACGGCTTCCACGCGGCATGGAGGTCAATGACGTGCGACGGGCTTGGCGCCGCACCGGACTGGCTGGAGGGACTGGAAGACGAACCGTCACTCGCGCCAGAGGATGCCGTACTGGAGGCACTCGACGCGCTGGGTGTTCCCGACGCCGACTGGGAGCCCTATCTCGTCCGCGTGCTGCTCGCGCTGCCGGGCTGGGCGGGGATGTTTCATCGACTGGAGCACCACCCCGGGGACCGCCCCAGTGGAGCACCACCCGCGCGACTGATGGACTTCGTCGCGGTGCGGCTCACCCTGGAACAACATGCACTGCGCGAGGTGGCGAGGCAGCGACTCGACTACAAAGGTCCCCTGTCGGGACTGGCGGAGGCCGCGAGACGCACCATCGAGTCCAGGCGGGTTTCAGCGCGCTCGACATTGGAGGGAAGCTGGCGACTCTTCCAGTGGGCTCAGCTCATGGGCCTGTCCGCGATGGACGTGGCCGAGCTTCCCCTCCGAGCCCGACACGAGCTGCTCACGTGGCTGGAAGCCTTCGACGCCAGCGCGCGCCAACGCGTGTGGCAAGCGGCGTACGAGCATCACTACCGAAGAGACGTCTGTCGAGGTCTCGCGCGCAACCGCCTCCGCCCGGAGTCCGAGCGCACGGTGACGGCAGCGCGCTTCCAGGTGATGTTCTGCATGGACGACCGCGAGGAGTCCTTTCGCCGCCACTTCGAGGAACTGGACGCGCGACACGAGACCTTCGGCATCGCGGGCTTCTTCGGTGTGGCCTTCGACTACCGGGGACTGGACGACGCGGGCCACGTCGCGCTGTGCCCGGTGGTCGTCACTCCGGCACACGTCGTGGAAGAACAAGCGCGACCGGAGCACCAACCCCTCGCGGAAATCCGAGTCAGGCGACGAGGGACGTGGGCACGCCTCGACCAGACGTTGCAGCAGGGCACCCACGCCCTGGAGGTCTCCTGGTTGCTCGTGCCGCTGCTCGGCCTGCTGTCCGCGCTGCTCCTGCCCTGGCAGCTCCTCTTTCCACGCACACTGGGCCGGCTGCGGAGGACCTTCTCCGCGACACTCCTTCCCAGGCCACCCACTCGACTCACGAGCCTGCGCGAGCCAACCGCCCACTGTCCCTCACCCACGCTCAAGCCCCTGGGCTTCACCCTCGACGAGAAGGCGGCGCGCGTGGCCGCGTCACTGGAGAGCCTGGGACTGGTGAAGGACTTCGCGCCGTTGGTGGTGGTGCTCGGCCATGGGGCGGTGAGCGTCAACAATCCCCATCAGGCGGCCTATGACTGCGGCGCGTGTGGCGGTCGGCACGGAGGACCGAACGCACGACTCTTCGCGGAGATGGCCAATCGTCCGGAGGTCCGGGCGAGACTCAGGGAGCGTGGCCTGCACATCCCTGAGACCACCTGGTTCATCGGAGGGCTGCACAACACCACCACCGATGAAGTGTGCCTCCACGACACCGAGGCCCTCCCCGAAGCCCTCCACGGTGAGCTGTCCGCGCTGCGTGCCGCGTTGGACCGGGCCCGCGCACTGTCAGCCCAGGAGCGCTGTCGGCGCTTCGAGTCCGCGCCCCTCGGACTGTCCACCTCCGCGGCGCTCCGGCATGTCGAGGCTCGCGCGGAGGACCTGGGTCAGCCCCGGCCCGAACTGGGGCATGTCACCATCGCCTCCTGCATCGTGGGCCGTCGTGCGCTCACGCGAGGTCTGTTCCTGGACCGGAGGGCGTTCCTCATCTCCTACGACCCGACGCGGGACGCGAGCGGCGAAATCGTCGAGCGCATCCTCCTGGCGGCGGGCCCCGTCGGCGCGGGCATCAGCCTGGAGTACTACTTCTCCTGCGTCGACAACGAGCGCTACGGCTGCGGCACCAAGCTGCCCCACAACCTCACGGGCCTGCTCGGAGTGATGGACGGCGCCGAGAGTGACCTGCGCACGGGGCTGCCTCGACAGATGATTGAAATCCACGAGCCGATGCGATTGCTCCTCGTTGTCGAGGCAAGCACCTCGGTGCTGTCGGCCATCCTCGCGCGACAGCCCACGCTCCACGAACTCATCCATCATCAGTGGGTGCAGCTCGTGAGCGTGGACCCGATGACGGGCGCACAGCATCGCTTCACGCCCTCCGGGTTCCAGTGGCTCGCGACACCTGAGACGTCGTTGCCGGAGGTGGCCTCCTCGCCCCACTGGTACCGAGGCCACCGCGACTTCCTGCCCCCTGCCCTCATTCTCGCGCCGCGCTCCTTCGGAGAAGACCGTCATGCCGCTCCCTGAGCTTCCCGTGGACTGGCTCGCGGCGGCGGTGCCGCTGAGTCCCCTGCTCGCCTTCTTCATCCTCGGAGCGGTGATGCTGCTCCACCGCGCTCCCAGCGAACGCTGGATGGCGCGCTGGGTACTGGGGGCGCTGTGGCTGTCGCTGGCATGTGCGGTGGCCACGGTGCTCCACTGGCACTCCCAACCCGGGAACGTGCAGGTGAGCCTGGGCCCGTGGTTCTCCTCGGGTGAGTCGAGCTTCGAGGTGACACTCCACATTGACCGGTTGTCGGCGACGATGATGCTGATGACGAGCACCCTGACCCTGCTCATCGGCCGCTTCTCGGTGAGCTACCTGCATCGAGAGCCGGGCTTCGCGCGGTTCTTCCTGCTGCTGGCGATGTTCTCCTCGGGGATGTTGTTGCTGGTGGAAGGCGGCAGCCTCGACATGTTGTTCGTGGGCTGGGAGTGGGTGGGGCTCGCGTCGGCGCTGCTCATCGGCTTCTTCCATGAACGGGCCGCACCACTGAGCGCGGGGCTCCGGGCCTTTGGCACCTACCGACTCTGTGACGTGGGCTTGCTGGCGGGGCTGGTGTGGCTGCATCACCTCGCGGGCACGACCGAGTGGACTCACCTCTCCGCGATTCCGTCGACGACGCTGAGCCTGTGTCTGGTGCTGGCGGCCATGGGGAAGTCGGCGCAGTTCCCCTTCAGTGGCTGGCTGCCTCGGGCCATGGAGGGTCCTACGCCGTCCAGCGCGCTGTTCTACGGAGCGCTCTCCGTGCACGCCGGCCCGTACCTGCTGCTGCGCGCGGCACCGCTGCTGGAGCAGGCACCCCTGGCCAGGGGAGCGCTGGTGCTGGTCGGACTTCTCACGGCCCTTCACGCCACCCTGGTGTGGCGGGTGCAGACAGATGTGAAGAGCGCGTTGGCGTATGGCGTGCTGACGCAGGTGGGCTTGCTGTTCGCGGAGGTGGGCCTCGGGCTGTACACGCTCGCGCTGTTCCATCTGGTGGCGCATGCCTGTTTGCGCTGTCTCCAACTCCTCCGAGCACCTTCCGCCCTGAGGGATGTCCAGGCACGGCGCGCTGCGCTCCGAGCTACACGGGCACCCTCCATCGTCACGGCCCACAGGTCGTTACCCACGAGGCTCTACCGCTTCGCACTGGAGCGCTTCGCGCTCGAGGTCCTGACGGAGCGCTGGCTGGTGAAGCCCGTGCTGCGCCTGGGGCACCGGTTGGATGGAGCAGAGCGCCGCTGGATGGACGTGCTCGATGCCGGAGCACCACGCCCGGTTCCCGTCCAACCCGCGTCACGTGCCACCGAGTCCGCATCGAGCAACCCCACCCCGGGGGCCGCATGAGCCCGACGCTTCTCCTGGTCCTCCTGGTGTCACTCCCCCTCGTGGGCGCCTTGTTGCTCACGGTGCCGCGTCAACACACGTCGGCCCGTATCACCGCCACGGGCACCTCGGCCCTCACCCTGGGACTCGCCATCGCGGCGCTGCTCATCGCGGGGCGTGAGACACCTGCCTCCGGAACCCCAGGGCCATGGCTCGGCGCGACCTGGCGCCTTGGCGTGGACGATGCGAGCGCGCTCGCGCTGCCACTCACCGCGCTGCTCACCCTCGTCACCATCGTCGCGAGTCCCCGCCACTCCTCCGGCCAGCGGTTCCTCACCGCACTGCTCGTCACCGAGAGCGCCACACTGGGCTTCTTCTGTGCACGCGACCTGCCGCTCCGACTCGGCTTCTTCCTCGCCATGGCGGCCCCTCTGGCGGCACAGCTCGCTCGCGAAGGTCGAGCCTGGCGCCCGGTCCGCGCGTACCTGCTCGCAGGCACCCTGCCCCTCATGCTGGCCGTGGCGCTGGTGGGGCTGCTGAGCTGGCACACGGGAGTAGAGACACCGCGCGACTCGCTCGTCAGAGACCTCCCTCACGGCTGGCGCATGGGACTCTGCACGCTGCTCCTCGTGAGCGTCTGCGCGCGACTGGCGGTGGTGCCCTTCCATTCCTGGCTGCCCGTCCTGATGACCCGAGGCCCCCTCTGCGTCGGCGTCCTCTGGATGAACCTCGCCGCGAGCCTCCAGTTGCTGACACAAGTCATCCGACCGCTCCTGCCCGCGGAGTGGGCCACCGTGGCTCCCGCGCTGGGAAGCCTGGGAGCCGGCGCCGCGCTCTACGGCGCGCTGCTCGCGCTCGTCCAGGCAGACCTGCGCCGCATGCTGGCCTTCCTCCTCGTGAGTCAGTCCGGCCTGCTGCTCGCGGGCGTGACGCTGGGCGGTCCCACCGGGCTCCCCGGGGCCTGGCTCCAATGTCTGTCCATGGGCCTCACCTTCACGGGCCTGGAGCTCGTCGTCCGCGCCATCGAGGCGCGCACGGGCACCACGAACCTGGACCCACGCAGCGGGCTCACGGTCCGAGCGCCACGCATGGCCACGGTCTTCCTGCTGCTCGGCCTCGCCGCCCTGGGCTTCCCGGGCACGCTCGGCTTCGTGAGCGAGGACCTCCTCCTTCGAGGCACGCTCGGAGCAAATCCCCTGCTCGCGCTGCCGCTGCTGCCGGCGCTCGCTCTCAATGCCATCACGCTCCTGCGAGCCTTCCAGCACACCTTCCTGGGCCCGCGCCGAGTCCCCAGCATGCCTGCTTGCACCGAGGACCTCCTGCCCCGCGAGCGCTGGACGATGCTGACGCTGGTCGCCCTCCTCTGCGTGAGCGGCCTGTGGCCCTCCGTGCTCGCGCATCCATCCATCGCGCCGGGCGCTACTCGTCGCTCTCCGCCTCATTCCATTCCTGGGGATTGAGGACCGCTCCAGGAAACAGGTGACCCCGAAGGCGCCCGCCTCCCTGCCGCGTGCCAATGCGCGAGGGGTGTCTGGCATCACTCGCGGACGTGCCTACCGTCAACCAGAGGCCACGTGGAATCGGAGGGGTCATCATGAGACAGGTGAGCAGACGAAGAGTGCTGGGAGGAGTCGCCGCGGCCCTCCTTCTCGGGCTGGGAGGCGGCTGTAGCTCCAGCCACTCCCACAAGAAGGTGGAGACCGCGAAGGTGGAGGACTCCTGGATGGCGCGGGTGCCTCCCGACCAGATGGAGGACGTGCGTCAGGCCCAGCTCGTCGTGAGCACGGCGGAGGAACAACAGGAGCGGGCGAACGTGTCCGTGGAGGACGGCAAGCGAGACCTGCAGGTGGCACAGGGGCGCGAGCAGGCCGCGGAGGCTCGCCAGCAGGCCTCGGTGGATGCGCTGTCGGCGGCCCAGGAGACGGGGCAGGCGGACGCCATCGACCTGGCGCAGAACGACCTGGCGCAGGCCAACACGGAGCTCGCCGCCGCGAAGGCGGAGACGGCCCTGAATGAGAAGACCGTCACCACGCGCGAGTCGGTGGTGCAGGTGCGGGAGCGCGAGCGGGATGTCGCGAACGCGGAGCTGGCGCAGGCCCGCTTCCTCACCCTCCAGCGCACCGGAGACGTCCGAGCACAGGAGGTGGACGGCGATGAGCTCGCGCGGAATCTCGAGGAGGCACGCGCCAAGGCTCGGGACGCCGGGGACCAGGTGGACGCGAACATCACGGAACAGGAGCAGGCCCAGGCCACGTGGGAGCAGCTCGACGCGCAGACCCAGGCATACGGCGGCAGCGGCGAGCCGTAGCGCGGTGAGTCAGGCGCCGCGCGGACAACAGTGGTCGCGGCGTGCGGGGATGCCATAGAACGAGGGGCACACCGTCCAGGAGCGCCCGCCCGCGTGGAGACCCTCGTTCGCATCGCCGAAGCCCTCGGTCGCTTCTCCGCGCGCTTCGTGCCCAGCGCCTTCTCCATCGCCGTCCTGCTGAGCCTGCTCACCATGGGGCTCGCCATGGGCTGGGCGGACGCGCCCGCCCCCAAGGTGCTCGACGCCTGGGGCGGCGGCTTCTGGGAGCTGCTCACCTTCTCCATGCAGATGGCGCTGGTGATGTTCACCGGCTACCTGCTGGCGCTCACCACGCCCGTGCGCGCGCTCCTGGAGAAGGTCTCCGGACTGGCGCGCACGCCGCGCGGCGCCGTGGCGATGATGGCCTTCGTCTCCATGGCGCTGGCGTACATCAACTGGGGCCTGTCCCTGGTCGCCAGCGCCATGCTGGTGCGCTACGTCGCGCGGCGCAGGCCGGACGTGGACTACCGGCTGCTCGTCGCGTGCGCGTACTTCGGCCTGGGCGCGACGTGGCACGCGGGCCTGTCCGCCTCCGCGCCGCTGCTGGTGGCCACGCCGGGCCACTTCCTGGAGAAGAGCATCGGCCTCATCCCCATCGACCGGACCCTCTTCTCCACCTTCAACGTGGTGCTCACCGTGTCCGTCGTCGCCGGCCTCACGCTGCTCGCGTGGGCGCTGCACCCAAAGCCCGAACACGTGGTGCGCGTGGACCCGGCCGTGCTGGAGAAGCTCGGAGACTTCGTCCCGCCCGAGCGCCCCACGGAGAAGAGCCTGGCCATCTGGCTGGACCACGCGAGGCTGCTCAACGTCATCTTCGGCGTGCTGGGCCTGCTGTGGCTTTCCCGCTACCTGTGGCTGAACGGCGGCTGGCGCGCGCTCAACCTCAACGTGGTGAACTTCACCTTCCTGGTGCTCGCGGTGCTGCTGCACGGCACCCCCGCGCGGCTCATCAAGGCGGCGGAGGAGGCCGGGAGCGTGCTGCACGGCATCGTCCTCCAGTTCCCGCTCTACGCGGGCATCTACGGCATCTTCAAGGCCACGGGCCTCACGGACCGCATCGGCGAATTGTTCGTGTCGCTGTCCACGAAGGAGACGTTCCCCGCCGTCGTCTATCTGTACAGCGGCGTGGTGAACTACTTCGTCCCCTCGGGCGGCTCCAAGTGGGCCATCGAGGCGCCCTACCTCCTCGACGCGGCCAGTCGACTGGGCGTCGCGCCGGAGAAGGTGGTCCTCGCGTATGCGTGGGGCGACATGGCCACCGACCTCATCCAGCCCTTCTGGGCGCTGCCGCTGCTGGCCGTCGCGCGGCTCGAGTTCAAGGACATCCTCGGCTTCCTGCTGGTGGCCTTCCTCGTGTACCTGCCGTTGGTGACGCTGGCCTTCTTCCTGCTCGGGTGAGGCTGGGCGAGGGCCTCGCCTTTCGTGCTACACAGGGCCCAGGCCGGCCGGGGAAGGCCGGCTCGAACTCACCGAACGAGGGGACCCCGAAACATGAAGAAGCTTCTGACGCGGAGCATGGTGTGCGCGGTGCTGGGGATGTCGTCGCTGGCCTTGGCGCAGGACGCGGCGCCGGAGGCTCCGGCCAAGGAGCCCGCGAAGGCGCCGAGCGCCGACGCGGTGCGTGACACCTGGAACTACTTCTACAACGGCCAGAAGCAAGGTCCTGTGCTGGTGGAGGCCAAGCTCTGTACGGAGGTGGCCAAGGACGGCCCCAACAAGTACGAGTGCATCGCCGAGGTGGGCGCCGAGGGCATCAAGGCGAACACCACCGTGATGCTGTGGCAGGCCTACCTGGTGCCCCAGGGCGACTCCTACGAGGACGTCATGGTGCAGACCAAGCAGGGCGCGGTGGTGCGCGAGACGAAGGACGTGAAGCTCAAGGGCGACGGCTGGCGCGCGCGGCAGTGGACGGGCGTGCGACTGAACAAGCCCGGCACCTGGACCGTGACGGTGATGCGCGGCGACCAGGTCCTCAAGGAGCTGCAGGTCAAGGTGAACTAGTCTCCGGAAGGCCCGTCACCGGGCTTCCAGAAACACGCGACGCCCGCCGGTGGCCAGGACAGGCCCCGAGCGGGCGTCGGTGTTTTCAGCGTCAGGCGTTCCGGCTCAGGGCGCGGGTGTCAGCGGGCTGAAGAACGGGTCGTTCGGCGCGGACGGGCTCCAGGCATTCACGCGGGTGTTGATGGCGCGGTACGTGAGGGTGTTCTCCCACTCTCCGATGAGGACGAGGAAGGTGGGCGTGCCCAGCACGCGGCCCCGGATGGTGCGCTCGATGGGCGTCGCATCCGCGGTCCTCAGGCCGAGCCAGGTGTAGACCGGCGTCGTCGTGGACACGGGCGGAGAGAACGCCGCGCCCGTGACGGGCTGCGTGGCCGTGGCGAAGGTCGCCCCCGTGAAGAGCGGCGTGAAGACCTCCCGGCTGGAGCCGTCGGCCTGGAACGAATAGGAGCCGAAGGTGAGTGGCGCAGGCGAGCTGGCCGAGCAGTGGATGAAGCGCAGGAACGGTGACTGCGCGCCCTCCGCCGAGAACTCGTCCCTGACAACCGTGAGCGTGGGCGAAGCCTCCACCCGGCCACACAGCACGCCCAGGTAGCGACGACCCGCCTCCAGGGGACCTGTGGCCGCGCCCTCCAGCACCCCTTGCCCGGGCTGGCCATTCACCGTGAAGCGCAGCGAGAAGCCCGCGGTCGACACCGGCAGGTCCGCCACCTTTGGCGCGGCGCCGTAGGCCATGGCGGTCGCGATGTTCGACGAACCGCGGATGGCCTGGAGCTGCGGCGTCGTCCCACCGACGGTGGCTGGCAGCAGGCCGTTGAACAAGTACACGAGCGGGCCACGCTGGAAGCGCGCGACCGTGTTCTCCTTCGCGGTCACGAACAACAGCGCGGGAGCCCCTTCGTCCGAGAGGGTGCGTCGGTCCTCGCCGGTGTTGATGGCGTAGTACGCCTTGCCCTCCGTCAGCGTCCCGTCCGCCAGGGAGTAGAACAGCCAGCCGCTCTGGGCGGGCGCGAAGATGGGCGAGGTTCCAATGACAGCCACGCGCTTCGTGTCGACGGGCACCAGAACGCCTTGCTCGACGACATCCGCCGAGTACGCATCCACGCTGTTGTTTTCGTAGGGGTCGCCCGCCTCGTTCGCGAGGCGGCGCCTGGCCGAGGCCGAGAGAACCCGGTCTGCGGACATGAAGCGCACGTGCACGTTCCCCGGCTGCGCGGAGAGGGTCAACGCATGGTCCCTGAGCACCACGAGCCTGGGCTTGTCCGGGCGCTCCTGCCCGACCTGGAGCAGCGAGCCGGCACCGACGACCGTCACCCACTCGTCATCCGCCAGGGTGACTTCCGCCAGGGCCGCGAGGTCCGGGGCCTCCGACGTGCCTTCCGCGTCCCGAGCGACCACGCGCACGCTCTGGGTGGGCCCCGTCAGGATGACCTCCCGGAACTCCGACACGGCCGCCGCGCCTGCCTTCACCACCGGGAAGGTCTCCGCGTCGCCCACGCGCAGGGTGACGTGGAAGGGCTCCCACGGCCGGTCCGACACGTCCGTGGGGTTGTTCTTCAATCCGACGAAGGCATTGATGAAGCGCACGTGCGCTCGGAAATCGGGAGGGCCCGCGTCCTCACCGCCATCCGTTGGAGTGGGCCCTCCGTCCTCTCCACCATCCGTCTGCGTGGGACCTCCGTCCTCTCCGCCATCCATTGGAGGATGTCCTCCGTCGCAACCACCCTGCCCTCCGTCACAGCCCGCATCCACCGGAGGCGCGCCACTGTCCCGCCCGGCGTCGTATCCCGAGTCGACACTCCCGGAGTCCGGCGGCCCCTCGTCATCGTCTCCACAACCAGTGACGCCCACCCCGAGGGCGAGTCCCACCATCAACAGCCACGAACCCAGGACGTTTCTCTTCACGTTGACGCTCCGGAGGAATCGACTCGCTGAAGGACTCACAGGGACGGCGCGGCTCATGGCGCCACCTGTCGCTCACACTCGGTCCGCAGGGGGTAGATGGCGCCCGGTCCCTTGGACAGCTCATCGCGCAGGTAGAAGTACGCCATCACCCCCACGTTGAACTGCGCGCGCTGAAGCCACTCACCCAGCGCGGGCTCCTGACCCGCCCGGACCGCGTCCGTCAGCGGGTTGTCGAGCGAGCAGACCTCTTCCCACATGCGCACGCCGCCAATGGCGTTGCGGTTGCCGCTCGGAGGCTCGGCGGAGGCCGTGCCGAAGTTGCCCGTGCGGATGAGGTCACAGGCGCCGCGCCCGGCGCCCAGCATGTTCGCGCCCCACTTGCTCCAGTCCGACGTGCGCGGGGAGAAGTCGATGTCCACCTCTCCGTATTTGATCCACGCGCTCATGAAGTCCGGGGTGAACTGGACCGCCGTCCCACCGGAGGCCATGTACGCCAGGTAGCGCGCGCCCCCGTGCGGGTTGATGCTGTCGAACCGCGTCAGGTGGGAGACGCCATCCCTGGAGCCGAACAGGCCAGCGACGAGGTTGGCCACCCGACCGCCATTGAGCGCCACCAGCACCTTCGCCGCGCCCGTCTGTCCATCTCCCACGCGACCGTGGCAGTTGGAGCAGATGCCCTGGAAGGCCGTCGCGCCCGGCGTCGTGTAGTAGAGCTCGCCCCAGGGCGCCCGGGGATTGCCCAGCGCATTCACCATCCACTTGTCGCGCGAGTCATTCCAGGGGTCATGCCCCGCCGGAGGACTGTCGCGCTGCGGGAAGCGGCAGGTGCGCTTGGGCAACCACCAGTTGGTGGGGAAGAGCTTCCTGGCGAGCTGCTCGTGCCGCTCGGTGATGGCGTATCGGGTGAGGTACTCGAACTCTCCCTGTCCGACGGCGTCCTTCCAGGCGGGATTGCGCGGCTCGTAGGGGACCTTGTCGGTGAAGTCCTCGGCAATCCACTGCACGTCCGCGGGGTCCGTACACGCGCCAGCCACGACGGTGTCCGCCTGACGCAGGCGCGCCTGCCGGGCTTCGGCCTGCTGGGCGGGCGGCAGGAGCTTGTCGGCGGGCCAGTCCAGCGCCGCGATGTAGCGCGCCACCAGCAGCGAGGCCCGGCAGTCCTTGCCCGGCACGTTGGTGGGCATGTGGATGACGCGAGCATCCGTGTCCCGCGCCACGCGCTGGTAGAGCGTGCTGGAGGGCGTGCGCAAAAGCAGGTCCTGCGAGTAGTCCTTCACCTCGCAGTCCACATAGACACGCTGGCCGTTGCTCTCCTTCACGCCGCACGGCTTCCAGCCGAAGAGGACGCCGCCCGCGGAGAAATCCAGCGAGGCGATGGCGGGGTTGCTCCGCACCGCGAAGCCGTTGGGGTTGTGGCACTGGCCGCAGTTGCCGACGAAGTAGCCCTGCAGCTCCAGCGTGGCCTTGTGGGCCTCCGGTGAAGGGGCCTCCGCCTGCGCCGCCTCGGCGAAGCGCTCCAGCCGGGGCAGGGATGTCTCCAGCGCCTCCAACTGGCGGTAGGCGGGCACGCCGGTGATGACGCCGTAGCGCACCAGCCGGTCCATCTGATTCAGCTCGTCCTCGTCAATCAGTGCCTTCGCATCCACCCCGGCCTCGCCAGGGGCCCGGCGGTTGAGCTGCAGGGGGGTGAAGCCCAGGATGAAGTTCTGGGCCTCGGAGCCGGTGTGGCACTGGATGCACCGGTGGGCGCCGGGAATCGCGTAGTTGCGCGTGGCGCCGCCAATCTCATACGCCTTGTAGACGAGCACACGGTCGGAGAAGGGCTCGTTGTCGCGGTAGCGCAGGTCATGCAGCTCCGCCACCGTCTCGTCCTCGTTCCAGAGGTACGTGCCGAAGAGGGATTGGTTCCAGGGCTCGCGGACGATGATGAGCCGCGTCTCCATCTTCCGGTAGCGCCGCTGACCCTGGAGGTCCGTCACCGACTTGAAGAACGTCTTGTAGAAGCGCGTGTTGGGCGGGATGTGGAACTTCTGCGTCTGCTCGTCGTACCGGATGGACTGTCCTTGTGGCACGTGGACCAGTCGCAGCTTCTTGGCGTTGTCGGAGAAGAGCGGATAGGTGGGCGCGAAGGCCACGGTGCCGTGGTTGGCCAGCCTGTCCGCGTCGAACGTCATGATGTCGCTGTCGGTCTCCGACAAGAAGCGGGGCAGCTTCGTGAGTCCGGCGAAGAAGGTGTCCTTCTCCGGGTCGATTCCCAGCGGATGGTCCTTGGCGACCTGCGGAATGCAGTGGCCCACGTCCGTCATCGAGTCGCCCACCTCCCGCGCCACGGTGACGCCGCCCTCCGAGCTGGCCTCGCACACGACGGGGAACGTGCCTGTCGGCGAGCCCCGGGCAAGCCAGGCATTGAGCGCGCAGGACAGCTCCACCGCCTCCTTGAGCTGCTGGGGCGAGGCCCTGGGCGGCATCTCTCCTTGAGAGGCTTTCAGGGCCATCCGCGCGCCGTCGCGTTTGAGGCCCTCCAGGTCCGCCGTGTACTGGAAACCTCCCTGGATGTTCGGAGGCAGATGACAGGAGGCACACTGCGTTCCCACGCGCGCCAGCAGGTTGTCGAAGTTCTCCGTCACCGGCGCCCGGGTGGCGGCCCGCCGCAGGGGAATCTTCTCGCTGGAGCGCGCCGGGGTGCAGCCGCGCTGGAAGGGAGGCACCACCACGGGCACCTCCACCACGCCCGCCGGCTCCGACGTACATGCCAGCAAGGCGGGGAAGAACGACAGACACACCACCAGCACGCGGCCTGGGGCAGGCCCCATCCGAGTCATCCCCATGTTGATGTCCCTCCCGCATCCCCTTGGATGCACCGTGGTCGCCCCCAGGCCCTCCGAGTCATGTCAGACACGGAGGACCTGCCAGGATGGGTGCACCCTAGCCGTGGGTTCCGACAGGGAATGACAAGTCCTTGCAACAAAATCAGACACCACCCCGCACACCCGGAAGCATGTCTGTCTCGGAATCGTCACGCCCCGGAACGTCAGGGAACGGCGATGGCGCGCAGCTTCCCGAGCTTGTGGCCACCGCGCTCGGTGAACCAGACATGCGCGTCCAGGCACCAGTTGCCCGGAGGCGCGATGACGATGCCAGACGGGCGGCTGCCGGGCGTGGGCAGGGCGAACTCGGTGATGGCGCCCGCGTAGGTGATGCGGCCAATGCGGTTGCCCGCGAGCTGGGTGAACCAGAGCTGGCCATCCGGCCCCAGGGCGATGGCGTTCGGCTGGCTTCCGGCGGTGGGGAGCGGGAACTCCGTCACCACGCCGTCCGGGGTGATGCGGCCAATCTGGTTGGCGGCCTGCTGCGTGAACCAGAGATTGCCATCCAGGCCCGCGACGATGGAGGACGGCGAGGAGCGCTCGGTGAGCAGGGCGAACTCGGTGATGACACCCTCGAAGGAGATGGAGCCGACCTTGTTGGCCGCCTGCTCGACGAACCACAGATTTCCGTCGAAGCCCTGGGTGATGGCGCGCGGCTGGGCGGCGGGGGTGGGCAGCGCGAACCCGGTGATTTCACCCGAGGGGGTGATGCGGCCAATGCGGTTGCCAATGACCTCCGTGAACCAGACGTTGCCGTCCAGACCCGCGGCGATGCCAGCCGGGCTGGCGCCCCGGTTGGGCAGAGGGAACTCCGTCACCACGCCGGCCGGGGTGATGCGGCCAATCTGGTTGGCGGCCAGCTCCGTGAACCAGAGGTTGCCATCGAAGCCAGCGGCAATCTGCTGCACGCCCGCGCCAGTGGTGGGCAGGGAGAACTCGGAGATGGCGCCAGCGCGGGTGGCTCGGCCAATCTTTCCGGAGCCAGCCTGCGTGTACCAGAGCGCCAGGTCGGGCCCCAGGGTGATGCTCAGCGGGCCCGCGCCGGTGGACAGGGAAATCTCCTCGACGTCGCCCACGGCGCCACGCGAATCACGACACACCCAGGGCGCCGCGTGGAGGTCCGAGGCCAGCGCGGGAGCGCCGAGCCAGGAGGTGGAGAGCAACAACAGGGAGGAGCGGAACAGGACGCGAAGCTGAGAGCGCATGGTGGATGGGGCTTTCGTCTGACACAGGTGGGCGCGGAGGGTCTTCCCTCCACGAGAGACGGGCCGGAGAGGCAGACAGGTGCCCTCCGGCCCGAAGCATTCAGTGACAAAGACTGTCGAGGCGTGACGTCACATCAGATGCCGGAGCAGAGTCCCGCGCCACGGCCCAGGTTGCCGCCGCAGGCCAGCGGCGTCAGGAGCTCTTCAGGCGCGCACGCGATGAAGCCCTGCTGCGTCAGGATCTCCTCGAACTCGGTCGAGTTGGTGTCGTAGATCCACTCGTAGAGGACGCCCTCCTCGAACGACTTGGCGCGGTTGACGTTCTCGTTCAGGAAGATGCGGCGAGAGAGAGGATAGACATCCGTCGCGCCAGACTGCAGCAGCTTGCGCACGTTGGCTTCGCTGGGAGCAATATACTTGCTGGTCGTCGGGGTGATGGGGGCCACGGCCTTCAGGTGGAGCTTGTCGTTGCCGGTCTGCGTGGCCGAGTCACCGGCGTAGGCGATGGCGTTGTTGTTGCTCACCGTCAGCTTGCCGATGCAGGTGGTGGCGCTGTCCGAGGACGTGCAGGGGCTGGGGTTGGAGACAGAGCCGTCGACGATGACGGTGATGCCAGGACAGAAGGTGCCGCCCTTGAGCAGCGACTTGAACGTGTCGGTGGTGCCGGAGAGGTCATCGCGGCGGTACTTGACGATGGTGGCGGACGGCTGACCGAACGCGTTCCAGTTGGTGGGGCACGCACCGGTGATGGCGACGCCAGCGCTGTCGGTGGCGAAGAAGATGCGGCGCAGCTCCTCCGTGGTGAGGCCCTTCTCCACGCCGGAACTGGGGTCGAAGTCGGGGAACAGCGCGAACCGTGCCGACGACACGAACGCGCTCACCGCGTCCAGGGCGATGGTGTTGCTGCGCTCCCCAGGGCAGCAGGCGCCCGTCGCCGTGCCGCTCACACAGGCCGCACCCGACGCCGTCTTCGGCGCCGCGAAGTCACGCGACATGGGGGCCAGCGTCTGCGCCCCCGAGCCGCAGAAGCCGCTGGAGCCCACGCCATTGCGCAGGCAGGCCTCGCCCACGCCAGAACCCTTGCCCTCGATGTTCAGCCCGGCACCCGACTGGATGTTGGCCGCGATGAGGGCCTCCTTCAGCGTGTCCGAACCATGGAAGTTCGGAATGGCCAGCGACGCCTTCTGCTCCACCGCTTGGGCAGTCTGAGCCCCCGCGCCGGACTGACCTCCACAACCCACGACCGACATGGCAACCACCGTGGCGGACATCACCCACTTCATGCTGTTCATGGACGGCTCCTTGGCTGCTGTGCTGGATTCAACGCAACGCAAGGTGCCTGAATGGACAGACAATCACTGACTCAACTCTGTCAAATCTTGGCCAGCGTCACGTCACGCCAGCGCCGACACGTAAAACCCAATCCGTTGCATGTTCGTGTTTTTCATCGAATCGTGATGTTCGCATCCGCCCCGTCACCCGCCTTGTCCATGCGCCGGGATGAAACCGAGTCCCTCACGACGCCTGTCATCCCCAGGACAGATGAGGGCCACGCGCCACGCCCACCTGCCTGCTCGAAGCGCTACAGGCCTGTCTGCCTTCCGGCCGGGCGCGTCGTTTTTCCTCCAGCGTTGGCTGGTGGACAGGGATTTTTTCAGGAGAACGAACACCTTTCTCGTCCCCCAGGCCGGGGTCCCTCTCGCGCCCAGAGGGAAGTGCCTTTCGGAAGGACTGCTGGCAATCACCTTGCAGAAGCGTCCCCGCGGTTGAAGGGCAGGGGGTCGTCGGGGGTCGGGGGCGGGAGAGGTCGGGGCGGGCATGGTCGGGTGGCGTTGGGTGAGCGTGGTGTGTCTGATGGGTCCTCTCCTCGCGGCGTGCGGGGAGCAAGCCCTGGCGGCTCCACGTGCTCCGGGCTTGAGGGTGGCGGCGGCGGCGGAAGGAACAAACGAGGGCGAGGGGGTCATGGCGTGGTCGCGCCCGTTGGCGAACGGGGACAGCGAGGCGCCACACGCGGTGACGGCCCCCAACGGGGACGTCCTCGTCGCGGCGACATACCGAGAGCCTTTGGACGTGGGGGGCGGCCCCCTGCCTTTCAACCGGAGTGCATCCAGAGCTCACATGATGGTGGCGCGCTTCTCCCCGGACGGGGCCCTGCGCTGGGCGCATGGGCTCGTACCAGGTGAGGGCACGTCCAACGCGCGCGTGGGCGGACTCGTCATCGACACCCAGGGCAAGGTCTGGCTGGGCGGCGCCTCCGCGGGCTCCCAGTGGGGCACCGCGCGCCTGCCGGACGGGCCGTTCGTCGCGCGCCTGTCGGCCGAGGGCGCCGTCGAACACGTGAAGGGCTTCGCGGGTGAGGGCACGCTCACCGTGCACGCCGTCGCCCGGGACGACGCGGGCGTGGTGGTGGTGGGAGACTTCTCCGGGGCGCGGGACTTCGGCGACGCCGTGCGCGAGCCACCCGATGGCGAGCGGGGCGCCTTCGTGGTGCGGCTGGGCGCGGACGCCCACACGCGCTGGAGCCGCGTCTGGTCCGCGGGGACACAGGGCCTGCTGACGGCGCGCGCGACGGCGGTGGACGCCTTCGGCGGCATCTATATTGGTGGCGCATACGCGGGCGCGGTGTGCTTCGGCGGAGGCTCGTTCCTCACCGTGCGCCAACGCACGCCCTTCGTCCTCAAGCTTCATCCGGATGGCACCCACGCGTGGAGCCGGGACTTCCGAGGCGCCACCGGAGCTGTCTCCGCGCTGGCGGTCGGCCCGGACCGCGTCTTCGTCGCGGGCTCCTTCTCCACCCGCTTCTACTTTCAGAACAAACCTCATGACGCGGGCGCCCATCACGGCTTCGTGGCGGCCTTCAACGCGGAAGGCCAAGAGCGCTGGGCGCGCTCCTTCGCCGCCACCGCCACGGCGCTCGCCACGGATGACGCGGGACAGCTCACGCTCACCGGCACCCATGACGGAGGACTGGATTTGGGCCGGGCGCCTTCTCCCGCTGGCCTCTATGTCGCCCGCCTCCTGCCCGAAAAGGGAGACTCCCTTTGGGTGCGAGGCTTCTCCAGTCCCCTCCCCCCGACAGCCCGCTCGGTGTCAGTGGATGGATCTGGCAATACCCTGGTCGCTGTCGCGCTGCGGCGCGCCCAACCTGTGGGAACCCCTTACCCGCATCCCCAGGATGGCTTTCTGTTCAGTCTGCGCCCCTGACATACACACACCACCTGACGGGTTGCGGGGCCCCCAGCCCCCCTCATAGTTGGATCAGGTTGTGGACAAACACACCCCGGAATTCGACTTTCAGCGCCTGTCCATGCTATTCGCGAGCCCGCCTTCAGGCGTGTGACGTTGCACCCTGAAGGGCGAGGCTGTGCTGAAGCGTCGGCGCGCGGCAACTTCGCTCGCAGGCGGCCAACCCCTCGACACCACTCCCTGTTCACTCCGGGGCGCGGCGTTGTGGGCCGCGCTTTGGACGAGCCTCTGTGAGGAGTTGCACCCCCATGACACGCACTGTTCCACGGATGGACGCCCTGCGTAGGGGCGTCACTGGTGTCGCCGCCAGGGCCCTCGGGCTGCTGACGGTGTTCGCATCCAGCGTCGCCCACGCCAGTGAGGCGGACCTCGTTCTCCCTGACTTCGCCTCCAAGTCATTCTTTGGCGGCAGCATCAACGGGCACCAACTGTTGCTCTCCGGCATCGCGGTCTGCGTTATCGGACTGGTGTTCGGTTTCATGCAGTACGCCTCGCTCAAGAACCTGCCCGTGCACCGGGCGATGCTCGAGATTTCCGAGCTCATCTATGAGACGTGCAAGACGTACCTGATGACGCAGTTGAAGTTCATTGCCGTGCTGTGGGCGCTCATCGCCGTGGTGATGGTGGGTTACTTCGGGTTCCTGCGTCACATGGGCGTGGACCGCGTGGTCATCATCCTGGTGGCGAGCCTCGTGGGCATCGCCGGCTCGTGTGGCGTCGCGTGGTTCGGCATCCGCGTCAACACGTTCGCCAACAGCCGCACCGCCTTCGCCAGCTTGCGAGGCAAGCCCTACCCCACGTACGCCATTCCGCTGCAGGCGGGTATGTCCATCGGCATGGTGCTCATCAGCACCGAGCTGTTGCTGATGCTCGCCATCCTGCTCTTCATCCCGGCGGACTTCGCGGGCGCATGCTTCATCGGCTTCGCCATCGGCGAGTCGCTGGGCGCCTCCGCGCTGCGCATCGCCGGCGGCATCTTCACGAAGATCGCCGACATCGGGTCCGACCTGATGAAGATTGTCTTCAAAATCAAGGAAGACGACGCGCGCAACCCGGGCGTCATCGCGGACTGCACCGGCGACAACGCCGGCGACAGCGTGGGCCCCTCGGCGGACGGCTTCGAGACCTACGGCGTGACGGGCGTGGCGCTCATCACCTTCATCCTGCTGGCCGTGGGCGAGGGATTCCGCGTCGAGCTGCTGGTCTGGATTTTCGTGATGCGCATCGTGATGGTGCTCGCGTCGCTGGCCGCCTACGGCCTGAACAACCTGTACCAGTCCGCCAAGTACAAGAACGCGGACCACATGAACTTCGAGCACCCGCTCACCGCGCTGGTGTGGGTGACGTCGCTCATCTCCGTGGCGCTGACCTTCCTGGTCAGCTACCTGCTCATCCCCACCCTGAACGGCGACCCGACGCTGTGGTGGAAGCTGTCGCTCATCATCAGCTGCGGCACGCTGGCGGGCGCCATCATCCCGGAGGCCATCAAGGTCTTCACCTCCACGGAGAGCCGTCACGTTCGCGAGGTCGTCACGGCCAGCCGCGAGGGTGGCGCGTCCCTGAACGTCATCTCCGGTCTGGTCGCGGGTAACTTCTCCGCGTACTGGATGGGTCTCATCATC
The DNA here is from genome assembly GCF_013336715.1 of Myxococcus sp. CA056. NCBI lineage: Bacteria > Pseudomonadati > Myxococcota > Myxococcia > Myxococcales > Myxococcaceae > Myxococcus > Myxococcus sp. CA056. Next base: position 802,938 of record NZ_JABUMT010000001.1, read on the forward strand.
GCCGGCCTGATGGGCCTGGCGTTCTGGTTCAGCGGCTCCGGCGTGCCCGGCGCGGACGTGGGCCAGTTGATGATTGCAGCCCCCGTGTTCGCCTTCGGCCTCGTCGCCTTCGGCTTCCTGGGCATGGGTCCGGTCACCATCGCCGTGGACTCCTACGGCCCGGTGACGGACAACGCGCAGAGCGTCTACGAGCTGTCGCTCATCGAGAACGTCCCCGACGTGAAGGCGGAGGTGAAGCGCGACTTCGGCTTCGATCTCGACTTCGAGAAGGGCAAGCAGTTCCTCGAGGAGAACGACGGCGCGGGCAACACCTTCAAGGCCACCGCCAAGCCGGTGCTCATCGGCACGGCCGTCGTCGGCGCCACCACGATGATTTTCTCCATCATCGTGCTGCTCGTCGGCATCACCAACGGCCAGCTCAACACCGAGAAGACGCAGTTCCTCTCGCTGCTGCACGCCCCGTTCCTCCTGGGCCTCATCACCGGCGGCGCCATCATCTACTGGTTCTCCGGCGCGTCCATGCAGGCGGTGTCCACCGGCGCCTACCGCGCGGTGGAGTTCATCAAGGCCAACATCAAGCTGGAGGGCGTGGAGAAGGCCAGCGTGGCCGACTCCAAGAAGGTCGTCGAAATCTGCACCCAGTACGCGCAGAAGGGGATGATCAACATCTTCCTCGCCATCTTCTTCAGCACGCTCGCGTTCGCCTGCCTGGAGCCGTACTTCTTCGTGGGCTACCTCATCTCCATCGCCATCTTCGGCCTCTACCAGGCCGTCTTCATGGCCAACGCCGGTGGCGCCTGGGACAACGCGAAGAAGCTGGTGGAAGTGGAGCTGAAGGCCAAGGGCACGGAGCTGCACGCGGCCTGCGTCGTCGGTGACACCGTCGGCGACCCGTTCAAGGACACGTCCTCCGTGGCGCTCAACCCGGTCATCAAGTTCACCACCCTCTTCGGCCTGCTCGCCGTGGAGCTGGCGGTGGAGCTGGAGGCCGCGGGCCAGGGCAACCTCACCCGCGTCTTCTCCGTGGTGTTCTTCGTCCTGTCGACGGTGTTCGTCTACCGCAGCTTCTACGGGATGCGCATCCAGAGCGTCAGCGGCAACAGCGGCGCGTCGTCCTCCGACGCGAAGCCCCAGGCCGCCGTGAAGACGGCCTGAGCCGTCCACTCGCACGCCTGAAGTGATTGAAGCGGCGGGGTGCCCTCACAGTGGGGGGCCCCGCCGCTTCGCTTTCATGCGCCAATGCCTTCCGGGTCCGTGCGCAGCTCCCCGCCCAGGTGCATGCCCGTCTGGCAGCGGTAGTCCGTCACCAGCGCCACCGCCAGCGACGACAGCCCCAGCAGCACGTGCACCGTGGCGACGACGGGGTGCTTCCGGGCATACCCCAGCACGAAGGGCGCCAGGACCGCCGCCGTGCCGTGGACGTAGTCGAAGATTTCGTGCGCTTCGATGGGGATGAGCCTGGCCAGACTCAGCCGGGCGTCGGTGAACAGGGACACGCCAATGGCCGTCGCCCCCAGCACCCTCCCCGCCCGGCGCGCCCGGCTGTCCCTGGACAGCTGCCCCGACACCATCGCCGCCACGCCTCCCCGGTAGTCCAGCAGGGTGTGGACTTCGGAAGGCACCCACCGGCGCAGGGGGAGCCGCTCGAAGAGGGGCCGGGAGAGGATGCCCGCCCGGGCGCTCTTGTCCGCCACGTGCCGCGCCATCCGGCGGGGCCCTGGCTCCCGGTGAGGCGGGGCGGACACCGGGGGAAGGGTGGGATTCGGAGGGGTCGGCACGGCCATGGGACGCTCCTTTCCAAGGGAAGCCAGGGGCTTCCATGACGGTAGGCACGCATCCCCAGGCGCGCGCGGTGCCTGTCCATCCCCCGGAAGTAGGAATGGCAGCCACCACTCCGCACCCCACCCTGCTGGCAAGCAGCCAAGGGGGCTTCCACTCGGACGGTCGGCCCGGGCAAACTACGTCCCGACTTACGGCCTCTAGTTTCTCAAAGGCCGATAACCGCGGCGCGCCGCACCACCCGAGAGAACGCGATACATGGCAACTGGTACCGTGAAGTGGTTCAACGATGCGAAGGGCTTTGGTTTCATCGTGCAGGACGGTGGCGGTGAGGACGTGTTCGTCCACCACACGGCCATCAACATGGATGGCTTCCGCACGCTGCAGGAAGGCCAGAAGGTGGAGTTCGAGGTCGGCCGCGGCCCCAAGGGCCTGCAGGCGCAGAACGTGCGCGCCGCCTGAAGCGTTCCGACACGGTGTTCCCTGAAGCCCGGCTTCCGCGTGCGCGGGGTCGGGCTTCTTCCTTTTGCTGTCCTCAAGTCCCGCGCGCTTTGCGAGGCTGCCAGGCCATGCGCCTGCCCCGCTTCCCCCGAGTCATCGGCTTCGACGATGCGCCCTTCGCTCGCCGCGCGGGCTCCGCGGTTCAGCTGGCGGGCGTGGTGTGCGCGGGCACGCGCTTCGAGGGGCTCGTCTGGGGACGCGTGCGGCGCGACGGCTGGAACGCCACGCGCGAGGTGTGCCGGCTCCTGGAAGGCGGCAAGTTCCTCCCGCAGCTGCACCTGGTGCTGCTGGACGGCATCGCCTTCGGGGGCTTCAACGTCGTGGACCTGCCGGAGCTGGCGGCGCGTCTGGGCAAGCCCTGCGTGGCGGTGATGCGGCGGCCTCCGGACCTGGACGCGGTGGAGCGCGCGCTGCGGCGCCTGCCTCGGGCTGATGCGCGCTGGGCCAGGCTGCGACGTGCGGGCGACATCCATCAGGTGGGCGGCTTCACCTTCCAGGTGCGGGGCGCGGAGCCCTCCTTCGTCGCGGACGCGCTCGCGCTGGTGACGGACAAGGGCCGCGTCCCAGAGGCGCTGCGGCTGGCGCATCTCATCGGCTCGGCCGTCCTCACCGGTGAGAGCAGTCAGCGCGCCTGAGTCATCCCGGACTCGACTGCACATCCGGCGTGGAGCATTCGCGTTGGCGTGGAACGCGCTGTGGGGTGGCGGCAATGTTCCGGCGTACCGGGTCTGTCTCGACACAATTCCTTTCGACTATTCCAGGGCGGACAGAGTTGCTGGGGGTGGTTTCGAGCGGGCCCCGATGTTTGTTATTGTTTGCTCTCCCTAGGAGGGAGGGCCCATGTTCGAGGTCACCAACGATACGAACCGTCGCACGGTCACCGTTCGTCTGAAGGGCTTTGTCCGACCCAATGAGATGAAGGATTTCGCCACGGCCTATCGGGCCGCGACGGATGCGTATGCGGGAGGCCGGCACCTGGTGCTGGCGGATATGCGGGGGTTGAAGGCGCTGGAGCCGGAGTCCGCCACGATTTTCGGAGAGGTGGTGGCCTACGGTCGTCAGCGAGGCTGTCTCATGTGCGCGCATGTGTCGGATTCCACCATCGCCCGGTTGCAGACGGCGCGAGTGGCTTCCGAGGCCGCGCCCAACGACGACATCACCGTGGATTGTGTGTCCCTGGAGGAGGCGGAGCGGCAGCTCACCAAGGCCCGCACCCGCCACTTCCTGGTGAACGAGCAGGCCGCCGCGCACGCTCGCTGACGTCTCGTTCTACCCGCGCGCGACCCCCTCCTCGACGCCTTGTCTTGTCGCGCGCGGTTGTCTTCACAGCCTGTTTCGACCGCGCGGCTCGCGCCGTCTGGCGATAGCCCTGCACCGGGACAACCGCTCACGGAGGTGACTCACTTCCGGCGCGGACGCGCATGCTCCAGGTATGCCCGCACCAGCGGGGAGACAGGAAGTCTCAAGGCGGTGTCCAGGTCGATGAACGCCGCCCAGGTGACCTCCCGGTCATCGATGGTGAGCGAGGGCTCGGAGTCCACGTCCAGCTCCAGGAAGCGGACATGGTCCTCCTTGTTCTCGGAGGTGCCCACGGTTTCGAAGGCGGGCCGCAGCGACGCGGGGTCCACGCGCACGCCCACTTCTTCGTGCAGCTCTCGGGCGCCGGCCTCGGCGGGGGACTCGTGCGCGTCCATGCCGCCGCCCGGCATGCTGAGCTGGTGCTTGTAGGAGTTCTGGAGGAGCAGCACGCGCCCCTCGTGCCAGACGCCCACGAAGACGCCCTGCGTCCGGGGGTGGCGCACGAGCCAGTACACCCGCGCCAGCGCGTACGCGCCCCGGTAGCCCGTGCGCGCGAGCGCATCCACCCAACGCTTCATCGACGGCTCCAGGTCCAGGGCATCTGGCTGTCATACCAGGAGCCGGTGTCCGCTCGCGGCCCCCGGATGCGCGCGTCCACCTATCTTGCCCGCACCTCGGCGGGCACCTGGGGCAGCCAGCCCACTTCCAGCACGCCCCACAGGCCCAGGAGGATGGCCTCCGCGGCGTCGTGGCGCAGCGAGGTGGGCCTTGAGGCGTGGGACCAGTCGATGACCCTGCGGGCAAGGCCATCCGCGGCGTCCTTGGCCTGGCCTCCGCTGCGCTGCTCGCGTGCGTAGAGCAGCCGCTCTCGCCAGTCCTCGGCGGAGACGCGCAGCACGGGCAGCGCGCGGCGCAGGGCCTCTTTCTCCCAGACGTCGGCCACCGGCCCGCCACCTTCGAGCACCAGGAAGGCCAGGGGCCCGGTGCCCGCGAGCACGGAGGGCACGGCGCGCTTCAGCCGCGATTGGCTGCCGAAGTTCTGGGAGCGGTAGGTGCGCAGGCGGCCGTCGCGGCCGTAGAGGGCCAGGCCCGAGCGCAGCCCCAGATCCACCGCGAGCAGGCCCGGCTCAGGGGTCGAGCCCATCGCGCCAGGTGCAGCGGTAGGTGACGTCCTGGGCGGTGAAGTCGCGCACGGTGACGAGCGGCTGGACGGCGCCGGTGGCGCGCAGGCCCGCGCGCAGGGCGCCCTGGGTGAAGTAGCGGATGGGGCCCGCCTCGTTCATCCAGACGTCGACCTCCCGGGAGGTGACGTCGTCGACGCGGGCCTCGGTGTAGTTGTTGCCGGAGCGGAACATCTGCCGCGCCCGGCCCACGCCGCGTCGGGGGCCCAGCAGTTGGATGACGCTGAAGAGGGCGCGGCCCATGACTGTCTCGCGGTAGCCGTCCACCATGCGCTCGCCGAGCAGGGCGTAGCCGACCTCGGGCGGCTCCTCGGGGTGCAGCTCGCGGGCGGTGACACGGACGGCGGAGCACCAGGTGTCGAAGCCGTAGGCGGGCTGGAGTTTGCTCTCCAGGTCCAGGCCGACTTCCCGCAGCCGTTCCCTCAAGGCCGGCGTGACACGTCCCGCGAGCCCGCGAACGAAGAGGCCTTCGAAGGTGTGCTCGAAGACGAGCTTCTCCGGCATGTTCACCAGTGTACTCCGGTCCCATAAGCTGTGGCAGCGGGGTACGGAATTCCATGGGTTTACAACGAGAGCTGGCCGTCATGGCCATGAATGCAACGCCGTTGCCGGGCAAGACGAACTTCCTGGAGGAGGTGGGTATCGCGACGCCGGTGCCACGCATCCGGGGTTCGATAGGGGCGGTGGCGCGCGAGCCGTTCCTGGCGTTCGACAACAAGCGGCTGTTCGACTTGTTGGTGGCGTTCACCATCGCGGACTTCCCGGATGGCGCGGGGTGCTCGGACTACTTCAATCCGCACAGCCCCTGGTACAACGTCTTCTATGGCGCGTATGGGGTGCGTTCGTACAAGCGCGACGGCAATCCGTGGGGTTTCCGGAGTGACGGGCGGCCGGACGTGGAGGAGATGCTGGAGATTCCGCGGCTGGACTACAACTTCCTGACGGCGGGGGAGTTGGGGTGTCCGGCGTCGCGGATGTGCTTCGAGGTCCGCGAGGTGACGACGGGCCGGCAGGGTGCGTGGCACAGCGCGGACGTGGCCTGTGTGATTCCCAGCGGGCTGCACCGCACGGAGGACGCGGACGCGCCGGACCTGAGCTACTACGCGGTGTTCGGGATGCCGGAGGAGGACTACCTCGCGGGCGGCCGGGAGAGCTACGAGCCGGTGGCCATGCGAGGCCGCATGTACTGGCGCCCGGTGGCCGACCGGCTCACGCTCGTCTGGGGCGGACTGTGTCCGGACACCCCCGACGGCCAGAGCCTCATGCACGGCATCATCGACGCGATGACACCCGTGTACACGGGCGGCTGAGGTTTCGAGCGCTCACGAGCAGACAGGTGTCCGCCCATGACCTGGGCCGCACCGAAGCCTGTAGGTACCCTCGTCCGCATGACTTCGCGGGCACGAAGAAAGAGCTGGGCTCTCGCGCTCGTCCTCATCGGATGCGGCCTGCTCTCCTGCGCTCACGTCGATGAGGGCAGCGGTGGCGGCTTCGGCCGCAACAGCGCGGAAGCGCGAATCACCCACCTGATTTCGGATGGCCAGTTCGCGCAAGCCGAAGCGCTCGTGGCCGAGTCCACCTCGTCGGGACTCATTGAGCAGTCCGCGGCGACGGCATTTCGCCGACAGATTGCCGACCTCTCCATGAAGCTGGGAGAGATACCTGCCCGGCTGCAGCGCGTGCCGAGCTTCCCTTCCCGGCTCAAGGACTTCACGCGGCATGAACTCCAGAAGATGTATGACGCGGAGAACTTCAGCATCGGAACGAAGAAGGAGCTTCAGACCGCGCTGAAGCTCTTGAAAGATGTGGCGAAGGACAACTCCCGATTGCTTCAGAAGCTGTGAGCCCTCATGCACCCGAGCCCCCACGAACTGCTGGAGCTACTGTCGGAGGCGAAGCGCCTGGAATGGGGCAGCGAGGAGCAATTGCGACTGCTCGAACGCTTGCGAACCCAATGCCCCGCCCATGTGCCAGGGCTGCTGCTCTCCAGCCGGGCTCTGCTCTGGGGGAAGGAAGACCTCGCGGACCCCGCCACCTTCTTCGCGGAGGTCGAGCAGTTGCTCCTGGGCGCCGTCGACGCCTCGGACAGAACGCCTGAGGCGCTCATCGGACTGGCCCGCTTCAAGAGCGTCGTCCGCGACGCACCCCTGGAGGCGGAGGCCCTCTACCGAGAGGCAGCCACCCGGGCGTTGACCGTCCTCGAAGAAGCCTGGGCCGGCCTCATCGAGTCCCTTGGGGAGCAGGGGAAGACCGAGGGCGCCGCGACCACGGCCACCCTCGCCCGTACGCTGTTCCCTGACTCCAGCGCGCTCGCCGAGGCGCGCAAGTTCGCGGGCCTCAAGGACTGAGCCGGACACCGGGCCCGAGACACCCACGCTCGGGCCCGGCGCTGTCGTCACGCGGCCGGGCTGGGCCCGGGTGACACGGGGGCCTCTTCGGGCACGGGCGCCTCCGCCTTCGTCGTCCTCCAGAAGCCGACCTTCTCCATCGCCGCGAACACCACCGGCACCACCAGCAGCGTCAGGAACGTCGAGGTGATGACGCCACCAATCACCGAGATGGCCATCGGCGCGCGGAACTCCGAGCCCGTCCCCGAGCCCACCGCCGTCGGCACCATGCCAATCGCCATCGCCGCGCTCGTCATCAGAATCGGACGCAGCCGCCGGGGCCCCGCCTTCATCAGCGCCACGTCCACCGAGTCCCCCTCACGCAGGTGCTGCAACGCACCGTCGATGAGCAGAATCGCGTTCTTCGTCACCAATCCCATCAACAGGATGACGCCAATCATCGCGCCCATCGACAGGTGGTAACCCGTCACCACCAACCCCAGCAGCGCGCCCACCAGCGCCAGCGGCAGCGACGCCATGATGGTGAAGGGGTGCTTGAAGGACTCGAACTGGCTCGCCAGCACCATGTAGATGAAGACGAACGCCAGACCGAACGCCAGGCTGAAGGCCTCGTTCTGCTCATCCAGGCTCTTCATCTGCCCGTCATAGACGATGGCATAGCCGGGAGGCAGCGGCGCCACCGCCACCTGCTCCCTCAACGCCTTCGCGATGTCGCCCAGCGCCGCGCCCTTCGCGAGCTGCGAGTACACGGCAATCTGCCGCTCCCGATTCTCGTGCTCGATGACGCTCGGCCCGTCCCGCAGCTCCACCTGCGCCAGGTCCGACACCGGCCTCAACCCGCGCGGCGTGTACACCTCCAGCTGCCGCACCCGCTCCGGCGTGCTCCTGTCCCGCTCCGCCAACCGCACGCGGATGTCCGTCTCGTTCGTCCCCTCGCGCAGCTTCGCCACCACGTCGCCGCTGATGGCCAGCCGCAGCTGCGTCGCCAGCCCCGCCGCGTTGATGTCCGCGTCGCTCGCGCGCGCCCGGTCGATGCGCACCTGGAGCTCCGGCTTCGGCGGGTTCGCCTCCACCCGCACGTCCTCCGTACCCTTCAGCCCGCGAAGGATGCCCGCGACGCGCTCCGCCTCCTGATTGACGCGCGACAGGTCCGGCCCGGTGATGCGCACCATGATGGGGTAGTAGTCGCCCAGGCCCTCAATCGTCGGCGGGTCGCTCAGGTTCACCCGCGTCGCCACCAGCGGCGTCAGCAGCGCGCGCGCCTCGTCCTTCAGCACCGGGATGCCCTTGGTGCGCTGCCCTTTGCCCACCGTCAGCACGCGCATGCGCGCCTTGTTCACATCGCCGTTGGTGCCGACGATGGAATAGATGGCCGTGACTTCCGGCAACTTGCGCAGAAACGCCTCCGCCTCCGCCGTGCGCGCCTCCGTCTCCGACAGGCTCGCGGAGTCCGGCAGTTGCAGATCCACCAGGAACTGCGAGCGGTCCTCCGGCGAGATGAACTCCGCGCCCAGCCGGCTCGCCGCTCCGAAGGACAGCACCAGCACCACCACGGTGATTCCCGCCGTCGCCCACTTGTGCGCCAGCACCCAGCCCAGGATGCGCGCGTAGACGCGCTCCGTGCCGTCCAGGAAGCGCCGCAACCCCGACGCCACCGCGTTCTCCTTGTGGACCTCTCCCGGTACCCGCTTCTTCGCCAGCCGCGCCGACAACATCGGGTCCAGCGTGAAGGAGATGAACAGCGAGACGAGCACCGCCGCGGAGATGGTGATGCCGAACTGCTTGAAGAACTGCCCCACGATTCCGGGCATGAAGGCCACCGGCACGAACACCGCCACCAGCGACAGCGTCGTCGCCAGCACCGCGAGCCCCACGTCGTTGGTGCCGTTGGCCGCCGCGCTCATCGGGTCTTCGCCCTTCTCCAGCCGGTGCGTAATCGCCTCGCGCACCACCACCGCGTCGTCGATGAGCAGACCGATGGCCAGGGACAACCCCAGGAGCGTCATCTGGTTCAGCGTGTAGTCCAGCAGGTACATCACGAAGAACGTGCCGATGACGGACGTGGGCAGCGCCAGCGAGGAGATGAACGTGCCGCGCCCGTCCAACAGGAACATCAGGATGATGAGCACCGCCATCGCCCCACCGAAGACGAGCGCAATCCACACCTCGTGCGCGTTCTCCCGGATGAGCTCCGACTGGTCGATGAGCAGCGTGGCCGTGAAGCCCTGCCCCACCTCCGGCGCCATGTCCCTGAGCACCTGCTTCACCGCGTCGCTCACCGCCACCGTGTTGGAGCCCGGCTGCTTCACCACCTCCAGGATGACCGCGTCCTGGCTGTTGAGCCGCGCCACCGTGCGCCGCTCCGCCACGCCGTCCGTCACCGTGGCGATTTCATCCAGCCGCACCTGCGAACCCGTCCGGCTGCGCGCCACGGGCAACGCGCGAATCTCGTCCACGTCGCGGAACTGCCCCAGCGAGCGCACCGTCAGCTCGCTCGCGCCCAGCGCCAGTCGCCCCGCCGGCAGGTCCAGGTTCTCCGCGCCCACGCGCTGAGCGATGTCCAGCGGCGACACTCCCGCCGAGCGCGCCTTGTCCAGGTCCACGTCGATTTGAATCTCGCGCGTGTCACCACCGGTGATGCGCACCTCGGCCGCGCCTTCGAGCTGCGCGAGCGCGGGTTTGATTCGGTCGTCGATGAGCCGGCGCAGCGACTGCGACGGCATGTCCGCCGACACGGCATACGTGAGGATGGGCGTCGCGGAGAGGTCCACGCGGCCCACCACCGGCGCGTCCGCCGTCTGCGGCAGCTTGTTCGCGATGCCGGCAATCTTGTCGCGCACCTCCTGCACCGCGCGGTCCACGTTGGTGGACAGGGTGAACTGCACCACCACCGTGCCCAGGTTCTCCCGGCTCCAGGAGTGAATCTTGTCCACGCCGCTGATGCCCGCGACGGCGTCTTCCACGGGCTTGACGACCTGGGTCTCGATTTCACCCGGACCCGCGCCCTTGTAGACGGTGGTGACGACGACGACGGGGAAGGACACGTCCGGATACAGGTCCGTGCCCAGGCGCCCCAGGCCCATCAGTCCGAGGACGATGAGGCAGAGCGACAACATGGCCGTGAACACCGGCCGACGAATGGAGACGTCGCTGAGGAACATTGGACGGCCTCCCCTTACTTCACGGTGACGCGCGAGCCCTGTGACAGGCCCGGCGTGGGGTGGTCGATGACGGACTCGAGCGGCGAGCGGGCCAGCACCACCACCTCGCGCTCACGCCGCTCCAACACCTGCACGTCCACACGGCTCACCTCGCCGCCGCTCCCCACCACGAAGACATGGTCCCCGTTGGAGGACGACAGCGCCGTGCCCGGCAACACCCGCGCGTCCTGGTCCTCGCCCAACAGCAGCACCGCGCGCGCCAGCGTGTGCGCCACGAAGCGGCCATCCGCGTTGGGCACCGACAGCTCCACCGGCACCCGGCGCGTGGCCGGGTCCGCGGAAGGGAGGATGGTGCGCACCGTCGCGTCCTCGGTGAACACCCCCGCGCTCCCAATCGACTCCACCCGCACCTTCGCGCCGGGCTTCAGCCGCGAGCGCAGCGACTCCGACACCGTCGTCTTGAGCAGCAGCGTGTCCAGGTTCTCCAGATTGAACAGCGGCGTGCCCGGCCCCACCGTGGCGCCGGTCTGCTCGGGCGCGTCGATGAGCGTGCCCGAGAAGGGCGCGCGCAGGTCATGCCGCCGCCGCGCCGCTCGCGCCTGCGCCAGCTGCGCCTGCGCCGCCAGCAACTGCGCCCGCGCCTGCGCCGCCGTCGCGGAGGTGGAGCGGTTCTGCAAGTCGCTCACCCCGCCCTCCTTCTGGAGCGCCTCGTTGCGAGAGGCCACGTCGGACGCCATCGTCGAACCGGCCTCCGCGGCGGCCACCGCCGCCTGCGCCTGCGCCACCTGCGCGTCGACGATTTCCACGTCGAGCTGCCCCAGCACGTCGCCCTTCTTCACCGCCGCGCCCTTGCCCAGCTTCACGGCGGCGAGCCGGCCCCCCACCTCGAAGCCCACCTGGAGCGCCTGCGCGGGGAACAGCGTACCCGTCACCTCTTCGCGGGGCGCGGCTCGCACCGTGCGCGTGGCGACCAGCTTCACCGTGGGCGCCGCCGCGTCCGTCTTCGCGACAGCGGCCGGCGTGGAGGAAGCATCCGCCTTGCTACAAGCGGGCAGCGACAGCGCCGTGACGACGACACCCAACGCCGCGAGCGCGCGCGGGGCGGAAGGTTTCCAGGTGGGGTTCACGGGCGTTTCCTCGGGGTGTGGCGGGTCTTCGCGCGGGCGGGAGGCCGGCGCTGGGAAGTCGTGGGGCGCTTGGCCCGGGAGACAACGGGCTCGGACACGGGCACGGGCGCATCGAAGCGGGGCAGCGTGCCGCCCTCGCACAGGCGCTGGAGCGTGTACGCCCAGGCGGACAGGTCCGGCTTCTCCGGCAGGTGCACCATGCGCTGGGACAGGAGCACGTACGCGCCGACGATGACGGAGGCGAACAGCTTCGCGTCCATCTCCTGGTCCGCCGCGCCCGCCTCCTGCAATCGCCGGAAGTCTCCCGCCACGCGCTCCACCTGCGCGTCCGTCATGCGCCACAGGAGCGACTCGAAGGGCGTGCCCTGACTTCCGCTGAGGAGCACCGAGACGACGTCCCGGTAGGACCACATCAGCTCGAGCGACTCCAAATCGAACGCCGCCTCCAGCTCGCAGAACTGTTGATAACGCGCGCTGCGCTCCAGCCTGTCGCGCGGCCCCATCACACCCTGCTCGCGGAAGTGGCGCTCCACCTCCGCCATCCGCAGCGTGTTCACCTCGGTCAGGCGCGACTCGAACAGGGCCAGCACCTCCGCGAACAGCGCCTCCTTCGAGGGGAAGTGCAGATAGAAGGCGCCCTTGGAGAGCCCACACGCGGCGGTGATGTCCTCGATTCGCGCCCCGCGCAGCCCCTTGCGGGCAAGCTCCGCTCGGGCCGCGGTCATCAGGGCTTCCCTCGCATGAGGGTCAGCGGGTCTCGGCATGGCGGACCCGTTACTAACCCGGCGGTCATTAATGGCGCAACTTGACTGAACGGCGGGTCAGAAACCCGTCGGTATTCCAGCCCCGGCGCCCGGGTCAGCCCTGCCGCGCACCACCACCCACATTCATCAGGGCGGTGCAGAGCGGACACGCCGTGGGCCCGTGGGGCACGTCACGGCGGTGCAGGTCCAGGACGGCGCGGGAGATTTCCGCAAGCTCGCGCCGCACCTCGCGCCGCGCGCCCTTCACGCGGGCAATCTTCAGGTTGTCGTAGCTGGTCGTCTGGTGACGCATCCACGCGATGACGGCGGCCTCCGCGCGGCGCTCCACGGGGATGCGCTCCGTGCGGGCCACGGTGCCGCTGCCCACGGGCGTGGCATGCGCGGCGACGAGCACGGCCAGACGCTTCGCATGGGGCAGCCACGCGGGAGAGAAGGCGAGGAAGCGCAGCACGGCGTTGGCGAAGTCGACCTCGTACTGCTCCTGCTCGCGGGCGCGGCGCTCGCGGCCGGCGGCCAGCTTCTTCGCGTAGGCGGGCGTGGCGCGCTCGGAGTCCAGCGCGGCGCGGGCCTGATGGATGTGGGGTTCAGGGGCCCACACGCCCCGGGAGAAGAGCTTGCGGCCCACCTTCTCCACCACCGTCCAGGTGGGGCCGGCGGCCTTCACACGGCGGGTGAGGCCGGCGTCACCGGGGGGCAGCAGGGCCCAGCCCTCCGGCACGGTGAGCACGCGTCCATCCGGAGCGCGCACGCGGCGAGGGTCGGGGGTGGGAGCGAACGTCAGGGATTCAGGCATGGCGGTGTCTGGGAGCGCGGCCTCATAGCACGGGAGGGTCCAAACCCTGCTAAATGGCGCCTCGCGCCGTGGGTGTGGCGCGGGAGACTCTCTTCGCGTGGGAAGTGCCGGCATGTCCCTCCTCAAGCTCACGTTCCTCGGCACCTCCGCCGCGCAGCCCACGCTTCACCGCAACCTGTCCGGGCTCGCGGTGAAGGCGGACACGGACCTGCTCCTGTTCGACTGCGGCGAGGGCAGCCAGCGGCAGATGGTGCGCTTTGGCACCGGCTTCACGGTGGACGCGGTCTTCTTCACGCACTTCCACGCCGACCACTACCTGGGAATCATCGGCTTCCTGCGCACGCTGGGGATGATGGGGCGCGAGCACGCCATCCACCTGTACGGCCCGCCCCCCGCGCGGCGCCTCTTGCACCAGGCGGTGCACCTGGGCGTGGAGGCCATGTCCTTCCCCATCGAAATCCACGAGGTGAAGGACGGCGACGTCATCCGCCGCGACGGCTACGCGCTGCACGTGGTGGGCGTGGACCACCGCATCAACGCGTTGGCGTACGCACTGGTGGAGGATGGCCGGCCGGGGCGCTTCAACGTGGAGAAGGCGCGCGAGTTGGGCGTGCCCCCGGGCCCCAGCTTCGGCAAGCTCCAGAAGGGCGAGGCCGTGACGCTGGAGGACGGGCGGACGGTGAAGCCGGAGGACGTGCTGGGCCCTCCGCGCGCCGGACGCCGGGTGGTCATCTCCGGAGACACCCGGCCGTGCGCCGCCGTGGTGAACGCGTCGAAGGACGCCGACCTGCTCATCCACGAGTCCACCTTCTCCGATGACGAGCAGGAGCGGGCCCAGGAGACGCATCACTCCACGGCCCGGGAGGCGGCATGGGTGGCGCGCGAGGCGGGAGCGCGGCGACTGATTCTCACCCACCTGTCCAGCCGCCACGACACGGACCCCGCGAAACTCCTCAACCAGGCGAGGGAGGAGTTCAAGGGGCCCCTGGAAGTGGCGTACGACGGCCTCACCCTGGAGCTGCCGCTGCGCGACGAGTAGCGCGCGTCAGCGGCGGCTCCTGTCGGGGACAGCGTTACTGGACCTTGTCCGCTTCGGCGCGCAGCGCGGCGGCGGACTCGGCGTCCACCTTCTGCAGCAGCTCCCACTCCATCTCCGCGTCGCGGTTGATGTTGCCGCCGTCGGCGCGGACGCCCGGGTCATTCAGCTCCTGGGAACGGCCTCCGGAGCTGGCGCTCTTGGTCTCCGTGGCCAACTGCTTGTGGAACTCGATGGCGCACTGGCCGGGGCCACGCTCTGTCCCCTTGACGTGGTAGCGCACCTGCGTGGTGCCCAGCGACGAGGGGGCGCCGTGCATCAGCCACTCGGACGTCGCCTCGAAGCCCTGCGCGCCCACGCGCAGCGAGTAGCCCTTCTCCTTGAGGAGGGCCAGCGCCTGAGGCCACACCTCGGCCATGGGCTTGCGGTACACGTGGGTCCGCGTCTTGTCGTGCAGGAAGGCTTCGCGGCGGCGGCCGGCGCAACCCGCGGCGGTGGTCAGACAGAGGGCGGCGACGACCAGCAGCGCGGTGGGCCCGAGCCGGGACTTGGACAGGTTCAGGTTCATGACGACTCCAGGGAACGTGAGACGCCGCAACATCCCTCACGCCCCGGCTCGTCGCCAAGTCCCCCTCTCTGACGTCAAGTCCCCCGGACAGGAAGCTTGCGTGGCGCAACCATCTTTTCGCCGCCTGCCCTCGCTCCGCGTGCGGTGCGACGGAGGGTGGGCGCGCCCGAGCCCGACACCTGGAGCAGTCGCCTGGTCCCTCCTGGAGTGAAGGGGCTGCCCGGAGCCAGTCGGTGGGATTCTCCGTGGGCCCGGGCCGCGGCGCGTCACGCGCCGGATGCTGGCCCGTGCGGTGCGGGTGCGCCAGAGTGTCGCGCCCGTCCCACGCTCGGGGCGGTCTCCCAGGCAGGTGCGCGAAAGATGCTGCGACGACTCGGCGGACTCCTCGGTGCGGTGGTCCTTCTCTCGGCCTCGAGCGGCTGCACGCGCAACACGCCGGGTGCGGAAGCCACGGGCACGTCGGTGTACGTGGCGCGGCGCATCCGCACCCTGGACGCGGCGCGGCCGGTGGTGGAGGCGCTCGCGGTGCGCGAGGGCAAGGTGCTGGCCACGGGCACGCGGGATGAGGTGCTCGCCGCGGCGGGCGTGGGCGCGCGCGTGGTGGACCTGGGTGAGGCCACGGTGGTGCCGGGCCTGACGGACTCACACGGCCACCTGTCCGCGTTGGGCCAGTGGGAGGCGACGGTGAGCCTGCTGGGCGCGACGTCCAAGGCGGAGGCCCTGGCGCGCGTCGCCTCGGCGCCGAGCACCTCGTTCCAGGGCGAGTGGCTCGTCGGCCAGGGATGGGACCAGAACGACTGGACGGAGAAGGCCTTCCCCACGCGGCAGGATTTGGATGCGAAGCACCCCGACGTGCCGGTGATGCTGGCGCGCATCGACGGACACGCGGCGTGGGTCAACAGCGAGGCGTTGCGGCGCGCGGGCGTCACCCGCGACACGAAGGACCCGGAGGGCGGACGGATTCTGCGCGGCGCGGACGGTGAGGCCACCGGCATCCTCGTGGACAACGCCATGGGCCTTGTCTACGCCGTGCTGCCCTCGCTCACGGAGGCGGAGCTGGCCGCGCAGCTCACCGCGGCGCTCTCCCGGGCCGCGCGAGCGGGCCTCACGGGGGTCCACGACGCGGGCATGGACCTGCGCACCTTCCGCCTGCTCCAGCGCTGGGACAAGGAGCGCAAGCTGCCCCTGCGCGTCTACGCCATGGCGGACGGGCAGTCAGCGGACCGCGAGACGTACCTGCGCGAGGGCCCCTACCAGGGCGAGCGCCTCACGCTGCGCGCGGTGAAGCTCGTTTTGGACGGCGCGTTGGGCAGCCGGGGCGCGGCGCTGCACCAGGACTACAGCGACGAGCCCGGGCATCGGGGGCTCCTGATGATGACGCCGGAGGAGTACGAGCGGCGCGTGAGGTCCTTCATGGCGGGAGGCTTCCAGGTGTGCACGCATGCGATTGGAGACCGCGCCAACACGCTGGTGCTGGACACACTGCTGCGCGCGGCCGAGGCCACGGGCACGCGTGACGGTCGCCACCGCGTGGAGCACGCGCAGGTGATGCGCCCGGAGGACATCGACCGGCTGGGGCGCGGCGGCTTCCTGGCCAGCGTGCAGCCCACGCACGCCACCAGCGACATGCCCTGGGCGGAGGCCCGCGTGGGCGCCGAGCGGATTCGAGGCGCCTACGCGTGGCAGCGCCTGAAGGCCTCTGGCGCGGTGCTGGCGCTGGGCAGTGACTTCCCGGTGGAGCGGCCGGACGTGCTCGCGGGTCTCTACGCGGCGCGCACGCGGCAGGACGCGCGCGGCACGCCCGAGGGCGGCTGGTATGCGGACCAGCGGCTGAGCGGCGAGGAGGCCCTGGAGGGCTTCACCGTGGGCGCGGCCTACGCCTCCTTCGCGGAGGCGCGGCGGGGACGGCTGCAGCCCGGCATGGACGCGGACTTCGTCGCGCTGTCGGTGGACCCGGTGGACGCGCCCGTCGCCGAGCTGCCAGGCGCCCAGGTGCGCCTGACCGTCGTGGGCGGCGACGAAGTCTATCGCGCGGCGGAGAAGTGAGCCCCGCCTAGAAGGCCGCCTCCGAGCTGAGCGACTGGACGCGGCGGTTGAGCTCTTCCTGAGCCGCCTGCCGCTCCTTCGCCAGTCGCTCCAGCTCGCGGGTGATGGCCTCGAGCCGGTCCTCCTGCTCGTTGAGCTTGGCCACGAAGCGCTCGGCCAGCTCGCGCTGGGACACGCCGCTCTTGAGCGACTCGATATTGGCGCGGATGCGCTCCTGGTCCTTGAAGAGCTGGGCGCGCTCCGCGGTGAGCTGCTGTTCGTCGCGCGTCAGCGCCGCCACGCGCTCGCGGATGGCAATCACCTCGCGCAGCGCGTCCGCCATCTTCGCGTCCACGTAGCGCTGCGACAGGAAGAAGGCCACCTCGTCCGGCCCCGCGCTGGAGATGGAGTACTGCCGGTGGCCGCGCGTGCGCTCGGACACCACCAGCTCGTCCTGTGAGCCCGGCGCCAGGTCCCGCTTGAAGCGCCAGAAGCCGTCCGTCGTCTCCGCGGGCGCGGGCATGTCCTTCTCCAGCTCCCAGCCCGAGCGCGGGTGCTCCACGAAGAGGACCTGCGGCCGCTGCGCCTTGTTGCGCACCAGGTACTTCGTGCGCCGCACGTGGAAGTACTCCACCACCAGCGTGCCCCGGCTCACCACCGCGCGGAACACCGGCCCGTCCTCCGTGCGGTCCTCCACGGAGACGACGCAGCCCAGCTCCACCGCGTACGGCACGAAGCGCGTGTCCTGCGGCTTCATGGTGTCGAGCATCGCCTCGCCCACGTACCGCTCGTCCTCCGTCACCGTCACCGGCCCGCCCTCCAGCGTCAGGCCCGTGGTGTTCTTCAGCTCGATGCAGGCCATGGGGTTCTTCTCGCGCGTCGTGCGGTTGTAGAGGAGCACCCGGCGGCCCTCGAAGGGCTTGTGGAGGATGGGCACCAGCGCGCTCTGGTTGCGGTGCACCGTGACCGGGCGGTCCACGCCGTACTCGAAGAGGTCACCCACCTCCTTCGTCAGCGTCGTCACCGGGTTGCTCTGCTCCAGCACCTCGCGCAGCCGGGGGCCACCACCGCCGCCCGGGCCTCCCACGAAGCTCGCCTCCTTGCGCATCATCTTCTTGGAGCGGCCCGGGGCGGCGGCGGGCGCGGCCATCATCGGCATGGCCTCGCTCTCCATCATGTCCATCGAGCCGCCGAAGCTCTCCTCGGGAATCACCGGCGCGGCGGCGGCCTCCGTCTGCACCTCCACCACCGGCCGCTTCATGTAGCGGGGGTTGTAGAGGTCGTGCACGAAGGACACCGGCAGGCCCGCGACGAGCGCCAGCGACACGTCCACCCAGTCCTCGTCGCCCGTGTTGTCCACCAGCGCCCAGCCCTGGAGCAGCGGCGGCTCGCCCTCGTCCAGGAGGATGCGGTAGCTGGTCTTCCACACCGGCGCTTCCAGCACGTAGCTGACGAAGACCTCCCGCTCACCCTCGCCGGAGGTGAGGATGGACATGCGCTTGCTGTCCTTCTTGTACGAGGACAACACCGTGGCCAGGTAGAACTCCAAATCCTTGCGCACCGCCTCATCGAGGAACTCGAGCTCCGCGATGTCGAGCACGTCGAACGTGCGCAGCGAGCCGCCCACCAGCAGCGTGAGGAAGGGCCGCACGACGCTCGTCTCCCCGGCCGCCACCGCGAGCGACTCCAGGCCGATGATGGCGCCCTCCACCTGACCGCCCCCCACGCGCGCCCGCACGCGAGCACCCTTGATTTGACCGAGCAGCGCCGTGAGGCTGCCGTCCTCCGGAATCCGGATGGTGGCCTCCGAGAGCAGCTGCTCCAGCGGCTTGGTGGAGTCGTAGCTCACCGCGGACACCGAGCCGCCCGACAAGTCCAACACCGTCAGCGACTTCAGCACGTCGTTCATGTCGCGCGCCTTGAAGTCCAGGTGCAGCGTGTCGCTGCCCGTCACTCCGCCCCGGCGCTCGAAGTAGCCGACGCCATGCTTGTAGAGGACGACACGACGGATGGGCAGGTTCGTGGCCATGAGTGATGGAACTCCAGGAAGTTGGGGACAGCCTGCGCTCCGGTGTATCAAGCCCGCCCAGGGGTCGCGCAATGCCGCGCTCAGGCCCCGCGAGGTGACGCCCGAATGCGAAAGCCCACCGCAACCTTCCTGTCCCGTTCCGCGCTGGTGTGCGCGGCGCTGGCGCTCGGCGCAGGCTGTGAGAGCACGAAGCCGCGCGCCGTGAGTCCCACTGACGGCGTGCCCGTGACGCAAGGCGGCGCCGCGGAGGGCCCCACGGAGGCGGCCACCCCGGAGTCACCCGCGCCCCAGAAGGGAAACTCCCCCTGGCAGCGGGCCCGCGTGGGCGACAAGGTCGTCTATGCGTTCTCCGGGATTCGAGGCCAGCCGGGGGATGCCAACGGCGCCGCGGCGGCGGGGAAGCTGACGTTGGAAGTGGCGGCGGTGGAGGGCACGTGGGTGTGGTTGACGCTCGGCTTCACCAGCGACTCGGGCAAGCCCTTGGAGCAGCCGAAGCTCTCGCGCGTGCTGACGTTTCCGATGCGCACGGACACCACGCGGACGTTGGAAGCGGAGCGCGAGGGCACGCAGAGCGCCGAGCAGCCCACGGCCGCGGGCCGCACGTGGGAGGCGAAACGTTACCTGCGTGACAATCGCCCGGTGGACGGTCCGCTGGAGAATCGGCTGTACGCGGTGGACGCGGGGCCGCTGTACCTGACGAACGGGTTGCTGGACGCGAGCACCACGCTTGCGGGCTTCCGCGTGCCGGGCAGCTATCAGCTCACGCTGGTGGAGGTGAAGCAGGGCACGGGGGATGCGGGCAAGGTGCCGGAGCGCGAGTCGCCGCTGGGGCCGGGGACGTGGTTCGACTTCGAGGCGGAGTCGGAGGGCACGAAGTCGGTGCTGCGCACGTGCCTGGGCGCCGAGCGCGGCTTCGTGTTGCGCTCGGAAGGCCTGGCGCCGGCGGGCAGTGGTGGCGAGCCGTGCAAGGACTTCGCGCAGGCGGGCGCGGTGCCGCTGGAAGAGGCGCTGTTGTCCTTCCTCTGGGATGCGTTGGACCCGAAGCAGTGGCCACCCGCGATTCACAACGCGGCGCCGCCGGTGCGCGAGACGCTGACGGTGGGGACGAAGAAGCTGGCGGTGCTCCAGCTCGACTCGGCGGAGGGCGCGGAAGGGTTGAAGCAGGTGGGCTCACGGATGTTCGCCGCGGACCCGTGGGACAAGACGCTGAGCGGGCTGGCGCACGAGGCGCGCTTCTCGCCGCTCTCCGACTTCCTCTACCGAGTGGCGCCGAAGGGCAAGCGTGAGTCGATGGGTGGCCGGAAGCTGGTGGACTGGGGCGCGTGGCAGCCGTGACAGTGCTCGCGCTCTACACGGTGGTCATCGAAGTGGAGCCCGGCGCCGAGGACGCGTGGAACCCGTGGCACGAGGGGACGCATGTCCCCGAGGTGCTGCGGGAGCCCGGGTTCCTCGGCTGCCGCAAGTGGCGCGACACCGAGCCCGCGAAGGACGGGTGGGCCCGGTACGTGTGTCACTTCGAACTGGCCAGTGAAGCGGACTTCCAGCGCTACACTGCGAGCGACGCGGCGAAGCACCTGCGCGCCGAATCGATGGCTCGATTCGGCGCGGTGACACGGTATTCGAGACAGGTGCTCACCGAGGTGAAGCGGTTCTAGCTCGTACGGCCTGACCGCCTTTGGTGCCGACCGTTGAGAGCAATCCATCGGTCGGCATCAATCACCTCCCCGCGCCGCTGGAGGTACCCCTCTGGCGGCAGCATCAAGGTCCGCTTGCCGGAAGAATGGCCACGCCGAGCGCTCGCCACGCGAGTGCCTGACGGTCCCACGTGGACTCCGCCGAAAGAGCGAAGAGAACCACGAGGCCACGGACTGAAGGGGCAACGGCCACTCGTAGGGCAGTTCGGTTTCCATGAAGAGAGCGCAGCGACCCAGAAGGTCCCTCTGCTCGTCAGGGAGCGCGAACTGCCCCGTGGTCCGATACTCGCGGAAGTCGTCCTGGAACCGGAAGGTGCGCCGATAGACCTCATGCACGGCTGGGTCCAGGGATTGCCCCGGGTAGTCCCTATCCAGCTCCATGTTGGAGAGCTGTCCCTCGATGAACCCCCGAAGCAGACCGGCAATCCTGCGGCGGGCGACGACATCCACATGAGCGGTGCTTGCCATGAGGCTCCCTATCGTCCCGAGCATTCAGCGGCACAAGCGCCAATGACGCCCCATGACGTAATGCCCGCGGCGACAATCCACATGACACTGGCACGCCCCATCAGCTTCGTCGCGGGACCCGGGAACACGGGACGCCCGGAAACACTTCGAGACGCGATGTTCATGAGCCGCCAGGGAGAGGTGAAGTGCGAAGCGCAGGCCTGATAACCAAACGGCTTCCAGTACGGTCCCGCCGCGAGCGAGATTGCCGAGCCCCATGGGAAGTCGGAGCCATCATTCCCCGTCGACGAATCTGAGTCCCCACACATCAGGGGATTGTTCTCCAGGGGATTGACCTCGTCGATGCATGCCGCCCAGCAAGTCTCATCAAACGCGAGGCCGGTCGGGTCGGACCAGTACAGAGGGTTGTTTGCCGCGTACGCGTACGCGGGCACGCCATACCCCTTCTCGGCCATCTCTCGGCTGTAGCCTGGGTCCTGGAGAATCGGCTCCGGCTGGAGATACCTGCCGATGCTCGGGTCGTCGTTCCGGTTCCAGTTCTAAGTCCCCCAGCCCGACGCCAACCTTCATCGCCCATCTGTCTTCACGCGCAAAGATTGCGCGTGGGCACCAGCAGGAGATGCTCCCGGGACTCGACGGGCAAATCCAGACGCAGGTACACGTAGCCACCGGGCCGTGCGTCCATGGGCGGAAAGCCCGGCACCTCCAGCGCGCGGAAGCCCAGGGACTCCATGAGCTGGAGCGATGTCCCCCTCCCCCCGCGCACGCAGGTCTCCAGGTGGCGCAGTCCGTCCAGTCGCACGCCCTGACGGATGAGCTCCGTCATCGTCCAGTGCCCCACGCCCTCCCGGCGATACTCCGGCGCGATGGCGCAGCTCACCCGTGCGTAGCGCTCCTCGCGACGGATGTTCGTGAGCGCCGCGAGCCCGATGATGCCCGAGCCCCGCTCCGCCACCGCGAACAGCCGGGTGCCCTCCGCCGCGCTCCACCGGCCGGGAGGATTTCCTCCCGCCTCCGGCCGCAACCACCCGAAGAACTCCTCGATGTCGGGCTCCTCCAGCAACATCCGCGCTGCTCCCGAGACCGCCACACCCGCTACTTCCATCGGAATGAGCTGACGCTCACGCATGCTGACTTCCCCCCTTCGACCCCACCCGACTTCAAGGGGCATGCCAGAGGGCCTCCGCGGGGCACGCCGCGAGGCCCGCTCGGAGGGGGCGCGTCGGGGCGCGACGCACGCGCGTGTCACCAGCACGCGAGCGCCTGGCCAGCACTAGGGGAAACCCCGCGAGTCCCACGGTGCACATCGTGTCCGCCACGACACGGACGCGCTCAGGCCCCGCGCCAGGATGGAGCACTCACGCACCGGAATGGAGCATCCCCGCGCCACGATGGATCACCCGCGCGCCTCGACACGGAACGCTCACGCGTCGCTGCAACACGGTGCACTCACGCGTCGCCGCAACACGGTGCACTCACGCGCAGACACGGCATGCCCACGTACCGCCGCGACACGGCGCACCCACGCGCCGCGGCGACACGGGGCCGTCCACTACTCCGCGACGGAGAGCTTCACGTCGATATTGCCACGCGTGGCGCGCGAGTACGGGCACACCTCGTGGGCCGCGTGCATCAGCTTCTCCGCCTCATCGCGGGGAATGCCCGGGAGGATGCCCTGGAGCTCCACCGCCAACCCGAAGCCGCCGTCCGGCGTCTTGCCGATGGTGACGTTCGCGGTGATGCCCACTTCGGGCCCCAGCTTCTTGCCGCCCTTGCCCGCCACCAGCCGCAGCGCGCTCTCGAAGCAGGCGGAGTAGCCCGCCGCGAACAACTGCTCGGGATTGGTGGCCGTGCCTCCCGCCCCACCCAGCTCCTTGGGCATCGTCAGCGGCAGGTCGATGACCTTGTCCGACGACTGGACCTTCCCGTTGCGGCCTCCGTGAGCGGTGGCGTGGGCGGTGTACAGCGGCGAAATCGTGACGGGGGCCATGGTTCTCTCTCCTGGAATTCCAGCTCGGGTTCGTAAAAGCGAAACGGTGGACTCAGATAGCGGCGACACGCGACGGCGGGAGCCCCTTCACCACAACCTCCAGCCTGCTCCGTTCAACCCCCAACAACCGGGCCACCCCATCTCCGACGGGCACCGCGTCCTGCGCCATGGCCTATGATTAGGGCTCAATTAAATTGCGCGCAATCAAATCGAGCCCAAAAAAAGTCCCCGGGGCCGCGAAGCTGGCGGCGACCGGGGACCTGGGACTCACCCTCTCGAGCGAGTCGCGCGGGGACTCAGCGCTCGGCGACCGTCGTGGGCGGCGTGGCGACGAACTCCTTGGCGGCCTTCACGGCGGCGGCGATGTCCAGCTTGCCGCTGGTGCTCACCTTGCCCTTGAGGTCCGGGTCGACCTCCACCGTCTTCACCAGCAGGTCGCGCACCTGGGCGGCCGTCAGGTCGGGGTTCGCGGCGAACATCAGGGCCGCGGCGGCCGCCACCGTCGGGGTGGCCATGGAGGTGCCGCTCATCTTCTCCCAGTCGCCGCCGGGCACGGTGCTCAGCACGTCCTCGCCCACGGCGGCCAGCTCCACCACCTTGTCGCCGTGCGAGGAGAAACGCGCCAGCTTGTCGTTGTTCCTGTCCATGGACGCCACGGTGAGCACGTTGGGCAGGTTCAGGTTGGCGGGCATGTCCGCCACGTTGTTCATGTTGCTGCCATTGCCGTTGGCCGTGGCCGCGACGAGCAGGATGTCCGCGTCCGCCAGCTTCTGCACCGCCGCCGTCCAGCGGGCCTGCGAGGCCGCATCGCGGTACTCGTCACCGAAGCTGGCGTTGAGGGCGCGGATGTTGGCGCCGTGGTTCTGCTTCATGTTGACCACGTAGTCCACGCCGCGCTCGAAGTTGGTGAGCAGGTCCGCCCCGTCATACAGGCCGCCAATGCTCATCACCTTCGCCTTGCCCGCGGCGATGCCCGTGTTGCCCTGGCCATTGTCCTCGGCGGCGATGATGCCGGCCACGTGCGTGCCGTGGTCCGTCCCCTGGCCCTTCATCACGTCGCCGCTGTTGAAGCCGACGTTGAAGCCGTGGATGTCGTCCTTCACGCCGTTGCCGTCGTTGTCGATTCCGTCGCCTGCGACCTCGCCCGGGTTGGTCCACATGGCGCTGTCCAGGTCGGCGTGCTTGAAGTCCACGCCGCCGTCGAACACCGCGACAATCGGCTCACCCGTGGGCTTGGGCGGCTTGGGGTCCACCGGGCCCGCCGTCTTGCCAGCGGCCTCCAGGCCCCAGCTCTTCAGCGTGCCCGTGTCCGCGCGCGCCTTGTCCTCCACGGACAGCGTCCAGGTGCCCTTGGCCGACTCGCCCTTGAAGGCGGTGCTCAGGTCGAACGTGCCCTTCACGTCGTCCGCGTTGCCACCCTGGCGGTCCGACACCGTCGCCGTCTTGCCGGACGGGCTGGTCAGCTTCACCACCAGGTCGCCGCGGTAGGTGTGCGGCAGGTCCAGGTTCAGCTTCAGCGAGTCCAGCGCCACGTCCTGGTCGAAGCTGACCGTGGACGTCACCGTCTGGAGGTCCTTCACCGCCGCGTTCGGCGTGGCGGAGGCCGTCAGCGTGACGGGCGTGGACGCGTCGCGGCCGGCGATGGAGACCTTGCCAGGGCCGAAGGCGAAGGCCGTGGCCGGCAGCACCGGGGCGCTCGGGTCCGGACGCTGGCCCGTGGGGCGGTCCACGAAGTTGCTGGGACGCGCCGTCTTACCGGAGTCGAAGCCGTCGGTGCCGTTCTTGCCGGGCCGGGCCACCACGCGGGACTCGGTCGTCGCGGGAGCCTCCGGACGGGTGGACTCCTGGGTACGGGTGACGGGCGACGGGAGCGACGTGGGCTTGCGGGTGACGGTCATGATGGGCTCCGTGGGGGATCGGAATCGAACGGCCTGTCACCCATTGTCGCACCTCATCCGGGGCAGTTTCCTCGGGGCTGCTTTTTCCACTGCCGGTGAAGCCCTCGTGGGGCGAGGGGGCGTGGTAGAGCGCGGCCCTCGGGCCCCGGGTGGAAGACGGGCCGAGTGAGGACGGGAGCGGAGGATGCCGAGGACCATCGTCGCCACGCGTTATGTGACGCCCCTGCGCGAGGGGGGCTCGCTGCCCGCCATCGTCGAGGCGGACGACGCGGGGCTGTACGTCGTGAAGTTCCGGGGTGCCGGACAGGGCGCCAAGGCGCTCATCGCGGAGTTCATCGCCGCGGAGCTGGCGAAGGCGGCGGGCCTGCGGGTGCCGGAGATGGTGCTGGTGGAGCTGGACCCGGCGCTGGGCCGCAACGAGCCGGACAGCGAGATTCGGGACTTGCTCAAGGCGAGCGCGGGGCTGAACCTGGCGCTGGACTACCTGCCGGGCTCGGTGACTTTCGACCCGGTGGCGGGCCCGGCGCCAGACCCGGCCGTGGCCTCCGCCCTCGTCGCGTTCGACGCCTTCATCACCAACGTGGACCGCACGCCGAAGAACCCCAACCTCCTGTGCTGGCACCGGGAGCTGTGGCTCATCGACCATGGCGCCTCGCTCTACTTCCACCACGCGTGGGAGGACTGGGAGGAGCGCAGCCAGAGCCGCTTCGCGCCCATCAAGGACCATGTGCTCCTGCCCTGGGCGAACGCCCTGCCCCAGGCCCAGGACACGCTGAAGGCCCACCTCACGCGCGAGCGGGTGGAGGCCACCGTCGCCGGAATCCCGGAGGGCTGGCTGCAAGCCGCCGAGTCCCCCTTCCCCAGCGTGGACGCGCACCGCGCGGGCTACGTCACCTGGTTGCTCAAGCGCATCGAGGCCCTGCCGGCCTTCATCGAGGAGGCGGCACGTGCCCGCGCACAGCTCGTTTGATTACGCCATCATCCGCGTCGTCCCCCGCGTGGAGCGCGAGGAGTTCATCAACGTGGGCGTCGTCCTCTTCTGCACCACGCAGCGCTTCCTCGGCGCCCGCGTGGAGCTGGACGAGGCGCGCTTGAAGGCGCTCGCGCCCGACGTGGACGTGGACACGGTGCGCTGCCACCTGGAGAGCTTCCGCCGCGTCTGCGAGGGTGGCAAACACGCGGGCCCCATCGGCCAGCTCCCCCAGAAGGACCGCTGGCACTGGCTGGTGGCCCCGCGCAGCACCATCCTCCAGACGGGGCCGGTGCACTCGGGGCTGAGCCAGGAGCCCCAGCAGGCCCTGGAGCACCTGCTGGACACCGTGGTGCGGGTGAAGCGCGCGCCGTGACGCGAGGGCCCGCGGGCCTACTTCACGCGGCGCCCGGTGAAGCGGACCTTGGCGGTGCACTCCTCCAGGTCCACCGTGTCGGTTCCGGCGCCCTCGTATGACGTGGCGCGCGCGTCGATGAAGCCCTCGATGGTGTCGTCCTCCAGCGAGTCGTTGGCGATGTAGAAGCGCAGCACGTAGCTCACCGACGGCGTGCCCGCACCCACCCCGGGCACGCTGCGGAGGTGGACGTATTGAAACGGCCCGCTGTCGGAGGTCGTCCCGCCGAGGACGTCCGGGGCGTCATCCTTGTCGACGATGGCCTGGTCGCCCCGGTGCAGGGTGAAGGCGACGTCGGGCACCTCCAGGCTCGTGGCGCCATACTCCTCGGCGCGCACAATCCATCGCTGCTGGAGGGCGAGCCCCGAGGGTCCGCCGGTGCCCGGAATCGGCTGGGCCTCCTTGTCCGTCTTGTCGACGCACGCATAGGGGACGGCCTGCGCCTGGGCTTCGTCCAACGTCACGTCGTACTGCTCCTGCTCGAACTTGCCGCAGCCGGTCATCACCAGCATCAGCGGCAAGCCCCACTTCCTCGCGACCTTGAACATCGCTGTGTCTCCCTTGAGGAATGCCCCGTGCCGGCCCTTCGCGCGCGGGACGCCCGCCACCCCGTCGGGCAGGCAGACGCCTCCATCCTCGGGGGAAGGAAAGCACGGCGGCGGCGGCACGGCGAGCGCGGGCCAGCGTCGACTGTTTGACGGGAGGCCGACCGACAAGGAAGAGAGGGCGCGACGGCCGGGATGTGAGTACCTTCTGCCTGTGCCCGGGACGGGCACGGACCTCGTATGCCCGACTCCTCGTTGCGAATCGTCACGTACAACGTCCGCTATTTCGGCCACATGCTCCGGGGCCTCGCGAGCACCGTGGGTCCCAAGCGCCGCGTGGCCGCCGCGCTGGCGTCGTTGGACCCGCTGCCCGACGTCGTCTGTCTCCAGGAAGTGGAGACGACGTCCCTGCGCAGCACCATCGCCCACCGGCCCAAGCTGCCCGGCGAGACGCAGTTGATGGCCTTCATGGGGCGCATGGAGGAGACCTTCACCGCCCAGGGTCGGGAGATGCCCTACGAGGCGTTCTACTTCCGCGCCCACCACTACAAGCTGGGCGAGGTGTCGCTCTACACCACGGGACTCGCGGTGCTCGTCAACAAGCGCACCCTCCAGGTGGACAAGCACAACGTGGACGCGCCCCAGGCCATCACCCACCACCACGTCCAGCGACTGAAGGACCGCAAGCAGAGCCGCATCTGCGCGCACATGCGCCTGTTGCGGCGCGAGGACAACCGCCCCTTCCACGTCTTCAACACGCACCTGAGCCTGCCCACGCCCTTCGCGCGGGAGTTCTGGTCCACCAAGGACAAGATGGGCTGCGGCGTGAACCAGCTCCACGAGGCGCGCAAGCTGGCGGACTTCGTGGGCATCCTCTCCGCGCAAGAGCCGTTCGTCGTCTGCGGGGACTTCAACTCGCCGCCGGCCACGCCCGTGTTCCGCTACCTCACGGGCGACGTGCGCTTCACCTGCGCCCAGGCCGCCGTCGGGCAGATTGACCCGAACGTGTCGCGGGGCTTCCCCACCGCCGGCTTCATGCACATGCGCATGCACCTGGACCACATGTTCTCCGGCGGCGGCGTGCGCTGGCTCGACACGCAGGAGACCAGCCCCTTCGGGGACTTCAAGAGCCGCTTCCACGGGCTGTCGGACCACATGCCCATCGTCGCGCGCTTCGCGCTGGAGTCCGCGCCCGCCATCCTCGCCCTGCCCGGCGCGCCCGTGCCCGACGTGGGCTGAGACAGCCACCCGCTCACGTCCCCGACTTGAGCTCGTCCTCCACCTCTTCCCACGCCTCCAGGATTTCGCGCGTGCGGCGCTCCGCCAGCTCCTGGAACTCGGGCGCCAGGTGCGCCACCTTGTCCGGGTGGTAGCCGGCGATGAGCGCGCGAAACGCCTTGCGCGCCTCATCCAGCGACATGTCGCGCGCGAGCCCCAGCACCGCCCAGGCGTCCTTCCGCGCGGGCATGCGGAGCGGTGCGCGGGTGCCTCGCGGCGGAGTCGCCTCCGAGTCCGCCGCATGAGTCTCCCGCGTGTCCTGGCCCGATGCATCATCCCAGGGCCTCGACGGCTCCGAGGCGGCGGCCTGCTCGGGTCTGACGCGCCGGCTCCCTCCTGGAACGCGCGAGCCCTCGCCACCCGCGCGGCGGCGCCAGCCCTCCTCGTCCGGCGGGGGCCCTGACGCCTCCGAGGCGCCGGTGCTCGCCGGGCGACGAGGGGACCTGGGCGCGCGCTCCGGCCGCTTCGTGCCGGGCTTCCGCGCCGGGT
Source organism: Myxococcus sp. CA056 (assembly GCF_013336715.1). Classification (NCBI taxonomy): domain Bacteria; kingdom Pseudomonadati; phylum Myxococcota; class Myxococcia; order Myxococcales; family Myxococcaceae; genus Myxococcus; species Myxococcus sp. CA056. The sequence continues at coordinate 831,296 of NZ_JABUMT010000001.1, forward strand.
CCGGCGCGGGGACGCGGGAGGTGAGCTGGCTGAGCGCGTCCTCCAGGAACCACAGGTCGCTGGCGGGCAGGCCGTGCTTGCGCACCACCTTGCGCGGCCGTCCGTCCTCCAGCAGGAGGTAGCCGCTGGTGACGGCGTACGCGTCGTCCCGACTCTCCGGGTAGAGCCGGTCGCCCAAATCCCCCAGCGGGTCCCTCCACATGCCGTCCGCGGTGCCCTCGTCCGCCACCAGCACCTGCGTCAGCACGCGGCCATGGAGGAACTCCAGGGTGGCGAAGGGCTCGCGCGCCTCTGGCGAGCGCATGGCCGGCCCATGACGCACCCCGGTCACGAGCAACAACCCTCGCGTCCCATCCACATGGGCGAAGAGCTGCTCGCGCACCTGCTTGTCGGAGAAGAAGAGGACGAACTGCACGGTGGACAACGTAGTCCGAAGCGCCCCCACCCGGCAGATGATACGTCCGGTGCCCCCGCGCGAGGGTGCAGGGAGAGACAGTGCGACGAAACATCGTCTCGACGGTGGCTCGCGCTTGGGAAAGAGTCCTCCCTGCTTATGCGCTGCTGCCACCGTCACTCCTCCGAGCCCGCCCTCCCTCAGTCCCGCGCCTTTGGCCTGCCTGGCGCCACCGAGCACTACGCCGCGGAGCGGCCCGTCCGCGCCGAGCACGTCCGCATCGAGTTGGAGCTCGACTTCGAGCAAGGCCGCGTCACGGGCGTCTGCACCACCCGCGTCTCCGCCGTCCGCTCGCTGTCCACCCTCACCTTCGACGCCGTGGACCTGGACGTCTCGCGCGTCCTCGTCGACGGGCGCCCCGCCCGCTTCTCCAACTCCGGGACACATGTCCGCGTGGACCTGCCCTCGCCCCTGGAGCCCGGTCACGCCGCGGAGGTCGCCGTCCACTACGCCGCCCGTCCGCGCCGGGGCCTGTACTTCTGGGGACCCGAGGCCGCCTATCCGGACCGGCCCCGTCAGGCGTGGACTCAGAACCAGGACACCGACGCGCGCTGCTGGTTCCCCTGTCTGGACACGCCCGCGCAGAAGGCCACCTCGGAGCTCATCGCCACCTTCCCCGAGGGCCTCACCGCGCTGTCCAACGGCGTGCTCGTGAGTGACAGCGTCCAGGACGGCCGCCGCACGCAGCACTACCGGATGGAGCAGCCGCACGCGCCCTACCTCGTCACGCTCGCAGTGGGCGACTTCGAGGAGCTCACCGACACGTCGGGCACCGTGCCGCTGCGCTACCTCTTCCCGCGCGGCCGGCGCGAGGACGCGCTGCGCTGCGTGCGCCGCACTCCGGAGATGATTCGCGTGTTCCAGGAGGCCACCGGCGAGCCCTACCCCTGGAGCGGCTACGCGCAGGTGTTCCTCACCGAATTCATCTTCGGCGGCATGGAGAACACCACCGCCACCAGCCTCACCGACTCCGTCCTCCACGACGCGCGCGCCCACGCCGACTACAACGCGGAGCCCCTCATCTCCCACGAGCTGGCGCACCAGTGGTTCGGCGACCTGCTCACCTGCCGCGACTGGCCCCACGGCTGGCTCAACGAGGGCTTCGCCACCTGGTTCGAGGTGTTGTGGAAGGAGCGCGCCGACGGACAGGACGAGGCCGACCAGCACCGCCTCGCGGACCTGGACGCGTACCTGGGCGAGGTGAAGGAGCGCTACGCGCGCCCCATCGTCTCGCGCCGCTTCCACGCGCCTCTCGATGTCTTCGACCGGCACCTTTATGAGAAAGGCGGCCTGGTCCTCCACGAGCTGCGCCGCCGCCTGGGTGATGCCCTGTTCTTCCAGGGCCTGCGCCACTACGTCTCCCGCCACCGCCATGGCTCGGTGGAGACGGTGGACCTGTCGCGCGCCTTCGAGCAGGCCACCGGCCACAACCTGGACGCCTTCTTCGACCAGTACGTCTTCGCGCCCGGCCACCCGGAGCTCAAGGTGGAGGTGCGCTACGAGGCGGAGGACCGCCGCCTGCGCCTCAAGGTGCGGCAGACGCAGCGCACCGACGCCGGCACGCCCCTGTTCCGCCTGCCGCTGGACGTCCTCGTCACCACCGACGGCCAGGACACCTCGCACCGGCTGGAGGTGACGGACGCGGAGCACTTCTTCCACCTGCCCTGCCCCACCGCGCCCACGCAGGTGCGCGTGGACCCGCGTCGCGACGTGCTCGGCACGCTGGAGGTCGACAAGTCCGGGGGCCTCTGGCTGGAGGAACTGCGCGCCGCGCCGGAGTCGCGCGCTCGCACCGAGGCCGCGCACGCCCTGGGCCGGGACGGAGGCTTCCGCGCCGTGGAGGCGCTGGGCACCGCCCTCACCGACACGCGCCTGTTCTGGGGCACCCGCGCCGCGAGCGCCAGGGCCCTGGGCCGCATCCGCACACCCGAGGCCCGCGCGCGCCTGCTCCTGGCCCTGCGCGCCGAGCACCCCCGCGTGCGCCGCGCCGTGGTCGCCGCGCTGGGCGAGTTCCGCCGCGACGCGGAGGTCATCGCGCTCCTTCGCGCCCTCCTGCAATCTGGAGACACCAGCTACTTCGTGGAGGCAGAGGCCGCGCGCAGCTACGGCAAGCTGCGAGCCGCGGACGCGCTGACGGTGCTGGAGACGGCCGCCACGCGCGCGTCCTTCCAGGACGTCATCGCCGTGGGCGCCATGGACGGGCTCGCCGAGTCGCAGGACCCCGCCGCCTTCCCGCTGGTGGAGGCGCGCACCGCGTACGGCCAGCCCGCCTTCCTGCGCCGCGCCGCCACCCAGGCCGTGGCGAAGCTGGCGGAAGTCGCTGGCCGACAGCGCGAGGCCGTGGACCTGCTCACGGAGCTGCTCCGGGATTCGATGTTCCGCGTGCAGATGGGCGTCTTCGAGGCCGCGCGGACGCTCGGAGACCGGCGCATCGTCTCCGCCCTGGAGAGCACGCCCCTGAGTGATGCCCGCGCCCGGCGCGCCGCCCGGGAGACGGTGCGCTCGCTGCGCGAGGGTGAGCCCCAGGCACGGGAGCTGGCCTCGCTGCGCGAGGAGGTGGACGCGCTGAAGGACGTGACGCGCGCGCTGAGGGAGCGGCTCGAGGTGCTCTCACCCACGCGTCCCGCGCCGCTGCCCTCGTCGCCGAAGAGCGCGAAGAAGAAGGCCCCGAAGGCCCGGAGCAAGCAGGCTCCGGCGCGCAAGAAGGCGGGCAAGCCCGGAGCCGGCGGCCGCCGACGCTAGGCGCCTTCGCGCGGCCGGCCGCCCGGCACACGAACGTGCCGGCTTCGCGACGTCCGGGAACGCGGGCCGACGCGCCCGCTGCCGCCGATGGCTACCTCTAGGCCAGGGGGACGGAAATCCCTCGCGAGTCACGTCGTGGGCGCCAGCGGTCGCTCAGGGCCGGCCGACGCGGAGCCCAGGGGAGAACATGGCCGGAGCCAACGCCGAGCTCAGCGCCTGGCTGGATGCCGCCGTCGACCCGCTGGTCGCCTGCGACGCGAGTGAGCGGGTGTGCTTCCTCAACCGCGCGGCCGAGCGGCTGTTCGCCTGGAAGCGCGAGGACCTCCAGGGGCAGCCCGTCTCCCAACTCTTCCCGGAGCGCATGCGGCGCCATGAAGGCCAGAGCCTGGTGCGCTACCTGCTGTCGCGCGGGGACGCCCTGGAAGGTCGCCCCACACGGGTCTTCGCGAGCCGTCGCGACGGCGTGGAAATCCTGGTGGAGCTCACCGTGGGCACGTCGGGCCAGGGTGACGACGAGCGCATCGTCCTCAGCCTCCGACGCCTGCACGAGGTCATCGACACCTTGCGTGAGCCGCTGGAGCACCCTCGCCACGCAGGGGCGGCGAGGCTCGTCGAAACACGGGCCCGGGGGGAAGACCTCTACCGGCTGGTGGTGGAGAACGCGCCATTGGGCATCTTCCACTACGACACCTCACCCGTCATCACCGCCTGCAACGAGCGCTTCGTCACCATCCTCGGCGCCACCAAGCGCATCATCGTGGGACTGAACCTCCTGTCGCTGCGCGACGAGGGGATGATGCGCTGCGTGCGCGAGACGCTCGCGGGCCGGAGCGCGGACTACGAGGGCGACTACGTCTCCGTCACCGGCCACAAGGTGACGCCCGTCCACGTGCGCTTCGCGCCTTGCTACAACGACGCGGGCGCCGTCGAGGGCGGGGTGGGCATCGTCGAGGACGTCTCCCAGCGGCGGTTCGCGGAGCGGGAGCGCGACGAGAGCCTGGCGCTGCTCACCATGCTCTTCGACAGCGCCCCCGTGGGCCTGGGCTTCGTGGACGCGCGGCTGCGCTACGTGCGCGTCAACGAGCGGCTTGCGCGCATCAACGGCAGGCCCGCCGAGGAACACCTGGGAAAGGACCCCCATCAGGTGCTCGGCCCGGGCGGGCCCGCTGTCGAGGAGATGCTGCGACGGGTGCTCGAAACGGGCGAGCCCGTGGTGGAGGAGGAAGTGGACACGAAGGTGATGGGCGTTCCCGGCCCACGGCGGCTGCTGGCGGGCAGTTGCTATCCGGTGCGCGCACCCGATGGGCGGACGCTGGGCGTGGGCGTGCTGGTGGAGGACATCACCCAACGCAAGCTCGCCGAGGAAGAGCGCGAGCGGCTGTATCACGAGGCCCAGCAAGCCATCCGCGTGCGCGACGACTTCCTGTCCATCGCCTCGCACGAGTTGAAGACACCCCTCACCCCGCTGAGCCTCCGGCTGGCCACCCTGGAGCGGAGGCTGGAGCGGGGAGAGAGCGTGGACCCCACCCTCCTGCGCCATGCGCGCCAGCACCTCCTGCGGATGACAGGGCTCATCAATGACTTGCTGGATGCCTCGCGCATCGAGGCCGGCCGGCTCGCGCTGCACCCGCAGGCCACGCGCATGGACAGCCTGGTGGAGCATGTCCTCCAGGCCATGGACGCGCAGCGCGGTGGCCACGAGCTGCGCTACCAGCGGCCCGAGAACGCCGTGCAGGTGTTCGCGGACCCGTACCGGTTGGAGCAGGTCATCTCCAACCTCGTGGAGAACGCCTTCAAGTACAGCCCCGACGGCGGCGTCATCCAGGTGACGTTGGAGACGCATGGAGAGCTGGCGCTGCTGTCGGTGAAGGACCCGGGCATCGGCATCCCCGAGGACCAGCAGAGGCTGCTCTTCGAGCGCTACTTCCGAGCCCGCAACGTCTCCTCCCGCTCGTATGGGGGGTTGGGCCTGGGCCTGTACATCAGCCGCGACATCGTCGAGCGCCACGGCGGTCGAATCTGGGTGGAGAGCCAGGTGGGCCAGGGGTCCACCTTCCACGTCGCCCTGCCCCTGCTCAGTGGCACCTCCGCCCACCCGCCCGCCACCCAGCCGGACCGGCACGTTCACTGAAGCTCCGCCACCCTCGCATCCGAAAGAACTACAGGCCCGCCTGTCCATCCCTTCGCATCCCAGGGCGCCAATCGCCTGGATTCGCGGGTCCCAGGCGCTGGCACGCGGGCTGCTCTACCGAGAGCCAGAGGATGAACCCGAGAGGAGCAGGCACATGACGACGGAAACGGCTGCTTGGACTCGCGACAATGACGGTTGGCTCGTGCGGGTGAAGGTGGGCGGGCGCATCCAGGAGGTCCGCTGCACCACGGAGGTGCAGGCGCGCTACATCGCGGGCGTGCTGGCCTTCAATCCGCCTCCCGCCTCGAAGCTGCGTCACTGAGCCAGGCCGAGAGGGCCCGTGGGCGGGCTGACCAGGTACGCGTCGAGGTGGTACCAGTTGTTGTACGCGACCTTCCACGCGCCCTCGTGGACACCGGGCAGGGGGATGAGGGGGCCACCAATCTGGCCGCTGGTGCCCCAGGTGAAGCCCATGTCCACGCCGGTGGACGTCTCCTGCACGGTGAGGTCCGTGGCGAGCTGGGTGTTGAACCGGCGAATCTCAGAATTGGTGCCGGACACCCAGAAGATGATGCGGTGGGCGCGCACGTCGAAACCGAACGCGTAGAAGGCGCCCGAGTTGCTCGGGTCCGTGACGATGACGGTGTGCGCGCTGAGCAGGTAGGGGCTGTGGGGATACAGCGGCGTGCCGGTGGGGATGCTCGACAGGGGCGTGGGCGCGGTGGGGATGGCGTACGGCGTCCCGGGAATGGTGCCCGGGCAGTAGTTGGACAGCGGCGGAGGCACGGGGAGCGCGTGCTGCTCGGTGGAGCCCAGGGCCGCGAGGTCCTCGGAGGCCGACACGTCGGAGGGGTCACCACCGCAGGCGGCGGTGGACAGCGAGAGGATGCAGAGCAGCGCGGAGCGGAGATTCTTCATGGTGTGTTCCTCGGTGTGAAGTGACACGTCGAGCGTCCACGGCCCTGGGGAGCCGAGGTCGCCTGTGTTGGTGTGGCGGTGGTGAAGTGAAGCGGTGAGGCCGGGCTATTCGAAGACGACGACTGTCTTCACCCAGCTGTCGGGCCGCGCGGACAGCTCGCGCAGGCGTTCATCCCGGAGCGCGGTGGCGGCGCTGGCGCCGGCGCGGATTCGCTCCATGACCCGCGCGAAGAAGGGCCCGGCTTCGGCGTCCGGGATGTCGATGGGTGAGGCGATGACGGCGCGCGCGCCCGCCTCCGCGAAGGCCACCGGAAGGCTCCACGGCGCGTGGAGGTACGGCGCCGTCCTCGCGGCCTGGCAGGCGCCAAGCAACACCACCGGCGCGCCCTTGAGCTTCTGCTTGCGCACCTCGCCCGCGGTGAGCGCGTAGCGGCCACCGGCCTCGGGCGCCATCACCAGCAGCGATGCATCCGACACGCCCAGGTTCACCAGGCCGTGCGCGTGAATCTCCACCTCGGTGGCCTCGGCCAGCTCGGCCAGCAGGCGCGACGGCGTGGCGGCCGCGCCCGTCAGCTCCACTCGGCGCGCAGACGGCCCCCCCGACAGCTCCCAGCTGCGCAGCCGGGGCAGGCGCAGCGAGGCGGGGGCATCCACGTCGTAGACCACCAGCGGGCGCGGCGCGGACACACCAGGCGCCGTGGGCTTCCGGCCCGTGTCGTAGCTCCAGGCGAGCTCCGGCGGCAGCAGGCCCGCCTGACCGTGGACCGGATAACGCGCGAACACATGCACGTGCTCGCAGGGCTTCAGCGCGGAGGCCATCGCCGGAGGCACCAGCGCGGCGACGTCGAAGTCGGGCGAGCGGCGGCTCGCGTCCTGATGGCCGAGCAGCTCGCCCGCCGGGCCGCGCGCGGCGACCAGGGTGCGCTCGTCATGCACCTCCACGCCCAGCGCGCAGCGGGTGGGGGCGGCGACGCCCGTCTCTTCCGCGAAGAGGGTCAGCGCGCCCGCCCAGTCGCCGGTGGAGCCCGCATCCAGGATGAGGGACGAATAGCTGTAGGCGCGGGCCTTGGCGGCCACCGGGTCCTGCGAGCCCAAGCGCGCGCCCTCGTCGATGGCCTTTCGCAGGAGCGCGCGGCCCGCCTCGCGGTCCGAGCCGATGACGGCGCGCCCCTCGATGTGCGTGGCGATGACCTTCTCACCCGGACGCAGCCAGCCCGCGGCGTCCAGCTTCTTCAGACCCTCGCGCACCTGCTCCACGTCCCCGGGCTTCGGGTCCAGGCGAGCGAGGTCCGCCAGCACGAGGCCGCCGTTGAGGAAGAACGGCACGTCGCAGCTCGGCGCCTTCTGGAGTTCCTCACGCGCGGCTTTCGGCTGGAGCGCGAAGACATGCAGGGACGCCAGGCTCTCGTGGACATGTCGCCGGGCGGAACAGCTCCTGTCACGCAGGGCCTGCTCGCCCAGATAGGCACGCGTCAGGGCGAAGGCGTTGCGGAAGCGCGCCAGGTCGCCCAGCACCAGCAGCAGGTCCGCCTGGAGCTTCCACTCCTGCGACTGACGCGCCCACTGGAGGCCCGCCAGGGCATGCTCGCGCGACTCCACCAGTCGGTGCTCGTCCTTGTAGATGTGCGCCAGCAGGTGCTCCAGCTGGCCGCAGCGGTAGTCCGCCTTCGCGCTCTCGCACGCCGACACCGCGCGCAGGAGCCGAGCCTCGGCGCCGGCCAGGTCGCCCCGGGCATACTCGGCCAGGGCGCGCTCGCGCTCCACGTTGAGCGTCAGCCACGCGTCGCCGAGCGACTTCGCCGCCTGCTCATACACGTCCAGGTGCGCCGGCAAGCCACCCGCCAGGGGCAGCAACCCCAGGAGGATGTCCTGGTGCGCGGACCCGGCGAACTCCTTCGCGAGCGGCGCCAGCTTCGCGCCATCGAACTTCCCCAGCAGCACGTCGCGGAACCGGGCGGCCAGCGGCGCGCGGCGCTGGAAGTCGAGGGTGGCCACGCGCTCGGCGTAGCGCGCCATCGTCTCCCCGCCGTAGTGCGCATCCAGCACCCGCGCGAGCGGCAGCAGGGCCCTCACGCGCTCGGCGGACGGGGCCGTCCACACCGCGATGTTGAACCAGTTGCGCGCCGTGCCCGGCACCGCGCGCGCCACCTCGTCGGGGAAGGGCGTGCCTTCCAAGGCCAGCACCCGGCCGGCCTGCTGCGCGGACTCCCACGCGCCCCGTCGCCCGTCGAGCTGACGCCGCAGCACCGCCGCGCGCTCCTTCGCCTCCTGCGCCCAGCCCACCTCACCGAGCAGCGCCACCGCGTCGAAGGCCTCCGCCGCCAGCGCGTCCAGCCCCAGCTCGTGCAGCACCAGCGCGCGGTTCCACAGCGCCTGCGGGTGCTGGGGGTGCTTCTCCAGGACGCCGTCCAGGAGGATGAGGGCCGACTCCAGCTCGCCCTTCGTCAGCGCCACCACCGCCCTGTCGCTGTCCACGTCCGGTGACGAGGACGCGCGTTGCAGGTAGTCCGCCGCCTGCTCGCGCTCGCCGCGCAGCAGGTGTCCCACCGCCAGGCCCTGCAGGTCGCCTTCGGCCTCCAGCTTCGCCAACATCTGGAGGGGCACCAGCTCCCGGGGGCGCTCGTCACCGGAGCGCAGCACGCCATAGGGCCGATGCGCGCTCGCGCCCACCCAGCTCAGTCGAGCCTCCATCGAGCGCGTCGGCGCCAGGGCGAGCAACTGCGTCTCGTCGCCCCCCGTGTTTCGGGTGCGCAGCACCACCACCGCGAAGACGGCGGCCAGCGAGCCGGACAGCGCGGCGGCGGCCACCCAGTTGCGACGGCGGCTCCACGCGGGACGGAAGGCCCTCACGGGCGCGGCCTCCACACGGGACGCAGGCGCCACGGCTCCACTCACGGCCGCCTTCGCGTCCACTTGCGCCAGCTGCCCCCCGAGCGCCTGGAGCTGGAGGATGTCGTCCAGGTCCGCCTGACACGTCTCGCACGTGCCCAGGTGCTCGCGGAACGCATCGGCCTCTTCCACGGACAGCTCGCCGTCCGCGAAGGCATGCACCTGGTCGTGGATGTCCATGGGCTCCGGAGCGCTCATGGCGTCTCCGCCTTGCCGGTGCCACCGGGCATCAACAGCTCCTTCAGCTTGCGGCGCGCGCGGATGAGGCGCGTGCCCACGGTGGCCTTGGGAATCCCCAGGCGCTCCGCGATTTCCTGGTAGGGGCGCCCCTCCAACGCATGGAGGCGGTACACCGTGGAGAACTCCTCGGGGATGCGCTCCAGGGCCTCGCGCAATTGCTCGGGGCCAATGGCGGCCCATGCGGGCGCGGCCTCGGGCTCCGGCGCGGCGATGCGCTCCTCCAGCTCCTCCGCCGACACATCCGAGCGGCGCTCACGCGTCCGGGAACGACACCGGTCGATGAAGAGGTGATGGAGGATGGTGAAGAGCCACGCGCGCCCGTCCGTGCCGGGGCGGTAGCGGGCCAGGTTGCGCAGTCCGCGCTCGAAGGTGTCCTGGACCAGGTCCCTGGCGTCCGTCGCGTTTCCGCACAGTCGGAGCGCCGTGGCGTGCAACGCCGCCTCGTGCTCCCGGGCGAAGGCCGCGAACCAGCGGCTGTCCAGGGTCGGCGTTGAGAGGGGCCTGCTTTCCACGTGGGGTGCAGGCTGGACCGTCCTGTCCGTGCCCGTCAAGCCCTGAGACCGTGCTCGGCGGGGGAGTGCGACGGGTATTTGCAGGGCGAAGGCATCCATGGCGGCTTGCCCCACTCAACGCCGCCCCCCCGCCATCTTCCCGAAGGAATTTCCGGGCGAATTCATCCGCCCCCATCGGGGCCCTCCAAGCGGACGGGCTTCAGGCCCCCGCCTGGGGATTGCGCCGGACGATTTCGCCATTGAGGACGTTGGCGAAGCCCACCCATGCCAGATACGGCGCCACCAGCCACGCGGCGGGCCGGTCCACCTCGCGCGTGGCGGCGATGTAGGCACCGATGCTGCCCAGCAGGGCCACGTTGTCCGCCAGGGCCTGTCGGGGCTGATGCCGACCGAAGAAGAGCCAGGACCACGCGGCATTCAGGCCCAGTTGCACCCCCCACCATCCCAGCGCCCGGGAGCGAGAGGGCCCCGCGGGTGCCGTCCACACCCGCCAGCCGGAGATGGCGATGAGGGCATAGAGCGCCGTCCACACGGGCGCGAAGGCCTTGGGCGAGGGCTGGAAGGGAGGCTTGCGCAGGTGTCGGTACCAGCGGGTGTCGGCGGAGCTGTGTCGTGCCCCCAGGACCGCTGCGCCCAGCGTGAGCGCGCCAAAGGCGCCCAGCGCGATGACGGACTCGGTGCGCAGCGTGGGGTTGAGGGCGGCGCGCTTCACCGGCCCCGGAACGGTTCGCGTCGAGGGCTCCCACGGGGTGTGCATTGGACGTTCTCCCACGCGCGATGCGCGCCAGTGTTCGGTGCAAGGTGGTGATGGCCCGCATCGCCCGCCACCCCTGTTGACTGTTGGCGGGTGGGCGCTCTATCGAGCCTTTGGGGAGGAACGACATGGTGAGCGCGGAGGAAGTGCTCGACTTCTGGTTCGGTCAACCGGCGGACCCGGCTCGCAACCCGGCCTGCATTCGTCCTCGCGCCGCGTGGTTCCGGCGCGACGCGGCCTTCGACGCGGAGTGCCGGGACCGCTTCCTGGACGCCCACGAGCGCGCGGCGGCCGGGGAACTGAGCGCCTGGCGGAATGAACCCCGCAGCAGCCTGGCCCTGGTGCTGCTCCTGGACCAGCTACCCCGCAACATCTTCCGGGGCACGCCGCGCGCGTTCGCCACGGATGCCATGGCGCGCTCGGTGGCGCGTCACGCGCTGGCGCGGGGCCTGGACCTCACGCTGCCCTCCGTGTGGCGCTGGTTCATCTACCTGCCCTTCGAACACAGCGAGGAGCTCTACGACCAGCGGCTGTCGGTCTCCCTCTTCGAGATGCTGACGCTGCATCATTCCGGCAGCCACGAACCGCTCGACTACGCGAAGCGCCACCTGGATGTCATCGCGCGCTTCGGACGCTTCCCGCACCGCAATGATGCGCTGGGCCGGCCGTCCACGCCCGAGGAGACGCGCTTCCTCCAGGAGCCGGGCTCGTCCTTCTGACGGGCGCCGCGCGCTCCCGACGGGCCCAAGGCCCTCACCTGGGCCCGTGCCTGAAGACCGGCGCGAATAAGCCGGGCGCGCGTGCGTCCGACGCCGGGCGAGCACTCGTGGGCTCGTCATGTGCGCTCGTCACATGGATGTGAATTCAATGTATTCGTGATTTTATCAGCGTCCTTCCGGCCGGGGAGATGCCTGACGCGAGTGCGTGCTGGGTTAGTGTGACGACCCACGCACATCGCAAGAGGGGGCCGTGGCGGGAGAGACCTGGAAAATCATCCGGCTGCGCTGGCGCAACCACTGGCGGTTGATGCTGGGCGTGGCGGTGTTGTCCACCGCGCTGGCGGCGCTGGCGTGGCGCGGCGGCTGGCTGGACGACCTGGAGCGCGGCGCGTACGACCAGGCGCTCACCACGTTCACCGACGGGCGCGGGAAGTCTCCCCACGTGTCGGTGGTGGTCATCGACCAGTCGACGCTGGACGGCATCCGCGCCAACGAGCGCTATGCGCTCAACTTCGGTAGCTGGCCCTACAGCCGCAACCTGTGGGCCCGCGTGGTGGAGCAGTTGGAGGCGGAGGGCGCGCGCGCCGTCGTGTTCGACGCGGTGATGGACGAGCGCTCCTCCGACGAGTCCACGGACCTGGCCTTCGCCCAGATGCTGCGCGACACACGCATCCCGTTCTTCCTGGGCGTCTCCACCAACGCCAACGCGCAGCCGTTGCCGCGCGCGGACTTCGACCAGGTCCCCGCCTCCCCGCTCGCGCCCCTCCCAGCCGCCCCCGTGGCTTCCACCGATGAGGCGCTTCCCCGGGAGGCGCTGCCGCCCGAGCACGCCGAGGAGACGTTCCCGGACGAGGGCGCCGCGGAAGCCTTCCCCGAAGAGGGGGGCGCCGGGTTCGCGGACGCGCCGAAGGACAGCGCCGTCGCCTCCGTCACGCCCGAGCAGATGGCGCGCACCCTCGCCTTCCCCGTGCGCACGCGGGGCTTCACCCTGGCGACCCTGGATGGTCGGGACGTCGATGGTGAGACGGCCGAGTCGACCGCCGGGAATCACGCGCACGCCCTGCGCCATCCCGTGCCTCCCATCCCCGTGCTCGTGGGCGCGGTGGATGGCTTCGGGTTGGTGGACACGGAGACGGACCCCGACGGCTTCATGCGCCGCACACGCTTCGCGTACACGGACGGCGTCAACGCGTACCCGACGCTGCCGGTGCGAGTGGCCGCGGGCCTGCTGGGCGTCAGCGAGGTGACGCTGTCCGGGCGCAAGCTGCGGCTGGGCAGTCGGACCTACGCCGTGGACACGGACGGGGGCGCGGCGATTGATTACGGCGGCGGCGAGCTGCACGAGCGCTTCCACACGGTGCCCCTGCTGGACGTGCTCGACGGCTGGGTACACCGGGACAAGGGCCAGCCCTCGAAGCTTCCGTCGGAGGCGTTCCGGGGCAAGGTGGTGGTCATCGGCGGCACGGCGCTGGGACTCAGCGACATCAAGGCCACGTCCTTCCAGGCGGAGGTGCCCGGCGTCATGAAGCAGGCAGCGGTGCTGGAGACGCTGCTCGGCAATGGCCGCTTCATCACCCGGACGCCGCTGGCGGTGGACCTGACGCTCACGTTGCTGGTGGCGCTGGTCTCCGTTGTGTTGCTGATGACGACGCGCTGGACGCCGCTGGAAATCCTGTGGCCGGTGGCGCTGCTGCTGGGCATGTCCCTGGTGACGGGGCGATTCCTGTCCTCGGGCACGCACGTGCTGACGGCGCTGCCGTCCATGGCGGGGCTGCTGGCCAGTGTCACGGCGGTGGCGTTCAACCACCTGGTGGCCAACCGGGAGACGGAGTTCGTTCGCGCCGCGTTCAGCCGCTTCATGGAGCCCAAGCTCGTGGAGCAGATGATTTCGGAGCGCAAGCTGCCGAGGCTCGACGGAGAGAACGTCGAAATCAGCGCCTTCTTCAGCGACATCCGAGGCTTCTCCACCTTCAGCGAACGCTTCAAGGAGGACCCGCGCAGCCTGGTGCGCATCCTCAACACGTACCTGACGCGGGTGAGTGGCGTGCTGTTGAAGGAGGGCGGGTGCCTGGACAAGTACATCGGTGACGCCGTGGTGTGTCTGTTCGGCGCGCCCATGCGCCAGGACGACCATGCGGTGCGCGCGTGCCGGGGAGCGCTCGCGGCCAAGGCGGAGGTGGACCGGATGCGCGAGGAGTTCAGCGCCAAGGGCCTGCCGGATGTCTACACGCGCATCGGCGTCAACTCGGCGGTGAACTTCGTGGGCAACTTCGGCAGCGAGCAGCTCTTCAGCTACACGGCCATCGGCGACGGGATGAACCTGGCCGCGCGGCTGGAGGGCGCCAACAAGGCGTATGGCTCCGTCATCATGATTGGCCCGCGCACGTACGAGCTGGCGCGCGAGCACATCGAGGTGCGCGAGCTGGACCGGGTGCGGGTGGCCGGGAAGACGGAGGCCGTCACCGTGTACGAGTTGCTCTCGCTCAAGGGAGGCCTGGATGCGCGCAAGCGGGCGACGGTGGAGCGCTACCACGCGGCGCTGGCCGTGTATCGCGAGGCTCGCTTCGACGAGGCCGTGTCGATGCTGGAGAAGCTGGGGACAGAGGACCCCGACGACGGACCGACGAAGGCGTTGCTGGAGCGTTGTCACAAGTATGCGAAGGCGCCGCCGCCGGATTTCGACGGCGTGGCGAGCCTGGACAAGTGAGCGGGAAAGGAGTCGGAGCGATGACGATGAGAACGAGCGCGGCCGGGGTGGCCCTGATGCTGGCGCTGCTGGCACTGGGCCTTCCGAGCCTCGCGTCGGCGGTGGCCGTGGGGGGCTCGCTGTACGTGAAGGCGAAGAACACACGGGTGATGGAGAGCCCCTCGCCCACGGCGAACGCGGTGGTCATCCTCCAGCCGGGTGAGCAGGTGAAGTGGGAGGGCGCGGACCCGAAGAACAAGCAGTGGCACAAGGTGAAGACGGCGGCGGGGAAGAAGGGCTTCGTCTTCCAGTCGAACCTGTCCACCACCGCGCCCAACATGGAGCTCGTCGTGGAGGACAAGGGCAAGCGCCAGGTGAACCCCGCGGGCTTCGTCGCCAGCGGCGCGGCGGTGAAGGCGCTCAGTCCCGGCGCCGTCGAGTACGGCAACAAGAAGGGCGGCGACCACAAGCAGGCGGTGGCGCAACTGCAGAGCCTGGAGAAGAAGGCCAAGGACGTCTCCACCGCGGACATCGCGAAGCACGTGAAGGACGCGGGGCTGTTCCCCGTCGTGGGCGCCGAGGCCACGGCGAAGTCGGGCGCGGCGAAGAGCAAGTCGAAGGGGGGCACGTGATGCGCGCGCATTGGCGGACGGTGGCGCTGGCGGGCCTGGGCCTCCTGGCCTCGTCGTGCAAGGGGGTGACGTGGGCGCAGGTCGCCCAGAAGGCGGGGACGGTGGTGAACGACTCGGCGGCGGCGAAGAAGGAGCGCGCCTCCTGCGAGAAGCTGGACGTGGAGCCCACCGTGACGGAGGAGTACGCCATCGGCAGTGCCATGGCCATCCACTGGGTGCAGGGGGGTGGCGGGTTGATGGCCCCGACGGACGGCGCGAAGGGCACCGGGGTGCACGACCTCCACGAGTACCTCAACGTCGTGGGGAAGAACCTGGGTGCGCAGTCCGCGAGGCCCACGTTGGAGTGGACGTTCGGCGTGCTCAACGACGACAAGAACTTCAACGCCGTGTCCACACCCGGTGCCTACGTCTTCGTCACCCGGAAGCTGCTGTCGGAGCTGGGCAACGAGAGCCAACTGGCGGGCGTGCTCGCGCACGAGATTGCCCACGTCGTGCTCAAGCACTCCATCAAGCAGTACAACGCCGCCAAGGTGAGCCTCTGCAAGACGGCCGTCACGATGGAGGCCGGCATCCCGGGCGCCGGGGGGCTCATCGCGTCGACGGACAGCGGCGGCAACCTGGACCTGGACGGCGACTCGGCGCTGCTCGGCAGCCTGACGGAGAAGGTCATCGAGTTCGCGGAGAGCGGGAACGACAAGGAGCAGGAGTACGAGGCGGACCTGCTCGCCGCGAAGATGATGCTCTCCGCCGGCTATGACCCGGACGAGTACATCGTGCTGCTGCGCAAGACGACGGATGGCTCGCGCCTGGGCTCACGGCACCCGAACAAGGCGGACCGCGAGAAGCGACTGGTCGCGTTCCTCAACGGGCTCAAGTCCTCGCAGGGGGAGTTCGCGGAGCTGTCGTTGCAGGGACTGCGCAGCCCGCCGCTCAAGCCGGAGCTGGTCGCCGCCCTGAAGAGCCCTTCGCGCGGCGTGGCGAAGGACGGGAAGTAGGGACCCGCTTGGGGCGCCCGAAAGGGGGCGCCCCGGGTGGAGCGACTTCAGCGCGCGACGGCCTGGCTCAGCGCGCGGTGCACGGACTCCAGGGCCTTGCGCGCCTCGAGCAGCTCGGCCCGCTCCGCGGTGAGCGAGGCCACCTGCTGGGCCAGCACGTCCCGCTCGCCCTGGAGCGCTTCCACCGCCCGGCGCAGCGAGGTCGACTCGTCCTTGGCGGACTCCAGCTCACCTGCGAGCCGCTCCTCCTCGGCGAGGCTGTCCACCAGGGCCTGCTTGCCGCGAGACACCGCCTCCTCGAGCGCCTCGTGCTCCTTCGCGGAGGCCTGGAGCGCCTGACGGTTCTCCTGGAGGGACAAGAGCGCCTCGTCGCGCTCACCTTCCAGCGCGGCCAGCTCCCGCTCCAGGTCCGCCAGCAGCTTCACGCGGCCTTCCATCTCGGAAGACAGCCGGCGCGCCTCGTCCATGCGCAGCCGGGCTTCCTCGGTGGCCTTCTCCGCCTGACGGCGCGCCACTTCCAGCTCCTGCGTGAGCGAGAGGTTGGCGGCCTTCACCTTCACCAGCTCCGCCTGGAGGTGGGTGATGCGCTCCACCGCGCGCTGACCCGCCTCGGCCACCGTGGCCGGGAGCGGCTCCGGACGCGGATTCTCGCGCACCGCCTTGAGGCGTGCCTTCAGTCGCTCGCGACGCGCTTCGGAGTCATCCACCGGCTCCTCACGCGGAGGCGCGGGCGTCTGCACCTCCATCTCCTGGGGCGGGGCTTCGACGCGGGCCACCGGCTCGGCGACCATCGCGGTGACATGGGGGAGCGAAGCGTGTGACGAGCCCTGCGTCATGGAGTGGGCCTCCTGAGAGTGCCCGGCCGCGAAGCCGTCCAGGTGGAACGCAACGGCGGGAGGAGCCGCGAAGGTGACAGGCACCTCGCCTGATTCGTCCTCGAAGCGCGCCGACTCCGGCTCCGGAGACGCATAGGTGACGGGCTCGGAGGCCTGCGAGGTGAACACCGGCTCCCGGGCGCGCGGCGCCTCCTGCGAGCCCAGCGCCACCTCCATCGCCTCGGCGGCGGTGGGGCGCGGGGCGCGGGCTCGCTCGATGCGGGCGCGGACCTCGGCGGACAGGTCCGCGGAAGGAGGCTCGGGCGGGGCCGAGGCGGCGGGCTCCTGCTCGGAGGGAGCGGACTCGCCCGGGTCGGCGACGCCGGTGAACGCGCCCAAGCGGAGGCGCGGCTTGGCGCGAGACACGTTCTGTTCGAAGGCTTTCTTCATGGCGAATCTCAGCCGGCCTGCTGGGTGCCCTTCTTCGGGGCGGCGGCGGCCGCGGCGACCAGTCGCGGCAGGACGTTGTCAATCATGGCCTGGATGTCGTTGGCGCCCTTCGACGTGGGGTCCGCGACGAAGACGGGGCGCCCCTCGCTGGAGGCCTGCGCGAACTTGGTGCATTGCCGGATGATGGTCGGCAGCAGGAACTCCGGGTAGTGCGTCTGGAGCGCTTCCAGCGCTTCCTTCGCCAGCTTGAAGGTGGCGTTGAAGGAGTTGACCACGATGAAGACGTGGTCGAGCACGTGGTTCAAATCCTCCTCCAGGCTCTGCACCGTTTCGAACAGCAGCTTGAGGCCGTGGAAGGAGAGGAAGTCCGCGAGCACGGGGACGAACAAGTCGTTCGCCGCCATCAGCGCGTTGAGGTTGAGCAGGCCGAAGGACGGGGGCGCGTCGAAGACGACGACGTCGTACTGGGCCTCCACGTCCTTGAGGGCGTTGCGCAGCTTGAACTCGCGGCCGGCCATGGGCATCAGCGAGAGGTCCATGGTGGACATGCTGAGGTTGGACGGGACGAAGTCCAGGTTGGGCAGGGAGGACTTCTGGATGACCTGGACCAGGGGCGTCTTGCGCACCAGCACGTCGAGCAGCGTCTTCTCGAACTCCTCGCCCTCGTAGCCCAGGCACTTGGTGGCGTGGCCCTGGCTGTCCAGGTCGATGAGGAGGACCGAGTAGCCCAGCTCCGCGATGCGCCACGCGTACGAGGTGGACAGGGACGTCTTGCCGGTGCCGCCCTTGAAGTTCAGGAACAGCTGCCGGCGGTGGCCAATCTTGTCCGGGAAGCGGTTGAGGGTGGTGCGCAGGTCCCAGACGTCGTCCGGGGTGTACACGTCCTTCCTCGCGTCCTCCGGAATGGCCTTCGGAGACACGCCGAGCATCTCGGCCACCTGCTTCGAGCTGTATGTCGGCGCTTCCATGAACGACCCTTCGAAAGACGTACGGGACGGATACCTTGCCTCAAGCGGCGAAGTATTTGTGTCCCCTTCGGACCACGGAGCCTCGGGCTGATAGCAGGGTGAGTGCTTCCTGGGCGAGTTCCACGGGGGCCCCCAGGGCGGTCGTCAGCTCGGCGAGCGAGCGTCCGCGCACCGCCACGCGGACCTCCATCAGCATCTGCGCACACAGGGCCTCGACGGGAGAAGCACCCGAGCGGCCCGAGGGGGGACGTGCTTCCGCGGCGCGCGGCGCGGGCTGCGCGGGAGCGGCGGCGGGCACGGGCGCGGGAGCCCCCATGGCCACCAATGCCGCCTGCACGGGGGAAAGTCGAGGTGAACCCACGGGCCGGGCGGACTGAGGCGCGGCGACAGGCGGGGCCATCGGCTGCATGGGCGTACCCGCCGCCGACTGTCCCGGAGCGCGCTGACCCGACTGCGCGGTGGGGGACAGCGGCGCGGAAGGCGGAGGCCCACCGGCATGCATCGGAGCGCCCCCCTGCCCCACGAAGGCCGGTGCGGAGACCTGTCGCGCGCCTGCCGAGACCACGGCCTGCGGCGAAGCGGCGGAACCCGCGGCCTGCCGGGCGCCCACGGCAACCACGGCCTGGGGCGAAGCGGCGGAGGCACCCGCGCCCTGCACCGCGCCCACGAAGGCCATCCCGTGTGCGGCGCCAGCGGGAGCCACGCCCGCGGAGGTCACCTGCGCGGAAGCCACCGCCTGCGCCGGAACAACCAGGGTCCGCGCGACCATCGGTCGAGCCGCATCCTCCAGCCGGGCGCGCACGGGCTTGACGGGCAGCGTCGCCAGCCGGCGAATCTCGCGGCGCCGGTGCGTATCATCGAGCGACACCACCGCGGACACGTCGTGGCCCAGGATGCGCGACAGGCTCTGCGCCGCCGCCTTGCGCACGCGCGGCTCGCGGTCACCCAGCGCCTCCAGCAACAGCGTGCGAGCGTTCTCCCCGCTCCCAGCGCCCAACGCGAGCGCCGCCAGCGAGCGCACCTCCGAGTCCGCGTCGTGGATGGCTTCCTCGCCCAGCCGCCGCGCCGTCTCACCCTCCAACCCCAACGCCAGCAGCGAGGCCCTGCGACGCACGGAGCGGTCCGGGTCCTTCATCGCCTGCGCCAGATGCGGCGCCGCGTCCCGAGGCGCCAGCGTCAACAGCGCCTTGAGCGCCGCGATGCGCACCTCCGGCACTGGCGAGGACAACAGCGGCGACACCACCTGCGCGCCCTCTTCCCGGCACAGCGCCGCGAACGCCTGGAGCAACGCCACCTGCGCCGCCGAGTCCGTCTCCGCGTGCAGCGCACTGGCCAGCGCCGGAGCAGCGGCCGGCTGGGACAGCGCCTTCAGTCGCTCGGCGGCACGAATCCGCGCGGCGGCGTCCGGCGCCGACAGCTCGCGCACGGAGAACCCGAACAGCGACTCGTCCGTCGGGGCTCCCACGCGCTGTCCGGACAGCTCCGCCAACTGCGCCGGGCTGACGCCGAGCCGCCCCGCATGGAGGAAGCGCTGGGCCTCGCGAGCCACCGGAGACAGCCCCTCCAGCAAGGGCTCCAGCAACGCGGGCCGCGCCGGCGCGCTCGGAGCGGCGGCAGCGACAGCCTGTGCCTTGGCGGAGGCCTCGGAGAGCGGCACGGCGGGCCCGCGCATGGGCACCTTGACGAGCGTCGAGGCCACGCGGTCCGACTCCCCGCGCAGCAGCGCCTCGCTGCGAAGCTGGGAGATGAACGACGCCAGGTCGAACCCCAGGTCGTCGTCCTCGTCGTCGCCGTCCTTCGTCGACGTGCGCAACCGACTGGCGTTCAGCAACCGGTCCATGAGCTGGTCGCGCTCGCCCCGCAGCGCCTGCGTGAGCCGCACGGACTCCTCGCGCTCCGCCTGGAACCGCCCGGCGCGGACCTCCAGCTCCGCCACCTCACGGCGCAGCTCCAGCTCCCGCTGATGCGTCTCCGTCAGCTCACGCTTGAGGTGCTCCATCTCCTCGCGCGTCGAGCCCAGCTCGCTGAGCAACTGCTCCGCGCGCGCCTCGAAGTAGACAATTTTCTCGAGTGCGCTCTTGAGCAGCGCGTCCGGACGCTCGTCGCTCACGACCTCAACGGCCCTCCCCGCGAGGCAGCGCGGTGCACCCCCGACCCACCGGGGGGGCACCCACCCTACGTCAGACGTCCCACCTTCGTAAACCACGGAAACACCAGGGCTTTTCCGTGAACTCCCGGCCTCTCCATTGACAACGCCGCGCAGGCCGATTTTTCGGCCTCGGAGGTGAACACCGTCTTTTCATCGCTCGCCGACGGACGCGCCAGGCCCGCTGAACACCTGCACCGTGAGTGCGGCCGTGGGTCGGGTGACGTTGAGCACCGGACGTCGCTCCGGAGCGACGCCCACGGTGAGCCGGACGCATCCGGAAAGCGCTCCGCGTGAAGCGCCGCCCGCACGCGCGCCGCGCTGATCCACATGCATCGCGCGCTGATCTCCCGCGGGCCGATTTTTCGGCCTCCCGCGGCATCCGACGACTTCCGCGTCCACCGCCCGCGGGGTGACTTCCGAGCGCGTCGCACCCCACTTCCAGAGCCCTCCGCGAGCGGCCTCGGACACGTGTCCCGACAGGCTCCGAAACGCCTCCGGTTTCAAGCGCTTTCGCACGCCCTTCCGGATGCACCTGAATGTCAGACCCCACCCGTAGTCTGTGTTCCACGAGGCAAGGAACTCGCAGTCACTTCTCTCCGGTACCTCTCCGCCAAGGCGCGGGGGGAGAAGCCCTCTTTTCGACAGGTTTCCGCACGCCATGGAACAACGATTGGCCACCATCATTGGAAATGCAGTTCGCGCGGCGCGGCAGCGGCTGGAGCTCACCCAGGCCGACGTGGCCGAGCGCGTGGGAATCGCCACCGAGGTGTACGGGCGGCTGGAGCGCGGTCACATGCTCCCCAGCGTCCGCACGCTGAGGAAGCTGTGTCTGGTTCTCAACTGCTCGTCGGACGTGCTGCTCGGCATGTCTGGCGTGGAAGGCGCGCCCACGCTCGCCGAGGATCCTCCGGAGTACCGCGAGCGTCCCGAGGTGCGCCGCCTCTTGCGCACCGTGCGCAAGCTGGATGCGCCCCGGCTGCGGCTGTTGGGACAGGTCGCCAACGCACTCGAGACGTGAGCACCCGCAGCACGCCCGCGATACGCTGCTTCCATTCCGCATCCGTGGAAGACAGCGAGCGCGGGCGGAATCAGCACCGGGGCGAGGTGGACCCGGGTTGAAACGGATTGAGGGGGACGACGCTGAAGGTTGCGCGTTTTCGCAAGCGCTTGGCGCATGGAATGAAGCGGCGAGGCAGGCGCGAGCCTACCTTCGGGCTTCATGACTCGCCCCTCCCCCGCCCCCGCTCTCGACTTGCCGCAGCTCGCGGTACACGCGCTGTGGTGGGTGTGGTTCCCTTCCTTCCTGTTGAGCTGGGACCACCTGGGCCTCTGGGGTCGCGTGGGCATGTGCGCCGTCGGCTGGGCGGTGCTGTTCTGGAACTACGCCGTCCTGCACAACCACATGCACGTGTCCATGGCGCGCCCCCGGCTGGTGAACTGGGTCGTGTCCCGGACGCTGGGCCTGGCGTGCGGGTTCCCCTACCGGGGCTACTACATCCACCACTTCAACCATCACCGGTACAACGACGGCCCGGGGGACTGGGGCCAGCGGCGGCCGGGTGAAGGCGCCCTGCGTTATTGCCTGCGCTCGGCGCTGACGCCGTGGTTCTGGCCGTTCGAGGCGGTGGCCAACGTCTGGCGGTGGGCCAAGAAGCGAAACCAGCGCACGGAGCTCGTCCTCGACTTCCTCGTCGTGGACGGGGGCATCCTGGCGGTCATCCTCTGGCGGCCGGCCCTGGGGCTGGCGTGGTGGGGGGTGCTGCTGGTGGGGCAGGTCTGCATCCACTGGCTCAACCTGGCGGCCCACTTCGAGACGGATTCCACCCAGCGGGGGGCCCTGGGCACCACGTCCACCTCCCGTCTGTACAACCTGTTCTTTTTCAATGCCGGTTATCACCAGGCCCACCATGTGAAGCCCCAGGTGCCCTGGCGGGAGCTGCCGGGGACGACCCAGGAGCTGGCGGGTGCCTCGCTGGTCAGGCCGGAGCTGGTGACTTCCCTGTCCCCCATCAATCCCTTCTGGGTGGCCAAGGTGGCGAAGCGCTATTCTGCCGAGCCGTGCGATCGGCAGACGGCGTCGACGATTACTTCAGGGACCCCCACGGCCGTTACCTAGTCGGGGAAGGCTTCCTGCACTGGTACGCCTCGGCGGACCTGTGCGGCTTCATTCTCTGGGGGCGCCCCTCGGAGAGCCATGTGCGCCGGCTGGTGCATGTGCTCGACGTGGAGCTGGCCCCCGCGGCGCCGCATGCGTCGCTGGTGGACGCGCGCCGGCTGGAGGCGGCGGACCCGGCGGCCTTCGCGGTGCTGGTGAAGTACATGCAAGCGCGCGAGAAGTCCTTCAGCACGTCCGTGCAGCGGCAGGCCCTGGTGCGTCCGGAGGGCGTGGCGGGCGCGGTGGTGGGCGGCTTCTACACGCTGCTGACGGGCGCCTATCCCAGCAAGGTGTTCACCGACCCGGCGAACGCGCTCGCGTGGTTGGGCCAGCCGGAGGGCCGGGCGGCGCCGCTGTTGTCCAAGCTGAATGATCTGGTAGCGGAGGCCACCGGCCAGTCGCCGCTCTTGCGCGAGCTGCACCAGGCGATGCGCGGCAAGCTGCCGGACATCAACCTGTCGGACGTGGCCCGGGAGATGGGCATGTCCGAGCGCACGCTCCAGCGCCGGCTGAAGGAAGCCGGGACGTCCTTCCAGGCGGAGCTGAACGCCGTGCAGGTGCGCATGGCGCAGGCGCTCCTGCTGGAGACGGACATGAAGCTCACCGCCGTCGCGGTGGAGGTGGGCTGCGCGTCGCTGCAGCACTTCAGCAGCCTGTTCCGCAAGCTGGTGGGGGACTCCCCCAGTTCGTGGCGCGAGCGGCAGCAGGGCAAGACGTCCGCCGAGGCGAGTCCCGTGCTCGAGTCCGCCGTCGCCGCACCGGAGCCCCGCCGCGACGGCTCCTCGGGCGAGTAGCCGCGCCGAGGAGCGCGCTCAGCTCGGACTTGGACGGTGCTCCGGAGTCGGGGGCGCCGACGGCAGGTGCAGCGTGAAGCACGCGCCTCCCTCCGGACGGTTCGCCACCGACAGCGTGCCACCGACGCGGGCCAGGTACTCGCGACACAGGGCCAGCCCCAGGCCGGTGCCCTTGCCGGGGGCCTTGGTGGTGAAGAAGGGCTCGAAGAGGCGCGACAACGCGGCCTCCGGAATGCCCGGCCCGTTGTCCTCCACCTCCAGTCGCACGCCTCCAGCTTCAGCACGGGCTCGCAGGACGATGCGCGCGACGCGCGGAGGCTGCGCGGAGTCCACCGCGTCCGCCGCGTTGAGCAGCAGGTTCAACACCACCTGCACCAGGTGTCGCTGCCCCAGCCTCACGCGGCTCAGCTCCGGCGACAGCTCCCGCACCACCTGCCCCAGGCTCCGCAGCCGCACCGACGCGAGCCGCTCCGCCTCGTCCAGCGCATCGACCACGCCGCACGCCTCCTCCGTCTCCACCGAGTCCCGGGAGAAACGGCGCAGGTCGGTGACAATCTGCTGGATGCGCAGCACCCCCTGCTGCGTCTCCTCCAGCACGCGCCGCATCTCCTCCAGGTCCGGCGTCGGCTCCTCGACGACGTCACCCAGGTAGCCCAGGTTGGACTTCACGTAGGCCAGCGGGTTGTTCACCTCGTGCGCCACGCCCGCCGCCAGTCGCCCCACCAGCGCCAGCCGCTCCGTCTCCGCGCGACTGACCTCCGCTTCCGCCCTCAACCGCTCACTGCGCGCCAGCCGCTCCAGCACCGCCAACCGCTCCCGCACGGCCTCGCGCTCCGCGTCGCGCATGCGTTGAAACAGCTTCCCGCTGAAGACCGAAATCCAGGCCATGAAGAGGAAGACCGTCACCTGGCCAATGAGCTGTCGCTCCGAGCCACCCGACAGCCACGACGCCAGCACCACGCCCACCAGCGTCAGGACGACGGACGCCCACACCGTCACCAAATCGCCCGGCGTGAAGACGGCGATGATGAGCGGCATCGCGAACAGCAGCGGGAACAGCGGACTCGCCAGCCCTCCGGTGAAGTGGATGTCCAGCGCGAGCGCGGCCAGGCTGAAGACGCCGCCCACGGTGCTGGCCCGCTGGGACGGCAGCCAGCGCGAGCCCGCCGCCAGGGCACATGCGACGAGGAGGGCGGCCCAGCCCACGTGGATCAACGCCACCTCGGGGACGAAGCCCCCGAACAGCAGCGGATGCGTGGTCAGCGAGAGCAGCAGGACGCCCGCGGAGACGATGAAGCCCCTGCGCTTGAGCCGCAGATGGGTTTCGAGCTCGGAGGCCGAGGGACTGGGTACGACGGGTAGATGCACGGAGCCGTCCTACTGCTGGGCGCGCTGCGCGGCGGGACGGGCCATCTGCCGCTCCACATAGGCGCGCAGGGCGGGGAAGTCCTCCAAGAGCCCCATGCCCCCACCCCAGTTGAGGATGGATGCCATCACCACGTCCGCCGCGGTGAAGCGCTCGCCCACCAGGAACGGCCGCCCCTTGAGCTTCTCCTCCAACATGCGGGCGATGTCCGTGAAGCGCTTCTTGCCCCGGTCGGCCTCCGCGGGCACGCGCTCGTGCTCCGGCAGGAAGCGGCTGTGCGCGGAGTACGCGGACAGGGGCGGCTCCATGGTGGCCATGCAGAACATCATCCACTGGTAGTACTCGGCGCGCTCCACGGTGCCGAGCGCCGGAGCAAAGCCCTTGTCCGGGAACTTGTCGGCGACGTGCAGGAGAATCGCGGCCGACTCGAAGACCGCGTGTCCGTCATCCTCCAGCGCGGGCATGGAGCCCATGGGATGGACGCGCAGGTACTCGGGGCTCTTGTGCTCTCGCTGGAGCAGGTCCACCGGCACCAGCTCGTAGGGCACGCCCAGTTCCTCGAGCAACCAGCGGGGGCGGGTGGCGCGCGTGTGCTGGGCGAAATAGAGCTTCATCATCGTCGTCGGGACTCCGAGGTGTGTCGCTTGAGCCGGCGAGCCTTTCCGAGCTGCACGGCGCCGCGCGAGCTTCGCATCTCGCCCCTCCTCGCGGGTGCGGGGATTATTGGATCCGGGCACACCGCGCGCAGCTTGCACCCCCTGCATTCGGCCCCACTCCACACCGCCTCGTAGAGCGCCGTCACCCGGTCGATGACGTCGAAGTCCTCCGTCACGAACCCCAGTTCGAAATTGCGCACCGCGTCGCCCTTCGCGCCCAGGCCCGCGCCCGTGAGGTTGGCGCTCCCCAGGTAGGCCCACGCCCCGTCCACGACGACCGCCTTGAAGTGCACGCGCGGGCAGACCTTCAGCTCCAGTCCCCCCGCCACCAGCCGGGCCCGCTCGTCGAAGGCCGCGCGGAACGGACGGCTCGGCAGCTCCGCGTGCAAGAGCCGCAGCGACAGCCCTCGCGCCGACAGTCCGTCGAGCACCTCCACCAACGGAACGAAGCGCCCCTTCGACTCCACGTACATCGCCTTCACGTTCGCCGTCGCAATCCACACCGACTCGCGCGCGTGGAGCAGCTTCTCCAGCACCACCTCCCGATACAGCTCACTGCCGGACAGCAGTTCCGCCTGGATGGGACGCATGAAGGCCATCCTCACACACATACCTACCGCCCTCCAGTCGGAGCCCATTGTCCGCCGCTGGAAACTGACCTCCAGTCACTTGACGACTGACCCGGGGTCACCTAGCAATGACCCATGGTCAGCAATCCGGGGGTGAAGGGGGAGCGGGCGGCGCCTCAGCGGGCGCGCAAGGACGAGGACAAGGAAGCGCGACGTCGGCTGCTCCTGGATGAAGCGCTGGCGCTCTACGCGGCCACCTCCTACGCGGAGGTGAAGATGGCGGACGTGGCGGAGCGGGCCGGCCTGGCCAAGGGGACGGTGTTCCTCTACTTCCCCACCAAGGAGGCGCTGTTCCTGGCGCTGCTGGAGGACCTGCTCTTCTCCTGGTTCGCCCGACTGGATGCGCGGCTGTGTCAGCCGGACGCGCCGTGGACGGGCCCCTGGTTGGCCCGCTCGGTGGCCCAGTCGTTGGAGGCGGAGACTTCGCTCACGCGGCTGCTGGCGATGCTGCAGACGGTGCTGGAGCAGAACGTGTCCGTGGAGCAGGCGCGCCGGTTCAAGGAGCGGCTGCTGCAGGCCATGCTGCACATCGGCGCGCTGCTGGAGGCGCGGCTGGACTTCCTGCGTCCGGGCGAAGGCCCCCGGGTGCTCGTGCATCTGCACGCGCTGGTGACGGGCCTGCGGCAGATGGCGGACGTGGCGCCCGTGGCGCGCGAAGTCCTGGCGTCACCGCACATGGCCCCCTTGCGAATCGACTTCACCGCCGAGCTGACGGCGGCCCTCACCACCCTCTTGCGCGGGCTCGAGTCCCGCTGAAACACGTCACCACACCCCAGGAGCCAACCATGCTGGAGCTCGTCCCCGTCGCCACCGAGTCGAAGCCCTCCGCGGACCTCGCGCGCATCCAGGCCGCCTTCCAGGCCCAGCGCGCGAATCGCTGGGTGATGTCCCGCACCACCACGGCCGAGCGCATCGCCCGGCTCAAGCGGTTGCGCGAGGCCATCATCGCCCGCCGCGACGAGCTGGCGGAGGCCATCCACCAGGACTTCCGCAAACCCGCGCTGGAGGTGGAGCTGACGGAAATCCACCCGACGCTGGAGGAGCTGAACCACACGGTGAAGCACCTGTCGTCGTGGATGAAGCCCACGCGGGTGGGCACGCCGATGCTGCTCGCGGGCTCCTCCGCGCACGTGCGCTACGAGGCGCGCGGCGTGGTGCTGGTGCTGGCCCCCTGGAACTATCCCTTCCAGCTCCTGATGGCGCCGCTCATCGCCGCCATCGCCGCGGGCAACACCGTCATCTGCAAGCCCAGCGAGAAGACACCGCACACCGCGCGCTTCCTCTCGCGGCTGGTGCGCGACGTCTTCCCGGAGAACGAGGTCGCGCTGTTCGAGGGCGGCGCGGAGACGGCGGAGGCGCTCCTGGAGCTGCCGTTCGACCACTTCTTCTTCACGGGCAACCCGCGCATCGGCCGCAAGGTGATGGAGGCCGCGGCGAAGCACCTGGCCAGCGTGACGCTGGAACTGGGTGGCAAGTCACCGGCCATCGTCGACGAGACGGCGGACGTGCGGGCCGCGGCGGAGCGGCTCGCGTGGGGCAAGTTCATCAACGGCGGACAGACCTGTGTCGCCCCGGACTACGTCTTCGTTCACGAGTCCCGCCAGCAGGCCTTCATTGACGCGCTCAAGGCGGTCATCGCCCGCTTCTACGGCGCCACCGAGCCGGAGCGGCAGGCGAGCGCGGACTTCTCGCGACTGGTGGACGCGACGGCGTGGCGGCGGGTGAAGGACCTGGTCGACCGGACGGTGGCGGCGGGAGCCAAGGTCGAGGTGGGCGGGGTGGCGGACGGGCCCTCGCGCTACCTGGCGCCCACCGTGCTGACGGGCGTGACGGCGGACATGGCCATCATGGAGGGGGAAATCTTCGGGCCGGTGTTGCCGGTGATGACGTACCGCTCGCGCGACGAGGTGTACGCGCACATCCAGGGTGGGGAGAAGCCGCTGGCGCTCTACGTCTTCAGCCAGGACAAGCGGGCCATCGAGGACGTGTTCCGCAACACGACCTCCGGAGGGGCGGTGGTGAACAACGTCCTCATCCACGTGGCGAACCCGAACCTGCCCTTCGGCGGGGTGGGAATGAGCGGCCTGGGGCACTACCACGGCGTCTACGGCTTCCGGACCTTCAGTCACGAGCGCGCCGTGTCGGTTCAATGGATGAAGTCGCTGGCGGCGGTGTTCTTCCCGCCGTACCGCGGAAAGGCGCAGGAGTGGGCCTCCCGCGCCAGCCGGCTGTTGGAGTAGGCCCCACACAGCCAGAGGAGCCGGGATGCGCGTGGTGAAGCAGGAGGAGGAGCTGATTCCCCGGGGCATGCAGGAGGCGTTCGACCGCCTGCGGGCCCGGCGCTGGGACGTGGCGCGGCGGGGCCCCGGCGAGCGGCTGGCGAAGCTGGAGAAGCTCAAGGCGCTCATCGTCGAGCGGAGGCAGGCGCTCGCCGACGCCATCCACGCGGACTTCCGCAAGCCGCCCGCGGAGGTGGAGGCGACGGAAATCCTCCCGGTGCTGATGGAGCTGGAGCACGTGCGCAAGCACCTCAAGGCGTGGATGAAGCCGCGCAAGGTGACGACGCCGCTGGTGCTCACCGGGACGACCAGTCACGTGCGTCACGAGGCGCGCGGCGTGGTGCTGGTGATGGCGCCATGGAACTACCCGTTCAACCTGCTGCTGATGCCGCTGGTGGGCGCGGTGGCGGCGGGCAACACCGTCATGTGCAAGCCCAGCGACAAGACGCCGAACACGTCGCGCTTCCTGGCGGAGCTGGTGCGCGACACGTTCCCCGAGGACGAGGTGGCGCTGGTGGAGGGTGGCGCGGAGGTGGGCGAGGCGCTCTTGCGGCTGCCGTTCGACCACTTCTTCTTCACCGGAGGGCCGCGCGTGGGGCGGCGGGTGATGGAGGCCGCGGCGAAGCACCTGGCCAGCGTGACGCTGGAGCTGGGCGGCAAGTCGCCGGCCATCGTGGATGCATCAGCGGATATCGAAGCCGCGGCGGAGCGGGTGGCCTGGGGCAAGTTCCTCAACGGCGGGCAGACGTGCATCGCCCCGGACCACGTCTGGGTTCATGCGTCGAAGGAAGAGGCTTTTCTCGCGGCCCTGAAGGCGGCGCTGGAGCGCTTCTACGGGCGCTCCGAGGAAGCGCGGCGCGCGAGCTCCGACCTCTGCCGGATGGTGGATGACGGCGCCTTCGCGCGGGTGCGCGGGTTGCTGGACCGCACGGTGGCGGCGGGAGCGCGAGTGGTTGTCGGCGGCGGCGTGGACGCGGAGACGCGCTTCATCGCGCCGACGGTGGTGGCGGACGTGGCACCGGATGCGCCGTTGATGGAGGAGGAAATCTTCGGGCCGGTGTTGCCGGTGTTGCGCTTCGAGTCGCTCGACGAGGTGGTGACGCACGTGCGCGCGGGCGGCAAGCCGCTGGCGCTCTACGTCTTCAGCCATGACGAGGCGGTGGTGGAGCGGCTGCTCCAGGAGACGAGCGCGGGCGGGACGTGCATCAACGCGGTGGTGTTGCACAACGTGAACCCGAACCTGCCGTTCGGCGGCGTGGGCGCGAGCGGCCTGGGCGCGTACCACGGCGAGACGGGATTCAAGACCTTCAGCCACGAGCGCGCGGTGCTGCGCCAGGGACGCACGTCCCTGGCGAACCTGTTCTTCCCGCCGTACACCGGCAAGGCCCGGAAGCTCGCGCGACTGGCGAGCCGCCTGTTCGAGTAGGCGGCCCCGCCGTCAACTCAGCTGCGAAGGCCCGGAGCTTCGTGGCCGGTGCGAGCCACGTACTCGGTGTAGCCACCGCCGTACTGGTGGATGCCATCCGGCGTCAGCTCCAGCACGCGGTTGGACAGCGCGCCCAGGAAGTGACGGTCGTGCGAGACGAAGAGCATGGTCCCCTCGTAGCGGGCCAGCGCGGTAATCAGCATCTCCTTCGTCGCCATGTCCAGATGGTTCGTGGGCTCGTCCAGCACCAGGAAGTTGGGCGGGTCGAAGAGCATCTTCGCCATCACCAGACGCGCCTTCTCACCACCCGACAGCACGCGGCACTTCTTCTCCACCTCGTCACCGGAGAAGCCGAAGCACCCGGCCAGCGCGCGCAGCGAGCCCTGTCCCGCGCGGGGGAACGCGTCCTCCAGTGACTCGAACACCGTGCGCTCACCGTTCAGGAGGTCCATGGCGTGCTGGGCGAAGTACCCCAGCTTCACGCTGCCACCCACCGTCACCGCGCCCGTGTCCGGCGTCGTCGAGCCCACCACCAGCTTCAGCAGCGTGGACTTGCCCGCGCCGTTGACGCCCATGACGCACCAGCGCTCGCCGCGGCGCACGAGGAAGTCCATGCCGTCATAGATGCGCCGGGAGCCGTAGGCCTTGTGCACCGCCTTCAGGCTCACCACGTCGTCACCCGAGCGCGGCGCCGGCTGGAACTCGAACAGCACCGTCGTGCGGCGCTTGGGCGGCTCCACCTTCTCAATCTTCTCCAGCTTCTTCACGCGGCTCTGCACCTGCGCGGCGTGCGAGGCGCGGGCCTTGAAGCGCTCGATGAACTTCAGCTCCTTGGCGAGCATGGCCTGCTGGCGCTCGTACTGCGCCTGCTGCTGCTTCTCGTTCTGCGCGCGCTGCTGCTCGTAGAAGTCGTAGTTGCCCGAGTACGTCGTCAGCGAGCCGCCGTCGATTTCCACCATCTTGGTGACGATGCGGTTGAGGAACTCGCGGTCGTGCGACGTCATCAGGAGCGCGCCCTCGTACCCCTTGAGGAAGCCCTCCAGCCAGATGAGGCTCTCCAGGTCCAGATGGTTGCTCGGCTCGTCGAGCAGCATCGCGTCCGGACGCATGAGCAGGATGCGCGCCAGCGCCACGCGCATCTTCCAACCACCGGACAGCGCGCCGACGTCGCCGTCCATCATCTCCTCGCTGAAGCCCAGGCCCGCGAGAATCTCCCGCGCGCGGCCCTCCAGCGCGTAGCCACCCAGCTCCTCGAAGCGCGCCTGCACCAGGCCGTAGCGCTCGACGAGCTTCTCCATGTCGTCGGCCTTGTCCGGGTCGGCCATGTCCGCTTCGAGCGCCTTCATCTCCGCGGCGACCGTGCTCACCGGGCCCGCGCCGTCCATGACCTCGGACACGGCGCTGCGGCCGGACATCTCGCCGACGTCCTGGTTGAAGTAGCCGATGGTGACACCACGGTCGACGGCCACCTGGCCTTCGTCGGGGTGTTCCTGGTCGGTAATCATCCGGAACAGCGTCGTCTTGCCGGCCCCGTTGGGCCCGACGAGGCCGACCTTCTCCCCCTTGTGGAGAGCGGCCGAAGCCTCGATGAAGAGAATCTGCTGGCCGTGCTGCTTGCTGATGTTGTCGAGACGAATCATGTGCGTAGGGGGTGCCCGGAAGGCGGGCGCGGCGCCCTTATGCCATGGGGGACGCCGAAGGAGGATTGTTCCGAACCCTCGACCTCCGCTTCCCATGCCCGGGGGCGGCCCACCAGGGGGGCGTTCGCCCTGGAGCCGGGAGGGAGACCTACATGACCCCGTCACTCCCCAGGCGCCATTCCGCCGTGAGCGGATCCGCTCGGGCACAGGGAGCCGGACACCCCGCCCTGGGTGCCCGGCCGCCTGGTCCCCTGCCGTGCCTCAGGGCGTGATGACGAGGCGGATGGGATTGCCTTCCTTCTTCACCAGCCGCTCCACGCCCTTCGCCACATCCTCCAGCGGCATCGTCGCCGTCACGGAGCGCGAGACGTCCAGACGCTTGGTGCTCACCAGCGTCACGAGCTGGTCCAGGTGCTTCTTCTCGTAGCCCAGGTGTCCGACCAGCGCCTGGGAGCGCAGGCCGAAGTTGACCCCGGCGCCCAACTGGATGGGTTCCGGCGACAGGCCCACCATCACCGCGCGCCCGTAGCGCCCGAGGCTCAACGCCGCCTGCGCCAGCACCGAGTTCGCGCCCACCAGGTCCACCGCCACATCCAACCCCAGCCCATTCGTGTGCTGGAGAATCTGCGCACGCACGTCCGGAGAACGCGGGTCCAACGCCACGTCCGCGCCGAACTCCAGCGCGCGGTTTCGCGCGGCCTCGTTCGTGTCGAACGCGATGATGGGCGTCGCCCCCATCATCCGGGCAATCTGCACCGCGTGGACCCCAAGCCCACCGATGCCCCACAGACCCACCGACTGCGCGGGCCGCAACTTCGCGCTCTCCACCAGTCCCGCGTACGGCGTGGCCACAGCGTCCGCGAGGATGGCCGCTTGTTCGAAAGGCAGGTGGTCCGGAATCGAGGACAACACGAAGTACGGCACCACGACGTACTCGGCCCACGCGCCGTCGTAGTGGAAGCCCATGATTTGGAAGTCGAGGCACTCCTGAGGCTGGCCATTGGAGCACTTCGGGCAGCGACCGCAGGGCTTGCCACCGGCCATCGCGACGCGCTGCCCCTCCTTCCAGCGCGGCACGCCCACGCCCACCTCGTCGATGACACCCGAGGACTCATGGCCCGGCGTCACCACGGGCAGCGGAGAGCGGAGCGAACCGTCGAGCAGATGCGCATCCGACAAGCAGATGCCGCACGCCTTCACTCGCACCCGCACCTCGCCCGGACGCGGTTGGGGCACGGGGACCTCCGTCACCGTCAACGTCCGCGTGGCCGTATCGAAGCGCGCCGCCCGCATCGTCCGCTGGTTCGCGTCTGCCATCGATTGCTCCTCCTGGCCGCGCATCGTGGAACACGAGCGGGCACCCAAGCTCGGAAGGCGCGACCGTAGCACGCACCCTCGGGGCTGCTCGCTGACTCGAAGCGAGCCTTTCACTCTGGCGCGAGGACGACACTCCCACCGCACCGGTTCGGCTCCGAGCGGTCTGGAACGACTCGCACCGCGAAACTGGCACCGCGCCAGTCCGCTTCCCCATGGGCATCGCGACACGGGAGGCTCGCGCACTCGCGCCCGTTCCCGTGCAACGCCTCGCCTTGTGGCGTAGGCGGCATCACGGCCGTTTGCACGCAC
This sequence comes from Myxococcus sp. CA056, assembly GCF_013336715.1. Classification (NCBI taxonomy): domain Bacteria; kingdom Pseudomonadati; phylum Myxococcota; class Myxococcia; order Myxococcales; family Myxococcaceae; genus Myxococcus; species Myxococcus sp. CA056. The sequence continues at coordinate 863,921 of NZ_JABUMT010000001.1, forward strand.
CACCGCCAGCACGGGCGCGCCGTGTGGCGTAGAGTGCCCGGCCGTGCTGACCGTCGAACCGCATCCGTCCCTGGACACCCTGGCCTTCATCACCACGTTCCCCGCACCGCTGGGCTCGCTGCCCTCGCCGGAGTGGCTGGTGGCGTTGCTGAAATCGGATGCGGCCGCGCCACTCTCCAGCGACGACGCCGTGCGAGGCGCCGTGCGCGACATGCTCCGCCACGGCGGCTACAAGCCCACAGGCCGCGGCAAGCCCGCCTCCGAGTACCTGGTGCGCGCCGCGACGGAAGGCACGCTCGGCTCCATCAACACCGCCGTGGACCTCTGCAACGCCGTGTCCCTGCACAGCGGCCTGCCCATCAGCGTCGTCGACCTGGACCGGGCCACCGCGCCCTTCCGCGTGGGCATCGCCCCCGAGGGCTCCCAGTACGTCTTCAATGCCTCCGGTCAGAGCATCGACCTGGCGGGCCTGCTGTGCCTCTTCGACGCCGAGGGACCCTGCGCCAATGCCGTGAAGGACGCCCAGCGCACCAAGACAAACGCCGACACCCGCCGCACCCTCACCGTCCTCTGGGGCGCCAGGGGCCTGGGTGACCGCACCGCGCGCGCCTTCACGTGGTACCGCGAGCTGTTGGAACGCGCGGGCGCCACCGTGGAGCGGCTCCCCTGAGCGCCCTGGACCTGGAGCAACTGCTCGCCGACGGCGCACGCTCCCTCTCCGCCGCCTGGGGACGACCCGTGCTCCTGGCCGAGCCCCAGGTCCTCCGCACCGAGTCCCGCTGCCATGTCGTGCGCGCCCGCGTGCGCGGCGGCGATGTGCCCACCGTCATCCTCAAGCACTTCCACGCGGACCCCGTGCTCGGCCTGGACGAGTGGGCGGGGCTGGAGCTGCTCGGCCGCCACAACCTCACCACCGCCCCGGGCCTCATCGCCGGCGACATCCACTCCCGCCTCCTCGTCCTCCAGGACCTGGGCACCGGCCCCAGCCTGGAAGACCTCTTCAACTCAGTCGACGCGAGCGCCGCCACCGGAGGACTGCTCGCCGTGGCCCGACTCACGGGCCAGCTCCACGCGCGCACCCGGGGCCTGCAAGGTGACTTCGACCTGCTCCGCCACTCGCTGCACCCACGCCCCTTGCGCGTGCGCATCGACAACGCGCGCTATCTGGTGGAGCACGCGGACCGGCTGCATCGCTGGACGAACGCCGTCGGCACCACCGTGGCCGCCGGCACCCAGGAGGACGTGGAGCAACTGGCGCGTGAGCTGGCCGAGCCCGGCCCCCTCCTCGCGCTCACCCACGGGGACATGGCCCCGGGCAACACCCTCTTCACCACCAGCGGCCCGCGCCTGCTCGACTTCGAGTACTGCGGCATGCGCCACGCGCTCTACGACGCGCTCATGTGGCTCATCGTGGTGCCCCTGCCCGACGAGCTCGTCACCCGCGCGGACCTCACCTATCGCATCACCCTGGCCCCCGTCTGCGAGGCGGCCCAGACGGACGCCACGTACACCCACGCGCGTGCCCTGGTCGCCACGGCGCGCACGGTGAACATGTTCCAGTGGCTGTCGCCCAAGGCGCTGGAGCGAGACAGGGACTGGGCACCGGGCTACTCCGAGCGCGCCGCCCTGCTGCGCCACCTCGCGCGCTCCCGCGTCCTGCGCGAGCCCACGAGCCTGGTCCCCGCCCTCTCACGCACCCTCGCAGCCCTGGAGGAACGACTGGTGGAGCGCTGGGCGGGAACCCCTTCCTTCACCTGGCCCGCGTTCCGGTAGCGCGCCGGAGGACGCTCGCCTTCGCGCTCACTCGCGGACGCGAACCACCACCTTGCCGAAGGGCCCCCGGTCCAGGTGCTCGAGCGCCTTCGGGAACTCGCGCAGCGCATACGTCGCGTCGACGACCGGCTCCAGGCGCAGCGCGTCCACCGCCCGCACGAAGTTCTCCAGGCCGCGTCGGTTCCCCACCAGCACGCCCTGGATGACGCCCTGGGTCTGGAACAACGGCACCACCGGGAAGCGCATGTCGAAGCCGTCCAGCACGCCGATGAGCGTGACGCGTCCACCGGGCGCCAGCGCGCTGACCGAGCGCGCCAGGTTGTCGCCACCCACCATCTCCAGGATGTGGTCCGCGCCACGCCCGCCCGTCAGCTCCACCACCGCCTTCTCCCAGTCCGGCGTCTGGCGCCGGTGGATGCCGTGGGCCGCGCCCAGCTTCTTCGCGCGCGCAAGCTTCTCCTCATCCCCCGACGTGACGATGACCCGCGCTCCCAGCGCCGAGGCGAGCTGCACGGCGAACAGCGACACGCCGCCCGTGCCCTGGGTCACCACCGTCTGCCCGGGCCGCACCCCGCCCAGCTCCACGAGCGCCGTCCACGCGGTGAGCCCCGCGCACGGCAGCGTGCTGGCGCGCACGTCATCCAGTGTCCGGGGCGCGGCGACAAGCCAGCTCTCCGGCATCGCCACATACTCGGACAACACCCCCGGCAGACTCCCGCCCAGGCTGCGCACCGAGCCATTCACGCGCGGCACGGGCCCGTCCACCCAGTCCGCGTTGAACGCGGCGAGCACCCGCTCCCCCACCTTGAACCGGGTGACACCGCCACCCGTGGCCACCACCTCGCCGACCATGTCGGAGGTGGGCACGAAGGGCCACGGCACATCCGAATAGCCAGCCCCGTCGAGGAACAACTTCTCGCGGTAGTTCAGCGACACCGCCGAGACTCGGACCAGCACCTCGCCCGCGACCGGCGTGGGAATCGCCACGCTCGCCAGCTCCAGGTTCGCTCGGCCAGGCCGCCGCAGCTCCCACCGCTTCATCACGCCATCCATCGTTTCGCTCCGTTGCCGTGCCATCGAGAGGCGCGGGGGATATACGGACGCGGAGGTGTCCCCAGTGACGAGACTTCGGCGCCTCACTGGGGACAGGAATTCACCAATGGGAACCACACCGTGACGGACCGACTCAGTGGAGTGCTCACCTTCGTCCAGGCCGCCGAGGCTGGTGGCTTCGCGCTCGCGGCCGAACGGCTGGGTCTGTCCCGTTCCGCCGTCGGAAAGAGCATCGCCCGGCTGGAGGAGCGACTGGGCACCCGCCTGTTCCAGCGCACCACGCGCAGGCAGAGCCTCACCGAGGACGGACAGGTCTTCTACGAGCGCTGTGTCCGCGCGCTGGCGGAGCTGGAAGCGGCGGAGGCCGCGCTGGACTCCGGCCGTCGCGCACCCACGGGCCGCCTGCGCGTGGCCGCGTCCGTGCTGTTCGGTCGGCACTGCGCCGCGCCCCTGCTCTGGGAGCTGACGCGCCAGCATCCGGGCCTCGAACTGGAGCTGTGCTTCAGCGACCGCGTGGTGGACCTCATCGAGGAGGGCTTCGACCTGGCCATCCGCGTCGCGCCCCTCGCGGACCACGCGGGCCTCACCGCGCGCAGACTCGGCGCGCAGATGATGGTGGTCTGCGCCTCGCCTCGCTACGTCGCCCGGCATGGCAGACCGAAGACGCTCGCGGACCTCGCGAATCACGAGGCCATCAATTACGGGCGCCAGGGCATCAGCAAGCCCTGGCGCTTTCCGGACGGCCAGGGCGGAGAGCGGGTCATCCCCGTCCAGGGCAGCCTGCGCTTCGATGACCTGGAGGCCATCGCCGATGCCGCCGTCCAGGGCGCCGGGCTCGCGTGGCTTCCGTGCTGGCTCGTCGCCGCGCGGGTGCACAAGGGCGAGCTCGTGACGCTGCTGGAGACGGAGGGCCGCCACGGCAATGAAATCTTCGCCGTGTGGCCCCAGAACAAGCACCTGCCGTCGAAGGTGCGCGCGGCCATCGACATCCTGGTCGCGCGCATCCCCGAGCGGCTGTCCTCCGGGGAGAACCAGGGCAAGGGCGCTCGGAGAAAGCCCGTGCGCCGGAAGGCCTAGAGTCCCTCGCCGAAGCGGTCTCCCGTCTCCACCGAGTCCGTCTGCTCCGACGGCGCCTGGGACCAGAGCTGCTCCCCCGCGCGCGACAGGCCCGTGACACCCGCGCTGTACAGCACCTGCACCGCGCCCGAGTCGGTCGCGCCCCCCACGTCCTCGTACGGCACGCCCACCGCCAGGTCCACGAAGCCATCCCCGTCGTAGTCCCCCGAGGACAGCCGGGAGCCGAACGCATCCTGGAGCTCCGCGCCCTCCTCCACGGTGGAGCCCACTTGAGACCAGCGCTGCTCACGCGCAGTGGACAGCCCACCCGGCGCGCCGTGCAACACGTGCACGATGCCCGCGCCGACGACAGCCCCCACGCTCTCCGAGGCCACGCCGATGGCGAGGTCCACATGGCCATCTCCATCGAAGTCCTCGGCCACCAGCGCGGAGCCCAGGGCATCGCCTTGCTCGGCCACGTCCGAGATACCGGCCGAATCCTGACTCCAGGCGAGGGCCCCCGTGGACTGGAGACCCGCGCTTCCGCCGCGCAGCACCGTCACCGCGCCCGCCCCCGCCATGAAGCCCACCGTCTGACCCGGAGCCGCGATGGCCAGCTCACTCCGACCATCGCCATTGAAGTCCCCCGCCGCCAGCGCGGCACCGAAGAGCACCTCCTCGCTCGCGACACCGGGCACCCCGTCGCTTCCCGGAGTCCACAGTTGGTTGCCCGTGCTCGTCAGGCCATCGATGGAGCCGGACAGCACGTTCACCGCGCCCACGTTCGCGACGGTGCCCACGTCCTCGGAGGGCACACCCACGGCCAGCTCGTCGAAGCCGTCTCCGTTGAAGTCACCCGCGGCCAGCGCGGAGCCGAAGCGGTCTCCCGTCTCCGTGACTTCGAGCACGTGCGCCGCCGCCTGACTCCAGCTCTGCGCGCCAGTGCCCGTGAGCCCGGAGATGGAGCCGAACAACACCGTCACCAGCCCGGAGTCGAGCGCCGAGGAGCCATAGTCCTCGGCGGGAACGCCCACGGCCAGGTCGTCATACCCATCGCCATTGAAGTCCCCCACCGCCAGCACGGCGCCGAAGCCATCGAACGCCTCGGCGCTGTCAGGCACGCTCGCGCTGTTCTGATGCAGCACCTTGTCCGTGGACAAGTCCACGCCCTGCGCCGACCCCAGGAAGACGTGGACCGAGCCCGCGTCGACAATCCCATTCACGTCGTCCTCGGGCACGCCGACGGCCACGTCCGCGAAGCAGTCGCCATTGAAATCACCCACCGCCACCGCGGCGCCGAAGTGGTCGGCGAAACCCGCCGTGTCCTCCACACCCGACACGTCGCGATGCAGCCACAGGCCCGCCGTCCCCAGCCCCGTCGCCGAGCCCAGCACGACGCTCACCGCCCCCTGGTCCAACCCCAGGCCCACGTCCTCGTCCGGCGCGCCGATGACGAGGTCCGCGTAGCCATCTCCATTCACGTCCGAGTGGCGCCCGTAGCCATGCAGGCGCTTCACGGCGCAGGCGTCAGCCAGAGTCGGCGCGGTGCGGTTCGCGGTGAAGAACGAGCCGTCCAACCGGGTGATGGTCGGCGAGTCATTCGCGGAGAAGGCCTCCGGCGCGTAGTGCATCAGGGAGTCCAACCCATAGGGCCCCAGGTTGCGTCCGGCCGCGCCCTCCTGCGCGAAGGTCTCGAAGGCGTGGGCATACCCTGCCTCGATGTTCTCGAAGTGGATGACGACGTTCCTGTCCCGGTCCGTGCGCGCCTGCTCGTGCCACAGTCCCAGCGTGTGCCCCACCTCGTGGAGCGTGCTCCCCGTGGTGCAGCCCGGCGCGAGCGTCACGAACTGCTGCCCTCCGATGCGACCGACGTGTGACGAGCAGCCCGTGCCCGGCCGGAAGGTGACGTAGTCCGACTGGGTCGTGCGTGGCACGAACCGGATGGGCGTGAGGGCCTCCCACTGAGCCAGGGCCGCCGTGACGCGCCCGATGTTCGGCAAGGCCGCGTCCACCGTGTAGGGCACCACGCCGCCCGGCCAGCGCGTCATCGCGCGCGTGGACACCGCGCCCTGCGCCTCCACCGATAGCGCGGAGAGCTCTCTGGCCGGGACCTCGGGCGGCAGGAGGATGTCCCCCTGGAAGACACGCTCGCCGTCGATGCGCTCGTAGGCGAGCGCTCGCGGTCCTCCGGCGACCTGGAAGTTCGCTCGGCGCACTTCACCCGTGCGACCCGGGAAGGCTCGCTCCTGCCGGATGACCTCGCTCGAAGCATCGGCGTCGACCTCGCCGCCACAACCACTCGCGCTCCCGACGAGCACGCCCAGCACCACACCCGCCCAGCCACGTGAAACATGTTTCATCCCCGGAAGTCTCGACATCGGAATGTATCCCCCAGAAGTCGGGCACGGCGCCCCGCGAGATGCGGGGCGGCATACGTGCAACCCGATATGCATCTGCATCCGGATGAATATTTAGAGCAGCGGTCTGACATGCCGCGCTCCACGCCGACTTCGGTTCCGGGCGCAAGAGCCCGGGCCGAGCACGGGCGAAGCCGGGAACATTTCCACGGGACCGATGTCACATGGCAAAGACAGACGGACCCCGAGTCGCGGCCCGCGCGGGGCCCTTCGAGGACTCAGAGCTTCAGGCCCTCGCGGATGCGCGCCACCACCTCCGGAGGGGGCGGCGACACATCCACCTCCAGCGCCTGCGTGGGCACCTCCAGCGTGGCGAGCTGGCTGTCCAGCAACGACGGCGGCATGAAGTGCCCGTGCCGCTTCGCGAGCCGGCCCGCCAGCACCTCGCGCGGAGCGTTCAGGTACACCCACCGCGTCCGCGCGGGGTCCACCTCCAACTGGTCCCGGTAGGCGCGCTTGAGCGCGGACGAGGCGAGCACCAGGTCCTCGTCACGCTCCATGGCCGCCTGGAGCTGGCCGCGCACCACGGCGAGCCAGGGCGTGCGGTCCTCGTCCGTCAGGGGGACACCCGCCGCCATCTTCGCCACGTTGGACCGGGGGTGCAGGTCATCCGCGTCCAGGAAGCGCCAGCCCAGGCTCCGCGCCAGGGCCTGCCCCACCGTCGTCTTCCCCGCGCCCGACACTCCCATGATGATGACGACCATCCGGTGCGGCCTCCTCGACTCGTGGACCTCCAGACAGATTGCGACGCCTCCCGACAGAGCGCCACTCCCATCCTCGGCAAGTGCCCACCGCACCACGATGGCGTGAAGAGTCGCAACCGTATGAGCCGCCTTGTTGCTCGCACTTGAGGACGTGGACGCACAGCCCCGGGAGTGATGCGCCGGGACTCGGTCCTCCGCTTGCTGGGCGAGCCGCCGCGGTCCTGGCGTCGAGAATGGAGGGGACACCGGTGGAGGCCCCACGACACAGGCGCCCCGAAGTGACGCCTCGGAGCGACACTCGCGGACGGCGTACGTTCCCGTGGCGACGCGAAACGGGATGCTGGCGGACCGTTGGCGGAGAGCGTCAGCGCGTGAGCACGTCAAGCATCAGGGACCAGGCCCCCTGCTCCCATGCCGTCAACGGCAGCGAGGTGCAGAGGTACAGAGCGGAGAGGTCGCTCATCCTCCCGGCGCGCAAGAGCGTCCGGACCAAGGCGGTGGTCACTCTGTTCGTGAGGCCGAACTCCGTCATCAACTCCCCTGCACGATGATTGGCGAGCATCTTCCGGGCCCGTGCGAGCAGATGACCCCAGAGATAGCGGTGCGAGCCGCTCGTGACGTTGGCGAGCGACTCCCGGCACATGTCCGACCTCGAGCCCCGGACCGCCACCTTCAAGCTCATGCTCTTGGGCTCGTCCGAATACCACGGACGGTTGTCCCACTTCACATGGGCCTCGAAGAGCATCCCCGACACCTCGATGAGGAACTTCACGTTCAGCCCCGGGAACCCGGTGCTGCTCCAGAAGGCGAAGGGGTCTCCTTCGTTGTAGCTCCTGAAGGTCGGCCACTGGTCCTGCCCCGTGATGTCATTCTCGATGGAGTCGGTGGTGATGCTCGGCGGGCTGGAGTAGCCGGAGAACGACGGGGGGCCTCCGGAGAACGACGGGTAGCCTCCGGAGAACGACGGGGGACCTCCAGAGAACGACGGGGGGCCTCCGGAGAACGACGGGTAGCCCCCGGAGAACGACGGGTAGCCCCCGGAGAACGATGGGGGACCTCCAGAGAACGACGGAGGGCCTCCGGAGAACGACGAGGAGCCTCCGGAGAACGACGGGAAGGAGAAGGGAGAGGACTGGCTCTTCGCCCAGACACAACACGGGGGCGGAGAACGGCTATAGCAACCGGTACAGATGAAGACATGGCAGGAGGGGCATGTCTTCGGCTTGTGCGTCATGCAGTAGTAGCGCGTGCAGAAGACACACTGGGACGAGGGATGCACCGGAGCCATGTACGAGCATTTGGACGAGCCGCAGTTAACCACCGTGGGCGGCGAGGGTTTGTACATGCGGGCAGTCCTCCATGACGCGCGATTGGAGGAACCACCAGCAAATCACATACCAATGATTGGAATTGCTCGGTACAAAGTGGCAACTGTCTGGGAATGCCCCCTGTTCGCGCCACTCCGCGTCCCATGAGGACGCGGGCGCGTCTGGGGGGAACACGACGTGGGCCGAGACAGGTTGTCCGAGCACGCCCCCCAAGGCTCCGCGCGCCTTGGGGATGTCAGACCTTGGGGGTACTCTTCCCTTCATCGCCGCGAAGGACGCGGCACGGAGGGGTCGGCACTTGGCGGAAATCGCGGACGGCGAGCAGGTGGAAGTCCAGGGCTCGGGTTCCAAGCCCTACATCCTCAAGAACACGGGAGGCGTCTACTCGTGCTCCTGCCCCGCGTGGCGCAACCAGTCCATCGCCATCGAGCGACGCACCTGCAAGCACCTGCGCCGCGTGCGCGGTGACGCCGCCGAGGACTCCCGCACCGGTGGCACCTCCACGCCCCCCGTCAAGGCCACGCGCGTGAAGGCCCCCTCCGGTGATGCCGAGGGTGACGCGGACGACGAGAAGGCTCCGCCGCTGCTGCTCGCCCACCCGTGGGAGAACGACGTGGACCTCACGGACTGGTGGATGAGCGAGAAGCTCGACGGCGTGCGCGCGTACTGGGACGGCAAGCGCTTCTGGTCACGCCTGGGCAACGAGTTCTTCGCGCCGGACTGGTTCACCGCGGGGCTGCCGGACTTCCCGCTGGACGGAGAGCTGTTCGGTGGGCGCAAGCGCTTCCAGCGCACGGTGAGCGTGGTGCGCCGGCAGGACAAGAGCAAGGACTGGAAGGAGCTGCTCTTCGTCGTGTTCGACGCGCCGAGCTTCGACGCCGCGTTCGAGCAGCGGCTGGAGCACTGTCGCAAGTGGCTGGATGACGCGAAGCCCGCGTATGCGCAGTGGCATTCGCACGAGCGCTGTCAGGGGACTCCGCATCTGCGCTCGGAGCTGGAGCGCGTGGAGGGGCTGGGCGGCGAGGGGCTGATGCTGCGCAAGCCGGGCTCCCGCTATGAGGTCGGTCGCTCGCACACGCTGCTGAAGGTGAAGAGCTTCAAGGACGACGAGGCCGTCGTCATTGGCCACGTCGCGGGCGCGGGTCGACACAAGGGCCGGCTGGGCGCGCTGGAGGTGGAGCTGCGCAACGGCAAGCGCTTCAGCGTGGGCACCGGCCTGTCGGACGCCGAGCGCGAAGCACCTCCGGCCATCGGCACGCTCATCACCTTCCGCTACCAGGAGCTGTCCAACGACGGCGTGCCGCGCTTCCCGTCGTACATCGGCGTGCGCATCGACGCGGCGCCGTTCAAGGGGAAGGCGAAGGGCTGAAGACGGGCCCACCCACCCGTGCGGGGCAGCCGTCCCGCCGGGTCTGTGCGCCAGCGATCATCGCAAGCACCTGGACCCGCGTGGCGTGTCGGGGGCCGTCAGCACATGGACGTCCGCACGGTTTATAGAGCAACGGGAGAGCCCTCCGCCCCCGCGGAGTCAGTACCTCCTGGTGTCTGCTCGAGGCGACCATGCACTGCGCGCTCTGCCTGTCGGAACACTCCGCGGACTCCCTGTGCACGCCCCAGCCCCGGGCACGACACGGCGCCTCGCTGCTCGGTGAATCCCTGCCCCATGGAGACAAGGCCGCCGAGCCCTGGTCCTGGGACGTGTGGATTCGCCATCCCGAGGGCGTGGACGTCCACGGCCTGGAGCTGGGCAAGGGCGGCCTCTTCCTGAGCTGCTCGGAGCCCTTCCCTCCTCTCTTCACCCGGCTGGAGCTGACGCTGCGGCTGGCCGGCGAGGAGTTCGCCTGTGAGGGCGAAGTGGTCCGACACGTCGACTCCGCGCACGCCCGCACCTGGGGCGTCTCAGCGGGCATCGGTGTGCAGTTGCTGCCTCCCTCTCCCCGGCTGCGGGACTTCCTCGCGCGCGCACGCGCCTCGCGTCACGAGCACGGCCCCGAGCCACTCACCGCACGGTGAAGGCGCGCGACGCGCCGTAGTACGGGCGCACGCGCCCATCCCAGCCCGACTTCCATTCGCCCTCATGCAGGATGCGATAGGTGCCTGGCGAGGCATCGCGAGGAATGCGCCACTCCACGAGGACGTGCGAGCACCCCAGCGTGGGCAGACAGTTCTCCCGCTCCCACCGGTAACGCGTCTCCCAATCACTGTCATCCGCCACGTCCACCCAGGCGCCGATGGAGCCCTTGCGCTGCACGCGCAGGTACGAGTCCTCCAGGCGCAGGTCGTTCTTCGGATGCGCACCCCAGAACGTGACGCGCACCGTGTCGCCGCGCGCGTAGGCCGGGCGAGCGTCGGTGAGCACCTCACCGAACTCCACCCAGAGCAGCTTGTCGTCGAACACCACGCCGGGCTGGAGGCTGGCCTGGATGTAGCGCAGGTCCGGAGGCGTGGGGCCGGGTGACACGGGCTGCCCGTCGCGCAGCGCCACGGCGAGCCCGTCGAAGCCCTGCTGGAGCGCGGCGAGCGTCCAGGGCCCAAAGTGCGTGGACGCGCCTTCATAGGACTGGCGGGCATACTCCTCGCGCGTGGCCACATAGCCCGCGTAGTCGTTGGCGAGCCCCGCGATGACGACCTCGGTGACGCCGACGGGCCCCAGCCGCTCCAGCACCGTCTGACGCAGGCGGCGCCCGGCCATCGTCGTCACCTCGAAGGGCACGGCCACCAGCGCGAGCGAGCCCACGGTGACGAGCTGGAGGGGCAGCACGTTGGGCGTCCACGGGTGCGGCAGCATGCTGCCCATCTCCAGGACGATGGGCTTCTCACCCTGGCAGGGCGTGGTGGTGAGCGCGCAGGTGAACTGACTCCAGAGGTCATGGAGGGTGGAGCACGACGCGCCCTCCACCCCATAGCCGGGCCCGTCCTCCGCGCCCGCCAGCATCGACACACCGATGGCGGCGGGACACGTGCGGCGCGGCTGACCATCCGTGTACGCGGGCGCCACGTCCACCGCGTCCATCTTCACGAAGGTGCGTCGGGAGTCCACGCCCCCGGTGAGCGGCGTCGTGGCGAGCGTCCACAGGTGCGCGGCGAAGTCGTGCTGGCGCCGCGCGGACAGCTCCGTGTCCTCGAAGTCGTTGGCGCCGCCGCCATTCGTCCCGCCGAGCACGTTGGGCGTGACGTCCCCTTCGTTGGACTGGGCGAACGCGGCGACGAAGGTGTCACCCGCGTCGTGCGCCTTCTCGAAGAGATAGGAGGCAAGGCCCTTGTTGTCGCCGCTGATGAGGTGGTTGTCGTTGCCCATGGACGTGGCATGGACGGCGAACCAGTTGATGAGCCCCACGTCGCGTCCATCCGTCCGCGTCAGGCGCACCAGCGTCATCCGCGTGTCCACGTCGTGGGCGTAGCGGGCACGCTCGGCGGAGGGGTTGAACCGGTAGGCATCCGGCGAGCGATTGCGACTGGCGCCAAGCAACTCTCCCGTGGCCAGGCGCAGCGTGCCCGCTCCCAGCCGGGAGTGCGCGCGGGCAATGGAGGTGACGATGCCGGAGACGATGGCGTCGAAGCTCTGCGGCACGAAGCCGAAGGTGCTCAGGTTGTAGAAGGTGTGGTGCGAGAAGCCGCCCGGCCCCGAATGTGTGTGCGTGGCGCTGATGAGGACGTTCTCATCGGAGTAGACATCTCCGAAGCGGGCGCGCAGCTTCTCCACCACCTGCGTCTTCACCGCCTGGAAGACCATGCCCAGGTCCGCGCTGACGAAGGCCACACGCCGCCCGTTGCACGGCGAGACGATGACGAAGGCCCGCGAGCGCAGGCGCTGGTGGATGCCCGCTGTCTGCTGCGAGAGCTGTCCGTAACCCATCATCCCCACCTCGGCGGCGGGGCCGGTGATGTCCCCCATGCCCGCACCGATGAGGAAGCGCGTGTTGCCCGCACAGGTGTCGCCGGACGCACCGCGCAGCGGAGCGACAGCCCCCTGGGCCACCGTCCCCAGGACGAAGCTCAGCGCCAGGACGAGCCGGAACAGATGTGCGCGCATGCCTTCCTCCAAGGCGCATGGGACGCGCCGCTCCAGGATGGAGCCCCTCATAAAGACTCTGCTGGCCCCCCGCACCCGTCCCGTCATCGCTCGTCAGCCGGCCCACACTCCCACCAGGCCCCAGGCACGCACGAACCACACCAGGAGTGCGTCCTCCCTGGGACATCACAAGGCCCCACCAGACGCACTCAAAACCGCCAATGACTGACGCGGTGAGCTGTCCTCGCAGGCCGCGAACCCGGGGCAGGTCCTCCACCCAACCCACGGAGTTCGCTGTGATTTTTGAACCAGAACGGGCCTCCAGTGCCACCTTCGTCACGGTCTGGATTACCCGTGTTCACAGCAAATCAATTGCACCCAACATTTCAGTCAGGGATTCCCACTAGATGTCGATTTACACTTTACGCAGAGTGAACCCGGGTATATCCAGTTTCCTCGCAAAACAAAGCACTTCCATCAGCCTTCCGGAGCAAGCCATGAAGCGACTGTCGTATCTGGTTGTCCTTGCGTGCGCGGTGCTTTCCACGACGGCGTCGGCGCAGTTGTCCACGCGTTGCTTCACGGATGATCAACTCACCACCTACACGCTGTCGCAGGGGCGCAACAACTGGGCCTACAACTGCGGCTACATCACCGCGGCGAAGCGCGACTTCCTGAACTCCGAAGGCGAGTACCAGGTGTTCTCCGGCGGCTGTTTCTCCTTCACCGCGACGGGGCCCACCGCCACCTGCACCTTCTACATTCCCGCCGACACCGCCGCGCCCTGCATCCCCAACCTGGTCAAGCTCGGCACCTGCGTGACGGGCTGCTACACGGCGAAGGAGAAGGTCTCCTTCGGCGGTGAGTACTGGCCCATCTCGGACGCCTACGCCGCGGGCGTGCGCACGGTGACGGCGCTCACCAAGGACGCGTCGCTCGTCGCTCCGACGACGGGAGAGCAGACCATTCGCGCCTTCGTGGCCGGAGACACCGTGGAGGACGTGTTCGCGCTCGAGACGGTGGACGGCCGCCGCGTCGAAGTCACGTCCGAGCACCCCATGGTCACCGCCTCCGGTGAGATGGTGAAGGCCAAGACGCTGCAGAAGGGCGACCTGCTGCTCGGCACCACGGGCGAGAAGGTGGAGCTGCGCGACGTCACCGTGTTCCGGTACGAGGGGAAGACCTGGAACGTGCAGCCGGTCAGCCACGAGAAGATTGAGAACGTGCTCGACGTGGAGGGCCTGTTGACGGGCTCGGTGCGCTTCCAGAACGAGTGGGCGGACGACCACTACCGCCTGTCGCTGCGTGACGAGGCCAGCGTCGACGGCCTCTAAAGCAGCCTGCTTGAACCGACGCGAGAGCCCGCAGGGGGCATGGGCTCTCGCGTCCCACCGCGCTCGTCACTTCACGACAAGGACGCCATGCGAAGCATCCCAGGATGGTTTGCGAAGAAGGTGGCACGCGGTCTCGCGGTGGTGGCGCTGACCTGGAGTCCCCTGGTGCTCACGGGGACCGGGTGCGGCCCGACGGAGGACGCCTCCGAGCAGGAGGCGCCGCTCGACACCCGGGCGCACTCCTTCACGCCGATGGCGCCCTCGGGCGACTTCACCGCCCAGGTAACGCGCTACGAATACGAGTTCGCGACGCAGACGGGTGCGGCGAAGTCCACGCTGTTGATGGACGTCTACCCCCCGGGCGGCGACTGCTTCGTGGTGAAGGCCCCCCAGGGCCTCACCGAGGTCCACTGGAATGGGAACCCCCCGCTGCGGTCCGAGTCCGTCGAGGACGGCATCCGCGTGTGTGGGCCGGGACTCTTCGCGGGCCAGGTGAAGCTGGAGGCGCGCTTCACCGTGCCCCTCCAGACGTATGACTTCACGCAGGTCGGCTTCTCCCGCCGCACGGACAAGGCGGGCAACACGTTCTCCTACCTGCTCAACTGGGTGGAGGGCTGCGACAGGTTCGGCCCTTGTGACGACCGCACGGACCAGCTCGCGCAGTATGTCTTCACCGTCAAGCACGCGCAGAACGAGCGCGTGCTGTGCCCCGGCCAACGCACCCGTCCGGACAACACCACGACGAAGTGCACGCTGACCGGGCTCACCAAGGCGCCCACGTACTCGTCCTTCGCCGTGGCCTCCAACCCCGCCTGGGTCCCCAGCACGTTCACGGAGGTGTCCAACAAGTTCAAGCTGGTGTTCTACGAGGTGCCCGGCGGGAAGCTGGCGGCCTCGCTCAACGCCAACGACGTGAAGGCGTACCTGCACTGGATTATCGGTGAGCTGGGGCCGCTGCCCTACGGCACGGAGCTGCGCGTCGCGGGCGCGCCCACGGAGTGGCTGGGCGTGGAGCACCCCGCCAACCTCATCCTCCGCGAGGACCTGCCGGACCTGCGGCGCGACTACGCGAACATGACGATGCACACGCTGATGCACGAGGTCGTGCACCAGTGGGCGGGCAATCGCACCACGCTGTCGCGGCCCTTCGACTTCGTGTGGAAGGAAGCCATCGCCGAATACCTCACGTACCTGTACGAGCTGCGCGCGCGCCCCTCGGGCGAGGCGGAGCAGACACGCGCGTACTGGGACCGGCTGGCGCGCACCGCGGCGTACTACCCGCAGCCGCAAGACGACCCGCCGCCCGTCTTCCTCTCGCTCGCGTCGGACGTCTACGGCACCGGGCCCATGATTCTCTTCCTCCAACTGGAGCCGCTGCTCGGCCAGGACGCCGTCCTCCGGGGCATCAAGGGCTTCCTGGCCCAGCCCGGGGACCGCAGCGTCGACGACCTGCGCGCCGCGCTGGAGCAGGCATCAGGCAAGAACCTGGGCCCGTACTTCGACGCCTGGGTCCACGGCGCGGGTGACCCGGACTGGCCCTACTTCGAGGTGAGCACCGAGGAGGACGACGGCGACGTCACCCTCACCGCCATCCAGCGCTCGGTCTCCGGAACGCACTACCCGGTCTCCGTGGACGTGCTGCTCGAAGGCGCCACGCAGTCCAAGCTCGTCACGCTCGACTACGGCCTGGAGCCCGAGTCGGACACCCTCCACGTGACGGTGCCCTTCCCCGAGCCCGTGCTGCAGGTGACGGTGGACCCGGAGAACCGGGTGGTCAACCGCAGGTTCCTCGGAGTCTCCGACGAGCCGCCTCCGCCGCGCTGGCTGTTCTAACCCCTCTCATCGAATCGCGTCGTCATCGACAAGGAGCGCAGGCCCCATGAACGGACATCCCCCCGAGAGCGCCAAGCCAAAGCCTCCCAGACGCTGGCGGATGATGGGACCCGGGCTCGCGTTGCTCGTCCTCGGAGGCACGGGACTCTACGGACTCGTCACCCTGAAGGGCGCCGACACACCCTCCACCCCGCCGCCTCCCGCCGACACGGCGTCCCAGGCGCACAAGCCCACGAGTTCTCCACAGCCCACCGCGGCGCTCCCGCGACGCCCGGGCGCGCCCGCTCCCACGCCATCCGAGGCCGAGCCAGCCACCGACGAGGCCCGGGTGGCGAAGGAGCAGCGAGAGGCCGCGCGGGTGTCCGCGCGGGAGTACCGGGCCGGACGCTTCAACGCGTTCTTCCGCAAGGAGGTCTTCGTCGAGGAGCTCACGCGGGAAGGCGGCGCGCGCATCATCGGCTTGAGGAACGAGCTGGCGGACCCCACGGCGCTTCAGCAGCTGCCGGCCGGCGCCCAGTTCCTGGAGACCAAGCCCGAGCCTGTGCTGGAGCGCATGGCGATGATTGACCTGCTCTTCGAGCTGGCACCCCAGGAGCCCACCGCCCGCGAGGCGATGACGTCGCTGGCGCTGTCGCCCATCGACAGCGCGCTGCCGGACTCGGTGAAGAAGGGGCTCGTCGGAGAGAAGTACGACCTGCTGTTCCGGCTCGCGCAGGTGGACCGGCAGCTGGCCGTCGACACGTACTCGAAGCTGGAGAACCCCCGGCTCAAGAACCTGCTGCGCGAGGCGCTCGTCGCCGGACTGGCGGAGTCGGGGGCAAGCCCCGACGAAGTCCAGCGGATGACAGCACACCTCTAATCCGCGGCCGTGATGGGCCCAGGAGCGTCCTGTCCGCCGAGGGCGGAGCGGGCCTCGTGTGTCCCGAAGTGCCAGCGAGGAGGGCTCGCCCACCCATCCGGAGCCGGGTGGTCGCGCCCGCGCTGGAGCCGTGAAGCAACACCCACCAGAAGACAGGAGCGCGTCGTGACTCGGACTTGGAAACAGGGATTGATTGGAGCGTGCTGTGCCGTCGTGGGCGTCGCGTGCGGCGACGTCCCGGCGGACCCGGCCGAGGCGCGGGACAGCACCCGGCAAGCTCGGCAGACTCGGCAGGACGCCCTCGCCGCGCTGGGCCGCGTGGAAGTGGTCGACGTGGGGAAGGACGGCACCCCCAGCTTCATCCGGGGACAGTTGGGCACGGCGGACACCGCGCTCGCGGCGCTCAGGGCCGGTGACGCGCTCGCGCCCGCGCTGCGCGCCATCGCCCCGGTGTTCGGGCTGCGCGCGGAGGAGCTGACGGTGCGCTCCAGCCGCGTGGATGACCTGGGCTTCACGCATATCCGCTATGACCAGACGCGCCAGGGCATCCGCGTCGTGGGGGGCGAGCTGGTGCTGCACGTCAACACGGCGGGCCTGGTGTACGCGGCCAATGGCTCGGCCCGAGGCGCTGGTGAGCCCGCGACGCTCGCGCGGTTCCCCATCGACGACGTGAAGCGCGCGGCGCTGGAGGGGCTCGACACGCTCGTCGTCGAGGGCGAGCCCCGCTTCGTCTACTTCCTGGGCGCCGAGGGCTCGCTGGCCTCCGCCTGGGAGGTGACGCGCGCGGGCACTCGCGAGGACTCGCCCGCCAGGGACCGCGTCTACGTGGACGCGGCGTCGGGCCGGGTGCTCGACGTGCAGCCGCTCATCCACTCCGCCCAGAATCGTCGAATCCACTCGGCCAACAACCAGTGGACCACGCCCGGCACCCTGCGCCGCATCGAGCTCGGCGCGGCCACGGGCGACAACCATGTCGACGTGAACTACGACCACGTCGGCACGACGTACGCCTGCTACGAGACGATTTTCGGTCGCGACTCGTTCGATGACCGGGGCGCCACCATCACCAGCACCGTGCACTACGGCGCCTCGTACGTGAATGCGTACTGGGACGGCATTCAAATCGTGTTCGGCGATGGCGACGGAGTGAACTCCGGTCAGCTCGGCTTGGATTTGGACGTGGTGTCCCACGAAATCACCCACGCCGTGACGCAGTACGAGTCGGGGCTCGTGTACCGCAACGAGTCCGGCGCGCTCAACGAGAGCCTGTCGGACATCGCCGCCGCCATCTGCGAGAGCTGGGCTCGCGGCGGCGCCATCGACGCGGACGTCTGGAAGATTGGCGAGGACATCTGGACGCCGAACATCGGCGGGGATGCGCTCCGCTACATGGACAACCCCACGCGGGACGGCTCGTCCAAGGACTACTACCCCGAGCGCTACACGGGCACCGCGGACAACGGCGGTGTGCACTGGAACTCGGGCATCCAGAACCTGGTCTTCAAGCTGCTCGTGACGGGCGGCACTCACCCGCGCGGCAAGACGCCCATCAACGTGGCGGGCGTGGGCATGAACCGCGCGGCGCAGACCTTCTACTTCGCCGCGACGAACTACTACACATCCACCACGACGATGTCCCAGGCCAAGGCCTACACCGTCCAGGCCGCCCAGGACCGCTACGACGCCTCCGTCGTGAACGCGGTGCGTGACGCCTGGGGCGCCGCGGGCGTGCCGTAGGCGACTCCAAGCGCAGTCCATTCCCAATCACCTCAAGGAGAACCCATGAAGAATGTCTTCATCGCCGTCGCAGTCTTCTCTGTCTGTCTTTCGAGCACCGCCCTGGCGCAGCTGTCCACGCGCTGCTTCCAGGATGACCAGCTCACCACGATTGACCTCGCGCGGGGCCGCAACGCCTGGGCCCGCAGGTGCGGCCTCATCACCGCCACGCGCGAGGCGTACCTGAACACGGAGAACGAGTACCAGGTCTTCACCAACGGCTGCTTCGCGTACCCGGCCGTGCCCGCGGGCTCGTCCTGTACGTTCTTCGTCCCCGCCGTCGAGTCCGCGGAGTGCATCACCGGCCTGAACAAGCTGGGCACCTGCGTCGCCGGCTGCACCACGCCCAGCCAGAAGGTCGCCTTCGGTGGGCGGATGCTGCCGGTGCCGGAGGCGTACGCGTCCGGCCTCACCACCGTGACGGCCCTGAGCCCTGACTCGGAGGCGGGCTTCCTGCGCTATGGCGAGCAGACCATCCGCAGCTTCGTCGCGGGCGACACGCAGGAGGACATCTTCACCCTGGAGACCCAGGAGGGTCGCCGCCTGGAAGTGACGGCGGAGCACCCGATGGTCCTGGAGGACGGGACGATGGTGAAGGCCCGCACGCTGCAGGCCGGCGACACGCTGCTGGGCGCCGACGGCGTGAAGCTGCACCTGAGCCGCGTCACCGTCTTCAACTTCAAGGGCCAGGTCTGGAACGTCCGGCCGGAGAGCCAGGTGAAGCTCGAGAACGTGATGAACGCGGAGGGCTTCCTCACCGGCTCCGTGCGCTTCCAGAACGAGTGGGCCCAGGACGACTACCGCCTGTCCCTGCGTGACGACGTGGACGTCAGCGGCCTGTAGGCCCGCGCGTTGAGCCCTCGGGTTGGGACTCCGGCTGTGTGAATCGCCGGAGTCCCAGCCTCCCCTCAGCGGGGCGCGTCGGGGGTGAGCGGCTGAAGGGGGCACTGCTCGACGGGCAGGAGGCACGGGTAGGAGTAGCCGCAGTCCTGGCTGCACGAGTAGCGCGTCTCCGAGCCGGCGCAGTAGCCGTCACCGCAGTAACCGCAGTCCGCGGCGCAGCTGTACACGCTCTCCGTCCCATTGCAGGCGCCGTCTCCACACGCCGAGCCGCAATCTCCGGGACAGGTGGCCGTGGACTCGCCCGCGCCGCACGTCCCGTTGCCGCAGGGATTGGGGCAGCCGCAGTCGACCGGGCACGAGTAGACCGACTCGCCATTGCACCAGCCGTCTCCGCAGTAGCAGTCGGCGGGACACGTCCCCTCGCTCTCGCCGAAGTCACACGTGCCGTTTCCGCACACGGTGGGCGCGCCGCAGTCCCAGGAGCAGCTCCACGAGTCCTCGAGCGGGCCGCAGTACCCGTCGCCGCAGGAGTTCTCGCACTCGTAATAGGGGCACTGGGGCTGCAGCGGATCCACCACCTCGCCCGGCCGGAGGTACTGCAACGGGCACTGGCAGATAGGGAGCGCCTGGGAGGACTCACCGAGCGCTTCGCGCGAGTCCTCGGGGTCCACGGGATTGCAGGCCACCCACGTCAGGCAGGCCAGGACCACCGCGAGACGCTGGACGAAGCGGCCAGGGGCCGCCGCGCTCATGTAGGGCCCGCCGTGTCACGCGGGGCGCGCTGGAGCCACGTCGGCCACGCGGGCTCGGAGTCGTCCAGATACGCCAGCACGGAGCCTCGCGGGAGCGGCACGGTGCTCGCCGCCACGCACGAGCCGAGCATGACGAGCCCCGCCACACAGGGCGCGCTGGCGGAGACGGGCACGAAGAACTGACAGCTGTTCGTGGAGCACGGGTACTGGAAACAGCCGTTGGCGAAGACCTGGTACTCGCTGTCCGCGTTGAGGATGGCCTCCTTCGCGGCGGAGATGTAGCCGCACTTGCGCGCCCACGCGTTGCGCCCCGGGACTTGCTGCGGCGTGAGGTTGTCATCCCCACCGCACCGGCCACTGAGCTGCGCCCAGGAGGGGCTCGCGAAGCCGACGAAGACCAGACCAACGACGAGCCAGAGCTGCTTCATGCCAACCTCCACGAGGGGTGCATCTCAAGGTGCCGCGAAAAACCGACGTCGCTGCCGAGCCGTGCGCGGCTAGGGCTCATCACGAGTCGTGGAGCCCAGGAGGACCTCCACGGAGTCCGGCGTCGTCCACGCCAGGTCGGGGAAGCCATCCGCGTCCAGGTCCTCGGCGACCAGGGACGTGGGCGTCACACTGGACGCCACGCGCATCGGAGCCCCCAACTGGCCGTCCGCCGCTCCGAGCAGCAGGTAGACGCCTCCGGACATCCCGGCGTGGGCGATGTCGCTGCGCCCGTCCTGGTTGAAGTCCGCGACCACCACCTCTCCTGGCTCGTTGGCGAGGATGGATTGGGTGGAGGTGAAGCCGCCCTTGCCGTCGCCCAGGTGCAGGGAGAGGTAGCCACTGTCCGACAGGCCGTGGGTGATGACGAGGTCCAGCTTGCCGTCGCCATTCACCTCCACGGGAGCGAGCCGGAAGGGCTCGTCATCCGCGGACCCGCTGAGCTTGAGCGGAGGGACGGCGGTCAGCTTCTCGTCCTTCCTGGCGAGCAGGATGTCCACGGTGAAACTGTTGGTGTTGAGCACCAGGACGTCGGGCAGCGCGTCGTCGTTCACGTCCGCGACCACCAAATCCCGAGGCAGTCCGGTGACTGAATGCGGCACGGCCTCACCGAAGGAGCCGTCGCCCCGGCCCTTGAGGGAGGTGATGTTCCAGAAGCCCGCCGAGCCCGCGTTCTTCGTTATCGCGTCGAGGTGCCCGTCCCCATCCAGGTCCGCCACCCGCACCTGCTGCGAGTGATTGCCCAGCGAGTAGGGGATTCCCGCCAGGAACGCGCCATCCGCCGCACCCAGGCGCACCGTGAGGGCGTTGGAGAAGTGGCCGACGATGAGCAGGTCCTGGCGGCCGTCACCATTCACGTCGCTGACGGCCACGTCCATGGGCGTGGTCCCCGCGGCGAGGCACCGGGGCGCCGCGAAGCCTCCCCTCCCCACACCCTGGTGGATGCAGACCTGCTCCTCCTGCGAGGCCACGAGGACCAGGTCCTTCACGCCGTCGCCGTCCACGTCCGCGACGTGCAGCCCTCTCGCCTTGGAGCCTCCCGCCGACAGCGTCACGCGGGCCTCCGGGAAGCCGAGCCATTGGGCGTCCGAGAGGACTCGCGGGGAGATGGTGGAGGACGTACACGCCAGCCCCGCGCAGCAGCCCAGCAGGAGGTGGTGGAAGCGGAACATGGTGCGTCCTAGGGCTGGAGGAGGGGAACCGCGAAGGGGTCCCCAAGGGCGCGAGAACATGAAGGGTCCGACGATGGACAGGCCGCGGTGAGCCCACCGGGACACCCACAGTCCACGGGGCAGGTGTTCACCGTCTCCGCGGTGCAGATTCCGTCACCGCACCAGCAGTCGCCCGGACAGGTGGCCTCCGTCTCCGCGCCCGCCTGACAGAAGCCGTCACCGCACCCCAGATGGCAGGAGCCCATGCAGGAGTCGGACAGCGAGGAGACCTGGGCGACAGGGCACGTGCGGACGGCCTGGCCTTGCGTGCCGAGCGCGCCAGGCGGTGGGAGGTCTTCCCGAGCGCCACAGGCCGCGAGCAACGCCAGCGAGAACCCCACCAGCCAGCGCCACGGCCCCGGATGCGAAGCACGTCGAGCCTCGCACACTCCGGGTATGAGATGACGAAAGCGGAGTCGATTCAGCATGTCAGCCCCACGATAAGGGGTTTCGCTATATTCTCGGAACGCTGGCGTTCCCAGTCATTCAATGACAAGCGTGGTTTGGGACACACACCCCTGTCAAGGAAGCGTCCTCGGGAGACTCCATGCGCCGCAAGCGGCTGCACGTTGTCGGGTTGGCGGCGTTCCTGCTCCTGTTGGGGCTGGGCGCCGTGTGGTGGAAGCAAGCGGGGGAAGCATCTTCCGCCCCGGTGGGAAACGCGGCGCCGATGGTGCGGGCTTCCACGAGCCCACCACCCGCCGAGGCCATCCCGGACGCGCGCGACGAGGCCGGAAGGCGCGCCTGGGTGCCGGGCACGCTCCACCGTCACGCGTTGAGCCTGGGGCTGACAGTGTCCTTTGGCCAACAGAAGACCCCGGCCACAGCCACGGCGCAGGGCATGCGCTTCGCCCTCCAGGGTGAGTGGGACGTGGGCATCGTCTCCGCCGAGGGAGACACCGTCCTCGTCCGCCTCCACCTGAGACCGGCGAGCTTCGGGCTGGAGGTGGAGGGCCAAGGGGCGCTGTCGCCCGAGACGCGGCAGGCGATGGTGGCGGCGCTGTCGCTGCCCTTCTTCGCGACGCTGGACAGGACGGGCGCGGTGTCGCTGACGCACTTCGAGCAGGGCGTGGACGAGCTGGCGCGCGGGCTGCTGCGCTCGGTGTTGGCGTCCTCCCAGTTCGTGGTGAACGGCGTCCCAGGGACGACGTGGCGAACCGAAGAGCAGGACACCTCCGGCCAGTACGTCGCGGAGTACCAGCGCCAGGGGACGAGCCGCTTCGACAAGCGCAAGCGGGCCTATACCTCCGTGGCCACGCCGCAGGGACTCCAGCCGCTGGGCACCGAACTGCGCATGAGCGTCGGCGGCGGCTCCACGTTCGAGCTGGGTGAGGGCGCGTGGCTCCAGAGCGTCCAGACGCGCGAGCAGCTCACGGTGGAGCCGGGCGAGGGCCTGCCCACGGTGACGAACGCGACGGAGCTGACGTTGCGCCTGCTGGAGCGTCGACAGGAGCCCTCGCTGCGCGACGCCTTCGCCGCGCGCGCGGGCTTCTTGAACACCGCCGCGCTGGCCACCTTCCAGGGGCAGGCGACGGACCCGCTCGCCCATCATCGACAGGTGCTCGGCTCGCGTCGCTTCGAGGACATCCTCGCGGACCTGCTCGCGCTGCCCACCGACGAGAAGGCCCGCGACGACGCGCGGACGCGGGCCCTGGAGCAACTGCGCGCCCTGCTGCTGCTCCACCCCGAGGAGGCCGCGCGAATCCCCGCCCTGCTGCGCTCGAAGGACCTGTCCCCATTGGCCGCGAGCGCCATGTTGGGCGCGCTCTCCGCGGCGAGCACGCCCGAGTCCCTGCGCGCCCTGGCGTCGGCCACCGTCGACACCGCGCTGACGACGGACGTGCGCATGGACGCGGTCTCCGCGCTGGGCATGGCGGACAACCCCATCCGCGAAGGCGTGGACACGCTGCGCCAGCTGTCGCGGAGCGAGGACCCGAGGCTGCGGGGCACGGCGACGCTGGCCCTGGGCAACTCCGCGCTCCAGATGAACGACACCGACGCGCGCGGCTCGGAGGCGCTGGTGCAGGAGTTGAAGAACGACTACCGCGCCGCGACGAACGCGGAGCAGCGGGCCTTGCTGCTGCGCTCGCTCGGCAACACGCGGGCTCCGGGCGCGCTCGAGTCCATCGCGGACGCGCTGCGCTCCGACTCCGTGAAGGTCCGCGAGGCGGCCATGGTGGCGCTGCGGGGGATTCCCGGCCCGGAGGCGGACCGCCTGCTGCTGGAGCGTCTGGTGAACGACCCTGTCTCGGAGGTGCGCCGGGGCGCGGTCTTCGCCTGCGGCTTCCGTCCCCTGGAGCCCCTGCTGCTGCCCGTGCTGGGACAGGCGCTGCGCGAGGACATGTCCGACGGCGTGCGCTCCGATATCATCCAGCTTCTGGGCCAGCACCGGGGCAACACACCCGGCGCCCTGGCCCTGCTGCGCTGGGCGAGCCAGCATGAGCGCAATCCCGACATCCGTCGCATGGCCACCACGTACGTGGAAACCCCCACCACGCCTGTTCCCTCTCAGTCAGCGCCCTGAAGTTGACGCGGCGGACCGTGGAAAGTCAGACATACCGACCCGGCTCGCACCGTGTTTTCACGAATCAATCACATCCAACGACTTCACCCGGAGTAAATAATCGGCCTTCCACCCATCCCCCGGAGGCCCACATGAACAGGGCACTGTCGCGCTTCGTCGCGATGATGCTGGCCGTGGTTCCAGGACTCGGCGCCGCGCAGAGCTACGTCGACCCGAACCCCTACGTCGTCCAGCCCTCGAAGTATCCCTTCGCCGTCTACGCCCCGGGCTACACGCTCAACAACAAGGTGGCGTGGGAGTCGCAGGTCGCGCCGTTCGTCCCGGGTGCCAGCTACACGACGACCCAGGAGTACGCCATCCTCCAGGACGAGACGAACCGGACGGGAGGCCAGCTCCAGTACGACGCGTCGGATTTCACGCACAACATCGACGTCCAGCAGGCGGTCATCCCGGAGGCGTTCCAGCACCAGGTCCCTCCGCCGACGGAAATCATGCCGTGGACCAACCCGTCGCAGACGTTCAACAAGTCCTATGTGCGCACGGAGAAGTTCGGCAACAGCCTCTTCGGCGCGGGCTACCACCTCAACGCGCTGCTCACGGCCGAGACGGCGACCATCAACGCGGACAAGAAAGTCGTGGCGGTGGCGGACGGCAGGCTCTTCGCCGCAGTGTTCTCCTCGGAGCACGACGTGGTGCGCGGGCGCGCCCAGGTGGTGGGGCAGAACGGCGGCGACAACAGCGGCACGGCGGCGCTCTACGTGCTGGGCCAGGAGGTCTGGTCCACCAGCCTCTACGCCACGTACTCCCCGCCTCCCATCAACTGGAGCCGGACGTTCTTCTCCGCCTCCAAGACGTTCATGGTGGGGCCGGTGCCCATCACCGTGAAGGCGTCGCTCTCCGGCGGCGTGAAGCTGGCGGTGCAGGGGCTCATCGGCCCCACGGTGGCGCGGCTGTCGGCGATACCGGGCGGCTGGTCCAACGTCGCCGCGTCCGCGTCGGTGGACGTCATCATCGTCGCCTTCGGCGTGGAGGGCAGCCTGGCGCTCATCAACGCCACCCTGCCCGCCTCGGGCGAGGTGTTCTGGCCCGTCTGCACGCTCGACTGGAAGCTGAAGACGGACCTGGACCTGAACACGCTCTCGGGGACCCTGAAGGCCTTCGCCCGCGTCCGCATCCTCTTCTTCAAGAAGACCTGGTGGGTGACGATTGCCCAGTGGGCCGGCATCACCCACAAACGGACGCTGCTGGGAGTCGAGGGCTCACAGCCCCTGGGCATCTGTAGCTGACGCGCTGAAATAAGACGCTCCACCTCGCGGGCCAGTCACGCGCGCGAGGTGGAGTCAGTCGCCGCCCGGGCTCACAGGCCGTGACGGGCGACGGTGTCCAGCGGGGACGAGGCGTGCAGGGCCACGCGGAAGGTGGTGCCCACGCCCACGGACGACTCCACGGAGATGTGGCCGCCCAGCGCGGTGACGATGGTGTCGCAGATGGACAGGCCCAGGCCCGTGCCCAGGCCCGCGGACTTGGTGGTGAAGAACGGGTCGAAGATGCGGCGCAGGTGCTCCGGAGGGATGCCGCCCCCTGTGTCGCGCACCTCCACCAGGACGCGCTCGCCGTCTTCCGGCCGCGTGGTGATGCGAATCTCGTTCGTCTCCGACTGGCCTTCTTCAATCGCGTGCGCGGCGTTGATGACCAGGTTGAGGAACACCTGGAACAGCTTGCCCTCGTTGCCACGCACCGGAGGCACCACGCCGTAGCTCTTCACCAGCCGCGCCCGGGGACGCACCTCGCTGGCCGCCATCTGCGCCACCGAGTCCAGTACCCGGTGCACGTCCACCGGCTCCTCGCGGTTGTCCTCCACGCGGGAGAAGACGCGCAGCTGGCGGACAATCTGCCGCATCCGCTCGGCGCCCTCGCGCGCGTCGTCCAGCACCTGGCGGCACTCCACCAGGTCATCGGGCGTCAGCGGACGCGCCCGCGGGCCCACCGTGGCGTGCAGGAAGTCCAGGTTGGAGAGCACGTAGGCCAGCGGGTTGTTCAGCTCGTGCGCGATGCCGGCGGCGAGCAGGCCCATGGAGGCCATGCGGTCGGCGAGGATGAGCTGCGCCTGGGAGCGCTTTCGCTCCGTGAAGTCGCGCGCCATCGTCACCCACGCGGGGGCCCCGTCGAAGACGACGGCCAGTGTCACCAGGTCCGCCACCACCGTCTCGCCGTCGCGGCGCACCAGCGGCACCTCCACCGCGCGCGCCGCCCGCTTTCCCTCCAGCGCCTGGCCCAGGTAGAGCTGCGCCGCGCTCCGGTCCTCCTCGCGCACCAGCTCCAATACGTGCCGGCCCACCAGCTCCGACGCGTCCCGGTAACCCAGGTACTGCACCAGCGCCGGGTTCACCGACAGCAGCACGCCGTCCCCCACGTGCACCATGACGGGGTCCGGGAAGGCTTCGATGAGCAGATGGACGCCGGCCTCGGTGCGCCGCAGCGTCGTCTCCGTGCGCACGCGCAGCGCCTTGTCCGTGCGCTGCTCCAGCGCGAGCGACAGCGTGCCCGCCGCGCCCGACAGGAGGTTGACCTCGATGGGCCCCCAGGGCCGCGCCTCGCGACAGTTGTCGAAGCCGATGACGCCGAAGAGCTGCCCATGCACGTGCAGCGGCAGGAGCAGCACCGAGCGCACGCCCTGCGCCTCCAGCATCGGCCTCAACACGGGCGTGAAGCTCCAGGGCAGGCCCTGCACCGGCTCGCCGCGAATCAGCGCGGAGGCCTGCTCGGGCAGCAACGCCTCCAGGAGCGGCAGGCCGTGCATGTTCGGGTCCTCCAGGTTGGGAGGAATCCCCGGCTCGCACCACTCCGCGCGCTGCGAGGCGAGCGGCGCGCCTTCCGCGCTGCGGTGCATCTCGAAGACGTAGACGCGGCTGGCGGCGGACACGCGGCCCAGCGGCTCCACCACGGAGGCGTACAGGTCCACGGGGAGCTGGTGCGGCATCATCCGCCGCTGCACCTCCACCATCGTCTCCAGGTAGCGCTCGCGCGTGGCGACGGCCTCCTCGGCCCGACGGCGGGAGTCGATGTCCAGCAGCGTGCCCACCACCTCGCCAGGCAGGCCCGGCACGCTCCGGGCGGCCAGCACCACCCACCGCGCGTCATCGCCCACGGACAGGCGCAGCTCCTGGCGCGCGTCCGGGAGTCGCTGCGTGGCCACGGCCTCCAGCAGGGTCCTCGCCGCCTCGCGGTCCGGGGGGTGTACGGCCTCCAGCAGCGGGTGTCCCTGGAACACCGCGCCGAGCGTCCCGGTCAGCTTCTCCCAGCCGGGGCCCAGGTAGGCGACGCGGCCGTGGGCGTCGAGCTGGAACACCACCTCGCTGAGCAGCCCCTCCAGCACCTGGAGACGCCGCGCCATCGCGGCCCCGCTGTCTGGGGATGACGAGGGTGCTCGGGAGGAATGGCCACCCGCGCTCGCCTCGGGAACCGGTACCGGGGCCTCGACACGCCCCACGTCCCGCCGCTCGTCTGCCACTTCGGCCTCCTGCGCCCTCGGCGGGGGTCCAGCGTCCAGGCAGCGCACATGGCTGCCAGAAGCCTGTCCAACACCCTGTGCCCCTCCCGGTGGCGACGTCTTCTCCAGCATAGAGCCGGCGAATGTCGGGAAGTCAATGAAGGCGGAGAAGGTTCACTCCTGGTCGCCCGGTTCCCACCCGCCCGGAGCCCCCGAGCGGTGGCGCTGGCGACGGTCCCCGAGCACACGGGCGGGCACCCCACCGACGACGGCCCAGGCAGGCACGTCGCGAGTGACGACGGCGCCCATGGCCACCACGGCGTGGTCCCCCACCGTGACGCCATCCGTCACGCCCGCGTTGGCACCTATCCACACATCCGCGCCCAGGGTGATGCCCTGGGAGGTGACGGGCTGGTCTCGCACGGGGCGGTCCGGGGCGAGGCCGTGGTCGAAGGCATAGAGGGTGGCGCCGGTGGCGATGCGGGTGCCCTCGCCGATGCGGATGCCGCCGGCGCCGCCGTCCAGGCTCACGCGGGCGTTGAGGCTCACCCGGGGCCCGAGGACGACGGGGCCGTGGACGAAGGCATCCGCGGCGATGCTGCACCCGGGGCCGATGGCGACCGCGCGGCCGGGCTCGGCGAAGATGCGCGCCTCCGGGGCGATGAAGCAGCCCTCGGCGATTTCGACGGTCTCCAGCTCACGCAGGCGCTCCTGCACCTCACGCTGCCACGCGTCCGCCCACTCGCGGTGGCGCGGCTTGAGGGAGAAATAGAGCCACGGCATCCACGAGAGCCGGAGCTTGTGCTGCTCACGGCGGAGCGCGTCCAGGTCCACGCCCCCTGCCTACCATGAGCCCCGGGGGTTCGGGGTGGGCGAGCAGGCGGGGGCTCAACCGTGCCGGGACTCCACGGTGAAGTGGCAGCGCTCGCGCTCGGCGGCGATGACGTCGGTGTCGACGGGGACGGGCTCCAGGCGCAGGACGACGTCATCCGGCTCCCATCGGTAGGGCTCGCCGTTGAGCGACACGCGGCCTTCGGCCACGGCGCGAGTGGCTTCGAGCAGGGGCAGGTGGGCCAAGTCTCTCATCATCGCCTCGAAGCGGCCCTGACGCGCGGGATCCACGAAGCGGAAGCGGGCCCGGGCGACCACGGCGAGGTGGTACCACATGGGCCGTGAGGCCACGCCGGCGAGGCCGAGTCGTTTGGCCATCAGCACGAACATCTCGGTGGCCTCGCGCGCGAGGCCGAGGCCGGGGACGTCCTGGCCTGGGAGCTGGGGGCGACGCTCGCTGAAGCGCGCGCGGGGATGGCGCAGGCTCAGCCAGTTGACGAAGAAGAAGGGCTCGCCCGCGATGGTGCGCCGCTCCACGACGGCGTCGACGAGCAGGTGCTCCTGTCCGCCCGCGCGGCCCAGGACCTTGATGCGGTCTCCGACGCCGGTGGAGCCCACCTCGACACGCGGCCGGCTGTAGCCCAGGCGCTCCACCTGCCACAGCAGGCCATAGCGGAAGAGGGCGTACTCCAGGGACTGCGCGGTGTAGTAGCCGAGCACGCGGGGCTGCAACGTGCCGCCCAGGCCGAGCGAGCCCTCCAGGTCCTCCAGCGTGAGCGGCTCATCGAGCGGCTCGCCTTCCTGCGAGAGCAACCGGGAGATGCGCTGATAGCGGGCGCTCAGCGGGTCATAGCGCGCCTTGATGCGGCGGCCGCCCATGCCGGACAACACGAGCACGGTGCCGGCGAAGACCTTCCATGACTCGGCATGGTAGCCGCCGCCGGGGAGCCAGACGCTCGGCACGCCGCGCAGCGCGCGCGCCAGGAGCTGGTCTCGTCGTCGCGCGCCTTGCACGGTGAGGCCCACGCGTCCGAAGCGATCACCCGCGAGCACGTCGCAGCCGGCGATGACGAAGGCGAGGTCGGGCTTGGGCATGCGCGACAGCGTGGCCTCGAGCAGCGCGAGGTAGCCGTCGTCGGTGATGCCCTCGGGCACGCGCGTCTCGTCGACGCCTTCGGGCAGCGAGCCCCAGTCGCTGCCGGACAGCGAGCCAATCCAGACCTTCGGATGTCCGGCCAGACATTCGGCCGTGCCGTCGGGAGGATGGGCGTCGAGGTCGAGGACGACAGTCTGCCCTTCGTAGCCATCCGCGTTGAGGGAGGCGAGCGCGATGGCGATGTCGTTGACGGCGCAGAAGCCTCCGCCGCGACTGGGGGCGGCGTGGTGGAAGCCGCCGGACATGTTGACGACGGGGCCACGGCGGCCGAAGGCGAGGCGCGCGGCGCCGAGGGTGCCGCCACAGACGAGACGCACGTTGGACAGGAGGGTGTCCACGGGCACTTCGGACGGGTCGACGGCGTAGATGCGAGCGAGGGTCTCCGGGAGGCTGAGTGACTCCAGGTAGGTCGCGTCGTGGACGCGGGACATCTCCGCGTAGCTCACGGGCCTGGGCCGGTAGACGTCCGAGGGGCGGACGACGTGCTTCTCCAGCAGGTACCAGGTGGTGAAGTCCACGCCGCGAGGTTCGACGCCGACGGTGGACTCGATGCCGGTGAGGGGGAGTCGGTAGTCCTCTTCGTAGAAGATGGGGACGTGCTCGCTGCGCAGCGAGGGGAACCACCGACCCAGCCAGCTCCAGACGCTCATGCCGCGAACCTCGCGGAAGAGGGGAACGGTCGCGGTGGGGAGGGACGGAAGAGACAGCGCACGGGGCCGTGACTTTCGCCCAGAGGGCGCCTCGTGGGGGCTTTTTCGTGAGGCCCGAGGTGGCGCGCGTTCATGCCCGACGCTGGGACCGACGCCCTCTCGGTCTCCTGGAGGCCGAGCAGCCCCGCTGGACGAGCCGTTGGCCTACTTCTGCACGGAGAGGATGAGCCACCGGCCGACATCCACGGCGTAGACGATGGGCGTGTCCGAGAGGCTGGGGCCTTGTAGGTCGCGACATGCATCCGCGCGAACCGCGAAGCTGACGAAGACGACATTCTCAGGACCAGGAACAGCGGTCACGTCGTAGGACTCACGGCGCAAGGCGCAGAGCTCGGTGGGGGTTGCATCGCGCGGAGGCTTGGTTCCCAGGGGAAGAAAGTCCTCCATGGCGAAGGCGATGGCCGCCGCGATGGGACCAGGGAGTACGTGTTGCCCTTCCGTGGGCAGGACGACGGGGAACGAGTAGTGCGCAGCTTCCTCAGGCGTGACCTTCGCGGGTCGCGGGCTTGAGCGAAACAGCGCGCACCCCGACAACAGAATCAGCCCGAGCGATACCAGCGACATGCGACCCATGCGTCCACCACTACAACATCTGCGCCCTTCGAGGACTCAATTACCTGTCATTCCACCTCGCGCCGCGTCTCTTCACGCAAGGCCGGGCTGCGGCGGCGCAGTCCGCGCGCCACGAGCGCCGTCAGCAGCGCCCACGCGAGCCCCGCCACCCAGCCGCCCAGCACGTCCGTGGGGTAGTGCACCCCCAAGTACACCCGTGTCAGCCCCACCAGCAGCGGGAGCAGCAGCGCCACCATGAGGATGTATGCCTTCACGCGCCTGCTCTCCGCGAGCTGCGCCAGCAGCGCTCCCAGCGTGAGGTACACGATGGCCGACAACATCGCGTGTCCGCTCGGGAAGCTCGTGGTCATCACCTGCTTCAGGTGCGGCACCACCGAGGGTCGCGGCCGGGAGAAGAACTGCTTCAGCGCCCCGTTCAGCAGCGTCCCGCCCACCGTCGCCACGAGCACCAGCAGCAACGTCCGATAACGCCGCACCAACACCAGGAAGCCGCACACGGCCAGCGTCACCAGGAACAACACCGGCGCGCCCCCCAGTGACGTCACGTCCTCCGCCGTGAGCCGCAACCACCACGGCCCCCTCGGCACCAGCGGGTCCTCCGGACTTCGCAGCGCACGCAACACCCGCTCGTCGAAGTCCTGCGTCTCCCCCTCCGACACCTCGTCCGACAACGCGATGAACCCCAGGCAGCACACACCCAGCAACAGCAGCATCCCGAAGAGCCGCGTCACCGCCACGTTCTGCTGGGACATCCTCGCCCACAGGCCACGCCACATATCCGTGGCACTATGCCTGGGCTCACGCACGGAGGCCCGCGTGACTTACGGACTGTCGTCTCGTGGGCTCCGGCCCCATCACCGGAACCCTCGGACACGCATCAGGGCTCCAACGGAAACGGCATACCGGAGCTCGCCTCTCCCTCGGGCTTCACCACCGCGAGCGACACCCGCTCCGCTCCGGAGCCCTTCGCCAGTTGCATCACCTTCTTCACGTCCCCGTACGTGAGCGACTGGTCCGCCTTGAGCAACAGGCGCCGCCCAGGTTCCTGCCGCAACACGGCCTTGAGCTTCGCCTGGAAGACACGCTCGTCCGGATAGGCATCGGACTCCACGAACAGCTTCCGGTCCGGCGTCACCGAGAGGACCAACGGGTCGGGCCCGTCCTCTTTCTCGATGTGCTCCGCCTGCGGAAGCACCACGTCCTTGCCTCGCGTCATCATGGGCGTCACCACCATGAAGATGATGAGGAGGACGAGCACCACGTCGACCAGGGGCGTGACGTTGATGTCACTCTTCACTCCACCCCGGCCACCACCGATGGACATGCCCATGCGCGACTGCTCCTTGCAGGAAGGGACAGCCTCATGGGTACACGGGCACGAAGACCCGTTGGCGGGCGGACGTCCCTCGTCGGGTCATCGTTCCGTCACGACATGGGGGAACTGCTACCTGCCCAGCCGGAGCCGGTCCTGCCCCGCGCTACGTAGTGTCTGGCTCGTCTGATATTCCTTGCCTGGTCTCGTGGGACCGACCTCGGAACCGGAGGACTTGGATGAGCGCGCGCGGGGTGATCTGGCTGGTGCTGGCACTTGCCGTGACAGGCTGTTCAACAAGCCGGGTCGTGCGCCTGGACACGGGGGACGGACATTCTCTTGTCCACACACCGTTCGTTGAAGACGGCGTCGAGCCCGTGGAACTGGACGACGATGAATTCGAGGAGACCGTGGTGGCGCTCGCCCAGGACGTGCGGCCCTTCGCCAACCCCCTGCGAGAGGCCCGCCAACTCTTTGGAGTCCCCGAAAGAGGCGGCGTGTACCTGTACCAGCCTCGCGGCCCCCGGCTCATTCCCCAGGACAGAGAGAAGGACCCAGACGGCCCGCATCTCCTGGAGTCCTACGCGGATGACGAACTGACACACGCCTATGGACGCTGGTGCGAGCGCAAGTCACAGCCCGGCGACTGCCTGCGCCTGCTGGCCGAAGGCCCGCTGCTGGCCAGTGACGGCAAGTACTCACTGGCCATGGCCATCGCCATGGACTCCGTCTGGGAGGAGACAGCAGAGGCCCTGAGAGACATGGCGGACCCGCAGGCGCTGCTGGCGACGGTGAGTGCCTCCGTCAGCATGTACCTGCTCCTTTGGTCGCTGCCCGAGCCGGTGAGCAAGGGCCTTGCCGCACTGCTGACCGCCACGGCCATCGCCTACCTGGGCGTGGACACCGTGTGGACCCTGCTGGATGGATGGGTGGCTCTCGTGCGCGAGGTAGACCGGGCCACCACCTTCGAGCAGCTCAGCGAAGCCGGCGAGGCGTATGGCGAAGTCCTCGGAGAGAACTCGGCCCGCATCTTCGTCATGCTGGCCACCGCCGCCATTGGCAATACGGCGGGCCTGGCAGCCAAAGCCTCGCGACTGCCGGGCTCGGCACAGGCTGCAGTCGCATTGGAGACGCAGGCGGGCTACCAATACGTGGCCGTCGGAAGCGTGAAGTCGGTGGCGATGGCGGCCGAGGGATTCACCGTCGCACTTGCGCCCAATGCGGTCGCCATGACGGCCCGGGGCATGCGCGGCGGTCGAACCAGGGACCACCACCTCGCCACCGACAAGAACAGCGTCTCCATCGCGCGCGGCGGGCCCTGGACGCCACGGTTCAAGAGAATCTTCAAGAAGGCCGGGATGGAGTTGAAAGACCCCGAGAACATCGTGCCGGTCGAGGGCCACCAGGGGCCCCATCCGCAGAAGTATCACGAACTGGTCTTCAGGCGGCTGGACAGTGCGACCGCACGCTGTCGCTCGGTGGATGAGTGCCGCAATCTCCTGACGAAGGCGCTTCAACGACTGGCCAGGGAAGCTGTCACGAAAGGGACGGACATCAACAAGCTCCTGACCGAGCGCCAGCAGCGGTAGAACCACACCATGCCCACTCGATTCTTCGACCTTGCCGAGAACGTTCAGGCCGGGAGCTGGTACCTGGGGGACCCCGAAGACGAACGCGGCCAGGAAGTGGAGGACCCCTGGGTCTTCAGGGCGGGGCGGCCCGTCCAGCTCAAAGGCCCTCTGAAAGTACCCATCGACGAGCCAGGCAAGGCGCTGGACTTCTCCACGGCGGGCGCGGGCGTGACGCCTGTGGTCCACGTCAGGGTGGCTGAGATTTTCAAGGAACTGGCCCCCGATGACGTGCAGTTCATCCCCGTGGACATCAAGGGGCACCCGGACCAGTACCTCATCCTCGTGGCCACGAAGCTCATCCGCTGCATCGATGACGCAGCGTCCAAGGTGCAGCATTGGAAGCCAGAGGATGGACTCCCCGAGAAGGTAGGCCAGTACTACGCCGTCGATGACATGCGCATCGACCTCGGAAAAGTGGGAGATGCCAAGGTCTTCCGCACGGAAGGATGGGACATCGCGCTCATCGTCTCCGAGGGCATCAAGATGGCTTTGGAGCGAGCGAAGGCTACCGGCGTGAAGTTCTCGCAGGTGTAGCTTCTTGGGGTCTTCTACCTGCCCAGCCGGAGCCGGTCCTGCCCCGCGCTGCCCAGGGCCGCGCCGAACACGCAGAAGAAGTGCAGCACGATTCCGGGGAACAAGAAGAACCAGTACCCCGCGCCGACGAAGCAGAACCACAGGATGGCCCGGAACAACTGGCCCTTATAGAGCTGGCCCAGGCCCGGGATGAAGAACGACAACACCCCGGCAATCAGGGGGTTGAAGCGGCGCTCGCGGATGATGTCGGTGGTCATGTTGGCCTCCAGTCCTCCGCTCTTAAAAGCGGGCTCCCCGAAACGAAAATCCCGCCCGTCCCTCAGGGCACCGGGCGAGCAGACGGGGCCGGCGTCAACACCATCCCATCCAGGACACCATACGCATACGCCGCCGCGAAGGCATAGGCCCCCACCAGGTACGTCACGTTGAGCGTCCGCGCCGTCCCCGCGTCACTCGCGCTGTAGCGTCCGTCCGCCCCCCGCATCGAGAGCGAGGTCCCCAGCGAGACTCCCGCCACCACGAGCCCCAACCCCTGCGTCACCGCCAGCGCCGCCCCCATCCCCGAGCGCCCGTGCTTGAAGTGCCCCACACCAAAGGGCGCCAGATACCAGGCGCGAGTCAGCGTCGGCGAGGCAGGCACCTCGACCCGTTGCACGGCCTCGACGATGGGTGTCGGCGGCGGGAGCAGCCGAGGACGCCGCTCCGCGCTCAGCTCCGCGATGCGCGTCTGGTGCTGGGCACGCGCGTGCTCCACGAACGCAAGGAAGTCCGGCGGATACAGCAACGGGTCCAGCACCGAGTCACCGTGCACGGCCAACCCTCGCACCACCTCATCCTCCGCGCGGGCGAGCTCTTCTTGCGCGTGGAAGGTGGCCGCGAGCAGCAGGTGCGCCTCCGCCTCCAGCACGTCCCCATCGAGCCGCAGCGGATAGAGCAGGGACTCCAGCTCGGCACGGGCCCGCGGTAGCTCGCCGGACTGGTAGGCACCGCGCGCGCCGTCGAGCGGAGACGCCGCGAGCACCATCATCACCAGGGCCGCGCTCATCACTGCGTCACGTCCAGCGCCACTTCGAGACGACGACCCGCGACCACGTCCACCTCTCGCTGCAAGGGCAGCGCACCCGCGCGGCGCGCCGTCACCGTGTGTCGCCCATGCTCGACCGGCACTGGACCCGAGAGAGGCGCGACGCCCACCTCCCGGCCGTCCACGAAGAGTCGCGCACCCTCGGGAGCGAGGATGAACACCTCCGCCTTGCGCAATGACAACACCACGTCACGCGTCACCGTCTCCCCGGGAGCGAGCGTCACCTCCACGTTGACCTCGTCACACAGGGAGTTGACGAAGCGCAACTGGTAGGTCCCCGCTGGCAGCGAGAGCTCACGCACGCGAGGCGTGTAGCCCCGACTCTCGCCGTTCACGAACACCTCCGCCCACGGGCGCGCCGTCACCTTCAGCACCGCGGGACGCGCGGGGACGGAGGTTCCCACGCCAGGACCTGTTGTCGTCGGCACCGGGGACGAAGAGGCATCAGAGCCGGGGGTTCCCATGTCCGAGCCCTTCGTCGGCACTGGGGACTGGGAGGCATCAACGGATTCCCCTCTCGTCGAACGTCTCGTCGGCACGGGCTTCGCGGAAGCCACTTCCCCCGAACGACCCCGTGCTCGCCAGGCCTCCCGTATCTGGAGGTCTGAGTTCGGCGCAGGCACCTCATCACCGGTGGGAGCGCCAGGCAGCGCGGCGGCGGAAGTGGAGGAGCCATCAACGGGCCGCTGCTCTGGAGCCACCTGCCCTGACGGAGACTCCGCTCCACGCGACGGCGTCTCACCGTCGACTCCCTGTGGCGCCCCCGTCGCGATGGGGTCCTCATCGGCCCGAGGCGCGGACTTCGCGCGCTCGCCAGGCACGGTGACGCCCGCCACCTCCACACCGGAGGGCTCAACCCCGCTCCGTCGAGCGAGCGTCCATCCACCCCACCCCACCGTCGCGCAGAGCACGAGCCCCACGCCCACGGCACCAGTCCTCCACCCGGAGCGCCTCGGCCGCTCGCGCAGCAACGCCACCACCTCGGCGGAAGTCGGCTCCAGCACCAGCGCGGCGTTGAGCACCTTCGCGGCCCGCGCACCCTCGCCGCGCGCCAGCAGTCCGCGCCCTTCCCCCAGCAACCGCTCGAAGCGCGCCCGGCGCCACTTCGTGACACCTGCCACCGGATTCCCGAAGAACTCCCGAGCCACATCCGCGGGAGGTCCCACCCTTCGCTGGAGCAACTCCTCCAACTCCGACGCCAGCACAGCCCCGTCACGAGGCCTGTCCCGCACGTCCTTCGCCAGACACCGTGCCACCAGTGACGCCAGCGGCTCGGGCGTTCCCGGCACCACCTCCGTCAACGACGGCGCCTCCTTCGTCATCACCGACGCGGCCAGGTGCGCCGCGCCCTTGCCCGCGTGCGGCGTCGTGCCCGAGCACAGCTCGAACAGGATGACACCCACCGCATACACATCCGAGGCGGGCGAGTACGCGCCCGTGTCGATGCGCTCGGGCGCCATGTACGGCAGCGAGCCCGTCACCGCGCCGGTACTCGTGAGTCGCTCCTGGTCCTCCAGCGCGGCGAGGCCGAAGTCCGCCAGCTTCAGCGGCCCTCCCTCCGCCACCAGCACGTTGTCCGGCTTCACGTCGCGGTGGACGATGCCGTGCGCGTGCGCCGCCGCCAGCGCCCGGGCGAGCTCCCAGCCCAGCACCATCACCGCCTCGGGCGGCACCGGCGAAAGCCTCCCCGCCAGCGCGCGCAGGTCCTCGCCCCGCACCCACTCGCAGACGAGGAACGGACCATGGGCGCCATCCTCGCCGTAGTCGTGGACCTCCAGGACGTTGGGATGGTGGAGGGAAGCCGCAAGCTCCGCTTCCCTGCGGAAGCGCTCCGCGCGACCCGTGCCGCCTCCCGGATGCATCCGCTTCAATGCCACCGGGCGCGACAGCCGCAGGTCCGTGGCCAGGAAGACCGTGGCCATTCCCCCACGCCCCAACTCCCGATCGAGTCGGTAGCGGCCCGCAAGCACCTCACCCGTCATCACCCGGGCATTCTCGGGGAGCGGGCCCCCGCGAGCAACTCGGGGATTACAGCGACAGCCGACAGGCCTTCGTGTCCCCCGCCTGCTCGCAGGCCCCCACCGCGCCCCCAGGACAATCCCGGTCCAGCCGGCAAGGCTGCCGACACCGCAAGGCCGCCCCCGACGACAGGCACACGCTACACGGCGAGCAGTCCATCGAGTTCTCGCAGACCTCCCCCACCGACGTCGGCGCGCCCGAGCACGCCTGCACGCACAGCCCGTCTGGAGCGCACTGGTAGCCCGGCTCGCAGAGGCCGCCACCCGCATTCGGGTTGCACTTCTCCTCGCACCGCAGCCGCTCCCTGGGACACCCCGCGAAGGTGGGACATTCGAGCGAGTCCACGCACGCCTCCCCCAGTCGAGGCCCCACGACACACTCCTCGTTCGCGCACCGTCGCCCAGCCCGACACGTGAAGTCCGACGCACACGTCAGGGTGCACTTCGAGTCCTCGCAGGCCGCGGCCGAATCCGCGCACTCACACGCCCGCGAGCACGCACCGCCCACCGCCACCGTGCTCGAACACCCCGCGTCCGGCGTCCCACACCCCGTGCCCGTGCAGCCTCCATCCGGCGTCCCACACCCCGTGCCCGTGCAGCCTCCGTCCCCGGACGTCGTCACCGGCACACAAGCAGTCAGTGGCTCGACCACCTGGGGCACCGCGCCACAGCCGTACCCCGGACGAGCACAGTCCTCGCCACAGGCCCGCAGGCACTGCCCCAGCTCCGTCGCGCACACGGTGCCTCGCGGACAGTCCCGCGCCTCGGAGCACTCCCGCAGGCAATACCCGCCCGGAAAGCCCAGGCCGCAGGTCAGCCCCGCGCCACACTCCGAATCCGCGCCACAGGCCTCCCCCACCCGCTCCGAGTCCACGGGTTCACAGCCACCCCGCACACAGACCTGTCCCTGGGAACAACCCTGGGACTCGTCGCAGCGGATGCGGATGTCGAGCGGACAGCCCGGCGCGACGAGCAACACGAGCGCGGGCAGCAATAAGAGCAGGAGGAGGCGGCGCATCACCAAGGCCCGGTCGACTCTACGCGGAGGGAGGCTCGAAGCGCAGCCCCCCACACCGAAGGGCCCCGTGCCCCCCGACGCGGGAACACAGGGCCACTTCCGCTCACTACATGCAGGTGCCGAGGACGCCCGGCGCGGAGAAGCACTGGCCGCTCTTGCAGTGCGCGTTCTCCGAGCACGGGAAGCCGAAGGCACCCGGGCTGCAGAAACCGAGGACCGCGCCCGTGAAGGGCTTCACGCAGCTCCACGACGAGGGGCAGTTCGAGTTGTCACGGCAAATCCCCTGCATGCAGAAGCGGCCCTTGTTGGCCAGGTAGCCGTCGTTGCACACCGCGCCGCCCAGGCCCGTGGGGCACGCACCGTCCTCGGCGCACGGCGCGAAGCTGGCGCAGTACGGCTGCCGCGAGCCGTCGTCATCCGGGTCCAGACAGACGGAGTAGTTGTCGCAGCCGTCCTTGAAGTCGCTCGTCTCCGGGTTGCACGAAGGCGGGTTGGCCGGAGGCGCCAGACTGCACAGGCCCTCGATGCAGACCTGGTTGCTCAGGCACTGGCTGTTGGAGGTGCACGTCGGCACGTTCTTGCTCTTGCAGTAGGAGGCCAGGGTGCCCGTGTCCTCGGCGTCGCAGTACTGGTCCGCCGCGCAGTTGGCGTTCGACTGACAGCCAAGCGCACACAGGCCGTTGAAGCAGAACTGCCCGGAGGGACAGGCCTTGCTCGCGCTGCACAGCGCGCCGCTCTGCTCGCTGGGGTTCTCGTCGGGCCCCCCGCCGTCATCGTCCTTCGTGCTGCCACAGCCCACGACCGCCAGCGCCAGGAACAGCCCCATCACGAAATGCTTCATGTTCGTCTCCCCGAGGTTCGGTTGCACCGTGGCGGCCCTCCGCCAGCGTGCGATGACGACCCCCATCGCAACGGGCGTGCCGCGGCCTCGCGAGACACCGAATCGCCCCGATTCCACGGGGTTGCATGACGGCCCCGGCCCTCGGAGGACCCGGCGCCGGGGGAAACGTGCCAGGACTGGCACGCGGACAGGGCCTCCCGAGGAGGCGGCCTGTCAGTCCCCCTCGCCCAGGTAGCGGAACAGCGAGCGCAGGCCGATGCCCAGCGCCGCCGCCGCGTCCTTCTTGCTGCCGCCACAGCGGGCAATCGCCTCGCGCACGTAGCGCTGGACGAACGCCTCCCGCGCATCCTCCAGGGGAACCATCGGCGTGGCGTCACCGCCCAGCTCCAGGTCCTCGGGCCTCAGCAGTTCGTCCGTCGCCAGCACCGCCGCGCGACGCACCCGGGACGCCAGCTCCCGCACGTTGCCGGGAAAGGGATGGCCACGCAGCGCCTCCGTGGCCTTCTGCGTGAAGCCTCGCGCCTTGCGCGACTCCTGCGTCAGCACGTGGTGGGCGATGAGCAACACGTCGTCACCGCGCTCTCGCAGCGGCGGCACATCCACTCGCACTTCCTCCAGCCGGAAGCGCAGGTCCGCGCGGAAGCCACCGCGTCGCACCGCCTCCTCCAGCGCCACGTGCGTCGCCGACACCACGCGCACGTCCACCTTGCGCGGCTGGTGCTCACCCAACCTCGTCACCTCGCGCTCCTGCACCACGCGCAAGAGGCGCGTCTGGAGCGACAGCGGCATGTCCCCAATCTCATCCAGGAAGAGGGTGCCTCCGTCGGCCGCCTCCACCAGTCCCGCCCGCTCCGAGCCCGCGCCGGTGAAGGCGCCACGCGCATGGCCGAACAGCTCGCGCTCGATGAGGCTCTCCGGCAGCGCCGCGCAGTTGATGGCCACCAGCCGTCCGCGCCGCCCGCTGCGCCGATGGAGCGCCCGCGCCACCAGCTCCTTGCCTGTCCCCGTCTCGCCTTCGATGAGGACGTTGAGCGGGGTGGGCCCCAGTCGCTCCACCTGACGGTACAGCGCGCGCATCGCCGGGGACTCGCCGATGAGCCCTTCGAACGTCGCGGCTTCGATGCGACGGGTGAGGCCGTCCACTTGCGCGCGCAGCTCCGTCAATTCGCGCCGGGTCGACAGGAGCAGCGCCGTCAGCGAGCAGAGCGCCATGGCCTCCTCCAGCTCCACCGACGAGAAGGCCGGCGCACCGAGTCGTCGCCCCAGGTACACCACCGACAGCGGCACCGACTCCACGCGCAGCGGCACCACCAGCGCGGAGCCCAGCCGCAGGGCCTCCAGGCTCGGCGCCCTCGCCAGCGCCGCGTCCGCTTCCACGTCCGCCACCCGCACCGGCGCGCCCGACGTCAGCACCCGGTCCACCAGGCTGTCCACCACCGCCGCATCGGGGCTGGTGCCCGTGGCGCACAGCACGCGCCGGGGCCCCTCGCGAGAGTCCGCGGTGACGAGGAAGCCCACGTCCGCGCCCACCACGTCGGCGAGCCCCCGCATCGCCACCTCCAGCAGCTCCAGAGGAGGGCGCTGCACGAGCAGCCGCGAGGACAGCTCCGCCAGCACCGCCACCAGCCGGCCGTCCCGCCGAGGTGCCACCTCCACCGCGTCGCGTGCGACGGGCTCCACCGCGTCGACGAGTTCCAGCTCCACCGTGCCCACGCGGAAGCGGTCCCCGGGTTCCAGCGGCGCCAGGTCCACGCGCTTGCCTCGGACCTTGATGTCGCAGCCCTTGCCCGCCGGGGACACGCTCCAACCTCGCGCGTCGCGGAACAGCAGCGCGTGGCTCGGCTTCACGCCGGGCGCGCTGAGCACGGCGTCGCAGGTGGCATCAGAGCCCACGGAGACGACGGGCTTGTCCAGCGGGAGACGGCGGCCGTCGGGGAGGACCAGGAGCTGGGGCATGGCGGGAGCGGAGCGACTCTGTCGCATATCAGGAATGTGGGAGGCGGGCGCGTGCGGGGCCTGACGCTCCCTCCAGCGAGGCATTGTCCGGACGCATCCGGCTGCTATCACAGGGCCCCCGGAAGGAGCTTCCCATGGCCATCGCCACCATCGACCCGACGACGGGCAAGACGCTGCGCACGTTCAACGCCCTCACCCCGGCCGAGCTGGAGTTGAAGCTCCAGCTGTCCGCGGACACGTTCCGCGACTATCGCCAGACGTCCTTCGCCGAGCGCGCCCGATGGATGCGCCGCGCCGCGGAGTTGCTGGACGCGGAGGCGGAGCGCTTCGGCCGCATCATGACGGAGGAGATGGGCAAGCCGCTGGAGGCCGCGAA
Source organism: Myxococcus sp. CA056 (assembly GCF_013336715.1). Taxonomy (NCBI): domain Bacteria; kingdom Pseudomonadati; phylum Myxococcota; class Myxococcia; order Myxococcales; family Myxococcaceae; genus Myxococcus; species Myxococcus sp. CA056. The sequence goes on from NZ_JABUMT010000001.1 coordinate 905,412, forward strand.
GGCCGAGGCTCGCAAGTGCGCCACCGCCTGCCGCTACTACGTGGCCAAGGCGGAGGGGCTGCTCAAGGACCGGCCCATCGAAGTGGGCGGCGACACCGCCTTCGTCCGCTACCAGCCGCTGGGCCCGGTGCTGGCCATCATGCCGTGGAACTTCCCCTTCTGGCAGGTGGTGCGCTTCGCCGCCCCCGCGCTGATGGCGGGCAACGTGGGCCTGCTCAAGCACGCGCACAACGTCCCCCAATGCGCGCTCGCGCTGGAGGAGGTCTTCCTGCAGGCGGGCTTCCCGGCCGGCTCCTTCCAGACACTGCTCATCGAGACGGCGGACGTGAATCGCGTCATCGAGGACCCGCGCGTGCGAGCCGTGACGCTCACCGGCAGCGAGGCCGCGGGCCGCTCGGTGGGGGCGTCCGCGGGCAGGTCCCTCAAGAAGGTGGTGCTGGAGCTGGGCGGCAGCGACCCGTTCGTCGTCATGCCCAGCGCGGACCTGGACAAGGCCGTGGAGACCGCGGTGTCCGCGCGCCTCATCAACAACGGCCAGTCCTGCATCGCCGCCAAGCGCTTCATCATCGCCGAGCCCATCGCCGCCGAGTTCGAGCGCCGCTTCGTGGAGCGCATGAAGCGCGTCACCGTGGGCGACCCCACGGACCCGAAGACAGACGTGGGTCCCCTGGCGACGGAGGGCATCCTCAAGGGCCTGCACGCGCAGGTGGAGCAGAGCGTGAAGGCCGGGGCGCGCCTGCTGCTCGGCGGCAAGCCGCTGGAGCGTCCGGGGAACTTCTACCCGCCCACCGTGCTCGCGGACCCGCCCCCCAACGCGCCCGCCTTCCATGACGAGCTGTTCGGCCCGGTGGCCACGCTGCTGCGAGCGCGCGACGTGAAACACGCCATCGAGCTGGCGAACGCGACGCCCTTCGGCCTGGGCGCCAGCGTGTGGACGAAGGACGCGGCGGAGCAGCGCCAGTTCATCGACGGCGTCGAGGCGGGCATGGTGTTCGTCAACGAGATGGTCGTCTCGGACGCACGGCTGCCCTTCGGCGGCGTGAAGAACTCCGGCCACGGGCGCGAGCTGGCCGACCTGGGCATCCACGAGTTCCTCAACGCCAAGACGGTGCGCGTGGCCAGCACGTCCGGAGGCGAGTCGTCGCCCAAGGGCCGCGCCCTCAGCGAGTAACCCTCAGCGCGTGCGCACCCGGTCATCGGGCGGGCGGTGGACCTCCTCCAGCGCCTGCGTCACGGCCTCCACTTCAGAGCCCAGTTGCTCCACGCTCTGGCGCAGGCCCAACCCGGCGATGTCCTCGCCGGCCGCGTCCGCCGAGCGCACCCGCAGCACCTGCGCGTACAGCCCCTCCAGCGTGTAGTAGAGCCGCGTGTGCTCGGCCTCCAGGCGGTCCGCCGCCGTGGCCAGCTCCGCGCGCTGTTCCCGCTGGGCGTCGAGCGCCGTCAGAGCGCCTCGCAGCCGCTCGCGCACCACCGCGTCCTTCTCCGCCTCCACCCGCGCCGCCAGGGCCTGACGCTCCTCCTCCAGCCGACGCGCCTCCTCCGGTGTCGCGAGCGCTCGCAGCTCCCGCTCCCGGCGCGCCAGCGCGTGACACCCCTGGCGCAGCGCCTCCACCGTGCGCTCCGGCGCATGCACCACCTCGCGCAGCACCGCGGGTCCCTGGCCCAACTCCGCGAGCAGTCGCGAACACAACGCGTCCACCCGGGCCGTCCTCGGGTCCTCGGGGGCTCCTGAGACCTCGGCCTGCTTCTCCGGTGCCTGCTCCGGCAGCCGGGGCCCCTGCTCATCCGAAGGGCGCTTCAGGTACTTCGCCGCGACGAGGAAGAAGCCCAGCGCCACGAAGACGAGCCACCACAACCGCCGGGGCTGCCCCATCGCCAGGAACAGGCACGTGGTCGCCACCGCGATGAAGCCCGCGGCCTTCCCCGGGTCCCTGGAGCGCTGGGAGGAACGCCGGGTCCGCACCGCGTTGCTCGCGGCCCGCCGGGCCTCCTTCCGCCACTGCTTCTCCCACTGCCGTCGGACCTTGCGAGGAGGCAGGCGACCCGTCTTCCGGACCCACGCCTCCACGGCCGCATCCTCGCGAGCACGCCCTTCCGACAGGGCACCCTCCAACCTGCGCAGGCGCTCGTCCTGAAGCTGCGGGGAGGGAGGCGGAGGTGACTCAGGAATGCGGGGCACACGGTACGATAACGACTTCACCTCGCGACGAGGGAGGGTGAGACTTCGGGGCTAATCCGGGGAAATGCTCAATCGTTTGCATTCTCCCTGGAAAAGGCCCATGAGATTGCGTCCGCGGGGGGCACAAGGGGTTCGGTGTCGTGGAGAGCATGGAGGAAAAGGGGGAGCGCGGGGAGTTGGGCCCTGACGCCATCCGCGCCCTGCGTGGAGGGCACAGTCGTGCTGCCTTCGCCCGCATGCTCGGTGTCACCCCCCTCACCGTGTACCGCTGGGAGCTGCCGGAGTCGGCGCCCCAGGCGCGCAAGCCCCGAGGTCGGGTGGCCCAGTCGCTGCGCCAGTTGCTGGGCGCCGGTGGCCTGTCTGGTGTGTCCCGGCTCCCCTCCCTGTCCCGTCAGCCCCTGCGTCCCGAGGAGAGCGTCCGGCTCCAGCCCTGCCTGGAGCGCCTGAAGCGGGCGGAGTGGCGCGCGGCGGAGGAGGAGCTGCTGGAGCTGGGAGCCTCGGGTGTGTTGAAGACGCCGGGCGCACGGGCCCTGGCGGCGGTGGGACTCGCCCACCTTCAACGCTGGGGACGAGAGGACTGCCGGGGCGCCTTCGCCACGCTGCTGCCGCACCTGGGCGAGGCCGAGACGGGCCTGTTGCCGGAGTGGGTGGAGCTGCAGGTCCACGCGCTCGCGGCCAACCTCTACGCGTCACCGGACGGCAAGCTGTTCGACGCCACCAGGTCCGATGCGCACGTCGCTCGCGCCGAGGCGTTGATGGCGGAGCATCCGGACGCGGACGCGCGCTGCCTGTTGCGCATGGCGCAGATGGCGGGCGCCTTCTACCTGGGTGAAGCCGAGCGGGTGGCGCGCTACTCCGGCCGCGTGGCGGAAGCGCTCGCGGGCGTGACGGACCCGGCGCTGCGCCTGCTGGCCGAGGACATCTGCGCGCACGAGGAGGCCATCCGGGGCGAGGCCACGCAGGCCACGCGGCGCTTCCGCGAGGTGGCACAGGGCGCGGCGCGGCTGGGCTATGCCTTCCTGGAGGCGCGCAACCTCGCCTTCCTCGCGCAGCGCCGCCTGGATGAAGCGTGCGAGCCGGAAGAAGCGCTCCTGCTGGTGCGCCGCACGCGCGAGGCCGCGTACGGCGGACGCATGGCGCGGGGCTTCTCCTTCATCTTCGCCGCGCGCGCGGAGGCCGAGGCGCTCCTGCGACTGGCCCGCTTCACGGAAGCCGAAGCGGTGCTGGACGAGGCCGACGCGGTGGTGGCCGAGCTGAGCTGGACGCCGCTGCACCTCGCGGTGACACGCGCGCGGCTGTGGCTGACGACGAGCAAGCCCGCGGAGCTGCGCCGGCTGGCGGCGAAGCTGTCCGCGTATGACGGCTCCATCCAGCGCTCCCTCACCGGCGCCTATGCCCTCTTCGTGGAGGCCATGGCGGACCTCTCCAGCGGCCCCGCCGAGCACGCCGCCGCGGGCTTCGCCGCCGCCGGTGCGCGAAGCATGGAGCTGGGTGGCTGGCCCTACCTGCGTCGCGAGTGCCTGCTGTACGAGACGGCCGCGCGCGTCTACGCGGGCCACCGCGAGGAGGGCCGCGTGGTGCTGCGCCGCACGCGCGCCTTCCTGGAGCGGATGCCGTCCGCGTGGCACTCGGCGCTGCTGCACCGCTTCGAGGCCTTGTTGCTGGTGCTGGAGGGTCGCACCCGCGAGGCCCGCGAGCTGCTGGAGGCATCGCTGGGCACGTTCCGCCTCTCCGGCGACGTGTGCATGGCGGCCTACACGCGCAACCTCCTGGCGTGGCTGGCGAAGCACGAGGGAGACCCCGCCGCCGACGAGCTGCTGGCCGCCAGCGAGGCGGAGCTGCGCCGCCTGGGCGGCATGACTCCGCCTCCCAACTTCATTCCCCCCTCGGTGCGTCCCCCCAGCGCGAGCGCTCCGGGCACCGACAGCACTCCCGCGACGCGACTGGGCGCGGAGGCGCTGGTGGTGCCCTTCGAGCGGCTGTCCGTGCGCGGCATGGGCGCGCCCCTCATCCAGCGTGAGCTGCTGGGCGTGCTGGAGGGCCTGTTCCCCGGCTGCGCGCCGCGCCTGGAGGAAGTGGACTCCCAGGGCCGCATCACCCTGCTGGCGGGGCTGGGCACCGTGCCGAGCACAGACGAAGTGGAGTTCGGTGACGGCTGCGGACGCAGGCTGAGGCTGGGCGTCGCCGGGCCCCTGCCCGCGGATGGCCGCGCGCTGCTCACCGCGCTGTCACGGCTGGGCGGCTTCGCGCTGGAGGTGGCGACCCTGCGCGGCTTCGCGGCAGTCGACGTGGAGGCGCCAGGCCCCAACGAGTCTCCGGCGGAGGAGACGGCCCGGGACGCGGAGCTGCCGGGCTTCATCGCCGCCTCGCCCTCCATGAAGCGGATGCGCGTGGAGCTGGCGCGCCTGTCCGCCAGCCGCTCCACCGTCATCGTCACCGGCGAGTCCGGCGCGGGAAAGGAAGTCGTCGCGCGAGCGCTGCACGTGCTGTCCACCCGCTCGCAGCGCCCCTACGTCGCCTTCAACTGCGCCGCCGTCCCCAAGGAGCTCTTCGAGGGACAGTTGTTCGGCTACCGGCGCGGCTCCTTCACCGGCGCGGCGTCAGACCACCCGGGCGTGCTGCGGGCGGCCCACGGCGGCACCCTCTTCCTGGACGAGATTGGCGAGCTGCCGCTGGACGTGCAGCCCAAGCTCCTGCGCGTGCTGGAGAACGGGGAGGTGTTCCCCCTGGGCGAGACACGGCCGGTCGAGGTGGATGTGCGCGTGGTGGCGGCCACGCACCGTGACTTGAGCCAGCTGGTGCGCGAGGGCCGCTTCCGCGAGGACCTCTACTACCGGTTGCAAGTGGTGCCGGTGCGGGTGCCGCCGCTGCGCGAGCGCCGCGAGGACGTGGTGGCGCTGGCCAGACACTTCGTCCGGCAGCTCACGCCCGAGGGGCAGACACCGCCGAGGCTGGGACCGGATGCCCTGGCGGCGCTGATGGCCCACTCCTGGCCCGGCAACGTGCGCGAGCTGCGCAACGTCATCGAGCGCTCCATGGCCTATGGGCCGCTGCCGACGGTGCTGGGGGCAAAGCAGATGCGCATCGCGGGCTGAGGGTTGAGGAATCATCCCCAACCCGCGATGCGCCCCGCCCTGTTTCCCCACACCCCTGTGGGAACCCTACGAAGGCTCTGGAAGAGGTCACGCTCCGGGCCGAGGAGGGGGGGAACCGCGGCCCGAAGCGCAGTGCTGCTTCCAACGTAGCCTCTAAAAGAACACACCCACGGGCCAAAGAGGGGGGAAGCTTCGACCCTGGGTGCCGGGACCACTCGAGAGCGGTCACCTGTTCAAATCGTGTGTCGCCAGCCTCCGAAGAGGTCCGTCGCTCACTGACCATTCGTTAAGCACCATACGTGCCAGCCCTTAGGCCAATGGATCTGCTCAATGGAAATCATCCGATCGGGTAGGCAAAGGGAGCAGGTATATCCAATGGGGCGGGTGGGACATCCGTCCGGCCCTATCCGGATATGGCCTGACGCCCTGCGAGCGGGGGGGCGAGCAGGCCGGCTGATGGCCCGGTTGAAACTGGATGAGGGGGCTCGGGCAGCGGGTGGGGTCGAAGTGGGTTAAGGGGACCGCGATGACTCACGCCGCCTCGTCACGTCGGTTCCAGACCTTCAGCGTCGGAGTGCTGCTCTTCACGTTGGGGGTGATTCTGTGGGGGGCCTTCGTCCGGGCGACGGGCTCCGGCGCGGGCTGCGGTGACCACTGGCCGCACTGCAACGGCGAGGTGGTGCCCCGCGAGCCCACGGTGCAGACGCTCATCGAGTACACCCACCGGGTGACGAGCGGCCTCGTCATGCTGCTCGCGGTGGCCCTGTGCGTGTGGGCCCTTCGAGCACATGCGAAGGGGCACCCGGTGCGCAAGGCGGCGAGCTGGGCGCTGTTCTTCATGCTGACGGAGGCCCTCGTGGGCGCCGGCATCGTGTTGCTCAAGTACGTGGCGGACAACGCATCCCTGGGCCGCGCGGTGTGGATGGGCGTGCACCTGGTGAACACGTTCCTGTTGGTGGGCGCGCAGACGCTGGTCATCTGGTTCGCCCGGGGGCGCGCGCCGCTGACGTTCCGGGGCCAGGGGTGGGTGGGCGTGCTGGTGGGCACGAGCGTGGCGGGCATGTTGCTGCTCGGCGTGAGCGGCGCGGTGGCGGCGCTGGGCGACACGCTGTTCCCTTCGGAGACGCTGATGGAGGGGCTGCGCCAGGACGTGTCCGACACGGCGCATGTCTTCATCCGCCGGCGAATCCTGCACCCGGTGCTCGCGGTGTCCATGGGCGCGTTGCTGGTGCTCATCGGACGGTGGATGGCGCGGCTGCGGCCGTCGACCGAGGTGAAGCGGGCCGCGCTGGCCATCAGCATCCTCTACTCGGTGCAGCTCATGGCGGGCCTGATAAACGTGGTGCTGCTGGCGCCGGTGTGGTTGCAGTTGGTGCACCTGCTGCTGGCGGACTTCGTGTGGATGGCCGTGGTGAGCCTGTGCGCGGCGGGGCTCGCGGCCGATGCGCCGAGGGCGGAGCCGGTGGTGGAGACGGTGTCGACGCACGCGTCGCCCGTGTAGCGGCTCAGCGCGACTCCGACTCCGCGCGCAGCCGCAGGCCCTTGGGAACGAGGACGCGGCCCACGGCCTCGAACGCGCCGCTGACGAGCAGGGCGAGCACGGCGGCGGGGATGGCGCCTTCGAGGATGAGGCGCGTGTCGTCCAGGCGGATGCCGGTGAGGATGGGCTGGCCATAGCCGCCCGCGCCCACGAGCGCGCCGAGCGTGGCGGTGCCCACGTTGATGACGGCGGCCGTCTGGATGCCCGCGAGGATGGAGGGCGAGGCCATGGGCAGGTCGATGCGCCACAGCCGCGCGAGCGGAGGCAGACCCAGCGCCTCCGCGGACTCGCGCACCTCCAGGGGAATGCCCGTGAGCCCCGAGGCCGTGTTCCGGACGATGGGCAGCAGGCTGTAGAGGAACAGCGCGGCGATGGCCGGCCGTGAGCCGATGCCCAGGAGCGGAATCATCACCACGAGCAGCGCCAGCGAGGGGATGGTCTGGATGACGCCGGCGAGCCCGAGCACGCCCTGCCCGAGCCGCGGACTGCGCGCGGCCAGCACGCCCAGCGGCACCGCGAGGGCCAGGGCCGCGAGCAGCGAGACGCCGACGAGGAACAGGTGCTCCCGGGTTCGGAGCCAGACGCGGGAGGCGAGGCCCTCGCCGTGAACCACGGTGGAGACGCCCAGTGTTCGCGAGAGGAAGTCGGAGGCCACCTGCGCCTCGGGCACGCGCTCCAGTCGCGCGCGGGCATTGAGCTTCACCATCTTCTCTTCCGACAGCGTGCCGGAGAGTCGCAGGATGGCCGCCAGGGCCTCTGGAGCGCGCGACTCGAAGTCCGCGCGGTAGAGGAGCACGGCGTCGTACGCGGGGAAGTGGTGCACGTCGTCCACGAGGACGCGCAGGCCATAGGCGGCGATTTCAGCGTCCGTGGAGTACAGGTCCGTCACCTGGACGGAGCCCGCGTCGAGGCCGCGATAGGCGAGGTCATGGTCCAGGCCGCGCACGTCGCGCTGCGGGAGGCGGTAGCTGTCTCGCAGCGCGGGCCAGCCGTCACCGCGCTCCATGAACTCGTTGCTGAAACCGAAGCGCAGCTCGGGGTGGGCGCGCAGGTCGGAGATGGTGCGGATGCCCAGGCGTTCGGCCTCGGCCTCCTTCATGCCCAGCGCATAGGTGTTGTTGAAGCCGAGCGGCGCGCTCATGCGCAAGCCCTCCTCGGCCAGCGCGACACGGAGGGCCGCGTCGTCGGGCAGATTGCGCCCGGAGAGCAGCTCCTGTCGCAGCGTGCCGGTGTACTCGGGATACACGTCCAGCTCGCCTCGGCGCAGCGCCTCCCAGAGGACGGCGGTGCCGCCGAGTTCGCGCCGGTGCCGCACGCTCGCGCCGGTGCTCCGCGCGAGCTGCGTCACCATCTCTCCGAGGATGACGGACTCGGTGAACTTCTTGGAGCCTACGCGCACGTTGGGCTCGCCGTGGGTCGTGCTCGCGCGCTCGCAGGAGGCCAGCACCAGCGAGAACATGAGCAGCAGCACGAGCCCCATCGGTGCGCTCCATACCGTGGAGCATGCTCTCCGCGCGCTCATGCCGAGGCCCCGTTCCCCGGAGCCAGCCGCTGGGCCTGGATGAACCGGGTGACGAACGGGTCCGTGGGACGGGTCTCCAGGTCCACGAGGCTCCCCTGTTGCACCACGCGCCCTTCACGCATGAGCACGATGTCGTCGCCCAGGAACCCCGCCTCCGCGAGGTCATGCGTCACCAGGACCACCGTCTTGCGCAGCCTCGCGAAGATGGCGCGCAGGTCCGCTTGCAGCTCGTGCCGCACCAGCGGGTCCAGCGCCCCCAGCGGCTCGTCGAGCAGCAACACCTCCGGGTCCAGCATGAGCGCGCGCATCAACGCCACCCGCTGACGCTGTCCCCCCGAAAGCTGCGCCGGATAACGCGCGAGCGCCTCGGCGGGAAACCGCGTCAACTCCACCAGCACGTCCCTCCGCTCGCGCGTCCGCGCGGCGGACCAGCGCAGGTGCTGGGCCATGAGCGTGACGTTCTCCTCCCCCGTCAGGTGCGGAAAGAGCCCGCCCCCTTGAAGCGCGTAGCCCACCCGATGACGCAGCGACAGCAACGCCTTCGCATCCGTGGGCAGGGGCTTGCCCGCGTAGAGCACCTGGCCCGTGTCCGCGTGCAGCAGCCCGTTGAGCAGGCGGACCAGCGTGGACTTCCCGCAGCCGCTCGGCCCCAGCAGCACCGTGGTCCGCCCCGTGGGCAGCGTGAGGTTCAGCGAGTGCAGCGCCTGCGTGGTGCCAAAGCGCTTGGAGACATCCTGCAAGGCGTACACGAGGCGGCCCCTTCGCGCGAGACGGTGGAGTCAGGGTACGGAGAAGGCACCATTGCAGACCGCGGGAAACGCGGGCTCGGCGGATGCCAGGAAGCTGCACGCGGCGAACAGCGCCCGGTCATCCCACTGCATGGCGCCCGTCCAGACGACGACCGGCCCACGGGGAGAAGGCGCCGTGAAGCGCATGCACCGCGAGGGCCGCTCCTCCAGGAGACACGCCACCTCCTCCACGGGGCTCGAGCCAGGCAGCGCCGCCCTCAGCTCCGCCACGCTCTGGTCCCTCCAGCGCGCCGTCACCTCGTCTCGCGCGGGCCGGTACACACTCCACACGAGCGACGCGTCGTCACAGCGGATGCGGCCCGCGCGACTGGTGGACAGGGAGGGCTGGCAGCCTTCGGGCACCGCGAGCGTGCGCCACGGCAGGCGGGGCGGAAGCAGCAGCGCCGCCTCATCCAGCGACTCACCCTCCGGATTGCCGTGCGCCGCGAGATACTCCAAGAGCTCCAGACACCGCGTCAGCGCCGGCTGGGCGTTGTTCTTCGCGACACACCCCAGCTCGCGCTGACGGCCCAGCGACCCCGCCACCGAGACGAGGTAGCCCCCCGCGCGACACGAGGCCGGCCCCTCCAGGCCCGCGTCCCCCACGTCACACAGGGCGAAGCGGGCCGCCGGCCACGAGCGCTCCGCGAGCGGCAGCGCCCCTTCCGCCACCACCACGCCCTCCCCCAGTCGCTCCACCAGACGCGCCCTGGCGAGCGTGAGCACTCGCGCGGCGGGCACGTCCTTGCGCTCGACGAGCCACACCGTCGCGTCACCACACGGATAGATGCGCGAGCTGGCGCTGTCGGGGACGGGCGTGCACCCCGCGAAGAGCGCGCGGGCATCCGGCAGGAAGGGGCCCGCGGGAGTGGCTCCTTCGGGCGACACGGGCGGCACATGCGGCGCGGGTGTCGTGCACGCGCCCAGCACCATGAACCCCGAGACCATCATCCACTTCCAGGCATTCGCCATGCGTCGGGATAGGCACCCGCCGCCCGCTGCGTCAACCCAGGAGAGTTCCCGGCGCCCGGCGTCGCACACACGTCCGAGCACATCCGCCGCCCGAGCTGAAACACCGGCGCGGTGACACCGGGCCCCCCGAGTCACCGCGCCCATGGTTTTCGAGAGCCCGTGCGGCTGTCAGCGGCGCAGGGTCTTCTCGAGCTCCTTGGCCATCGTCTCGTTGCTCGCGATGCCCTGGCGCGTCTTGCTCAAGAGGGCGCTGAAGGCGGCGTCGGTCTTGTATTTGTCCATCCCGTCCTTGGCCAGGTCCTGTCCCTTCTTGCCGTCATCGGCGACGCGCGTGAGGAAGCCCTTGTCGAACTCCTTGCCATTCTTCTCGCGGAGCTTGTCCAGCTCCTTCTCCGCCTCGGTGATGGCCTTGTTCAGGCGCTCGTCGACGCCCTCCATCTTCTTGTCGTAGCCCTCCTGCATGCCGGGGGTGACACCGGAGCCGCCGGTGCCGGGAGGCCCGGCCAGGTCGACCGTCGCCACCTCGATGGACTTGCTGTCGGCCCACGCCTTGAGGTCGGACAGGTGCTGCTTGTGGTCCGTCACCAGCTTCTGCGCGAACTGACGCACCTGCGGGTCCTGCGTCTTCTCCAGCGCCATGTTGCCCAGCGCGATTTGCTTGGCGTCGAAGAGGGCCAGCTTGCCGACGTACAGCTCCTTCTCGGCCGCCGCCTCACCAACGCGCTTGTCTTCCTTGTGGGCCTTCTTGGCCTCGTCTTCCGCGAGCGCGGTGCCCGTCATCGAGCCGAACACCAGCGCCGCCGCCAGGGCCGCCACACCACCACCACGAATCCTTCGAGCCATGCCGTCCTCCTGGACAGGGAATGCCGGAAGCTGGGTCAGCCCCCCTGCCTCGGCAATCGCCGCTCGCAAGCACGCCCCTCCCTGGAGCAGCACGCTTCCGTGCGCTGCCCGAAGTCGGGGCCTGGCTTCGTACCGGAGTGGACACGACGGCCTCGCCCGGGACGCGGACGCCCGACACACCTTCGTGCCGGACGCCGCGCTCCGTTGAGACGCCCTTCGACTCAGGCGCCGATGCGCACCGAGCCGAAGAACAGCTCCGCCACCGCCCGGGTGTAGGCGATGCGGTCCGCGCGCTGCGTGTACGTGAAGGTGTAGGCCTGCTTGTCCTTCACGCAATAGAACTGGAGCTGCGCGATTTTCAGCGCGCCCGCCTGGCAGGTGTACTCGCGCGTGAGGCCCTGCCGCCCGCCGAACGTCGCGGGCTTCTCACTCACGAGCGCGAAGCCCTGGGCGGACCGCTGCAGCTGCGGCAGCGCGCGTGCCGCCAGGTCCTTCGCCGTCTCCTGTCCCTGCCTGGGCTCGGCGGAGACCACGACGCTGGCCCGGAAACCTTCCTCCACCGGGCCCATGGCGACGACCTGACTGGCATCCGCCCAACCGTCGGGCAGGGGCATCGTGAGGTCGCCGTGTCGAATGGTGTTCGTGCTCATATCGTAGGGCCTAGATCTCCACGCCGGCGATCTGGTGCTCCTTGTCACCCTCACTCATCTTGTCGAACAGCTTCCCCACGCCGTAGACGCCCACGCCGATGAGCAGACCGACGCCAGCGCCCACCGGGCCGCCGATGGCGCCCACCGCCACGCCGGCGCCAATCGCTCCCGCGATGCTGACGCCGCCCTTGGCGATCTGCCACCCATCCCCTGCCTGGATGCCGCCGACGATATCCAGTCCGCCGGAGACGACGCCGAGCCCCGTGCCGATGGCTCCGAGCTTGCCGCCCACCGCGAGCGCTTCACGGAACCCCGAGGCCGTGGTGGACGCCGCGCGCAGACCCGCCAGCCCTCCCACTTCGTTGCCCGCGCCAGCGATACCCGTCGCCAGCTCGGAGCCACCACGAATGCCGGCGACGCCCTGGACGATGCCGCCGACGCCCCCGCCGATATCCGCCACGTTCTGCGCCGCGGCCACGTAGTTGCCCTGGCTGATGTTGTTCACCAGGTCCGCGCCCGAGGACAGCGCGCCCAGCGTGTTGCCGACGATGCCCAGGCTCTCCGCGCCCACCTGGACGCCGCGCGCGAACTTCGCCAGGCGCGCCGTCTCCGAGTCATTCGTGCCCGTGTCACCGTCCGGAGTGCCAGAGGAGTCCGCGTCGCCCGTGGCGGGCGGAGTCGTCGTGTCGTCCGTGGCGGGCGGGGCCGCGGGGTCCGTCTGCCCCGAGGCGGGCGGGTCCGCCGGGTCCCCCGGGGGAGGAGCCGCCGGGTCCGTCTGCCCCGAAGCGGGCGGGTCCGCCGGGTCCGTCGGAGGGGTGGTTTCCTGCATGAGGGTGTTGAGCGCGTCCTGCTCAATCAACCCCAGCACATCCTTGTTGATGGAGAGCGCCGTCGTCACGTCGCCCGTGGACTCGGGCTTGCTGATGGGGCCTTCGCTTTCTTCCTTGGCGGTCCCGGGCTCCGGCGTCATGGCGAGGTTGTAGAGCTCCTTCGCCATCTCGCCCCGCGTGACGTCCAGCAGGGCCCGCTCCTTCGTGTCCAGCTTGCCGAGGTCCCCTTCCGGAACGGGCTTGCCGTTGACGGACAGCTCCGTCTTCTCCGGGGTGACACGCACCTGCGAGGAGCCATCCGGCCCCGTGACGTTCTTGGACGCATTGACGAGCTGGAGCACGCCCGCGTCCGACTCGCGGCGCTGGCGCTCCGACGTCACCGTCGTGGGCTGTCCCCCGGGCGGCGTGCGCGTGCTGCTGCTGCGCTCGTCCACCTGGAGCCGACCGTCCGGGCCGACCGTGTCGGTCCGTTGGTAGTCCTGCTTCGTGGTGACGCCGTCCGCGCCCTTCGTCTCGCTCTTGGCGTTGGTGAGGATGCCCTTGTCGTCATAGGCATGGCTGGACGTGGAGCTGATGTCGACGGGCTCGCCCTTCTTGTCACCCTCGGTGCCGTAGACCTTGCCCTTCACCGTCTCCTCGACGGTGTTGCCCTTGGCGGTGCGCTCGGTGACGACCGAGATGTCCGGGTGGCCCTCGATGAAGGTCTGGCTGCTGTACTTGCGGCCGTCGGTCTTCTCGAGCACCCACTGCTTGGGGTTGTCCTTGTCGCCGTCGAAGGCCTCGCCCTTCTCGCCGTCCTCCGACTTGAGCTTGCCGGACAGGCTCGACAGGTCGCCCGCGTTGCGCGGCCCCTTGTCCACGTTGAAGCCATCCTCCGCCGTGAGCGCCTTGCTCATGGTGGCCGTGGCCTGCACCTCGTTCACGCCCTCGCCCTGCGAGAACGTCTGCGTGCGCGTGTAGGAGGGCTCCAGGTCCTTGCCATCAGGCCCCTTCGTACCCGGAGGAGGAATCGAGTAGCTCTTCGTCTCCGTCCGGTCGATGGGCTGGTCTTCGTTGAACTTGTCCTTGAAGTTGTCGTCGAGCCCGCCCTCACCCTCCTGCTGGCTGAAGCGCGTCTCCGAACCCTCGACGCCACCACCCCCCTGCTTGTAGGTCGTGGTGAGCAGGTCGCCGTTGTCGCGGGAGACCTTGCTCTCCTCCACGGCCACGGCCGGGTCGCGGCTCTTCTTCAGGTCCTCGATGGACGGAGGGTTGCGGATGTCCTGGCCCTTGGCGGGCGTCCACGTCGCCGTCTGGCTGGTGGTGGTGCCCTCCGGCCCGTTGCTCGTCACGACCTCGCGAGTGACCTGCTTGCTCTGGGGGTCGACGGTGCTGGTGTCCAGGGTGACGTTGTTCTTGTCGTCGCGCGTCGCGGAGATGCGCGCGGTGACCTCTCCCGCCGGGTCCTTCTGGACGAACTCGACGCGGTGGGGGTCCTTCGTGTCCACCGCCTCGAAGCCCTCGGGCGGCTTCTGGTCCTTGGAGGCCGTGAAGAGCTCGTCGACCTGGCCCCGCGTGGCCTCATCCAGTTGCTTCTGCTGCGTGGCGACGGTGTCCTTGCCCTCCTTCGCGCTCTGGACGTCCAGTTCGGCGCGGGCCTTCGTCTGGCCAGCGTTCTGCGGGGAGACCTTCTCCAGCTCCGGGGACTGGCGGGTGATGACATCCGCCAGGTCGTACTTGCCGTCCGCACGGAGGCCGTCCACCAGGCCCCTGGCGACGTTCGTCACCGCCGGGTCCTTCGCGCCCGCCTTCAGCGCGGGGGTGAGCTTCTCCTCCACCTTGTGGCCGTAGCCCGCTTCGGTCTCGGCGCGGCGGAAGCTGTCCGCCACGTCGCGGGACGCCTGAGGGCTGGTCTGCTCCGCGGCGTGGCTCAGGTCGCTCACGATCTGGTTCGCCTGGTCCTGGGTCACCTCGGGACGCCCCAGGCTGGAGGTCATGAGGTTGATGGCGCCCCTGGACTCCTTCATCAGGGCCTCGCGGTAGGCGGGGTCCGGGTTCGCCTCTACCTGGCGGCGCAGCTCCTTGGCGCCATCGGCCGGGCTGCGAATGGAGGCGTCACCCACCGCCTTCGCATCCGCGCGAACCGCCTCCTCCGGAGAGACCACCGACTTCGTTCCGAACAGCCGCTCCTGGGCCTTGGGGTCCAGGCTGCCGGCGTCGAAGACGTCGCGCACCTGGTTGGCGTCCGCGTACGGGGGCGGCTCGCCCACCGCCTTCGCCGAGGTGTTGGCGGACTTCTGCGTCTGGATGGCTTTGTTGCCCTCTTCAATCGCCTTGTTGTGCGATGTGTCGGAAAGCTGCCGGGCGGCGGTGGCGTCCTTCTGCGCCTGCAGGAACGTGTCGTTGGCCTTGGTGGCCGCGGCCTTCGTGTCCTTGGCGACCTTCGTCGCCGCGTCCAGGTCCTTGCGCGCCTGGTCGCTCAGGTTCGGGCCCTTGCCCAACGTGTCGACCTTGGCCTGGGCCTCATTGGCCTTCGTCTGGGCCGTCTCCTTCGCGGCCTTCGCGGACTTCTCCTTGTCCGCCGCGACCTTGGCCTGGCTGGCGTCCGTCCGCGCCTTCTGCTGGGCCTCGGAGGCCTTCTTCTTTTGCGTCTCGGCGGCCTTCTTCTGGGCCTCGGCGGCGGCTTTCTTCTGGTTTTCCGCGGCCTTGCGCGCTTCCTCCGCGCGACGACGGGCCTCTTCGGCCTGACGACGTTGGGCCTCAGCGGCGGCGATCTGAGCGGCGTTGTTGCCGTTGTTACTGACGGGGGGAGACATGCGGAGACCTCTCAGAAGCGGGGCGGACCGAGGAGAGCGGCAGAGGAAATCCGGGCTGTTCCGGAATCCAGTCATGGATTCTCGCCATCTGAGAGAAAGAGTTGCTCAGGAAAGGTGGGATTTTTCCGGACCTATCTGGTGACGCGGCACGTCACGGAGGTGGGCCCGGGAACCCACCCATCCCGACAAGGCGGCGGCTGGAGCAAGCCCAGACATACCCAGGCGACTCCGGGGGTGAGCCGAGACAATGAAAGACATTTTACAATCGCCCCTCCCGAGTGGAGCATTTCTGTCTCATCCGCCCCGGAGTGCGGCGTCGGGCGCACCCCGGGGATTGCCCACGGATTGTCTCAAGGTGACGTTGACTCTCGCTGTTTCATTCAGCTATTCATTGAATCTCCATCTTCCCTGGAGATGACAATGATTGGCAGCGTCGCGAAGAGGAATGGTCGTCTGGCCGTGCTTGCGGGTGCCCTGATGAGCCTTGCCGCCTGTAAGGGCGAGGAGGCCGCGGAGGCCCCGTCGCCGGCGGACCCGGCGGTGGAGCAGACGTCGTTGCACCGCGGCTGCGCGACGGTGGAGCCCTCGGTGGAGGAGCGCGCGGCCATCGACGCCTTCCTGGCCGAGCAGAAGACGGCGATGCGCGCGGTGGGCTCTGTGACGGTGCCCACGTACTTCCACGTCATCAACAAGGGCTCGGGCCTCGCGAACGGCGACATCCCGGACTCGCAGATCACCGCGCAGATGAACGTGCTGAACGCGGCCTATGCCAACACGCCGTTCCGCTTCGTGCTCCAGGGCACGGACCGTACGACGAACTCGAAGTGGTTCGCGCTCAAGAGCGGCAGTGCCAACGAGCGGGCGATGAAGAAGGCCCTGCGCAAGGGTGGCAAGGAGAGCCTCAACATCTACTCCGCCAACCTGAGCGGCGGGCTGCTGGGTTGGGCGACGTTCCCCTCCAGCTACACCGCGCAGCCGCAGCAGGACGGCGTGGTCATCCTATACAGCAGCGTGCCGGGTGGCACCGCGGTGCCCTACAACGAGGGCGACACGGGCACGCACGAGGTCGGCCACTGGCTGGGCCTGTACCACACGTTCCAGGGCGGCTGCACCGGCGCGGGTGACTCGGTCAGCGACACCTCGGCCGAGGCCTCTCCGGCGTACGGCTGCCCCTCCGGCCGCGACACCTGCGCGGGTGGCGGTGCGGACCCCATCACCAACTTCATGGACTACACCGACGACAACTGCATGAACACGTTCAGCGCGGGCCAGTCGGAGCGCGCGGACCAGCTGACGGCGACCTACCGCTAGGAAGTCTCTCGACAGCACGAACTGTCGGCACGGCGCCGGGGTCTCCCACGAGGAGGCTCCGGCGTCGCTGTTTCAGCGGTGCCCGTGCGCCCCAGGCCGTGATGGACGCCGACCAGGTGCTCGGCGTCCCACGGCGTCACGGTGACTCAGGGACTGCGCGGACAGACGGGCGTCTCGGAGGGGCAGCGTCCGTCACGGTCCTTCGGCACCGTCTCCGTACACTCGGCGATGCGCGCGAAGGTGGTGCTCGTCGCGAGGCTGAGGTCCGAGCCATTCCACCCGCGCAGGATGCCGTGCCCCGCGCTGTCCTCGATGCGCGAGTTCGCGATGAACGGCGACGTCGGCTCGTCGAACACGAGGATGGCCGAGCTGACATCGAACCCGGGCGGCAGGTAGTTGCACCCAAAGCTGGAGCACTGGCACGGCCCACCCGCGTACCTCACCACCGCCGACTCCAGCCGGTTGGCCGCGTTCATCCCGTCGAAGCGGATGCCCGCCCAGTCACCCGGCCGGTGATTCCTCAGGTTCGACGTGAAGATGACGGGACTGGAGGGCGTCCCCGCCACGATGAGCGCGCTCGTCTCGTCGTAGACGCGCAGCGTCGTCCCCGGCTCGAAGCGCAGCTCCGTGCCCGCTTCGATGGTGAGCGTCGCCGAAGCCCCCGGTCCCCCCACCTGGAGCCCCTGTACTTGATAGGGCACGCCCAGGTTCTTCAGGGTGGCGCTGGAGCCCAGGTAGAACACCGAGGCCGCCGCGATGGACGGCCCTACGTGGATGGCGTCCTCGAGATTCCCCGTGTACGTGCCCGACGGCAGCGTCCCCAGCGCATTGGGATTGATGACCAGGGGCTGCCGACCAAACTCGCCGCCCGTCCCTCGAATGGTCAAATCGGAGGAGCCCTCGGCGAAACCAGCCGTTCCATTGAGAATGATGCCAGGCCCCAGTGAATCCTCGATGGTGACGTGACTGACGAACAGCGGCCTCGGGCCAGGGAGCTCCGCGCCGGCATTCACACGCACCATGGAGTCCATCGTCGACGAGAGTCCACCTCCCGACAGCACCGTCCACTCCAGTCGCGCCGAACCTCCCGTCCCGATGAGCAACTCCCCCCACGGCCAGTCAGCGTGAGGCTCGAAACGCACCACCTGGTCCTGCTTCCCCTCCGCGCGAAGCACGCCCCCGCTGTCGACCTGGATGGAGGTGGCCTTCGCGAGACGCACCGTCGCGCAGGCCTCCACCGTGACCTGCCCCCGGATGGTGAGGTTGCTGGTGATGACATGGGGGCTGCCCGCGGCCCAGGTCTCCGAGGTGGAGACGATGCCCTGATGCTCGATGACCGCGCCGGTGACGGCGGGGCACTTGGACTCCGTGTCGGGCCCTTCATGCGGCGTTTGCGAGTCCTCGGAGCAACCGGAGAACAGTGAGGCACTCAAGAGCAACGAAAGCGCGAACCGGCGCGATGCGACGTGCATGTCATCTTCCCCAAAGCAAATGGACCAACCCCTCTGACCAGGACCATCGCTGATTCTCGGAGAGGTGCCAATGAACTCGCCCGAATCAGCGGCCCGTTACAATCGTTTACATTCCGCACATCCTCCCGCGACATGGAGGCGTTGAACTGCGCAGCATCCAATGGACCCCGAGGTCCTGGCCCTGGGAGGTTCGATGTCTCCGCACCCCACTCGCCGTTTCCGCGCAGTCGCCCCACTCCTCATCCAAGCCCTGTTGCTGCTCGCCTTCGCGTCGAGGGCCGCGATGACGCCGAGCCTCGATGCCATGTCCGCCAGCCGACCGCGAGACCTGCTGGAGTTGGGACAACTCCTGGTGGACGGTGGCGTGTGGCAGACGCGCCGGCTGATGCCGCAGGAGTGGGTGAAGCAGCTCATGGCACCGGATGACGGCGTCACTTCCGTGATGGGTGTGCCCCTGCGCGACTGGAAGAGCCTGCTCGCGGTGCCCACGCTCGTGGGGAGCTGCGAGTCCTACACTGCCACGCCGCACTAGACTGGGGACATGATGGGACCCGCCACACCGTCACCCGGCATCGAGGTGCTCCTCATCGAGGACGACGCGCACCTGGCCCGCCTCACGGCCGAGTACCTGGAGCGACAAGGCGTGCGCACCTGTCTCGCTCGGGACGGGGAGCAGGGCCTGGTCGAGGCCTCGCGCCGCGCCTTCGATGCCATCCTCATCGACATCATGCTGCCCCGGAAGGATGGGCTCACCGTCTGCCGCGAGCTGCGGGAGCGCTCGGCGGTGCCCATCCTCATGCTCACCGCGCGCGGCGAGGAGGCGGACCGGGTGATGGGACTGGAGCTGGGCGCGGACGACTACCTGCCCAAGCCCTACTCCTCTCGGGAGCTGCTGGCGCGAATCCAGGCGCTGGTGCGGCGCAGCCGGGGCTTGCTGGGTCCCTCGCGCGAGGTGGTGCGCGTGGGCGCGCTCACGCTGAACCGGAGTGACTTCCGGGCATCGCTGAATGGACAGGTGTTGCCGCTGACACGGCACGAGTTCGCCTTGCTCCTCGGACTCGCGGAGCGGGCGGGACGGGTGCTGTCGCGCGAGCAGTTGCTGGAGCTGGCGAAGGGCAACGACCCGGACGGCCCGGTGGACCGCGCCATCGACGTGCATGTGTCCCGGCTGCGCCAGAAGCTGGGGGACGACGCGCGCAACCCCCGGATGCTCAAGACGGTGCGAGGCGTGGGGTATGTGCTGGAGCGAGGTGAGGAGTCATGAAGCTCGGTGAGCGGCTCCGTCCCCGAAGGATGTTCTGGCGCATCTATCTGTATGGTCTGTTGATGCTGGGGGGCGCCGTCGTGTCCTTCGCGGTCATCGCCAGCCTCGTGGAGTCACAGATCGTAGGACAGGACACGGAAAAGACATACGAGCGACTGGTGGAGCTGGCCGCCGCGGAGTCTCCCGAGCTCGCCCCCCTGATGGAGTCCCTCGCCGCGCAAGGAAAGCTCCGGGCCACGCTGTATGACCTTCAGGGCACCGTGAAGGCCTCATCAGCGCGACCTCCCCTGAGGGTGCTCGATGACGCCGAGTGGCGCGAGCTTCGCACCGGCAAGAGCTGGTTCAAACGTGACGGGCAGAACCATTGGGCCACCCCCACGTGGCGAGGCAACACCGTGGTGGGCTATCTGCTGCATGAGGCCAACAATCGTCGGACGTACACGGTGCTGGGCGGCGTGCTGGCCCTGGTCCTGGTCGTGCTGGCGGGACTCTCGGTGCCCCTGGCGTGGGCGCTCGCTTCCCCGCTGGAGCGGCTGACGAAGGTGGTGGGCGAGTTCGGTCAGGGGCGCCTGTCCGCGCGCGTGCGGCTGAAGGGCCGGAACGAAGTGGCGGTGCTGGGGCACACCTTCGACACGATGGCCGAGCGAACGGAGTCACTCATCCGGGGCCAGAAGGAGCTGCTGGCCAACGTGTCCCACGAGCTGCGCACGCCCCTGGCGCGCCTGGGCGTGACGCTGGACCTCGTCGAGGACGGACAACCGGAGGAGCTGGCGGCTCGACTGCCGGAGCTGCGGCGGGACATCGGCGAGCTTCAGCAACTGGTGGATGGCGTGTTGCAGATGGCGCGGCTCGACCTGGAGGCGAACCAGGCGGGACAGCCGGGGCCTCGCCTCCAGCGGGCGACGCTGCGGCTGACGGAGTTCCTGAAGGACGCCGCCGAGCGCTTCCAGAAGAGCGCCCCCGAGTGTCGCCTCCAACTGGACGTGGCCGAGGACCTGCCCACGCTGGAGGCCGACCCGGTGCTGGTGCGGCGCGCGCTGCACAACCTGCTCGACAACGCGCGCAAGTACTCGGAGCCCGGCAGTCCGGTGACGCTGCGGGCACAGGTGGACGCGCAGGCGGTGCACCTGGACGTGGAGGACCGGGGCATCGGCATCAGCGACGAGGACCTGCCCAAGCTCACCACGCCCTTCTTCCGCACCGACCGCAGCCGCGCGCGGGAGACAGGGGGCACGGGCCTGGGGCTGACGCTGGTGCGCCGCATCGTCGAGGCCCACGGAGGAACCCTGTCCCTCCAGGGCGTCACCGAGGGAGGAATCCGCGCCCGGCTCGTGCTTCCCCTCACGACGACCTAGTCCACGTCCCGGGGCTCGGGGCGAGAGCGTCCGTAGGCCCCTTCGAGAATCGCGTCGCTGCGGAGTCTGCTCGCCTTCGCCGCCTCGACGTCCAGGCCTTCACCGTGTCCTCGCCCGCGTCCCTCGAACACGAGCGTGTCCCCATTGAACGACGCCGTGCGCGGACAGGACGGCAGCTTCAAGCCCGAGCGCAACAGCTCACACGCCAGCGAGCGCCCGCTCTCGAACGTCGACGCGCCCTCCTTCTCCGTGAGCAGGTATTGAACGCGGCCCGCCTCGAAACGCAGCGACACCAGGCCCTTGCCCAGGAGCCGCTCCACGTCCACACGCGGACGCTCCTGCGTCCAGGGCTCCTGTCCTCCCTGCGAGAACAACAACCACTCGCTCCACTTGAGCGCCGGAAGTCTCAGCGCCTTCGCGTCGTCTCGCTGCACCCGCACCGTGCCTCGAAAGGCCTGACAGTGCGTCGTGTCGCAGACCGCCCGGCCCGGATGACGACTGTGCCGCTCGTTGTGCGCCACCACGCGCGCCAACGCCAGCCGCGCCTCGCCCTTCAGTGTCACGTCCTCCGCCGCCACCACGCCCGACGTGTACTGCAACCGCGTCGTGCGGAACACGAAGTCCGAGCCCCGCCGCGCCTTCAACGCGCTCGGTGACGTGGGCACTCCCACGGGCGGCCGATACGCCGGCGGTGGCGACCACGTGAAAACTCCCGCGTAATCCCTCCCCTCCTCCGGCCCCTTCGGAAAGCGCACCCGCCACGGCGCGCCCAGGCACACCGCCGCCCCGCGCGTCGTCAGTCCCTCCAGCCGCGCCCACTCCACCGGAGCGAGCTTCGGCATCCCCGCGTCCACCGTGAAGCCCACGCCCGCGCACCGCGCCTCCACCTCGCGCGCCGGCACCAGCCCCAACACCTGCACCCGCGCCGCCTCCACGCCCGCCTGCTTGCGCGCCTTCGCCAGGGCCGCGGGAATCTCCTCCGCGAACTGGCGAGGCATCTTCCCCGGCCGCACCGCCACCACCACCAGGTCCCCGTCCACCGCCGCAATCCAGCCGTACTGCGGACGGCTCGCCGCGTCCCGCACCGTGCCCGTCTTCGTCGCCACGCCCACCAGCGCCTTCGACGCGGGCAGCTCCGCCAGCGTCCCTCGCGCCGCGTTGTCCGCCAGCAGCGCCACCACGTCCGGCCGCGCCTCCGCCAGCAGCCGATACGCCTGCGCCATCCCCCACGCAGACAGCGCCAGCGTGGAGCGCAGGCCCACCGCATCCGCCATGTCCACCGGTGTCCCCGTGAGCCCCAGCGCCGACAGCACCGGCTCCCACGCGCCAAACCCCTTGGGCGCCGAGCCCGCTGTCTCCCAGTCCAGGAAGTACCCGTTGCATGAGCGCAGGAGCGCCGTGCGCGCGTCCACCTTCGCCGGCAACCCCGGGCCACATGCCCACTCCTGCACGTCCACGCGCGGCGCCAGCACCGGATGCTCCGCGCCCGCCGCGTATACGAAGGGCTTCAGCACCGAGCCATACGGCAGCGCGCGGCGCACCTCGCCCTCCGACAACAACACCTCCCCCGAGTGCCGACTCACCACCACCGTGGCCGGCCCCGCCGCGCGCACCTGCACGTCCGCCAGCTCGTCGATGGACAGCGGCACCACCCACCGCGCCCCGTCGTGACACTGGCGCAGCCGACGCGACAGCGCCTTGGGAAACCCCACCGTCTCACTCAGGAGCCGCGCCAGCGCGCGACGCGCCTTCGACGAGTCCACCGCGGGCGCCGCCGCCAGCTCCGACGCCGCGCGTGACAGGGATTGATAGGCCCCCTCGCGCCACGCCGGCAGCTCGCCGCTCAGCGCCACCGCGAAGGCTTCGTGGAAGAGCCGGTCCTCGCTCGACTGGGGACACGCCCACCACAGGAGCTGGTGCGCCAGCTCGTGCCGCAGCGCCACGCGCAGCCGCTCATCCAGCACGCCCGGCGTGTTCTGCCGCAGCTCCACGAGGCCCGGCCGGCCCTGCGCGTTGCGCTCGGGCGACAGGGCCACGCCGCGCTGGAGGACGATGGAGACCGGGGCCCTCACCGGCGCCCCGCCCGCCTCCGCCGCATACACCGACTCCAGCGCCGCCCAGCCGGCCTCCGCCTCGCGACGAAGGTCCGACTCGGGCGTCACGTCACCTCGCGTGACGAAGGTGGGGGTGGCCGTCAGCAACACGGCCACCACGGAGGCCCACCCCATCGACTACAGGTCTCCCGTGCCCTTCTTCGACGGCACCACCTTCAGCGAGTCCGCGGCCGTGCGGCCGTGGATGCTCGCGGCGTACATGTCCTCGATGCTCGCGGGAGGCGCGGAGAACGTGCCGGGGAACTGCGCGCGCAGCACGTAGCCCACCGTGCGCGGGCTGTCGCTCCACCACGCCGGCTCCTCGAAGAAGAACGTCGCCCGCTCCGGGCTCAGCACCCGGCGCTTGAGCGCCTCCGGCACCAGCGGCAGCGAGTGCGGAGGACCGCGGAACGCCTTGTCCTCCTGGAGCGCCACGAAGCCCGCGGGCACCGCGTCCTCCACCACGTAGTACGCCGAACGCACCTTGTTGCTCCCGCGCGCGTCCATCGTCAGCTCCACGTAGACCTCTTCGCCCTGGGACACCGTGTCCCCCGCGCCGAGCTTCACCTTCCCGCCCTCGCGCAGCGCGTAGTACGCACGCGAAATCGACATGCCCTCCGCCTGCGCACGCACCGCGGACAGCGGCGTGAGCGCGGTGGCCTGCAACGTCGCCACGCCGTCGAAGCCGCCCACGTCCACCGTGCGCGTCCCCGGAGCCAGCGTCGCGACGAGCCCCATGCCGCGCGGCGAGAACTTCACCCCGCCCTGGGTGCCCTTCACCTCCGGCGGCGTCATGCCCTTGAACGCCTTCGCATCGCGCTCCAGCAGCCACAGCGAGTGCAGGAGCGCGGTGCTCCGGTCGAACGTCGACAGGTCCGGCTCCGACAGCATCTCCAGGATGCGCTTGCGTGCACGGGTGACATCCAGCGTGCCGAACGACGCCGCGTGCGCGGCAATCGCCGTCATGCCCACGCGCCGCAGCGGGAAGCGGAAGAACGCCTCCGACATCTCCAGCTCCTGGCCCGGCTTGTACGCGGCCAACGTGGTGAAGCCCTCCGAGCTGCGCTTCACCAGCGCATTGATGCGAGCCTGGAGCGCCGGCTCCTTGATGACGCCCGCCTTCTCCGCCGCGAGCACCGCCAGCGCCAGCGGGTACAGCTCACCGGACTCGGAAGCCTCCACCAGCGCACGCACACGCGCCGCCTGCTTCGGCCCCTCCAGCCGCGCCAGCACGTAGGCCCGCGTGGCCTCGTACTCGGGCGGCAGGCCCTCCTGCGCCTCCAGCCAGCGCGCGCTCTCCACCAGGCGCGGGTCCGCGCGGTCCACCAGGCCCGCCTCCGCCGCGTACGCCAGACCGTCCAGCGCGATGAGCGTCAGCGGCAGGCTCGGCGTGTTGTAGCCACCGAACCACGTGAAGCCACCGCCCTTCACCGACAGGTTGAGGATGCGCGCGGTGCCCTGCACCGAACGGCTGCGCGCCTCCGCGAGCAGCGCCTGCGTGTCCGTGTCCAGCTTCGCCAGCGCACCCGCCTGCTGGAGCACCTGGTACACCGCCACGTTGGGCACCGTCGTCGACACGAGCTGCTCCAGGCACCCGTACGGGTACGTCAGGAGCTCGCGCACGTTGGACAGCGCCGCGTCGACGATGGACGGCTGGAGCACCAGCTCCACGCGCGTCAGCGTCGCCTCCTTCGCCGCCGGCACCTCCAGCGCGCCACCGCCCCAGGCGCTCACCTTGACGACGTCTTCCACCGCCGCCGGCTCCACCTGGAACAGCTTGCGGTCCTTCAGCGGGTCCTTGCCTCCCGACACGTCCACCGCGAGCTGCGCGTCACCCGTCGAGGAAGCACGCAGCGTCAGCGGCACCACCTGCTCGCCGCCCTTCGCCAGCTCCACCTTGTGCTGCGACTGGTCCGCCTTCAGCGCACCCAGCGACGCGAGCTTCACCTCCAGCAACTGGCTGGCCGGCGACTTCTCACCCGCCGACAGGCGGATGGAGGCCAGCGCCTCGTCACCCTCGCGCAGGAACTGCGGCAGCGACGCGTAGAGGTTGAGACCGCCGCGCGTGGCGAACTCGGACGTCCCCTCGCCGAAGCGACCGGACGTGTCCGCCGCCACCGCCGTCACCACCCACAACGTCTGGTTGGACGGCAGCGTGAAGCGCACCGTGGCCCGCCCGTCGCGGTCCGTCACCACCGTCGGGTCCCAGTGCGCCGTGTCCTTCTCCATGTCCTTCGCCTGACGGCTGGGCGGCTTGATGGACGCGAAGGCATGGTCCGGCAGCCCCGCCATCTTCCGCGCCAGCGCCTCGCCGTACCCGTACCCCTGGAACTCCGAGGAGTAGAAGTTGGACACGTTGTTGCGCGTCGGCGGGTAGAAGAAGTCGAGCACCTTGGGACGGAACTCGGACTGGATGGCGTAGACGGCCTTGTCCACCACGCCCAGCGACAGCTGCGCGACGACACCCTTGCCCTCGTGGTCCACCACCCGCACGTCGATGGTCTGCTCGGTCAGCGGCGTGGCCTCGGCGCGACGCGGCTGCAGCTCCACGGTGAGCGTGCGCTCGCGTGGAATCACGCGGAACGCCACCGTGCGCTCCTCCCAGCGGCCCGTCGCCGTGGGGTACGCCACGGACGCATACACCGCGCCGCCGAACCGCTTCTCCACGCTGAAGCTGTGCACCAGCGTGCGGCCCGTCAGCTCCACCACCTGCGTGTCATGAATGCTGGCGCCCGCCAGCGTCACCCACACCGGGCCCGCGTCACGGCCGCCCGCGCCCCAGCCATCCGGCATCAGCGCCACCATCCGCGCCGAGTCCCCCGGCTCCAGCGTGCCCGACAGCGACGCCAGCGTGAGGTTGGGCACCTGGGCCACCGCCTCGTCCGCCGAGCCGATGACGAGCAGCGACTCCTCGCCCTGCCACGTCTCGCCGCGCTTGTCCTTCACCACCACGCGCGCCAGCACCGCGCCCACATCCGACGTGGGCGCCTTCTCGCGGTGCGTCCCGTCCGCCGCCGTGGTGAACGAGCGCTTGCCCAGGCTCTTCTCCGCGCCGTCCGCCTTGCGCAGCACGAACTCCACCTCGCCCTGCGTGACGCCGTAGGCCTTGCCCG
Organism: Myxococcus sp. CA056; assembly: GCF_013336715.1. Taxonomy (NCBI): domain Bacteria; kingdom Pseudomonadati; phylum Myxococcota; class Myxococcia; order Myxococcales; family Myxococcaceae; genus Myxococcus; species Myxococcus sp. CA056. The sequence goes on from NZ_JABUMT010000001.1 coordinate 931,234, forward strand.
ACAGCGTCGTCGCGCGCACCGACAGCAGCGCCTCGCCGCCCTTGGCCACCACCGCGTCCGAGTAGCGCGCCGTGCCCAGCACCTCCACCTTCGACAGGAAGAACGACGTCGTCGAGTTGGCGAACGTCTCCTGGTCATCCCGCGCGCGCACGGTGAGCGAGTAGCGATACGGCAGCCGCTCCTCCCCCGCCTTCAGCTCCGGCACCGCGACCTCAATCGCCGCCTCGCCGCTCGCGTCGAAGCCGGTGGCGCTGGCCCACGGGTCCTCGGTCACTCCGCGCTCCGCCACGGAGGAGTACAGCCGCTCCGGCACGCTCAGCTTGCCCTCGTTGCTGGACTGCGAGCCGTACGTCACGTCGCTGCCCTGGCCACCCTTGCCGGCGTCATCCACCCACGCGGGCGCGTCCAGCAGGCTGCGGTACAGGAACACCTCATACTTCGCGCCAGCGGGCACGCCGCCCGCGTAGCGACGCGCGCGAACCTTCACGCGCAGCGACTGGCCGGGCACCACCGTCTCCGACTCGGGCTCCGCCTCCAGGTAGAAGGTCGGCTTCACGTAGTCCTGCACGCGCGCCTCGCCCTGGTGCGGCTGACCGTCCAGCTCCGCCTCCACGCGCAGCACGCCCGTGCCCAAATCGTCAGGCACCTTGAGCGTGCCGTGGAAGGCGCCGAACTCGTCCACCGACACGCGCGTGGTGAGCGCGCGGCCCTCCTGGGACACGAGCTTCACCGTCACGTCCTTCTTCTTCGGCGTGAACAGGCGCGCCAGGAAGGTGTCCGGCTGGCGCAGCACGCCACGGAACTTCACCTCGTGGCCCGGCTTGTAGATGGGCCGGTCGCTGTAGATGAACACGTCCGGCGCCACCGCCAGCGTGGAGTAGAAGTCCGTGTCGACAATCGCCGTGTCGGCGCCCACCGACGCGGTGGCGATGATGCGCGGCTCCGTCACGTCCAGCCGCACCTCGCCCTTGGCGTCCGTCTTCCCCGCGGGGCCCTTGCCCTTGGGCAGGTACACCTGCACCTGCGCGCCCACGGCCGGCTTCTGGTCCTTGCCGGCCACGCGCACCAGCACCTCGCCATCCGTCTGCTTCAGCTGCACCGTCAAATCGCTGACGACGAGCACCACCTGACCTTCGACGAGCCCCTGCACCAACTGGAGGACGTAGGTGCCGGCCGGCAGCGGCGCCAGCAGCACGCGGCGCTCCTGGAAGCCGTAGCCACCGCTCGAGTTGAAGCCGGGCACGTTGAAGTCACGCTCGGCGCCCCCCAGGTCCAGGTTGAGCCACTGGCTGCGAGTCACGGTGAAGCCCGGCGGCACGCCCACCAGCTTCTTGGCGCCCTCGGCCACCTTGGCCAACGGCTCGTTGGAGCCGGGCACGTTGGGCGCGGGCGGCAGGACGGTCAGCATGTCCTCGCGGAAGTTCTGGTTGAGCCCGTCGAGCAACCACCGGCCCGGCAGGCCCACCGCGTTGACGCCGCGGCTGAGCGCGCGGCCCGGGTTGTTCATCGTCGGCGGCGTCTGGTACGCGCGCCGCAGGTCGCCCTGGGCGCGGATGAACGCATCCACGTTGTCGGGCTTGAGGACGCGCAGCTCCACCGGCCCCTTGTCCTCGAAGGCCACGTCCACCGCCACCGGCTCGCCGCTGCCATACGAGCGCGGCACGGTGATGTAGAGCGGCTTGGCCATCGCCACGCCGGACAGCGCCACCGCCGTCAGTACCGCGAGTCGAGCTACCATCCTCATGACCCGAAACCTCCAGGAACCAGCGAATCGCCCTGCACGGTGCCGCGCAGGCCCAGGTACGGCAGCGACTCCAGGTCGCGCCGCGCCGCTTCGATTTCAGGGGGCGCCGCCTTCGGAATCGGCGCGTTGCGCCCCACTCGGGACTCGGACAGGAAACCGTCCATGGTGAGGCCGCTGAGCAGCCGTCCCAGATTCACCCCGAAGGCCAACGAGCCCGGCTCACGCAGCCCCGCCAGCACCGGCCCCGGCGCGGCGAGCATGCTCGGCTTGCTGCCCGCGCACGACATGCGCAGCGCGTTCAGCTCCGCCTCGCTCGACGCCAGCACCACGTGGTTGCACAGCGTGGCCTGCTGCAGCCTGCTCGACCCTCCGGAGAAGAAGCCCTCCAGCGCGGTCCCATCCTCGGGCCGCCCCCACAGCACCGCCACCTCCTGAGGCAGCGCCGAGTCCCCGCGCGGCGTCCACACCACCGCCACCTGCCGCGTGCGCGTCGCCCCCTCGCCGCCCGACTTCCAGAACGCCTTCAGCGTCTCCGCCGACAGCGTCTCCGGCAGCTTCAGCTGCATGGCCAGCAGCACCGGCGTCTCCTCCGGCACCAGCTTCAGCAGCTCGTCGGACAGCGCCGCCTTGTCCAGGCGCACGGTGCCCTCCATCAGCTCGCCCGCGATGCCCCGGCCCACCAGGCGGTCACCCTCCACGCCGAACTGGAGGCGCGTGTCCGGCGACAGCCCCAGCACGTGCGCGAACAGCTGCGCGTCTCGGCCGAACGACTCGGGCTGGAAACCCAGCTCCACGTCGACGTTGTCCTCGGCGCTCAGCTCCGGCACCTCGGCGCACAGGCCCTGGAGCACCGCGACGGGGTGGCGCGCCATGACCAGACGGTCCGGCGTCTTGCCCGCCCACAGCGTCTGCTCCGCCACCAGCCAGCGCTTCAGCTCCAGCCCCTCGGCGACGGCGGTGGGCGTGCCACCCGGGCACGTCTTCGCCGTGAGGGTGCCTCGGCTCGCCACCGCGTCCAGCGCGTTGAAGGCCGCCGTCGCGGACTTCGTCGCCTTGGGAACGATGAACGCGGGCGTGCTCGCGCGCGCATCACCAGCGAACCACGCCACGCGGAACGGCGTGTTGCCCACGCGGCCCACCAGCAGGTCCAGCACCGCGCCCTTGAAGTCGCCCTTCAGGTCCTCGCCCGTGGAGCCGAAGAACGCGGCCCAGCCGCCCACGAAGCCCTGCCCCAGCGGCTGCGACAGCTGCGAGCGCAGCCACGCGTTGCGCGCCAGCGCGTCACGCACCTTGGGCGGATGGTGCACGTCCAACCAGACGGCCTGGGGAGCAACAGTACCGGGCACCTCCAGCTCCGCGGTGGTCGGCTCCGGCAATCCCTCCACCTGCGCGGCCGCGACAGGGTTCGTGCTCGCGCCGCTCATGAGCGGAGTGCTGGGGCCCTCGTCACCGCCGGAGGACGAGCTGGAGCGACGGCCGAGGACAAAGGCCCCCGCCACCGCCGCGCCCACGACGACAACGCCCACACCAATCAACAGGCCCTTGGGAGGACCGCCGCGACCAGGCGGTGGGCTCGCCGGAGGCGGCGTGCCCGGGGAAGGGCTCGACGGAGATGTCATGGCATCCACTCCTTGAAACGAAAGAAGCCGAGGAAGGCGCCGTTGGTGGGCACCGGACGCCACTCTCGTGGCGCCTCGTCGGCGAGGTTGTGGAGGAGCCCGGTGCGCACGGCGGCGCCCTTCTCCCCCGGATGGTAGACGACTCGCGCGGGTGCATGAGCCCGGTCCTCCGGGCGCACCACCAGCATGAGATGGAAGTTGGGACCTGAGTCCTGCTCCTGGCGGAACGCGAGCACGTCACCGGTGCGCACCGCGTCGCGCGTGGCCTCGTCCCGGCCCAGGAACACCAGGCTGTGGTGCAGCAACGTCTCCGCGTCCGCGAAGTCGGAGGGCTTGCCCCGCGCGTCCGTCCACAGCGGCGTGGCGAGGCGCTCCGGGGCGATGCGCTTGTAGGCGGTGCGGAAGGCGAAGCGGATGAGGCCCGCGCAGTCGCGCTGGTCCGGGTGCCACAAGGCGTCCTGCTGCTTCAGTTGCGCGAGCGCGACCTGGGCCACCTGCCGGCGCAGCAGCACGTCGCGCGACTCGGGCGCGGGCGCGGCGGCCTCCAACAGCAGGAGCAGGGACAGGGCGAGCATGGCGGTGGACGTGGGCGCGTCAGACAGCGCGCGTCAGTAGTCGCCCTCGCCGCCGCCGTCGCCATTCGTCTGGAGTTCCTTGAGGGCCGCGTCCAGGTTCGTGGGCCAGCCCTTGCGCGTGGGCTTCGGGTCCTGCGAGGGGACGTAGACCTCCGCCTGGCCGTCGCCGAGGACATTCACCCAGGCGAGCACGCGCGTGGTGCCGGGCGTGGCCAGGGGGATGCGCACCATGCGGCGGACCTCGTTCGGCGTGCCCTCGAAGAGCGCGAGGTTGAGCGTGGCCAGGGTGTGGGCCTTGTCGCCGCTGGGCCAGTAGTTGGTCGCCACCAGGTACACGCCCTTGGGCGGCGCGCGGTGGATGTAGAGGTACGGGCCATACGCGGGCTGGTCGAAGTCACCGCCCTGCGAGTTGAGGAAGAAGGTGCCGCCGGACGGGCTGGAGGTGTCCGCCCAGTACACGTGGGCCATGGAGGAGACCGCGAGCTGGCCGTCCTTCTCGCTGGTGTCGGTGGGCTCGTAGACGTGCAGGTCCGTGTACACGCCGTCGGTGTCGCTGGTGAGGATGACCTTGAACGGGACGGGCGGCACCTGCGCGTAGCTGGTGGCCTGGGTGCGCGCGGTGCCGGCCTGATTCGTGGCCATCACCGTGACGACGTTCTTCCCGCTGGCCGCGGGGAACTTGCGGCTGAAGCGCCCGTTGAAGGTGCGCATGAGGTAGCGGTCGCCGTTGAGGGACACGACGATGGGGTCGATGGAGGGGTCGCTGACGGTGCCCTCGATGAGCAGCATCCGGTCCACCGTCCAACCGCCGGAAGGCGCGCTGAGGCGCACGGTGGGCAGCACCTTGCCCTTGCCGATGGGCACGCCCTGTTGGCGCGGGTTGGCTGCGGGCGGAGTCTGCGACAGGAGCAGGGCGAGGATGACGGGAAGCATCGCGCGTCCTTGTAAGGGAAAGGGGTCCGACAAAGGCGTCGGTGATGGGCACACTGCGCCCGCTGCACCTTCCATTTCAAGTCGCCTGCCAATCGTCAATAGGGGCGGAACCCCGTGGAATCACGGCCACGCGTGTCACCAGGCGCGGGCCTGGGGACACGTGGCTGGGGCCAGCACGAGGCCCTTCTGCCGCACCAGGAGTCCCGGCAGACTCACGCGCCACGACAGGGGGAGCGGCGAACATGATTCAAGGGCTCGATCACATCCAGCTCGCGATGCCCCGAGGCGAGGAGGCAAGAGGCCGTGTTTTCTACGGCGACCTGCTCGGGCTGCGAGAGATTCCCAAACCCCCAGAACTCGCGAAGCGGGGCGGGCTCTGGTTCGAGCTGCCGGACGGGCGGGGGCTTCATCTCGGCGTGGAGGAGCCGTTTCTTCCGGCGAAGAAGGCGCACCCGGCCTTCCGCGTGGCGACGCTGGATGCGCTGGCCTCGCGCATGTACGAGGCGAAGCGTCCGGTGACGTGGGATTTCGCGGTGCCGGGGGTGCGGCGGTTCCACGGTGAGGACCCGTTCGGGAACCGGCTGGAGTTCCAGGAGCAGCCGAGCGAGCACAAGCTGACGGAGGACGAGGTGCTCGCGGTGCTGTACGCGCTGGAGCGGGGTGAGGTCACGATATCGACGCGGCAGCTCCAGCTCGTGGAGGACTCCGGAGGTGGCGACACGCCGATTCTCTGCTCCAACGGGTGGTGCTTCGTCATCTTCAACGACTCGTGCGAGTGGGACTACATCTCGCGCGTCACCGCGCCGGATGGACGCTGGCTGACGTACGAGGACATCGCCGGTGGACCGGGCGAGCCCGTGCCCATGCCTCGGCTCGAGGACTACCGACCTCCGCCGGACATCGCGATGGATGTGTGGGGATTGCCTTCGTGAGGGCGCGCGTCGCCCTCCAGTCCGGGGCTGTGCTCGCGCTCGCGTGCGCACCCGCGCGTCCGAGTGACCCCGACATCGTCCGCCCCTCTCCAGGACAACCCATCCTCGAGAAGCTCCCTGGCCCCATGCTGGGACCGTTCGAGTCCTACTCAGATGCGCTGCTCGCGGCATGCGGAAGGATTCTCACGAAACCGCATGCGAGCGCGGGACGCGCGGACAACCAGGAGGCCAGCACGTTCTGGCGCGTGTCGAGCGAGTACTGCGCCTGGGTGTATTACACGCCGGATGACCAGTACATGGTGAGCAAGCTCACGAACCAGTCCGCGGTAGACCCACTCCATCGACTCAAGACGTGCCTGCTTCCCTCTACCGTCGAGGATTCGCGCTACCCTCCAAACAGCATCAAGTACATCTATGCGCTCCACAACCATCCGTTCGGAAGCTCGCTGTCCAGGGGTGACATCCGCTTCATCGTGGAGCAAGGCTCCGCCCATGGCTTCGAGGCGCGGACCAAGGACGGCGTCGTTCGGCTCTCCATCGTCGCGTTCTTCGCGAACGACCTCTCGAAGCCCGCCTGTGACGGGTTCCACCAATACGTCCCCGTGACGGGTCACATCATGAAGTGGACTCGAGAAAGAAATCGCTGGAGCTGCGAACAGACCGCGCACGTCTCCTGGAACGAAGACGCCACTGACTTCACGCTCCGCGCCACGAGAAGCCCCTGCTTCGAGAAAGCCCGATGAGACGATTGCTCGTTCCATGGCTCCTGCTCGTCGCGGGTTGTCCGCGAGCCATGCCCCCTCGCCCCATCGATGTGGACCCAGCTCTTCGCTTTCCGGAGTTCTTCGCCCAGCCAGCGCGCGGGATGGAAGATTCCGGCAGCGCCCTCGAATTGGATGGCGTGGTGCTCAAGGCCCTGATGCTCGCGGCGAACGACTTCCTGCCCTCGGGGAACCAGGGGAAACACTGTTGGGAGCGACAGGATGCTCGCCTCTTTCGCTTCATCCGGGAGGGCGACATCATCTTCATCCGGATGGACGTGGACCCCTCGGCCTGTGACGGCAAGGTCCTTCCATTGGACTCGGGCGCCGCCTATGCCGTCCATGTGGATGGTCGCATCCTTCGTCGCGTCTTCGATGGAGAGCCCGGCTCCGGCATGGACCTCGAGTCCTTGGACGCGGGCACACGCGAAGACGCGGGACCTTTGACGGTTGACGCGCCTGTCGGCTCGACCTGGGGCGCGCCTTCCGACACGACACCGGCACGATGGCTGGATGGCGGCGTCCTCGACGCGGGAACTTCGCGCTGAGACTTCGCGCTGAGACCTCGCGCATCGTTCGTCGCCACTGTCCTTCTTCGAGGCTCCGGGGCTGCACGCAGCACGCCTGACCCGAACTCCCTAGCGCTCCGCCGCCCGCGTGCTGGGGCTTCGCGACGACGAGCCCTGGGCTCGAATTGCATCCGAAGTGTCGGCGCCTACCTTTCTCGCACAACGCACAGACATACCCAGGGGGGATGAAATGGCTTCGACAGAGACCGTGCAGACGAGGGAGGCCCCGAGGACCGGGTGGGGCAGCGAGACCCAGGCGGAACCAGGCCTGCTCATCGAGGACCATGCGCTCCTGGGCGACCTGTACACCGCCGCGCTCGTGGCCAAGGACGGCTCCATCGACTTTCTCTGCCTCCCGGACTTCGACTCGGACGCGTGCTTCACCTCGCTCCTGGGAACCGCCGACAACGGGCGGTGGAAGGTGGCTCCGACGTCACCCGTGCGCGAGGTGAAACGCCGCTACCGCGGCAAGACGCTCATCGTCGAAACGGAGCTCGTGACGGACGAAGGCGCGGTGCGACTCGTGGACTTCATGCCCATCCGGAAGGGCAGCCCGCACCTGGTGCGCCAGGTGGAGGGAGTCCGAGGCACCGTGAAGATGCGCTCCGATCTGCGTCCCCGTTTCGGCAACGGCTACACCGTGCCCCTGGTCAGCAAGCGAGACGGTGCCTCCGCGGCCGTCGCCGGCCCGGATGCCCTCTACCTGCGAGGCGGAGCCGGTGAGGCGCCCCCGCCGTTCGAATCGGAGTTCACGGTTCGCGCCGGCCAGCGGATTTCCTTCGTGCTGTCCTGGGGCCGCCCCTACAGCGACATCCCCGACGTGCTGGACGCGGAGGCCGCCCTGCGGGAGACGCAGGCCTTCTGGGAGGACTGGGCCTCGAAGATCCGCCTGCCCGCGAAGTACCAGGACGAGGTCGTCCGCTCCCTCATCACCCTCAAGGCATGCAGCTTCCGACCCACGGGTGCGCTCGTCGCCGCGCCCACCTTCGGACTCCCGGAGACTCCAGGCGGAGAGCGCAACTGGGACTATCGCTTCTGCTGGATTCGCGACGCGGTCCTGACGCTGCACGCGCTCATGCGCGGCAACCTCACCGACGAGGCGGAGGCCTTCGGCAACTGGATGGTGAATGCCATTGGAGGCGCCCCGACCCAGCTGCAAATCATGTACGGCATCCGGGGCGAGCGACGCCTCACCGAAGTCTCGCTGGACTGGCTGAACGGCTACGAGGGGGCCCGCCCCGTGCGCATCGGCAACGGGGCCTACTCGCAGTTCCAGCTCGACATCCTCGGCGAGTTCGCCGGGGTGCTCTACCTCCACGCGAAGCTGAAGGGCACGTTGCCGGAGCGCGCCCGGAAGGCACTCAAGAGCGTCGCGACGCGCGTGTCCGAGGTCTGGAGAAATCCGGACCATGGCATCTGGGAGATGCGCGGTCCGAAGCACGACTTCACCGCCTCCAAGGTGTCGGCATGGACCGCCGTGGACCGCTGGGTGCGAGTGATTGAGGAGTACGGCTTGAGCGAGGACAAGGCGCCGTGGGTGAAGCTGCGGCAGACCATCTTCGACGAGGTGTGCAGCAAGGGCTACGACGCCAAACGCAACACCTTCACCCAGTACTACGGCTCGAAGGGAGTGGACGCGAGCCTGCTCTTCATCCCGCTCAGCGGGTTCCTCCCGGCGGACGACCCTCGCGTCGCGGGAACGGTGCTCGCCATCGAGCAGGAGCTGATGCCGGACGGGCTGGTGCTGCGCTACCGGACGGAGGACAGCGTGGACGGGCTCGAAGGTGAGGAGGGCGCGTTCCTCGCCTGCTCCTTCTGGCTCGCGGACACCTACCACCTCATGGGGCGCCAAGAGGACGCCCAGCGGTTCTTCGAGAAGCTCTTGGCGCTCAGCAACGACGTGGGCCTGCTCGCCGAGGAGTACCTGCCCAAGGAGCGCAGGCTGTTCGGCAACTTCCCCCAGGCGTTCAGCCACCTGACGCTCGTGAACTGCGCCTACCTCCTGGCTGAAGGATACAAACCCCCGCTGGACTCGTAGACCGGAGGGTGAGGGAATGATCGACCCGTTCGTCATCATCGGCGCCTCGGGAGACCTGACGGCGCGGCTGCTCCTCCCCGCCGTGGCGGAGCTCGTCGAGCAGCAGAAGACTCCCGAGGGGCTGACCCTCACCGGGGTCGATCGGATGGACTGGACCGAGGAGCAATTCCGCGAGCGCATGCGCGAGGCCCTGGACACGCATGCGACGCGCGCCTCCGCGCGGACTCGCACGGAGGTCCTCCGCCGCCTGCGTTACCGGCGAGCGGATGCCACGCGCGGCGAGGACCTCCGGCGCGCGCTTGGCGGCATCCACCCGTCGGTCCTCGCCTACCTCGCCCTGCCAGCACATCTGTTCGAGCCGGTGCTCGCGGCCCTCTCCGAGGCGAGCCTCCCGAAAGGCAGCGTGGTGGCGGTCGAGAAGCCCTTCGGCGTCGACCTCACCTCGGCCCAACGCCTCAATGAACTGCTGCGGCTGCGCTTCCCCGACACCCTGGTCTTCCGCATCGACCACTTCCTGTCGGACGAACTGGTCCAGCGCGTCTTCGCCCTGCGGTTCGGCAACCGTGTGCTCGAGTCCATCTGGAGCCAGCAGCACATCGAGCGGGTGACCATCACCTGGGACGAGATGCTCACCGTCGAGGGCCGCGCGTCGTACTACGACCGCGCAGGCGCGCTCCGCGACATGATTCAGAACCACCTCCTGGAGGTGCTGGCGCTGGTCGCGATGGAGCAGCCCGCGCGCTCCGACGAGCGCTCCATCCGGGACGCCCGCGCCGCCGTGCTCCGGACGATTCCGACCATGACCGCGGAGCAGGTGCGCCAGCGCAGCGTCCGCGCCCGGTACGTGGACGGCGGCATCGATGGACACAAGGTGCCCGCCTACTCCCGGGAGCGGGGAGTCGAGGCCTCGCGCGAGACGGAGACCTTCGCGGAGCTCACGCTCGAACTGGCGAGCTGGCGCTGGGCGGGCGTGCCCTTCGTCCTGCGCACGGGCAAGGCGCTGGCCCAGTCACACGCCGAGGTGGCGGTGTACTTCCGCTTCGAGCCGGACCACGCCTACCGAGGCCAGACTGGTGGCCAGAACGTGCTGCGCATCGGCCTGTCGGAGCCCTACGTCCGCCTCGCGGTGAACATCAACGGGCCGGAGCTGACGCTGGTCACCCAGGACCTGGAGCTGCGGTCGCATGCCACCGGACGGCTCGCGTACTCGAACCTCCTGCTCGACATGTTGAGAGCACAGCCCATGCTCACCCTCCGGGACGACGAGGTGGAGGAGGCGTGGCGAATCGTCGAGCCGGTGCTCGCGGGCTGGCGGCGAGGGGAAGTCCCCCTGCGCGAGTATCCGGCGGGAAGCGCGGGGCCCTCCGGTCGCTGAACAGTGATGCCAGACGGGAGTGCCGCGCGCTCGAACGTCCCCTTGACGGTAGGGAAACCCCTCATAGCTTGTCGTCGGAGCAAGGGGGCGGACATCATGAGATGGCCAAGGGGGGCCACCACCGCGCTGCGATGGTGGGGGCTGGCGGCGTGGGCTCCGCGTCCAGCGCACGCGTCGCTTCTCAGCGGCGACGCGATGGACACCGCAGCGGAGGTGTTCAGCTGGATTGTCATCATCATCGGCCCGGTGATTCTCATCTCCGGGTTCTGGCTGCTCCACATCCTCCCGGAAAAAATCGCGGAGAAGCGCCATCACCCGCAGCTGGATGCCATCAAGACCCTGTGCCTGCTGTCGCTGTTCTTCGGCGGGCTCCTGTGGCCGCTGGCATGGCTCTGGGCCTACTCCAAGCCGTCCCTGTACAAGCTGGCCTACGGGCATGACCGGGTCCCTCCTCCGCACGGCCCCGAGGCCGCGCTCCCGGCCCCCCCAGGCACACCCTCCGAAGGACCGTCCCCCGAAGAGAGAGGGGAGCCGCACTGATGGAACTGCTGCTGCTCCTCGTCTACGCGGGCGTCGTCTGGCTGATCTTCTTCAAGCTCAAGCTGCTGCCGTGGAACTTCGTCTCCCAGGTCATCATCATCACCCTGCCCATCATCGGCATCACGGTGCTCATCCTGCTGGCCAACGTGTACGCGCCGTCCTCGTCGGACGCGCGGGTGATGAACTACGTCGTGCAGGTCGTCCCGCGGATCTCCGGACGCGTCATCGAGGTGCCCGTCCAGCCCAACAGCGCGGTGAAGAAGGGGGACGTGCTCTTCCGTATCGACCCTGAGTCCACGCAATTGGAGGTGAATGGGCTGAAGGCCAGGGTGCGGGAGCTGGACGCGAAGGTCGCGGGTGCTCGCGCCATCGAGAAGCAGCTGTCACTGGAGCGCAAGACGGCCCAGGGCAGAAGGGCCTCCGTCGCGGCCCGGCTGGACCTGGCCCGGCGGCGCGTGCGGCAACACAAGGTCCTCGCCTCCAATGGCTCCGGCACTCAGTTCGACTTGCAGCAGGTGGAGACAGAGGTCCGCAACCTGGAGGGTGAGCTGGCCGCGGCGAACGCCGCCGTGGGGCAGGTCACCCAGAGGCTCGAGGCGCGGACGGTGGACGGCACGCTCGTGGAGCTCGCCCAGGCCGAAGCCGGACAGCAGCAGGCGCTCGCCTCGCTGGCGGATGCGGAGTGGCGCCTCCGGGAGACCGTGACGTACGCGCCCGCGGATGGAACGGTGGTGAACCTCCAGCTTCGCGCGGGCTCCTACGCGGCGGCGCTGCCCATCTCGCCTGTCATGAGCTTCGTGGAGGACGAGCAGAACGTGGTCGCCTACTTCCATCAGAACGAGCTGCACCAGGTCCAGCCGGGCGACGAGGCGGAGGTCACGCTCCAGGCGTTCCCGAACCGCGTCATCAAGTGCCACGTCAAATCCGTGGTCTGGGCGACCGGACAGGGGCAGCTCCCCACCTCGGGGGTGTTGCCCGAGACGGGCGGGGAAGCCCTGCCTCCCGGACGCTACGCCGTCACGCTCAAGGTCGAGAAGTCGGAGGCGGACGAGGTCCTCCCGGCGGGAGCGCGCGGCCACGCCGCCATCTACACCCAGTCGTTCCACCCGGTGCACGTGCTGCGCAAGGTGATTCTCCGGGTGGGCACCAAGCTGGACTGGCTGATTCTCAAGCTGCACTGAGGAAGGGTGGAGCATGTTCGAGCGCCGGCGGTGGGGATGGCTCCGGGCCTGGGCGGTGCTCGTCGTGGGCGGGGGCGTCTGCGGCTGCCCCACACGCGCTCCGCCGCGAGGACCCGAGGTCGTCAAACAGGCACTCCCTCACACCTCGCTCGCCACCGCGTGGTCGGCGGCGGGCGCACCGGAGGGCGGCATCCAGGACGGGTGGCTGGCGACGTTCCAGGACGAACAGCTCCAGGCGCTGGTCGCCGAGGCGCTCGGACACAACCCGGACCTCCGCTCAGCCTCGGCGCGGGTGGACCAGGCGTCGGCGATGCTCGGCGTCGCCCGCGCGGGGCTGATTCCCACAGTCGACCTGGAGGGGAAGGAATCCATCGGGTTTGGCCAGGGGCTGGATGGTGTGCTGCGCGGCATCGAAATCTCCGCCGGCTGGGAGGTCGACCTGTGGGGCAAGCTCCGCTATCGCCGCAACGCGGCCCGGGAGACGCTGGCCGCGGCAGAGGCCGAATTCGAGTTCGCCCGGCAGTCCCTCGCGGCGACCCTGGCCAAGGGCTGGCTGCTGGCCACCGAAGCCCACCTCCTGCAATGCATCGCCGTCGAGCGGGTCAGGATGGGAGAGGAGCTGGTCCAGCTCACCACCACGCGGCTGCAGGTCGGCGTCATCAGTGAGCACGAGCTGGTGCTGGCGCAGGCGAACCTGGACTCGTACCGCGACACCGTGAAGCAGCTGGAGCTGACGCGGGTGCAGGCGGTGCGCGCGGTGGAGCTGCTCGCGGGGCGCTATCCCTCGGGGACCCTGGAGCCCAGGGGCACCCTGGTCGAGCTGCCCGGCCCGGTGCCCGCGGGCATTCCCGCCTCGGTGCTCGAGCGGAGGCCCGACCTGATGGCCGCCGAGCGCCGCGTGGCCGCCGCGTTCAACCACGTGCAGGAGGCCAAGGCCGCGCGGCTTCCCTCGCTGCGCCTCACGGGCGCCGTGGGCCTGGTCGACAGCGACGTGGTGGTGCTGAAGGAGACGCTCACCAATCCCACGGGCGGCGTGGCGGCGGGATTGCTCGCGCCCCTCTTCCACGGCGGGGCCCTGGCGGCGCAGGTGCGCGCGCGGACGGCGGAGCAGGAGGCGGCGCTCGGCGCGTACGCGTCCGCGGCCCTGCGCGCCACGAACGAGGTGGAGAACGCGCTGACGAGCGCGCGCGTGCTCGGCGAGCGTCGCGTCATCCTGGAGCGGGCCGTCGCCGAGCACGCGCGCGCGTTGGAGCTCCTGAATGTCGACTACCGCGTCGGGAAGGTCGACCTGCTCGCGCTGCTCCAGCAGACCCTCCTCGCGGACGCGGCACGAGTCGCCCTGCTGCGCGTGCGCAGCGAGCAGTTGATTCAGCGCATCAACCTCCACCTCGCCCTGGGTGGCGGCTTCTCCGTCCCGGCCGAGCCGAAGCCCGCCGCGAAGTAGCCCGCGTGACATCCGGTAGCGACGGACTGTTCCTGTCGCGTCGAACAGTGGCGGGTGCCTCGGTTCACTCGGAAGGGGTGGGTGTCCGCCGCCGCGTGCTGTAACGTGCCCCACCCGGACACATCACCCCGCCGTCTCACCGAGCCCTCGATGCCAACCCTGATTCCCGCCCCCATGCGCGTGACAGCCGTGGGCAACAAACCGAAGCTCATCCATGAGTTCGTCGGCCGGGCCACCACCAAGACCTCCGACGTCAGCGTCGCCCACATGAACAGCCCGGGCGGCTGGGAGGAGCCGGGCCAGAAGCCCGAGTTCAAGGAAATCACCCTCGTCCTCGCCGGCGTCCTGCGCGTCGAACACAAGGGCGGGTTCCTCGACGTGCGCGGCGGACAGGCCGTCATCTGCGAGCCGGGCGAGTGGGTCCGCTACAGCACCCCCGAGCCCGAGGGCGCCGAGTACGTCGCCATCTGCCTGCCCGCCTTTTCCCCGGGCACCGTCCACCGCGACGCCTGACGCGCCTTCAGCGCGCGTTCACCATCGTCACGAAGAACTCGCGCAGCGCGCGGAACAGCCGCTGCGTCACCCGCTCGTACCAGGCCTGGTCCTCGTCGGACTCGAAGAACTCGTCGTTCCACGAGCCCATCCCGCCAAAGACATCCGCCACCGAGCACGCCAGCAGGCCCCTCAGCCGTTCCTCGGACGAGGGGAACACCTGGAACAGCGTCACGAGCGAGAAGCGCCGCTCGAACGCGTCGCACGCCCGCTCTCCCAGCCCCACGCTCCGCAGCGCCTCGCGCACCGCGGCCAGCCGCTCCGGCGCGGCGTCACGCAACTGGAAGCCGGTGTTCTCCAGGATGAAGCGCGCCAGTCCGAAGGCCTCGGCGAAGGGCGAGCCCTTGCGCGTGGCGAACTCCTCCGCGTCCTTCAGGCTCGACAGCAGCTCCGCCCGCGTGTTCGTCGTCGCGCGCGGTGACAGGAGCGGCGAGCGCGCCACCTTCAGCGCGTTGAACAGGTACATCTGGTAGCGCGAGTCATTGGGCACCAGTCGCAGTCGCTCCCGCTCCGGAATCAACCCAGGGTCCTTCGCCTGCTGCTCCTTCGTGTACCCCTGCGCCCGCACACGCTCGCGCAATGGCTCCGGGATGATGAGCTCCGCGCCGCGCGCCTTGCAGGTCATCTGGAGTTCCTCCATGAGGTTTCCGGAGGGAATCCCATGCACCGCCGCCGGGTCCGCCGTGGCCAGCAACTCCTTCAGAGACTGGGAGGTGTATGGCGTCGCATCCGGCGCGGTGAACCGGTTGAGGTTCTCCGCCGCGCGCGCCCAGACCTCCTCCGCGAAGGGCTGCGCCTCCACCAGCGTCACGAAGTCCCGCCCGAAGTCATCGCCCGACAGGTACACCCGCTCGTCCGACGGGACGAACTCCGCCAGTCGCTCCGGCGGCAAGAGGCTCCGCTCGAAGTCGTCCGGGTCCAGTGTCTGGAAGAAGGGGCGGAAGTCCTCGGAGAGCACCATCGCGCCGCCGTGGCGGAGCACCGTGGACTGGAGCTCCTTGAGCAGGTCCCCGCCAATCAAATCGAACAGCGCCGCCCCCTCGCGCGAGCACAGGTAGTCCGCCACCTGTGACGCCGACACGGCGGGACGCTGGTTCATCGTATTGGAGTCGGTGATGACAAGTGAGAGTGCCTCCAGCACGCGCTCCGCGTTCGACTGGGCCCGGGCGAAGTCCACGAACTGCCGGGGAGTGATGAGCGAGGAGCTGCTGAAGACGATCTCCAGCTGGTAGAGGGTGTTGCCCTGCTTCGTGCGCACGTCCAGCACCAGGGCCTCCGAGTTGACGAAGGCCGCGGCCACATGGTCCGGCAGCTCACCGGGTCCCAGGCCCCCCAGGTCCATGGCGCGGACGCTCACCAGCTCCTCGCCATCCAGCACCTCGCGCCACGCCTCCAGCGACAGCTCCCGACCCTCTCGCGTGCGCGCGCCCACCGAATACGTCCCTGGCACCTCCAAGAGCCGCAGCGTCCACCCCGACCCCAGGTTCGTCTCCAACCGCGTCAGGACGTCCAGCCACTGCTCGCGCTCCACGCGAAGCAACGAGACAGTCAACGCCAGCACCAGGTCATCCAGCTTCATGCACGTCCTCTCACCGGGCCCTGGGCCCTGCCCGCGCGTCCCTCCGGTCGCGCACGCCGTCCGTCCGCCAGGGTTATCCCATGCGCAACGCCCGGCGGGCGCTCCTCTTCCTGCTATTGTCCATCGCCCTCACCTCCGCCCGCGCCGAGGAGTCCACGTCCCAGGATTTTTCCCGGGGCGCGCGGGACACGCGTCCAGCTCACGCCCCAGGGCGCGGTGAAGGAAGCGGCGACGCTGCCCGAGCCCTGGAACACCCTGCCGTGCGGGCTGACGAACTCGTCCAGGGCGGGGTGGCAGTGAACCGGCGGAGAGTGCGCTCCATCGCCGTGCGAGGCGTGGAGCTGGCCGCGCGGGCGAGGGGACTCCTCCTCTCGGTCGAGGGCGGCTTCGAGCACACCTTCCCCTCACGCAAGGAGGCCGAGCACATGCGGGTGGCGGTGGAGCCCGGCGCGAAGGCCTCGCTCCGCCGCGTGCGCTGAAGCGCGGTGACTATCCCTGACGGCGGCGCGTCAGCCGCGTCTCCACCGCGCGGTCCTCGCGGCCCTCGGGCCAGATGTTGAAGGACTCCAGAACCACGGTGTCCGCGTCCGGCTGGTGAATCACCGTGCGCCAGCCCCAGCGCTGCTTCTGCGTGACGCCCTGCTCGTCGCACATGCTCGCCGTGTAGCTTCCGAGCATCGACACGCGTCCGTCGTCCCGAGGCGCGCCGGTGGAGACCATCATGTTCGCGCTCATGTGGAAGCTGTCCACCCAGGCCGCGGTGTAGTGCTCCTCCGTGCGGTCGAAGCCGAGGATGAACTGGCCCGCGTGCGGCTTGCCCATCGCCGTGGAGTGGTAGTCGATGCGCACGAAGCGCCCGCCGAGCAACGGCTCGATGCTCGCGTGGGTGCGCGACTCCTCGGGCGCACCGGACGGGTCGAACCATGTGCGCGTCAGGCCCTCCCAGGCGCCCACCATTCCGGTCAACACCCGGTGCTCCGCGCCCGGGTCGAAGTCCGTCGTGGGCGCGTTCGTCGCATTCCAGTCCTGGCTCATGCCCTCTTCGTAGCCCCGAGCCTCGTCATCGTCACCACAAAGACTCGTGACGCATGCAATCATCGGCACCCCACGGGAGCCCACGCCTGAGCACACTCGCCACGACCCTCTCCGCGCTGATTGCCGGTCTGCTCGAACAGTTCGCCGACGAGGGCATCCCCGTCCCCAGTCCGCCGCCCCTCCCCGCTTCACCCGAGGAGGCCGCGGCGGCCCTGTTCTCCATCGCCGCGCGGACGCGCACCCTCGTCTTCTCCGTGTGGGCCGACGCCGACGGGGACGACCTCACGGCTGGCGCCTCGTTCTTCACCGTCCGCGCCGATGCGCCCGGGCATCAGGGCATGCTCGGACAAGACCGGCTGCCCGTGCGTCAGCCCTTCGCTCCCGCGCTGCATGCGTCGCTGAGCGAGGCCCTCCACACCCTGTCCCAACGAGGCCAGGACGAGGCGCGCCCCGCGCGTGGCACCGTGGCGTATCCGCCCAGCGCGGAGGACCCGGACGTCCTCTTCTGGGTGACGTTCCAGGAGGGCCCTGTCGCCCCCAGCGTCACCGTCTACGCCCGGGACCGTCAGCTCCGCGCCGCGCAGCCTCCGTTCACCGCGCTGGGCATGAAGCCCTCGGAGGCCGCGTTCCTCACGGAGCGCTTCCTGCGGCTCGATACGCTGTTCCAGGGACAGCCGGTGGTGTTCTCCGGCGCGCGCGGCACCGGGCGAAGCACGTCCCTCCACGCGGCGATGGAAGCACTGCCTGACTTCACCAACGTCCTCGTCGCGCTGGAGCAACCGCGCGCCGTGGATGCGCGGCTCGGGATGGTGAAGGTGGGTGACACCGCGCCGCTCGCGCAGGTGGTCCGCGCGTTCCTCCGGCAGGACCCGGACGTGATTCTGGCGGACGAGCCTCGCGGCCCGCAGGACCTCCAGGTGCTCATCAACTCCGCGCTCACCGGCCACGCCACCGCCTTCGTCCTCGAAGCACAGAGCCCCGAGGCCGTCCTCGCGAAGCTCCACGAAGCCCTGCCCGAGGTGCCCGTCACGCCGCTCATCGTCCACCACGTGCTGGACGCGGCCACCGGCAAGCCGGTCCGCACGCTGCACACCGTCACGCGGGACGACTCGGGACAGAGCCACGTCGGGGCGTGGGCACCTCCCGCCGTGGCCAAGGGCTGAAGCCCACGCGTCTTGGCGTGACGCACGAGCGTCTTCCGCGAACGCGGGCCCTGCATCCTGGCGGGGACACCCGTCCTCTCGGGCCCCTCGTACATGCCTTGCTTCGCGGACCCAGGTCGTCACCAGGCGCGGCACCGTCATCCACTACATGGAAGTGAAGGTGAATGACGCGCAGTGCTCGAAAGCCCAGCGCAATGCCCAGGAGTTCGTCGAGGACCGCCTCAAGAACGCGCTCAACGGCCAGTACGGCATCCCCGCCCAGCAAGGCGCGCAGACCATCGAGCAGGCGATGGGACGGGGCGCGGACTTCGAGCTCCATCTCATCCGGGTGTCCATGCCCCGCAACGGCACCTTGGAGTACCGGCAGGGCAACCCCATCACCGCCACGTGCTACCCCTGGGGCGAAACCGGCGGACGCGGCGGGCAGCCTGTCGTCATCCTCCAGCGCTGCGACAGCATCACGTACATGGACAGCGCCTGGATTGGTGACACCGGGGAGCGCATCGCCCACGACTTCCTCAAGCACCTCGGCTTCGACGTCCGGGGCGCGGTGCAGAACAATACGGGCAATGGCGTGGACCTCGCCGCCAGGCTCTCCTGCACGCCGACGAGCCCCCGGTGGGCCTTCTTCGAGGTGAAGGCCAGCACCGTGAAGTTCCAGACGGCGCTGGAGCACCCCGACCATCCCCACGCCTCTCTTCGTGGGCTTCTCCAACAACACCTCCGGGTCGACCTTCAGCATCCCCAAGGTCTCCGTGCAGACGCTCGTCCCGCACCCCTTTGGCGGGCGCTATGACAACCAGCACAGTTGCTTCGTCCTGAACTGTGACTGCCGTCAGTTCGTCGCCGCCTCCGGTGATGCGAGGCAGTGCCGGAGCTGCGGCCACCCTCACGGGTCCTGAAGTGAGGTCTGGTGGACACGTTCCTCATGGAACGCGCATGAATCGGGCAGGAATTCAGCACTGTCGCCTGGCGCCCTGGGGCAGGTCCCCTTCACCGCGACGAGGACCGGCACTACCCACGTGTCAGGTGGATGGGGCCTCCCGCTAGACTGTCGTTCCAAGCGGGAGGAAAGGGGGTTGGGACATGCCGGACGAACGTCCGAAGGACGGCCACGCCGAGACGCCGCTTTTCGCCTCCGTCGCCCACGCGCGCTCACGCCGGGCCGCGGACAACTCACGCACCTTCTGGGTGGTGCCGCTCGCGGTGGCCTTCCACGTGCTCGCGCTCGTGGGACTGGACACCCTCTGGCACGGCTCCACCCTCGCGCCCCGGCTCGTCACGAAAGACGAGGACATGCTCGTCCTGCGCCTGCTCGCCGCGCCTCCGCCGCCGCCCCCCGCTCCCGCCGCCAGCTCGCCGTCCACGCCGCGTCAGGCCTCCGCGCGACGCGCACGCCCCCTGTCGAAGCCCCACCCGTCGAAGGCCTTCACCCGGCCCTCGGAGCCTCGGCCGCTCCCGGCTCCCGAGGCGCCACCTCCGCATGAGACAGCCGACGCGAAGTCCGCGGACGAGGCCCTCGCCACGGCCACGCCCGGCGGAGTCTCCGGTGGCGTGGCGGGCGGGGTCATCGGCGGCGTGGTGAACAGCGTCCTCGCCGCGAGCAGCGCGGGGCTGCTCCCCGTCGCGCAGCCGCCCCCCTCCGGCGAGGAGCGCAACGCCTGGGAGGAGGAGTACTTCGAGGTGATGTTCCGCGACCGCTTCGAGAACGTGCGCTACCCGCACCAGGCCGCGATGGCCGGAATCGAAGGCCGCTTCTCGCTGCGCATCACCGTCGGAGCCCGGGGCCAGTTGCTCGAGCTGTCCGTCGTGGGCCACTGCCCCCACTTCGTCCTGTGCGACGCGGCCCAGGCGGCGGTGCGTGACGCGGCCCCCTTCCCGCCTCCGCCCGCCGCGCTCGGCCCTCGCGTCACGGTGGAGCTGCCCTTCAACTACCACCTGCGCTGACGCGCTCCTCCGCCGACTCCAGCGCCCGGCACGCCCGCCAGCGCGCCAGGCTCCACTCCGGCCAGGACACGTCCTCGCACACGTCCACGTAGTGCTGTTTCAGATGCGCCACCCCCTCGAGCTTCCCCGAGGAGAGCCCACGCACCAGCTCCGGCACGGCATCCCCGGAGAGCGAGTGCAGATACTCGCTATCCACCGAGGCCCCCGGCTCCCCCCGCGTGAGGTTGAGCCGGACGATGAGCGCGTCGGGGTTGATGACATTCACGGCCAGCACCGCGCCCAGCGCCGTGACGAAGGCGCCCACGGCGAAGCGCTCCGGTCGCCACCAGAGCGTCACGCCGCGCCACGCGAGCACCACGCCCAGCGCGAACATGAAGACATGGGTGAACAGGCGCAGGCGCGTGTAGCCGAACGCGTCCTCGTACAGCGTCATGCGCTGCACCGCCGAGGCGACGATGACCAGCGTCAACGCCACCATGATGGAGGCCCCCGCCTGGAAGACCGTCCTGGCCAGCGGTGACTCGCGGCGGGTCCACCGCGCCAGCGCCATGACCAGCCCCAGCGTCAGCATGGACACGACCATCAGCTCGAAGAAGCCCCGGCGCGCGTACTCCGCATACGAGTACCCGGGCGCCGGAGACGACGCGTCGCCGATGAAGAGGTACGCCACCTGGAAGCCCGCGAAGGCGAGGAACAACGCGTCCACCGCGAGGATGAGCGTCAGCGCCTCCGTGAGCCCCAGCCGTGGCGACGCGGGCGCCACCTCCGCCTCTCCCGCCTCGCTCCCCGTGCGCCGCCGCAGCGCGTGCCCCAGCGCGCTCGCGGCCAGGCCCGCGCAGAGGAGCACGCCCATCCCCCTGATGAGCGACGCGCCCAGCAGCGCGCCCACGTCCACGCTCCACACCCGCTGCACGGCCGAGGCGAACATCGCGTCCGCGGACGACAGCAGCATGGCGAACACCGCCAGCACCGGCACGGCGAGCAACACGCCCCTCGCGAAGGGCATGAGGCGCGGCGCCTGCCGCTTCGCGGCGCCCAGGTCCACCGAGTCGCGCACCAGCGCGGGCGGATGGAGCAGGCCGCGCAGCGCGGTGCCCAGCACCACCCCGGGATAGCCTCCCAGCCCCAGCCGCTGCACCCGGCCCGCGCCCCAGAAGTGCATCAGCAGCAAGAGCAGCGTCCCCGCCGTCAGCACGTTCAGCACCACGAGCCACGGGCTGTCACGCACCGCCACGAAGCCCGCCACGGCGAGCAGCGGCGCCAGCAACCACGCGTTGGGCCGCGCGCGCTGCCAGCCCTCGCGTCCGCCCAGGCCCACGAGCACCGCCACCAGCGACAGCGCCATCAATGGAAAGGACACGCCCCAGTGGGGCCGGTCCAACAGCACCTCCGCCAGCACCCCCAGCGCCAGGGCGGCCACCAGCGTGCGGCGTGGCGCGCGCGCCTGGGGCAGCCAGGGCGTGGACGGCAGGGGTGGCGGCGCGGACGGCGCCACCAGGGGCATGGGAGAGAGAGTCGAAGACATGACGGCGCACCTCGGACGGACATCGGCTCGAACGTCCGCAGGATGCGCCCGGGGCCCGGCGCCGTGCGGCCAGAGCGGGCGAGCGGTCGGCCCCCCACCCCAGCCGGCTCCCCGGCCCCACTGGCCGGCCGGCGGCTCAGCCGGCGCGCATCCAGCCCTCGCGCTCCAGCAGGCCCGCGACGCGCGCGGCCACCTCGTCGCGAATGCGGTGCACCAGCACCTCCGACTTGCCCTGCGGGTCGTCCAGCGGCCAGTCCTCGCGCTGGAGCCCCTTCACATGCGGACACGCCTCGCCACAGCCCAGGGTGATGAGCCAGTGGGCGTCCCGGGCCAGCTCCTCCGTGAGCTGCTGGGGCCGCGCGTCCTTCAAATCCAGACCCGCGTCACGCATCGCCTCCAGGACCTCCGGATGCACGCGCTCGCCAGGCTGTGTCCCCGCGGAGATGGCCCGCGCCTTCTCCGGGTCCGCCAGCACGTTGAAGAACGCCGCCGCCATTTGCGAGCGGCCAGCGTTGCGCACGCAGGCGAAGATGACCTTGTTCATCGGTACGACTCCTCCAGATTCCATGGCTCGTCGCGCCCCTCCCCCACGCGACCGTCTTGGGCCTCCCCTCACGGGCTGCCCCGCGCGGAAACTGACACATCCCGTGAAGGGATGCTCGCAAAGAGAGCGAAAAGCCCCCTGCCTGCCCGTATGGGTTCGTCAGCCCACATCCCCCTTGCCCAGGGGTGTCTGGCCCACCCCATTCCTGACGCGGCGCGTGCGGGAACCTCCTCCGCCCGCAGGGAGGATGCATAGGTTCAGACGACGAACATGCATGCGATTCCCACATGGCTCTGGGGGGTCTTCTGGGCGGCGGTGCTGACGCTGCTCGCGGTGGACCTGTTGTCGCACCGGGGGCATCACGGAGAGTCACGCCGGGCCGCCTGGATTTGGAGCGGGGTGTGGATTGCGGCGGGCTTGAGCTTCGGCGGACTGGTGTGGGCGGTGCTCGGGGGGCACGCGGCCCAGGAGTACGTGGCGGCCTGGCTCATCGAGAAGAGCCTCAGCCTGGACAACGCCTTCGTCTTCCTCGTCATCTTCCAGAGCCTGTCGGTCCCCCTGCGCGCGCAGCACCAGGTGCTCTTCTTCGGCATCTTCGGGGCGCTCGTCTTCCGCGCCCTCTTCATCTTCGTGGGGGCCGCCGCGCTGGCGCGCTGGAGCTGGGTGTCCTACGTCTTCGGCGCCATCCTGCTCGTCACCGCGCTGCGCGTGGCGCGCGAGGACCCGGCGAAGCAGAAGGACAACCGGGCGGTGCGCTGGCTGGCCAAGCACCTGCCAGTGACGCAGCAGGTCCATGACAAGAAGTTCATCGTCCGGCGCGAGGACGGCCACCGCGTGGCCACGCCGCTCCTGCTGGCGCTCCTGGGCCTGGAGCTGACGGACATCCTCTTCGCGGTGGACTCGGTGCCGGCCGCCTTCTCGGTGACCCAGGACACCTTCATCCTCTACAGCTCCAACGCCTTCGCGATTCTGGGGCTGCGGGCGCTGTACCTGGTGCTGGCGGGCACGCTGGGCCAGCTGCGCTACCTGCACTACGGCCTTGCGGGAGTGCTGGGCTTCGCGGGCCTGAAGATGGTGGTGGAACCCTGGCTCCACATCCCGCCGCTGCCCTCGGTGGCCATCATCGCCACGCTGGTGGGCGCCTCCGTCATCGCGAGCGTCCGCGCCCGGCGTCGCGACACCCTGGGGCACCCCGCTCCGGCCTCCTCCGAAGGGGAGGAGCCGGAGCCGGAGACCCCAGCGCGACGCTAGTCCTGGAGTTCCCCGTCGGCGCCGGCGCCCGCGCCGCTCAGCTCGTCGGTGGCGCCGCCGAGCACGAAGCCGTCGAAGGCCGCGTTGGCCATGACCTTGACGCGCTCCTCGTGCTTCTTGAGCAGCGCCATGTTGGCGGCGGCGGCCTGCTTCGCCGCGTCGGACAGGCCCTCGGCGCCGGTGCCGTTCGCGGCGTCCGACAGGGCTTC
Organism: Myxococcus sp. CA056; assembly: GCF_013336715.1. Taxonomy (NCBI): domain Bacteria; kingdom Pseudomonadati; phylum Myxococcota; class Myxococcia; order Myxococcales; family Myxococcaceae; genus Myxococcus; species Myxococcus sp. CA056. The sequence continues at coordinate 954,750 of NZ_JABUMT010000001.1, forward strand.
AATCTGCTCCTGGAGCCCGGTGCGGGACTCCTCGAGCTCCGCGCGCTCCTCGGCGGACAGCTTCGCGTTCTCCAGCTTGCCGTCCACCATCTTGAGCTGCTTCTGCATGGCCTCCACGGCCTTGGCGCTCATCTTCTGGACCGCCTCCGAGCCCTCCGCCACCATCGACGCGTAGACGGTGCTGGTGATGGTCTGGAACTCGTTGGGCGACATCCCGTTCTTCTTCAGGCTGGCGATGTACGCGGTGCGCACGTCCGCCATCATCCCCATCGCCAGGTTGGCGGCCTCCATCGCGGCGTTGAAGGACGGGTTCGCGTCCGCGTTCTTGGTGTCGTGCTCCTCCTGGAACGCCTTGGACTTCTCCTCGTAGGTCTTGAAGACGGGCAGCGCCGACTCGCGCACGGAGAGGTAGGTCAGCAGGCGCTCCTCCTGTAGCGACAGCACGTCACCTTCGGCGGGCGCCTCGAAGGGGTGGCTCTTGTTCAGCTCCGCCATCTCCTTTTGCTGCACCTGCATCTTCTGGACGGCCTCGATGCTACCGCCCGCCTTCTTCGCGACCCACACGCCACCCACGACGACGGCGGCGATGACGCCAAGGATGAGGACGCCACAACCGATACCGAGCCCGATGAAGACCTTCTTCATTCACCCCTCCGAGGGAAGTAATACTGAGGCCCCCGTGCTAGCCGGGTGCGCCTCCCGGAGCAAGTGGCCGATGCCTGCCCGGTCGCTGCAGGACACCTCGCGGGCAACAACCGGAGGGCAGGCCCTCAAGGCCCTGGATTCATGGGTGTCTGGGGAGTGGGCGCGCGTGGCAGCCGCACCATGAAGAGGGTGCCGCCCTGCTGCGAGGAGCGCACACGCAGCCGGCCGCCGTGCGCATCCACGATGTGCTTGACGATGAAGAGGCCCAGCCCCAGGCCACCGCGTCCGTCCTGGGACTCCAGGCGCTCGGCGCGCTTCATGGGCTCGAACAGGCGCGGCAGCAGCTCCGGGGGGATGGGCGTCCCCATGTTGTGCACGCTGAGCATCAGCGCGTCGCGCGTGCCATGCGTGCGCACCAGCACCGGGCAGTGGCTGGGGCTGTAGGCGAGGGCGTTGTTCACCAGGTTGGTGATGACCTGCGCCAACCGGTCCGGGTCCCACGCTCCCGCGCCGTCACCGCGGGACTCCAGCTCCAGGACCCGCTCGGGGTGGGCCAGCCGCACCTCATCCAGCACCTGCCGCGTCAGCTCGTGCAGGTCCTGCGGCCGGGGCTGCATGGGAATGCCGCCGCCCAGCCGCGCCTGGGTGAAGTCCAGCACGTCGCGAAGCATGCGCGTGGCGCGCTCGGCGCTGGAGAGGATGCGGTCGATGACCTTGCGCTGCCGCTCATCCAGGCTTTCGCGTCGCAGCAGCGTGGTGGACGCCATGGTGATGGCGGAGAGGGGGTTGCGCAAATCGTGGCTGACGATGCCGATGAGCAGCTGCTCGAACTCCGCGCGACGCCGGGCCTCCTCATCCGCGACCCGCCGCTCGGTGACGTCGTGCATGGCGCCCACCATGCGCAGGGCCCGTCCCGCCGCGTCGCGGACCACCTGCCCCCGGTCCTCGATGATGGCCCACGAGCCGTCTCCCCGGCGGAAGCGGTACTCGTCGCGCCAGTGGTCCAGGCCCATGTCGATGATGCGCTGCATGTCCCGGCCAACGCGCTCCCGGTCTTCCGGATGGATGGACCGCGTCCACCCCTCGATGTCCAACCCCGGCATCTCCGGGGGCAGGCGGAACTGCCGGTTGGCCAGCTCGCTCCACTGGATGTGCCCGGTGGACAGGTTCCAGTCGTAGATGACGTCACGCGTGGCCAGCGTGGCCAGCCGGTAGCGCGTCTCCGACTGGCGCAGCACCTCCTCGGCGCGGCGGCGCTCGGTGATGTCCAGGGACACGCCCGACACGCTCATCACCCGTCCATCCGGCCCCAGCTCCGGGGAGATGAAGGCCATGAACCAGGCACCGCCCACCTCCAGCTCCAGGGAGAACGTCTCCCCTTCCTGGGCGCGCCGCGCGGCGTCCAGCAGCTCCGGTCGGCTCGCGTACACCTCGGAGGTGTTCCGGCCCACGACATCTTCCGTCCGCACGCCCATGGCGCGCAGGCCCGCGCCCTCGAAGAGGGTGATGTTGCCCACCGGGTCCGTGGCCCACAGCACGACGGGCAGCTCGGTGATGACCCGGCGCAGGCGCTCGCGGGCCTCGTCCCGCTCGCGCTGGATGCGCCGGACCTCGGTGACGTCCGTGGAGATGCCACACACCGCATGCGCCTGCCCCCCGACACCGAGCAGGGGGAACTTGAGCGACTGGTAGATGTGCCAGCCGTCCTTGAACCGCACGTGCTCGTCGGACTCCAGGGGCTGACCCGACTCGAGGACCCGCCGGTCATTGGAGGAGAACTCGGCCGCCGCCTCCGGAGTGAACAACTCGTCGTCCGTGTGGCCCACCACCTTCTCGCTGATCAGGCCGCTCCCGCGCTCGAAGGCACGGTTGACGAAGAGATACCGGCCCGTGGCGTCCTTCGCATAGATGGCGGGCGGTGCGTGGTCCAGGATGTCATGCAGCTTCGCTTCCGTGAGCCGCAGCGTCTGCTCATGTGCCGCGGCGTGCCGTGTCACCGCGTCGGCGATGCTCGCGTCGATGGCTCGGTTGAGCGCGCGCAGGCCCTTGAAGTCCGGCGGCCACCCCGACTCCTCCAGCACCTCGACGAGCACGTCGCGCAGCAGGCCGTACTCGCGCACCACCGCGGCGATGTTCGCTCCCGCCCGGTAGCGCTCGGCGCCCTGTCCGTCGGTGGGGAGCTGGACCTCGTGCTCGGCCGAGACACCGAAGAGCCGCAGGAGGTCCACCACCGAGTCCACCCACTCCAGCGAGCCCGTCGTCTGGGTCGGAAGCCGCAGCAGCCCCTCGCCGCGCGACGCCCCCGCGCGTTCCTCCCACCTCCGCGCGATGTCCTCCCGACGGGAGGACAGGAGGTCCGACAGCGGACCGATGGGCGCGGGGCAGGGGTTCATGCGAGCGCCCCGCCCGTCTGGGTCCAGGCGTCGTCCAGGTGGGGGTGAAGCCAGGCCGGGCAGGTTCCAGTCGGACAGCGCATGCCCCCCCGGGTGCGCGCTTCCGCTGGCCCGCCCTTCGTCGGCCACTCGCTGGAGTGGCTCGACCTGGATGATTGGCGCGTAGGCATGGCCGTCAGGATTGGAATAGGGAGCCCGAAGCTTCCAGGCTCCTGTCTTCTCGGGCCGCCTGGGTGACCCCCCGCTCGGGAGGCGGGCACGTGGGCGCTCCGTGTCCCAGTGACTCATCGCGAGCACGGCACCGGCGAGCAGGCGCCCCACAGGCCCCGGCGGGCCCTTCGCGCCTGGAACTCCAGCGCCTCGAACTCGACCCGTCGGGAGTCGCCGGCGGGCGGGACATGGAGCACGCACGCGAAGCCCCGCTCCACCAGCAGCGCGCTCACGTCATGTCCATCGACGGTGACGTAGGCGAGCCGTCGGCCGAAGCGGTCCTCACACGCCTCCGCGTCGACGAGCGTCACCCGCCGTCCTTCGACGAGGCTCCGGTTGAAGGCCAGGGCCTCCTGCCCGAAGCAGTCGTGTCTTCCCGCCGTGCTCTCCGGTGTGTCCGCGAGCAGGTAGCGGATGCGCTCACCGCCTTCGAGCAAGACGGTGTCACCGTCGATGACCTCCACCACCCGGCCCGTGTCGGGTCCACACCTCGTCCCCGCGTCACCCCCACAGGCCACGAGCAGCCCCAGCAGGGCGAGCGCGGCGCTCAGGGCACGCATGCGCGGTTCTCCAGGCCCGGCGTTCCCCGGTCTCCCAGGCCATAGCGCGCCGACGAGGGCGCGAGACAGAAGCTCCCCGGCGCGTCATTGCGCTGAGGGTCGCTGTTCGCCGGGCTGACCTGCAGCGACACCCCCGGCGTCGCGGCGCTCGTCCAGGTGATGACATCCAGCACCCGGCTCCCCAGTGACAGTCGGAGCGAGTGGCTGCCCGAGGCATTGGACAGGTTGAAGGAGAACGTGGCGAGCACCGAGGGAAGTCCACCATTGAGCGCAGTGTCCGCGCCGCGCGCGAGCACCCCTCGGGCCCCGGCCTTCAACGACAGACAGAGCGTCGCGTCGAGCACCACACTCATGCCTCCCTCATTCATCAGCGTGACGCCATTGAGGTCCACCTCGCGCAGCGCGAGGACCTCCACCCACTCCCCCGCGCTGTCCGCCACCGCGCTCGGGTCCGCCATGAACTCCGTGAGCACGAGCGAGCCCACCTCCGGTAACCGGACCGGGCGCGGGGTGCCCGTCACCCGGTCGATACACGTGCGCGCGGGGCTCCCCGCGTCCGGAACACCGGCGTCTCGGAGACCCCCGTCCTGTCCCGCGTCACGGGTTCCTCCATCCGTGGAGCCCGCGTCGAAGCCACCACTCGGGTCGCGCCCTCCATCGGGAGCGCCACCATCCGGTGCACCGGAATCCACCCCGCCCCCGCCCGACACGCAGGCCCGGTTCGCGCGCCCCGGGGTGCCCAGGTTGCCGCGCGAGCCATACGCCTCCGAGGCACGACACCACACGTCCGCTGAGTCATTGCTGGACGCATTCGTCATCCCCGCGGACACCTGAATCGCGACACCGTCTTCCGCCGCGCCATATGCGACGGCATCGACGAGCACCTCCCCGGCACGCACCTGCACGACACCTCCCGTGTTGCGCAGGTCCACACCGAACGTGGCCACGGGCGCGGGCAGTCCTCCGTTGAGTACGGCCTCGGAGCGTCGGGCCAGCACCGCGTACCCTCCAGAGGGAAGTGACAGACAGTTCGCGCCCTGCACCTTCGTGCTCGTGGTGTCGGTGCCCAACGTCAAGCCATTGAGGTCCACGGGAGCCGTGGCCAGGACCTCCACCCACTCGCCCACCGTGTCGTCCCCGAGTGGATTCACCATCAGCTCCGTGATGACCAGCTCACCCGCGCGAGGACGCTTCACCTCGCGAGGAACCTGAGAGCCCAGGGAGAGGCAGGTCTCCGTGCTCCCGTTCTCCTCGGATGCGCCTTCCGCTGGCGCACAGGGAGGATTCGCGGTGCCGGGGCTTCCCTGGGACACCCCTGCCACGTCCGAGCCCGCGCCATCACACCAGCGCGCCGGGTCGTCATTGCCGGCGGAGTCCGGCACGAGCCGTCCGTCATAGCCACGGGCCACGCCGCTCTTCGCCGGCGCCGAGAGCGAAACCTCGTCAATCACCCGCTCGCCACATCGAACACCCAGCCTCCCCGACGTGTTACCCAGCGCGCCCAGCTCTTCGCCATAGGACTGGTCCACGTGCGCGGGCACGGGTCCCTCGCGGACATCTCCCAGCACCAGGTAGTCACCGGGCGCCACCGCCAGCGGGCCCCCGAAGAAGAACCCCTTCTCCTGCGAGCCGTCCGAGCGAGCCGCGTACAGCGTCATCGACTCCAGGCTCACGGACACCTTGAGGGGATTGTGGAGCTCCACGTACTCCCGCCCCGTATCGGTCCCCTCGGGGTCATTCAGGTACTCGGTGATGACGAGGTCCCCCGGCAACACGCCCGAGCAGGCGGCCTCCGTCCCTTCTTCCAACGGCGCGCCACACGCGCCCACGCCCAACAAGCACATCCACCCCAGCCTCCATCCCCAACCCCTCATATCGATGCCTTCCCTTCTCGGCTCACTGCGTCTCCAGGACACGCGTCAGAAGCGCGTCTCCACTTCCAGTTGGAACAGGTGTCTCGGCGCGTCCGGCGGCGTCCTCGCCGCTCGCACGTCCTTCAAATCCACCACCCAGACATACCGGCCACGCACCGTCGTCGAGGACAGGAGCGTCCACCCCAGGTCCACCGTCGCGCGGACCTCCTGTCGAAGCCGGGTGCGCTCGGAGAGGTCCTCATCCTTCCACTGGATTCGGGCCCCCACTCGCAAGGACTCCAGGGGACGCAGCTTCAGCTCGACGAGGGCACGGCCATCGTTTCGGGCCTGCGAGGTCCCCGGCTCGACCACGCGTGTGTAACCGGACTGCGCCGCGACGCTGACGGACTCCGAGAACTCCGAACGGACTCGCGCGGTGACGCCCCACCGGCTCCCTCGGGAACAGGCGGGCACATCCTCCAACTCCGCGCTGTCTTCCGTGTCGGAGCATGCGAGGGCCTGCCCCAGCCCCGCCTCACGCGCCTCCAATTGCAGGGACGGTCGCAGCCACGTCCACGCCAGCCAGTCCACGCGTGCGGAGGCTCTCACCTGCGTCAATCCCGCCGTGCCCTTCACCGCGCCATCGGCGGGCAGCGTCCAACCATCCACCTGGGCGCGAAACCGCCACGTCGCCGCATCGCGATACAGATAGCGCAGCCGTGCACCCAGCTCGTTGCGAACCCGCTGTCCTTCCAGCAGGTCCGGTCCCGAGGTGGCACCGCTGTAGGGATTGGCGAACCCACGTCCGTAGTAGCGCAGTGCCAGTTCCAGTTCCTGACCCGTGCCGGAGAGCACCGTGCGCTGAAGGGCCGCCCAGCTCCCACCACCGGCCGGCGCGGAGTCGAAGCTGCGCGAGCCCTCGAAGAAGAGGTCCACCGCTCCCAGCCCCCACGAGGCATCGAGCCCCACCGCGCCGAAGCCGCCACCCATCGGGTAGCGAGCGTGCGGTTGGAAGTCGAGCGTGGCGCCCTTCACCGGCCACACGGGCCTCGCGGCCCAGCCCGTCACTCCCACTTGCGCTCGCGGCGACAGGGCGAGCGTCGCGTTGCCACCACCGGCCCACTCGCTGAAGACACCAGGCAGCGTGCGCGCCCGAAGCGGCTCCAGCCGAGCGCGCGACAAGGGGACGAGGACCTCTGGCGCCTCGCAGCCCGACGCGCCCATTCGCGACGACTCACATGTCGCCCGGTCCAACACAGCGGACCGCTGGAGTGAACGGCTCTGGTAGGAGCCGAAGCCCGTGAGCGACAGCTCCAGGCCACGACCCACCGCGCCGCGCACGGTGCCCGCCACGCCACGAAAGCCCTCGTCCCAGCGGAAGTCGGGGGTGACGTCCGCCTCGCGTTCGGCCTCGGCACACGCGGCGCTCGACAACAGACACTCCCGCTCTAGCGCGCCGGGAGGCCGCACGCCATCGTCCGCGAGGAAGCCCTCCGGTGAAGGAAGCGCCGTCGTGTCCAGCGTGAGGCGCTGTCCGAACCCCAGCCGATAGGTGCCCACCAGCACGGAAGCACTCGTGCCCGTCCATTGCGCGTGGAACTTGGGCAGCAACACCGCCGAGCCGGGCGCGTCCACCACGAGGCTCCGCGTGCGCGCGTCTCGTCGAAGTGTCCCCAACCTCCGACGTGCCCACGTCGCGAGCACGCCCACGCGAAGTCCCGCGAGCCCACCGGCCCGGACCTGCAAGGCCACCGGAGGAAGCACCGAGTCCGACAGGGCGAAGGCTGTCAGCAGCCTCGCGTCCCCCGACAGTTCCCCAGGCACTCGATTCACCAGGAAGGGCGCGAGTCGACGTCGCTCCTCGTCCGTGAGGACTTCGGGCATCGAGGCCCCGCGCTCCCTCAATCGCTCATCGACCTCCGCATAGGTCAGCCCGGGCAGCGCATAGAGCGCCGCCCGGGTCGCCTGCTCGGGCTCCACGCCCGCTCGCCGCAGCGCCACCAGCGCGGACCACGTCTCCGCCGAGAGCGTCCCGTCCTCCAGCAGCGCGAGCAGCTCCAGCTCACCGTCGACTTCGGGCTCCACCTCGTACGGCGCGGCGAGCACCGGCGACGCGCCGAGCAACCACCCACCCAACAACCCATGGAACAACATCCCGAGGAACCGAGGCACGCGGCGCCGGCACTGCACGCCTGAGACCACCGTTCCCTACAGGAGCGCCTCGCCCCGACGCCGTCCGAGCCTCGGACCGGCCGTCCACGGGCCAGACGCAACGGCGTCACACCCGGACATCGGGAGGCGCCGCCAGCAGCAGCTCCTCCGTGACGGACTTCGCCGCCACCGCGAGCGCCTGAGCGGCGGCATAACGCAAGCGCGCCTCTTCACTCCCATCCAAGGCGGCCCGCGCGCGACGCACGTCGGCCTCGGTCGACATCAACAACGCGGAGAGGTGCAGTCGGTTCAGTTCCATCGAGGGGGACTCCGGAGGGGGCGGCCCGCTGCCTTGTCAGTATTGCAGGGGAGGCCGACGGCCTCATGTTTCCCGACGTCCCGTGCAGCCCCGGGGCCAGCCTCCTTGCTCCAGGTGCGAGCAGCCCACGGCCTCCCGTGGGGTGTGGGGTCCATGACCACCGGCCGGCCAGGGGCGGAGCAATGGGGGGACATCCATGTATGCTGCGCCTCGCATTCATGGGCCACGTCCACATCGTCCGAGACTTCCCCTCCCCTCAGGAGGGCTTCTCCCGCACCGTGCGCATCTACACGCCGGATGCCTATGACTCGATGCCCTGGCATCGCTTCCCCGTGCTCTACATGCACGACGGGCAGAACGTCTTCGCGCATCCAGAGTCCGCCCTCTTCGACACCTGGTGCGCCAACCTCGCGCTCGAACAGGGCGTGGGCGAAGGCCACCTGGAGCCGTGGATCATCGTCGCGGTGGACTCGGGCACCGGGCGGCTGCAGGAGTACTCGCCCTGGGACGACTCGAGCGGCAAGGTGAAGGCGCGCGGCGAAGCCTACGGCCGCTTCCTGGTGGAGCACCTCAAGCCGCTGGTCGACCTGAACTACCGCACGCGCGAAGGCGCCGAGTGGACCGGAGCCATGGGCTCCTCCCTGGGCGGCCTCATCTCGCTGTACCTGGGCTGCCGCTACCCGCAGGTGTTCGGCCGCATCGGCGCGCTGTCCCCCACCGTCATGTGGAGCGACGGCCGCCTCTTCTCCGAGTGGGGCGCCCACCCCCGCCGCTGGACGCGCATCTACCTGGACGCGGGCGCCCAGGAGTTCATTGACGCGGACGGCCTCCCGCTCAACTACGGCGAGGCCACGCGCGCCTTCTACGAACACCTCAAGGGCCTGGGCTACGCCGACCATGAGGTGTCGCTCGTGCTGGAGCCCGGGGGTGAGCACCACGAGAAGGACTGGCAGCGCAGACTGCCCACCGCGATGCGCTGGCTGCTGACGTGAGGCGCACGGCGTGAAGTCCGGCAAGCACGTCCCGCTCGAACACCGGTTGGTCTACGTACAGGTCGTGGAGGGTCTCATCCAACACGGCCTCCAGGGCCGCATCTCCCCCCGCCTCAAGACGAGACTGCGCCAGGTGGGCGTCGACGTGGACCGGCCCCTGCTGCCGGCCTACCCCGTGCTCATGTGGGCGCAGTGCCTGCGCGTCATCGCCGAGGAGACCTGGCCCGGCATGCCCCTGGAGGAGTCCTTCCGCCACCTGGCCGCCGCGCACGTGGATGGCTACGGCCGCACCCTCATCGGGCGCGCCGTGTACGGCGTCATGCGGCTGTTGGGCCCGAAACGGCTGGTGCAGCGGATGCCGCAGACCCTGCGCGGCACGGACAACTACACGGAGGTGGAGCTCGTGGAGAAAGGCCCCACCACGTACGAGATGCGGATGAACTCCGTGCTCGACTGTCCCGGCTACTCGGAGTCGCTGTTCGAGCACATGATTCGCGTGGGCGGCGGCGAGTCCCCGAAGGTGACGACGCTGTCCGTGGAGGAAAGCCACACCACCTACCTGCTCACGTGGACGGAGCGCTGACGCGGCGGCGCTAGGCCGTGGCCTGGATGAAGCGCACCGCGTCCCGCATCGCGTCCAGGTCCGTGTGGCGCGTGAGGTACATCTCCTCGCCCAACAGGCTGTGGTAGATGGGCGGCAGCTCGCGGTGGAGGATGAACGCGGACCCGAGCCGCTTCACCACCTCTTCATGCGTGTGTTTGTAGCGACGGCCGTGACGGCGCGCGCTGTGACACACGTGGTAGCGCGGGGTGTAGCGGAAGTCCGCCACCGGGTCCCCCGTCATCACCCGCGCCCAGAGCCGGTACACGTCGATGTCGCACGTGTAATTCATCATGTCGGGGATGAAGCCGCCGGGAGGCCGCAGGTTGGCCTCCAGCACGACGAAGCGGCCATCCGGCAGCCGGAAGAACTCCAGGTGGAACCAGCGCTCGCGCAGACCGAAGGCGGCCACCACCTGCCGGCCGAGCACGTCCAGCGCGGGGGGAATCTCCAGGTGACTCCAGAAGGAGATGTCCCGCCGCTCCACCACCGTCTCCATGCCTCCGTCGCTATACTCGTGGCTGAGGGTGAAGACGATGACGCCGTGCCGGTCGACGATGCCGTCGTACGTGACGATGGTGCCGCGCACGAAGGGCTGCCCCACGTACGTGGTGGGCAGCGGGTGCGCCAGGGCGGCGTCCACGTCCGCGTCGCTGGAGACCTTGAAGGTGTTGGCCGCGCCCACGCCCACGTCGGGCTTGAGCACCAGCGGGTAGCCCACGCGGCTGGCGAACTCCTTCACCTGCGCGGCGTCGCGCACGCGGATGAGGTCCGGGTGGGGCACGCCCGCCTGATGGAAGACCTGCGCCATGCCTGACTTCGAGCGCATGCGGTGGATGTCCGCCGGCTGGAGGCCCGGGACATGGAAGTCCTCGCGCAGGCGGGCTTCGACCTCCAGCCAGGACTCGTTGAGCGAATCGATGCGCTCCAGCCGGCCATGGCGCCACGTGAGGTAGCCGGCCGCGCGCGTGAGGGAGTCTTCGTCGTGCAGGCTGGAGACGAAGTAGTACTCGCGCAGGGAGTCGCGCAGCTCGGGGCGCAGGGACTCATAGGCCGCGTCGCCGATGCCCAGCACCGTGACGCCCCGCTCGCGCAGCGCGGTGACGAAGTGGAAGAAGTGGGACGGGAAGTGCGGAGAGATGAAGACGAAGTTCATGGCTCCTCGGGGCGACAGTCCCGGTACCCATGGACCATAGCGCGATGCGCGCCCGCGCCCACTTCCTTGTCGTCGCCCACCTGTCGCCCCGAGGGGGGCGTGCCCGCCCTCGCCCCGGGACTCGGACCCTGAGCGGGCCGCCCGCTCGGAGTCCTTCAGCGCAGGTGTGTGAAGACTCGCGGGGCGGTGGGCCACTCCACCTCTGGAGATGGCAGCGCGCAAATCACCCGGGTGCCCCCCGCCCAGGGCAGCCACCCCGCCCCGAGCATCAGCCGACTGGACACACACGGCCCCCGGAGCATCACCACGCAGCTCGCCCCCTGCTCCACCATGTCCCGCATGGCCACGCGCAAGAGGCGCTTCTGCTCCGCGCGCGGCACCGACTCGTGGAAGGCGAGCAGGTCCACCAGGGCGATGGTCAGCGGGCCCCGGGCATTCATCTGAAGCGTGTAGAAGTTGACCAATCCTCGCACGGCGCCGTCGCGTTCCAGGACGAGGGTGCGCGGCACGTCCCGGTACTGGAGCTGATGCGCGAGCCGCTCGGGCGTGTATGCGTATCCCAGGCTCACCGACTCCATCATCCGTTCCACCAGCGCCATGCACGCGGGCAGGTCCTCCAGACGATAGGGCCGGATGCCCTCCATTGTGTCCACGGACGGAGCGCTCCCGCGCAGCCACGGCCGCGCGAGCGTGAAGAGCGCGCGCTCGGCCGCCGTCTTGGACCAGCGCGCTACCGCCGCCGCGTCGAAGACGTGAAGCCACATGCCCAGCGTGTCGAAGGCCCGCAGGCCAGGAGTCTTCCTCCAGAAGCGCTCCGCCACACTGCCGTCCTCCATACAGCCCAGCATCAGCAAGGCCCCGCGCTCGCGCTGACGCGAGGACATTGTCTCCGTCAGCTTCTGCCCCACGCCCGTTCCTCGGAACGCGGGGTCCACACTGAGCCAACTCCCGTACGTGCCTTCCACGGTACGAGTCCCCAGCCGGAGCCGGATGGGCTCCGCGAACAGGACTCCCGCCAGCTTCCCGCCCGAGTACGCGGCCAGACGGTACTCTCGCGTCGCGAGCCTGTTGCCGAAGAGAAACCAGTCCAGCATCCGAGGCTGGAAGTCCGTCAGCGGCCCCTGCGCTCCGTAGTATTTGCCCCAGACGCGGTTGACGAACTGGGACGCATCCACCGCGTCCCCTTCGTAGGTCCGCACCTCAACCATGCAGGCGCTCCGACGGAGCGGGGACGCTGGCGGTCTGCGCCGGATGCGGACCGAACAGGTGCGTGTAGAGCGCGCGGGTGGAGGGCGTCAGCGCCTCCCACTCGGGAAGATGGATGCGCTCCGACTCCACGAGGACCTTCGAATAGAGCGCCTCGTAGACGCGCTTCACCTTGCCCGGGGCGATGGCATCCACGTCGAAGGCGGGCACCAGGCCCACCAGCTTGAAGCCCTGGTTCTCCGCGTTGCGCTGCGCGCGCGCCGTCTTCAGCGTGGAGTAGTAGAGCACCACCTCCGCGCCGATGTTGCGGCCCACGATTTCCAGCGCCGCGGTGCCCAGGAAGCCGATGCCCAGCCCGCGCCGCGAGGGCTCCAAGACACCCAGGGCCGCGGAGAGCTGCAACCCGCGCACGTTCCGCTCCATCGTCAGCAGGCCGATGATGTCCCCGCTCGCGCGGTCACGCACGAGGATGCCGTACAGCGAGCGGTCCGGAGACTCACCTCGCAGGAAGAACTCCCGCTCGTAGAACGAGGGCTCCAGGTGACGACTCTCCGTGCCGACCCGGATGTCCGGATACCAGCTCTCCAGCAGGGCCGTCAGTCGAGGGAGGTCCTCCCGCGCGAGCTGCTCCGCGGAGCAGCCCTCCGGTGTTTCAATCCCCGACAACATCTCCTCGAGACTCAGCCAGCGCATCAGGTTCATGCGCGCCACGGTAGGGTGCGCGGATGCGGAGCAAAGACCCGCGGGCCGGAATCCTCGCGGGTCTGTTTTTGATGAATCAGCCCTGGCCCGCAACCGTGACGTGCCCCACAGGCAACACGTCTCGGAGTGGGGCACCGCCGAAGCGGCCTCTCGACTTCTCAAGGACCGCTGTCCATGAGCCGACGAGCCCACGCCTCGCAAGGCGCCGCACGCGAGTCTCGGGCGCGGTGGCCTGGTGGACGCAGCCTCATCCCGGGGGACATGACGGCACAGGTGGACCAGCGTATGAAATGGGTGTCGCGCCCACACGTTGAGAACAGACAGCGATTTCCGGAGGAGCACCCAGGTGAGCCCTTCATGACTCTCGGCGGTCCCGTGACATCCCCGCCCGGACCCCAGCCCGCGCTCGTGCCCGCGCGGCCCGCCTCGCCGTGGAAGCTGCCCACGGTGCTGCAGCCACACTCGAGCCTGCTCACCAACTACCTGCTCGGCTCGCTGCTGGCGGGACCTGGGTTCCCCATCCTCGCGCTCTTGCGCTACTTCAAGTTCCGCACGCTGCGCTACGAGCTGGACGAGGAGGGCATCACCATGCGGTGGGGCATCCTCTTCCGACGCGAGGTGTCCCTCACCTATGCGCGCATCCAGGACATCCACCTGTCCAGCCATGTCGTGGAGCGGTGGCTGGGACTCGCGCGCATCCAGATTCAGACGGCGAGCGGCAGCGCCCAGGCGGAAATCACCATCGAGGGCATCCAGGACTTCGAGGCGATGCGCGACCTGCTCTACTCGAAGATGCGCGGCACCCGGGACCGGGGCTCCGCCGTGGCGAAGTCTTCCGCGCTGGCGACAGGTGAGTCGGAGGCGCTGACGGCCGCGCTGCGCGAGGTCGCCGCCGAGGTCCGCGCGCTCCGTCAGGAACTGGGCGCGCGCACCGCGAAGGAGCAGGCGGATGAGTGACGTGCCCCATGCATGGCTCCTGCGGTTCTTGAAGGTGGACCCCGAGCCCCAGCTTCCCGAGGGCACGGTGCGCGTGTTCCGCGCGGCGCCGCAGTACCTGCTCTATCGACGGGTGCTGCTGGGGTTCAAGCATGTGGTGGCCGTCGTGGGCGCGGTGGTGGCATGGGCCTTCCTGAACCAGATGCTCACGCCCATGCTTCGCGGCCTTCCCGCCACGACGCTCGTGACGACGCTCATCTACGCGGTGGAGGTCGTCGCGTGGCTGGGCTTCCTGGTGCTGGTGCTGCCCTTGAGCTTCTTCGTGGTCCGGCTCGACTACGAGCTGCGCTGGTATGCGCTGACGGACCGGAGCCTGCGCGTCCGCGAGGGCGTCATGTCGCTGCGGGAGAAGACGATGACCTTCGCCAACATCCAGCAGATCTCCATCCAGCAGAACCCCGTCCAGCGGGTGCTGGGCATCGCCGACGTGAAGGTGGAGACGGCGGGCGGAGGCAGCGGCTCGCGCTCCCGCGAGTCGGACACGGACATGCAGGAGCACCTGCACGAGGCCCGCTTCCGGGGCGTGAGCAACCCCGAGGCGATTCGCGACGCCATCATGGAGTGCGTGCGGCAACACCGGGACACCGGCCTGGGCGAGCCCTCGGAGCTGGCCACGAGTCCGGAGCCCACAGTCGCGCCGGCTCCGTCGACACTGGAGGCGGCGCACGAGGTGCTTGCCGAGGTCCGCGCGCTGCGAGGCACGCTGGCGGAGCGACCGGCGGCGCGCGCGACTCCTCGGGCCTCGTGAGCGGCTCGATTGGCCATTGCGCCGGCGGGGCCGCCTTCTCGCCGCGCACGACTCCTCGGGCCTCGTGTGCGTTACCCCTGCCCAACGGAGCCAGCGGCGCGCGCGACGCCTCGCGCCTCGTGAGCAGCAACCTTGGCCAGTGTGCTGGCGGGACCGCCCTCTCGCCTCGCTCGACTCCTCGGAACTCGTGAGCGGTGCCGACGAGCCACTCCGCTCCAGTTCGTGGACATGAAGAAGCCCGGTCGGCCACCTGGGCCGCCGGGCTTCTGTCCTTCCGCGCGTCAGGCGACGACTACGCGTTGGGGCGAATCATCGACACGTCGAACTGGCGGCCGACGACGTAGCCCGTGCGGGGCCCCGGGCGGGTGAGGCCGCCGGTGTTCTCGTCGACGTAGAAGCGGTTGTTCGGGTTGGTGTCCGCGCCACGGCTCTGGTTGCGCGTCGCCGGGTCGTTGAACGTGTAGTAGGTGCGGCCCTGCTGGTCCACGCCACGACCGGTGATGACGACGAAGTGGTCGGTGATGCCGTCGGCGTTGCCCACGTTGGCGGTCGACTTGTGGTTGACGCCCACGACGACCGGCTTGCCCGCGGCCAGCTGCTGGTCGATGTAGTTCCGGCCGCGCTCCGCCGCCTGGCGGTCCACGGTGATGCCGTTGGGGCCCTCGCCCGTCGCGACCTGGATGCGGCGGGTGACGTCCGTCACGTTGGCGCCGCTCTGCCGAGCCATCGCCGTCGCCGCGCGGAAGCACGCCTTGTCACCAGCGCGCTCCACCTGGCTGGCGTCGTACTGGCTGATCCACGGGGTGCGCGTCTGCACGGCCGCGCGGTCCGTCGTCGCCGCGACGCGCTCGGTGTCGTTGAGGTTCGTCGGCGTCGCGCCGTTGGTCGTGGTGGCGGGGCGCTCGGAGGCCGGGCGCGGCGTGGGCGCGGCCGTGGGGCGCTCGGAGGCCGGGCGCGGCGTCGGGGCGACCGTGGGGTTCTCCGAGACGGGGCGCGGCGTGGGCACCGGGACCTGGCCCTGAGGAACGCCGTCGGCCTGCGTCGTACCGGAGCGATAGCCACGCGCATCCAGCGCCGTGACGAGCGCCGTCTCGCGGCGCGTCTGGTCGGCGCGCAGGCGGGACTCGCTGTGGTTGAAGCCAGCGGCGCGCAGGACGCCCTGGTCGTTGCGGTACGCGTTCACGCGCGCATCGATGAGCGAGTCGCGGGTGACGCCGCGCGGGTCCTGCGCCAGCCGGGGCATCTCACGGTTGATGAAGTTCTGCGCGGCGCGAGGCGACTGGGTGTGCAAATCGAAGTACGTGGACGCCAGCAGCGCGTTGTTCGGGTCCAGACCCGCGGCGCGGGCGGCGGCCTCGTAGCGCGGCGTGGCGTTGGTCAGCTCGCGGTTCCAGATCTGGTCGGCCTGCTGCGGGGTGTTGGCGCCCGTGCCCTGGTAGGAGAACGAGCCACGGTTGTGCGCCGCGTTGCCCGGGTCCGTGTGGCCGCCGTAGCTGGCCGTGAAGGAGCCGTCCGGACGGCGGTTGCCCTCGGAGGTGCCGACGACGATGGCCGCCTCGGAGTTGGAGCCGCCGCGGGTGAAGGCGCCCAGGTCCTGGATGTTGCGGTAGCCGTTGTTCGTCCCCGACGCGTTGGGGGACGTCAGGCCCGCCGCCGCGGTGGTGCCCGCGTCAAAGGTGTCGCCGGGATTCTGCCGCGCGCCCACGTTGGTCTGCGTGGGGTTGGCCGTCGTGCCCTCGAACCCGTCGCGGGCCGAGGGAAGCTGGATGGTCGTCCCCGCCCGAATCCGGTTCGGGTCGGCGATGTTGTTGAGCTGGGCCAGCGCATCCACGGTGGTGCCGTTCCGGGCGGCGATCTTGCTGAGCGTGTCGCGCTCCCGGATGCGGTAGCTGTTGCTGTTGTCCCTGTTGCTGACGTTGTTCCTGACAGTCATGTGGATGGCTCCCTATGAGGTCCGAGGCGCCCCTCCCCAATTGCTGCCACCCGGGAGGGCATCCACAGACACCTCCCGGATTTTCAAGATCATCCGCGAAAAGTTGCGAACCCACCGAACTTCGCCCTGCCCCAGAGGGAGCGCTACAACCCCGCACGGGCTGTCCGCCTGTTAATGCAACGCGTTAATCCAGTAGACCCGGAGAGCCCGTGACCAATCCGTCACAATTCGCGTTCAACCTCACGACTATTTTTTGATCAAACTGATGCAATCAATTGCGGGCCGGGAGTCTGGGCTGACCACGAGGGTGTCTGTCCTGAAGACAACAATGCCCCGCCGGCCGGAGCCAGCAGGGCACTGTGATTGAAAAGATTCCGTACTGCGGTACTCACGTCAGCGCGGCTTCGGACGTGGGAATCCGCGGGGCTTCCGGCTACTGGCAGTTCGCGGGCTCCTTGCAGGAGTACGTGCGGGTGATGCTCATGCGGAAACCATCCGTGCGGTTGGGACCCAGCGGGACGCAGGTGCCCAGGGAGTCAGAGATGGCGCAGCCACCCGCCGGGCACCTCGCGGCCACGGTGGAGGTCAGCAGGCTGCGCGCCTGGGTGGCCGCGGCGCCACAGGTGGCCCCTTCACCGGACCGGGTCGCCGTGTAGCGCGTCGTGCCGCAGGTACACGCCGGCGGACAGTAGGTGCGCACGCCGTCGCACTCCACCCAGCCACCGTTGTCAGGGCCCGAAGTACAGCCTGTCGTCGGAGAGGAGCACGTCACCGGCGTCCCGCTCGGACACGTCTGCTCCACACTGCAGAGCGCGGCCTCGGACGTCTCCAGCGAGCCATTCTCCTCGCCGCTCACGTCCCCCGCGTTGCAGGCCGCCAGGCCCAGCGCCACGGCAATCACTCCACTCCACATCCATCCGAGTCGAAGGTTCATTCCCCAACGGTAGAACCGCCAGTGAACCTTCATCAACCCCCGAAAAACCGGGCCTCCGCTCCCTCTGGGAGAGAGCGGAGAGATTCCCGTCTGACTAGTTCTTTGAAATGGGGCGGTAGCGGATGCGGTGCGGCTCCAGGGCGTCGGGGCCCAGGCGCTTCTTCTTGTCCGCCTCGTAGTCCTGGAAGTTGCCCTCGAAGAAGAACGCCTTGCTGTCGCCCTCGAAGGCGAGGATGTGCGTGGCGATGCGGTCCAGGAACCAGCGGTCGTGGCTGATGACCACCGCGCATCCGGCGAAGCTCAAGAGCGAGTCCTCGAGGCTGCGCAGCGTCTCCACGTCCAAATCGTTGGTGGGCTCGTCGAGCAGGAGCAGGTTGCCGCCGCTCTTGAGCATCTTCGCCAGGTGCACGCGGTTGCGCTCGCCGCCGGACAAGTCCTTCACGCGCTTCTGCTGGTCCTGACCCTTGAAGGCGAAGCCCGCCAGGTACGCGCGGCTGGGCACCTGCCCCGCGCGGCCCAGGTCCAGGTGGTCCAGTCCGCCGCTGACCTCCTGGAACACGCTGTTGTCGCCGTTGAGCGCGTCGCGGCTCTGGTCCACGTAGGCCATCACCACCGTCTCGCCAATCTTCAGCTCGCCCGCGTCCGGCTTCTCCGTGCCCGTCATCATCCGGAACAGCGTCGTCTTGCCCGCGCCGTTGGGGCCGATGACGCCCACGATTCCGCCCGGCGGCAGCTTGAAGTTCAAATCGTCGATGAGCAGCCGGTCACCGTACGCCTTGCGCAGCCCCTTGGCCTCCACCACCAGGCCGCCCAGCCGGGGGCCGGGAGGGATGATGACCTCGCCGGTGGCCTCGCGCTTGTCCTGCGTCTGGTTGAGCATCTCCTCGTACGCGGAGATGCGCGCCTTGCTCTTGGCCTGACGGGCCTTGGGCGACTGGCGCACCCACTCCAGCTCGCGCTTGAGCGTCTTCTGCCGCTGGCTCTCCGACTTCTCCTCCAGCTCCAACCGCTTCTGCTTCTGCTCCAGCCAGCTGGAGTAGTTGCCCTTCCAGGGCACGCCCTCGCCGCGGTCCAGCTCCAGAATCCACTCGGCCGCGTTGTCCAGGAAGTACCGGTCGTGGGTGATGCAGACGATGGTGCCCTTGTACTCCTTGAGCGCGACCTCCAGCCACGCGACGCTCTCCGCGTCCAGGTGGTTGGTGGGCTCGTCGAGGAGGAGCAGGTCCGGCTTCTCCAGCAGGATTCGGCACAGCGCCACGCGGCGCTTCTCACCGCCGGACAGCTTCGTCACGTCCGCGTCGCCCGGGGGCAGGCGCAGCGCGTCCATGGCCATCTCAATCGTGCGGTCCAGCTCCCACCCGTTCGCCGCGTCGATGGCGTCCTGGAGCCGACCCTGCTCGGCGAGCAGCTTCTCCATCTCCGCGTCGCTCATGGGCTCGGCGAACTTCGCGCTCACCTCGTTGAAGCGGTCCAGCGAGGCGCGAATCTCCTTCAGCCCCAGCTCCACGTTGCCCTTCACGTCCAGCGAGGTGTCGAGCTGCGGCTCCTGCGCCAGATAGCCGACCTTCGCGGTCGGGTCCGGCTTCGCCACGCCGAAGAACTCCGTGTCCACGCCAGCCATGATGCGCAGCAGCGTCGACTTGCCGGAGCCGTTCGGGCCGATGACGCCAATCTTCGCGCCCGGGAAGAACGACAGGTAGATGCCCTTGAGGATCTCCTTGCCATTCTTGACCTTGCGCAGGTCCTGCATCGTGAAGATGAAATTCTGGGCCATCTGGGGCTTCCTGCTCTGGAGCGGGTGGGGGCTCGCGGATACCAGGGTGGAACAGCGCACTCAAGGCGAGAGAGTCCCGCGGTCACCCACCCTCTCTGCACCGGACGTCCGCCGCGAAGCACCCGGGCCCTCGTCAACCGCGCCTTCGGTCCGCACTGAACGATTCCATCAATATCCAGTCTTCATTGAATTGTTTGAATTACACACTTAGCCTCCCGCCTTCATCCCGTTGCCCTGGAGGCAGTCATGAAGGTTTCGCCGAGCGTCCATCTCCCCCTGGTCCTGGCCGCGGCCATGCTGTCGGTGGCCTGTGGAGGCGCGCTGGAAGAGGGGCCCGACGAGGTGGAGGAGACGGCCATTGCCCAGGGTGAGCAGGC
Source organism: Myxococcus sp. CA056 (assembly GCF_013336715.1). Taxonomy (NCBI): domain Bacteria; kingdom Pseudomonadati; phylum Myxococcota; class Myxococcia; order Myxococcales; family Myxococcaceae; genus Myxococcus; species Myxococcus sp. CA056. The sequence goes on from NZ_JABUMT010000001.1 coordinate 974,300, forward strand.
CCTGGCGCCGCTGGCCTCGAGCATCTCGTTGTGCACCCCGCAGGGCGCCACCAGCCCCACCGCCTTCCCGTCGTTCCGGTGTCTCGGAAACGCCAGCGGCGGCACGCCCCCGTACAGCTATTCGTGGACGGGCGTCACGCACAGCCTCGTCACCTCGTGGACCACCAACGCGACGAGCTCGCGGGTCAGCGGGCTCTGCGACCCGGACGTCACGGCCCGGGTGGAGTTCACCGTCACCGACTCGCTGGGCGCCACGGCCTCCGCCACCCGGTCCTTCTTCTGCTTCGTCGTCGTGCCCTGACGCGCACACCGCGCACCGCCCCCGAGGTGTAACCCCCGGAGGCGGTGTCGGTCCGCTTCACCTCACCCGAGACTCAGAACGGGCACGGGTCGGCGGGCGTCCACCCGGAGATGCCCGCGTTGCCCAGGACGTTGGGCTGGTGCGGCGTCGTGCTCAGCCAGAAGTTCTGGTACGTGCGCTTGGCGTGGGGCATGCGCCGGAACGGCGAGCACACCGCGAAGTAGATGCTGCCCCGCTCCTGGAAGTCGTTGTTCGTGCCCGCCAGGCTCCAGTACCGCCAGCTCAACTGGTTCTCACGCGTGCTGTGGCAGGCGCGGCATGACGGCCCCTGCACCTGGAGGTACTCGTTCGTCTTGCCAGCCAGCGCCCAGTTGGGCTGCACGTAGGTGGAGTTCTGCGTCGCGGAGGGCAGCGTGGCCCCGCCGTACCAGCCCTGCACCAGCTCCTGGATGGTCGTCGTCACGTTGGTCTCCAGCACCGCCTTGTTCAGCTCCCGGAACTGCGCCTCCTGGCTCGCGCGGGAGAACGGGAAGATGCCGCTGACGGGCGGCGATTCGATGGTGGAGTAGCGATAGCTCTCCAAGTCGAACGGGATGAAGCGGGCGTTGAGGTCCCCGCGCGGGTCCGCGGAGAACGGGTCTCCGCCATGGCAGACGTTGCACAGATGGGGCACGTACTTGTCGCCGTTGCCGTCCAGGTCCGCGCGGTCCACGCGGTTGCCCACGGCGTCGAAGACGTAGAACTTCGTGTACTGCGCGCCCGGCAGCGTCGGATGAGGGCTGTACTCCATGGCCACCGTGGCGATGGGCGCCACGTTGGCGGTGGCGAAGTCCACGCTGGCGTGGTTCGTCACATAGAAGGCCCGGTTCGCTCCCGCGCGCTTCATGTGCATGCTGCGCCCGAAGCCCAGGTCCCCGTTGTTGAAGTAGTAGGCCGTGGCGTCGTCCGCGCCGAAGCCGTTGAGCGTCTTCCACGTGGCCAGCGTCAGCTTCGCGCTGCCCGGGTCGATGGCCGCGTAGTAGGCCGCCGCCGTCACCGCGGAGCCATCGCCGTAGTTGTTGAGGAAGTCCGTGCCGGTGGGCACGCCCAAGGTCAGCGTCACGTCCGACGTGCAGACGGAGTACGGATAGGGCACCGTCAAGTCGTTGGTGCCCGCGTTGCCCGGCCCCGTGGTCGGGTTCACCGTCGCGGTGCTGATGACCAGCCCGTTGGAGTCGAGCACCTCGATTTTGATGACGGTGCTGGCCGGCAGTCGGGTGACGGCGTTGAGCGCCGCATCCAGGGTGGTGGTGTACACGGTGGGGGTGATGGTCCCGTTGGGGATGGTGAGGCGCACCGTCAGCGGCACCGGCAGCCGCCCGGTGTCGATGTGCACGCGCATGCAGTCCGCGCCCGTGGAGACGATGTCCGCGTTGAACACGGAGAAGTGCGGCACCGCGCCCACGTACGAGTCCCCCTGCAGGAACAGCGTGCCCTCCTCGCCCCATACGCCCTTGCTCTCGTCGTAGAACCACAGCGGCATGGACTCGGGCAGGCCCGCGGGCAGCTCCGCCTGCCTCGGGTCCACGGGGAAGAACACCTGCGCGGGCGTCTCCTTGCGCAGGTTGAAGCGACGGCCCTCGTCATCGAAGATGTTGACGTCCAGCGCGCCGAAGCTCGTCAGCGTCACCACGTTGCCCTCTTGGGTCACCGCCGACAGGTCTCCGGGCATGCGGCCCTCCGGGTCCCTCAGGTCCACCGGCGCGAGCCACGCCGTGAGCGGCTGGTTCGCCGGATTGCCTTCCGCATCCACCAGCGAGTTGGCCTGGAGCCTGAGCACCACGGGGCGCTGGTCGCCCGACACGCTCGCCTCCAGCGTCATCTCCTCTTGCGGAATCAGCGTGAAGCGCTGCGCGGGCACCAGCCGGTACTGCCCGTCCGGCGCCTGGTCCAGCAGCACGCGAGACAGGAGCTGGAAGCCGGTGGCGCGCACGTTGAGCACGTACCGCGCCGACTCCTCCACCATGAGCTGGAAGCCGCCCCGAGCGTTGGTGATGGCCTCCTTGTTTCCCACCGTCACCCGCGCACCGGCCACCGGCTGGTTCAGCGCGTTGAGCACCTGCCCACCGAAGTACGCCACCGGCCCCTGCGTGCTCACGCGCACCTCGCTCGTCGCCACGCCACCACGTCCGTCGGAGGCCACCGCCCAGACGCTGAAGCGCCCCTGCGCCGAGGGCAGTGTCCACAGCACGTCCGCGTTGGGCTGCGCCGACACCGCGCCCGAGCCCGCGGACGCCACCCAGCGCCACGTGAGCGCGTCACCATCCGAATCGCTCGCCAGCGCCGTCAGTCGCAGCGTTTCACCCGGCTGCGCGTTGCGCAGCGCCTGCGTGCCCCGCCACGCCACCGGCGCGCGCAGCACCGGCCGCGCGTTGCGGAACGTCAGGTCCCGCCGCACCACGACGCTGCCCACCTGCACCGACGCCGCCGCAAGCTCCGCCTCCACCCGCGCCACCACGTTCCAGCTTCCCGCCGGCGCATCACCCACCGCGTACTGGCCCAGGGCGTTGACCTGCACCTCCGAGGACACCGTGGCGTTGGTGGCCGGATTCACCAGCCGCACCCGCGCCGCGACATTCACGCCCAGGAAGTTGTTGCGCGACAGGGGCACCGAGCCATCGCGCAGGAGCGCCCGTCCCCACACCAGCGGCCGCACCGGCACCAGCGGCAGGTGGATGGGCATGACGAACGTCTCGTCCGCCAGGCTGAAGTTCGTCGTCTGGCATCCGCTCACGAAGCCCGGCGCGCTCCAGCACAGCCGGTACGTTCCCGCCGGCTGACGCGGCACCCCGAAGAAGCCATGCACGTCCGAGAACACGTGCACGCTGTCCACGCTGGTCGCGACATTGCGCACCCACAGCTCCACGTTGGGCAGGTACACCCGCCCCGCCCAGCCCGACCCGAAGGCCTGCGTGTAGACGTGGTTGTGCACCTCCGCTCCATCGTTCTGCGCCGCCTGCGCCACACCGCGTGTCGTGTCCGCGCGAACAGGCGCGGCCGGCTCCCGACTGCACGCCACCGCGACCACCATCGCACTCAAAGTGAAGAACGCCCGCGCACTCGCGCGTTGCAGACCTGGCATGAGGTACCCCCAGCTTCCGTTGGAAGACTCCCGGTTTCGGGCGCCGCGTCCCTCGGGGGACTCCCGCGCCTCCCCACCTCCGGGCCGGCGTGGAGGCTCAACCGTGTCAAAACAAGAACATTGTGGAAAGCCACTATTTCATGACGCGAGCCGCCACGCGGAGTGTGACCCGGCGCGACCCGCGGCGGACGCGTCTCACGGCGGGGCAGGGAGTTCTGACGGCGAAGGTCCGAGGTGTTAGGAGAAGCGCGCCATGTCGACGCCCACTCCCGCCCTCGAGCTCACGGGGCTCACCAAGCGCTACGGTGACTTCACCGCGTTGCAGCAGATGGACCTCACCATCCAGCCCGGAGAAATCTTCGCGTTGCTGGGGCCCAACGGCGCGGGCAAGACGACGATGATTGGCAGTGTGTGCGGCCTGGTCCGCAAGACGGCCGGCACCATCCGCGTCTTCGGGAAGGATTTGGACCAGGACCCGGTGGGCCCCCGCTACCAGTTGGGCCTGGTGCCACAGGAGATCAACTTCGACCCGTTCTTCACCGTCGCGGAGTCCTTGCGCATCCAACTGGGCTTCTACGGGCAGCGCCAGGACGAGGCCCGGGTGGACGAGGTGCTCACCGCCCTCAACCTGCACACCAAGAAGGACTCGCTCACGCGCGCGCTCTCCGGCGGCATGAAGCGCCGGCTGCTCATCGCCAAGGCGCTGGTGCACAAGCCCAAGCTCGTCTTCCTGGACGAGCCCACCGCGGGCGTGGACGTGGAGCTGCGCCGCGACCTCTGGACGTACGTGCGCAAGCTCGCCTCGGAGGGCACCACCATCCTTCTCACCACCCACTACCTGGAAGAGGCCGAGGAGCTGGCGGACCGGGTGGGCATCATCAACGAGGGCCGCCTGCTGATGGTGGAGAACAAGGCCACGCTCTTGCGCCGCTTCGGCGAGAAGCGCGTGGTCGTCACCTTCCAGGAGCCGCAGACGACGCTGTCGGAGGCCACGCGCCGCTTCACGCCGCGCCTGTCCGAGGACGGCCGCTCGCTCACCTACGTGGAGCGCGAGGGCGTGGCCCCCGCCGGAGACCTGCTGCGCGTGCTGTACGCGGAAGGGCTGCCCATCGCCGACGTGGAGACGCGTCGCTCCCGCCTGGAGGACGTGCTGCTGGAAGTCCTCCGGGGACGTCCCTCGCCCCAGGCCGCCTGACCCCCTTCCCTTCTTCCGCGCCCCCGCCCCACCGCGAGGCCCGTCACGGGCGCGCGAAGGCGGCGTGCGCCACGCAAAGACACCACCATGAACGTCCTCGGGATGCAGACGCTGTTCGTGAAGGAGGTCCGGCGCTTCATGCGAGTGCCGGGGCAGACCGTCCTCTCACCGCTCATCAGCACCACGCTGTACTTCATCGTCTTCGGCTACAGCATCTCCGGCCGCGTCCACGAGGTGGAGGGCTCGCCCTACCTGCACTTCATCGTGCCGGGCCTCGTCTTCCTGGGCATCGCCAACAACGCATTCCTCAACAGCTCCTCGTCCCTGTTCATCACCAAGATTCAGGGCACGGTGGTGGACCTGCTGGTGGCGCCCCTGGGGCCCGGGGAGCTGATGGCGGGCTTCATCGGCGGCGCCATGGTGCGCGGCCTCGTCGTCGGCGGCCTGACGTGGGCCGTGGCGGGCGCCTTCACCGGCTTCAGCCTGGAGCACGCGTGGGTGGCCGTGTACTTCCTGCTCATCGCCTCCTACGTCTTCAGCGTGCTGGGCATGCTCGCCGCCGTGTGGGCGGAGAAGTTCGAGCAGATCAACTTCTTCCCCACCTTCGTCATGCTGCCGCTCACGTTCCTCGGCGGCGTCTTCTATTCCGTGCGCGAGCTGCCCGCGCCCTGGAACACCATCAGCCTCTTCAACCCCATGGTCTACATGGTGGAGGGGCTGCGCTACGGGATGCTCGGCCGCAGCATGTACTCGCCCCTGTTCGGCGGCGGCATCCTCGCCGGCGTCGCCGTGGTGGCCACCGTCGTCGTGTACTTCGTGCTCCGCTCGGGTTACAGGATGAAGGCGTGAGTCCCACCCAGACCTTCACTGTCCCGTGTCAATGTGGGGTGACAGCCGACCGGTCATTTCCCGCACGGTGAGAAAGGGAGATATTCTCCCGAGCACATCATGGCGGTGCCATTCGGTAAGTACGAGTTGCTGCGGAAGATTGCCTCGGGAGGCATGGGACAGGTGTTTCTGGCCCGTGAGCACGGAACGGGCTTCGAGCGGCTGGTGGTCCTCAAACTCATCCTCCCGCACCTCGCGGAGGATGATGAGTTCCTCTCCATGTTCCTGGATGAGGCCGGGCTGGTGGCCCGCCTCACCCACCCCAACCTCATCACCATCCTCGACCTGTCCCAGATTGAGGGTCGGCACTGCCTGGCCATGGAGTACGTCCAGGGTGACGATGTGCGTCGTCTGGAGAAGTTCTCCCGGGCGCAGAACAAGCCGATGTCGGTGGGATTGATTCTGCGCGTCATCGCGGATGCCGCGGCGGGTCTCCACTACGCGCACCAGGCGCGGGACGTCCAGGGCCGGCCCATGCGGCTGGTACACCGCGACGTGTCACCGCAGAACATCCTGGTCGGCTTCGACGGAGGCGTGAAGGTCATCGACTTCGGTGTGGCCAAGGCTGCCACCAGCAGCGCCAACACGGCGACGGGCGTCCTCAAGGGCAAATACCCCTACATGTCCCCCGAGCAGGCGAGCGGCCTGGCCATCGACGCGCGCAGTGACTTGTTCGCGCTGGGCGTCGTCATGTGGGAGATGCTGACGGGCAAGCGGCTCTTCAAGGGTGACTCGGACTTGATGACGCTGCGGCTGGTGAAGGACTGCCAGGTTCCGCGCCCCTCGCAGCTCAACCCCAAGTTGCCGCCGGGCCTGGACGAAGTGGTGCTCAAGGCGCTGGCGCCCACGCCGGACGAGCGCTACCCGGACTGCGGCGCCTTCCGGCTGGCGCTGGAGGACTACACGCTCAACCTGCGGCTGCCCTCCAGCAGCGCGCACCTGTCGGCGTACCTGCGGGAGCTGTACGCGGACCGCATCTCCACGGAGACGGACCCGGCGAAGCTGGACCAGCTCGCGGAGGACGCGGACCTGGACTCGCGCTCCAACTCGTCGCTCAGCGGCGTGGGGGGCCCGGGAGGGCGCACGTCCGCATCTCGGCAGCAACCTCGCAACGTCACGCCGGGGACGCGCTCGCGGCAGCAGCTGGCGGCCGCCGTCGGAGGCCCCGTGGTGCAGGACCGCACGCGCGGCACCGCGCCCATGGAGCGCGCGCCCAGCGCGGAGGTGCGTCGCATTCCGTGGGTGCCCGTCGTCGCGGCGGGCGCGGGGTTGCTGGTGGCGGCCGCGGCCGTCATCTTCCTGCGCGGACCGGCGGGCGCGGCGACGCTGCCGGAGAAACCGCCGACGCAGACGCAGCAGGTGCACGTGGAGCGCGAGCTGCCCCCGACTCCACCCAAGCCCACGCCGGAGCCGGTGAAGATGGTGGAGCTGCCCGTCATCACCGAGCCGCCCGGCGCCACGGTGAGCATCGCCGGCGAGGAGCGCGGCGTGACGCCCATGAAGCTGGAGCTGGAGCAGGGCGCGCCCATGGTGGCGGTGACGCTGGCGCTCAACGGCTACGAGCCGGTGACGCGCGAGGTCTCCGCCGCGGACGACGAGCTGCGGCTGGAGCTGCGGCGCCAGGGCGGCAAGTCCCCTGGCACCACGAGCACCAAGCGCCCCGGGAATTCCCAGCAGGGTGGGAACCTGGGCATCAAGACGGGCCGCTGAGGCGGCGGCCCGGGTCCGCGGGCCCTCTTAGGGGGTGGCCTGCGGACGCGACTTGCCCTTCGCGGCCGTCGACGACGTCGACGAAGTCGAAGACGCCTTCGGCAGCGCGGGCGGAGGCGGCTTGGCGAAGGAGTCGATGAGGGGCATGACCATCTGGGCCACGTCCAGGATGGGCCCCTCGAAGTTGTCCACCATCCTGACGGTGGTATCCAACCTCAAGAGCTTGTCGCTCTCCGCCGTGTGCTCGTTCCAGGCGACGCCGCCCACGGGCCCTGGCGTGCCGGTGCGCAGGAACTGGACAAGGGAGTCCACCAGGTTGCTGGTGAACTTCCGGTCCTCGTCCCCGAAGAGGTCTCCCGTCGGCGGGACGTGGTCCGCCGTCTCCAGGAAGAAGGAGACATCCCCGCCGTGGGGCACGCCCAGGGGCTGCCGGGGCGCGAGCACCTTCGCGCGGTACTCGAAGTAGTAGCGCCAGGCGTGGGCCCCATGGTGGGAGTGGAAGGACGCCAGGTGGCGCGGCGTGACGGAGAAGACGAAGTCGCGGCACATCCGCCGGCCAATCTCCCGGTCGTCATTCACGTCGGGGTAGAGCTGGCGAATCATCTCGCCCAGGGGGCCCAGCTTCTCGATGATGGTGGCCGGGTCGATGCCGAACGAGGACACCACGCTCGAGTCATCGCTCGTGCTGCCGAGGATGAGCGGCAGCTTGAGCTGCGAGCCCGCCTCGAAGCTGGCGCGAATCGTCTGGGGGAGCACCGAGTCCCCGTAGATGGGGCTGGGCGCGTTGCCGCTGTCCGAGGGGAGCGCCCAGAACTTCTCCGGGTCCAGCTTGCGCAGCTTCTCCATGGTGGCCTGCTGCCAGGGGACGCCCTGATGGTGGGCGAAGGCCACGCCCGCGAGCTTCGCGTCGGCCACGGACTTCTCCTGGAGCACGTAGGAGCTCATGGCCACGCCGCGGCGGAAGGGGTTCTTCTCCCGGATGAGCGGCGAGGTGAAGAACGCCAGCACGCTCTTGGCGCCGGCGGACTGGCCCATGATGGTGATGTTGCTGGGGTCTCCTCCGAACTGGGCGATGTTGTTCCTCACCCACTCCAGCGCGAGCATCTGGTCCAGGATGCCGAAGTTGGCCGGGCCGCCCGGGTTCTCCTTCTCCAGCTCCGGGTGCATGAAGAAGCCCAGGTGTCCCAGGCGGTAGTTGAAGGTGACGAGCACCACGTCGCGGGCGGCGAGCTGCGTGCCGTCATAGGGAGGCACGCGGCCCGTGCCGATGATGAAGGCGCCGCCGTGAATCCAGAACAGCACGGGCAGCTTCGCGCCCGGGTCCGTCTTGGGTGTCCAGACGTTGAGGTAGAGGCAGTCCTCGGCCATCTTCCCGGGGTCACCGCCGCCGCCCGCGATGCAGGCCTCGCGCGACTGGAGCGCGGAGGGACCGAAGTCGAGCGCCTCGCGGGGGCCGGACCATGCGGGGATGCGCTCCGGCGCGCGCCAGCGGAGGCTGTCCACGGGCGGCTTCGCGTAGGGGATGCCCTTGAAGACGGAAACCTTCCCTTCCACCTTGCCTATCAGCTGGCCTTCCTTGGTGGTGACCGGGGGCGTCTTGATGACATTCATTGTCTGGCTCCGTTGGGGGTGAATGGGGACGTGTCCACGTGCGGGGGCACACGGTCGGAGCCGGGAGAGGGACTACCTGTCGAGGAGCAACGCGAGCGAATCGCCTGACCACCGTCCGGGTGGGGTGCGTGACATAGAATTACGCCGCAATGTCTAGCAACCCGTGTGGCGAGAGGTTCAGCCCAAGCGCGGGTTATGAAACAGAGCCGGTGTGACGCACCTCCCTGGGGGCCCTGGCGACTGTCGGCAGAAGCGCGGAGAGGGTGCCCCGTGGGGCGCGTGTGTCGTCTGAATGTGACACTTCCGGTGAGGCCCGCACCCTCCGCTCAGACTTCCTCGAACTTCGCCCCTGTGACCTTGGCGCGTTCCATGGCGAGCTTGATGTCCTCGGAGACGATGAGGGCGATGGACCAGCCCCAGGTGCGGAAGACCTTCGCGCCGCCCAGCTTCGTGAGGTCGATGCGCATCCCGTCGACGCTGCGGTACTGGCCCAGCTTGTCCGGCCGCTCATCCTCGGGCTTCCAATACAATGCCTCTTCCGAGGCTTCGTCATCGATGCACCGGATCAGCTTCGTGGCGACGAGCATGACATGTTGTTCCGGGCGACCTTCGACATCGACGGGAATCAATTGCACATCATCGGGCGCCAGCTCCGCGAAGAGGTTGGCCACTCGGACATGGACAATGGGAGCCATGCCAACTCCCGCGGTACAGAAATCCAACCACTTTCCAGGATCACTGATGGGAAACTTCAGGCGACCCGCAAGCTCGATGGGCCGCCCCCGGGCGAACTGCCAGATGTCTTCGACCTCGGTGCCCGTCTCATCGAGCGGGTCTCCCAGGTACCAATACCCACCCCGCACGTCTTCTCTGAGCCTGAAATACCGCGACGGATTCGACATGGCGGACTTCCTAGATTCCTCACCGGTCTTGAGTCAAAAGCCTGTGGATTTTAGTTCCCTGGGTCTGCGCTTCTCTGGCGAGATCGCGTAGCGCATCCAACAGGGCCTTCCGGCAATCTTCCACCTTGCGGCACTCTCCCAATGATTCCTTCAGTCGATCATGGACGTACTCGTGATAGCGCTGCGGATGCGGCCCCTTGTGGCCCACGACTTCAACAACGTTCTCGGGGTCCTTCAACTTCATCCCAGCCCTTGCGAACAGCTTCCTGAACCTTGGCGTCCAGGGTCCTCCGCGCGCGGCGGAGACGTCGTTCTTGTTCGTGGAGATGTGATGACGCTCGCTACGCCCTCCCCGGCTCGCCATGGCCACGGCGTTCGGGGCCAGCGCGATGGTGAACCCCTCGGCAGTCAAGGCGACCGAACTCACGCTGCCCACGGCCGCGTACTGGAAGCCTGCTTGGGACTCCACGGCCAGGGCCGCTTGGGCGGAGCCCGGCAGTCCCACTGACTTCGCCGCCAGCCCCGCTGTGCTCCCAATGGCCACTGTGGCCAGCATGACGAAGACGCGCGCCGCGTTCTCCCCGAGCACCTCGCCGTACGCCTCACCCGCCGCATGGAGTTGCTCGAAGCTCGTCGCCCTATCCACCTGGCGCACCAGCGTCAGCCACCCATCCAGCATGCTCCACACCATGTCCACGCCCAGGTAGGCGATGAGGCAGGCCGTCAAGGTGGCCGCTACGCCTTTACTCACCGGCTCGGGCAGCGACCACAAGAGCAGGTACATCGTCGCGGAGGCGGCGATGCCAGCCACGACTGCCTGGGGGTCCGTCATGCCCTCCAGTGCTTCGGAGGTCTCCTCCCACACCGAGTCCATGGCGATGGCCAGGGCCCACGTGTACTTGCCATCGCTGGCCAGCAGGGGGCCCTCGTCCAGCAGGCGCAAGCAATCCCCAGGTCGGTCCTTCCGCTTGCACCACTGGCCGTAGGCACGCGTCAGCGCTTCATCCGCGTAGTCCTCCAGCAGGCGGGGGCCATCCACATCCCCTCCACGCTGGGGGATGAGTCGCGAGGAATCACGCTCATACCCATACACTCCACTCCGGGACGGAACGCCGAAGCGCTCCCGCGCGACCTGCATGGGATTGCGAGAGGGAGGAACATCCCGTGCCAGCTCGGTGAGGGCCTCCTCGAATTCGTCGTCTTCGAGTACCGCCGCACTCACTTCCGCGTCAGGCTCCTCGCGAGGAGTGACGAGGAAGGAGTCCTCCCCGGTCTCCAGCCGCACGACTCGGCCCGTCGCGCACCCAGTGACAGCCATCAACAGGAGCAGCGACACCACCCAACGAAGCGTCATGGTAGGCCCTGGCGAGAGGCCCGCGGCGAGGCGGGCACCCCCGGCAATACCAGACGACACTGACAGGCGACCCGAGGCGTACCCCAGGCCACCTGGGTCCACGTCAGCGCTTGAAGTGGTCCGCGATGACGCTGGCCACGCAGCACGTCAGCTTCTTGCCGGTGGGGACATGCAGGAACTCGTTGGGGCCGTGCGCGTTGCTGCCCGGGCCCAACAGACCGGTGATAAGGAATTGCGCCTCAGGGAAGCGCTCACCCAGCATGCCCATGAAGGGGATGGTGCCACCCTCGCCCATGGCCATGGCCGGCCGGCCGAAGTACGTGCCTGACGCGGACTCCACCGCGCGCGACAGCCAGCTCGCGAGCGGCGGCGCATCCCAGCCAACGCTGGCCTTGTCACCCTCGAAGCTCACCTTCGCGCCGTACGGCGGATCCTTCTCCAGCGCGTCCTTGAGCGCCTTCTGCGCCGACTTCGGCTCCAGCCTCGGAGGAATGCGCATGGACAGCTTCACCGTGGTGAAGGGCCGCAACACGTTGCCCGCGCTCTGCAGCGGAGGCATGCCGTCCACGCCCGTCACCGACAGCGCCGGGCGCCACGTGCGGTTGAGCACCAGCTCCCCGCCGTCGTCCGACATGGGCCGCATGCCCGGCATCCACGGGAACTTGCCGAAGACCTCTTCGCCCAGCACCTTCGCCGCCGCGCTCGCCTGCTCGCGCCGCTCCTTCGGAATCTCCACGTGCAGGCCCTGCACCGTCACACGGCCCGTGCCCTCCTCCTCCACCCTCGACAGCACCTGGCGCAGCACGCGGAAGGACGAGGCCACGATTCCGCTCGCGTCTCCGGAGTGCACACCCTCCGTGAGCACATCCACGCGCAGGTTGCCCGCCACCATTCCGCGCAGCGACGTCGTCATCCAGAGCTGGTCGTAGTTCGCGCAGCCTGAATCCAGGCACACCACCAGCGACGGCTTGCCGATGCGCGGCGCCAGCGCCTCGATGTAGGCCGGCAAGTCGTAGCTGCCGCTCTCCTCGCACGCCTCGATGAGCACCACGCAGCGCGCGTGCGGCACGCCCTGCTCGCGCAAGAGGCGCAGCGCCGTCAGCGACGCGAAGGCGGAGTAACCATCATCCGCGCCACCACGGCCGTAGAGCTTGTCACCCTCGCGCACGGGGGCCCACGGCGTCAGGCCCTCACGCCAGCCCGTCATCTCCGGCTGCTTGTCCAGGTGGCCGTACATCAGCACGGTGTCGTCGCCGCGCGTGCCGGGCACTTCCATGTAGATGACCGGCGTGCGGTCCTTCCCCTGCTCGTCCTTGAGGCGGATGACCTCCAGCGTGAGGCCGGGCAGGTGCGGCGCCTGCGCGCGGCACCACTCCGCGACGAGCTGCACGGCGGCTTCCATGTGCCCGGCCTTCACCCAGTCCGGGTCGAAGGCAGGCGACTTGTTGGGGATGCGGATGTAGCGCTCGAGCGCCGGGAGGATTTCCTTCTCCCAGATGCGGTCGGAGGACTCGGTGGCGGTCTGGACATTCATGGCCGCGATGCTGAGCACGGGACGCCGCCCCTGTCGACACCGACAAACCCCAACTGAAGCCGGTAGCGCCTCGCCCCACCGGCCCCGCCCGCGCCTGTCCTGATGGCCTCCATCTGTGGGCCTGTCGAAAAGCCAGCCCACGAACCAAGGGCGCGAGGAGCCACCGCCCCTCGCGCCCTCCTGGAAGCACCGCGTCAGCGCCTGGGCGTCACGGCTGGATTTCGCGGACCGTCAACCACTTGAAGTCCACGTCGGTGGCGTTGTCCCAGCGGAACGTGGCGATGGGACCTCCCCACGTAATCGGCATGGCCCCGGTGGCGCCGCCGCAGTGCTGCGCATCACCGCCCCAACTGCCCGAGTCGACCATGTCGTAGACCTTCTTCCACGTCACCTTGTCGGCGTTCTCGTTGACGTACATCTCCAGCCGCACGGCCTCCTTGCCGCTCACGGTGGTGTTGCGCATCACCGCCTTGAAGCCCACCCAGCGACCCTTCAACGCCGACGTCGCCGTCTTGTAGGAGGCCTGCTCGTAGGAGACGTGCCACGTCTCCTTCTGCCAGCGCGCGCGGCCGTCATAGTGCAGGCCCGCCTTGTAGCTGCTGCCCTCGCAGCCGGAGTGGTCGTCGTTGTGCTTGCCGCCGCGCGCGTACCAGTCGAAGTTGTCCTTCGCATCCGACGTGGCGTTGAGCTTCACGAAGCCCGTCATCTCCACGTTGCGCCAGTCATTGGCCGCCTGCATGTAGCCCCGGCTCGCCAGCACGTCCCGGTCATACGTGGGAATCTTCCGGTCGTCGTAGCCGGTGGAGGTGTAGACGAGCAGCCGCACCGCGCTGTTCTTCATCTTCCACGAACCATCCGAGTTACGGGTGATGGTCTTCTGCGGATTGAAGCGCGCATCGGACGTCGCGTTGTCCGCCAGCGCCCACGCCTCGCCCCCGCTCTTCGAGGGGTAGAGCATCGTCACACCGAACTTGTCCTTGCCCGTGGGCTGCGGCGTCCCGGTGTCGGTGGTGATGGCCGAAAGCTCGGAGATGCTCGCCCAGGTGTTCATCGTGCTGCCATTGACGGTGATGCGCACGTAGCGCGCGTTCACCGGCGAGAAGGAGACGCGCTCGAACGCCGTGCTCTTTCCGGACGAACTGCCCGAGGACACCTGCGTCCAGGAGGAGCCATCCGTGGAGGTGGAGATGACGTAGTGACTGACGCGCTCGTTGCCTCGGAACCAGGCGATGTCCACCGCGCTCACCGACTTCACTGCGCCCAGGTCGCCACGAAGCCACTGTCCCACGCCATCGCTGGACCAGCGCGTGGCGGTGTTTCCATCGATGGCGTTGGCAGGCACGTTGCCGTCATGCCCGCTGGCGGTGACAGCGACGAAGCCGCCGGCGGCCAGCACGGGCGTGGAGAGCGCGAAGGCCATCAGCGCGAGCGCACCGCACGGCATGCGCCAGCGAAATCCCAGCCGGGATGAGGTCCTGTGGTGTGGATTCAAGTTGCTACCTCGAGTGAGGCCACCGAGGGCCACGACCCACCGGACGGACAGCGCCGCCCCGGCACGCCGCGTTCCCCCCGCGGCGCGTTGGCTTTCCTCCGTCGACTCGCGCCAGGGAGCTCAGGGTCTCCTCGCGGCACGTCGCCCACGGTGTTGATGACTCAACGTTCGGACACTGCGAGCGCCAATACCCGAGGGGTCGACAGGTCATTCCCATCATCGACGCCCTCGGGCGGGCCTGCGGTCGTCCGCACGCAAGGGCAGCTACTGCTGGCTCTTGAAGCGCAACACGACGGCGGACGGCCCTTCCAGGCGCACGACTCCGTCCTGAAGCGGCGGCGTCCGCGTGTCGCCGCCAAAGCGCGGCTCCTCGCTCCACAACACCACTTCGGCGTCGGGAGGGACGCGGTGCTCCACCGTCCCGCCCAGGCCGAGCAGCACCTGGAGCACCTGCCCGCCCCCTCGCCGCTCCAGCACCAGCGCCCGAGGCCCCACGGCCCGCGCGTCATATGCGCCGCGCCGAGCCTCCCGCATCACGGGGTCCGTCGCGCGCAGGCGGAGCAGCTCGCGGTAGAGCACACGGATGCCCGCGTGCTCCGGCTTCTGGGCCTCGCTCCAGTCGAGCCGGGAGCGCGCGAAGGTGTCCTCGGCCTGCGGGTCCGGCACCTGCTCACCCGCGAAGCGAGCGAAGCCCGCGAACTCCTTGCGCCGCCCCTCCGTGACGAGCCGCCCCAGCTCCTCGTGGTGGTCCGTGAAGTAGAGGAACGGCGTGCTCGCGTTCCACTCCTGCCCCATGAAGAGCAGCGGTGTGTAGGGCGACGACAGCAGCAGCGTGCTCATCGCGCGGAAGGCCGCGGGGGACACGTCGTGTCCCAGGCGCTCGCCCAGCGCGCGGTTGCCCACCTGGTCATGATTCTGGAGGCAGTGCACGAAGCGCCACGGCTCCAGGCCCTCCGCGCGCGTGCCCCGCGCATGTCCCTGGTTCTTCGACACCTGGCCCTCGTAGAACCACCCCTGGCGCAGCGTGCGCGCCAGGTCCTCCGCGCTGCCCGTGTAGTCCTGGAAGTAGCTCTCGCTGTCACCCGCGAAGGCGCGCCGCATCTGGTGATGGAAGTCATCCGCCCAGACACCGTCCAGCCCGTGGCCTCCGTCGGACGCGGGCAACATGAGGCGGCGCTCGTTGCGCTCATCCTCGGCGATGAGGATGACTCGCCGCCCCGGCGCGCTGGCCCGGGCGCGCTCGGCGATTTCGGTGAGCAGGTGGGGCTGTGTCTCATCGAGGATGGCGTGCGCCGCGTCCAGCCGCAGGCCGTCCAGGTGGTAGTCGCGAATCCACATCTCCACGTTGGAGAGCACCATCTCCCGCACGGGCCGGCTGTCCTTGCCGTCGTAGTTCACCGCGTCGCCCCACGGCGTGTGGTGGCGTCCGGTGAAGTAGTGCGGCGAGTACGCGCGCAGGTAGTTCCCGTCCGGACCGAAGTGGTTGTAGACGGCGTCCAGCACCACGCCCAGGCCCTGCGCGTGCGCGGCGTCCACCAGCGCGCGCAGTCCCCTCGGCCCGCCGTACACGTGCGCGGGCGCGAAGAGGTCCACGCCGTCGTAGCCCCAGTTGCGCGTACCGGGGAAGCTGGCCACCGGCAGCAGCTCCAGCGCGGTGATGCCCAGCTCCTTGAGACCGGGCAGCTTGGGGATGAGCGCCTCGAAGGTCCCCTCGGGCGTGGCGGTGCCCACGTGGACCTCGTAGAGGACGAGCGACTGGGGCTCCACGCCCTTCCAGCCCGCGTCCGTCCACGCGAAGTCCGGCACCACGACTTCCGAAGGGCCATGCACGCCCCCAGGCTGCGAGCGGGACCACGGGTCCGGGAACGGCCCCGCGCCGTCCACGCGCAGCTTGTAGAGCACGCCCGCGCCCTGCCCCTCCAGCACCGCGACGAAATAGCCATCGCGCTCCGGAGTCATCGGCAGCACGCGCCCCGGCTCGCCGCGCGCGTCGTGCAGCACCACCTCCACGCGTTGGTGTCCGGGAGCCCAGACCCGCCACCGCACCTTCGGGCCCGCTTCCACCCACGCACCCAGCGAGGGAACCTTCGCCTGCTTCGCGTCCGCCTTCTCCGCCAGAGCACCCATGTTCGTGTTCCTGTAATGTGCCCGCACGCATCAGGGGAGCACTTGTGCGCGGACGAGGCCCACTCTCCCATGAGAGATGTTCACGGGTGGGCGTTCACGCGATGAGGGGCCCCTCACGTCGGCCGCCCGCTCAAGCGGGCGAGGGCTCGCGGTGCAACAGGAAGGGGAACGTGAGGCGGCGCAGCACCGGCAACTCCAGATGGGTCATCGCCAGCAGCGTGCGTCCCTCCAGCCAGCGCAGCTCGTCCACGAAGGGACGCCACTGCCACCCCACCTCCGGCGTGTACTCCACCTGGAGCGAGGTGCGCCCGTCCACCCGCGACGTCCCCTCGCGCAGCACCAGCGGCACGGCCCGCCACACGCCGCCCACGCGGTTCACCAGATTGGCCCCCTCGCGTCCCCCGGGGGCGATGTCCTTGCCCCACCAGCCGCGCATCCCCAGGACGCCGAGCAGCCGGTGCGCGAAGCCTTGGAACCAGGCGGGCCCCAACAGCTCGGCCCGGTAGCGGCCCGGCAGCGAGTCCCGGGTGGGGGTGGGGAGGCGGGTGAACAGCAAGCGCCACTCGCGCAGCTTGCGGCGCTCCGTCACGAGCGCGAGGGGGGTGGTGACTGGCGTCGAAAGGCTCATCCCCGGACGCTATGCAGCCTGTCCCGGCGCGCGCAGTCGTCCGTGCCCGCTCGCCCGTCCCGCGAGGGGGCCCTCCGTGAGTCGCTCCACGGGCCGGTGTCGCGAGCGCGTGAGACACGAGGTCGTCGGCCTGCTTGTGGACGCCGCGGGCCGCCAGGATGATGCGGCCCGGCCCGGAAGCCTTCCGGTCCACCCTCCCTTGGAGCCGTCTGGAATGACTGTCGCCCGCCATGGCCTGGAGTCACGGCCCGTCCCTCGCGGTGAGGATGTCCGCGAGCGGGTCGCGGCCATCGAGGTCCTGTCCCCCCGCGAAATCGACGCGCGGCTCACGGACCTGGGCTACCGGGGGCAGGAGGAGGCGCGGCGCGCGGCCTCCGTGCTGGCCTACCGCCACCTGCGCCGCATCCGCAGGCTGCACCTGGAGGGGCTCGCGCCCGAGCCGGGCATGCGGGAGAACTGCATGTTCCTGGGGCCCACCGGCTCCGGCAAGACGTTCCTCGTGGAGCTGTTGTTCCGCGAAATCCTCGCCGTGCCCACGGTGCTGGCGGACGCCACCCAGTTCTCCGAGACGGGCTACGTGGGCGACGACGTCAACACGCTCCTGTCGCGCCTGTATGAAGTCGCGGACAAGGACTCGGACTGGGCCGCGTGCGGCGTCATCTGCATGGACGAGTTCGACAAGCTCGCCACCAGTCGCTCCGACAGCCGCTTCGCGGGGCAACAGACGACCAAGGACGTCAGCGGCTTCGGCGTGCAGCGCAGCCTCCTGCATCTGCTGTCCGCCGCCAGCGCGGACTTCCCCCCGGACTTCGGCTTCACCAGCCGGCTCCAGCCGGACACCCTGGAGCTGTCCTGTCTCACGTTCATCGCCTGCGGCGCCTTCAGCGGGCTGCGCGCCACGGCGGAGGGCATGACGCGCACCGAACACCTGGGCTTCGGCCGTGAGCCCCAACATGCGCGCGAGGAGTCCATCGCCGTGGCCGTCACCCAGGAGCAACTGGAGCAGACGACGGCCTTCGCGCGCTACGGCTTCATCCCGGAGCTCATCGGCCGCTTCAACCGGCTGGTCTCCTTCACGCCGCTGGACGCGGCCACGCTGGGCGACATCCTCCAGAACCACGTGCTGCGCTCCTACGAGCGCGAGTTCGAGCAGGAGGGCCTGCGCCTGCTGGTGGAGCCCTCCGTGCGCGAGCACATCGTGGCGCGCGCGCTCAAGCGCGAGACGGGTGCGCGCGGCCTGCGCACCACGCTGGGCCCGCTGCTGGAGCAGACCGCCTACGAGCACTTCGGCCGACAGGGCACCGCCTCCACCGTGCGCCTGGTGCTGGAAGGCGACGCGGTGCGCTCCCTCACCGAGTAGCGCGCTTGGGGCCAGCGGGCCACCGGGAGCCCGACGGCGGCTCGTGTGGCGAGCAGGAAGGCGGGCCTGTCTCTCATCCAGCCCGCACGCGCCTTACGGTCTACCGGGAACGCCAACACCGGAGGGCCACACACATGGCGCACACGGACCACACGCGAGAGATTCCCCGGGAGGGCTGGGCGGACTATCTGGCCCTGCTCTCCACCATGGAGAAGGAGCACCCGGTTCGCATCGAGGTGGAGGGCATGGAGCTGGGGGACCAGCCGCTCGCCGAGGGGCTTCCGCTCGTGGAAATCAGCCTCGAGGAGAAGGGCAGCGACAAGGGCGTCGTCGAAATCATCGTGGGCGGCCCGGGCGGCGAAATCACCCACCGCATCCAGAAGCCAGAACGCATCTACGCGGACGAGAGCGAGAGCGGCGAGCTGGAGTGCCTCGACATCGAGAGCAGCGAGGACAACACCAAGACGCTCATCTACTTCGGCGAGGCCCTCACGGCCGGCGCGCGAAACATGGACTGAGCCCCGTCCTACACACCACACAGAAAGGCCGGAAGGCACCCCCCTCCGCGGGAGAAGGAACCTTCCGGCCTGGGGCCTCGGCCCCCACCGCCACTCACGTGACGAGGGGAGCCTTGGCCGGGTGAGTCGAAGTCAAATCACGGGTACAGCGCGCGAGCGCCCGTCTTGTCCAGGCTGGTCAGGATGAGGTCGCCCGTCTGCGTGCCGTTGCACTGGGGGTAGTGCATGACCGACGAACGGTCATACGCCGTCAGCGCGCGCCAGTTGTTGTCCTCGAAGCAGGGAGTGGACTGGCGGGTGTGCTCGTGACGGAAGCCGAGCACGTGGCCCAGCTCGTGGCGCAGGATGCCCGCCAGCGTCCACGGCGCGATGCTGCCGAAGGCCGTGTTGTCGACGAGGACGTTGCGGCCCGAGCGAGCCGAGCCGGGGAAGAACGCGCGCGCCAGGTACTGGCCACCGGAGTTCACCGGACGCACGTCGAACAGCACGCCCGCCTGCGACGCCGTGCAGCTGGCGTCGTAGCTGGTGCTGTGGATGAAGTTCACGCTGGCGGTGGCCTCCCAGGCCGCCGTCGCGCTGTTCATCGCGGTGACCAGCTTCGCCTTGTTGGTCGTGCCGAAGGTGTTGCTGATGCAGTAGGTCAGGTTGCCCTTCTGCGTGGCGTTCCACTTGCGGTCATTCGCCGCGCCACCACCGACGTTGTACACGGCCAGACCCTCGTGGCTCTTGCCCTGGTCCGGGGTGACGTTGTTGTCGAAGTAGGCGCGCAGCTCCTCCTCGTTGTCCACGGACTGGTCCATGTCGAAGATCCACTTGCCTTCCGGATCCTGCACGGCACTCGCGCGGAACTCCTCCCACGTCATCTTCGGCGCCTGCGTCTCGGAGGCCTCGGGGCCACCACACGCGGTACCCAGAAGAGCGACACCAGCCAGCAACGCCATGGAGCGGAACTTGAGCATCGGTATTTCCTCGGAACGAGCAACTGCGGGGGATGCGCCGTCCGCCTGGTTCCTCCACCAGCCGCGGCCCGACGCGACCCGGCCTTGAGCAACTGTCGGGCCAAGAACGGCCCATAGTGGCAAAAGCTGCTCTCAAGGTTTAATCTGGAGTATCCGCACTCCAGGTCGTGAAACCCGAACGTAAACGGACCTGACACGCAGCCGTGGAACCTGCTGTCTGGATTGGGTTTTCCGCTCGCGACGGGGACTGTTCAGGAATCGGACAGTGCTGTCCGCGAATCAGTCAGCTACCCTGGGGTCGTATCAAACCTGGACAGGTCGCCTCGCACTCGCATCGGGAGCGGAAAGGGTCAGCGAGGATGCACCCGCCGTCAGGCTGCGTCAAGCGGGCCCAACGCAGCGCGCCCCGCGAGGGGAGTCCGCACCGCGCTGCGCCGTGGCGGGCGTCCCGTGTATAGCCGGAGCGGTCCGTGTCCCCTCTCCCGTTCGACATGTCCGCGGTGCTCACCTGGCTGGAAGCGGCGTGGCCGCATGTGGCGGCGGTGCTGACGGTGCTGGTGAGTGTGCTGGCCAGCACGCACGTGGTGCTGCGCAAGCGGGACGTGCGCGCGGCGGTGGGTTGGGTGGGCCTGGTGTGGCTGGTGCCGGTGCTGGGCGCGGTGCTCTATCTGTTGTTGGGCATCAACCGCATCCGTCGTCGCGCTCGCTCGCTGTCGCCTCGGCGTGAGCACGGGTTGTTTCCGCCCATCCGCGGCGTGGAGGCCGTGGTGGCGGAGGGCGTGTCGCGGGTGAAGCCAGAGGTCGCGCACCTGGCACCGCTGGCGCGGCTGGGGGACGCAGTGCTGCACCGGCCGCTGTTGCCTGGCAATCGCGTCACGGTGCTGGAGTCCCGGACGGACGCGTACCCGGCCATGCTGGAGGCGATTGAGGGCGCGCGCACGTCCATCTCCCTGTGCAGCTACATCTTCGACAACGACGTGGCGGGCCGGCACTTCGCGGGGATGCTGGGCGCGGCGGTGCGGCGTGGGGTGGAGACGCGGGTGTTGGTGGACGCGGTGGGCGCGCGCTACACGTGGCCCACGATTCTGGGCCGGCTCAAGCGCGAGGGGGTGACGGCCGCGCGCTTCCTGCCCTCGTTGATGCCCTACCGGCTGCCCTTCATGAACCTGCGCAACCACCGCAAGGTGCTGGTGGTGGATGGGCGCGTGGGCTTCACGGGAGGGATGAACATCCGCGAGCAGTTCTGGCCGGGCGAGCGCGCCGCGCGCGACTTGCACTTCCACCTGGAGGGCCCGGTGGTGGCGCAGTTGCAGGAGACCTTCGCCGAGGACTGGGTCTTCACCACGCGGGAGAAGCTGAGCGGGGACGTGTGGTTTCCCGAGCAGGCCCCGGCGGGCGCGGTGCTGGCGCGGGGGATTCCGGACGGGCCGGACGAGGACTTCGAGAAGCTGCGCACGGTGTTGCTCGGGGCGCTGTCCACGGCGCGCACGTCGGTGCGCATCGTCACGCCGTACTTCCTGCCGGACGCGGCGCTCATCACCGCGCTCAACGTGGCGGCGCTGCGCGGGGTGCGCGTGGACGTGGTGCTGCCCAGGAAGGGCAACCTGCCCGTGGTGCAATGGGCCAGCACCGCGCAGCTCTGGCAGGTGCTGGCGGCGGGGTGCCGGGTCTTCCTCACCGAGCCCCCGTTCGACCACACCAAACTGATGGTGGTGGACGGCGAGTGGGGGCTCATCGGCTCCGCGAACTGGGACCCGCGCTCGCTGCGGCTCAACTTCGAGCTGAACGTGGAGTGCTACGACGCGGAGCTGGCCGGGCGGCTGGAGGCGGTGGTGGAGGAGCGACTGTCACGCTCGCGTCCTCTCACCCGGGAGCAGGTGGATGCCCGGCCCCTGCCCATCCGGTTGAGGGATGGGCTGGCCCGGCTCCTGTCTCCGTATCTCTAGCGGAAGCGGCGGCTCACAGGAGCGCGCGCCGCACCTTCCAGAAGGTCTCCTTGGCGGTGCGGAACGCCGTGGAGTCCGACGGCAGCAGCGTGCGCAACAGCTCCGCCGACTGCGTCTGGAGCGGCCTCACGCAGTGCGCCTCCACCTGGCCGCGCAGGAAGCCCACCGGGTCCCTGCGGCGGTATTCGGAGAAGTACGTCTTCAGCTCGTTGCGCGTGCGGGCCTTGCCGTTGTCCGCGTACTTGGCCACGTAGGGGCTGAAGTCCGGGTACAGCCGTCCCTCGCCGAAGTCGCCGTGCAGCGTCGTCTTCATGAAGTTGCCGATGAGCAGGTCATCGAAGACGCGGTAGCGCACGGCCGTCATCAGCGAGTTGCGCGGGGCCTCGAAGGTGATGCCCCGGCGGAAGCGACGGTGATGGAACTCGATGACGTGGTCCTGGCCGCCCACGCGGAAGCGGAGGAAGTCGAGCACGGAGCCCAGGTGCTCGATGGCCCCGAAATACTCGCGCAGCGTCCGGGCCTCGTCCGCCTCCAGCATCTCCCCCCAGTCGTCGCCGAACTCCTTCGGGTCCACCGGCAGGAGCGCGCGCTCCTTGGGGCGGATGAGCTGCTTGTCGTCCTTGGCGAAGTCGCAGCGGACGAAGGCTGGCAAGAGCGTGCATGACTCCGACTCGAAGCCGCGGCTGTAGTCCTCCAGCGTCGTCGTGTACTCGGAGGCCCAGATGGAGTCCGCGCGCTGGTACTTGTGCATGGAGCTGAAGGGCACGAAGTAGCGCGCGCCGTAGAACTCCGCCTGCCGGGCGATGGTGCGCCCCACCGGCGTCTTCGCCGCGGCGTAGGGGATGATGCGCTGCCCGTCCTCGGTGAAGTAGTTGATCATGTCCGCGTCGCCGTAACCGGACAGGGCCAGCAGGTACGACTCGTCATACCGGCGCACCATGCTTCGCACGAAGCGGCCCCAACCCCGGTCTCCCGCGTCATTGAGGTTGACGAGCAGCCGTCCGTCCACGTCGACCAGGAGCACGGCGTCCTGATTCATGTCGGGGATGCACAGGACGCGGATGCGCGGAGACAGCTGCGTCCACACGCGGTCCACCAGCACGTGCACGTTGAAGCCCTGCTCGCGCAGGTCGTCGCGGATGCGCCCGCCGAAGTGGTTGGGCACCAGGATGGTCTGCTCGCGCAGCTTCTCCAGGGACTCCGCGCTCAGGTGGTCCGGGTGTCCATGGGACAGCCAGACGTACTGACAGCGCTGGATGGTCTCACGCACCTCCTCGGGAATCTCGTGGGACAGCGTCCAGCTCCCGAAGTATGCGGCTCCATGAGTCCATGGGTCGGTGACCAGCACCGGTCCGTTGTCGTGGCAGATGAGTGTGGCGTTTCCGATCGTCTCGAATCCGAGTTCCATCTTCCGCTCCCCCCTCGTGCTGCGGTTGCTCGCCATCGCGGTAGCTGGGCCGAAAGGTGACGCAGGGACGGAGGGAGACACAGTGCCCCCACGGGCAGGGAAAAGGACTTCGCGCCCGGCAGGTTGCTCCGAGCAGGAAGCGAGAGAAGAAGTTTTCCATGGGCGCACCGTCACGGGTGTCCGCGCGCGGCGGTCGCGCGGCCTCGAGGACGCAAGCAGCCCTCTTTCGAGGGCGGGGTGAAGGCGAGGAAGTGCTCCGCGTTACCCGTCAATGGCGCGAAGCCGCGGGTCTGCTCGGCCGCCCTCGCGTGAAGGGAGGCGGGCGAGTGAGCCCGCGGCACGTCCTCCCTTGCGTGGAGCGAAGGCCGACCTGGGCGTGTGTCGTGCCAGCCCCGCGAGAGGCCACGGGGCCTCGCGCGAGAGCCCGCCAGGTCGTCAGCGCTTGCGAGCGACGAGCGAGAGAATCTGGGAGCCGTAGCGCTCGGTGAGGGCGGGCCCCACGCCGTGGATGGCCATGAGCGCCGCGCCGTTCTCCGGCCGCGCCGCGGCGATGGCGCCCAGCACCCGGTCCGTGAGGATGCGGAACGCGGGCACCTTGCGCTTGCGCGCCTCCGCCAGCCGCCACGCCTTCAGCGCATCCACCAACGCGGGAGGCGGCGCCTCCACCTGCTCCACCGCGCTCGCCCCCCGTCTCCCCCTGCCCCGCGCCGCGACCTCCTCGGGAGCGGAGTCGTCCAGCTCCACGCGGCGGCTTCGAGTCGCGCCCCACGGAGCCTCGCTCGCGGACGACGCGGCCCGCCCCGCCGGAGAAGCACCGGAGTCGGTCCGCTCGCCAGCGCCCCCCCGGGAGGCATTCCACGAGGAGCGCTGGTCGGAGTCCTCCGCTGGCGGAGACGCACGCCACTGGCGCGCACCGGCCTCTTCACCCGCGCCACGCGCCCGGCCACTGGTGCTCCGCGTGCCACTCCGGGTCGAGCGCTTCGTCGCCTTCCCGCTGCTTGCCTGGGTCTTCCCGCGCTTGCGCTTGGCCGCCTTCTCCAGCGCGAGCGGAAGGACGACGTGCCGAGGGTCCACCGCGCGGGTGCGCCGTCCCTCGTCCGTCAGGGAGAGTCGCTGGAAGGAGATGACCTGTCCGTCCTTGTCGAACGAGTCGACCTCCAGCCGCGCCAGCCCGGCGCGCACGAGGCCTCCAACGAGCCGCTCGAAGTCGCGTCGGGGCAGTGCATCACCGAACAGCTCCCGGTGGAGGCGTCCGGTGGCCTGCCCATCCCGCTCCTGGAGCGACTCCAGGATGCGCTCCAGCCAGTGTCGCTCCGACGCCGAGGGCTCCGCGAAGCGCAGCGTGGCGCACGACTCCGGCGCGCACACGTCACACAGGCCGCACGCCTCACCGGAGTCCTGGGTGTCACCGAAGTGCCCCACCAGTTGCTTCATGCGGCAGCCATGGGCCTCCGCATAGCGCCCCATCTGCTCCAGGTGCAGCAGCTTGCGGTCGCGCTGCGCCGTATACGCGGCCGACCAGGTGGGCCGTCCACGCCGCACCGTCTCGTCGGGCGTCATCACCACGCCGCCGTGAATCCACAACTGCTCCAGCGCCTTGTCGAAGACCTCCGGATCTCCTCGCACGCGGCCCTGGAGTGCCTGCTTCGGCTCCGGCTCCAGCGCCGTGGACTGGAACAGTCGCTCCAGGACGTAGGCCTCGGGATAGTCGCGCTTGTGGAAGAACTCGTGCGTGCGCCGGTCGATGTACGAGTGCAGCAGCACGGCGCGAGACGGCTTCCCATCGCGGCCCGCGCGCCCCAGCTCCTGGTAGTACCCCTCCAGGCTCGCGGGCAACGCGGCGTGGATGACGGTGCGGACATCCGCCTTGTCGATGCCCATGCCGAACGCCGTGGTGGCGACGATGACCTCCAGCGAGCCTCGGAGGAACTCGGCCTGGACCCTGTCTCGGTTCTCCGGGGGGAGCCCCGCGTGGTACGCGGCCGAGGGGAAGTCCCCCGCCAGGGTCTCCGCGAGCTGTTCGGCGTGCTTGCGCGTGGCCGCGTAGACGATGGCGGGGCGGTTCTCCTCGTCCTGGAGCAACCCGTGGATGGCATCACCGCGAGCACCAGGGTTCAGCTCACGCACCTCGATGGCGATGTTGGTGCGGCGGAAGCCGTGGATGAAGGTGCGCGCGCGGCCTCCCGCGCCCAGCAGTCCGAGCTGCTGCACGATGTCCCGCTGCACGTCGGGCGTGGCGGTGGCGGTGAGTGCCACCACGGGCGCGGGGCGAAGCAGCGGGAGCCGTGCGCCGAGCAACCGGTAGTCGGGCCGGAAGTCGTGGCCCCACTGGGAGATGCAGTGGGCCTCGTCGATGGCGATGAGCGTGGGAGGGCGGCGCGCCAGCAACTCCACGAAGCCCGGCACACCGAGTCGCTCTGGAGCGATGAACAGGAAGTCGAGCTTCCCCTCCAGGTAGTCGAAGCACACCTGCCGCGAATTGGCCCTGTCGCGTCCTGAGTGGATGCGGTCCGCCGCGAAGCCGAGCGACTGGAGCCGCAACACCTGGTCCTCCATCAGCGCGATGAGCGGGCTGACGACGATGGTCGTCCCGGCGCGAGCCAGCCCGGGGAGCTGATAGCAGAGCGACTTGCCCGCGCCCGTGGGCATGACGAGCAGCAGGTCCTCGCCCGCGGTGGCCGCGCGACAGACGGCCTCTTGGTAGGGGCGGAACTCGGAGAAGCCGAAGGCCTCCTTCAGCAGCGGGCGAAGCTTGTCCGGCGGAGTGGGCGCGCGATTCACCCGCTCGGGCCGCTGGCCCGGGGGTGGAGCGAACCCGCCCCGCGAGGCCGACGCTCCTCGAGACACGCCCGAACTCAAAGAGCCCTGTGTCCCCGTACGTCGCGGAGTCGTCACCACGGCCGAGTCCGAGAAGGCCGTGCTCTGCGCACGGCGAGAAACCGGCGGCGCGCTCGAATCCGAGAACGACAGCGATTCCGTACGACGAGCACCAGCGCTCGCGCTCAAGTCCGAAAACGACGCGGCGTCTGGCCGTCGAGCACCACCGCTCGCGCTCAAGTCCGAGAACGACGCGGCGTCCGGCCGTCGAGCACCACCGCTCGCGCTCAAGTCCGAGAACGACGCGGCGTCCGGCCGTCGAGCACCACCGCCCTCGCTCGAGTCCGAGAACGACAAAGACTCTGTACGACGAGCACCACCGCCCGCGCTCGAATCCGAGAACGACGAGGACTCCGCGCGCCGCCCACCACCGCTCGCGCTCGAATCGGAGAACGACAAGGACTCCGCGCGCCTTGCCCCACCGCCCATGCCTGAGTCCGAGAAGGCGGCACTCCGAGCACCGCGAGGGGTCATTCCTCCGAGTGAGTCCGAAGCGATGGGCCCCGCCATCTGCTGGGCACCGCGCCCCCCGCTCACATCGACACCAGCGGCCTCGCCCATACGACGCGAGGCACCCGTGCTCGCCTCGGCGTATCCGCCACCCCCGGCCCCCGACCGCTCACGAAACGCCACTGTCCCCTCCCCGCCCCCATCCATCCCTCGCCCTGCCCCCACGACCCGCGAAGTCGAGGCCCCGTACGGCATCGCCTGGGCCGGCCCCGTGGGGCCATGGCCCACCACCTCGGTGACATACTTCTCGATGCCCCGGATGAACTCGTCGAGCCGTCCTTCCCCTCGCTCGATGCGCTGAAGCCATGCTTCCCACTGGCCCGTCATCGCCGGCGTCTTCACGTCCGGGTGCACCACCTGGATGAGGTGCAGCCCCTTCTCCGTGGCCTCCAGCACCTTCCCCGAGCGGACCAGGTACTCGCGGTCCAGCAACACCTCGATGATGGACGCACGCGTGGCGGGCGTCCCCAGCCCCGTCTCGCGCATCGCATCCGCCAGCTCCTTCTCGTCCAGCGCCCTTCCCGCCGTCTCCATCGCCGTCAGCAGCGACGCGTCCGTGAAGCGCGGAGGCGGACGCGTGCGCTTCTTCACCGCCTTCACGTCCTCCACCTTCTGCGGTTGCCCTCGCTCCAACCCCGAAGGCAACGACTGCGGCTCGTCGTCCGGCTCCGCGTCCTCGTCACCCTTGCGCGACTCGGCCTTCGGCTTCGGCGCCTTCTTGCCTCCGCCGATATCCAGCACCTTCCAACCCACCCGCTCCACCTGGGTGCCCGTGCTCTGGAAGCGGTCCACCACGGGCACCGCGCTCTGCGGCCCGGGCGACATCACCGCCGTCACCACCGTGGTGACCCGCCACACGTGGTCCTCGTGCCATGCCTGGAGCAACCGCCGGCACACGAGGTCGTAGATGCGCTGCTCGTCCGGAGACAGCCGCAGTCCTTGCGGTGACGTGGGCGTCGGAATGATGGCGTGGTGGTCCGTCACCTTCGCGTCATCCACGTAGCGCCGACCCAGGGGCCGCGCGCCCGTCCCCGGCGCCAGGTCCTCCTCGTACGGCCCGCGCACGGTACCCACCACTTCCGGCAGAGTGTCCGCCACCGTCTCGGACAGGTGCCGGCTCGCCGTGCGCGGATAGCTCAGGAGCTTGTGCTTCTCGTAGAGCGCCTGCGCGACCTCCAGCGTGCGCTGCGCGCTGAAGCCATACAGCCGGTTGGCGTGACGCTGCAGCTCCGTCAAATCGTAGAGCAGCGGAGGAGCCATCTTCTTCTCCTCCGCGTCCAGCGATTCAATCGCCGCCCGTCCACGCTTCACGCGGTCGATGACGGCCTGCGCATCCACCCCATCCGCGTCCAGCCGCCGGGACTCGCGCACGCCCTCCATTCCCGGTGGCACCACGGGCTTGCCATCCGGCCCGGAGCGGAACCATGTCCCGTCGTACCGAGCCCCCGCCGCCACGCCCTTCCCCTGCGGCGCGAAGGTGGCCACCACCTCCAGGTAGTCCCGGGGAACGAAGCTCCGGATGGCCAGCTCCCGCTCCACCACCATCGCCAGCGTGGGCGTCTGCACCCGCCCCACGCTCAACATCTCCCCCTGCCCTCCGTGCGCCAGCGTGTACAGGCGCGACAGGTTCATCCCCACCAGCCAGTCCGCGCGGCTGCGTCCCATGGCCGCCGAGGCGAGCGAGTCATACTCCCGCCCCTCCTTGAGCTGCCGGAAGCCGTCCCGGATGGCGCGCTCCGTCAGCGACGACACCCACAGCCGCCGCACCGGCTTGCGACACCCCGCCGCCTCATAGATGTAGCGGAAGATGAGCTCGCCCTCGCGGCCCGCGTCCGTGGCGCACACCACCCCGCCCACGTCCGGCGAGGTCAGCACCCGGCGCACCACGTCGAACTGCGAACGCGTCTGCTCGGAGACCACCAGCGGCCAGTCACCCGGCAACATGGGCAGGAGCGACCGGCTCCACTTCTTCCAGTCCGGCCGAATCTCGTGCGGCTGCGCCAGGCCCACCAGGTGGCCAATCGCCCACGTCACCACATAGCCGTTGCCACGCAGGAAGCCGTCGCCGCGCTCCTGCGCGCCCAACACCCGGGCGATGTCGCGCGCCACGGACGGCTTCTCCGCCAGCACCGCCAGCAGGGACGCACGCCCCGAGGCCCGGCCCGCCGCGCCCTCCGTACCGCCTCGCCTGTCCTCGCCGGGCGACTCGCCCATCGCTTCCCACCTCATGAAACCAGTCCCCTCCCGCCCACCCGCCACCACCCGGGAGCCAGCCCCGAGCCCACGTCGCAACCCTCTTCCCTACCGCGTCAGGCTGACATGCCCAGCCCCTCGCTGTCCCTACCCGTCACGCCCGTCCGCCGCCCGTCCAGCCGAGGAAAACCGCCCCACTCCACCACCCCTCGCGCCTCACCGGCCCGACGACCTCCCGGGTCGCCACCACCGAGGGTGGAATCCGGCACGTTCCGCCCGCCGCCAGGTCGCCCGACAAGCTGGCGCTTTCGCGCAAGCGTTTGGCGCTAACGAGGAAAACTCATTCTACCGGCTGGGCCAGTATGCCCTGGTCGACACGCGCCACGGCGCGAGTCACGGGGGGAAGGCAGTCAACGATGGTGCGAAGGGAGAGGCGAATGTCGCACGTCGCGCAGGAGTCGGGCCAGCGGGTTCCGGGGGGAAACGCGCGGCCGGACGGTGTGAAGCGAGGGGTCAGGGGACGGGGAGCCACGGCCCGGAAGACGGGGGCTCGCATCAGAGGGGAGCGTCCGGGCGCGCTTGAAGCACCAGAGGGGGACATCGCGGTACCAGAGCTTGCCGTCTTCGCGGGGGCGAAGCGCAAGCAGTTGGCGGTGCTGACGAAGTCGAGC
This sequence comes from Myxococcus sp. CA056, assembly GCF_013336715.1. NCBI lineage: Bacteria > Pseudomonadati > Myxococcota > Myxococcia > Myxococcales > Myxococcaceae > Myxococcus > Myxococcus sp. CA056. Next base: position 1,003,605 of record NZ_JABUMT010000001.1, read on the forward strand.
GCGCTGGGGTTGCTACGGGGGGAGATGGAAACAGTCACGCGGGTGGCGTCCATGCGCCCGCAGACGTTTGGCTGGGCGCAGACCCTGGCGCGATTGCGAGCAGTCTCGCGTCCCGCGGAGTACTGGCCCTAAGCCCGATTCAAAGGGGTGTGGGTGCTTGGGGGCACTCGAGACATCCCGAAAGCAGTGCAGTCAGCATGCGCACCGGGGGGAGCGCACTTTCGCTTCGCTGGAGGGGTCCAAGGCCCTCCGGAAAAGATGCATGGCGGGTAGGAGGATGGCGTCGCGGGGGCGGCGCCATCTGTGGCAGGGGGACCCGGGGGTGACGCTCTTCAGAGGGGGAGAGCGAACCTGAGCAAGGGTCATACCGGGGGGTGCTCCGAGTTCATCGGGGCATCCCCCGTTGCTTTTTCAGGGCCCCGAATCACTCCACGCGCAGCGTCGCGGTGCCGGTGAGGGTGCGGTTCAGGGTGAGCCACAGCGCATCGCCCGCGTCGTCCACGGAGGCAAAGCAGTCCACGTCGGCGGCGAGGACCTGGTCGTCCAGCAGCACGCGCGCGGGCGGGGTGGAGGCGGTGTAGCCGCGCAGCACCACCACGGAGTGCACCAGGGAACCACGGCCCACGTCGAAGCGCAGGCGCGCGCGGTTGCCCGTCACGCGGGCTTCCCACGTCGCGTAGACGGGGTTGTAGCCAGGCACGTCATAGGGCACGGCGTCCGAGCGACCGACGCCGCCAGGGCCGTGCGTGGCCACGGTGCCCTCGGTGGCGGACAGGCGCACGGCCTGCCAGGACTCGACCTCCGAGGCGCGCCGCCGCACCGGGTCCTCCGAATGTGGCCCCAGCACCATGAATACGGAGTAGCTCTGGTAGGGGTGGCCGGAGAGCATGCCGTCATCGCCGTAGCGCGCGTACTGGCGCCAGCCGAGCGCACCATAGTTGCTGCCCCAGGCCATGCGATGGGAGCGAGTCGTCGTGGGCAACTGGTACTGGTTGAGCTGGTAGGTCCAGTTCCAGTCGTCGGGCAGGGGGCCGTCCGCGTCGCGCTGTCCCCAGCCCTGTTGGTAGAGCCAGTAGCCACCAGCGGGCTTCTGGAGCCAGGGCTGCGTCTGCACCACGCCCATCTCCGCGTCCGGCGCGGAGGTCCACATGCGGGTGTAGGGGACGACGTTGGGCTCGCGGTAGTCCCAGCCGCTGGCCATCGTCACGGGGGAGGACAGCGTCACGAAGCGGTGACGGTCTCCCCAGCCAAGGCCGGCGATTTCGGCGTTCGCGTTGCCGTCGAAGAGCAGGTCGCCATAGGGCGAGCGCACGTCGGCCTCCAGCGCATCCGGCGGGACGCTCGAGACGTCGTGGGTGATGGCGTAGAGCGGATGGTCCCTGCCGGTGGCGAAGAGATAGTGCACCGTCACCTGGACGACGTGGCCACCGAGCGGCAAGGGCCAGCGGAACTCGTGCAGCGCGTGGTGACGTCCCGCGAAGAGGGTGCGGCCGGTGCCCGTCACTCCCTCCGTCCAGTTGCCCCAGGTGGTGCCGGCGCGGAGGTGACACGTCACCATGCCCCAGCCGGGGACACCGTCATTGGCGCCGTCACAGGTGCGCGCGGCGCCGTCCGCTTCGTAGACGTAGCGACGGACGTAGCCACCGTGCCAACCCGCGGGGTCCGCGGAGTCGTTGCGCACCAGGAAGGCCGAGCGCGGCGCGCAGCCTCCATCGCGCCACGTGTAGCGGTCCGTGTGGAATCCCTCCAGGTCCACGTTCCGCTCCAGGTTCAGCGGAGCACAGGCGGAGGGCTCGCTGGGACCCTCGGGACGGATGTCCTTGCCGCCACAGGCCACGAGCGACAACGAGAGCAGCACGGCGACGCCGTGCCCGTGGAACGTGGACGTCATCGAGGCCCCTCCAAGTCCATGCCTCCCCCAGCGAAGGAGGCGTAGTACCTTCCGGACATGCCCCGCTGGTTCAACACCGCCGGTCCGTGCAATCCGGACCACCATTACATGCTGCCAGCCATGCGGAGGCTGCCCGAAGTGCGGCGGCTCGTCGAGCAGCAGGGCTACTTCGTCGTCCACGCGCCACGACAGGTGGGCAAGACCACGGCGCTCCTGTCGTTCGCCCGAGAGCTCACGTCGGAGGGACGCTACGTGGCGGCCCTCGTCAGCATGGAGGCCGGGGCGGGTTTCCCACAGGACACCGGCGCGGCGGAGGCCGCCATCCTCTCCAGTTGGCGACTCGCCACGCGCGCCCAGCTTCCTCCCGCGTCCCAGCCTCCAGAGTTTCCCGAGGCACCGCCCGGCAACCGCGTCGCCACCGCGCTCGCGGCCTGGTCCGAGGCCACCGACAAGCCGCTCGTCACGTTCCTGGATGAAGTCGATGCACTCCGTGATGGCGTGCTGGTCTCCGTACTCCGACAACTCCGGGACGGCCACCGCAACCGTCCCGGGCACTTCCCCTCCGCCATGGCACTCATCGGGCTGCGGGACGTGCGCGACTACAAGGTGTCCTCCGACGACGGAGACAGGTTGGCGACCTCCAGCCCGTTCAACATCAAGGTGCGCTCGCTCACCCTGCGCGACTTCACCGAGGATGAAGTCACGGAGCTCTACTCCCAGCACACCACGGACACGGGTCAGCGCTTCGAGCCCGAAGCCCTCGCGCTCGCCTTCGAACTCACGCAAGGCCAGCCGTGGCTCGTCAACGCCCTGGCCAAGGTCGCGGTCGAGGAGCTGGTGCCCGAGCTGTCCCAGCCCATCCGCCGCGAGGACATGGAGCGAGCCAAGGCCATCCTCATCTACCGCCAGGAGACCCACCTGGACAGCCTCGCGGCGCGGCTGCGCGAGCCTCGCATCCGAGCCATCCTCGAGCCGATGCTCGCGGGGCAGCTCCTGGGCGACGTCCCCGAGGATGACCGCCGCTTCGCCGTCGACCTGGGGCTGCTGCGCCGGAATGAGTCCGGCACGCTCGAGGTGGCCAATCCCATCTACCGCGAGATTCTCGTCCGCTCGCTGGCGTCAGGCACGCGCGACACGCTCCCCTCCATCCAGCCCTCCTGGTTGAAGCCCGATGGGCGACTGGACGTCGAACAGCTGCGAGACGCCTTCCTCGCATTCTGGCGCCAACATGGCGAGCCGTTGCTGGCCACCGCGCCCTACCACGAGGTCGCCCCACATCTGGTGCTCATGGCCTTCCTCCACCGGGTGGTGAATGGGGGCGGCACGATTGAGCGCGAGTACGCCATCGGTCGCGGGCGCATGGACCTGTGCGTGCGCCATGGGCCGGACACCCTCGCCATTGAAATCAAGGTTTGGAGGGACCGCGAGTCCGACCCGCTGACCGAGGGCCTGGAGCAGCTCGACGGCTATCTCCAGGGCCTGGGACTGGATGACGGCTGGCTGATGCTCTTCGACCGCCGCTCGAACCAGCCCTCCATCGCCGAGCGCACCCGGGCCGAACAGGCCCGGACGCCCTCGGGTCGGCGCGTCACCGTCATCCGCGCCTGACACACCTCAACCCGCGTGGGCGTTGCCCTTGTCGTGCTCCTGGTGCCACGCGGCGAGCACTTCCTTCTCCCGCTCCGGCTTGATGCCCGACCGCAGCTTCGCCTGACGCTCGGGCGGCTCCGCGTTGAACCAGGCCACCGTGTCGCGGACCGTCTCCTCCAGCGGGCGGAAGGTGAGCCCCGCCGCCAACGCCTTGTCGATGTTCACCCGCAACAGGCCCGCGTCCTCGCCCGTGGGCGACACCCAGACCGGCATGTCACCGAAGGGCTCCACCTTGTGCTTCTCCAGGAAGGACGGATGCGCCCAGACGAAGCGCGCGTCGCTGTTCAGCGCCTTCTTGCTGCGCTCCAGGAAGTCGCGCATCACCAGGGGCTTCGAGGGCCCCGTCGCGGTGTAGGGCCCCGACAGCTTCTGCTCCACCCCCAGGATGATGAACGCGGCCAAATCCCTCGCGTCGATGAACTGGGTGGTGTCATGCCCCGTGCCGGGCGCGAGCACCTCGCCCCCTCGCGCCACTCGCACCGGCCAGTACGTGAAGCGGTCCGTCGGGTCATCCGGCCCGACGATGAGGCCGGGACGGACGTTGAACGTGCGGCCGGGCATCGCCTTCTCCGCGGCCTGCTCGCACAGCGCCTTCAGGGCGCCGTAGTGCGTGTCCACGTCCTCCGTCGTCACGTCCGCCACCGTGGCGACGGGCGCCGTCTCCGTGAGGCCGGGCTTCGACGCGTCCTTGTAGACGGAGATGGTGGACACGAAGGTGTAGTGCCCCACGTTGGGCGCGAGCAACTCCGCCGAGGCCTTCACGATGCGCGGCACGTAACCCGACGTGTCCACCACCGCGTCCCACTTGCGGCCCTCCAGCGCCTTGAGACCCTCCGCCTTCGTCGGGTCCCGGTCCCCCTGCAGCTTCTCCACGTTCGGGAAGAGGCCCGGATTCGTCTTGCCTCGGTTGAACAGCGTGACGGTGTGGCCTCGCGCCTGCGCGGACTCCACCAGCGCCGGACCCAGGAACTTCGTGCCGCCCAGGATGAGGATGCTCAAGGGCTTGCTCGCCTTCGCGCCCGAGGCCCCCTTCTCCTGGGAGTCCGACTCACCGGACGCGCCACCCGACGAGCCCGACGTCGCACACCCCAGGGCCCACAGCGAGCCCACCGTCACAGCGCCTTGAATCAGGTCTCTGCGAGACAGCTTCATGTCGTGTCGTCTCCTGCTGCGAGGTTCGTCTCAACCCCCGCTCCCCGCGACCATCCCGAGGAGCGACGAGGAAGCACTGCGAGGCACACTTCAGCGGGCGGCGGCATTATCGGCGGCGACGGGCGCGAGCGCACCCCCGGCCTCCCGGGACAGTCGCCGCTGCTCCCGCCCCAGGTACAGCGACACACCGAGCCACAGCCCCGCCAGGGGCACCGCCGCCAATGACAACCCCGTCATGCCCAGGCCCAGAGCGGTCAGCCCACCCTGCAACCACGCGCTCACCGTGTCGCTGCCCCGGTACACCACCGTGTCGATGAAGCTCTTGGACTTGTAGCGCGCCTCCCGGTCCACCGTGGTGAAGAGGATTTCGCGCGAGGGCCGCTCCAGCGCGTAGTGGCTGGCACCCCGCAGCGCCTTGAACGCCACGAGCACCCCGAGCACCGGCACCGCCGCCAGCCCCAGGAAGCCCAGCCCCGTGAGCACCGGCGCCACCGCCAGCGCCGCGCCCAATCCCAGTCTGGAGATGATGCGCCCGGTGACAAGCGTCTGGAGCGCCAGCGTCAACAGCTGCACGTAGAAGTCGATGTCGCCGAACAGCGCGGTGCGCGAGGCCGCGTCCTTGCCCACCTCCGCCACCAGCTTCACCTCCTGGAAGTACAGGAAGGTGGACGTGGCCGCGTAGAGCAACACCTGGAGCCCGAGCGCGAGCAGGAGGGGCGACGCCACCAGGAGCCGCAGCCCGGCCAGCACCCCGCCACCCACGGGCGCTTCCGCCGACAGGGGCTGATGCTGGACGTCCCGGGCCCAGCGGCTCAGCCAGCGCACGCACTGCGCGCTCACCTCCAGCAGCACCGCGGACACGAGGATGAGGTTCACCGGCCCCACCGGCTCCGCCAGTCGCCCCACCAGAAAGGGCCCCACCAGCATGCCCGTGGTGCCACCCGCGGCGATGAAGCCGAACAGCCGCTTGCCCTGCTCGCCGGCGAACACGTCCGCCATGAAGCTCCAGAAGATGGAGACCACGAACAGGTTGTAGACGCTCAGCCAGATGTAGAAGACCCGCGCCACCGGCTCCCTCGCCACGTCCAGCTTCAGCAGCACGAAGAAGGCCAGGAGGCTGACGAGGAAGAAGCGGTAGATGCGCGGCAGCACCACCCGCCGGGGCCAGCGCGCCACCAGCGCGGAGAAGGCCGGCACCGCCAGCAGCATGACGATGAACGTGGCGGTGAAGAGCCACGGCAGGCCCTTGACGCTGCCCGCCGTCCCCATCTCGTTGCGGATGGGACGGAGGATGGCGTAGCCGCACATCAGCGTGAAGAAATAGACGAAGGACCCGAGGACCGCGCGAACTTCCTCGTCACGTACATCCACGAATCGCTTGAGCATTGGCACGAAGTACCCGGCTGAACTCCAGCCCTTTCCGTGTATTCCCGAACCCCGCGCCCATCCAGGACGCCGCGCGGGGCCCGGCACCGACGGCGACTACTTCGCGGCGAGCACCTCGCGCAGGGCGGCCTCCACGCGGGGCAGGGCCTCCTGGATTTCCGCCACCGACGTCGCGCCCACGGACAGGCGGAACCAGCCGGTGTCCTCGCTCAGGCCGAACGCCTGGAAGGGCACCACCGCGAAGCTGGCCTTCTCCAGGAGCAGCTTGCGGATGTCGTCATTCGTCTTCAGGCCGCCCTTGCCCACCAGGTCGAACTGGACGGACAGGTAGATGGCGCCCTGGGGCGCGATGTGCCGCACCGGCAGCCCCGCGTCGCGCATGCGCGTCAGGCCCGTGTGCAGCGCCTCCAGGCGCGCGTCCACGCGCTGGCGCATCTCCGTCAGGAAGGACTCGGTGGCGGGCACGTCATCCAGGTAGCGGGCCACCGCGACCTGCTCCGCCTTGGGCGCCCACGCCCCGACGTGGCCGAGCACGTCGCGCATGCGAGCGATGATGGCCGGCGGGCCCACGCCCCAGCCCACGCGCACGCCCGTCGCGGCGAACGCCTTGGAGATGCCGTCCACGAACACGGTGTACGGGGCGACTTCCGGCACCAGCTCCACCGGCGTCACGTGCTTCACCGCGCCGAAGCTCAGCACCCAGTAAATCTGGTCGTACATCAGGATGAGCGGCTTCCTGCCCTGCTTCTCGCGCTGGCGGTTCTCCGCGACGACGCGCTCGCAGATGGCGCCCAGCACGTCGGACGAAATCATGGTGCCCGTGGGGTTGAGCGGGCTGCACAGGCACAACAGGCGCGCGGTGCCCAGGTGCGGCGCGAGCTGCTCCAGCGTGGGCATGAAGCCGTGCGACGGGTCCGTCGTCACGACGACGCCCTTGGCGTTCATCATGTGGACGTAGTGGTTGTTGTTCCACGACGGCACCGGGTAGACCACGGTCTCCCCGTCATCGAGCACGGCGCGGTAGGTGCCGTAGATGATGGGCCGGGCGCCGCCCGCGATGACGATGCCCTCCAGCGGATACTTCAGGCCCAGGGCGCGCTCATAGAAGCGCTGCACCGCCTGGCGTAGGTCCAGCACGCCGTCGGAGGGCGGATAGTTCGTCTCGCCCGCCTGGAGCGCGGTGGCGATGCCCTGGCGCAGGCCGTCGGGGATGGGGAACTCGCGCGGGCTGAAGTCGCCCACGGTGAGGTTGCACACCTTGCGGCCCTTGGCGACGAGCTCACGGACTTCCGCGGCGATGCGGAGAATCTCGCTGCCAACGAGGCCCCGCGCCATCGTGCCAATGGAGGCGTCGTCCCGCGAGGGACGTGGGAGGGAGGTGAGGTCGAGAGCCATGGGGAATCTGTCTCCGGTTCGTGCGCGTAAGGGGGGGACGCGGGCTGCGGCCGGGCGCGGACCATACCCGCCACCCGGGCCCTTGTGGGGCGCGTCTGAAACTTCTGGGGGGAGTGCCACAGCTACAATTTTCCCGGAAGCGAGATACGCGGGGCACCCGGGCCAGCGGGCCCTCCTCGGGCCGTCGGTCCTCACCCTGAATCCGGAGCTTGACGGCCGGCACGGGTCTCCGAGTCTTCCCGATATGCCTTGAAGCGACGTGGCGTTCATGGAGCCAGAAGTTCCGAGGAGCGGGCCGGACCCGCGCCTCGGTGTCTCATCGCGCACACCCAACCCCAGACATGAAGGGTCTCATCCGCGTCGAGAGATGGTTGCTCGGCCCCGGCGGAGCCCTGCCCCGAGGTACGTGCATGAAGCCGTTCAAGCGTGGCCTGCTCGTCGCTGCGTCCGTGTTGCTTGGCTCCACCCAGGCGTCCGCGGCGGACCGCCCCTTCAACCCGAGCATCTTCGGCACGCGCGCCGTCGTGGCGTGTGACCCGGTGGAGAAGTCGTGCGGCATGGCCGTCATCTCCTTCCCCAGCGGCGTCAGCGGACTGGTGCCCTACGGCCGCTCGGACGTGGCGGTGGCCACCATGGCGCTGCCCTCGGTGGATGACGCGCAGGCGGTCATCGCGCGCATCGACTCGGGCACCGCGCCCCAGGAGGCCATCGACACGGTGCTGGCCTCGGACCCGTATGCCACCATCCGCCAGCTCGCCGCGGTGAAGCTCCACCCGGATGGCAGCGTGACGGTGGGCCAGCGCTCGGGCTCGGAGAACAGCGAGCACACCTGCTCCGTCAAGGGCGACACGTTCGTGGTGCAGGCCAACAACATGAGCACCCCCGACATGTGCCGGGCCATGGCGGACGGCTTTCGTCAGGCGCGGGGCAGTCTGCCGCAGCGACTGTATGCCTCGCTCAAGGCTGGGGCGCGCGTGGGTGGGGACCGCAATGGAGAGCGCTCGGGCGTCATCCGCGTCTGGAACTCCACCATCGAGACCGCGTTCTATACCCACGTGCTCGCGGAGGCGGTCGTCCACGGCAGCACCCGGGCCTTGCAGGAGCTGGGCGTGGAGCTGAATCGCTACCAGGGCACGCTCGCGGATGTGTTTCCCGCGGACCGGGTGACGCTGGATGCCGATACGGCGAGCGACGTGAAGCGCGTGCTGCGCAAGCTCGGCTACTACCACGGCCGCATGGATGGGAGCTGGTCCGACGCCGCCGAGCAGGCGCTGTATGACTTCAACTGGAACAACCTCTTCTTCCTCAAGCCCACCGTGGTGGAGAACGGCACGCGGAAGATTGACGGCGTGCTGGTCCACTTCCTGCGCGACGCGGACCTGGGCGCCTTCGTGCGCGCGACGCCTTCGGCAGACTGAAGTCCCGGGAGTCCAAGGACCCTTCGCCCCGAGTGCGCGGGCGGAGGGTCTGTCGTCTTCTCGTCATCGAGTCCCTGGCGGGAGGCTGGCACCGCGCCTCCTGTCGTGAGAGAGGGAGTTCCTCACGGCCACTGTGGGCCGACAGGGGAGGAACGATGAAGCGTGCCGGACGATGGCTGTCGTCGCTGTGGCTCGCCGGGTGCCTCGTGGCCACCGGTTGCTCGAAGAAAGAGGAAGCGCCGCCCCATCCCGCGGCCGAGCTGCCTCCTCCCGATGACACCCCCGCCCTGCCCTCGAGCCCGCCCGAGGGGACGCTTCCTCGCGAGGGCGAGGCCGCCGCGAAGCCTCCCGTGCATGTCGTGACGACGGGGAGCACGGGGGTGCCTGTCCGCGGTGGCGCTCAGGACGAGGAGCTTCCCGTTCCCTCCGGAGAGCCCACCGAACCGACGGAGCCTCCTGGAAAGGAAGCACCCGGCAAGACGCCGCCGAGTGGTGGTGGGTACACGCCCGAGGACCCGAAGAATCGCGAGTGGACCTCCGGGGTCGTGGACATGAAGCGGCAGGATGCACCCCAGGCCACACTGCGCTCGGTGCGCGCGGGCGCGCATCCAGACTTCGACCGCGTGGTGTTCGAGTTCGAGGGGACGCAGCTGCCCGGCTACCGCGTGGGGTACGCGAAGGAGCCGGTGGTGCAGTGTGGTTCGGGAGACCCGGCGTCGCTCGCGGGCAAGGGGCAGCTCCAGGTGACCTTCACTCCCGCGCGAGCACATACCGATGCGGGCCAGCCGACGGTGGCCACGCGCGAGCTGAAGCCGGCGCTGCCCGTGCTCCTGGAGCTGGAGCGCACCTGTGATTTCGAAGGCGAGGTGACGTGGGTGCTGGGCAACAAGAGCGTCCAGGCGTTCCGCGTCCTGGAGCTGCGCGAGCCCACGCGCCTCGTGGTGGACGTGCAGCACTGAGCGGGGATGTGAAGCGGGGCAGGGAGTCCCGCTTCACTAGCACTTGAGGGCGGACGTGAAGCGAGCGTGGGACACACCTCGCTTCGCGGCCCGCCGGTCGCACGTGCGCGATGCCAGCCCCTTCACACCCATGGGGCACGTCGCGGTTCGCGGCCCATCGGTCGCACGTGCGCGATGCTGGCGCCCTCCACATGATGGGGGCACGTCACGGTTCGCTGCCCGTCGGTCGCACGTGCGCAATGCCAGCCCCGGGCGCTCGCGGAGGCGTCACGTCATGCCGCGCGTGCGCCGTCGGGGCGCTCGTGGAGGCGTCACGTCATGCCGCGCGGGCGCCGTCGGGGCGCTCGTGGAGGCGTCACGTCATGCCGCGCGGGCGCCGTCGGGGCGCTCGCGGAGGCGTCACTTCATGCCGCGCGGGCGCAGTCGGGGCACACGCGCTACCGGCCTTCCCTCAGCTCCTCCGCGAGCCGGTCGAGCCCCGCGAGCAGCTCACGGTGTTTCTCCCGCGCGGGCTCCCCTCCTGCTCGCAGCGCCAGGGCCAGCACGCCGGGGAGGTTCATCGCGGCGTCGCCTCGCAGGCGCTCGCGATACTCCCGCATCCAGTCCGTCGGCGCGCGCAGCGACCAGTTGCGCTCATCCACCGTGCCCGGCTCGTTGTACGTCTCCGGTATCCCCAGCAAGTCCGTGAAGAACACCATGACATTGCGCGCGCGACTGGCGAACAGGTCCGCCAGCTTCGCCTGCGCGAGCTTCCCCGGGTCCGCCGCCAGCGCTCGTGCGAAGTCCTCTCGCCGCTCGGGCTCGGGACACAGTCGGGTCGCCAGATAATCCGCCTGCGCCCGCAGCGTGCCGCGCCACTGCCAGTCCCCCACCAGACGCCACAGCGACTTCGTGTCGTGGTTGCCCACCATCATCCAGTCCTCGGGCGCCACGTTCTCGCTGCGATATACGTCCGCAGGATTGCGCAGGTCCGCCTTCTGCGTGACGCGGAAGCGGCCCAGCCCATAACGCGCCATCACCCGCCCCAACGGATACGGCAACGTGCTCAGCACCTCGCCCAGCAGGTCGCCCAAATCCCGGCCGTTGCGCCGCGCCGCCGCGACCACCGTGTCGAAGAGGACGCTGAAGCGCTGCACCTGCTCGGGCGTGAGCGACTTCACCTCGCCATCCGCGTACCTCGGCAGCGAACGGTCCAACTGCTGGGGGCTCACCAGCGCGTAGCGCGCCAGCTCCAGGTGGTCCGTGAGGTCCGGCGAGGAGAAGAGGCGCGCGCCGTGCTGCACCGCCCCCAACGCGTCCCACTCCCCCGCGCGATAGACCCACGGACACACCAACCCATGGGGATGGTCCAGCCGCAGCCCGTCGTACTCCGCGAGCATCTTGTCCATGCGCGCATCCATGAAGCGCAGCACCGCTCCGGGCCGGAAGCCCAGCAAGGGACCTTCACCGCCCTCCGCGAAGTACTGCTCCGGGTCCAACACCGGATAGTTCCACGGCTGGCCCTCCGGATTGGTGCGACTCGGCGGAGCGCCCATCAGATACGACCGCAGGAACAAGCCCTGCCACGCCCACGCATCGCGCGGTGAGAAGCCAATCTGCAGGTCGCCGTAGAGCTTCAGGCTCAACGACGCCGTGCGCTCGCGCAGCACTTCATGCTGTGCATGCACCAGGAACTGGAAGAAGGCATAGCGCTCCAGGGTCTCCGCGTACTGTGCCTCCAGCGCCTGCACCCGCGCGGCAGCGACACCTTCGGCGCCCGGTCGAGGACTCCACAACCGTCCATCCAACGAGTCCGCCCACGGCCTCCAGTCCAGGACACCTTTCTCCGCGCACAGCACGTCGAAGAGCGCGTCGCGCAGCAGCCACGCGCGGTGTCGCTGACGGAAGGTGTTGAAGCGCGCGGACACTTCGCGCACGGCGGCGGAAGCGTTGGGACTGGCGCTCTGGTGACGAAACGACGTCCACGCCTCATCGAGCGCCTCGAGCTGCGCGCGGAAGGCCCGCCGGTAGCGCTCTCCGGGACTCGAGGACCGTGAGCGGGCCTCCGCGAGCGCGGCCACACGTCCTCGTGGGAGCAACGCCCCCCAAGCCTCGTCCTCCAGCTCCGCGAGCGCCACGTTGAGCACGTTGCGAGAGAAGAGCGTGCCGTCATACGGCGAGGCGTTCGACTCCGACGTCTGCCCCTGGGGCCCCAACTGGATGCCCGTGAAGCCCAGCGTGTGCGCGGTGTCCAGGAAGCGGGCCGCGCCCTCCGAATAGGGCGAGCCTCGGCCCGTGTCCTCGTGCGGAAGACTGGGGAAGCTGGGGTCGTGGATGCTCAGGACCAGGTTGCGGACATCGAGTGCGGCCAGGGCTTGGGTGACGAGTCGACGATGGTCTTCAGGCAGCAAGGCTCGGGACATGGTGGATGGCGACCGACCCTAGGTTCCTCCGAGGGACACGCCAACCCGCTTCTCGGGCCGACGTTCAACATCCGTCCGAGGCGGACACTCCGCGAAGCTTCTCGGACACTCCCCGCAGCCCGGTGTCACTTCTGTCGGGACTGCGGCGCCGGACGGGGCTCGCCGCCTCCGCCCGTGGGGTGCCCGGTTCCGGGTGCTCGGAAGTGGAAGACCTTGCGCAGCTTGCGGCCCATCCACGTCCGCCCATCCACCAGGATTTCGTACACCGTCGGAATCACCAGCAGCGTCAGCAACGTGGACGTAATCGTGCCGCCAATCACCGCGCGGCCCAGCGGAGCGCGGAAGTCACCACCCTCGCCCGCGCCGATGGCCACGGGAATCATGCCCGCCACCAGCGCGAAGGTCGTCATGATGATGGGGCGCAAGCGGATGCGGCCCGCCTCGATGAGCGCCTCGCGCAAGGGCATCCCCTTCTCGTGGGACCACTTCGCGAAGTCGATGAGCAGGATGGCGTTCTTCGCGACGATGCCCATCAGCAGGATGACGCCGATGAGGCTCATGATGTTGAGCGTGTCCCCGGTGATGAGCAGCGCCAGCACCACGCCGATGAGGGACAGCGGGAGCGAGATGAGAATGGCCAGCGGGTCCAGGAACGAGCCGAACTGGATGACCAGGATGAGGTACATCAACAGCACCGCGACGCCCAACGCGAGGAACACCCGCGAGAAGACCTCCTCCTGGTCGGCGGACTCACCGCCCGTCGTCAGCGTGTAGCCCGCGGGGAGCCGCACCGCGCCCACCCGCTCCTGGATGTCTCGCATCACCTCCGTCAACGAGCGGTCCTGCACGTTCGCCTGCACGTTGATGACCCGCTCCCGGTTGAGGTGCGTGATTTGCGCGGGGCCGAGCGCCTGCCGGATGTCCGCCACCTGCCCCAGCGGCACGAGCTGGGGTGCGCCACCCGGCGCCGCGCCCACCCGGATGGGGATTCGCGCCAGGTCGTCCGGGTTGTCACGCGCCTCGGGTGCCAGCCGCACCATGACGTCGCGAGTCTCACCAATCGGGTCCACCCAGTCCCCCACGTCCAGTCCCGCGAAGGCCGGCCGCAGCACCTGGGCCACCTGCCCCACCGTCACCCCGAGCTGCCCCGCGAGGCCCCGGTTCAGGTCCACCTCCAGCTCCGGCTTCTGTCCCCGCGTGGAGAGCCCCACGTCCACCGCGCCGGGCACCTGCTCCACCTCGCGCTGCACCTGTTGCGCGAGTTCAGTGAGCTTCTTCTGGTCGGGCCCGCTCAGCTCCAGCTGAATCTGCTTGAAGGCGCCGCCAAAGCCCGACGTGAAGACAGACACCTTCGCCCCGCCCACGCTCGCCAGCTCCTTGCGCAACGTGCTGCCCAGCGCATCCTGACTCACGTCGCGGTCCGCCTTGGGCGTGAGCCGCACGTACACGAGCGCCTGGTCCACACCGGGCGCGCTCAGCGGGAGCGGCACGCCGATGGTGCTGTAGGTATAGGCGACCTCCGGATGGGCTCTGGCGACGCGCGCCACCTCCTCCACCTTGCGGCGCGTGTACTCCAGGCTGGAGCCCGGCGGCGTCTCCACCAGCAACTCCACTTCCGAGCGGTCACTCACCGGCACGAAGCCCGCGCCACCCACCGTTCCCTGGAGCACCAACGCGCCCACGAGCGAGCACACCGCCACGAGCACCATGGCGAGCCGATGGTCCAGCGCCCAGGCGATGACGCCCTTGTAGCGGTCCGCCTGCCGGTCGAACCACGTGTTGAAGCGGGCGAGGACGCGGGAAATGAAACCGCGCCGCGCGCCCTTCTCCACCTGCGGGTCCGCCCAGTACGCGCTCAGCATCGGGTCCAGGGAGAAGGACACGAACAGCGACACCAGCACCGCGCAGGCGATGGTGAGTGCGAAGGGCTTGAACCACTGTCCGGCCACGCCGTACATGAAGGCGACGGGCACGAAGACGGCGACGATGGAGAACGTGGTCGCCGACACCGCGAGCCCGATTTCCGAAGTGCCCTCCTTCGACGCGGTGTAGTGGTCCTTCCCCATCTCGATGTGGCGGACGATGTTCTCGCGCACCACGATGGCGTCATCGATGAGGATGCCGATGGCCAGCGTCAGGCCGAGCAGCGACATCGTGTTGAGCGTGAAGCCGAAGGCCCAGACGCTGATGAACGCCGCCAGCGCGCTCACCGGCAGCGCCAGCCCCGTGATGACGGTGGAGCGCCACGAGTTGAGGAAGATGAACACCACGAGCACGGTGAGCAGCGCGCCTTCCACCAGCGCCGACTGCACGTTCTCCACCGCGCTCTCCACCCGCACACCCGCGTCGCGGACGATGGCCAGCTTCACGTCCGCCGGGAGCTTTTTCTGCAGTGCCGCAACGCGCTCGCGCACCGCGTCCGCCACCTCGGTGGTGCTGTAACCCTTCGTCTTCAGCACTTCGATGCCCACCGCTTGCGCGCCGTCATAGAGCGCCAGCGTGCGAGGCTCCTCCGAGCCCACGAAGACGTCCGCCAACTGCCCCAGTCGGATGACCTGACCGTTGCGCGTGGTGACCACCATGTCGCGAAAGGCCTCGGGGCTCTCCAGGCGTCCCTTGAGACGGATGGACTCCTCTTCGAGCTTCGAGTTGATGCGGCCCACCGGCGCGGCCAGATTCTGCGCCTGGAGCGCGGTCACGACTTCCGCCAGGGAGATGCGCGCGGCCTGGAGCGCCTCGGGCTTGAGCTGCACGGTCATCTCCCGCTCCACGCCGCCGACGACGTCGGCCTGCGCCACGCCGGGCACCGAGCGCAGCTCGCCCACCACCAGCGGGTCCGCCACGCGGGACAGCCCGGCGACATCGAGTCGCTCCGACGTGAGGGTCAGCGAGACGATGGGCGCGTCCGCAGGGTCGAACCGCGTGAGGACGGGCTCCTCCATCTCCCGAGGCAGGTCGGCGCGTTTGCTGGAGATGGCATCGCGGATGTCCTGCGAGGCCTCCTGGATGTCCTTCTCGAACTCGAAGAACACCGTGAAGGTGGCCAGGCCGTCCGTGGCGGTGGCGGTCGTCTCCTTCGGGTCCACGCCACTGATGGCGAAGATGGCGTCCTCGATGGGCTCGACGATTTCGCGCTCCACCGTGTCGGGTGCGGCACCTGGGTAGACGATGCTGACGGCGATGACCGGCGCCTGGACGTCCGGGAACTCATCCGTCTCCAGTTGCCACAAGGCGACGATGCCGAAGATGACCAGCGTCACCATCGCGGTGATGGTCACGATGGGACGCTTGATGGCGAAGTCGGAGATGAACACGGGGTTTCTCCCGGAAGGAGTCGAAGGGACGCAGCGAACTCAGGGCGCGCGTGGCGTCGCGCCCTCCGAGGACTCGCTCGGTGACGGGGAGGGACGTGCGGGCGCGGTTTCATTTCCGCCCTGGCGAGTGTCGGACTCGGCGCCGCCACCACCGACACCAGGGCCTTCGTCTCCTGCTACCGGCGCTCCCGGACGTGGCGCGTCCACCTTCACGCGCGCGCCCTCGCTCACCTCGTCGCGCGCGGAGCCGAGCAGCACCACGTCTCCCTCCTGCAACCCCTGGCGCACCTCCACCCGCTTCTCGACTTCATCGCGCAGCCCCAGCGTGATGGGCACGCGCTCCACACGCTCGTCTCGCACGCGCAGCACCGTGGGCTTTCCCTCGGAGTCATCCACCGCGCCCAGCGGAACCGACAGCCCTCGCACGGCCCGCGCGGCCACGCGCCCTTCGGCGAACAGCCCCGCGAGGAGCTGGAGGTCCGTATTGGGAATCGCCACGTAGATGCGCACCTGCCCCGTGTTCGGGTCCACCACCGGATTGATGCGCTCCACCTGTCCCGTGAACGAGCGGTCTCCGTAGCCGGTGACCTTGAACTCCACCGGCGTGCGCACCTTCACCTGGTCCAGATTCGCGGCCGGCACCGACGCCTCCAGGCGCAACGTGCGCGGGTCCACCACGGTGAACAGCGGCGAGCCCAACTGCACGACGTCACCCTCGCTCACCTGCCGCTCGCTCACCACGCCCACGAAGGGCGCCACCACCCGCGTGCGCCCCAGTTGCTCCTGTGCCAGCGATTGACGGGAGCGCGCCTCCGCGAGCTGCCCCTTCGCCTGCGCCACCGACAACTGCGCCCGCTCGAACTCGCGCTGGGTGATGACGCCGGCCTTGGCCAGCTTCGCGCTGCGCTCCACCTCGGCCTCGGCCACTTGCAAGGCATTGCGCGCAGTGGACACCGCCGTGCGCGTGGCGATGACCTGGGCCCTCAACGTCGCATCGTCGATGCGCGCGAGCGCCTGGCCCTTCTTCACCACCTGCCCCTGCTGGGCCTCGATATCGAGGACCGTGCCAGCCACCTGTGCGCGAACATCCGCCGCGGTGCGGGCCTGGAGCGTGCCCGAGATTCCAGGGCCGGAGCGCAGCTCGCTCGGCTGTGCGAGCGCCACGTTCTCCTGCCCCAATGTCACCGTGGGCACCTCGGGCTGCGCTGGCTCGCCCGAGCTCTTCTTGCAGCCGGCCACCACACAAGCCGCCGCCAGCAGCAGGCACCACGTCCCGCCAGCCGCCATCCGTCTCGTCCGTTGGGCTCGTCTCACCGCGCGTCTCCGTCCTCCGCCGGTCCCTCCCCTGCCCCCGGCGGGCCGGCTAAACGTGGTGTCGGCCCCTTGCCGCCGGAAGTCGCCCGCCTCCGCTCCTCGCCCCAGGAGACAGAGGCAGGCAGGACGCCCGCTCATGCACATGGCCAGCAGCCGGGCTCACCAGGCGCTCGGCTCCGGAGTCGCCAGGAGGACGGGGCCCTGCGTCGCCGCGGCCGGGATTTCGCTCATCAGCAGCGTGCCGAGCAGGAAGTTCGTCGGCAGGCCACACGTCGGCAGAATCGTCCCCGAGGAGCACGCCACCTGGCGCTCGCGGGCCCGCGTCGTCGGCGTGCGACAGCGCGCGCCCGAGGCGTCCCACTCCGCCTCCACGCTCCAGCCCTCGGAGTCCTGCTGCACGCCCGAGGCGTCGTACAGGTTCACCCAGCTCCCATCCACCGTGTACGAAGTGCCGTCGCCGCAGAAGTCCGCGCGAACCATGCGCGTGCAGGCCTGGTGCAAGGGAGCCAGGCTTCGCCCCATCACCGTGGAGGCCCAGGGGCGGTAGCCAAAGCGGACGCACTTGGCGATGGCCGCGCCCTCGCACGCGAAGGTGAAGGCCTGCGTGTCCTCGATTTTCGCGCCGCCGCCAGCGACACCCTGGCGATAGTCCCAGCGCCCTTCCACGGGGATGGCCCCGAGCGCGGAGCCATCCTCGGCCTGACACGCGGGCTTCCACGTGTTGTCCGCCAGGGAGTAGTACGAGACGCGATAGACCCAGACGTCCTCGCTCGCGCCCGTGCCCGGCTGGATGTCGTCCACGCGCAGGGCGACGGTGTCGCCGCTCCCGAGTTCCCCGACGAAGTGCGTGCCGAGGAAGTCCATCCCGGACATCACCGTGCCGTCATGGGACTCGCCGCGGAGCACGCTGCCGTCCAGCCACGTCCGCGTCAGCGCGCCCAGGTCCGCGCGCACGGCCCCCATGAAGCGCACCCCCACCAGCATCTGCCCCAGCTCGGAGCCATTGAGGTTGCGCCCGTTGAGATTGCGGCCATTCAGGTTGCGCCCGTTGGGCGCGGACAGCTCGGCCACCTGGGTTCCCAGCGTCTCGGGCTCCCGGTCGTCCACGGCGCTCCCACACCCCACCAACCCACAGGCGATGACCATCGCCCCCACCATCCGCCTCGCCACCATGCCCCGAACCTCCCCGGCCCAGCTCGACTGGACACAAGGTTCGCAGGAGCCTGTCCGCTTGCAAGCCGGACTGATGATTCCAGGACACACGCATCGTCCGAACGGAGGCAGCAAGCAGTCAGGGGCAGGACTGACAGGCGGTTCCATCGTCCGGTAGCCAGGGTGCTCCCCCAGCGACCGACCGAGCATCCCTCAAGGTGATGATGTGGGCAGGTCCGCGCACACGCGCAGGCCCATCGTCACGTCGCGCAGCGAGGGCTCCGGCAGCTCCCGGTTCGTCGCGCGCGCGGAGGTGGCCGCGAAGGCGAAGCTCCCACCCCGAGCCACCGCGCGCCCCGGCTCCAGCCACGAGCGCGTCCACTCCCAGACATTGCCAGCCATGTCGTCCACACCGAAGGGGCTGCGCGACGCGGGATGACTGCCCACCTCGTCCGGGCCGAAGCCTCCGGGCTGCTTGCCGTATGTGGCGTCGATGTTGGCGTCGTCTGGGCCCAGCCTGTCGCCGTGCGGGAACTCGCGTCCATCCACACCCCGCGCGGCGCGCTCCCACTCCAGCTCCGAGCACAGCCGCGCGCCAGGAACGCGGGCACTGAACGACAGCCAGGACACGTACGTCTCCGCGTCCGCGAAGGAGATGCCGCTCACCGGGAAGCGCAGCCAGTCCTGCTCGCCCCGCCGCGCGCGATTCGCGTAGCGCACCGGCTCTCCCGCACGCGCTTCGTACGGCACATTGCCCGGCTGGAAGCGCAGTCGCCAGACGTCGTCCACCCGGTCGAGCGAGAGGTGCCCCGCATACCCGCCCGTGCCCACGTGAGGCAGGCGCGAGGCGCGCAGCTCGGGTGACATCGACTCGAGGAAGGTGAGCCAGTCGGCGTACGTCACCTCGTGGCGGGCGATGAGGAAGCCCGGCACCTGCACCGCGTGCTGTGGCACCGCGTTGAAGAACTCACGGACGCTGGCATCGGCGGCGCTGCCAAAGCGCACCTCACCCGGTGGCACGAAGACGTAGCCCGCGGGAATCGAGCCCGCGCGCGGCAGCCGCAGCTCCAGCCGCCGAGCCTCTCCGCGTCGCAACAACAAGGGCTGCGTCACCGGCTCGTGGTGTGACGCGCGCAGCGTGAGCTGGTACGGCCCGGGTGGGACGGAGACGTCCATCCAGGGCTCCGACTCCAACGGCAGCGCAGGCCCTGGCTGCTCGTTGCCGAGCGCATCCCGCGTCACGGGACGCAGCTCCACCTCCACATCGCGCGCGGCGACATCCAGGGTGAGGCGCGCGGGCGCGGTCCACCGCCTCCAGCGCTCGCCTTGTGTGTCATAGAGCCGCAGGCGTTGCAGGAGCGTGGGCAGCGCCGCGGACTCGCCGTCCTGCTCGGCCCACAGCGCGCGCTCGAACAGGAAGTCCGCGAGCGCGTCGCGCACGTCCGGCCGCTCCGGCGCCAGGGCCAGGGCCCGCTCCAGCCGTCCCGAGACACCATCGAAGCGATGCCGCAACTGCGCGGCGCGGGCGACGCTCTTGCTCCACAGCCGGTCCGCGTCGAGCTTCTGGCCACTGCCGTAGAGACGGAAGGCCTCGGCGCGCTCGGAGTGGAGCAGGTCCTTCGTCTCCACCACCGTCTCCAGGGAGTGCCGGGCCTCGTCCAGTTCCGCGCGCACCTGACGCTCCAGGCTCCAACGCTCGCGCAGCTTCAGCCCGCCGTACACCAGGCCGAGTGACAGGATGAAGCCCGCAGCCAGGGCATGGCGGACGCCGCGGCTGCGCACAAGGGTGCGGCGCGAGGCGCGCAGGAAGTCCTGCTCGCGGCGCGTCAGCTCACCCGAGTCGAGCACCGCCGCCTCGGCGAGCTGGCGAGGCCCCCACAGCAGCTCGCGCGAGTGGTTGTGTTTCTCCCAGTGCGCCGCGGCGGTCTCCAGCAGGGCCTGGACCTCGCGACGCTCGGCGGCCTCCGCGAGCCAGCGGGCCAGCGAGTTCCAACCGGAGAGCAGGGCCTCGTGGGCCAGTTCGTAGGAAGTCCCCTCTGGTGCCTCGCGCGCCACCAGCAGTCGGGCCCGGACGAGCGCCTCCAGCGCCGCGCGGTAGCGCACGTCTTCTCCCGCGAGCTCCCGGTCCGTCTTGCGCGCCCGGGTTCCGTCGGCGGTGACCAGGCGCAGCAGCACGCCCCGCGCCGCCACGCGCTGGTCCGGCAGCAATCGTTCCACCGCCGCGTCCGCGTGCTTCGCCAGCGCGCCCGCGACGCCGCCCAGCGAGTCCAGCGCGGCCTGGGCAATCACCTGGGCCTTCGCGTCGCGGGCCTCCCACAGCTCCGCGAGCGCGAACTGGAGCAGCGGGAGCCCACCCTCGGCCGCGGCCGTGACGAGCGAGTCCACCAGCGCCTCCGACTCGAAGCGCACGCCCTTCACGCGCGCGGGGCCGGTGACAGCCTCCCGTGTCTCCTCGGACGTGAGGGCGCGCAGCAGGTACAGCGCGCGAGGGACTTCCGCGCCCAGGCCCGGCACGGACGTGAGCCGGGTGAGGAAGTCGCTGCGACTGGAGGCCAGCAGGCGCACGCCACTGGCGCCCTCCGCGAGCCCGCCCAGGGCCTGTCCCGCCAGCGCCGCCTCCAGGGGCTCGGCCAGGGTCGCCAGTTCCTCGAGCTGGTCCACGTAGACGAGCAGTCCCTCGCGGGCACCCAGGCGCGCCCGGAGTCTGCGCACCAGACACGAGGGCTCGGAGCGGAGTGCCTCGGCCAGGGGCTCCTCGTCCACGGCCAGGAGGGGCGCGAGCGCCGCGGCCAGCGCGGCGACGGGCTTGCGGCCCGGCACCAGTCGGACGGAGTGCCAGCGCCGTCCATCCTCGAGTCCGCCCTCGGCCACGGAGGGGAGGATGCCGGCCAGACACAGGGAGGACTTGCCCACGCCGGAGTCGCCGGTGATGAGCAGGAAGGACTCGGCGCGCAGCCGCTCCAGCACGGCGCGGCACTCGCGGCGGCGGCCGAAGAAGAGGGCGCGATGCTCGGCCTCGAAGGCGCGCAGGCCCCGGTAGGGATTGCCCTCGGGCACGTGGGTGGGGGCGTCCTCGCGCGACAGGGCCTCAAGGGCCTCCAGGAGCAACGCGGCGGAGGCGAAGCGTTCGGAGGGCTCGCGGCGCAGGCAGCGGTCGATGACCCCGGCGAAGGCGACGTCGACGTGGGGGGCGACGTCCGCCAGGGGGAGCGCGTCCTGGGTGCGGACCACATGCGGGAGTTCGCGCCAGACGACGTCCCGGAAGGGGCCACGGCCCACGCAGAGTTCGTAGAGGACGACGCCGAGCGAGTACACGTCACTGCGGGCCGTCAGGTCCTCGCCCGCCCAGGCCTCGGGAGACATGTAGTAGGGCGTGCCGACCAGCGCGCCCTGGGGGAGCGAGGGCAGGAAGACGCCGTCCAGGGAGCGCGCGGAGAAGTGCGGGTTGGCCTCCGGGTCCAGGTCCGCCGGCAGCTCTGGAGGCGCGGGGTTTCGCGGAGGCGGGGCGTCATCGGCTCCGGCGGCGCTGTCCAGGAGCTTGGCGAGCCCGAAGTCGAGCAGCTTCACGGCGCCGCTCTCGGTGAGCACGGCGTTGCCGGGTTTGATATCGCGGTGGAGGACACCCCGACGGTGGGCGGCGCTCAGGCCCCGGGCCAAATCACGGCCGATGGTGAGCACACGCTCCCAGCGCAGGGGTTTCACGAGCCGATCCAGGCTCACGCCCCGGATGAACTCCGAGATGAGGTAGGGCTGCTCGTCGAGCTGTCCCACCCGGTAGAGGGTGACGACGTTGGGGTGCTGGATGCGCGCGGCGGCGCGGGCCTCGACGAGGAAGCGGGCCAGGGCATTGGAGCCGAGCGCGGGGATGAACTTCACCGCCACCGGGCGTTCGAGGAGCGTGTCCTGGGCGAGATACACACGGCCTGTCCGCCCACGACCGATGGGCCGCACGATTCGGTACTCGTCGAACTCCTGGGGCGGAGCCCACGCGTCCGGCTGCGGCGAGGCGGCAGGGATTCCCACCATGAGGGCGTATGCATCCCAGGTTGGAACGGCAACCCTGGCCCGGCTCGTTGCGACGCCGGCACGGTGGGGGGCTCAGGGAAGTGTCGGGTGGTGGGCACTCACCCTTCGCGAAGGACTCAGCCCTCCTGCCCTTCCCGCTTACGAGCCTTGCTCGGCTTGAGCATGTTTCGGATCTTGTTTTCCAGGTCCTGAGGCAGGCACGGCTTGGCGACGAACTCGTCGGCACCCGCTTCGCGTGCGTGTTCCGCGTTGCCGGCAAGGACGTGGCCGGTCAGGGCCATCACCGGGATGTCGCGCGTACGCAGGTCCTGCTTGATGCGCCGGGTGGCCTCCCAGCCGTCCATGACGGGCAGGGACAGGTCCATGAGGATGATGTCCGGCTCGCTCGACTGGGCCTTCTCCACCGCCTCCATGCCATCCCGGGCGGTATCCACCTCGAAGCCGACGAACTCCAGGTACTCCGCATACATCTCCCGGGCGTCGTCGAAGTCGTCGACGACCAGGACACGCTTGCGTCCCCCGCCTGACGCATCCGACGTCGCGGTGGAGACCCTGTCTTCAGAAGTGGGGGTGGCCGTGTGCTTCATGGAACAGGCGCCTCACGTGTGGGGAAACAGCGGTGGACAATCTATGCACGCATCCACCATCGCGCCCACCCCACTACGACTTGAGCACCCCCTGCCCACCGTTCAATGGAGAACGGTGGGGACCGCGAGGACGAAGGTGGACGCGTCACCGCCGCACAAGCACATCGGGCTGCTCACTCGTTGGAGATGTAGACGCGGAGAGGCTGAATCTTCGGCGCGGTGTACTCGGTCCTGGCGATGAAAAGCCGACCTGAAGGGGCCATCCCGAATACGGGCGGCCTGCCCACAGGTACATCGGGGAGGGGGCGAAACAACCCGCTGATCGACTCCCAAGCGCCTGCACGAAGACGACGGACATAAAATGTCTCGGGCTGGCCAGGGGCTTCCGCTTCACGCAGCAGCGCCACCAGCACTCCCGTGGAATCCAGGGTAAATCCGCGCACGGAGACTTGAGTTCCTGCCGCAGGGAAGCGGCCCTCAATCGGCGTTCCCACTTCGGCCCAGGTCTCTCCACTCACTCCCCACACCTGGGAGTCTTCGTGTCCCAAAGATCCGACGATCAGGATGCGTCCCGCAGCATCCACACCGGTCGTTGTTCCGAAATCCTGAAACGGAAAGGGAACGGGCCTCCAGTCTCCCGCAGACCACCGCCGCACATACACCGTATCGATGAACGCAGAATCTCTTTCGCTCCAAAAGACGACAGGATTCCCAGCTGCGTCAACGTCCATCTGCATACCGGAGATAGCTATACTCGCGTTGACCTTGAGCGCCGTGCCCAATTGAGTCCAGTGGTCGTCCACCCACTTCCAGACCCATACCTGAGAACCCCCTACGTTGCTTGCTGGGCCACCCAAGAACCACTGCCCAGCACCATCCGTCCTGAGGAAGAGGTTCCAGAGAAGAAGCGGACTTTGGATGGCTTCTCCCATCGCAACCCAACCCGTCCCATTCCAACGGCGAACATGAACCGTGGACTCCATTTGCTCGACCCAGGCAACGACAGGTTGACCGTTCGCATCCAGTTGGAGTGAGCTTTGGGAGGGGTTTGCATCAGCGGTCCCAGAGTTCAGACCGGACCCCAGCAACTCCCACGACGCCCCCGTCCAGCGCCGGACGAACACCGCATTTCGTTCACCATCGTGCCAGGCGACGACAGGGCGTCCCAAGCCATCCACTCGCATGTCGATATCGCTTGGGATCGTGTGATTTCCCGAGTCCGGGAACAATGGCTCGCCCAAGGGAATGAAGCCCGGCACGGTCCAACTCCACTCCTGCTCCATGGTCCGAAGTGGGTTACCAGCCAGATCTGTCACTCCGGCGCCAAGTGACACCTTCATCAGCGCATCGACAGGCCACTTCGAGGTGGAACGTGCAGTGACGATGGTCCCATCTCCGGACAGAGAGATTTCGGACTCGACGGCTTCGGCGTCCGCGAACATCCGAATGGAGTTCACATGAACCGTCGCCGGATCAAGAGGCTCCGAGAATACGGCCTGCGCTTCCTGCCCCACCGGGACGAAGCGAGCCCCTGACCCGGGGCTGGTAGAGAGTGCTATCGGAGGAGACCGGTCCACCATGAGCTGCTGCGGCTCACTCAGGAATACCCTCGCCCCCAGGGTTGCCCTCACGCGCAGGTCGTGTTGTCGCTCCTCAAGCGCCTGGGTATCCCACCACATCTCGTATGGGGGGAGCAGCGTCTCAACGGACCTGCCATTGACCAACAACTCCACCCGCTCTGGGGTGGGTCCACTCAGTTCGGCCCTGACGTCGACAGGGCCGTTCGTCACGTGCCGCGATAAAACAAGCCGCACCAGCACGGATGGCTCACCCGCGTCGGGCGTCGAAGCATCTGGTGACGTGTCGGGACCCCCATCAGGTTCCTCGACCACCTGCTGGATTTCTGGGACGTCGATACAGGCCCCCATCAGGAGCCCCAGACAGACAATCACTGCACGTTGCGGGAATGGATGCATGACTCACAGAGAAGGCAATCCCTGTTCCAGTGCGATGTCACCATCGCTCGCCCTTGGGACATAGGGGCCGGGGTCACTGTTGGGAAGAGCCGAGCAGTCACTGGTATCTCGTCAAGCGGACCCACGTCTACTCCATGAGATTCAGAGCCAGCCGCGCGACATCAACCACGTATCTCCGCGCTCGCTCGTCGTGCGAGCCCATCAAAAACACAAACGCCCCCGTGGGGTGTCCCACGGAGGCGCAGTCATCCATCAACGAAGCAGTTTTGGCGAGGCCTCGTAGAATCGGGTTACTACGGAGGAGTAACAGGAGCGGGTTGAATCGCGATCCCAGTCACCGTCAGGTCCGCGGTGATGGGCTGCCCCCAGATACTCTCGTAGTTGCCGATGAGGCCTCGGCGGCCCAGGCTGGAAAACGCAACCACGAGACTCACACCGTTGGGTGCTAGCGTCGAGTACGGAATACCACCCGACGTGTAGATGAATGAGTAACGCGTGCTGTATCCTGAGAAGTTAATGCCAAAGACAGGCAACTCAGGCCGATCCGTGCGCGTCGCGTAGGGTCCGACGGGCTCATCCCTGATCAGCGGGAAGCCATCGGGGTAACCCAGCTCACCAAGCGCAGTGCCTGCCCTCGAATCGCCATTCAAGTCGATGTCGTTGGCAAAGAAAACCTCGGCGCGCTCAATCCCGCTTTCGAACGGGGACCAAATAGGGGAGCTGAAGGTGATGTACACCCGCTCGCCATCGTTGAGTTGCTGAAGGTTGGGAGGAACGACTGTCTCCTGGTAGCGCGCCTCCGCGATGGTCACCGGTGAGACGGACCCGGGCTCGCCACCGAAGAAGAAGCCCCTGGTCGAGTAGAGGTCCCCGTTCTCCGCGGAGACAGCGCGCAGGTCCAGGTTGTACTCCTTGCCCGTCTGCACCACCCCGTTACCCGGAGTGATGGTGGCGGTATAACCACCATTGCCCAGGGCCACCGTGACGGGCAGCGACTCCTTGGCGTACTCGTCTGTCAGGCGCACCAACAGGGAGCTCTGCTGCACGGGCTGGTTGAAGTACAGGTAGATGGGCTCGCCCGGCCGCACCATGTTGCGCAGCGGATGCGAATCCGAGGCACCCCGCAGCATCGCCACGTTGCTGCCCTCGACGTTCAGCGGGAGGTTGCTCACCTGCGAATACGGCAGGGTGATGAGCCGCGTGGTGCCAGAGGCCACCACGCTGGAGGCCGAGTAGGAGTCCACGTAGCCGTTGGTCTCCGGCACGCCGTCGCTGTTGGAGTCCACCGCGGACACCCACAGCTTGTACGTGCCGAGCTGGCCGGGGGTGGAATAGCGCGCCAGTTCCTGCGCGGTCGGGATGCCCTGGAAGTTCAGCACGCCCTGGTCGTCGGACGTCGCCTCCACGACCACCGTGCTCATCACGCGCGTGGTGTTGTCGGTGTTCGATAGGATGGTGGTGCCCGCGGGCGAGGCCTCGAGCGTCGCGCGTACGTTTGCCGCGGGACGGCCCTGCGGCGTCACCAGCAGGAAGCGCAGCGAGCCGTCCAGCCGCGTCAGCGTCACGGGACCAAAGCTCACGTTGGCGTTGTTGATGGGCACGTTGCCGGCCGACGAGGGAATCGTCGAGCTCGCGCGCAGCGTGGCATAGCCCGCCTTGGTGAACGTCAGCAGCACCTGGGAGCCGGCCGGGACGTCCTTGAACTCGAAGTTGCCCTTCGCATCGGTCGTCCCCGCGAGCGGATCCGCCGAGCTGCCGATGGTGATTTCCACCGAGGCCTCGGACAGCGGCTTCAGGTCCGTGCTCAACACCTGGCCCGACACCGTCCCCTTCGGCGTCGCGGGCGTCACCACCGTCACACTGTCCGGCTCACGAATGCCGTCGGCGATGCCATCCCCGTTCTCATCCTTGAAATCATCACCGCACCCCAGCGCCAAGAACGGCACCACGGCCATGACCAGATGCTTCTTCATCATCCCCACCTTGAAAAGATTTGCTTGAGCTCTCACGCCCCCAAGAGCGTGGGGCGGACACTCTCCGACCCGGCCCCTCCACGTCAAGCAGGCGACAGTCGCACTCACACCCCTCCCACAACCGATACACCGCACCCCTAGGGATCACATCACACCCCTCCCATTCTCTTACTTTCCAGCGGGTCCCATGCGACCCGCCCTGGTGCGATGCGCCTCCGCACGCGGCTTCCCCGGCGAAAACCGACTGCTACGGTGGCTCCATGGTGGATGTGAATGAACCGTGTCTCGGCTGTGCCATTGCTCGCGGCGAGCACCGTCCCGTGGGCGGCATCCTGGCCCGAGCCCCGGGGTTGGTGCTGCATGGCGTCGCGGGCCCCAGTCCCGTTCCTGGCTGGGTCGTCATCTCCAGCGAGCACCATGCACGTGCCTGGTACGAGCTGGATGACGCCACGGCTCGCGAGCTGGGCGCGTTCGCCGCGCGGGTGATGCGCGCCCAACGCGCGGTCCTCGGCGCCGAGCACGCATATGCGTTCGCCATCGGCGACGTGCTGCGCCACTGCCACCTGCACCTGGTGCCTCGCTTCCGGGACACGCCTCAGCGCCTGTGGGGCCGCGCGGTGTTCGACGCCGCCCCGGCGGATCATCTCCCGGCCGAAACACTGGAGGCCGCCGCCCGCTCGCTCGCCGCCTCACTGACGGACTGAGGCCCCTCTCAGGGCCCCATGGTAGACAGCGACCTCCCTCCTCTGGAGAGAGGTACCGCCGTGTCGTCCGAGTCCCGCAACCGCGTCCTCGAGAAGATGCTCGAGCGGCTGTACGCCGCGCTCGCGTCCGGACCGAGCATCAACTGTCGCCCCCACCACAGTCGGCAGCGCCTGGACCTGTCCGTGCTGAGCCGGCTCGACGGCACCCCACCCCACGCGGTGCTGGCCGCCCTGCTCGGGGACAAGGCCTCGGCCCGGCTCGCGGTGAAGCCTCCGGACACGCTCCGGACATCCCCTGTCACGGCACGCACTGGACCCAAGTCCTCCGTGAGCGAGAAGCGCGCGCGCCCGAGCCCCGAGGCTCCGGACGACCTCGCGGCGACTCGAGCCACGGCGGAGGTCGACATGGACCTGAACGAGGCTCCGCCCCTTCGGGCCGAGGCACTCTCCACGTCTCGCACCGGGACCTCGCTGGATGACCTCGCGACCTCCGGCGACACCACGGACCTCACGACCGATTCGGACTCCGAGGACGAGAGCCCCACGAAGACTCGCGCGGAAGAGGAACAACAGGCCCTGCTGCGCAAGCTCGCCGCCATCGTCGAGGATGCCCGCATCTTCGAGCAGGACACTGGAGCGCATGTCCTCCACGTCGGCTTCCCGCTGCTGCACCTGCCCCCGAGCGCCAAGGACAAGCGAGGCTTCGGCACCCGGCGCATCCTGGCGCCCATCGCCTTCGTTCCCGTGCGCATCACCCTGAAAAAGGGACGCGCGCCCTCCGTCGAGCTGGCGGGGGCCGAAGAAGGCGTGGACCGCGTCGCCCCCAACACCGCGCTCCTCGCCTGGCTCGAACAGCAGACAGGTCAGCGCTTCGGCGAGCTCTTCGCCGATGACGATGGCATTGAGCCGTGGCGCGAGGTCAACGAGCTGGTCGCCCTCGTCTCCAAGGCCCTGGAGCTGCCAGCCCCCGCGACCTTCACGCCCGACACGCGCCTGACCGCCGTGCCTCGCACGGACGAGGACGGCGGCCCGCAAGCCTCCATCCTCCCCTGCGCCGTGCTCGGCCTGTACCCGCTGTCCAACCAGAGCCTCGTGGACGACATGCGCGCCCTCGTGGACGGTGAGCCCATCTCCGGACCGCTGGAGAGCTTTCTGCGCGTGGATGTGTCACTCGGGCAGTCAGCTCACGCGGGCGGCGGAGAGCGGAACCTGGAGGGCCTCAAGCTCGCCGCCGAGGAGCGACTCGTCACCATCGCGGACCCCTGTCAGGCCCGCGCGGTGCGACTGGCGCGCAGCCGCCAGGGGCTCGTCATCCACGGACCTCCTGGCACCGGGAAGTCGCAGACCATCGCCAACGCCATCGGTGACCATCTGGCCCGGGGTGAGC
Source organism: Myxococcus sp. CA056 (assembly GCF_013336715.1). Classification (NCBI taxonomy): domain Bacteria; kingdom Pseudomonadati; phylum Myxococcota; class Myxococcia; order Myxococcales; family Myxococcaceae; genus Myxococcus; species Myxococcus sp. CA056. Next base: position 1,032,291 of record NZ_JABUMT010000001.1, read on the forward strand.
GGGTGCTGTTCGTCTGTGACAAGCGCACCGCGCTCGACGTCGTGAAGCACCGTCTGGACCACCTGGGGCTGGGGAACCTGTGCGCCGTCGTGCATGACGCGCAGTGGGACCAGCGAGACCTCTACATGGGGATCCGCGAGCAGCTCGACACCCTGCCCGAAGCACGGACAGATGCCGCCGTGACGAAGGAGCTGTCGCGCGTGGACGATGAGCTCCAGACCCTCCACGACGAACTCACCACCGCCGAGCGCGCCCTCTCCGAGCGCCCCGCGGGCGGCACCGCGCCCTCCTTCCACGAGTTGGTGGGCCAGTGGCTCTCCCTCGAGACTCCCGCTGAGTTCACTCCCTCCACGGCCTCCCTCACCTCCGCCCGGCTCGCGGACGTGACTCCGCGCGAGCGAGAGACCCGCGAAGTCCTCGAGCGCGCACTCAAGGAAGGCTACCCGGGCAACCCCTGGCGCGAAGCCCTGGGCGTGGACCTGGCCACGTATCTCGCCACGCCGCTGGCCACCTACCGTGAACGGCTGAGCACCACCGTCAACGCGGCCCGCGACGCCGACGCCCTCGCCTCCCCGCACATCCCGTCATTTGGAGCGGAGCCCGAAGCCGAGGGCATCGCGCGCGCCACCTTCGCCGAGCAACTCGCCCCGCTGCTGGAGGCCACGAGCCCAGAGGTCCTCTCATACTGGAGCGCGGCTTCCGCGGACTCGGTGCGGACCGCGAAGACCCAGCTCGATGGACTGGCGCCCCAGGTCAAGGTGCTCGCCGAGGGGCCTCTCGACACGGAGCTCGCGCTGATTCATCGCGAGCAGCCTCAGTCCCTGGGCGTGCTGTCCACGGCGCTCGCCACGCTGGGCGCGTACCTGGGCATCGCTAGCAAGTGGTACGCCTTCTTCTGCTTTGCGCGGAAGGCAGGCGCTCGCAAGGTGCTCCAGCAGTTTGGCCTCACCTTGGGTGCCGACCCCGCTGAGCGCGTCAGCCGCTTCCTCACGGGCGCCCGCGCACGCGCGCTGCTGAGCGAGTTCCACCGCTCCACCCTCGCGCCGGGCGCTGCGACCGCGACCGCGAGCAGCTCTCACTCCACCATGGCGCAGGGCGCTGCGACCTCGAGCGGCTCTCACTCCACCATGGCGCAGGGTGCTGCTACCTCGAGCGGCTCTCACTCCACCAGGGCGCAGGGCTCCACTGCCGCGAGCTTCCCTCCTCCTTCCATTGCTCCGAGTTCCTCCGCCGTGGGCCTCGCCCACTCCAGCGTGGAGCCGGGCTCCGCCGCCGTGGGCATCTCCCGCTCCATCTCCGCGAGCCTTCCCGATGAGCTGCTATCTCGGGACCTGCGCACGCACAGCGCCCTCTTCGATGTACTGGGCACGCTGGACAGCACACCCCTGCTCGCCTCGTGCCGCGACGCCGTGCGCCGGGCCCTGGCAGGAGATGCCGCCGCGCGCGAAGCGCTGCTCACGGGCCTCCGTCAGTCCCCGGCACGAGGCGCGGCGGTGGTGAAGCTGGAGAAGCGACTCGCCGAGACCGGACTCCTCCGCGCCCCGTGGCTCTCCACCCGCTCGCGCGAGCTGCGCGCCGGTGCCCAACTGTCCCCCATCGCCTCCGCGTTTCAGTCCCGTCTGTCCACCGTGGAGGGAATGCTGCGCATGCGCTCGCTGCTGTCCGGCATGCCGCCCACGCTGGAGCCCGCCGTGGAATCCCTGGCGCGCCAGGGCGTGGACGCGGACTCCGGCTGGACGGCCGTGCTCAAGGCCACGCTCGCGGCGGAAGTCTCCTCACGCCTGCGCGATGACCCCGCCCTCCAGCATGTCGACGCCGAGCGCACCCAGGCCACCCAGGCCCGCTACCGCGTCCTCGAGGAGAAGAAGCGCGGTCTGGTTCGCGACGCCATCCTCCACCGATGGACGCAGCGCCAACGGGAGCGTCTGCTCGCGACCACGGGAGGAAGACTCAACGGCCAGGGCGCGGAGCTGCGCCGTCGGCTGATGCTCCGAGGCGAGCGCGCCATGCGCGTGCGTCAGGTCATCGCCACCGGCCTGACACTCGAAGGAGGAGACCCGCTCTTCGACGCCCGCCCCGTGTGGATGGCCAGCCCGCAGACGGTGGCGCAAATCTTCCCGCGCCAACCCATCTTCGACGTCGTCATCTTCGACGAGTCCTCCCAGTGCCGACTCGAGGAAGCCCTGCCCGTCCTCACCCGTGCAAAGCGCGTCGTCATCGCCGGAGACCCGAAGCAGCTTCCTCCCACGCGCTTCTTCGAGTCCGCCGTGGTGCAGAGCCAGGACACCGAGGCCGAAACGGAGCAGGGCCTCTTCGAGGACCAGCAGTCCGAGGTGGAAGACCTGCTCTCCGCCGCCCTCAACCTGGACATCGACCAGTGCTACCTCGACGTCCACTACCGCTCGCAGAACGCGGACCTCATCGCCTTCAGCAACGAGCACTTCTACGACAAGCGCCTCCAGGCCATCCCCGCGCATCCCTCGCACCGCGCACCCCACGCGCCCCTGCGACTGCTGCCCGTGGGTGGCACCTACGAGAAGCGGGTGAACCACACCGAGGCCCGCGCCGTGGGCCAGCTCGTGAAGGAACTGCTCGCACGCGCTGAACCTCCCTCCATCGGCATCGCCTGCTTCAACCTCTCACAGCGCGACGCCATCACCGACGTCCTCGACGAGCTGGCGGCCGAGGACGCCACCTTCGCGGCCCGGCTCGCCACCGCGCGCACCCGCCGAGGCGCCGGCTCCTTCGAGGGCCTCTTCGTCAAGAACCTCGAAAACGTCCAGGGCGACGAGCGAGACCACCTCATCATCAGCACCACCTACGGACCGGACCGACAGGGCCGCTTCTACCGACGCTTCGGCCCGCTCGGCAGCGCGGGCGGAGGACGGCGCCTCAACGTGCTCGTCACCCGCGCCCGCCAGCAAGTGCACCTGGTCACCTCGATTCCACGCGACGCCTACACAGCCCTGCCGCCGGTGGAGGCTGGACGTCAGCCCAACGGAGGCTGGCTGCTCTTCGCCTATCTCCAGTTCGCGGAAGCCATCGCCCACGCCCACGCGGAGGACTCTCGCGAAGACGTACTGCCCACGTCCGAGCCCTCCGCCCCACGAGAACTCGTCGTGCGCGAGCGGGAGACCGAGGCGGGCTCCACCTTCGCCCGCGCATTGGCATCACACCTCGCGCGACGTCACCTCATCTCCTCCGACGTGAACTGGGGCAACGACGGCTTCTGCGTGGACGTGGCCCTGCATCACCCCACCGTCCCAGGCGACGTCACCGTGGGCCTGCTCTGCGACGGCACGCGCTACCCCAAGGCCGCCGACCGCGTGGAGTGGGACCTCTTCCGTACCGCCGTGCTGGAGGGCCAGGGTTGGAAGCTCGTCCGACTCTGGACGCCCCACTTCTTCAGGGACCCCGAGGGCGCCACCACCCACGTGCTCCAGACGGTGGGCGACCTCCTCATGCGCCAGCACACAGCGGCACAGGCCGTGGACACCTCCAGCAAGCGCGTCATGCACTGAGCCTCAGGGCGTCTTCGGCGTCGACTCCGGCAGCCACAAGATGCCCAGCTCCAACTCCAACGCCTCGAAGGGCTCGGCACGCACCCGCTCGTCCCCTGTGTACGTGCCCAGCTCCACCCAGCGACGGCCCTCCAGGCGGAACACCTCCAACGTCCGCGCCTTTGGGTCCACCAGCCAGACATGGCCCACGCCTTCTCGGGCGTAGATGCGCTTCTTCTTCACCCGGTCCAGCGCCCCCGTGGACGGAGAGAGCACCTCGCAGACCCAGTCCGGTGCCAGGGTGAAATACGGCACGTTCGGCATCTCCGGCATCCGCTCCCGACGCCAGCCCGCCAAGTCTGGCACCAGGACGTCCTGGCCGAAGTGCAGCTCCGGCTCCACCAGCAACCACCACCCTCCAGGTCCTCCTCGGCCCCGCTCGAAGGGCCCGTAAAGCTCGCCATACAGACGAGAATTCGCTCTCGCATGCGGGCTCGCCGGCCGAGGCATGGCGATGAGCTCCCCGTCGATTATCTGCCCGACCATGTGCTCCGGCAGTGCGAGCAGGTCCTCGTACGTCGCCGGCCGCTTCGGTCCCTCACCCATTCCCTCGCTCCTCTCCCCTCTGACTTCCCACCCCTCCAACATCCCCGCCACCTCCCCAAAGTGGAACCCCACCCCATACCGCGTGTCCACTCCTTCCTACTCAGGAGGTCTGACATTCGGCGGCCCACCCAAAGGCCCCCATGGACCTGCCATTCCATAGAAGGAAGAATGTCACCGCCCCATGCTTCCTTCTCGCTCTGGCCTTCTCGTCCTATCGCTCCTGCTCCTGTCCGTGCCCGCGTACGCGGACAACAACGCCGACGAGGCGGACATCGCCTTCGAGCTGGGAAACGACGCCTACGCCAAGGGCCAGTACACCGAAGCCCTGCGCTCCTACTTCACCAGCTACCGGCTGGTGCCCAACCGCAACGTGCTCTTCAACATCGCCCGCTGCTTCGAGGCGCTGGGCAAGTTCAACGAGGCGTACCGCTACTACAACGACCTGCTCACCGAGGACCTGCCCACGGAGGACGCCTCGGAGGTGTCGCGCTCGTTGGACCGGCTTCGCCCCAAGGTGGCGCTCGTCAAGGTCACCACCGTCCCCAAGGGCGCGGACGTCTACGTGGACCGCATGGACCTGGGCAGCCGGGGCCGCTCTCCGCAGACGCTCGCGCTGTCACCAGGCCGCCACAAAATCATGGTGAAGAAGGAGGGCTACCGTCCCACCGAGGCCACCGTCACCGTGGCGCGCGGTCGTGAGACGGAGCAGACCTTCGACCTGTTCCTCATCACCGGCGGCGTGGAGCTCACCGGGACCCCCGAGGGCGCCGAGGTGCGCGACGCCCCCAACGGCCCCGTCATCACCAAGCTGCCCGGTCGCGCCCGCCTGCCTCCCGGTCAGCGCATCCTCTACGTGCGCGCCCCCGGCTACTCCCCCGGCCAGTACGTGGTGGACGTGCCCGCCGATGGCAGCGTCCCGCTCTCCGTCGCGCTGCGCGTGCAGGACCGCCCCTCCGGCCGACTCGTCGTCACCGCCAACCGCGACGGCGCCACCGTGCGCGTGGACGGCAAGCCCGCGGGCTTCACCCCCACCGTCGTCACCCTCCCCGAAGGTGAGCACGCCTTGGAGGTCGAAAGCCGCGAGGTGCGCCCGCTGCGCCAGAAGGTGACCGTGGTCGCGGACCAGGAGGTGAAGGTCCACGCGGAGCTGCGCTACGCCCCCCCACCCGTCCGCGCCGCATCCAAGAGCCTGGTCGCCGTGGACGACGCGCCCGCCTCCACCACCGTGCTCACCCAGGAGGAGCTGCGCGCGTTCGGCTGGCGCACCCTCGCGGAGGCGCTCTCCGGCGTGCGCGGCTTCTACATCACCGACGACCGGACCTATACGTACCTGGGCGTGCGCGGCTTCTCGCCCCCGGGAGACCTCAACACCCGCGTCCTCATCCTCTGGGACGGCCACGCCATGAACGACGTGTGGGCCGGCCAGGGCTACGCCGCCCACGACCTCAACGTGGACCTGATGGAGGTCGAACGCATCGAAGTCGTGCGCGGCCCTGGCAGCGCCCTGTACGGCACCGGCGCCTTCTTCGCCGTCATCAACGTGGTGCCGCGCGAGTCATTGGGCCCGGACAACCACCTGGAAGTCACCGGCGCGGTGGGCGCGCTGAACACCACGCGCGGACACGTCACCGCCTCGTGGGAGGACGGCAATCGCTCCATCCTGGTGAGCGCCTCGGCGCTGACGGCCTCCGGCGCGGACACCACGCGGTTGCGGCGCCTGGACCCGTCGCTGGCGGACGTGCTCGTCAACGGCCTGGACGCGGAGCGGGCCGCCACCGGCTCCATGCGCGCCCGTCTGGGCGATGTGTCCTTCCAGGCACAGCTCAACGTCCGCTCGAAGGAGCTGCCCACCGCCCCCTACGGCACCGTGCCTGGCGCAGAGGGCAACACCGTGGAGGACCTGCGCGCCTTCGTCGAGGCCCGCTACGAGCGCGAGTTCACCGAACGCTTCAGCCTGTCCGCGCGCGCCGCGTTCGACATCAGCCGCTACGAAGGCATCTACGTGTATCCGGAGGACGCCGGCGGCTCCAACAAGGAGGGCGGCGCGGCGGATTGGGTCAGCGGCGAGGTGCGCGCACGCGTGGGCATCTTCGAGGGCAACCGACTCACGCTCGGCGTGGAGGCCCAGGGACAGCTGAGCGTGCGGCAGACGGCGAGCAACGCCCCCCTGGATGAGAAGTCGCGCACCCTCTTGTCCGCGTATCTGCTCGACGAGTGGCGACTGCACCCGCGCCTGAGCCTCTCCGCGGGCCTGCGTCTGGACAAGTACCTGGACCTGGACACCACCCCCATCACCCCGCGACTGGCCCTCATCGCCCGTCCCTACGACGCGGGGCTCACCAAGCTGGTGGCCGGCAAGGCCTTCCGCGCGCCCAACGTCTACGAGCTCTACTACACGGACGGCATCACCCAGGCGCCCCCGGGCTCGCTGGAGCCGGAGACCATCACCACCTTCGAGCTGGAGCACTCGCACGACCTGACGGACGAGCTGCGCCTGTCGGTGGCCGGCTACCACAACCGCATCTCCAGCCTGGTGCAGCTGCGCACCGACGACGCCCCCTCCACCGAATGTGGCGGCACCCCGTGTCTGCGCTTCGTCAATGACAGCGGCACCACGCTGGCGTGGGGCGCGGAGGCGGGCGTGCACTGGCAGCCGGGACGCTGGCTGCTGGTGGACGTGAGCTACTCGTACGTGAAGCTGCGCAACGCGGCGGACGTGGTGGCCTCTGCGTCACCCGCGCACCTGGTCTCCGGACGCCTGCTGATGCCCGTGGGCAACGGCGACATGCGGCTGGCCACCCAGGCCACCTACCAGAGCGCGCGCCCCACCGGCCCGGGTGGAGCCGACAGCGGTGAGGCGCTGCTCGTCGGCTTCGGGCTCTCCGGTGACTATGGCCCGCTGCGCTACTTCGCCGGCGTCCACAACCTGCTCGACTCCGAGTACCAGATTCCCGTGTCGGACGAGAATTCCATCGCCCCCGTGCCGCAGTACGGACGCACCTTCACCCTCCAGCTCACGGGAACGTTCTGACGCATGGGCGAGGCCGACTTCGAGTTCACCTTCATCCAGCCCGGGCACACGCTCTACGAGGCGGAGCTGGAGCTGCGCTTCCGCGTGCTGCGCGAGCCCTTGGGACACACGCGGGACGCGGTGAAGTTTCCCTTCGAGGCACAGAGCCTCCACCTGGTCGCCCACCAGGGTGACAGCGTGCTGGGGTGCGTCCTCTTCCACCCCGAGGACTCGCACGGTGGACGCCTCTTCCAGATGGCGGTGACGCCCCACCTGCAGGGTCAGCGCCTGGGTGCTCGGCTGGTCCATGCGCTGGAAGCGGAGCTGGTGCGACGCGGCGTCACCCACGTCCACCTCCATGCCCGGCAGACGGTCGTCCCCTTCTACGAACGCCTGGGCTATTCCGTGTATGCGGAAGCGTTCACGGAAGTGGGGATTCCCCACCGACACATGGAGAAGTCACTCGCGACGTAGGCCGGGGCGGGTGCTCACCACTCGACACCGCCGAATGTCTTCGGGCACGCGGGCGGACCACCGCCCCGTTGCCCCCTGACCTCAACAGGCAGGGGATGCTGGTAACCTTTCGCGAGAGGTCAGCGGGCCAGCGACACCGAGGAGACATGATGAACGGAACGAACGACGGACGCGCCGCGCCCCCTTCCCACCGGGCCGGCCCCTCGGGGGGTCCTGGGGACAGCGAGCTGGATGACGAGGGCTCGCCAGCCGAGTCGGACGAAGGCCGCGCGCCTCGGCGTCCGCCCATCCACGTCCTGGAGGACAACACGCTGCACACGCGGCTGACGCGTGACTTGGGCGTGCACTATCCCTTCGTCAGCGCGGGCATGGCCTTCGTGGCGCTGCCGCCGCTGGTCATCGCCGTGTCGGAGGCGGGAGGCATCGGCATGCTCGGCTCGGCGCCGGAGCCCGCGCCCTTCCTGCGCTCGCGCATCCAGGCCATCCGCGCCGGCACGCAGCGCCCCTTCGGCGTGGACTTCATCCTCGACCGCGCGCGAGCGGGGGACTTCACCACGCGCGAGCACATCGACACGTGCATCGCCGAGCGCGTACCGGTGGTCGCCTTCCACTGGGCCCTGCCGCCCGCGGACTGGGTGAAGGACCTGAGGGCCGCGGGGACGAAGGTCTGGGTGCAGGCCAGTTCGGTGGAGTTCGCGAAGGAGGCGCTCGCGCTGGGCGTGGACGGACTCATCGCGCAGGGCCGACAGGCGGCGGGTTACAACCGGGGCACCACGCCCACACTGAAGCTGGTGCGGGAGCTGCGCGCGCTGGTGGGTGAGCTGCCGTTGCTCGCCGCCGGTGGCATCGCGGATGGGCTGAGCGCGGCGCGCGCCCTGTTCCATGGCGCGGACGGCGTCTGGGTGGGCACGCGCATGGTGGCCTCCGTGGAGGCGTACGCGCACCCGGGCTACAAGCAGCGCGTGGTGGACGGAGACGCGCGCGACTCCGACTTCACCACCCTCTTCGGCCCCGAGTGGTCCGGGCCGCGTCAGCGCGTGCTGCGCAACCGCGTGGTGCGCGAGTGGGCGGGCCGCGAGGCACGTGCGCCGACGAACCCCACGGACTCCATTGGCACCACGCGGCTGTACCCGGGGCTGTCGGGTGGCGATGCGCTCTACACGATGCCGCGCTTCAGCGCCTTCGTGCCCACGCCCGACACGCAGGGTGACCTGGAGGAGATGGTGCTGCCCGCCAGCGGCTCCAGCATGGCGCGCATCGAGAGCGTGCTGCCCGCCGGTCAAATCGTCGTGGAGATGATGGAGGGCGCGCACCGGCTGCTGGCGAACCCGTACGAGCTGGAAGCGGACGCCGACGAGAACGACCGCTCCTGAGTCGAGGTGCCCGGCGGACGGTGCCCTGGTGCTCCGCCCGCCGCCATTCCCGCTGAAACGGGTGAAGCGGCCGGGGAAGTTGGAGTAGGAACCCACGGAAGACAGGTGGGTCCCATGACGATGACGACGACACAGGCGCGCTGGCGGCGCGTGGCGGTTTCGGGCTGGATGGCCCTCGCGCTGTGTGGCGGCGTGGCGGTGGCGCGGGCGGTGACTTCGGAGGTGAGGACGCCGTCGCGGCGACTGTCCGCCGAGGAGCGCGTCCTCGTGGGACGGGCCGCCGCGGAGGCGGAGCCCCACTGGCGTCGGCGCTCGATGCACTCGTTCCCCGGAGACCACTGGTCCCAGGACGACGACTTCGGCGCATCGGAGCGAGGCTGGGTGATGAGCGAGGCGCGCAGGCGCGACGTGCCGGTGACGGACGTGTTCGACGCCATCGACACCGAGCTGCGCTCGGCGGCCCCCATCCTCCCGCCGCGCAAGGCCTCCGCCAGCCCGTGCAAGCCCCGTCCGTTCTACGACTGATGCCCGGCACGAACTCCCCCCTCGCTTCGCGAGCCCACCGTGGGCCCGCGCTCGCCACGACCCTTCGCCGAGGCCCGAGGCCCGGCCCCGTCGTCTTCCCGCGAGGTCGCCGCCGCTCCGTGCCTGACTCCTTCTGCTCGCGTCCCTTGATGCCCGGCGCGTCCCCCGTCTTCTCGCGCATCGGCGCGCTCCCTCCCGAATGACGACCTCCTCCCACGGACTGCTCCGCGCCGCCCACCGCGCCGCCTCGCTCACGAGCGTGCGCCTGGCCCTCTTCGGCGTCCTCGCGCTCGCCGCGTGCTGGCATTCCCTGTCGCTCGCCGGAGGGATGAACGATTTCCGCGACTCGCACCTGCTCGACTCGTACGAGGACGCGGGCACGCGCAGCGTGACGCACTACGGACAACTACCGCTGTGGAACCCCTGGTCCTGCGGTGGCCAGTACGCCCTGGGCAGTCCGCAGACGCGCGTCTTCGCGCCCACCGTGGTGCTGTCCTCCCTCGTGGGCCCGCGCCGCGCGGAGCCGATTCTGCTGTGGGTCTTCCTCGTGCTCGGCATGGAGGGCTTCTTCCACTACGCCCGACGGCGCGTGGGCGCCGCGACAGGCGCACTGGGCGCCGCGCCCCTCTTCGGGTTGATGGGCTTCACCGCCCTGTCCTGGTCCATCGGCTGGCTCAACTTCGCGGGCTTCCTCCTGCTGCCGTGGCTGCTCGTGGGCACGCGTCGCGTCGCGGAGGGGAAGCTGTCTGGCGTCGCGCTCGTGGGCGGCGTCTTCGCGCTGCTGCTCAGCTTCGGTGGCACCTACCCGGTGCCCATGGGCGCCCTCTTCGTCGCGCTGGAGACCGGACGCACGCTGTACGGGATGCGCGGCATGCCTCGACGGCGCGAGGCGCTGTGGGCCCTGGGCATCACCGCCTGCTTCACCCTGGCCGCATGTGCCTTCCGGCTCTGGCCGCTCATCGAGACGATGCGCTCCTCGCCGCGCGTCATGGCGGGCACGCCGGGCAACGCGCTCGTGCCGCTGACGAAGATGTTGCTCCAGCTCCCCGCGCGCGCAGGCTACAGCGACCCGGGCAACTTCTACTTCGCGCCCGCGGCCCTCCTGCTCGCGCTGCCCGCCCTCGCCCTCGCCCGACGCCGCGCGCTCTACCCCGCCGTCATGGCGGGCCTGTGCGCGTGGATGGCGGCGGGCTACTCGGCCACGCCCTCGCTGTTCGCGGGCCTGCGCACGCTCCCCATCTTCGAGACGTTCCGCTACCCCGAGCGCTTCCTCGTCCCCACCTGCTTCTTCCTCGCGGAGCTGGCCGCGCTGGGGCTCGCCGCGCTGCTCTCGCGCACGTGGCGCGCGCCCTCCCGGTGGACCTGGGCCGCCGTGGCCGCGTGCGCCGTGGCCATTTCCAGCTGGGGCTTGCAGCTTCGCGCCTTCGACAACCTCTCGCGCTGGGCGCAGATGACTGCGATGCCCGCGGAGCGGGAGCAGCCCTTCGCCCAGGCGCGCGGCAATCGCTGGTCGCAAGGACACCTGCTCGCGCTCAACCGGGGCTCCATCGCCTGTGGCGAGGCGTGGCCCGTGCCCATGTCCTCCAAGCTGCGCGGAGACTTGAGCCAGGAGGAGTACCTGGAGGAGCCCGGCGCGGGCACCGCGAAGCGCGTGGAGTGGACGCCCAACCGCGTGTCCATCGACGTGGATGCGACGCGGCCCACCGTGCTGCTCGTCAACCAGAACTGGCACCCAGGCTGGAAGTCATCACAGGGCGAGGTCATCTCGCGTGACGGGCTGCTCGGCGTGCGCGTGCCTCAAGGCCGTCAGCAGGTGGTGCTGAGCTTCCTGCCCCGCTCGGGACTCGGAGGCACGCTCGTGTCGGCGCTCGCGTGGGCCGGGCTCGCCTTCCTCATGTGGCGCGAGCGGCGCGGTCATCGGCTGCCGTGGCCCGGAGCGCTGGGCGTGTCCGCCGTGCCCCTCGCCGTGTGGGGTGTGCTCGCGATGGCGTGGCCTGAGCCCGTGGCGAAGCCGGACCCGCGCAACGCGGATGGCTCGCCGTTGACGGTGGCCGCCCTGCCCCCCGCGGCGCGGCCGGTGAACGCGCGCTTCGACGTGCCCGTGGAGCTGGTGGCGGCGGAGGTGCCCGCGGAGCCGGACGCGGAAGGCATCACCCCCCTGGTGCTCCACTGGCGCACGACGGGGCCGGTGCCCCGCTCGGTGGGCATCTTCGTGCACGTGGTGTCGGCGGAGGGCCAGCGCATGGGCTCGGACCATCCGGTGCTGGGCGGCACCTGGTTCTTCGCGGATGCGCCTCGGGACACGCTGCTGCGCGACGCCTTCTCCCTCTCCACGCGGGGCTGGCGGCCCGGAACGTGGAACGTGCTGGTGGGCCTGTGGCACGCGGGCGGCGACCAGTCCCGCGTCGACGTGCTCGGCACGGACGGAGCACAGGTGTCCGAGGGCCGCGTGTACGTGGGGACGTTCACCGTTCCACGGAATGTCCGGGCCAATGAGTCTTCCGTGAACCCGTAGTCCGGGAGCCGACAGCGCGCCGAGACGCGCGGCGCTCCCGGGGTTATGAAGCGCGCATGCGAATCCTGCACACCATGTTGCGCGTTGGGGACCTGGAGAAGTCGCTCGACTTCTACACGCGGGTCATCGGAATGAAGCTGCTGCGCCGCCACGACTATCCCGACGGGAAGTTCACCCTGGCCTTCGTGGGCTTTGGCCCCGAGGACACCCACCCCGCGCTGGAGCTGACGCACAACTGGGGCGTGGAGAAGTACGAGCTGGGCACGGCCTATGGCCACGTGGCGCTGGGCGTGCCGGACATCCGCGCGACGTGCGATGCGATTCGACAGGCGGGTGGCAAGGTGGTGCGCGAGCCCGGGCCGATGAAGCACGGCACCACCGTCATCGCCTTCGTCGAGGACCCGGACGGCTACCGCGTGGAGCTCATCCAGAAGGACACCTAGTCCCGTCGCCAGTTCGTCACCCGCACCGTGGCCGCGCCGCCGTTCACCCGTGACGCGCCACGGGTGCGCTCCGCCCCTCCCCCCGGGCGCCTGGGTGACAACGAAGCCTGCGTCGCCTGTCGCGGGCCATTAAGGTGGCCACGTGAGCCCCAACCCTTCCTTCCTCCCCAGCCACGAGCCCCCCAGCCGACCGCGCGACAGCGCCCTGCTCTTCCTCTCGCGCGGCATGGAGCTGCTCATCATCGAGCGGGAGGGCGCCATCAGCCTGCCCACCGGCTCCACGCTCCCCGAGTTCGCCGCGGCGGCCCACTACCTGGGCGTACTGGACGGCGTGGACTGCTACGCCGCGCCCCTGCCTCGGGACTTCGCGCCGCCAGAGGGCACCACCCTCGTGCCCGCGCGCTCGCTCTACAAGCGACTGGACGAGGTGCGCTTCGCCATCGCCGGCCGCGCGCTCGCCATCGCCGAGTGGGACATCCAGCACCGCTTCTGCGGACGCTGTGGCCAGCCCACGCAGCTGGTCTCCGGTGAGCGCGCCCGCCGCTGCACGGTGGACAACACACCCTTCTACCCGCGCATCTCCCCCGCGATGATTGTGCTCGTCACCAAGGGCGACACCATGTTGCTCGCGCGCAACTCCACCCTGCCGGAGCCCATGTTCAGCACGCTCGCGGGCTTCGTGGACGCGGGTGAGTCACTGGAGGAGTGCGTCGCGCGCGAGGTGAAGGAAGAGGTCAACATCGAGGTGAAGAACATCCGCTACTTCGGCTCGCAGCCCTGGCCCTTCGGGCGCTCGCTCATGGTGGGCTTCACCGCCGAGTACGCGGGGGGCGACATCCAGGTGGACGGCAAGGAGATCGCCGAGGCCCACTGGTTCCACCCCGACGAGCTGCCCCGCGTCCCGCCGCGCCTGAGCATCGCCCGGCACCTCATCGACGCCTTCATCGAGCGCGTGAAGGGCCCGACGCCCAGAGGCTGACAGCGACCGGGGGTGCCAATAAGCAGGCCCTGGCGCCATCGGCTAGCGTCCCTTCTTCCTTCGCGGGAGGGACCTGGATGAATCGCTTCGCACTGCGGGACCGCACAGACGGCCTCGATGCCCGGACGCAGCACGAGGACATCGTTCGCATCCTCGCCACCCAGGAGTTCCCCTGGGACATCACCCAGGCGCTCAGCTTCGCGCTGTTCCGCACCTACGCGGTGCCGAGCATCGGGATACTGCTGCACGAGACGGGGGAGTTCACCGAGCGCACCCAGAAGCGCTACGACGACACCGTGCTCATCCTCGACGCCATCCTCGAGCACGGCATCGCCAGCCCCACGGGCCACAGCGCCTTCCGCCGGATGAACCAGATGCACGGCGCCTATGACATCTCCAACGAGGACATGCGCTACGTGCTCTCCACCTTCGTGGTGACCCCCGTGCGCTGGGTGGGCGAGTTCGGCTGGCGGCCCTTCACTCCGCACGAGGCGGAGGCGTGGACCCACTATTACCGCGCGGTGGGCCGCCACATGGGCATCCAGGACATTCCGGAGACCCACGCGGACTTCGTCGCACTCATGGACGGCTATGAGGCGAAGCACTTCGCCTTCGATGCGCGCAGCCAGGCGGTGGCCGACTCCACGCTGGAGCTGCTCACCACCTTCCCGCCGTCCCACCTGGCGCCCAAGAAGCTCGTGAAGCTGTTCGCTCGCACGTTGATGGAGGACGCGCTGCTGGACGCGTTCCACTACGCGCGCCCCTCCGCGCTCACCCGGAAGGTGTTCCGCACCGCGCTCAAGCTGCGCGGGAAGTTCGTGCGCTACGCCCTGCCTCCGCGAGAGGTGCCCAGGTTCGGCCGCGAGAACTCCAGCGTGCGCACCTACCCGAAGGGCCACGTCGTCGAGCAGCTCGGCACCTTCCCCAAGACCTGCCCCGTGCACCACCACCGCCCGGCCACGGCTTCGGAGGAAGAAGGACACGCCCCACGGGCCCAGGGGACGGGCGGCTCCTGAGCCCGGAAGGCCGCAAGTGCTCCAGATTCCACGGACTTCGCCTCGCCCGGGCCGCTTCCCGCAGCGAGGTCCAGGGTCCGGGAATCCCGGGCCGCTCCCGGGGCGTTGGCTCCGGATTGGGGTGACGGCTTGACCTCCCGGGCTGACTGGGGTTGAAGCGCCGCTCCCTTCGCCTCACGAAGAAGCCATGCCCGCCGCGCGTCCCCACATCGAGCCCCGCCTCGTTCCCACCGCTGACTCCGTGGTGGTGAAGGAGATCTACCTCTCTCTCCAGGGCGAGTCCTCGCACGCCGGCCTGCTGTGCGCCTTCATCCGCCTCACCGGCTGTCACCTGCGCTGCACCTACTGCGACAGCGAGTTCTCCTTCCACGGCGGCGCGCGTCGGAAGAACGCGGACGTCATCGAGGAAATCAAGGCGCTGCGCACCCCGCGCGTGGAAATCACCGGCGGCGAGCCCCTGCTCCAGCCCGGCGTCTACCCGCTGATGCAGTCGCTGCTCGACGAGGGTTTCACGGTGCTGCTGGAGACCAGCGGCGCCATCGACGTGCGGCTGGTGCCTCCGGCCGTGCACAAAATCGTCGACATGAAGACACCGTCCTCGGGCGAGGCCGCGCGCAATGATTTGCGCAACTTCGCGTCGATGAACGCGAACGACGAGCTGAAGTTCGTCATCGGCTCGCGCGAGGACTACGACTGGTCCAAGGCCCTCATCGCCGAGCACCGGCTGGCCGAGAAGCCCTTCGCGCTGCTGTTCTCCACCGTGTTCGAAAAGCTCCACCCGCGCGAGCTGGCGGAGTGGACCATCGAGGACCGGCTCTCCGTCCGCTTCCAGCTCCAGATGCACAAGTACCTCTGGGAGCCGAACGCGCGCGGCGTCTGAAGCCCGCGTCAGACGCCAGGCGCCGCGAAGTACAGCCAGCCCCAGAACAGCAGCCACGCGGACAGCAACCCCAGGGTCACCCAGCCGAGCACGGACGCGACCCGCGCGGGAACCTGTCCCTTCGCGGGGCTCTCCCCCCTGCGGATGCGCCCCGCCTCCCGCATCCCCAGCACCACGCTGCCCACGCCCGCCACCAGCGGCGGCAGCGGCATCGCCAGGGTACACGGCAAGACCAACAGTCCCAGCACCCCGAGCCCCAGCGCGCCCCAGGCCGCGCGCGACGCGGGCCCGTCCTTGCGCCGCAACGACACACACGGCTCGCAGAAGGAGGACTCGCCGAAGAGCTCCAGGCACTCCCCGCACAGGAAGCTTCCGCAGCGCGTACAGGTGGCCACCGCGGAGACCTCCGCGTGGCGCGCGCACAGGGCGGCCGTGCTCTCCACCATCACCACGACACCCTGGCGTCGGGCGAGCGCACGGCGAAGCGACGCCTCAGAAGCCCGGCGGAGGAACGCGCGCCGTCAGCGCCGTCAGGGCGTGCGAGCCCAGGCCCAGGAACACGGCCGACAGCACCGTGCAGGACACGAAGCCCGCGACGATGAGCCCCTTGTGCCGGTGCTCGAACTGGCTGAACGCGTAGAAGAACGCGTAGCAGGGGATGAGCAGCACCATCACTCCCGTGCCCACGCTGCGGCGGAAGGCATGGACGATGAGGAAGGCGGCGCACACCAGGGCGACGAGACTGGACAGGATGGCGAGCGGGAGCAGCGGCACGCCCTCCCCTTAACACGTTCCACCCCTGGCCAGGGCGTCGTGCACATACTAAGCACGGCCTGTCGTCCCCCTGCCGAGGTGATTGCGCATGAACGCCGCCAAGACACTGCTCAACTTCGTCCTCGCGGGTACCCTGCTGGGCATCCTCGTCGCGTCCTGGGCCGGTCCCCACTTCATCGGTTGGTACAACGAGACGCCCCTGGCGACCCAGACGATGTGCAACCTGCCCCAGGTGGTCCGCAACGTCAGCTCGGACCTGCTCACCTGGCAGACCATTGGCGCCGGCATCGGCGCCGCCGCCTTCCTGGCGCTGGGCATCCTCTTCACCCTCCGCGGCAACCGGAAGGCCCGCGAGCAGGAGGCCCAGACGCCGCCTCCGGCCGCACCGTCCCAGACCGCGCCCTGAAGGGCCCTTCCCGGCCGACTACGGCACGCGCACCAGCACGGAAGGCGTCGTGCCCAGCACGCCGCCGCCCCCGCTGTCCATCACGTTGACCTGCAGCAGGAAGTGCGTCGGCTCCTTCACGCCCTCCGGAGCCGTCCAGGTCGGGGTGCGCGAGTGGGAGTCGCTGAAGTGACCCGCGGGCTCCGCGGGGTTCTGCGTCCAGACGTACTCCATCTCGTCACCATCGGGGTCCTGCACCTCGAACACGAGCTGCACGACGCCCCCGGGCTCCACCGTCTTCGGGCTCGGAATCGGCCCCGCACTGACATCCGGTGGATGGTTGACCACCCGGCCACACCCCAGGGCCAAGATGACCAGTGCGGCGAAGACTCCTGAAAGCGACCGAAGCATGAACTGCCCCCTGTGAAGAATGGTCCCACGGTAACGCGCGACACCGCGTTCGGGTATCGAGGGACCCGACACAAAAGACCCGGATTCCAGGATGATGACAGATGGCGGCGCGAAGGGTCGCCCACCAACGGTCATCCCCGCACGCCGGTATGACGAGGGAACCGGCTCAGCGTCCGCGGCGTCGCGGGGGCCGAGCGGCGGACACGAGCAGCAGCTTGTCGCCCCGGGTGAGGCGTTTGATGGCGGCCTCCCGTCGCAGGGCGGCGCCGCGGTCCTCGGCGGCCTCGCTCCAGACGAGGGTGACGGGCAATCGCGCCCGGGTGTAGGCCGCGCCGCGTCCGCGTCCGTGAGTGGCCACGCGCCGTTCCAGGTCATTGGTGGCGCCAGTGTAGAGCGAGCCGTCTCGGCAACGCAGCATGTAGACAGTCCAGCGGGGAAGGTCGTCCGGCACGGGGGGCGGCATTGTACCGCTCCCACGGCCTGCCCGCCGCATCAGGTCGCCGGACGCATCCGCCCCCCACGCCGCAGGCAGAAGCGCGGCAGGCGCAGGGACAGTCGCCTCCTTCCGCCCGGCAGCCCTACCCGCGCCATGACCTCCGACACGGGCGCCAGCGGATCTCCCCAGGCCGCGAGGATGTGCGCCTCACTCACCAGCCCCAGCAAGCCTCCCCCTTCCCCCACCACGCCCAACAGCTGCACCTGGTGCCGCTCCATCACTCTCAGGGCACGCAGGAGGGTGTCTGTGGGAAAAACGGTGGCGATGAAGGACGACAAAGCTTCCTTGATTGCCCTGTTTTGCCGCATCCAGTTTCCTCCGGACCGTTATACCTACATCTCCTTGCAACGGCCCTGCCGGCAGGGATGACCACCCAGCAATGGACACGGCAACGGGCGGCGGACCGGCTTAGAGTGGGGGGGTGACACGGAGACAGGTGGCGCGGCTGGGGCGGATGGCGGACCTCTTCTCGCGGACGATGAGCCGGGGAAAAGAGGGGTTGCTGACGCTGACGTTCCGCCCGGACGAGCTGTACCGGGTGCCCACGGACGACGGCGCGGCCATCGCCATGGGGCGCTACCACGCTCGGGGAGAGCGCCGGTACGCGGAGCCCGTCATCCTCTGCCACGGGCTGGGCGCCAACCGCTTCCACCTGGACTTCGACGAGCACTACAGCATGGCGCGCTACCTGGCGCGGGCGGGCTTCGAGACGTGGGTGCTGGAGCTGCGCGGGCGGGGGCTGGCGGGCGACTGCTCGGACTTCAACTTCGACGACCAGGCGGAGCACGACGTGCGCACCGCCCTGCGCACCGTGGTGTCCACGGGGGCGAAGGAAGTGCTCTGGGTGGGGCATTCCAAGGGTGGCCTCACGCTGTACGCCCACCTGGCCAAGAACCCGCAGGCCCCGGTGCGGGCCGCGGCGATTCTGGGCAGCCCCTTCACCTTCGCGGTGCAACCGGGGCTTCGCACCTTCATCCAGCGCGTGGAGCCGCTCCTGCGGCTGAAGGTCATCCCCACCGGCCGAGTCACCAGCATCGCGCTGCTGGGCGCGCCGCCGGGCCCGCTGAGCCGGTACATGATGCTGGCGGAGAACATGGAGCCGGAGGTCGTGCGGCGCGCGCTGGCCAACGTGCCGGCCAACATCTCCGGCGGCGTGGGCCGCCAGTTCGCTCGCTGGATTTCCACCAACCGCTTCACCACGTACGACGGGGGCTTCGACTACCGCGAGTCCCTGGCGGGGGTGAAGATTCCCGTCCTGCTCCTGGCGGGCAGCAAGGACCTCCTGGCCCCGCCCATGTCGGTGGCGCGGGCGAAGGAGGCGCTGGGGGGCCCGGTGAAGTTCCTCGTGGCCGGGCGAGGGCACGGCTTCGGCGCGGACTACGGGCACGCCGACCTGGTGCTGGGCCGCCGGGCACCGGACGAAATCTTCCCCCTGGTGGAGGCGTTCCTCTCCGCGCACGCCACCCGGCCGTGAGCCGGCACACAGGCGACGGGACTCCGGGTTGTCCGGGCCCCCTTGGCGTGCTACCCGGAAGCCCCTCCCCATGAGTCTGTCCCCCCGCCTCCTCACCCTCGCCCTGCTGGCGCCCGCCGCGTGCGGGAAGGCCCCGGGCGAGGTGCCCGCCGGGCAGGCGGTGATGGACCTGCGCCACACGCGACGGACGGACGGACGGGCGGTGGCGCGCTGGAGCGGCGATGCCGTGACGGCGGAGGAGCTGACCGAGCGCTTCCTGGAGATGAGCCCCGCGCTGCGCGAGCGCTACGTGGAGCCCCGCGCCCGGCGTGAGTACGTGGAGTCGCTGGCCCGGTTTGATTTGCTGGTGCGCGACGCGCTCGCCCAGGGACTCCAGGACGACCCGGAGGTGGTGGAGGCCACGCGGCGCGCGCTGGTGGGCCGGCTGATGCGCTCACGACTGGAAGAGGCGCGAGTGACTGTCACCGACGCGGAGCTGGCGGAAGCCTATGCCGCGCGCAAGGACGACTTCGTGCGCCCGGAGGCCCTGCGCCTGTCCCATGTCTTCCTCGCCGCGCCGCGGGCCGATGCCGCCCGGGAGAGCGCCGCGAAGGGTGAGGCACAGGCCCTGCTCGCCCAGGCGAAGGCGCTTCCGGCGGAGGACTTCGGAGGCTTCGGGAAGCTGGCGCGCGAGCACAGCCAGGAGCCGCGCACCGCGCCGCTGGATGGCGACATGCGCTTTCTCTCCGACGAGGCGCTCACGCGCGAATACGGAGCCGAGGTCGCCCAGGCCGCTCGCGCCCTGAAGACCGAGGGCGAAGTGAGCGGCGTGGTGCGGACCGACAAGGGGCTCCACGTGCTCAAGCTGCGCGCGCGCAGGCCCGCGCTGGACCTCTCGCTGGACGACGTGCGCGAGGAGCTGCGCGTGCGCCTGGAAGGCGAGAAGCGCACGCGCGCGTGGGGCGAGTACCTGGCGCGCGTGGAGACGCAGTTGTCGCTGTCGGTCGACACGGACGCTCTGGCCCGGGTACCGGTGGACGTCCAAGCCCCCATGCGCAAGCCGTCGAGCCCGCTGCCGGGCACGGTGCCCGCGCCATGAGGGCCCGCTTGCCAGCTTGGGGGGCCATCCCCACCTTTGGGAGTCGCCCCCACCCTTCCCCCAGGACTCCGCGCATGCGTCTTTCTCCCACCCGCGCTCTTTTGCCGTCCCTGGTGCTCGCCCTGGCGCTGAGTCAGGGGTGCAACACGCCCGTCAAACTGACGCCCGACGACACGGTGGTGGCCACCGTGAATGGCGAGGTCCTCTCCCGCGTGGACTTCGAGCAGGAGCTGGGCCGGGAGCTGGCCTCCACGGAGGCCTCCCAGCGCACGCCGGAGGAAATCGAGCCCTTCAAGCGCACGCTGCTGGACACGTACATCCACCGGATGCTGCTGCTCCAGGCGGCGCGGAAGAACAACGTCACCGTCACCCCGGAAGAGGTGGACCGGGGCGTGCTGCGGCTGTCGGGCGACTACCCGGCGGGCAACTTCAACGAGGTGCTCGCCCAGGGCCAGCTGTCCATGTCGGAGCTGCGCGCGCGCGAGGCCAGCCGGCTGACCATCGAAAAGCTCTTCGCCAGCCACGTCTACGCCCGCGTGGGGGTGACGGAGGAGGAGCTGCGCGCGTACTACGCGGCGCACGAGGCCGAGCTGAACGAGAGCGAGCAGGTGCACGCCGCTCAAATCGTGGTGAAGGGCCTGGACGAGGCCCGGCGGCTCCAGACGCAGCTCAAGTCGGGCAAGAAGTTCTCGGACCTGGCGCGCAGGTACTCGCTGAGCGCGGACGCCAAGGTGGGGGGCGACCTGGGGTTCTTCCCCCGAGGACAGATGCCGCCCGCCTTCGACGAAGTGGTATTCAAGCTCGGGGTCGGGCAGGTTTCGGACGTGGTGTCCACCGAGTACGGCTATCACCTGTTCAAGGTGCTGGAGCGCAAGCCCGCGCGGAAGCGGGACTTCGCCGAGGCGCGTCAGTGGGTGGAAGCGAAGTTGATGGAGCAGAAGCGCACGGAGGCGCAGGACGCCTTCGAGAAGGAACTGCGGGACAAGGCGCAGGTCCAGGTGAATGAGACCACGCTGCAGGCCATCCGCGGACAGCCCGCGGCACTCCCGCAGGCAGCGAAGTGACGGAATCGTGGGCCCGGCGGACTGTTGGACGGGCCCGGTGTGGTGCGGAAGGATGCACGGAATGAAGAAGCTGGTGGCATTCGTCGCTGCGGCGGCGCTCCTGGGGGGCGCCACGTCGGCGCGCGCGGAGCTGGTGGACAAGGTGGCCGCGGTGGTGAACCGCGACGTCATCGCACTGTCGGAGGTTCAGCAGCGCGCGGCGCCGGAGGTGTCGCGCCTCAATGACCCCGACCCGCGCAAGCGCGCCGAGCAGCGCGCGCAGCTCATGAAGACGGCGCTCGACACCCTCATCGGCGAGAAGCTGATGGAGGCCGAAATCACGGAGATGGGCATCTCCGCGACCGAGGGCGAGGTGGACGAGCTCGTCAATGACGTGCGCAAGCAGAACAACATCACGGACCCGGCGCAGTTCGAGCAGGTGCTCGTCGCCGAGGGCCTGACGATGACCACGTACCGGGACATGCTGCGCAAGCGCATCCTCCGGGACCGGCTCCTGCGCATGAAGGTGGGCCCCAAGGTGAAGGTCACCGAGGAGGACCTCAAGGCCGCCTACAACCAGTACGCCCGCGCGGAGAGCGAGGACATGGAAGTCCACGCGCGCCACATCCTGGTCGCCGTGGACCCGAAGGCCACCGAGGAGCAGGTGGCCGCCGCGCGCAAGAAGGCGGAGGGCATTGCCCAGGAGGCCCGTCGCGAGGGCATGGACTTCTCCGCCCTGGCGCGCGCGCGCAGCGAGGGCCCCAGCGCCGCGGATGGCGGAGATTTGGGCTGGTTCAAGCGCGGCGTCATGGTGCAGGCGTTCGAGAAGGTCGCCTTCAACCTCAAGGATGGCGACGTCAGCGAGCCGGTGCGCACCAACTTCGGCTGGCACATCCTGAAGGTGGAGGAGCGCCGCTCCGTCGCCGCGACGACCTACGAGGAGATGCGTCCGAAGCTGGAGGGGAAGCTGCTCCAGGAGAAGACGGACAAGTTCCTGGACCAGTACGTCACGGAGCTGAAGCAGAAGGCCAGCATCGACGTGAAGATGTAGCCTGTCGTCCCCACGCGGGGGATGCTCGCCACCGTGAGCCTCCCCCTCGTCGGTATCTCCCTGGGTGATGTGTCGGGCATCGGGCCGGAGGTGACGGCCGCGGCCCTGGCGCTCCCCGCCGTGCGTCGCGCGCTCATCCCCGTCGTCTTCGGGGATGGGCCCACGCTGGAGCGCTTCCCCTTCTTCCGCCGCCATGCGCGCGTGGAGCCCTCCGCCCTGGGCCGCGTCGAGTCCCCCACCGTCGTGGTGGTGACTCAGCTGGCGGCCAGGGACCGCGTCCCGGGCAAGCCCTCGCGCGAGGGAGGACGCGCGCAGTACGCGTACGTGACGGCGGCGATTGACGCCATGCGCGCGGGACACGTGGACGCGCTGTGCACGGCGCCGGTGTCCAAGGAGGGGATTTCACGCGCGGGCATTCCCTTCATGGGCCACACGGAGGTGCTGGCGGAGGCCTTCGGCGTGGACGTCATGATGATGATGGACGGGCCGCGCGTGCGCATCGCCCTGGCCACCAACCACGTCCCCATCTCCGCGCTGTCGAAGCTGCTCACCGTGGAGGGCCTCACCGCGCAGCTCAAGCTCTTGTCACGCAGCCTCGCGCCCGTGGTGGTGGGACGCAGGCCTCGCATCGCCGTGCTCGGGCTGAATCCTCACGCGGGCGAAGGGGGCCTGTTGGGGCGCGAGGAGGTGGAGGTGATTGGCCCCGCCATCCGCAAGGCACGCGCGGCGAAAGTCGATGCACACGGGCCGATTCCGGCGGACGGCCTCTTCGCGAGACCCGATGAAGTGGGCGCGCGGTACGACGCGGTGCTGGCGATGTACCACGACCAGGGACTCATCCCCGCGAAGGCGCTCGACTTCGAGCGCACCGTCAACGTGACGCTGGGACTGCCGGTGCCGCGCACCTCGCCGGACCACGGCACGGCCTACGCGATTGCCGGCAAGGGGCAGGCGAGCTGCGTGCCCATGGCGGAGGCGCTGCTCAAGGCCGCGCAGCTCGCTCGGCCTCCCGCGCGAGGTGGTCGGCCAGGTCCTCGCCGTCCTTCTCCGCGTCGATGAGCTTCACCTCGGAGCCCACGCCGCTCGGAGGAATCACCAGCACGCTGACCTTGTCGAGCGGGCATTCGCCCAGACAGCCCGAGGAGAACACGCGGGTGCTCGGTCCCAGGCCCCGCGCGGCCACGGCTTCCCGGATGCGGCGCGGCAGATCCACGCCCCCCAGGCGAGGGTCCAGGCGCACCGAGCAGTTGTGGCAGACGTGCAGCTCGGTTGGCTGGGAGTCCGGTGCGGCCTCGGGTGGAGGGGGTGTGCGCATCGCCTGGAAACATAAGGCGGATGAGACTCCGCCGCCGTAAGCTGGAGCGCGGGTGCCGAGGGGCGCCCACACCCGGAAAGACGACGTCACCCTCCTGGATCCGCGTTGAACCTCAGGTTCCTGGCGAGTTCCTTCCACGGCCCATGCACGGGTGAGGGCCGACCTTGAGGGACTTTTCGATGGGAATCAGAAACACGAGTCGCAGGTCATGAAGGCGCCTTTCGGCAGAGACCTGACGACAGGCAGCATCCCCCGACACCTGGTGGCCTTCTCCATCCCGATGTTGATGGGGAGCTTCCTTCAAACGGCATACAGCTTCATCAACGCCATCTGGGTGGGCCGGTTCCTGGGCACCGAGGCGCTGGCGGTGGTGACGGTGAGTTTCCCCGTCGTCTTCGTCCTGTTCTCCATCGGCATGGGCCTCACCATGGCGACGAGCATCCTGGTGTCGCAGAACTACGGCGCCCGGAGGATGGACGAGCTGCGCAAGGTGGTCGACAGCTCCACGGTGCTCATCTACTCGCTGGGCGTGGTGCTCACGCTGCTGGGCGAGTGGCTGGCGCCGACCATCCTCACGCTGATGGACACGCCGCCGGAAATCCATGCGGAGTCCGTCAGCTACCTGCGCATCTTCCTGTTGTCGATGCCCCTGGGCTTCGGCTTGTTCCTCACGCGCAGCCTGCTGCAGGGCGTGGGTGACTCGAAGACGCCGCTGTATTTCCAGGCGGGCTCCGTCCTGCTCACCACGGTGCTGGACCCGGTGCTGATGTTCGGCTGGCTCGGGTTGCCCAAGCTGGGATTGAACGGCACGGCCTGGGCCACGGTGGTGTCGCAGCTGTTGGCGCTCATCACGCTGCTCATCTATCTGCGCATGAAGGATGTCCCCGTCGCGCCGCGCAGGCCACGGCTGGCGCACCTGGGGCCCACCACCTGGAAGACGCTGCGCATCGGCGTGCCGGCCGCTGTGCAGCAGTCGCTCGTGTCCATCGGCATGGTGTTCGTGACGGGTCTGGTCAACGGCTTCGGTGAGGTGTCCACGGCGGCGTTCGGCGCGGCCTCGCGCATCGACCAGATTGCCTTCATGCCCGCGATGACGTTCGGCATGGCCGTGTCCACGCTGGCCGGACAGAACCTGGGAGCGGGCCGTTACGACCGCGTGCAGGAGATCTTCAAGTGGGGGTGCCTGTTCAGCGGAGGCATCACCCTGGTCATCTCGGCGGTGGCCGTGTCGTTCCCGGAGGCGCTGCTGCGCATCTTCGTCTCGGATCCGGCGGTCATCGGGCCGGGCGTCACGTACCTGCACATCGTGGGAGGGACATACGTCCTGTTCGCGCTCATCTTCGTGAGCAACGGCATCATCAACGGCGCGGGACGCACGTTGATGACGACGATTTTCTCGCTGGTGAGCCTCTGGGTGGTGCGGGTGCCGGTGGCGTACTGGCTGTCGCGCCGCATGGGCAGCGTGACGGGTGTGTGGATTGCGATGGCCTTGAGCTTCGGCGTGTCGCTGGTGGTCAGCATGGCCTACTACTTCTCCGGCCGGTGGCGGCGCCCCCTGGTCAAGAAGGCGCCCGAGGGCCCCACCACGCCCAACCCGGGCGACGTCTTCGGACACGAGACGGGCGAGGCCTGAGCGGCCTCGCCCTCTTGAGCTAGAAGACGAACGGGAAGCGGATGGGCTCCTGCATACGGACCGTGTGCACGGGGAACTTCCAGCCGCGCACCACGCCCTCGATGCAGCCGGCGAGCGGCGTGGCGCGCAGCGCCTGCGTGTCCATGGCGACGCTCGTCGCCTCACCGCTCGGCAGCACGGACCAGCGCACCACGAAGCGCCCGTCCTTCTGCACCGACGTGTCCGAGGCATGCTGGCGCAGACACGCGGTGATGGCCGGCTGATTGGAGACCACCACCTGCTTCACGTCCTCGGGCGTGAGGTGCTCCTTCGCGTCGAGCGCGGGCGGGACGTACACGGTCCGCGCGACGGTGGACTCGGAGGCGACGCGCTCCTCGCCGTCTTCGGTGAAGCCGAGCTCTCGCGCGAACTCCTCGTCCAGCTCCGACTCGGTGCTGGTCGCGCCATCGGGGTCGTCCGTGGTGTCCGCCGGAGCGGAGGTGGTCTGCTCGTTGGAGTCGGGCTCCTCGAAGGTCATCTCCATCACCGCGCCCGAGGAGGCCTCCGCGACACTCTGGGCGGGAGTCGTGCTCACGGGAGCGCGCATCGTGGGCGCGCTCTCGGTTCGGATGCGCCGCTCGCCGGACTTCACGGCCAGGGTGTCACGGCGGGCCATCAGGTCCGCGCTGCTCGGGCCCGAGAAGGACGTGAGGGCGCGAGCCGGGTCCGTCGACGCGCCTTGCGCGTGCAGCCCGTTCGCGATGTCGCTGATGCTTCCGGGAGGGGCCCAGACGTAGGGGCCCATGTACCGAGGAGCGACGGGGTTCATCGCGTTGGTATCGGCCACACCCGGGAAGGCCGTGCCCGCCATGAGGCCAGGAATGGCCCAGTACCCGATGGCAACCGAAGGACCCGTCTGGCCGAACTGCCACGAAGCGCTCGCGTCGTTGAGTTGACCCGAGGCGTTCGCGCCGACCAGCGCGCCTGCGTTGCCCACGCCGTTGCGCTGGCCAGAGGCGTTTACGCCGACCAGCGCGCCTGCGTTGCCCACGCCGTTGCGCTGGCCCGAGGCGTTCGCGCCGACCAGCGCCCCCGTGCTGTTCGCACTGTTGAGCTGACCCGAGGCGTTCGCGCCGACCAGCGCCCCCGAGTTGCTCGCGCGGTTGAGCTGGCCCACGGAGCCGACGCTGCCGTCGGATCCCGCCACCCCTTGCCGCGCCGAAGCACCCAATGCGCCCTGATGCGCCGAGGTGCCCGCGACGCCATTCACCGAAGGAGAACTCGCGCCTTGCTCCCAGAAACGCACGCTCGCGACCACGAGCATGCCCGCCGCGACCACGCCCACCGCCGCGACGCCGAGCAGTACGCCGGACACCACGTCGCGGCCCCGGCTCGACGCCGTCGGCGCTGCCATGGGGCCACTCCAGGCGTGCTGCTGCCCGGGCGCCATGGAGCCGTCCCAGGCGTGCTGCTGCCCGGGCGCCATCGGTCCGCTCCACTGCTGCGCGGGCGGGACCATGGGAATACCCCAGGGTTGCTGCTGAAGATTGAGCGGACCCTGCACCTCGTTCACGGTGTTCTTCCGCGGCGTCGCATGCGTGGACGAACCACCGCGAGCCGTCGTGACCGGAACCACCTTGGAGTGTCCCCACGGCAGACGCACCGCCTCCGCGACCGGCACCTCCGGATTCGCGCGCATCCACTCCGGAATCACCACGGGCGCGGACTCGGACACGGACTCACCAGGCTCCGCGTCGGAGAACGCGGGCCGAGGCGACTCGGAGATCCACCGCGTCTCCTCTTCCGCGAGGTCCAGCAGCGCGCGCATGTCCTCCGCGGCTTCGCGCGTGGGCGTGAGCGCGGTCTCACCATCGACTTCCGGCTCCATGGCGAGCTCTCGGTCCAGATATGCGTCGAGGTCGCAGTCCAGCGCCTCCGTCACACTCAGTGCCTCACCCGACTGCTCGTGCTCACAGCCATTCGCCTCGGGATGATTCATGCCCCGCGTACGGAACTGTTCGTCGCCTCCTGACAGAAGCTCGCCCACACACCCTCCCCTCAACCGCGCAGCCATTCCCGCGCCAGGGCTCGCAACGTAGGGACGCCTCCCGCTCACGCCAGCGTGACTGTCTCGCGCACGACGTTTCTTCGCCGTGGCACGTGTTCGCTGTCCGCTGTCTCACCGCTCACGCGCGAAACACGGCGCCGCGCCACTCCTGCGCACCGACACCGCACGACGCGTGGCCACCCAGCTACAACGCGCGCGGCCCACGTCGAGCACGCGCGCGAACACACCCACTCCAGCGACTACCAGCGCTCCTCGTCGGACTTCGGAGCCATGGGCCACGCGGGCGCGGGGACACCGTTCACGGAGACTCCGCCGTGCATGAACGTGGGCGCGCCCTGAAGGAACTCCGCCGGAAAATCGAGCGTCGGCTTGGACGCGTCATCCAACGCCTTCACCTGCTCCGGCTTCAGCGTCACCTCCAGCGCCCCCAGGTTGTTGTCGAGCTGCTCCAGCGTGCGCGCACCCAGGATGGTGGACGTCACACCGGGCCGCCCCTGCACCCACGCCAGCGCCACACGCGCCACCGTGGTGCCCTGCTCTTTCGCTATGCGCTGAAGCACGTCGATGAGCTTGTACGTCTTCTCCGTCAGCGAGTTCTCCGCCCACGCCCCCCGGTCCGCCTTCACCTTCCCCGCGTTCTCCCGCGTGTACTTTCCACTGAGCACGCCACTCTTCAGCGGCGACCACGGCGTCACCCCCAACCCCAGCTCCCGAGCCATGGGCACCAGCTCCCCCTCCACCGTCCGCTCCAACAACGAGTACTCGATTTGCAACGCCACCAGCGGAGCCCAGCCCCGGAAGTGCGCCGTCACCTGCGCCTGCGCCACCTTCCAGGCCGGTGTATCCGAGATACCGATGTAACGGACCTTCCCGGAGCGCACCAGGTCGTCGAGCCCGCGCATCGTCTCCTCGATGGGCGTATTCACATCCCAGCAGTGCATCCAGTACAGGTCGATGTAGCTCGTCTGGAGTCGGCGCAGCGACTCCTCGCACTGCGCCATCAACGACTTGCGTCCCGCGCCACCACCATTCGGGTCCCCCGGGAAGAGGCTGCTGAAGAACTTGGTCGCAATCACCACCCTGTCCCGCCTGCTCGGATACCGGCCCAGGTGGTCACCGATGATTTTCTCCGAGTGCCCTCGCGTGTATGCATTCGCCGTGTCGAGGAAGTTGCCGCCCCGCTCGAGGAAGCGGTCCAGGATGGCATTCGACGCCTCGACGCTGCTGCCCCAACCCAGGTCGGTACCGAAGGTCATCGTGCCCAGACACAGCGGGCTGACCCGCAGACCCGAACGGCCCAGCGTGACGTACTCATTCAGTGACATGGAGGACTCCCAAGGGAAGACGAAGGCATCCCTCACCGCCGGAGGTGGAGTCTCGACGCGCAGACGCGGGCAGGGGGGCGTGGACTATCGCGTCCATGGGAGCCGCCGCCACTCGGACGCGAGGCGTTTGACGAACAGCAAACGCCTCTGTCTGGCTTCCCCCGGAAGAACATGCTCAAACGCGGCCCGTGTCCCCACGCCACGCCTTCATCGCCCTCGTCGCGCTGATGACCGCCTGTGCTCGCGACCCTGGCGCCCTCAGGAGCCCACCGCCCATGACGCCCCACACCCCCTCCCAGACGGAGGACGTCCGCGCCCTCCTGGCACTCGAGGAGTCCATCGTCCGCGCCATCCAGGCCCGCGACACCCAGGCCCTGAAGGGCTTGATGGCGGAGGACCTCGTCTTTCGCGGCGTGGGCGACGTGGAGAC
The DNA here is from genome assembly GCF_013336715.1 of Myxococcus sp. CA056. Taxonomy (NCBI): domain Bacteria; kingdom Pseudomonadati; phylum Myxococcota; class Myxococcia; order Myxococcales; family Myxococcaceae; genus Myxococcus; species Myxococcus sp. CA056. The sequence goes on from NZ_JABUMT010000001.1 coordinate 1,061,074, forward strand.
GGACCGCACGGCGTTCCTCGCCAACATCGCCGCCATCCCCGGCACCCTCCTCTCTGTCGAAACCGAGACGGTGCGCGCGCACGTCTTCGGCGACACCGGCGTGCTCACCGGCACCCAGCGGGCCCGCGTGCGACTGCCCGATGGAACCGAAGTCTCCGACGTGGGGCACTTCACCGACGTGTGCCAGCGTCGCGAGGGCCGCTGGTGGGTCGTCCTCGCGCACAGCCTCCCCGCACCGCCCACCCAGGCCACGCCCGACTGACCCCAGGGCCCCACCCACACCTCCCCGTCGGGCGACCCGTGGCCGCACGAAAAATCGCGCGCCACCGGACACCGAGTGTCCTTTGCTGATACACTGAGTCCCACGGGGGTACTCAGCATGCCGCTCAATCGCGGTGAACGCCGGTGGACACTGCCGGCGCGGAACGCAGACTGGCTCGTCGTCTCGTCCGTCGACACCGACGCGAAAGAGCGCCGCCCGCGAGTGCCGGACGTGTTCGTCACGTCATCCCTGGACCGGTGGCTGTCCACCCCTTCGGCGCGCACGCTGTATGGCATCTACGAAGCGCTCGGCGGCAGCAGCCCCTTCGGCCTGACGGGCCTGGAGCGCTCCCGCTACGAGCAACGCCTCAAGCAGCGCCTCTCGGACGCCTTCACGCGCGGAGAGCTCGTCGCGCTCGAGGTGGCCCGCCCGAAGAGCGTGCCAGCGCCCTGGACGGCCAGACCCGAGGCCAAGGCCGACGAGGCCGTGGTGGAGGAGATGACCTGGCTGGCCATCGAGCTCAAGGACGAGGCGGGAAAGCCCGTCCCCAACGCGCGCTACGTCGTGAGCCTGCCCGACGGCAGCACGCGCGAAGGCACCCTCAACTCCAATGGCTACGCCCGCGTGGAGGGCGTCAATCCCGGCGAGTGCCAGGTCACCTTTCCCGAACTGGATGGCCAGAGCTGGAGCTGAACACCACCGCGAAGCTCAGGGACGACGCGGCCCAGGAGCGGACGAGGACATCCCCAGCGGTCTCTGGGGCAACAGCTTGAAGAGGAAGGCCAGGAGCGCCTCGAAATGGTCACCCTTGCGGAAGACGGCATCCACCGGCATGTCGATGGCGCTGTCGGCGCCGGTGACGAAGACCACCTTCGCGCCCGGCATGTGGTGACGCACCAACGGAATCAACCCCGTGCCGAAGCCGTCACCCAGGCTCTGGTCCAGCAACACCGCGTCGATGGGCCGCGGGTGGTTGAGCCACTTCTCCGCTTCCGCGTAGGAACCCGCTGTCACCACCGCGAACCCCGCTTCCTCCAGCAGCGCCGCGAGCGTCATCCGGTTGGACGGGTCATCTTCCACCAGCAGCAGGCAGCGCCCGAAGGTCCAGCTCGTCTCCATCACTTGCTCCCCCGTATCTCGTCATGGCCCGCGAGCCGCATCCTGGCCCCCGCCTCCGGGCGGTGCAGGAAGAGGACCTCGACGTGCGTGCCCCCCGAGGGGCCTCCGTCCAGTGCCACCTTCCCCCCATTGCGCAGCACCAATCGCTGCACGATGTTCAATCCCAATCCCGCGTGGCCGGGACGTGTCGAATAGAAGGGCTCGAAGGCACGTGAATACGCCTCCGCCGCCAGCCCCTCTCCCGCGTCCTCCACGCGGATGCCCACGCCGCCCTCACCTTCTTCAACGTCCCAGGTCCGCACGGTGAGCATTCCTCCGCGCGGCATCGCTTCCACGGCGTTGTCCACCAGACAGCGCACCAGCAGCGCCAGGTCCTCCAAATCCAGCGGCACCGTGCCCCGGGCCTTGAAGTCGCGCTCCACGCGCACCTGCTCCGGCACCCTCGCCTCACGCAACCCCTGCTCCATCGCCTCGCTCGCGTGGCACAGGGGCTTGTCGCTGCTGGCCACCGGGGCGCGTCGCGTCAGCACCTCCTCGGCCGCCGCCAGCTCCCGGTCGATGAGCTGGAAGAAGGCTTCCACCCGGGCATCCGTGCTCCAGACGTCCGTCTTCTGCATCTTCCGCATCAGGTAGAACGAAGCATTGCGGACACTGGCCAGCTTGTTGCGGAGGTCATGCCGCAGCGTGGAGGCGACGACGTCCGCCACCGCGGCCCGTTCCCGCGCTTGGAGATCTGCGCGCGCGCCCATCCGTCAATTCCTCGCACCCTGGGGCCCGGAGGGCCCCTGCGCCCGGGGTTGGCCTCTCACCCGGGCAATCGCTTGCACCAATTCCCGCAGCGGCACCGGCTTGGTCATACACACCACCGCGCCCTGCGCCGCCACCTTGCGTAACAATTCTGGCACCACGTGCCCGGACATCGCGATGACGGCCACGGACAAATCCGCCGCCTTCACCTTCGCCACCAGCTCCGGCCCGCTCATCTCCGGCATCACCAAATCCAGCACGCACACGTCGAAGTCGCCCGAGCGCAGGTACGTCAGCGCTTCCTCGCCGCTGTACACCGCGCGCGCACGCAGCCCCACGGTGCTCAGCGCGCGCACCATGGCACGCGCCACCGGCTCCGTGTCGTCCACCACCAACACCTGGGGAGCCCGCGCCGCGCGCAGAATCGTGTCCAGCGCGTGCGCCACGTCGAAGGGCTTGGGCAGCACGGTGAAGGCGCCCTCCGCGAGCGCGTCCTCCACCAGTTCTTCCGCCGTGAAGGCGGTCATCAGCACCACGGGCATGTCCGGACGCGCCTGCTTGATGCGGCGCAGCAGATCAACCCCGTGCAGCCCGGGCATGCGCATGTCGCTGAGCACCACGTCCACCGGGTGCTCGCCCAGCAGGCGCAGCGCTTCCTCGCCGTTGGCGGCCTCCAGAACGGTATGGCCCTCCAACTCCAGGTTCGCCGCGAGCGTGATGCGCAGCCCCTCCTCGTCGTCGACCAAAAGGATGCGAGCGGGGCCCAAAGCCACGTCCTCCATCATGCGGCCTGCGCCGCCGCGGTTGCCGGGAGATGAATATGGAATTCACTACCCCGGCCGGCTTCGCTTCGCACAGAGATTGTGCCGCCGTGACGTTGCACCATGTTGGCCACAATGGCCAGCCCCAAGCCGGTGCCACGCGTCTTGGTTGTGAAGAGCGGTTCGAAAATCTTGGGCAGCACGTCCGGAGGGATGCCCGTCCCGTCATCTACCACGCGAATGGCCCACGGCCCGGTGTCGCCGCCTTCCGCCAGCACTGAAACCTGACCGGTTCTTCCCTGGGGCATGGCCTCCACCGCGTTCTGCACCAGATTCACCAGCACCTGACGGAACTGTTCCTTGTCCAGGCTCGGCACCGGGAGCGACTCGGGCACTTCGTTGAGGATGCGGACGCCCTCGCGCGAGGGGACCACGCCAATGGCCTCGTCCACCAGTGGTCGCAACGGACACGGCTGCAGCGCCGGAGGCCGCTCGCGCGCGAAGTCGAGCAGGTCGGAGATGATTTTCGCGCACGCACCCAATTCGCGCTCCATCACCCCGAGGAACTGGGGGACGCGTGGGTCATCCGCGGCCCCGATGGCATCCCGACTCAGTCGTCGGGAGAGGTAGGCATGCGCGTTGCGCACGGCGGCCAGCGGGTTGCGCAATTCATGACCCACGCTGGCGGCGAGCTGACCCACCGCGGCCAGCTTCTCCACGCGGATGAGGTGCTCCTGGAAGCCGCTCAGCTCGCGCAGGGCGCGGTCCAGCTCCGCGGACTTGTCCTCCTCGCGCTCGCGCGCCAGCTCCAGCTCCGCGCGGCGCACCGCCACTTCGCGCATCTCCCGCCGCATCACCCGGCCCGCGTGCAGGAGCACCAGGTTCAGGAAGCCCACCCAGAGCGCATGCTCCAGGAAGCGCCACCACTCCGCGTTGGGCAGGCCATACACGGACTCCGGCCAGAGGACGCCTCGGATGACGTGGTCCGCGACGGTGGCGCACGTGGCCGTCAGGAGCACCCACGGGTCCCGGTACAGGGAGAGGAACGCGAGCGAGACGAAGATGTGGAAGTGCGTCTCGATGCGCCCACCCGTCAGGTGGATGAGCAGCGAGGACCACAACATCTGCGCCAGGGCCACCCCGTGCCGGGTGGAGACGGCCCCGGGGCGCCAGCGCGCCAGCGCGAGGGGGAACACGGTGAGCGCGGCGCCGAGGAAGAGCGCGGCGTACACGTGGGCGTGGAGGGCGCGGTCCTTGCCCTCCCAGCCGTAGGGCGAGACGAAGAGGGCCACGAGGATGCCGAAGGCCCATTGGGCCAGCATCAGTCCCGCGAAGAGGCGGTCCGTGCGGCGTCGCACCGTGGTCAGGTGCTCGTGGAACAGCAGAACGGCGCGTTCCTTCAGTGCCACCGTCGGGCCGCTGGCATCCTCCGTGGGCTTCATGGGGTGTTCGTGGCCCGGGCCTCGGGCGGTTCCTCCAGTGCGCAACCGTAGACAGCGTGCTCCGACGACCCGCCCACCCCACCCGCCTCCCGCAGCAGCGCCTCCACGGCGTCCCGCCCCGGGTTGTCACCTCGGTGTCCCCGCGCCCCGGTGATTCCACCGCTGAAGCGGAGCCGACCGGCGGCATCATAGAGCAAGGAATGTCCGGAAGTGACTGCTCCAAACCGGCGAGCTTGCTCGCCTCCCGCGTCCTTGAGCACCGTGACGCCCGGAATCGCGGCGGCGGCGCGCCACAGGGGGCCTTGTGTCCAGTCGCCGGAAGTGCCCTCGGGCTGGAGGAACAGGACGCGCGCGTCGAGCTGGCCCCGGGCGTGCTCCATCAGGACGGACAGCTCGCCCAGGCTGGCGCGCGTGCAGGGGCAGCGCGGGTGGGCGAGCATCACCAGGGTGGGCCGGCCCTCCGCGCGGGGAGGACTCACGGACGAAGGCCAGCGGGCTGGAGACTCGTGGGCGGTGCCCGGGGTGAGGGCATGTCGGGCGAGCAGCGCGAAGCCCACCACCATGGCGACCAGCCACAGCAGTCCCATCAACAGCCACCCTCCCCGCGACAGGGGGGGAACCTTCATCGGGGCCCCCACTTGTGCTCGGCCAGGCCGGAGGACAGTCGGCTCATGTCGCGCTTGAGGCGCGCGGACTCGGCGGCGCGGCGGATCATCGCGATGAGGTCCGGAGGCTGGTAGGGCTTGAGCACCAGGTAGAAGAGGCCCTGCGCGTCCAGGCGGTCTCTCCAGTCGAGGTACTCGCGAAAGCCCGTCACCAGCACGCCCGCGAGGTGGGGATATTGGATGACGGCCTCGCGCAGCAGCTGGATGCCGCTGGGGCCGGGCATGTGGAGGTCGGTGCACAGGACGTCGAACGGACGCAGCCCGAGCATCCGGCGCGCGGTGTGCGCGTCATGCGCGGTCTGGACCTCGAAGTCCTCGGAGAGCACGGCCGCGGTGGTGGCGAGGACAGCTGCCTCGTCATCCACCAGCAGCACTTGGAGCCGCGGGGCATTCATGGCGGGGACCGCGCGAGGATAGCGCCATCCCCGCCAGAGCGTGAGGGGATGCGGTGGACTGTTCGCCAATGGCGGGCATCCGGTACGCCAGCGCTAGAGGGCGGGCACCTACACGTATGTGCGGGCGGACCTCGCGTGGATCCACACGGGAAGGTGCCCCGGCGCTCGTCCCTTCGCCTGCTCCATCGTGAGCCGGGCACGGCGGACGCGGGTGCTCGGCCGGAGCGCGGCGTCATCCTCGCCGCTCACTCCCGGAGCTCTGGGGCCGCGCGGCGCGGGGTGCCTCGGAACGCGAGCCGCGCGGAGGCACGCCCTTGCGAGCACTCAACGGTGAGTGGTGAAGCGACCTCGCGCCAGGAAGACGTTCGCGTCGTCGATGACGATTTGCGTGCCCGCATCCGCGCGCCAGACGTCGATGAGCTCCTGGATGCGCTCGGAGGAGAGGGGGAAGACGTCGCCATGAGGCGGCTTCTCCACCAGCACCCACTCGTAGACGCGGCCGTCGGCGGGCTGTGGGCCGCCCACGGCGTAGATGTCATCCCGGTCCGCCAGCAGGGCGACGAAGTTGCTGCCCAGCAGCGCGAGCCCCGCTCGATTCTGGGTGAGCACGTCCACTCCTCGCGAGATGCTGGCCAGTCGCTCCGGGTCCCCCGGGCACTGGCGCGGATATGTGCGCGAGGACACCAACGTGCGAGTGAACTGGCGAAGATTGACTTCGTTGCTGAAGAGGAGGACCAGCCCCGTGGACACCAGGACCCACGCGGGCGGCTTCCGGGCGCGCAGGACGGGAAGGAAGCCCATCAGCGCCGCGGCCATCAGCGGCACGCCGTAGTGGAAGCGCCAAGCCATGCCGAGGAAACGGATGCCGAGCATCGGCAACAACACCAGCAGCCACGCCCAGTCCGGCTTCAAGCGCTCGCGCCACGCCCAGACCCCCAGCGGCAGCAGCAGCAACACCAGCGTGCCCATGCGCGACAGGTGGACCGGCGCCAGACGAAGCGTGAGGTAGTGAAGGAATCCACCCTCCATGCCCTGCCTGAGCCGGACGCCGTAGTCCTCCGAGGGCCCCAACAGCCACGGCCGCAGCCCGTAGACACCCGCGAGCCAGAGCAGCGACAGCACCCCCACGCCCACCGCGAAGCGCCGCTCGCCGCGCAGCCACAGCGCCACGGTGAGCATGATGCCCACGAAGGCGAACTCCTCCTTGCACATGAACAGCAACACCAGCGACACCAGCAGCCAGCCGTTGCGGCGCAGATGGAACGCCACGCCGGTCATCACCCACGGCAGCGCGGACCACGTCGTCGGATGGATGGGGAACTTCAGCGCCTCCACCGCGCTGGGGGTGAGCAGCAGGAACGCCGCCAGCAGCCCCGTGGCGGCGCGGCTCAGCAGCCCCCGTGCCTGGAGCCAGAGCAGCGGCGCCAGCGCGAGCAGCACGAAGAGCGCTTCACCCACCAACGAGGCCCACATCGGTGGCAGCACCTCCACCAGCGGGCGAACCACCCACAGGATGGGGTCGAAGTGGTCGTTGAAGATGTAGACCTGTCGCCCGGTGAGCCAGGGGTTTGGCTCCGCCAGCGACATGCGCGCCAGGGCCTGGGTGTAGATGCCCAGGTCGAAGTGCGAGAAGCAGGCGTGCGCGGCCTGAATCCAGACGGGCGCCACGACGAACACGAGCCAGACGAGGACCACGAACGGCAGGGCCAGCATGCCTGGCCATCGCCGTGCGCGTCCTGGGCTCGAGTCATCGGCGGAAGGAGTCATGAAGTCGTGAATCGAGGAGGCGCCGGCCACGGACCGGAGGGCGCGTCGTCTATCGCACTCCCACGACTCATGTCACCCGGCACGACACCTCGAGCCCCGGTGACCACGGCCGAGCTTCGTGCCCACGCTCGGCCCCTGGCTCCACCCCGGGGAAACGCGCACCCGAGGCTACGGTGCGCGACCCCAGGGACTTCGGCGCGCGTCAGTGTCGATGATGCGCGTGCAGCCCTTCTGCGTAGTGCTGGAGCTGCCGGCGCGCGGCCTCGAAGGCGTCCGACACGGCCTGGTAGGGGTCCTCGTGCGCGGCGTCGTGCTCCGGCTCCCTGCCCGCGATGATGTCTCTTCCAGGCACGTGCAGGTCCACGCGCACGCGGAAGTGATGGCTGTGCTGCTTGTGCCGGTGGGGCTCGTCCACCACCACGTGGCATCCGACGATGCCATCGAAGAACTGCTCCAGCTTCGCTGCGTGGTCGCGGATGTGCTCGTTCAGGGCCTCGCTCGTCGCCATGCCCCGGTAGGTAATCTGCAACGCTCGCTTCATCGTCGGCCTCGGGTCAGGCCCCGCTGTGTGCGCGGGGCTTCGGGTTGCACCCCTCCCCATTGCATCACCCTGGCCAACGCCAACCCCTTGGAATGCCGGGGCACCGCGCGCGCCCCTTGCGCGGGATTTGCGGCGGAATGGGGCCGCACGCAGTCCCTGCGGGGCGCAATGCCCCACGCCTACCTGCTCGTGTCGAGCACGGCCGCGCCGCGCACGTGGCCCTCGCGCAGCGCGGTGAGCGCCTCGTTCGCCGAGGACAGGGGGAACACCCGCACCTCGGTGCGCACCGGCACGCTGGGCGCGAGCACGAGGAAGTCCATCGCATCCGCGCGCGTCAGGTTCGCCACCGAGCGCACCACCCGCTCCTCCCAGAGCAACGAATAGGGGAACGACGGGATATCGCTCATATGGATGCCGCCGCACACCACCACCCCGCCCTTGTCCACGGCGCGCAGCGCGGCGGGCACCAACGCCCCCACGGGCGCGAACAGGATGGCCGCGTCCAGCGGCTCCGGCGGCAGCACGTCCGAGCCTCCCGCCCAGACCGCGCCCAGCTCGCGCGCGAAGCGTTGCCCTTCCTCGTCCCCGGGCCGCGTGAAGGCGAACACGCGCCGCTTGCGATGACGCGCCACCTGAATGAGCACGTGCGCGGCGGCGCCAAAGCCATACAACCCCAGCCGCTCACCTTCTCCCGACAGGCGCAGGCTGCGAAAGCCGATGAGCCCCGCGCACATCAGCGGCGCGGCATGCACGTCCGGGTAGTTCGCGGGCAGCGGAAAGCAGAAGCGGTGATGCGCCAGGGTGTACTCCGCGTAGCCGCCATCCAACTGGTAGCCGGTGAAGCGCGCGAAGTCGCAGAGGTTCTCCCGACCGGAGACACAGAAGCGACACTGGCCACACGTCCAGCCGAGCCAGGGCACCCCGACGCGCGTGCCCGGCTCCAGCCCCATCACCTCCGCGCCCGCCTCCACGACGGTGGCCACGATTTCGTGGCCCGGCACCAGCGGCAGCTTCGGCCTGGGCAGCTCACCGTCCACCACGTGCAGGTCCGTGCGGCACACCGCGCAGGCGTGGACTCGCAACAACACCTCCTGCGGGGCCGGGCGCGGAATGGGCCACGTCTCCGCTCGCAGTGGCTGCCCCGGCGCGTGGAGAACCATCACACGCATGGTGCCTTCCATGGGGTCGCTCCCTCCGTCGCCCACCGACTGACGGGCGCATCCGTCCGAGGGAAACATGGGGGGCGGAGGGCCCCCCGGGAAGCACCCACGCTCACGTCAAATCTGCACGCCCGCGAGCAGGCCCGGCCAGGTGCGCACGGTGGTGCGTCCGCTGTCGGAGACCTCCTTCCACTCCGGGCCGATGCCCAGCTCCTTCCACGTGTCACTCCCGTTCCAGGTGACGAGCGTGTTGGCGCTGACTCCGCCGAACACGGCGAAGCGGCGCGACAGCTGCCAGCCGGCCATCACCCGGAACTGCCCGAGTACATGGTTCGTGTCTTCGTCGAAGTCGAAGAGGCGGTTGGCATGCAGGCTGGAGCCCATCACGTCCACGTCGACGTAGAAGCGGCCCACGGGGATGTGGCCACCCAGGCCCGCGCCCACCGTGTAGCGACGTCGGTCTCCATCCATCGGCGGCGTGAGGCCCACGGTGAGCAGCGTGTAGAGGTGCCGCCCGCCCAGCTTCAGGCCGATGTTCGTCAGCGACACGTCACTGGCCCACACCTGCACGTGGGCCTGACCGTTTCCAACGAAGCTCAAGAGGCCCACCGACTCGCCCTCCGTCTGGCCCGCCACGTTCAGCAGGCCCACCTGCGCGCCGTCCACGCGGCCGGCCACGTTCACCAGACCCACCTGCGCGCCGTCGACGTCGCCGCCCACGTTGATGAGGGAGAGCTGCGCACCGGACAGCTTGCTCGCGTAGCTGACGCCCGAGGACACCTGCATGCCCGTCAGCTCCGAGGCGACGTTGACGCCCGCCGCCAACTGGAGCCCTCGCGCGGTGCCTCGCGCCACGTTGGCGCCCACCGCCATCTGGACTCCATTCAGCGTCCCCGCCGCCAGATTGCCACCCACCGACATCTGGAGTCCCCGCAGCGCGCCCGACGCCAGGTTGCCGCCCACCGTGAGTTGCCCGCCATTCACATCGCCGCCCGCGATGTTCGCACCCACGCTGAGCTGCGTGCCCTCCACCGCGCCCGTCGCCACGTTGGCGCCCACCGTGAGCTGCCCACCGCCCATGGAGCCGCGCACGATGTTGGTTCCCACCGACGCCTGCACGCCCTCCGCGTCCGCCGTCACCACGTTGCCGCCCACCGCGAGCAGCACCCCATCCACGGGCCCCCTCGACACGTTGGCGCCCACCGTGGCGAGCACGCCGCTCGCGCCATGCGTCACCCAGTTGCCGCCCAGCGACAACCCCAGCGCCGTCACCCGCTTCGCATGCGTGGCGATCAACCCGATGGACACGTCATGCACCAGGTTCTGCCGGGCGAACCCCGAGGTGCTCAGCCCCGGCAGAATCGACAGGTTGAAGGGCACATGGACGTCCTGCTCCGCGTCCTCCGTCTTCGCCACCGCCACGGGCGCATCCCCCGCTGTCCCCGCGCTCACCACCCCCGCCGTCGTCGCCTCTACCAGGGGAGGCGCCACCATCGCCCGCTCCACGCCCGGCCCTTCCACCACTGGCGCGACCTCGGCTCCCACCGCCGGGCCACCGTCACCGCCCGCCGAGACCACGGGGGCCGAGTCGCCCCCCTTCGCCTCCTCGGCGCCAGCGGACATCGCCACCATCGCCGCCATGACGCCCGCACACACCGAGACCTTGCGCTTCATCGCTGGACCTTCCTGAGCTGATTTCCGAGAGGGCTCCTCCCACGCGCGGCGCGGGTGCCAGAGCCAGGGTTGTTTCGCGGGAGACGTCACCGTCCCCCTTCGCGCAACAGAACACCGGTCCCACGAAATACTGTCACCACCATGTCCCAGACACCCCGACGCCCCAGGCCCTTGTCCCCGCCCTCGCGTCGGGACGTGCTCACCGCGGGGCTCGGCGCCGCGCTGCTCCCGGGCCAGACTCGGGCCGAGAAGCCCGCTCCCACCGTGAAGACCTCCATGCGCACCCGTCCCATCCCCAAGTCGGGCGAGGCCCTGCCCGTCATCGGCCTCGGCACCTGGCAGACCTTCGACGTGGGGACCTCCGCCGCCGAGCGCGCGCCCTTGAAGCAGGTGCTCCAGCGCTTCCTCGACTCAGGGGCGCGCCTCATCGACTCCTCGCCCATGTACGGCCGGGCGGAGCGCGTCGTGGGGGACGTGCTCGCCTCGCTCGCGGACGCGCCCAAACCCTTCCTCGCCACGAAGGTCTGGACGACGGGCCGCGAGGCGGGCCTCGCCCAACTGGAGACCTCCGTGAAGGACATGGGGCGAGGGCACATGGACCTCTTCCAGGTCCACAACCTCGTCGACTGGCGCACCCATCTGCCCGTGCTGCGCGAGTGGAAGGCGCAAGGCCGCGTGCGCTACGTCGGCATCACCCACTACGCCCGAAGCGCCTTCGATGACCTGGAGCGCCTCTTGCGCGAGCAGACCCTGGACTTCATCCAGCTGCCCTACTCACTCGCCGAGCGCGACGCGGAGAAGCGCCTGCTCCCCGCCGCCGCCGAGCACGGCGTGGCGGTGCTCGTCATGCAGCCCTTCGCCACGGGGCAGCTCTTCCGACAGGTGAAGGGCCGCGCGCTGCCGTCGTGGGCCGCGGACTTCGACTGCGCGAGCTGGGCGCAGTTCTTCCTGAAGTTCATCCTCGGCCACCCCGCCGTGCACTGCCCGCTGCCCGCCACGAGCAACCCCGAGCACGTCGCCGACAACGTCCGCGCTGGCTTCGGACGCCTGCCCGACGCGAAGACACGCGAGCGCATGGCGCGCGTGCTGGACTCCTGAAACTTCGCGCGCTCGAAGGCCCGCGTGACGCGGGTTACAGCTCCGGGTCCGGCGTGAACTGGACCTCGGCGGTGGCGGACAACACCACGCCGGTGCCGGGCTCTCCCGCGTCGTCATCGCGGCCCACCTCGAGCACCTCGTCCTTCGCGTCCCACTGGCCCAGGTAGTACGAGCCGCCGGCCACCATGCACGCGCGGCCCTCCGACACCACCACCTCCACGACCTCCTGCTTGTCGCTGGTGGCCCGGAGCAGCGTCCACTTCTTGCCGTCCCCGCGGAACTCGTCGACGACCTCCTGGAGCTCCGCGTCGCTCGGCGCGCCGCCCTCCAGGGTCTGCCGCTCCCACCGGCGCCCGTCCTTCTGCGGCTGCCGCCCCTTCCAGGCGCGCCCCAGCTCCAGCAACTTCTCCTCCGCCGCGTCCTGCAGCCCGTGCATCTCCTCGGGCAGCTCGATTTCCTCCAGCGCCAGGAGGGCCGTCTCAATCTGCAGCGCCTTCAGGCACCACTCGTTCCACGCGGTCTTCAGCATCGTCGCACTCGCTTTCCATCCCCAGGTTCCCCACTCACGTGGAGCCCCAGGTCTCCCCTCCACCAGGGAGGCCCTCGCCACCTACCACACCGCCCGCCTGCCCAGGCGCCATCCGACCGGCCGTCCCATGCTCGCTCCCCTCCACCCTGCCTACCTTTCCAACTCAGGAGGAGCGCATGAGCACCAAGAAGAAGGAGCAAGGCACCCGCGACGCCGTCGAACATCTGGGAGACCTCATCCACGGCATCAAGGTCGCGATGATGACCACGGTGGAGAGCGACGGGAGCCTGCACAGCAGGCCGATGTGGACCCAGGACCATGACTTCGACGGAGAACTCTGGTTCTTCACCCGAGAGCACTCCCACAAGGTCGACGAGGTGGAGCAGGACCACCACGTCAACGTCTCCTTCGCCGACCCCACCCGCGAACGCTACGTGTCCGTCAGCGGTCGCTGTCAGTTGGTGAAGGACGCCCGCAAGGTCCGGGAGCTGTGGAGCCCCGCTCTCAAGGCGTGGTTCCCCCAGGGCGTGGATGATCCAGAGCTCGCGCTTCTGTGCGTGCGCGTGGAGCGCGCCGAGTACTGGGACGCTCCCTCCAGCCGCATGGTGCAACTGGCCGGCATGCTCAAGGCCGTCCTGTCCGGGAAGCCCTACGCCCCCGGCGACCACCAGGCCCTGGAGCTGAACGGCGGCGGCGGCACGGGCCCCCACTGACGTCCCTCCCCGGGCCCACCCTCCCCTCTCTTTACGGGAAGTGGCGGGTGGGCCCTGCCTGCCTCGACTTGGGGTTGCGCCGGAAGCGCCTGGGCGCCATGACTGGCCCGTCCCACACCCCTCGAAGGCACACACGCAGCAATACACCCCCATACACCGTAGCCAACGGGTCGGAAACGACTCCGACCTACCCGTCATGCCCATGTACGGTCGGGCAGGTGTCACTTTTCTCACGACCTGGTGTTTCTCTGACAGGCGCGTTCGGCTCGTCTTGTACCTGGGGCTGGGGTGATCCATCAGTCCGCCCCATGGCGTGCTAACCAGCCGCCCCACATGACGTTGAAGTCACGAACGCTTTAGAGTATCAACCATCCGCATTCGAGATTTTCCGCATACCCCACGGCATCAGGTCGGTGCGCAGCGGCGAATCCGAAGAAGCCTCACCACAGGGCGTCAAAACCGCCTTTCGAAGGAATCCACGATGGAGAACAAGAAGTCGGTCTCGAAGCCCGAGGGCAAGCTGGCGGTGCTCATCCCCGGCCTGGGCGCGGTGTCCACGACGCTGATGGCGGGTGTGGAGCTGGCGCGGCAGGGCAAGGGCGCACCCATCGGGTCCCTGACGCAGATGGGGACCGCGCGCCTGGGCAAGCGGACGGACGGGCGCACCGTGAAGCTGGGTGAGCTCGTGCCCCTGACGGGACTGAACGACGTGGTCTTCGGCGCCTGGGACATCATCAGCGAGGACGCGTACCAGGTCGCGGTGCGCTCCGGCGTGCTGCACGACAAGCACCTGGAGCAGGTGAAGCCCTTCCTCCAGGGCATCAAGCCCAAGAAGGGCGTGCACGACGCCGAGTTCGTCCGCCGCATCGAGGCCAACCACGCCAAGGCCACCAAGACGCACCGCGAGAGCATTGAAGCGCTGCGCCAGGACATCCGCGACTTCAAGAAGGAGCTCAACGCCAAGCGCGCCGTCATGGTGGTGTGCAGCAGCGTGGAGACCTTCCGTCCCCTGCCGGAGTCCTTCAAGACGCTGGCCGCCTTCGAGAAGGCGCTGGACGAGAACAGCACGGACATCAACCCCACCGCGCTCTACACGTACGCCGCCATCAAGGAAGGCGTGCCGTTCGCCAACGCGACGCCCAACGCGAGCGTGGACACGCCCGCGCTGCAGGAGCTGGCGAAGCTGGAGGGCATCCCCGTCGCGGGCCGTGACCTCAAGAGCGGCCAGACGATGATGAAGACGGTCATCGCCCCCGCGCTCAAGGCCCGCATGCTCGGCCTCGAGGGGTGGTTCTCCACCAACATCCTCGGCAACCGCGATGGCGAGGTGCTCGACGACCCCGCGGCCTTCAAGGCCAAGGAAGTCACCAAGTCGAGCGTGCTGGACACCATCCTGCAGCCGGACCTGTACCCCGAGCTGTACAGCAAGTACTCGCACAAGGTGTCCATCCACTACTACCCGCCCCGCGGCGACGCGAAGGAGGGTTGGGACAACATCGACATCACCGGGTGGCTCGGCTATCCGATGCAGATCAAGGTCAACTTCCTCTGCCGCGACTCCATCCTGGCGGCGCCGCTGGTGCTGGACATCGCGCTGTTCCTGGACCTGGCCAAGCGGCTGGAGTGGCGCGGCATCCAGGAGTGGATGTCCTTCTACTTCAAGAGCCCCATGGCGCAGCCCGGCCTGCCCGTCGAGCATGACCTGTTCATCCAGCTCACCAAGCTGAAGAACACCCTGCGCGTCGTGGCGGGCGAAGAGCCCATCACCCACCTCGGACTCGACTACTACGGGGATGACCTCCCGCTCGCTCGCTAAGAGTCCGGCCTTCACGTGGCTCGTCACCCTGCTGGGTGTGGGCCACTTGATGCTCGTGACGGCCACCGGTCGGCTCCGGTGGGACCACGTCGTCGCGGACGTGCTGCTGGTGGGGGTGGCCTGGGCGGGCCCCCGCACGCGGCGCTTCCTCTTCGGCGGGTTCCCGCTATGGCTGACCGGCATGCTGATGGACAGCCAGGGACTCTGGCTGTTCCTTCGGGGCGGCATCCACACGGGTGACTTGTGGGACTGGGAGCGCCAATGGTTCCCCGCCCCCGGGGGTGTCAACTGGCCCCTGTGGTGGAGCACCCGCTCGCACGCCGTGTTGGACCTGCTGTGCGGCTTCGCCTACGCGGCCTACCTTTACGAAGTCTTCTTGATGGCCATCTTCTTCTTCGTGAAGAAGGACGCGCGCTTCGAGAAGCTGTGCTGGGCCTTCCTGCTTGTGAACGCCCTGGGCATGGTCACCTACCTGCTCTATCCGGCGGCTCCGCCCTGGTACATCCTTCAGTACGGCCCGGGCCCGGCGAACCTCGCCGCACTGCCCAGTCCCGCGGGCACGGCGCGCTTCGACGCACTGTTGGGCATCAACTACTTCGCCGGCTTCTACGCCCGCAATCCCAACGTCTTCGGGGCCATGCCCTCGTTGCACGCCTCCTATCCCTTCATGGTGATGCTCTTCGTCTGGCGGGATGGCCCGAAGTGGCGTCTGGCCACGGGGGCGTTCGCCTTGCTGGTTGGTTTCTCCGCTGTCTATCTGACGCACCACTACATCCTGGATGTGCTCGCGGGCCTCGTGTTCGCGCTCGCCGCCTTCCTGGCGGTGGAGCTGGCCTTTTCGCGCAAGAGCGCACCCATGACCGTCACGCTGCCGCTGACTCCTGGAGGGGACACCCGTGCTTGAGAACGTGGTCGCCTGGTTGACCGGAAACCTGTCCCCCTCGGCTCGCATCTGGACCGCGTTGGGTCCGGCCATCCTCGCCTGTGTGTACTTCCTGGGAGGCCTGCTCATCTTCTGTATCCGCGTGGCCTTCAAGGGCGTGCCTCGCGACGAGGAGACGCTCAAGCGGGGCAACGCCGGGTTCGTCGGCTACTTCCTCCGGCACTACTTCTTCTGGGTCATCCAGCCGTTGTGGGCGCTGATTCTGCGCTCGGGCCTTCCGGCCAACGCGCTGTCCATGCTGTCGGGCCTGCTCGGCATCTCCTCCGGCGTGGCGGTGGCGGCGGGCCGCTTCGCGCTGGGCGGCTGGCTGTTCCTGGGCGCGGGCATCCTGGACGTCATGGACGGGCGCATCGCCCGTACACGCAAGGAGGCCAACCCCGCGGGCGCGGCGCTGGACTCGGTGCTCGACAGGTACGTGGACTCGGCCATGTTGATGGGCCTTGCCTGGTACTACCGGGACACCTGGGTGCTGCTGCCGGCGCTGGGTGCGCTGCTGGGTTCGTCGCTGGTGCCGTATGTCCGCGCCAAGGGCGAGGGCCTGGGCGTCAACGTGCGTGACGGCGCGATGCAGCGGCTGGAGCGGGTGCTCTTCCTGGGCGCGGGCACGGCGCTGTCGCCGATTCTGGAGGCCGTGTTCTGGCCCCAGGAGAAGCACCCCATGCACTGGATGGCGGTGGTGGGGCTCGTCTTCGTCGCCATCATGAGCAACCTGACGGCCATCTCCCGCTTCCGGAATCTGGTGAAGGCGCTGGCGCCCAAGCGGCAGGAGGCGCGTTCGGAGAAGGCGATTGTCGGCCTCAACGCGGCGGCGGGCGCGGTGGCCACGGTGGCGGACTTCGCGGTGGTGCTGGCGCTGGTGGAGTGGGCGGGGCTGTTGCCCGCGTGGGCCACGGTGCTGGGCGCGCTCCTGGGCGCGGTGGTGAACTACTCCATCAATCGCGTGTTCACCTTCCGCAGCACGGCGGCCGTGGGCCGGCAGATGATGCGCTACGCGGTGGTGAGCGGGACAAGCGCGCTGCTCAACGCGGGCGGCGTGGCGCTGCTGACGCTGCATCCGCAACTGGCCTACACGCTGGGCTGGTGGCTGGTGCGCGGCGTGGTGTACTTCGCGTGGAACCTGCCGCTGCAGCGTGACTACGTCTTCAACGACACGACGTCGCCGGACGCGCTGCTGGAGCAGCGCCCCCATGCGGCGTGAGGCGCGGCTCCAGGTCCTGGGTCTCCTCTTGTCGCTCGCGCTGCCCACCGTGGCGGCGGGAGCGACGCTGGAGCCCTCGGCCTCCCCGAGCGACACGTACGGGGAGAGCTTCACCTTCATCGGGGACCTGGAGGACAGCACCTTCGTGCTGGTGCAGTTGCAGGTGACGAACATCGGTCCGGGCTCGCGCACGGGCATCTGCCGCGCGACGGTGCTGCGGCCGGGCCAGCGCGCGTGGACGGCGCAGAAGAAGGTGGGCTCGCGCGAGTGGGGCTACGACGCGGCCACTGGCACGCTGCGCGTCGGCACGTGCTCGGCGCGTTCGGCGGAGGGCGTGACGCGGGTGGAGGCGCCGCTGGACGGTGGGCGGGTGGTGCTGGAGTACGCGGCGCCCATGGCACCCCGCTCGCCGGAAGGCTCGGAAGTGGAAGTGGGCAACGCGCGCTACCGGCACGAGATGATGCTCGCCTTCAGCCCGCTGAAGGCGAAGGTGCAGCCGCCCAAGAGCGCGGAGCTGGAGCAGGTCGGTGGCGGCTACGCGGACCACACGCGCTCCACCATTGCTCCGGCGAAGCTGGCCAGGCGCTGGGTGCGCTTCCGGGCCCTGCGCGAGGGCGGGGAGCGGATGGTGTTGCTGGGGCGCGAGGGGCAGGACGGTGAGTTCGGTCCGGTGTACTCGTGGACGGAGGGTGGCACGCCGACCCAGCTGGAGTCCTTCACGCTCAGCCGCGAGGGCACGAAGGAGCGGAGCGTCTGGACGGTGGATGTCTTCGGCGGCGACGGGGCGAAGGTGATGGTGCTGCGCTCCACGTCGCTGTTGCAGCGCAGCGCGCCCGTGGAAGAACTGGGCGTGCTGGGTGGGCTCATCAAGCCCGTGGTGGGCGCTCCCGTGACGTACCTGCACCGGGCGGTGCTGGAGCGCGCGGGGAAGGCGCCGGTGACGGGGTTGATGGAAGTGTCGCTCGAGGGAGACCCGTGAGCGTTTCGTTGTTGCGGGACGTGCACCATGTGCCCGGCGTGCGAGGCTGGGTGCGCAAGCAGGTGCTGCGCTCGGTGGCGCGCTGCGTGGAGTGGACCACGAAGCTGCCGGGGCGCGGCCTCAACGTGTCGCACGTGAGCGACTGGTTGCACGTGGGTGGCTCGGTGCCGCCGTCGCGCTACGCGGAGCTGAAGGCGCGAGGAATCACCGCGGTGATTGATTTGCGCGCCGAGAGTGTCGACGACGCGAAGGCGCTGGAAGCGCTGGGCATCGAGTTGTTGAACCTGCCGGTGACGGACCGCTATCCGCCGTCGGTGGAGCAGCTCCTGCAAGGTGTCGAGTGGGCATTGCCCCGGCTGGAGCGGGGTGGGCACCTCTATGCGCACTGCGAGCACGGTGTGGGGCGGGGCCCGTTGATGGGGTTGGCGGTGATGGTGGCGCGCGGCTGGGAGGCTCCGGCGGCGTACCGCGCGCTGCGACAGGCCCGGTGGCAGTGCACGCTCAATGACCGGCAGCTGGGCGGCCTCGCGGACTTCGTCACCGCGTGGGCGGCACGGCGCGCGGAGCGAGCGGCCTAGCGTCCTCGGCTGGACGGTTCAGTCCGGCACGGTTTCGCTCTGGAACCTGGGGTTCCTACCCTGGCGTCCTGGAGACGCCAAGGAATGCTGGAGCTCTTCACCGATGACGTGCGCCGCAATCCCTTTCCCCTCTACGCGAAGTTGCGCGCGGACTCGCCGCTGTTGCACGAGCCACGGGAGGACCTGTGGATTCTCTTCGACTACGACAGCGTGAAGTGGGCGCTGCAGGACCATGACGCGTTCAGCTCCGTCGTCACGACGGAGACGGGGACGACGCCGGACTGGCTGCTGTTCTCGGACCCGCCCCGGCACACGAAGCTGCGCGGCATCATCATGCGAGCCTTCACGCCGCGCTCCATCGCCAACCTGGAGCCGCACGTGCGGGAGCTGTCCCGGGAGCTGCTGGATGTGACGGTGGAGCGTGGGGAGTTGGATTTGGTGGCGGACTACTCCAGTCAGCTGCCGGCGATGGTCATCGCGAAGATGATTGGGATTCCCGTCGAGGACCGGGCGCGGTTCCTGCGGTGGGGGGACATCATCATGAAGCTCAGCTACACCATCGCGGGTGGGGACGAGTCGAAGCGGGCGATGGAGGAGAACGCGGCGGCGCGGGACGAGATGCGGACCTATCTGGCGGGCATCCTGGATGAACGCAGGAGGGCGCCGCGGGATGACCTGCTGACCCGGCTGGTCGAGGCGGAGGTGGATGGGGAGCGGCTGGACGCGAAGGAGCTTCTGGGGTTCTTCCAGTTGCTCCTGGCGGCGGGGACGGAGACGACGACCAACCTCATCAACAACGCGCTGCTGTGCTTCATGGAGTCCCCGGACCAGCTG
This sequence comes from Myxococcus sp. CA056, assembly GCF_013336715.1. Taxonomy (NCBI): domain Bacteria; kingdom Pseudomonadati; phylum Myxococcota; class Myxococcia; order Myxococcales; family Myxococcaceae; genus Myxococcus; species Myxococcus sp. CA056. Next base: position 1,080,295 of record NZ_JABUMT010000001.1, read on the forward strand.
GCGCGACTGAAGGCGGAGCCGGGGTTGTTGCCCCTGGCCATCGAGGAGGTGCTGCGGTTCCGGTCTCCGGCGCAGTCGATGTTCCGCTCGACGAAGCGTGCGGTGGAGCTACACGGGCGGGTGATTCCGGAGGGGAAGTTCGTGCTGCCGATGATTGGCTCCGCGAATCGGGACCCGAAGCAGTTCCGTGAGCCGGAGCGGTTCGATATTGGCAGGGACCCCAATCCGCACCTCGCCTTCGGGCACGGCATCCACTTCTGCCTGGGTGCGGCGCTCTCCCGCATGGAGGCGCGGGTGGCGCTCACGGACCTTTTGGAACGGCTGCGCGACTTCCGGCTCGCGAGCGACGAGCCCTGGCAGCCGCGACAGGCGCTCCATGTCCACGGCCCCACGCACCTGCCACTGCGCTTCGAGCCCGGTGTGAAGGCCTGACTGAAGCAGGCACGTCATCCGGCTACAGGGCTTTTGACAGCGAGCTCCAGTGAAGGCTCCGTCGCGATTTCCCCGAGGATTCTCCGAAGACTCCCGACGCTGCTTCCCCCGAGCTTGAAGGTTCGCCTGTTGCCAAGCCCCGCCCTTGGCGTCCCCCGGCATACCATTGCGGCATCGGGCCTTTCATACACCCTGCAGAGCGGTCCTGTGGAAATCGACGCGGTGAAACCCAGGCTGTCCATCACCGGGTCCAACCGCGAGAGAAAATCGGGAGCGTCCCCCTTGATGCTGCCACTCAGGGTCTGCGGAGCCCTGTCGATGCGGAACAGCGAGACCGCTCCCCACGCCAGCATTTCACGCAGCGTTTCGAACCTGTCCGTCAACTCCCCGCCCCGGGCTTCCCTCGACGTGACCAGTGCGTCCTCGCGCGCTGGAGCGCTGAAGTCATAAAAGAGATGAAAGGGCATCATCTCGTCGGACTCGAACGCGATGAGCAGAAATCGGGAATCGGGCAGGACCTGTTTCTTGGCGTAGCACGCGAGCACGCGCTGCGCGGAGAAGTCCAGGGTCGGATAGGCCAGAGGTCCCATGCTCTGTCCCATGCGACTCAAGAACCAGCGATAGAACGAGGGCAAGGGCTGCCCAGCCAGGCGCTCGACCGACGCAATCGTGTCCGACGTGACGCCCTTCCACGTCGCCGCGAGCCCCGGCACGACCCTCAGGAGCAGGCCCTCCATGTCGGGCTCTAGGTCTTGTGCTGACACTGGGTCTCCTTGTCTTCCGAGCAGAGCATCATGGGGAGCAGCAGGTTGCAGGTATCGCAGGGAGGGACCGTCTTCCCATGGCCAAATGGCCCAGCGACCACCGTCCCGCTCTGACTGTCCCGGAACTTGATTTTCCCTCGAGTCGGTCTGCCCTCGGGGTGGAACCACTGCTCGGTGATACCCGCGGGGAAGGCCTCATCCTCCATCAAGAGCATGAGCGCCTTGGGAGCAGCACAGCGCCCCGGCGGATAGGCGGCGGGCAACTCGGGGTTGCGACTGAAGTTCTCGAATCGCTCCGCAGCATCTTCCCAGACGTCCTGCACACGCTCCACGCGCTGCGGGAACCGGTTCTTGAGGAACCTGAGCACCGCATTGTCCGTACCACCCCCTGCGTTCCTCGGGGGATTGACCGCACTCGCCTCCTGAGGACCGTGCCATCCAAGCTCCTTGACGCTCGCGCAGAACTCGCTGTCCGTGGCCCCGGAGCGGTCGGCATAGTGCTTCGCCTTGCACTTGCACTGAACCACACCAAGCATCGTGGACATGGCATAGCCCTGCTTGCTGAGCTTCTTGGCCAGCCGCTCGGCATTGACCTTGGTCGCCTTGGTCTCCTTCAACATTCCTTTCTTGTCATGGTTCCCCTTGCATAGAGGGCACCGGTCTTCTCCGGTGACGAAGATGACGGCTCCATTCATCTGGATGACGCCCATCATCGTCGCCGCGTTGGCGGGGCTCCCACCTGGGCCACAGTTGTTGAGCATGGGATCGCCAAGAAGCTGGACGTTCTTTCCGTCGAACTTCACGCTCATCGCCCCTGGCCCCACGAAGCTCGTAGGGCCCTCCACGTTGGCGGAGACCAGCCCGCCTCCTGTTCCCTTGCTGGCGACGTCTCCCATGGAACCAAAGGTCGAACCTCGAATCGCGACCTTCTTGCCCTCGATGGTGACTGTCTTGGAGTACTTCTTGGGGTCCGTTCCACTCTTGCCAATGTTCGGCAGCGGTGTCGGAACAAAGGGAGCAGGCGGCCCGGGCATCTTGCACACATTGGGCAGCGTTGCCGCGGCGACCCCGCTGGAGCCTTCGGTCACCGGCGTTCTTGGCGCATTCACTGAGACCTTTGTCATGACACCCTCCCCTCGATTGGCCCGGGGCTCCGCAGGAGCATCGCTCCCCGAAGTCCACTGTCGGAACCTGTGAGCACCATGGCCAGAGGGCCTTTCATGTAGCCCCGCGCAAATGCCCTGACCGCCAGCACCCCTCCAAGTACACCCGCTGCCGCCCCCACATCGCCCCAGCCATCGCAGAGCGAGCGATAGGTGGTCGTCCTCCAAATCGAAGGGGTCCGAAGCGCGACGAACCCCCATTCCTCGCTGCGGTATCGCTCACCATTGAGGTCGATGTAGAGGTCGTCCACCTTCTCCCGCGTCGTGGCGAGCCCCGCGAAAGCGCCTTCCACGGCCTTCGTCATGGCCTGACCAAATGACCCCGTGTCGCTGTCGCGCAGCAAGGATTCCTGCACAGTGCACGCCCCGCTCACGACAGCCAGCCCTGGGAGCTTCAACCGACGGCGCAGCCCCACGCTCACCAGTGCGAGGCACCCGGCACCCTCCCCAGGAATGAATCCGCCGCGGATTCCCGGCTGCGCGAACCGGCGCTCACGTTCCAACCAGATGAACGTCTCCGGGTGGTGATAGCTCTCGACGCCCGCAACGAGGAACACAGCCTCTCTTCCCTTGGCGCACTCGCGCAAGACGTGCTCCACCGCCCGGATGCCTCCAGCCTGGCCACGGCCCACGAGTTCCACGAGCGGATGATGTCCCCTCGCACGGGTGCGAGCTTCCACGGCGGCCACGACCCAGGCAGCGTCTTCTTCTGAGAACCCTGGGCGTCCCTCAGGAAGCGAAAGCAACAACCGAACTCCACCACTCCGCGCCACTCCCGGCCCGAGCTTCTCCTCAACTTCCTCCAGAGCGCTCTCGAGCAGGGCCATCATGCGGACACGCCCCTCGATTTTCGAGTCGAGCAGCCCGTCCGCGGCCACCACGACGGGCTCTCCTCGCGCGTCGGCAAACGGGTACTCGGCGAATCGCGCGATGCCGGCCCGCATCGCCGCCGCGCTGCTTTCCGCCGTGTAGCCCAGAGGTGTTCGCGCTCCAACCGCGACGACTTCGACCTGAGGGCTCATGCCGTGCTCCCCAACTCGACAATCTCCGTCTCGTCGAGATAGTCCGCATCAAGGGCGGACACTCTCAGCTTGCTCTGCCATACGAGACAGAGGCGCCGCTGCTCGGGCTCGACGAGGACCGTGGCCAGCTGCGCACCGTGCTCTTCACGACGCGCGGCAATCCGCGTCGTGAAACCGAGCGAGAGACGAGGAAGCTCGAAGCGAAGCACGCCATCTGGGGTCATGTTCAACAACTCGACCGGCTCGCCTCCCAGGAGCGGCATTTCCGGACGCTGGTCCATGGGGGAACTCAACGCGAAGGTCGGGTCGAAATCATCGGGAAGGAGCGGCTTCTTCGTGCGCTCCCAGCGAGCATCGTAGGTCCCCGCGAGCTTGCGCCGAGGCATCCAAGAGGAATCGATGGGACCATAGCCCGCGGGTCCTCTCTGCGCGGGCTCGCCCTTGGGATATTCGATGGAATGGGCAGTCTTCCCAACGACATGGGCCATCCTCGTCGCGAAGCCACGCCCTATCGGATTCCGCTCGTCGATGCGGTGCTTGCTGGTATCAGGCGCTGACAAATCGCTTCCGCCAAATGCCCCCTCATAACGGATGGGGCAGGTGGTGAAGGATTGTGCCCGAGTCAATGAGATGCCGGACCAACTCCTGTCATAGAAGCGCTCTCCATGAACGAGCAGGACCTTCCGGAGGGGCCCCACACGAAGCGAGACAGGGACGCATTGCGCCGGTTTGCCATGGGGCGCGTGCGCTTGAGCGATGACGAGGATATCCGTTCCTGGCTTCGACGCCAGGAGGTCCGAGTCGTACCGCAGGCTTGAGCCACCAGGGTCACCGAAGTACTCCGGCATCAAGCAGGGCGGCGGCTGTACGTCAGAGAGAGAAAGCCGACCGCTCCGTCCGATATCGAACGTTGCCCGCACGGCGACAAGCCACCAGTGGAGTCCATCCCTATCGCGAGTCCAGTTGCGCTCCGCCGAATAGGCTGTGCGGTTATTCAGTGCCCACATGAACTCGCTTGCAGTCGTGCATGGACAGCACATCGACTGCTTTGCGCATCCCCCGAGCAACTCTAGATTCGAGCGCTCAGGCTGACAATGCCCCTCATGGACGCCGGGGCCGTCTACGCCATCGACGCCCGCGGCCGCATCCTCGCGGAGCTGTAGCCCGTCCCCGCCCTACCAGCGCTGCTGCGGCTCCATCGCCGTGGGCCGGCGCTTGTCCGTGGGAGTCAGCGCATCCGCGGGCGAACAGCGACAGACCTCACAGCCACGGTCTCGGTCCATGGAACACTCCGTGCCAGTGATGCACGAGAGGTTCCGCGACTCCTCGCAGCGCGTGTCGCCCTTCTTCTCTTCCTTCTTCCCACCATGGCCACAGCCCGCCAGGGCCACAGCCACCGTCACCGCCGCGAACCATCCGCTCCGCTTCATACCCTGCCCTCCTCGGACACCGACCAGGGCACCACCACGGCGCCCCGGCCGCGCATGAATCACGCTTCCGGCGCGGGCTGCTCCGGCTGCTCCGCCGTGGCCCCGTGCTTGCGACGCCACCGCTCCACCAGCAACAGCAGCGACGGGAACCCCAGCAGCACGATGACCAGGTTCAACCCGAACCCCAGGTTCGCCAGGTCCCCAATCGAGTTCAGCCCCGGGTGCTTCGCCAGCACCAACGCCACGAAGCCGATGGCGCTCGTCAAGAGGCCGCCCGTAATCGCCCGGCCCGTCTCCCCATACACGGAGATGAAGTCCGCGCCCGGCTCACCCAGCCGCTGCACCAGATGCACACCCGCATCCACCGTGGTGCCCACCAACACCGGCAACACCATGATGTTCAGGTAGTTGAACTGCAAATCCAGGAGCGCCATCAACCCCACGAGCCCCGCCACCGACAGCAACGTGGGCACCATGCAGATGAGCGCCGTGCGCAGCCGCCCCAATGTCAGCCACATCGCCGCCAGCACGCTGAGCACCGCCGCCGCGAGAATCCGCGGGCCCTCGCGCGACACCATGTCCAGGATGTCCGCCAGGATGAGCGCCTCGCCCGCCGCCGACACCTGACTGCCGTCCGGCATGTGCAGCCCGCGCACTTCCTTGGAGAAGCGCCGCGTGCCCTCGCCGTCCGACAGGCTCACCCCGCCGCCCGCGTACACCAGCACCACGCCACCCGTGCTCCCATCCAGGCTCTCGAACTGGTGCCGCACGCTCGCCGGCAGCTCCGCCTGGGTGAAGGGCCTCGCCTGCGACATGTTCAGCGCGCGCGTCAGCGACGCCCGCGTGTCCTCCGGCAGCCGCTCCGGGTCCAGCTTGTTCAGCCGCGTGTGGATGGCCTCCAGTACCGCCCGCTTCTCCGACTGCTGGCGAGGCACCAGGTCCTCCAGCGCCCCCACGAAGTCGATGGTGGAGTCCTTGCCCCGCGCCGCCTTGCGCGCCTCCAACTGCCGGACGACCTCGCGCTCCATGTCCTGCGAGTCCGTCAGCACGACCACCGGCGTCTGCGAGTAGCCCAGGATGTTGTTCACCTTCTGGTCCAGCACCGCCGACGCCTGCTTGTAGTCCTCCAGCGTGCGCGAGTCGTAGTTGAACGAGATGCGGTACGCCTGCGAGATGAGCGCCAGCACCCCGACGCCAATCACCACCGCCACCCCTCGATAGGAACGCGGCAGCCACCGCCCCAACAGCGCCATGGGCCCCGTGCCACCCTGGTGCACGCGCGGCGACCAGCCAAAGCGCGAAGCCACCCCGAGCAGCGCCGGCAGGATGAGCACGTACGCGAAGATGCTCACCAGCATGCCCACCGCCGCGATGATGCCGAACTCGCGGAACGCCCTGAACTCCGACAGCGCCAGGCTCAAGAACGTCAGCGCCGCCACCAGCGCCGCGATGAGCGCGGAGAAGCCCGTGTGCCGGAAGGACTCGTGCACCGCCGCCTCGGACGTCATCCCCTCCGAACGCAACGTCCCGTAGCGCCCCAACAGGTGGATGCCGTGCTCCACACCCAGGCCGCCAAGCACCGCCGCCAGGAACCCCGTCAAGAGATTCACCTGCCCGTACGCCAGCCCGACGAAGCCGTACGTCCACCCCAGGCCCGCGAGCACCGGCAGCATGGTGAAGCCCACCGACAGCGCGCTGCGGAAGTGGAACGCCAGGTACGCCAGCAAGAGCACCATGGCCAGCGAGGACGCGGTCGCCAAATCACTGACGATGACGCGCTGCTGGTCGATCTTCTTCTTGAACGTGCCCGTCACCGCCGTCTTGAAGCCCGGCCCGTACTTGGACAGGTCCTGCTTCGCCAGGAAGTCCTCCACCTGGGTGACGACCTTCTTGGAGTAGTTCAGGTCCGCGGCGCTGCCCTTGGGCTTCGCCATCAGCACCACCACGCGCTCCGTCGTGTCCAGGTAGTACAAATCTCCCTGGCCGGAGAGCCGCTGATTGGCGCGGCCGGTGTACTTCTGCTCGATGTCGGCGAAGTCCACCGACGGCGGCGGCGCGTCATCCAGCCGGACGAACAGCGGGTTGGCCTGCTCCTTCTCCCAGGCGATGCGCGCGTCGATGCGGCCCTGGATGGTCTTCAGGTCATCCAGGTCCACGTAGTACAGCGCGTGCTTGTCGAAGAACTCGCTCGGCCGTTGGTAGTTGACGTAGCGAATCTCCGACAGCTCCGCGAGCTTCGGCGCCATGTCGTCCGCGAAGCGCTTGAGCACCTCGGGCTCCGCGCCCATGCCCACCAACACCACGTTGCCCTGGCCACCGAAGCGCTTGCGCAGCTTCTCGATGTCCTGGACGCTGGGGAACGCCTTGGGCAGCAGGCCCACGAAGTCCGCGCTGAGCGTCAGGGTCCTCGCGAACCAGGCCCCCAGCAGCGTGAGCACCAACGCCACCACCAGTGCCTGATACGGACGCCGGTGGCTGCGTGCGGCGAGTTGGCCCATCGCCCCCTCGAACCGCTCCGACCAACGCTTCTCACCCATGTTGCGACACCTGCTGTGTTGTTTGCGGGCCGAACAACGGCCGGCCCACCTTGGGCATGCGCCAACCAGGGAGTCAACGCGTTTATGCCGTAAGGCGGAATGTAAGGCACCGAATGACCTGACCTTCTCTAACAAGTCCCAACGACCCTCGCCCGGCTGTCTGCCCGGCTGCTTCCACGGGTGGAGCGCACGGCCGGGCGCGTCGCGCATCAGGGACGTGAGCAGCGGGTCCGCCGCCCTCCCGGGGGGCAGACGGCCAGTCGGCGAGCACTGCATCCCCCGCGCCGAGTCCCCACGTTCCCGACCACATGGGGCCGCTCACGCGGACACCCAAGGGAGGGGAAGCCGTGCCGCCCTCCACGCTACCGGCAGAGGCCGGAGCCTGGGGACGGGACGCCACCGTGACAGATGGACTCGGAGCCAACGACGACATCGACGCGGAGTGAGCGCCGCTGGATGCGACGCGTGGAGCGGAGCCTCGGGGCCCTGGCAACACGCAGTCACCAGCGGCCCATTCTCGCCTTGGGCCTGGCGCTGCTCCTGGCGGCGGTGGGGGGCTTCTTCGCTCGCAACCTCAAGCTCAACGCGAACCTGGTGGACCTGCTTCCGAACTCATTTGAGAGCGTGCAGGACCTGCACGAGTTGGAGACGCGCTTCGGCGCACTCGGCTGGGTGTCGGTGGTGGGCGAAGGAGGAGACGCCGAGTCGCTTCGCCGCTTCGCGGATGACCTGGCACCCAAGCTCCAGGCGCTGCCCGGCGTGCGCTTCGTGGAGAAGGAGCGCACGGGCGCCTTCTTCCGCGACAGGGCGCTCTACTTCCTGTCGGAAGAGGACCTGCGAGAGGTCCACCGTCGGCTCGCCGCGCGGCTCCAATGGGAGCGCCAGCAGGCCAACCCTCTCTATGTGCCGCTGGTGGACGAGCCCGAGCCGACGCTCGACTTCTCCGACCTGGAGGCGAAGTACGGCGGCGCCGCGGGACAGAAGCTGTCCTCCGCGAAGGACGACTACTACCTGGACGCGAAGGCCCGGCGCGTCGTCGTGCTCGTCAAGCCGGAGATGACGTCGGCGGACCTCGCCTACTCGCGCCGCATCGTGGACGAGGTGCGCGGGCTGCTCGACGCGCAGGACCTGTCCAGGTACGGCCCCGGCTTCCGGGTGGAAATCACCGGCACCTTCCAGAAGAAGCTGGACCAGCAGAAGCAGATCATCCGCGACATCGCGGTGTCGTCGGCCGTGGCCATGGCGCTGATGCTGCTCTACCTGCTCTTCCACTTCCGCAGCGCGCTGGCGGTGGGGCTCGTGCTGACACCGGTGGGCATGGGCCTCGCGTGGACGTACGGCCTGGTGGCCCTGCTGTATGGACAGGTCAATCTCTTGACGGGCTTTCTGGGCGCCATCCTCGGCGGCCTGGGCGTGGAGCACGGCATCCACCTGTTGGGGCGCTACCTGCACCTGCGCACGGAGGGCGAGTCCTCCGAGGAGGCCACGCGCGAGTCCTTCACGCACACCGGCGGCGCGGCCCTGGTGTCCGCGTTGGTGGCGGCGCTCACCTTCTTCGTGCTGGGGACGTCTCGGCTGCGCGCGTTCCGGGAGTTCGGCGTCATCGCGGGCATCGGCATGCTGGTGCTCATCGCCGCGTACGTGCTGGTGCTGCCCGCGCTGCTGGGACTCACGGCGCGCTGGGGCTGGCGTCCCAAACGGGCGGCCGTCGCTCCGAGCGAGTCCCCCTTCGGGCGCGTGCTGGTGCGGCACCGCTACGTCATCACCGGCGTCTCGGCGGTGCTGTTGGTGGGGCTGCTGACGCAGGTGCCTCGGGTGCGCTTCGACTACAACTTCGGGACGCTCGAGGACCAGGACCTGCCCTCGTTCGTGCTCGACAAGCAGGTGAACGAAATCATCGGCTATTCGCAGACGCCGGTCGTCGTCCTCACGAAGAGCACGCAAGAGGAACACGCGATGGCGTCCGCCCTGGCCCGGCGTCAGCGCGAGCGGGGCAAGGACTCCACCATCGACTTCGTGGCCTCGCTGTCGTCGCTCGTGCCCCAGGACCAGCCGCGCAAGCAGGCCGTGCTCCAGGACATCCACCGCCTGCTCGAGAACGTCCCTGAAGAGCGCCTGTCGCCCGAGCAGCGCACGCAGTTGGTGGAACTGCGTCGTCAGAGCGAGGCCCGGCCCTTCACGCTCGAGGACCTTCCGCCGAGCGTGCGTCAGCAGTTCATGGGACGCGAGGGGACACCCGGGAGCTTCGTGCTGGTGTACCCGGCGGTGGACCAGTCGGACGGGCAGGCCGTGCGGGCCCTGGCGCGCGAGGTGCGCGGTGCCCCGACGCTGGATGGGGGGCGCGTGTCCGCGGCGGGTGAGGCCATGGTGATGGCGGACCTGCTGGACATGGTGACGCACGAGGCGCCGCTCATCCTCGGAGGCACGACGCTGGCGGTGCTGCTCGCCATGTGGATGACCTTGGGCGGGCTGCGCATGGCGGTGCTGTGCCTCTTGCCCACGGTGGTGTCGCTGCTCGCGCTGATTGGCCTGATGCCGCTGGTGGGGGTGGAGTTCAACTATCTGAACATCCTCATCATCCCCGTGCTCATCGGGACGACGGTGGACGCGGGCGTGCATCTGCTGACACGCCTGGCGTCACCGGGCAGCGACTTCGTGGAGGTCTACTCGGAGACAGGTCGGGCCATCGCAGGGGGCCTGCTGACGAGCGCCATGGGCTTCGGCGCGCTCTTCCTGGCCAGGCATCCAGGCCTGAACTCCGTGGGGGCACTGGCCAGTATGGGCTTCGCCACCAATCTACTCGTCATGCTGGTGGCCTTTCCCGCGCTGCTGCTGGTGCTGACGGAGCGACGGAGGCGTCGGCACCGGGCGCGAATGGATTCGGAAGTGAAGGAACGGGCGGCGGCGGGGGCACCTGGCCCCGAGCACGCCACCCCTTGAGCTGAAGTGACGCACACCCACGGAAGGAGGAGGCAATGGCGAAGCACATGAGGCGGTGGATGTGGGCGGGTGCCATGGCGGGTACCCTGGCACTGGGCTCGGCGTGCAGTTCCACGGAGGCACCTGTCATGGTGGCCCAGACGGACCCGAATACCTCGGGGCAGCCCGCGACGGGCGGCTCCGGGAGTACGACGACTCCGGACACGACAACGCAGGACCCGACGATGATGGACCCGACGCAGACGGCGCCGGGCACGGTGCCCAGCACGCCACAGCAGAACCCCGGCAGCAGCACCACGACGACACCGGGCGACACCACCACGACGACGCCGGGCGACACCACCACGACGACCCCGGACACGACGACGTCCGCGCCGGGGACCACGCCCACGCTCGACGGTGACGCGGGCATGGGTGGCTCGGGCGTGGTGCCGGGCACCACGGATGACGACACGTTCCAGCCGCCCGCGGGCGGCGCGGTGATGGACGGCGGAACCTTCTGACGCCACACGCGACACGAGGTTGACGAGGCGGGGGCGGCCTTCAGGGCGGCCCCCGCCTCTTGTCGAACGAGCGGCCTTCACGAGTCAGGACCGCTGGACAGCGCCTCGCGCGCCTGCTTTGTCGCGCGAGTGATGGACACCGAGCTCCCCCGCATCCTCTCGCTCCACGTGGGCATGCCCCGCGAGTTCGGCACGCCGGGTGCCGTGGACCCGCTGGAGCGGCCGTGGACCAGCGCCATCCACAAAGAGCCCGTGCTGGGGCCCGTGTGGCTGTCGCGCACGGGGCTGGCCGGAGATGGTCAGGCGGACCTGCGGGTCCATGGGGGACTGGAGAAGGCGGTGCTCGCGTACCCCGCCTCGCACCACGCTTTCTGGCGCGCCCAACTGGCGCGTGAGGACGTGGGCCCGGGCGCCTTCGGTGAGAACTGGGTCGTCTCCGGTGGCGCCGAGGACAGCGTCTGCATTGGCGACGTGCTGCGGGTGGGTGGCGCCCGCGTGCAGGTGTCGCAGCCGCGTCAGCCCTGTTGGAAGCCCGCGCGGCGCTGGCGGCACAAGGAACTGGCGCTGTTGCTCCAGCGGACGGGACGCACGGGTTGGTACTACCGCGTGCTGGAAGAAGGCAAGGTCCGTGCGGGCGACGCGCTGGAGTTGGTGGAGCGTCCCTTCCCCGCGTTCACCGTCGCGTTCGCCAACCTGGCGATGCATGAGCACCGGCGGGAGGACGCCGCCGCGCTGGCGGAGTGTCCGCTGCTGACGCCGGGGTGGCGCGAGTCCCTGCGCCGCCGTTCCCAGGGCACTCGCGGGGATGACCAACCCCGGCTGGTGGGCCCGAACAAAGACGGCTGAAAGACAATCGCGCGCGGACAAGGTCCCCACGTGCTGCTTCCTGCCTTTGCCCGGGGAGCAGGCAGCCGGAGGGGCGTCCGCTGCAGGTCGCGATTTGGCTGCTCACGTTCTCGACCAGCAGCAGCCAGCCACACCACCAACCCAACCTTTCCAGTGGGAGAACCACCATGAAGAAGTTCCTGAAGACGAAGCTCGTCCTGGGTTCGCTCGCCGCCGGCGCTCTCGTGTTTGGTACCGCCTGCAAGTCCGACTCGAGCGCGAAGCGCGACGACACGACGGCCCCGACGACGGACACGGGCACCACGACGGGCAGCGAGACGACGACGCCACCCGCGGGCACCACGCCGGACCCCGGCACGGGCGGCACGGGCATGGATGACCCGACGATGAGTCCACCGCCAGCCACGGACCCCTCCGTGGACCCGGGCACGGGCGGCACGGGCGTGGATGACCCGTCCACGAGTCCGCCCTCCGGGCAGGACCCGACGCTGAACCCGCCCACGGGTCAGGACCCGACGCTGGACCCGGGCACGGGTGGCTCGGGCACGCTGGACCCCGCGGATGACACCGCCGTCGACCCCGGCACGAGCGGGGATGGAGACCTGACGCCTGACTCCAGCGACCGCGAGGACCCGTACGCGCCCGACACCAGCGCGCCCCGCGAGCCGGAGTCCGGCCGCAAGCAGTAGCCCCGCGCTGAATCGAGCGCACCCGATGCCCGCGCCCCGACCGGCGCGGGCATCACCATTTCTGGCGAGCGGCACTGGCTCGCACACGTCCGACAGCAAAAGGCCCGCGCCCTTTCGGACGCGGGCCTCGCGCGCTCCATCTCATGACGTTCAGCTCACACTCGTCCCGGGATAGCGGCCGGGGTTCATCTGCGGCTCGATGATGAGCGGATCCTCATCCGCCCCGGGGGTGCCTCCAGGCCCTGTACCCGGGTCCAACGTCGGAGGTACGCGGCGCGGTGAGGACTCGTCCTCGGTTCCCGCGTCGCGCTTGGGGATGGTGGGAAGGGCATCGGGCGGAATGTGCAGCTCGTCTTTCTTGCTCATGACGGCCTCCTTTCCCTCAACGTGGACGCCGTCCCTGCTCCGAGCAGCAAGCCCCTGCTTGAATGGTTGGCCAGGTATTGGCAGCGTCCCCGCCCGAAACCTTCTCAAACCGGAGCCCTCCGCCATGCGCCGTCTCCTCACGGTCCTCGCCGTTCTTCACCTCACCGCCTGCGCCACCACCCACACCAACGACCCGAGCAACCCCTCCGGGCCCGTCCCCCGCCCCGTGCCGCCCGACGCCAGCGAGGCGCGCCGCCTGGGCGCCGAGGCCGACAAGCTCCTGGAGGACGGGCGCTACGAGGACGCGCTCTTCCTCTACCGCAAGGCGTGGGCCGACGGCTTCCGCCACCCCGACGCGCTCTACTACGCCGGTGTCATCGCCGCGCGCGCCGGCAGCCAGGACGAAGCCATCATCTGGCTGGAGCGCGCCGCCGACCAGGGCTTCGCCGCCACCACGTCGCTGACCACCGAGCCGTCGCTCGAGTCCGTGCGCCAGCACACCTCCTGGGCCCGCATCGCGGAGAAGGTCGCCGCCAACGCGCGCAAGGACGCGCCCGCCGCCGCCACCCAGAACTGAACCTCTCTTCAACTTCCGTGGCCTGATGCCTCCGGGTCACGAAAGCCTCACGTCACTGCAAGTCATTGCGACAAGGGCAGGCAGGCGGACGAGCGAAAGTCCTCTCGCTCGTGACTCCGCGCGACGTGGAGCACGGGCCGGCAGGCACCCGGGGTCGGTGGCACCTTCAAGGCGAAGCGCGCTTTCCTGACAAGACGCGGAGACATGCCCTGTCCCCGGATGAACCGTCGTCCCAACCCGAGAGAGGCGTGATGAGTGTGAAGTTGCTGCTGGCCGGCCGGCGTGGAGGGGATGTGCCCTTCACGCCGTCATCCGAGAACGCGCGCTCCTGGTTGCAGCAGGTGGAGCAATGGTTTCAGGGGAACGCGAAAGAATGGCTGGAGAGCAGTCATCTGAGCACCGGCCCCCACGGCGCGCCGATGCTGCGACTGCGATTGCATCCAGCGGCGGGCGAAGTCTCCATCCTCGCGGCCAGCGGCGCGCGCGTCGTCATCTCCGCGGAGACGACGGCGGTGGGCCCGGGCTACCACGTCTTCCTCTGTGACTTGCTCAAGGCGATGGGTCAATCGCTGGACCTGCACTGGGCGGAGGCCGACGAGGCGATGGGCGTGGGAGACCCCACGGGCTACTTCCACACGGACGACGCGGGCCCGGTGGAAGTCCACATGCTCGCGTGGCTCCAGGAGTCCGTGGGACAGGTGTTGCGGCTGCGCAGCCAGGGGGAGTCGGGCTTCGCGATGTCGATGCGCTTCGGCCACACCTTCGAGTATCCCGGCGCGCTCCTGACGCCGCTGGGCCCTCGGGACGAGCGCTGGATGCGGCGCGTGTACGAGGACCCTCGGCTGGGCATGGATGTGTTTCCCTGGTGGAAGCAGGGCGTGGGCGCGCACGCGCGGCTGGGCCGGGCCCTGTGCCGGCTGTGGACGGAAGTCGTGTGGCGTCCGCCGCTGCTGGACGAAGAGCGCCGGCTCTTGCGCGAGGTGGCGCGCGCGCTGGAGCTGGCGTGGCGCGAGGACCCGGAGCTGGCGTACCCGTGGCGCGAGTGGCGCGAGGTGCTCGGCTACCTGGGCGTGGGTGGAACGCTCGCGGAGCTCGTCCACCGGCACGCGGCGTTCCACGCGGCGAGGGGGCCGTCCATCGGCTACCGGCGGGGCGCGGTGCAGGTGGCGCTGCCGGCGGGCTGGGAGATTCGAATCCCGGGCTCGCTGGCGGAGGCGCACCTGGAGGACGGCACCTGGGTGGCCAGGGACCATCGGCGCAGCGTGCGCTTCGTTCCCCTGGAGGACGCGACGGAGGACAGCCTGGCGCCCACCACGGCGGAGCGCCGGGCCATGGAGCTGGAGTACCGGGGCGAGCGGGTGAGCGGCCGCGCCTCGCTGCACATGGAGCCGGGCGAGTGCCGGCTGACGGCGGTGTGCAGTTCGGGGAGGCACCGGGCGCTGTGCGTGGTGAGCTTCGACGACCCGGAGGAGGAGGACTGGGCGTTGGGGACGTGGCGCTCACTGGACCACGCAGTCGCTGCTTGACGGTTGCCGGTACGCGGGGGCCATCCCACATTCAGCGGGCCATATCCTTGAGAGGAATCGAGAGCCCGCATGAGCAGGGAGGTCTGGCCGGGGAAACCCTGGCCGCGTGGTGCCACCTTCGACGGCACGGGAGTGAACTTCGCCGTCTTCTCCCAGGTGGCCACGCGCATCGAGGTCTGTCTCTTCGACCCCGCGAATCCAACGAAGGAAATCGAACGTTTCCCGCTGCCGGAGGCGACGGACTTCGTCCACCACGGCTACGTGCCGGGCCTGGAGCCCGGGACGCTGTACGGCCTGCGGGTCCACGGCCCCTACGAGCCATCGAAGGGGCACCGCTGCAATCCGCACAAGCTCTTGGTGGACCCGTATGCCAAGGCCCTGCACGGCGACGTGGACTGGAAGCAGCCGGTGTTCGGCTACCCGCTCGGCAACCCCCATCAGGACCTGGCGCGCGACGAGCGCGACAGCGCGGCGGGGGTGCCCAAGGGCGTGGTGGTGAGCGACTACTTCGACTGGGGCAATGACCGCCGGCCGGAAATCCCCTGGCGCAAGACGGTCATCTACGAGGCCCACGTGCGCGGCCTCACCATGCGGCATCCCGACGTGCCCGAGCACCTGCGCGGCACCTATGCGGGGCTCGCCTCGCCGCCCATCATCGAGCACCTCCAGAAGCTGGGCGTCACGTCGGTGGAGCTGTTGCCCGTGCATGCGTTCGCGGACGACTCGTTCCTCAACGACAAGAAGCTGTCCAACTTCTGGGGCTACAACACGCTCGGCTTCTTCGCGCCCGAGCAGTACTACGCCAGCCGCAAGACACCGGGCGCCGCGGTGGCCGAGTTCAAGGCGATGGTGCGTGCGCTGCACGCGGCGGGGCTCGAGGTCATCCTCGACGTCGTCTACAACCACACCTGCGAAGGCAACCACCTGGGGCCCACGCTGTCGCTGAAGGGCATCGACAACGCGAGCTACTACTGGCTGATGCCGGACGCGCGCTACTACCTGGACTTCACCGGGTGCGGCAGCAGCGTCAACGCGTCGAACCCGAACGCGGCGCGGCTCATCATCGACAGCCTGCGCTACTGGGTGAACGAGATGCATGTGGACGGGTTCCGCTTCGACCTGGCCACGGTGCTCGGGCGCACGGGCGAAGGCGGGTTCGACCCGAGGGCGGCGCTGTTCCAGATTCTTCAGCAGGACCCGGTGCTCAGCCGGGTGAAGCTCATCGCGGAGCCGTGGGACGTGGGGCTCGGCGGCTACCAGGTGGGCGGCTTCCCCGCGCCGTGGCGCGAGTGGAATGGCAAGTACCGGGACGCGCTGCGCCGCTACTGGAAGGGGGACGAGAACCTCGCGGGCGAGGTGGGCTACCGGCTGACGGGGAACTCGGACCTGTACGCGGAGGCGCGGCGCAAGCCGCAGGCGAGCATCAACTTCGTGACGGCGCACGACGGCTTCACGCTTCACGATTTGGTGACGTACAGCCACAAGCACAACGAGGCGAACGGCGAGCACAACCGCGACGGAGCGGACGACAACCAGTCGTGGAACTGCGGCGTGGAGGGCGAGACGGAGGACGCAGGCGTCGTCGCCTTGCGCGAGCGGCAGAAGCGCAACCTCCTGGCCTCGCTGTTCCTGTCCACGGGTGTCCCGATGATTGTCGCGGGCGACGAGATGGGGCGCACGCAGCGGGGCAACAACAACGCGTACTGCCAGGACAACGAGCTGTCGTGGGTGGACTGGAAGCTGGATGCCCGGAGGGAGAAGCTCCTGGAGTTCACCCGGAAGCTCATCCACTTCCGACACCGGCAGCCGGTGTTGCAGCGGCGGCGCTACTTCAAGGGCGCGCACCTGTGGGACTCCGAGCACAAGGACCTGGCGTGGTTCCGTCCGGATGGGACGGAGATGGGCGCGGAGGACTGGAAGAAGCCCTTCGTGCGCTCGCTGGCGTTCCTCCTGGGAGGCGACGCCATCCCCACGCCGGACGAGCGCGGCCAGCGCATCATCGGCGACGCGGTGCTGGTGTTGCTCAACGCGCACCATGAGCCGGTGTCCTTCACCGTGCCCGCGGTGGTGACGGGCCAGCGGTGGGAGCTGGCGCTGTACACGGCGGACGACACCCGGGGCGCGGAGAAAGTCACGCCTCGGGGGAAGTTCGAGCTGGTGGGCCGCGCGATGGCGGTGTTCCGGCAGGTGGAGGACTGAGCCACCCGGACGTCCGAGGGCCTCGTCATCCGGGCGAGGTCCTGTTGCATCCGTGATAGCGTGACGGCGTGTTGCGGCAGGGAGCACGCACGACATGTCGATGATTCAGTTCACCCGGAACTACACGGACCGCTCGAACGACTACGGGTTCCAGTTCGAGTTCTTCTGCGACAAGTGCGGCAACGGGCACATGTCGCCGTTCATCGCGAGCAAGGTAGGCGTGGCCACGGGCCTCTTGCGCGCCGCGGGCTCGTTCTTCGGCGGGACGATTGGACGCGCGGCGCACGCGGGCACGCACCTGAAGGACGCGCTGCGCGGCCAGGGCTGGGATGAGGCCTACGCGGAGGCCGTGGACGCGGGGAAGCAGCACTTCAAGAACTGCACCCGGTGCGGCAAGTGGGTGTGTCCGCGCTCGTGCTGGAACGAGGGGCGCGGACTGTGCGAGGCGTGCGCTCCCGATTTGGCGGAAGAGGCGGCCTCCATCCAGGCGCACGTGGCGGTGGAGCAGGCGCGCGAGAAGGCGCGTACGGTGGACCACGTCGCGACGCTGGACATGAAGGAGACGCGGCTGGCGACGTGTCCGCACTGCGCCGCCAAGGTGGACGGCGGGAAGTTCTGCATGGAGTGCGGCAAGCCCCTCGCGGCCCGGAAGGTGAGCTGCGGGACGTGTGGCCTGGAGGTGCCGGAGAGCGCGAAGTTCTGCCCGGACTGTGGTGCTCCCCGGAACAAGTGACGCCACGGCGGAGCGTCCAGCGTTCATCCCAGGACGCTCACCGCACGGAGTGTCCGCGTGTGTTCCACGCCACCTGGGCCCTCCTCGTGCATAGGCTGCGGCGCCATGTCGCGGGATGCTCAGGAAGAGGACGTGAAGCAGGTGTATGGGGAGATTGCCTCGGCGTACGAGGCGCTCTTCCCCGTGCTTCACCGATATGAGGACCGCGTGGAGCGCTTCCTCGCGGAAGCGGTGACTCCGGGGTGTCGAGTGCTGGACGTGGGGTGCGGGCCGGGGCTCCATACGCGGGGCCTGGACGCCTCCATCGACGTGGTGGGAGTCGACCTGTCCCCGGAGATGCTGGAGCTGGCGCGACAGGCCCGGCCCGAGGGCGCGTGGCACGTGCACAGCTATCACCGCCCCTTCCCCGAGGAGTGGGGGCGCTTCCAGGTGGTGCTGGCCATCGGTTGCCTCGACTTCTGTGACGACCTGCCGCGCGTGCTGAGCCATCTCGCCGCGACGTTGGCGCCCGGGGGTCGGATGTTGTTCACGGTGCTGGAGCAACGGCCCGGCTTCGAGGGACATGAAACCGCCACGCACGAGGTCCAGACGGCGGGCCCGGCGGTGACGCTGCATCTGTATTCCTTCGAGGACACGGCTCGCGCCGTCGTGGAAGCGGGGCTGCAACCGCGCGACTACGTGCATGCCCCGGGTTGGGTGCAGCTCACCGAGGAGCGGACGATGTGGTTCGGTTGGTGGGACGTGGAGCGGGGGTAGCGTCGTCGCGATGGAAGTGGCACACCCCGAGTGGGTGGCCAAGGCAGACTCGCGACGCTACAGACTCCACCGTGACTGGCATCGAAACAAGGGAGCGCCACGGATGATGACGGAAGAAGACCTCCTCGCCGCCGAGGAGTCGCTGCGGCAGGCAATGCTCCGGGGTGACGTCGCCGCGCTCGACGCGCTCATCTCCGACGACCTCGTCTTCGTCAACCACACCGGACAGGTGTTCGACAAGGAAGCGGACCTGGCCGCGCACCGCTCGCGCGCGCTGCGCCTGACGCGGCTGGACGTGTCGGCGCCCATCATCCGCTACCTCTCGGCGGGCGCGGTGGTCATCGTCAGCGCCTCTGTGAAGGGAACCCACGACGGCACCGAGTTCGAAGCGCGGCTTCGCTACAGCCGCGTCTGGCAGTGGGTGGATGAGCGCCCCCAGGTCGTCACGGGCCAGTGCACGGTCATCCTCGGTGGCGAGCCCTCATGAATCGCCCCCTCTTCCGCACGAGGTCAGCAGCCCACGTCATGACCTCACAACGCCTTTGCGCCCTCGTCCTCACGCCCGTGCTGATGCTCGCTCCGGCCTGTACCTCGACACCCGGGCGCCCCGCCTCCACGGTGGCAACACCCGACACGGGCCCGAGTGAGTACACGCTCACGGAGGACATCTCCGTGCGCCGCATCGCTCCGGGTGTCTGGGTCCACACGACGCTGTCGGGCCCGGACTTCGGCCGCTACCCCGCGAACGGATTGGTCATCGAGGACGGCGCGGAGTCGCTGCTGGTCGACACGGGCTGGAGTCCGGCACAGACGGAGCACCTGCTCACCTGGGCGAAGGAGACGCTGCGCAAGCCTGTGCGCGCGGCGGTGTCCACGCACTTCCACGTCGACCGGACCGCGGGCATCCCGGTGCTCGTGGCGCGGAACATTCCGGTGTACGGGCTGGAGGACACGGTGAAGCTCGCGACGGAGCATGGACGGCCCGTGCCCACGGAGAGTTTCTCGGGAGCGCGCACGCTGGGGCCGGTGGAGTTGTTCTTCCCTGGTGCGGGGCATGCGCGCGATAACCTCCTCGTGTGGCACCGGGACAGCGGTGTGTTGTTCGGTGGCTGCTTCGTGAAGGATGGAGCGGCGAAGGACCTGGGCAACGTGGAGGACGCGGACCTCGCGGCCTGGCCCGCGAGCCTGGAGCGCACGCGTGAGCGCTTCCCAGAGACCCGCGTCATCATCCCGGGCCACGGCGCGCCGGGCGGACCGGAGCTGCTGGAGCACACGCGAAGCCTGATTCCCTGAGCAGCGCGAGGAGACTGGTGGACGGTGGAGCGCATGCTCGGCCGCCCACCCCCTTCGGAGGGTGCGAGCGTTGAGCGGCGCACACGGGGTGGGTCGAAGCATGCTCGCCTGTCTGCCCGGGTCCGTTGAGTCGAGAACAGGCGCCTTGCGCGAGAGGCCTCCGCCGAATGGGCGAGGTCTTCCATCGTTCCTACCGTGCCTTCGAGTGGCGAAGAGGTGAAGCACGGGCCGGCGGGCGGGATGGAAGGCGGGGGCGTCATGAAGCGTGTGGCTGCGGTGGTGCTCGCGGTGGCGGTGAGCGGGTGCGCGTCGGTGAAGGTGGAGCAGCGGGATGGTTGCTGGGTGAAGCAGGTCCGCACCTTTCCCTCCAGCTTCAAGGAAGAAGTGGGTCCCTGCGCGCGGCCGAAGCCGGAGTGGTCAGCGGACCGTGTGACACGATTGGTGCAGGAGTGCGTGATGCACGCGGACTACCGCTGGCAGAGCAGCGCGATGGTGGCCTGGAATCGCGGTGAGCCGCTGCCCACGCGCGAGCCAGACGAGAAGGTGCTCGAGGCGTGCATGGTCACCACGGAGAAGATGCTCTCGGCGGAGAAGGGGGAGTTGGAGCAGCGCCTGAGTGATGTCTCGAAGGAGCGCGACAGCCTGCGCGCCAACCAGGAGCAGGAGCGCGAGTCGTATCGGACGAAGCTGGATGCCCAGCGTGACGAGGCCCAGGCGGCGCTGGTGAAGGAGCGCGAGCGACTCCAGGGCAGCATGGATGCGCAGCGCGAGCACGCGCAGGCCAGCCTGGACCGGGCGCGGGACCAGATGCACGAGAGCAACGGACGGCTGGCGAACGCGCTCGGAGAAGCGGCGAAGCGGCCGACCCCGTCCGCGGTGGCGACGGCCACGTCCACCTCCACGAGCGAAGGCAAGGCGGACACGCGCAGCGACTCCAACTCGCGAGGTGATTCCCGCGCGCGAGGTAACTCCGCGACGCCGAGCAATCCCCGCGTGGCGAAGCCCATCGTGGCGACACCGACAAGCACCATGTGCTCGCTGCCCTCCAAGAGCGCCGCGAAGCAGGCCATGGCGAGCGGGACGGACACGAAGAGCGAGACTCCGAGCTGCCAGCCGATGCAGCCCACCGAGTCCACGGAGCCCGAGCCCTCCCTCGCGCCCCAGGCTCAATCCCAGACGGCCTCCGTGCCGCTGCCGCTGAAGTCGGCGCAGCCAGGCGCGGTGGAGTAGCCCATCCTCCCAGGCGCGGTGACGAACGTCTCGCGCGTGCGCAACGAATCAACCCTTTCGCCCGGACGCGGTGACCCACGTCCCGCGCTTCGGCGAATCACCCGTTGTCAGCCTCCGTGCCACGGTGGCGTCCCTCGCCCCCGACGCATCTCCAGAGGTGTCACGGGTCTGTCCCTGGGCTCCCGAAGGCTGGACCGGGGCGCTCTGCGCTCACGTGCCGGTCAGGGTGTTCCCGGGTCCATCGTCCGCGGTGTCTCCCTCACATTGGTTGCGTCAGGCCGGCCGCCTCGAAAGCCATTTGAGTGGCCCCTCACGGGGACTCTCAGAACTAGCTCAATGGGAGAGCACAAGACTCTTAATCTTGAGGTTGAAGGTTCGACTCCTTCGTTCTGAACCGAATTGAAAACTCGGCTCCGCCAGGAAGCTCCACCCCGAGCCGGTAGGAGCGCTGGCCCACCCCGTCCACCCTCCCCCACCGCGAAGCCTCGCCGTCCGCCAGGGCGACAGTCCCCTTCCGAGCCGTCAACGGAAGTCCTGTCGTCGTCCGCGCCCGGCCCGGCCCGCG
Source organism: Myxococcus sp. CA056 (assembly GCF_013336715.1). Taxonomy (NCBI): domain Bacteria; kingdom Pseudomonadati; phylum Myxococcota; class Myxococcia; order Myxococcales; family Myxococcaceae; genus Myxococcus; species Myxococcus sp. CA056. The sequence continues at coordinate 1,101,866 of NZ_JABUMT010000001.1, forward strand.
AGCGCGGGATGTGGTGACGAGGCCGGGCACGCAGTCAGCGCTCTCCACCCGCGAAGGGCGGGGCTTCCACTTTTCAGCAGTCCCCCGGGACGCGCGCTTCCTCGCGCCACCTCGCCTCCCGGGTTTCATCAAGTCCCCCACGGGGAAAGGAGGTGCGCGATGAGCTTCTTCCAGCGTGTCGATGTCGTGCAGCACGAGCGGGCGTTCGTCCTCGTCGACGAGGTGCCCACGCGCTACCTGGTGCCGGGCCGCTACCGGCTCACCTACCCCTTCCGCAACGTGCGCATCGTCCGCGTCGCCACCGGCATGCCCCTGACGAACCTGGACACGGAGCTGCTCGCGCTCGTGCCCCCGTCGGACCTCCAGGTCCTCGAGCTGGGTCCCACCGAGCGCGCCATGCTCTACCACCGCGGCCGCCCCACCCTGTGGCTCGGCCGTGGCCAGCACCAGGTGTGGACGTTGGAGCGCCTCCCCGGCCGCGACTCCGTCCCGGCTTCTTCCGCCGTGAGCATCGAGCGCCTGGACACGTCCGGCGTGGCCACCGCGCCACTGCAGGACGTCGTGCGCGCCAAGGTCCCCGCCAGCGACTACGTGGAGGCCACGGCCACCGAGGGCAGCGTCGTGCTGCGCTACGTGGACGGCACCCTGGACGCGGTGCTGCCCGCCGGCCGGCACGCCGCGTGGACCGTCGCCCGCAAGGTCCAGCTCGCCGTCATCGACCTGCGCGAGCGCCTGCTCCACGTCACCGGCCAGGAAGTCATGACCAAGGACCGCGTCACGCTGCGGCTCAACCTCTCCACCGCCTTCCGCGTGGCGGATGCCCGCCGGCTCGCCGTCGTCGCCCGCGCGCCGGATGACATCCTCTACCTCGCCATGCAGCTGGCGGCCCGCGAGTCCGTCGCCACGCGCACGCTGGACGAGCTGCTCGCCTCGCGTGAGGCCGTGGCCGAGGACCTCTTCGCGCAGGTGAAGGAGCGCGCGGAGTCGGTGGGCCTGGAGCTGCTGCGCTTCGGCATCAAGGACGTCGTGCTGCCGGGTGAGATGAAGGAGCTGCTCAACCGCGTCATCCAGGCCCAGAAGGAGGCCGAGGCGAACGTCATCACCCGCCGCGAGGAGACGGCCGCCACGCGCTCCATGGCCCAGACGGCGAAGGTGCTCGCGGAGAACCCGCTGCTCGTGCGCCTCAAGGAGCTGGAGGCCTACAAGGACCTCGCGGCCAAGGTCGGCCAGGTCCACCTGGTGCTCGGCGAGGGCGCGGTGCCCTCGCTCCAGCTCAAGGGCTGAATCCCCGTCACACGTGACACACCGCTGAGCGAAGGGCCTCTGGGGCCGGTTCCCCGGGGGCCCTTCGTGCGTTCACGGCACCGCGCGTCATTCACCGTCCGTGGCGCCCGGCAACCTGGGCTGACTCGAAAATCAATCTCGGCTACCCTCAGGGCTTTCGTTCCCGTGAGGAGTCCGAGATGTCGTCGTCCGCGAACCACTACGTCCCCAACCTGCGCGATATCGAGTTCAATCTCTTCGAGTTCCTCGACATCGGCCGTACCTCCCTGGGGCGTGCGCCCTTTGGCGACCTGGACGAGACGGCCGCCCGGCAGATGTTGCAGGCGTTCGCCGTGCTCTGCGCGAACGAGCTGGCGCCCTCCTTCGACGAAGCCGAGCACACGCCGCCCAAGCTGGAGAACGGCGAGGTGACGCTGCCTCCCGGGCTGAAGAAGTCCATGGGGGCGTTCTTCGACGCGGGGATGCACCTCTTGGAGCAGCCGCCGCACCTGGGTGGCATGGGCGCGCCGCCGTCGCTGGGCTGGGCCGCGTTCGAGCTGATGGTGGGCGCCAACGCCTCGCTGGCCTTCTACACGCTGGGCAACCTGCTCGCGCGCATCATCGACCGGCTGGGGACGGACTCGCAGAAGAAGCGCTTCCTGCCGCACATGCTGGAGAAGCGCTGGGGCGGCACCATGGTGCTCACCGAGCCGGACGCCGGCAGCGACGTGGGCGCCGCGCGCACCAAGGCGCGTCCCGTGGGCGGCGACGTGTGGGAAATCGAGGGCGTGAAGCGCTTCATCACCAACGGTGACTCGGACATGTCCGAGAACATCATCCACATGGTGCTGGCGCGGCCGGAAGGCGCGCCTCCGGGCACCAAGGGCCTGTCGCTCTTCGTCGTGCCCAAGTTCTGGGTGAACGAGGACGGCAGCCAGGGTGAGCGCAACGGCGTGGTGTGCACCAAGCTGGAGAAGAAGATGGGGCTGAAGGGCTCCGTCACGTGCGAGCTGACGTTCGGCGACGGCCAGCCCTCGCGCGGCCTCCTGCTGGGCGAGGTCCACGACGGCATCCGGCAGATGTTCTACATCATCGAGCAGGCGCGCATGGCGGTGGGCGTGAAGTCCATGGCCACGCTGTCCGCGGGCTACCAGCGCGCGCTGGCGTTCTCGAAGGACCGGCTCCAGGGCGCGGACCTGCTCCAGGCGCGCAACAAGCTGGCGCCGCGCGTGCCCATCTTCCAGCACCCGGACGTGCGCCGCATGCTGATGGCGCAGAAGGCGCACGCCGAGGGCATGCGCGCGCTGTGTCTCTACACCGCGTCCGTGCAGGACGGCGTGGAGATGAAGGGCGGCCACCGCGCCACCGAGGCCGGAGAGCTGGACACGCTCAACGACATGCTGCTGCCGCTGGTGAAGGGCTACTGCTCGGAGAAGGCGTTCGAGCTGCTCGCGGTGGCGCTGCAGGTCCACGGTGGCTCCGGCTACCTGCAGGACTACCCGGTGGAGCAGTACCTGCGGGACCAGAAGATCGACACGCTCTACGAGGGCACCACGCACATCCAGGCGCTCGACTTGCTCATGCGCAAGGTGGCGAAGGACGGCGGAGCGACGCTGCAGGGCCTCTTGTCGCAGGTGCGCGAGACGGCCGAGGGCGACCTGGGCGGCGGCGAGCTGCAGACGGAGCGCGCCACGCTGGGCAAGGCGCTCGGTGATTTGGAGACGATGCTCGGCACGCTGATGGGCAAGCTGGGCGAGTCCGTCTACCACGTGGGCCTGCAGGGCAACCGCGTGCTGGCGAGCGTGGCGGAGCTCGTCATCGGCTGGCTGCTGGTGCGTCACGCGGGCGTGGCGCTGGAGCGGATGAAGAGCAACCCCGGTGACAGGGCCTTCTACGTGGGCAAGCTCGCCAGCGCGCGCTGGTACTGCGCGGAAGTGCTCCCGGGCCTCGCGCACGCCGCCCGCATGGTGGAGGCCGGCACGCTGGACCTGATGGACGTCCCCGAGGAGTCGTACTGAGTCAGGCGCACTGAAGCCTGCTGTCCCCCGGCCGCACCTGTGGCCGGGGGAGGACACCTCCGGCGCCATCCGTCCGTTCCTCCTGGGGAAGTCGTGGTGGCCCGGGGTTCGCATTGAGGGTGGGAGTCATGCTCTCCGCCCTCACCGTCGCCGCCGCCGTCGCCCTGGGTTCTCCCGCTCCCGAGACGGGAGGACCGCTGGAGCTGGCGCGCTTCGCCGGCCACGTCGTCGCCTGCACGGAGGACGGCCTGGAGGTGCTTGATTCTTCCGGCAAGCCCGTGCGCGGCGTCTCCACGGAGGACGGGCTGCCGAGCCCCTTCTGTCTCGCGCTGGAAGTCGCGGGCGACCGGCTCTTCGCGGCCACCGACGCGGGCATCGTCTCGCTGGATGCGTCCTTCCGGGTGGAGCCCGTGCTCGACGTGCGCTGGCACGCACTGCCCGACGCCGAGGACGCGAGCGAGGCCGAGTACGTCGAGCGACTGGACGCACTCACACGGACCCTGCCCCCGGATGCGACCTACACGGTGCTGACCTCGCGCCATGCGGGGACGGAGGATGGGCGCGTGATGGAGCTCGGCACCCACCGGGTGTGGACCGTCGCCGGACCGGTGCTGCACATCGAGGAGGAGCGGCGGGGCGTGCGCGTCGCGACGGAGGGCGGGGTGTTCCTCATCGACACCGAGGGGCGGCTCGCGACGCGGTAGCCCTCGCGCCTCGCACCGAAAGCGAGACATCATCGGCCCGTGGCGAAGGTCAGGTCCGTATGCCCATGGAGGGCACGCCGGGTCAGGGCCCTTTTCAGGCCACGGATGGGCGGACGCGCGATGCATGGACGACAAGCGGCACTGGTGATGATGCTGGCGGGGCTCTGGGCCTGCGGCGGCGAGGACGCGGTGAAGAAGGAGGACTTCGGCGGCGAGGTCGTCCAGGCGCTCTGTGCTCGGGCCGAGCGCTGCGGCGAGTACGCCCGCGCGAGCGCGTGTGAAGAGGACATGCGCCGCTGGGGACGCGACGCCTACCTGGGGCTGGGGACGCGCTACGACGAGTCGCTGCGCAACGGCCAGCTCCGCTTCGACGAAGGCGCGGCCCGGCGCTGTCTGGACTCCATCCGGGGAGGAAGCTGTGACACGCCCGCGCTGTCCGATGACTCGTGGCGGTTCGGCATCGAGTACGACGCAACCTGCCGGGTGCTCGTGGCTTCGGCTTCATCCGAGAGCTGTCAGAGCAATCTCGAATGTGGCGAACAGGGCTACTGCGGCCACGTGTCGGAGAACGCCTGCGCGGGTGTGTGCCAGGCACGAGGCACGGAGGGTTCCGTGATTCCCCAGCGAACCCCGTGCGAACCAGGGCTCGTGCTCGTAGGCCTGCCCTGGACCTGTCTGCGCCCCTTGGAGGAAGGCGCCTCGTGTGTCGTCCAAGAGGCGGGAGGCACCTCTACCCTGCCATGCGCGGAGGGCCTCTGGTGCGACTGGAATGGCTACAAGACGTGCAAGCGGGTGGGCTCGGAGGGAGACATCTGCGAGAACCAGGGCTACTACCCGTGCGGCCCCTCCCTGGTGTGCAGCGACAACAAATGCGTCCGCCACGCGAAGGAAGGCTCGGCCTGCACCGCGCCGACCCGTGACGGGACCACCGGGCTCCACGTCGACGTGTGCCAGCGAGAGCTCTTCTGCGACGCGAACCCCGACGACCTGGGGCTGTGCCGGCCACGCCGCGAGGAGCGTCAGGAGTGCCGCCTGGACAGCGAGTGCGCGGAGGGACTGTTGTGCAAGGACGCGCGCCTCGAGGTGGGCCGCTTGGGCGTCTGCGTGAAGGCCGTGGCACCAGGAGAGGCTTGTGACTACGAGAACCTGATCTGCCCCCAAGGCCACGCCTGCGCCGTGACTGAGTCGGGCCTGCTCTGCCTGCCCATCGCTCGTGAGGGAGAGCCCTGCGGACGGCTGTCCTCCACATGTGACACCGGAAGCCGCTGCCTGGGCCAGCGCTGTATTTCCATCGAGGCCGCGCTCTGCCAGTGAGCGGGTGACAGGCTCGCGGCTCAGGTGCCCTTCGGGGCCTGGGCCCGGGCGGACAGCTCGCGCTCCACGTACAGCCGCAGGATGTGCATGAAGTCCTGGGCGTTGGTCACCACGCCGAAGGCCTGGTGCGTGCCCCGGTCCTTCAGCTTGCTGACCACGAACTCGGACGAGTCCACGCAGATGGTGGCCAGCTCCCGCAGCGAGCCGTCCTTTTCCGTGACGAACGCGGGCAACATGTTGCCGGTGGCGATGGCATGCAGCGCGGTGGCGACCATCACCGCCATGGTGGCCTTCACCGCGTGACGGCGCATGGCGTCCTGCCCCGCCACGTTGTCCGTCACCACGTCCGGCAGCGGACCGTCGTCACGAATGGAGCCCGTCAGGACGAAGGGCACCTGGTGCGTGACACACGCGTGCATGATGCCGTTGGTAATCACGCCCGCCTCCACCGCCTTCGCGATGGAGCCCGCCGCGCGCACCTTGTTGATGGCGCGCATGTGCAGGCCGTGGCCTCCAGACGTGGCCTCGCCGGTGCCGCTCATGCCCAGGGTGGTGCCGAAGATGGACGCCTCGATGTCATGCACCGCCACGGCGTTGCCCGCCAGCAGCGCGCCCACGAAGCCGTTGTCGATGAACCACGTCATGTCCGCGCGCGCCCGCGAATGCACCAGCGCCGGCCCCGTCACCCACACCGGATAGCCGCCGCGCTCGCGCCCCTCCACCAACAGCCGCGCCATCTGCGCGTAGTCGATGGGCTTCTCGCGAGACACCTCGCTCGTCATGAACTTGAACTCACCCTCGCCGCCGCCGCCCAGGTACGCCGTATTCACGTAGACGCCCTCGGAGCCGTCCTCCGCGTGCCCCACCACCACGCGCTCTCCGGCGCGGACGCGGCGGCCCTCGCGAATCCACAGCACGCCCTGCTCGTCCAGCACGAGCGCGCCGTCCATGCGCGGCTCGCGCGGCATGCGCCACTCACCGCCGAGGCGCACGTAGGTGGGCAGGTTCGTGGTGGTGAAGAAGCCCTCCGGCAACACACCGTCCGCGGGCGCTGGCTGGAAGCGCGCGTCCGGACACCGGGAGAACCGCTCGACCGCGAAGTCAGGGTGGGGGATGGAGGTGCTCACGCCGGCACCATGCGCGGACCCACCCACCCGGTTCAAGAACCTTGGCGCGGCCTGGGGCCGTCCGTCCGGTAGGAGGCAGCGCGAAAACTCCTACTCCCCGAGAGAAGGACTCCGACTCCTGGTGACTCGGCCCTCGTGCAAGTGCGCGAGACTTGTTGATCTCACCGAAAGCCCGGGGGAAATACGCGCCGCCAAGCAACTCGGGGTCTCAACCTCCGAGAATAGGTGCAAGTCGTACCTGAAACTCCTCGCCCAGCCGCGAGCCCACGTCCACGGAGCCCTCGTTCCATGAGCTACCGCATCCAGTCCGGCGACACCCTGTCCGCGCTCGCCAAGCGCTACGGCACCAGCGTCGACGCCCTGCAGAAGGCGAATCCTCAAATCAAGAACGTGGACCTCATCTACGCGGGTGACACGCTCAAGCTCCCTGGCGCCACGGACGGCTTCGACGGGCCCTCGGGCCGCACGGGTCCGAACCTCACGGGCGGCGTGGACGGTCCCTCCGGCCCGACGAACTCGGGTGACGGCGTGAAGGGCCCGAAGGGCAGCCCGTTCGACATCGCGCGCTCGCACCTGAACAAGAACGCGGGCTCGCTGAAGATGGAAGGCAGCGGCGTAGGCGCGGACATGGAGGACTGGGTCCCCAACAACGTCAACTGCGCCAACTTCGTCTCCGCGTGTCTGGAGCAGGCGGGCCAGATTTCCAACAGCCAGCACGACAACAGCGTGATGGGCCTGCAGCGCAAGCTGGACGCGGACCCGAACTTCAAGCGCGTGTCCATCCAGGACGCGAAGCCCGGCGACGTGGTGTCCATGAAGGTGGGCGGCGGCGAGCACGTGGTGATGTTCGCGGGTTGGAAGGACGGCAAGCCCCAGTTCATCGGCTCCAACAACGTGAACTCGGATGGCTCGCAGCGCATCAGCTTCAGCAGCATGAGCTACCCCATCATGTCGGTTCACCAGTACCAGGGCTGAGCCGGCGCGACAGGCCATGAGCAGTGCCCCCGGGGCTTCGCCTCCGCCACTCGAGCGGAAGCGGGGCCCCGTTTCACGTCCGGCTCACGGCTTCGGCGCGAGCGCGAGCGCGGCCTGGATGAGCGGGCTCTTCGCCGCGGACTTCCGCCAGGCGGCGTGAATGCTCCCCGAGGGCACACCGGGCAGGGGCCGCGAGACCACACCGGCCTCGCGAGGGCCACCCGGTAGCAGGGATGCGAGCAGCGAGTAGCCCAGCCCCGCCGCGACGAAGCCGAGGATGGTCTCCGACGAGTCCGCCGCGTGCAGCCGCTTCGGTCTCACGCCCGCTCGCGCCAGCTCCCCAAGTTGGAGCTCTCGCAGGTGTCGGTCCGTGCTGTACGCGATGAAGGCGTCATCCCGGAGCGACTCCAGCCGCACGCGGCGACTCTTCGCCTGGGGGTGATGCGAGGGCAGCACCAGGAAGGGGTACGTCCGGCCCACCTCGCGCGCCTCCGCCTCGTCGGGAACTTCGGGCAGGTGGTCGACCACCAGGTCCGTGTCGCCGGAGCGCAGGATGTCCACGGCGGGGACCTTGGACTCGAAGAGGACGACCTCGATGTCCGGGCGCTTCGTCTGGAGTCGCCGCAGCCAGGCGGGCAGCAGGTGGCGCAGGACGTGTCCGGAGGCATGGATGCGCAGCGTGCCGCCCACCTCGCCCTTGCGAAGCGACTGCACCACCGAGTCCAGTCCCTCCAGGAACGGCGCGACGTGCGAGTACAGCGCGCGGCCCTCGGGGGTGAGGACGACGCGGTCCTTGCCCACGCGCTCGAAGAGGGCGACGCCGACCTCGGCCTCCAGGCGTTTGACCTGTTGGTGGATGCCGGGCTGGGTGATGGGGTACGGGAAGGAGCTCACCGCTCGCGCGTAGCCTTCTGCACGGGCCACGCGGTAGAAGCCCTCGAGGCGCTGGAGCTGAATCATGCACTCCAGGTTATCAATCTCGCTTTGATTAGTTCCATGCGCTTTACGAGCGGAAGCGGCATGGTTTCTCCACGTCAGCGAGAGTACGGCTCGTTTCCGAGGAGAAAAGAATGTCCCGCTCCACCCCGAAGGTCGTCGTCGCGCACAGCTCCGCCTGGGTCATCCAGACCTGGCTGTCCTTTGCCCTCTCCGTGGGTGTCACGGCCGTCGGCATCTGGAACCTGCCGCTGGACCCCTGGGTGAAGGCCTTCCTGGGCATGGGCCTGCTGTTCAGCGTGGGCTCCACCTTCAGCCTGTCCAAGACGGTGCGAGACCAGCACGAGATGGAGCAGCTCGGCACGCGGCTGGATGAGGCCCGGGTGGCGAAGATGCTCTCCGAGCACGACCCGATGTCGCCGCCGAAGATTTAGCGCCTCGCGCGCCCGCCATTGGGTCCGCGCGGGATGAGGTAGCGTCACGCGCATGTTCCAGGGGCTCAGTCTGTTGATTCCAGCCAAGGCCGACCCGGAGCGCGACGCGGTCGCTCGCGCCTGGGAGACAGGGGGAGGCACGGTGCTGCGACTGGACCGCTTCTGGAACCCGCCCGACGTCACGCCCGCGCGGACCCGCCTCTATGGCAACGACACCTTCTGTCTCGTCCTGGCACAGAAGCTGGGCCTCACCCTCGTCTCGCCGCCCGATGACTTGTTGCTGCGCGTGGACTCCGACTGGCTGGGCCGCGAGGTGCGCGGCTCCACGCTGGAGCAGGTCCTCACGGAGCCCTTCCCACGCTTCATCAAGCCGCAGGTGCCCAAGGTGTTCCGCGCGAGCGTGTGGAATGACCCGGAGTCCCTGCGGAGTGAATGCAAGGGCCTCCCGCCCGAGACGCCCGTGCTGTCCTCGGAGGTCGTCACCGTGCGCGCGGAGGCCAGGGCCTGGGCACTCGACGGCCAGCTCCGCACCTGTGCGCTGTACGAAGGTGAAGGCGACCTCGCGGAGGCGCGCGCATTCCTGACCACCGTGGCCAGGGAGGCGAAGCTCCCTCGCACCTGCGTGCTGGACGCGGCTTGCATCGAGGGCCGCGGCTGGGTGCTCCTCGAAGCCAACGCCGCCTGGGGCGCTGGCCTCAACGGCTGCGATGCGAGGGAAGCCGCCCTCTGCATCGCCGAGGCCTCACACGCCTGAGCCGCGACTCAGGGCGCGCCGCGTCCCGAGCGCACGCTGGCGAGTGCATCCTCCAGCAACGGCAGCGCATTCTCCGTCCAGCCCTTCAGTCGCGCGCGGGGAGACAGCGCACGGTGGTCAGGATGAATCAGTCCCGCGACCGTTGCCTCCTCGATGAACTGCGCCTGCTGCTCCGGATTGAGTTCCTCCCAGCGCAAGCTCTTCTCCACCCCCTTGCGCCAGTCATAGCCATCTCCCGAGAGCTGCGCGGCAATCGCCGAGCTGAGGTACGCGGTGCCTCCATGCTGGTGCTGCCACACATGCACCAGCTCATGCACCAACAGCCCCAGGTCGGTGGGGCCACTCCTCGGCGGGACGAAGACGGTGTCGCCATGGACGAACGCGCGCCCCGACACACCCAGGATTCCGATGGGCCCCTCCTTCACCCGCACCGCCGCGTAGTCCAGGCTTGCGCCGAAGATGGGGCGCAGCAGCTCCACCTCGAACCCCGACAGCCGGCGCCCCACGGGCTCCATCCACAGCAACACCTGCACCGCGCTCACCACACGCCCGGCCAGCATCAGGAACAGGTCCACCGGAAGCTGCGCCACGCGCCACAGCCCACGGCGCAACTGGAAGCGCCCTTCACGCGGACGCCCTCGGGCATACAGGACCAGTCCACCGAAAACGCCCGTGAGCACCACGCGCAGCCCCCGCGCGACACCCCTCAGGGCGCTTACCACCCCCGTGAGCAGACCACGGCCCGCGTCCACCAGCCGCGAGGCCAGCGAGAAGCCCACGCTCATGGGATGAACCTCAGCGTCCCGCGGCGACTCGAAGCGGCGCGCTCAACCCCAGCGCCGACTCCACCATCGAACGCATCGCCCCTGGACGCCACGGACGCGCGAGCGCGAAGTGCGTCAGGCAGGAGCCACCGAACGCCTCCGCGAGCTCCGGGCAGAAGCGCGAGGACACCAGGATGCGCGGGCCCGCGAAGTCCATCTCCACCAGCCGCGCGAGGAAGTCGTGCGCGGCACCGCGCTCCGCCGAGTCCAGCACCACCACCACCGCCGCCGGCACCACGCCCATCTCCAGCCGCCGAATCGCCGACGCGATGCCCGTCGCGTGGATCAACCCCACCACCGGCGCCAGCTCCCGCCCCATGGCCAGCCGCAGCAACGGGGACTCGGACACCACCATCACCGAGGGCGCACCCGAGGCCCGCATGGCGCGGCGCGTCTCGTAGACCTCGACACCACCCACCTCCCTCAAGCGAGGCGCGGGGACGGACTGGAGCAAACGCGGCTGGACGGTGGTGGCGGGGGGCACGCATTGAACAATAGCCAGGAATAGCGGAAATATCAAACTACACTTCAATTATCCGAGTAGTCCGCTCTCTGGGACTCAATGACATACCCACGGCCCCACGGCACAGACCTGGGGGCCATGGATTTATGTTCAGTGAGTCATGACCAACCCAGACATCACTTCCTGCGCTGCGGCATGGGCGCGCGCGGAGGCGGGTTCTCCCAGGGCTCCAGCTCCTCGACGAGCGTCCTCAGCACGGGCAGCTCCGTGGAGCCTCCGTGCTCCAGCGCATGGGAGAGCAATTCGGTGAGGGAGGGACCGACGACGGGGATGTCCGTCGCCGTCTGGCGGGAGCGAAGCGGCGGCGTCACCCGCTCGAGTTCCAGCATCACCTCATCCTCGGGCTGCTTTCCGGGAGGCACCGTCAGGGGCTCCAGCGCGTCCGAGCGCAGGCGCACGTAGCAGTGCGGACGACGACCGCTGCAGTAGCGCAGCGCGATCACCGTCCCATCCGGCAGGTCGACGAGGCACCGCACCGGCACGACGAAGTCTCCGTTTCCGTCAACCGGGATGTGGACCTCGGTGTGCTCGGCCGTGGAGCGCAGGCGCCAGGGCATCGTGTCCGGGAAGAGCGTGGCGCGGGCGAGGTGGTCATAGAGCGCGTTCAACTCGGCGACGCCGTGGAAGGTGGAGGCCTCGGTGGCGCGAGTCACGGAGTGCTCGGCGACGATGCGCTCGATGACCTGGGACATGGAGGCGTGGGACCTCCGCACCAGCACCCCCGCGCGAGGCACCAGCGCGCCCTCCGAGTCCACCGCCACCGCGAGCACACCCGCCTCCAGGGACCACGTCTCGCTCCAGTCCGACGTGACGGCCGAGAGCTGGAGCGGAACGCAGGACAGCCCGGCGGGCGCCTCATGCAGCGCGAGGCCGGGCCCCCAATGCCAATCATTCTCATCCCCGTTCTCGACCGACTTCATCATGTCCGCGTGGGACTGCTCGAGAATGGGGTTGCGTCGGTTGAAGCGCCCGGCGTTCCCCACATACGGGAACAGTCGCGTCACCCAGCCCGACGCGCGGTCCCAGCCATACGCCCGACGAGGCTTGTACAGCTCCGACCAGAGCTCGCGGTCCGGGTGGCCTTCCGAGGTGCGCACGAACTCATCGACAATCGGGATGAGCGACGAGGTCCACCAGCCCAGGTCGAACTCGGCGAGGACGTCGATGCGGCGGCGGATGGCCCGCCAGTCCTCCGGAGTTCCAAGCAGGGTGATGCGAGGGATTCCACACATGGCGGTGATGGCGAAGTCGAAGTACGGGGACATCGCGTCCATCAACACCACGTCCCCCGCCATGCGCTCCACGTCGGTGCTGGTGGAGAAGTCACACGACAGGAGCCGGGGGAGTCCCGGCCCCAGCTCCTCGCGGAGCAACTCACGGAAGGCCGTGAGGGTGGCGCCGAACTCCTCCTCGGTCCGGGGCGCGGCGGAGACTCCCACCGTCAGCGTCCGTCGGCCCGAGTGTCGGACGAGCCGGCCTCGCAGCGTCTCGGAGTGCAGGCGGATGTGGTGGGCGAACCCCTGGGCCAGGGTGAGCCACACCACGTCCGGGGACAACACCAGGGGGCGATGCTCGGCGAAGGCGATGTGGACAGCGGCGAGCAGCGGGTGCACTCCCTCGGGGTCCACCACCCGGGTGTCCGCGGCTGGCGCCAGCCACAGCGCCTCACCCACCAGGCTCCCCAGGGGTACGGTCTCCAGGGGCGTCACAGCCTCTTCGACGGAATCCACTGCGAAGGTCGTCATCGGTACGTCCCCTCGTCACGGTGTGTGGAATGAAGCCGCCAGCCGACGCCGGCTTTCACGCCCACCTGACAGGACGCTCGGCACGCCACGGGTTGAGATACAGCAGCGTATCCCCGCCGCAAGCAGCGCGGGGCCCGTGCCGTGAACTCAACCCCGCAGGGAACGGACGAGCTCGGGGAGCAGCTCCTCGGCCCGCCCCGTCACCGCCTGGATTCCCTGGGGCGGGGCCACGCCCGAGGGGTCGATGCTGAACATCGGAGTGAGGCGCTTCAGCGCGAGGGCGCGGATGCTATCCGTCACGCCCACCGAGAACGACGTCCCGATGAAGACGACCAGCCGACTCTGTCGCGCCAGGTCGTACACCCGCTCGATTTCGTACCCGAGGTGCTCCGAGTAGTACTCGTCGAACCACAGGATGTGAGGTCGCACGCGACTGCGGCAGCTCGGGCAGCGCGGCACCGTCTCGGCGCTCGGGCTCGCGTGGAACGCACTGAAGTCGAGCGTCTCCAACGGAATGGTGCCGGTGGGCGGCCCCAGCTCGCAGCCACGGGCGGAACACCGCGCCAGCTGAAGGCTCCCATGCACCTTCACCAACGCCTGACTCCCGGCCTGCTCATGCAGTGAGTCGACATTCTGCGTGACGACGGTGAAGCCGCCCCCCTGCCCCGTCTGCCAGCGCTCCCAGTCCACCAGGGCCGCGTGCGCCGCGTTCGGCTTCGCCTTCCGGGCCAGTTCGAGGCGCTGGAGGTACATCTTCCAGGACTCGTGCGGGAACAGCTTGAAGTAGGCGCGGGTCCCCTTCTGCGTCACCTCGTTCGCCCACACCGCGCCCGGGTCCGTGCCCCGGAACGTGGGGATTCCACTGGCCAGGCTGATGCCAGCCCCCGTGACGACGAGCACGGACTCGGCGGCCACGCCGCGAGCCGTGGTGAGGAGTTCATCGAAGCCCAAGGTCGTCATGCAAACACCTCCGCACAGGCGGACGGACGCATCCCGGTGAGCATGACACGCCGCCGCCGACTCCGGATTACATAAGTTACTGTGCTGCCGGAACCAGCGTCAGCTCCGCGATTTCGGGAGAGGGTCCCAGCCGCAGGGGCGGCCCCCAGTAGCCTGTGCCCCGGTGCGTGTACACGCGCACGCCGGAGACGGTGGCGAGCCCCCGCACCACGGGCTGCTGCAGCTTGATGAAGAACATGAACGGGAACACCTGTCCGCCATGCGTGTGTCCGGACAGCTGCAGGTCCACGCGCACACCGGCCTGAGCCACTCGCAGCGCCGAGCGCGGCTGATGCGCCAGCAACACCACCGGCACGCCTTCGGGAGCCCCGGCGAGCGCCGCGCCTGGACGACTCTCGTGCGAGGGAACGATGTGCCCCGCGTCGTGGTCCGTCACGCCCGCAACGACGAGCCGTGCCCCATCGCGCTCCACCACGCGGTGCGTGTTGCGCAGCACCGTGAGCCCCAACCGAGCCACCTCCGCCTCCCACGCGGGGCCTCCGTGGTAGTACTCGTGATTGCCCGTCACGTAGAACACGCCGAGCGACGCGCGCAGCTCCGCCAGCGGGCGCACCTCCTCGCGCAGCTCCTCCACCCCACCATCGACCAGGTCTCCCGTCACGGCGATGATGTCTGGCTTCAGCGCGTTCACCTGCTCCACCACGCGCCGCAGCCACCGTCCATCCAGCGTGGGCCCCACGTGGACGTCGGAGATCTGCACCACTCGCAGGCCGCCCAGCCCCGGCTGGAGCCCCTTCACCGGCACCGTCAGTCGCTCCACCGTCGCCTTGCCGCGCGCCGTGACGAACGCGAACACCACCGCCGGCACCGTCACCGCGCCCACGACGCCAGCCTTCCACCGGGCCAGCGCCAGCGCATCCGTCACCACGCCCGTCCATCCCAGCACCGCGCCCACGACGTCCGCCGTCACCACCGCGCTGAGCAGGATGCCGAAGCTCCCCAGCCACAGGTACGATGTCCACTGCAACACGCGCCGGGCCGTCGATGGCTCGCCCCGGCCGCCCAGCACTCCGGCCGGTATCGACACGAACAGCAGCACCATCAGCGCCACGCCCAGGACACCCCAGGGCGAGGGCCACGCCGGGCTCACGAACAACCGCACCGCGAGGTACGCGTGCAGCCCGCCCATCAGCGTGAGGATGCCGCCCAGGGACATCAGCCAGCGCAACACCCGCCTGGGCGTCGCACGCGACTCCCTCCGTGACTCTCGCTCCACGCTCTCCGACAGCTCCGCCACGGCCAGGACCTCCGAACAGGGTGAATCGCACCCGGTGGGGAGGCGGAGCATAATGGCCGCCTCCGTCGCCTGCCCGGCAACCCGCGCGACCGCCCGTTAGTGAGGGGACCCGGAGATCCTCATGCGCCCGCACCGCCTCGACAGTCCCTGGCAGAGCTGGATGGTGGCGGCCGCGCTCGTGCTCGGCGGACTCGGATGCTTCGCCGGCGGTGTGGCCTGGGTCTCCCGCTCGCTCTTCCAGGGCATCGAGCAGGAGCTGCGCCGCAATGACGTCCACCGCCTGGCGCTGCGCACCGCGGAGTCCAGCCCGCTCGCCACCGGGCGACTGGGCACCCCGCTGACGAGCAGCTTCCTCACCCTGCGAGCCCACGGCTCCACGCCCGACGAGGGGCTCGTGGACTTCGACCTCACCGTCCAGGGCCCGCTCGGCCGGGGCGTCCTCGAGGCCCAGGTGGCCTACGCGACGGACCGCTGGACGCTGCGCAAGCTGGTGCTGCGCCCCGAGCGTGGAGATTCCGTGGAGCTCCCCGCCGGAGGCAGCACGCCCGCCCTGCCTGCGGACTGAGCACACGGGGTGTCCCCACGACCTACCTTGAGTCGCATGAAGACCCCGCGCCTCCTTGCCTTCGGCCTGCTCGCCTGTGGCTCCGCCCTGGCCGCGCCAGCAGCGCCCTCCTCCCTCAACCTCAAGACCCAGGACCGCTCCGTCACGGTCGGCGTCACCGACGACAACCTCTCCGGCCCGGACATCCAGCTCTCCTTCGACGACGATGCCGACGCCGTGCGCGGCCAGGCGTTCGGCCGCCCCGTCAACCTCACCCTGGAGAACGACACCATCCGCGGCACCTACGGCCAGGGCCCCGTGAACGTCAAGGTGACGGACACGAATGACACCCTCGATGCCGTGGGGACCTTCGGCGGCAAGCTCACCAACTTCCAGGTGAGTCCCCAGCAAATCACCGGCACGGTGGGCGCGTGCAGCTACGAGCTGCTCATCACCCGCCCCCACCGCTACGAGGGCGCGCGCACCTGCGGCACCAAGCTGGACAGGAGCGTCTCGCTGACCATTCCTCCGTCGCTCGCGGACGAGGATGAAGAGCTCGTCACCGCGCTCTCCATCCTGCTGGCGCAGTAGCAGCGCGAGCCCTCCGTCTTTCACGCATCGGCAAACCCGTGAGGCCGGGACGCGTTCCCGTGTGCTCGCGGGTTGAGCCATGCAACGGGGCGGCTATGGTGCGCCGTCCCTTTACGACGACGGAGCGATTCCATGGCGCAGATGCACGAGGTCGACTTCCACATCTACGGCGACGACCTGCAGTTCGTGGAGGTGGAGCTGGACCCGCAGGAAGCGGCGGTGGCCGAGGCCGGCACCCTCATGTACATGGAGGACGGCATCGAGATGGAAACCATCTTCGGTGACGGCTCGGAGAAGAAGAGCGGCTTTCTGGGCTCGCTGCTCGGCGCGGGCAAGCGGCTGCTGACGGGCGAGTCCCTCTTCACCACCGTCTTCCTCAACCGGGGTGGCGGCAAGCGCAAGGTGGCCTTCGCGGCGCCCTATCCCGGCAAAATCATTCCGGTGAACCTGCGCGAACTGGGCGGAGAGCTGATTGCACAGAAGGACAGCTTCCTCGCGGCGGCGAAGGGCGTGTCGCTGGGCATCGCCTTCCAGAAGAAGCTGGGCACCGGCCTGTTCGGCGGCGAGGGCTTCATCATGCAGCGGCTCCAGGGCGACGGCCTCGCCTTCATCCACGCGGGAGGCACGCTGCGCGAGCGCACGCTGGGCCCCGGCGAATTGCTGCGCGTGGACACCGGCTGCATCGTCGCGTTCCAACCCACCGTGGACTACGACATCCAGATGGTGAGCGGCATCAAGACGGCCTTCTTCGGCGGCGAGGGACTCTTCTTCGCCACGCTGCGAGGGCCCGGCAAGGTGTGGCTCCAGTCCCTGCCCTTCAGCCGGCTCGCGGGCCGCATCCTCTCCGCCGCGCGTCCGGGTGGCGCGCGCGACGAGGGCAGCGTGCTCGGTGGTGTCGGCCTGGGCTCACTGCTCGGGAGCGACGACTAGGCTTTCGCGTCGCCCGCGGAGTCAACCGGTGGCGAGGCACGGCGCGCCTCGCCACTGTGGTTGGGAAGCAGGCTCCGTCACGGGCCCCGACGCCTGCGCATCAAGGTGGCCACACCCACCAGCAGGACCCACGCACCCGCCGCGCCCACGGGAGACGCGCCGCAGCCGCCGCAGCCCACGTTCAACGCGGTGGGTCCACGCACCTCGAAGCCCGTGTTCGGGGACCGGGGGCCCGGCGTTCCCGACTCGCCGTTGACCGAGTACGCCGACACGGCATGCGCCCCCATGGAGAGCGCGCTGTCCGCGGGCACGACGTGACGGAACGTGCCCGTCGAGTCCGCGACGACGGTGACCACGAGGACCCCATCCACCTCGAGTGACACGGAAGCACCGGCCTGCGCGACACCGGCGAACAGGGGCGTCGAGTCCACCAACTCACCCTCGGCGGGCACCACCAGCACGGGCGTCTCACGAGTGACCACGGCGCCACCATCTCCCGAACCCGCGTCCGGGCCCGGCGTCCCCGAGTCCACGGTTCCCGAATCCACGGTTCCCGAATCTCCAGCGTCCGGCACCGTCGTGCCCGCGTCCTCGTCCTCCAGGACGACCTCGAAGACGGTGTTGGGAGAAGTGGGCCCGGTGTCGTCATTGTTGTGCCCATGCGCGTTGACGCGGTGCGGGCCCGGAGTCAGCGGCGCGTCGTCGGGAATCTGGTAGCGGAAGCGGCCCAAGGAGTCCGTGGGGACAATGACCTCGTCGCGGTTGTCCACGTACAGACCTACCGTCAGAGCGTCGGGCGCCACGCCCGCGATGTAGGGCGTGGGGCCCGTCACCTCGCCATCCTCGGGCACGACGATGATGGGCTGGGAAATCACGGGGGCGGCGACGACGGTGAAGCTCGAGGCCCCGGGTCTGCTGTACGCGCCCAGGCCCTCGGAGATGGCGGAGACCGTGTGAGCGCCACCAGACAGGGCGGGCAGCGGCTCGTCCACCTCGGTGAAGAAGCTTCCATCGGTGCTCGACGTCACCTGGGCCAACTCAACGCCATCCACGGAGATGATGATGCGCAAGCCCGGGTCCGCCACGCCCTCGATGCGCGGCCGCGCGGAGACATCCACTGCATTCGCGGTCGGCAGGGTGATGGTCGGCGTGGCGGGCGTGGCATACGAATAGGTGTACAGCGTCACGGAACCGCCGCCTCCAACGCCCGCGCCATGCGTGGGGCCATGCGCGCCGGCGCTGGCGGACGTCACCCCCGCGGCGCCTCCCGAAGACCCCACGCCGCACGATAGCGGCGTGCCATTCAGCAGCACGTAGCCACCCGAACCACCCCCTCCTGGCCCGAGCTGGAAGGACGTCGCGAGCACGTTGCCGCCGCTCCCGCCTCGCACATCGAGTTGACCGCAGTTCAACGCGCCAGAGGTCCGCACGATGATGGAGCCACCCGCGCCTCCACCTCCGGCGCCGTCCTCGCCACCCGCCGCCAACGCGTTCACGCCCGTGACGGAGATGCGGCCCGTTCCCGAAACGTTGGCCGCGCGGAGGAACACCGCGCCTCCGCCCGCGCCTCCCGCGCTCCCCACGCCGTTGTCGCCCTCACCCGCGCCACCACCGCCGCCGAAGAGGAAAGCCTCCACAATCGAGTAGTCCATCCGCGAGCCGCCCAGGCCGCCCACGTCACGCGAGCCATCCAAGAAGGAGGAACGTCCGCCCGTTCCGCCAAAGCCCCGGTGCCCACCGCCCCCACCGCCCGCGTTGTTGCAGTTGCCGCCGCCGCCGCCGTTGAGCAGGTTGCCGCGCCCGGAGGCCGAGCCGAAGCGCTCCACCACCAGGCCCTCTCCCTTGTAGGAGCCGCCCAGCGTGGTGGAGAGGTCTCCTCCCTCGCAGGCCATGCGGGAGCCATTGTTGGTGAAGGCCCCACCCCGGAAGCCCGCGCCGTCGGCGTGGATGGCGCCGTTGTTTGTCAACGTGCCCGAGGCGAGGAAGGCCAGGATGCCTCCGCTGTTCCCATCCCAGGCAGGCGCCACGAGCGAGCCGGACGCCGTCACGCTGACGGTGCTGTATTCGGGCACCGTCACGACCTGGGCCCCCGGAGAGGTATAGGTGTACATGAGCGGCGCCGTGAGCCGGAGCACGGTGGGAGTGCCGACCGTCACCAAGGACACGCGCGCCAGCTCCCAGCGCCCCACGTCCCCGGGGCTCGTCTGGCCCGTGCTGCCCGAAGGGGTGCTGGACGGGAAGCCCATCGTCTGGTGCACCATCACCAGTCCCCCCGTCGGAGGTACCGTGGAGGTCTCCACCGCGAGCGTCGAGTCACCGCGCTGTGCGCCGGTCGGCAACCGCATCGCGGTGTTGATGATGGTGCGCGCGGTGTTGACGGTGAGGGCGCCGCTGCGAGCGTTGCCGAGACCAAAGGAGTCCGGCTCGGCCAGGACGGCGGAGGACCACAGCAGCAGGAGCGGCAGGCAGGGCGCTAAACGCATGTGCCCCCCATGCTGCCTCAGAACCTGGGATTACCGCGAGAGCATGCCAGGTCGTATCTGACGTCAGTCGACCGGACGCGTCAGCGCCCGTGCGTTTCGGGGCGCGAAGAAAGGCTGGCGCACGAGGCGCGGCAGGGTGGGCTTGTCGACACACCAGAGCTGGAGGGCGTCCTCCCATTCCCCCAGCTCGGCCACCGCGCGCACATCGGCGGCGTCGCGGTAGAGGTCATTGAGGTTGTGGACGAGGACGGAGAGGTCCTCCACCTCCCAACGCTCGGTGAGGTCTCCAGCCTGGACGTGCAGCTCCAGGACGGGGCGCTCACGGACATCCACGACCTTGAGGTTCCGCGCCGCGCCGCCCATGGCCAGGGTGAGGGGTCCCATGAGTTCGTCGGGGCGGACGCCGTATGCGACGGAGAGGCCGCCGATGAGCAGCCCCGCGTCACACAGGCGAAGCAAGGAGACGTGGGGCGGCTCGCCCCGGGGAAGCAGCTCCGTGGCGGCCTCGCGGTCCTTGAGGAGTCGCTCCCGGGTGAGCACGTCGAGCAAGGGGGACATGAGGGCGGTAACTCTATCGCTCCTCGCCGCTCCAGTAGTCCACCTCGGCGGAGAGGGGCAGGACGGTGTACAGGGTTCGCGCGGCCTTGTCGCCACCTGGGGCGGAGCCGGCGGTGACACAGACCTTCTTCGAGTCCGGGTACACCATGACGTCCGGCTCCACCATGGTGGAGAACGCGAGGTACCGGAGTGTCTCGGTGCCGTCGTTGACGAGCTGGTGCGCGCCCGTGGGGCCAATGGGGAGGGCCACGTAGTCGCCGGCCTTCACGGGCAGAGACGTGTCACCGAGGCGCAGGCGGCCGGTGCCGGAGAGGATGAAGTAGGCCTCTTCGTTGGCCAGGTGGAAGTGGAGCGGGAAGGCGTGTTTGCCGGGTGCGAGTTCCATCAGGCTGCAGCCGAGCTTCTGTCCCTTCGCGGCGGCGCCGAGTTGCTTGCGCCGGTACGAGACACGGGGGCCCTGCGTGACTTCGGTCCACGGGAGCGTGGGCTCGTGGACGACGTGGGGATGTGAGGACATGGGGTGTGCTCCGGGTTCAGGGACGCGTGGCGATGAGGGCGAAGACGCGGTGAGGGATGTCGAGCGCGGAGTGAGGGAAGCGCTCGGCGAGGAGTCGGGCGTGGGCGGCGTCGAAGCGCTCCACGTCATCCGGAGGCAGGGTGGCGCCGACCATGGCGCTGGCGCGGGAGCGGCCTCGCCAGGATTCGTGGGTGTAGGGCAGGAGCACGTCGAAGGAGAAGGTCTCCAGCGGTGTGAAGCCCGCGTCGCTGACGTCATGGAGCCATTGCGGGTAGAGGCCGACGCCGCAGCCGAAGCGAGCGTGGTCCGGTGGATTGGGATTGAAGGCGCCCATGAGGGCCTCGGTGGCGGCGACGACGTTGCCGGGCAGGGATATCCAGTCGAGGTGCGCGATGACGAGCTTGCCGCCAGGAACGAGCAGGCGAGCGGCTTCGCGCGCGGCGGCGGGACGGTCGAACCAATGCCAGCATTGACCTGCCGTCACGAGGTCAAACGCGCCGGAAGGCAGGCCCGTGGCCTCGGCGGGGGCTTCGAGTGAGTCGATGGACAGACCTGCCTCGGAGGCGAGCTGGCGTCCGGCCGCGAGCATGGACGCGGACACATCGAGCGCGGTGACCGAGCAGCCGTGTCGCGCGAGTCCTCGTGCGACGGTGCCCGTGCCGGAGCCGACGTCCACCGTACGGAGTCCGGGGCGGAGGACGTTCTCTCGGGCCAGACGGGTGAAGAAGGCATCCGGGAAGCCCATGCGGTGTTTCGAGTAGTCCTCGGACGTGCGACCAAAGTCGACGACAGGCATGACAGTGCTCCTCTCGCGTCGTCCCGAGCGCCGTATGGGCCGAAAGGCTCACATCGACACGGGAGTCGAGTCGAGTCGACAATGAATGTTCTGGAGGTTGCAGGGATATGAGTAGACGCAAGGGTGGACGCTCTCAATCTCGATTCGACCATCGACCCGAGGAGCAGCTCGTCACCGCGGTGGAGGCGGCGGCGCTCCTGGGGGTGAAGCGGGCGACGCTGTACACGTACGTGAGCCGAGGGCTCGTGCGCTGCGTGCCCGAGCCGGGGACGAAGGAGAATCGCTATGTGCGCTCGGATTTGGAGCGGCTGAAGACAAGGCATGACGCCCGTGCGGGGCACGCGGCGGTGGCCTCGGGGGCGTTGCGTTGGGGTGAGCCGGTCATCGACTCGTCCGTGTCACAGGTGGGCGCGGAGGGGCTGGCGTACCGGGGACACTCGGCGGTGGCGCTGGCGCTGGAGGGGCGGAGTCTCGAAGCGGTGGCGGAGCTGCTGTGGACGGGGAGGCTCCCGGAGCAGGACCCACGGTGGGAGAGCGAGGAGCCACCGTTTCCACCGTCGGAGCTGGCGAGACTGTTGCCGCGAGACACACCTCCGGTGGCGGCGCTGTCCGCACTGGTGCCACTGCTGGCGGCCAGGGATGTGGTGCGCTTCGCCGCGCCGCCCGAACAGGAGAAGGCGCGAGCGAGACGACTGCTGCGTCAGTTGGCGGCATGGGTGTGCGTGGCGCATGCACCGGGGCGGGTGGCTCGGGCACTGCGGGCGGGAACGGTGGCGGAGTCACTGGCGCTGGCGTGGGACACCAAGGTGAAGCGAGCACCGGAGTTGCTCAATCGCGCGCTCGTGTTGTGCGCGGACCATGAGCTGAATGTGTCGACCTTCACGGCGCGGGTGACGGCGTCATCGGGAGCGGACCTGTACGCATGCCTGTGCGCGGCACTGGGAGCGCTATCGGGTCCAAGGCACGGTGGTGCGTGTGACAGGGTGGAGGCGCTGTTGACGGAGGTGGGGAAGCCAGAGCGCGCGGCGGCCGTGGTGTACGAGCGGCTGCGCCGAGGCGAGGCAGTGCCCGGCTTCGGCCACCAGCTGTATCCCGAGGGAGACCCAAGGTCGCCGCCCATCATCGAGGCGGCAAGGGAGGTACGACCGGAGGCGCCGAGAGTCAAAGTGGCAAGAGCGGTCCAGGAGGCGATGACAGAAGCGGGACACCCAGCGCCGTCAGTGGACCTGGGACTGGTGATGCTGGCGGATGCGCTGGGCCTGCCCCCGGGAGCGGCGGCGACAATCTTCGCGGTGGGACGCGCGACGGGATGGGTCGCGCACATCCTGGAGCAAAGGGAACAAGGCCACCTGCTCCGCCCCAGGGCCCGCTATGTGCAATCGCCTCGGCAATGACTTCTCTTCCTACTCATGCTGCTGAGCAGACCTGGATGTTTGAATCGGAGAGCGTGGGATGAAGCCCCTGCACATCGTGGTGGCCCTCATCATCTTCGCGGCCTGCGTGGTCCTGTCGTGGCCCTACTGGATATTCGTTTCCAGAACCGACACAGGCGTCCCCCGTGGATTCTATGCCTGCGGCCCATTTGAAGAAGAGGGCACACTGCGCGTTCGGTATTGCATCGTCGGTGTCGACGGAATCATCCTGCGCGATGAGCGCACCGCGAGCGGTCGGACTGAACGCATCTGGTATTTGAATGCGAATGGCCGGACAGAATACGCCAGAGAGGTCATCAACCCATGAATCATCTGGGCTTGATGAACAAAGCCATTCCGAGACATACGCACAAGGCCTTTCGCTAAAGCCAGGCAACGAAGTCCGGCAATCTGACCGTCCTCATCCCAGAGTCGTGTCAGCCCGATAAAGAACACTGACCACCCGACAGAAACACGGCCTGTATCCTGAACAAGGATGTCGCCTTCCCGCCACCCCGCGCACTCCCAGGTTGGCCGCACGCGCCACACGGTGGACACTGCGCCCGTGGACACACGACGCGCCTATCCTCGATTCGCCATCGCCTCCCTCTTGGGCAACGTCGCCTTCCTCGCCTCCTGGGGTGTCCTGCTCTCACGCCCCTCCGGTTGGCTCGTGGCAGGCCCCATCCTCCTGGCCCTCTTCGTCATCCTCCGCGTGGGCGGCATGTGGCTCTACGCCCGCCAGCAGACGGAAGGCAGCCCGCGCATCCGCCGCGCCGCCCTCTTCACCACCCTGCTCGCCTTCGTCGGCGTCGGCCTCTGGGTCCTCACCGCTGTGCGCGGCCCCACCATCAGCTTCTGAGCCACCCCCCAGAAACGCCTCGCGGGCGCTCCCAGAAGGCCCCAAGGCCCTCCAGAACGCGCCCGCGCGGTACATCAGCTCGCGGCCTCAGAGGGCCGCGTCAGCCCGTCACACGTTGAAGCGGAAGTGCATGCAGTCGCCGTCCTGCACGACGTACTCCTTGCCCTCCATCCGCAGCATGCCCTTCTCCTTCACCGCGGACTCACTGCCCAGCTTCACCAGGTCCTCCCAGCGCATCACCTCGGCCTTGATGAAGCCGCGCTCGAAGTCCGTGTGGATGACGCCCGCCGCCTGCGGCGCCTTGTAGCCCTTGTGAATCGTCCAGGCGCGGCACTCCTGCTCGCCCACCGTGAAGTATGTCCACAGGCCCAACAGCGTGTAGCCCGCCCGCACCACCTTGTGCAGACCCGGCTCCGTCAGCCCCGCGCTCTCCAGGAAGCCCGGGCGCTCGGCCTCGGGAAGCTGCTGGATTTCCGACTCCAGCGCCGCCGCGAGCACCACCACCTCGAAGCCCTCCTTCGCGGCCATCTCCTTCACCGCCGCGACGTGCTTGTTGGCGTCTTCCTTCCCAATCTCGCCCTCGCCGATGTTCGCCACGTACAGCACCGGCTTGTCCGTCAGGAGGAACAGGTCGTGGATGACGGCCTTCTCCTCCTCGGTCAGCTTCTGCGCCCGCACCGTGATGGCGGCATCCAGCCCGGCCTTCACGCGGTCCAGCAGGGCGACCTCGGCCTTGGCCTCGTCACCAGCCTTGCCGCCCATCTTCGTGTTCTTCAAGGAGCGCTCGCGGCGCTTCTCCACCGTCTCCAGGTCCTTGAGGCACAGCTCCGTGTCGACCACGTCCCGGTCCCTCACCGGATTCACCCCGCCCTCGACGTGGGTGACGTTGTCGTCCTCGAAGCAGCGCAGCACGTGCAGCACCGCGTCCACCTGGCGGATGTTGCCCAGGAACTGGTTGCCCAGGCCTTCGCCCTTGGAGGCGCCGCGCACCAGGCCGGCGATGTCCACGAACTCCAGCGACGTGGGGACCTTCTTCAGCGGCTTGATGAGCTCGGAGAGCTTGTCCAGCCGCTCGTCCGGCACGGGCACCACGCCTACGTTGGGCTCGATGGTGCAGAAGGGGTAGTTGGCCGCCTGTGCGCCCGCGGCCGACAGCGCGTTGAACAGGGTGGACTTGCCCACGTTGGGCAGCCCGACGATTCCGATGGATAGCGCCATGGTGATTCCCTGGAACACGCGCGCCGGGGGGCGCGCTTCCCCGAACTAGGCCGACCGGCGGACGCCGGCGTTGCCGGAGCCGCTCAGCGGAAGGCCCTTCACGAACTGCTCCGCCAGCGCGCGGTGCTTGCTGTCGTCCATGCGCTCGCCGATGAGCTTGCCGGCCACGTCCATGGCCAGGTCCACCGCCATGGCGCGGACCTCGGCGATGGCCTTCGTCTTCTGCTCGTCGATTTCACGACGCGCGCTCAGCTTCAGCTCCTCCGCCTCCTTGCGGCTCTTCGCCATCAGCTCCTCGCGGAACTTCTCCATCTCCTGCTGGTTGCGGCGCGTCTCCTCGGCGGCCTGACGGCGGGCCTCGGAGATGGCCGTCTTCTGGTCGGCCAAGAGCTTCTCCGCCTCGGCGCGCTCACGCTTGGCGCTCTCGATGGCGGCGGAAATCTGCTTCTCACGCTCCTCGACCAGCTGAAGGATGGGTCCCCACGCCTTCGCCTTCAGGACGAAGAACACGATGACGAAGGTGACGAGGGTCCAGAAGATGAGGCCCGGCTGGACGCTCACGAGGCTGCTGGCGGCGAGGACGTTGGGCAGGAACATGGTGGCGTGTCCGGCGTGAGGGAGGAGACAGCGAGGGAGTCTTCAGGGTGAAACAGCCTGCGAAGAGGCACCGGCACCCGCGATGTGACCCGCGAGCACCGGCGCTTCCCAGGCACCTGCGTTGAAACTAGGCGGTCTTGGTCGCCAGCAGAACGCAAACAACCAGCGCGAACAGCGTGGCGCCTTCGATGAGGGCCGCGGCGATGATCATCGTGGTGCGGATGTCGCCACCGGCGGCGGGCTGACGGCCCGTGGCGTCCATGGCGGCGGCGGCGAGCTTACCGATGCCGAGCGCGGCACCGATGATGGACAGGCCAGCGCCGAAACCGGCGGCGAGGAAGGCAAGAGCGAGGTTGGTCATGGCGGTGCTTCTCTTTTCTAGCGAAGGACCCACTTGTGGGGGGGTCGTGATTCCCTTCAGGACTACCTCTGACGGCCTTTCGAACCGCCAGGTCTTCTACGCGGGGCGCCCGACTGCTCGCGCCCCGCTAACCTGTCTCAGGCGTGCGCCTTGCCGTGGTCGTGGCTGCCACCCAGCTCGGAGTGGCCGTGGTCATCCGCGTGGCCGTGGTCGTCGTGGTGATGGCCCGTGGCCACCGCCATGCCAATGAACAGCGCCGACAGCAGCGTGAAGACGTACGCCTGCACGAAGGCCACGAACAGCTCCAGCAGGTAGATGGCGAACGCGAAGGGCACGCTCACCACCGCCACCGCCGGATGGCCGAGGATGAAGATGAGGCCGATGAGGAAGAAGAGGACGATGTGGCCCGCCAGCATGTTGGCGAAAAGACGCATCGTGAGGGCGAAGGGCTTGGAGATGAGCCCGAGGATTTCCACGGGGATCATGATGATCCACAGCGACCAGTGCACGCCGCCCGTCAGGTGCTTCAGGTAGCCGCCCAGGCCCGCCGAGCGGATGCCCGCAGCCTGCGTCACGAAGAAGGTGCACAGCGCCAGGCCGCACGTGACAGCCAGGTTGCCGGTGGCCGTGGCCATCCAGGGGACGAGGCCCAGCAGGTTCATGAAGAGGATGAAGAAGAACGCGGTCAGCAGATACGGCACGTAGCGCGGGCCGTCCTCCTTGCCGATGTTCTTGATGGCCATCTCGTCACGAACGAAGAGCACCAGCATCTCGATGAGGTTGGCGCCCGTACCGCGCGGCACCAGCTTCGTCTTGTCGCGGCTGCTCCAGATGAAGATGGTGCCCAGGAGTAGCAGCGCCGCAAGCCACATCATCACCGTGTGCTTGGTGATGGAGAGGTCCAGGCAGCCCGCCATCAGCCCCGGCCAACCGGTGGGCGCCACCAGCCCGTGGTCCGTCATCACCGGCTCGCAGCTGCCGATGCGCAGCGGCGGAATCGCGCCCAGGTGGATGGGCTGGCTGAGCGGGACCTCGAGCTCGAAGTCGTTCGTGTCCGCGACGTGGTGGAGGATGTAGTCCGGAACACTCGGCTCGCTTCCCTCACCGTGGCCCCCGGACTCCGAAGCCCACGCCGTGGCCACGAACAGAGAGGCGAACAGCACCATTGCCTTGCGCATCACTCGTCTCCGCCCGCCGCGCCCTTGGACGCGGCCATCACGTAGCTGACTTCAATCCATTGCAGCGCGAAGTAGACGCCAAAGAAGCCGGCGATGAACGGCACCGGCTGCAGACCTCGCGAAATCATCCCCAAGAGCCCCACCAACACCGCCACCGCCCGCAGGCCGAAGACCACCGCCACCACCTTCATGGCCGCCTTCAGGTCTTGCTTCACCGCCCGCCGCTTCAACAACAGCGCCACCACGCCCGTCACCGCCGCCAGACCCACACCCCACAGCGCCGACACCCGGTTTTCCACCACCGTCGGCAACAGCCCCGCCACGGCCGCGCCCACCACCGCCACCCCGGCCGCCAGCCCCGCGTGGGAGCCGAAAGGGTCCTTCTCTTCGCCCTGCCCCGTCACTTCCGCTTCCCCAGTCGGGCCATCTCCCGGAGGA
The DNA here is from genome assembly GCF_013336715.1 of Myxococcus sp. CA056. Lineage (NCBI taxonomy): Bacteria > Pseudomonadati > Myxococcota > Myxococcia > Myxococcales > Myxococcaceae > Myxococcus > Myxococcus sp. CA056. The sequence goes on from NZ_JABUMT010000001.1 coordinate 1,129,225, forward strand.
ATCCGTAGAAGCCCACGCAGATACCCAGCAGGCTCAACCCCAGGAGCAGCCACGGCGCCGTTCCCAGCTTTCCGTCCAGCCAGTAGCCGCCCAGCACGCCCACCACCGCCCCACCCACCAGCTTCCACACCGCCGAGACGTAGGGCTCGGCCGCCCGCATGTGGCGAGCCATGGGTCCCAGCTCGCTGCCGTCCGAACCGACCTTATTTGGGGGTTCTTGCTCCACCATTCGGACGCCTCCCCAAACCCTGGGAAACCCTCGGATTTCCCATGCCACCCGATCCAACCCCTTCACACGCGGGCGCCGCTTAACACCGAATGAGCGACACGTGCAACCGCTACAGTGTCCCGGCACGGGACAGCGCCAGCGGGGGTTGCGGCACCGGCAAGCGCAGCTATCACCTCCAGAGCGGGAGCCGGCCCTTTTCGCGAGCCTCACCGAGGGCCCGCCCGCCCCGCTCCCCTGGTGCCCGGCGCCCCAGCGGCCGGGGCGTCGCTCATCCGCGCCGGGGTGTGCGCGTCGCCAGCTTGCTCCTATCCCGATTGTCGGAGGACTCCATGCCCAAGCCCCTCGTGCTGACGTCCCCCCGTTTCAAGGACGGGGACCTCATCCCCATCGCCTTCACCGGCGAAGGAGAGGACACCGCCCCACCCCTGCACTGGGAGAACCCACCCGCCGGGACGAAGAGCCTGGCGCTCATCGTCGAGGACCCGGATGCTCCGGACCCCAAGCATCCCCAGCGCATCTTCTGCCACCAGGTCCTCTACAACATCCCCCCGGGCGCCCAGGGGCTGCCGGAGGGGGCCCAGGTGGACGTGCTGCCCCCAGGGACGCGGGTGGGGCTCAACGACTTCGGCCACCAGGCGTACGGGGGCCCCATGCCCCCCATCGGCCGGCACCGGTACTTCTTCAAGCTGTACGCCCTGGACGTCGTGCTGCCGAACCTGGGCCGGCCTACCCGCAGGGATTTGTTGAAGGCGATGGAGGGCCACATCGTGGGCCAGGCGGACCTCATCGGCCTGTACGAGAAGGTCCACCACCGGGGCTCAGCGCAGGGACCCGGCGCGTCGGCCTGAGTCGCCGCCTGCTCGCTGGGAGACCTGGCGAGTTCATGGACTGACTTGTGGGCGGAGCCCTCGTTTCCGGGCCCGCCCGCATCATTTCCTGTCATCGCCCGCATCGCGCGTGACGCGCGTCAACACATGACACGGGCGTCTCGCGATGTAAGGGAAAACCGCGAGTCGTTGGCCGCGTCTGTGGTCTGGTCATCTAAGTGTCGGGAGCCCCACTTCTCCACCCTTGCATGCGGTGGAAGAGTCATGGGTGCCGTGAATCCATCCATCCGGGGCGGAGCTCCCTATGGCTCCTTCGACGAGATGTCCGTCGGCGTTTGCGTCATCCGCGAGCGTCGCTTCGTGTATGTGAATGATGCGCTCGGCATACTGGTGGGGCACCCGCGTGAGCTCATCGTGGGTCGCCCGGCGACGCTCCTCCTGACGGAGTCGAGCGTGACGGAAGTGATGGAGCAGCAGTCACGCCGACTGCGCGGTGAATCGGTGTCCAGCACCTACGAGGCGGCGCTTCGCACGGCAACAGGAGAACGACAGGTGGAGATGACCATCATTCCCAGCGGGCCCGACTGGGTGGCGCTGGTGCGCGACGTCACGTCGCGGGGCCTGCGGCGCAGCGTGCTCCAGCGGCTGGCGGAGCTGGGCGCGGGGCTGCCCTCCCTGCGCACCGAGGGCGAGGTGCTGCGGCGGGTGTTCTCCGGGCTCGAGGAACTGGGGCTCGCCTTCGCGTGGCTGTCACCCGAAGGTGAGGGGGTGCGGCTGGGGCAGACCTTCGTCCCCGTCGCGCTGGTGCCTCCGGACGCGCGGATGATGAGCGGACGGTGGGTGCGGGACGTGGTGGGCCGCTGGCCGTCCCTGCTGTTCCGGGCGTGGAAGGAGGGCTCGGCCTACTCGAATGACTTGTCACAGGAGGCGGCCTGGTTCCTCGACGGCGACCAGGCGGACCGCGCTCGGAGCGCGCTGAGCCGGGCCGGTCCGGCGCACACCATCGCCGTGCGCATCGACGTGGAGGGCCGTCCCCGCGCGATGCTGGCGGTGGCGGGGGAATGGCTGCGCGAGGAGGAGATGGCGCCGGTGCGGCTGTTTGGCGCGCAGGTGTCCGCGGCGCTCGATGCGGCGCTCACCATCTCCCGACTGTCCGCGCAGAACACGGCGCTGGCGGCGCTCAACCGGCTGGCCTCGGAGGCGGCGTCGGCGCCCCACCCGCGCGCCTTCTTCGGGCCGGGCACGGAGGAAATCGTCGGGCTGGTGGCCTGCGACGCGGTGACCATCCTGCTCCCTCAAGAGAACCAGATGGAGCTGGCGTACGCGCGCGGCATGGACCTGGAGGACGCGGACACGGACCGCTTCGCGCGGCTGTGGCTGGCGGGAGGACTGTGCAACCAGGCCCAGCAGGAGGGCGCGCCGCTGGTGGTGGAGGTGGACGACTGCCCGAACGGGCTGCGCGAGGACTTGCGACAGCGCGGCTTCCAGACGCTGGTCATCATCCCCCTGCGCGTGCGCTCCCGGGGCGTGGGCACGCTCAGCATCCTCTTCCGTGAGCCCAGGTATCTCACTCCGCTGGAGCTGGAGACGCTGCAGGCGATGGGCACCCACTTCGCGGCGGCCATCGAGACGCATCGACTGTTGCAGGAGCTGCGGGGACGCGCCGAGGACATGGCGCTGCTGCACGAGGTGGCGCGGGCCCTGGCCACCACGCTGGAGCTCGACAAGCTGCTGGCCACGGGGGTCACCAGCCTCGCGCGCATCATCGATACACCGGATGCCTATGTCCTCATGCCGAACTCCACGGGCGAGTGGCTGGAGGTCCGCGCGGTGAGTGGCAGCCACCCGGAGCTGCTCGGACGCTGCCTGCCCGCGGGCGCGCCGGATGCGTCCGCCACCGGGTTGGCCTTCCTGACGCGCGAGTTGGTGATGGTGGAGGACGCCGTCACCGACGTCCGTGTGGACCAGGAGCTGCGAGACAGCTCCTCCGCGCAGGCGTTCCTGGTGCTGCCCCTGGTGGTGCGGGACAGGCCCGTCGGGGTCATGGTCGCCACGGAGACACGGAGGACCCGCCGCTTCTCCCCCGCTGAAATCGAGCGGGCGAGCGCCATCGCCAACCAGCTCGCACTGGCCCTGGAGGGCGCGCGACTGGTGGAGGATTTGAAGGACAGCTACGTTGAGCTGGCCCGGACGCAGGAGCAGCTCGTGCGTCGCGAGCGACTGGCGGCCCTGGGCGAGCTGTCCGCCGTGGTGGCCCACGAGGTGCGAAATCCCCTGGGCGCCATCTTCAACTCGGTGGCCTCCATCCGCAGAATCATCGGCCCGGGCAGTCCGGCCGAGCCCCTGGTGGACATCGTCGCGGAGGAGGCGGACCGCCTCAACCGCATCGTCGCGGACCTGCTCACCTTCGCTCGACCTCCCGCGCCGCATCCCCATCCAGTGCCCCTGGCGCCGCTGGTGGAAGACGCGGTGCGCGGGGCGCTCGCGGAGTCACCCGGTGCGGTCCGCGTGGAGCTGGATTTGGAGGAGGACGTCCCGCCCGTAACAGTGGACGAGCGGATGATGCGTCAGGCCTTCCTCAACCTGGCCATCAACGCGATGCAGGCCATGCCACAAGGAGGACGCCTGCGGGCCGCGGTGCGCCGGGCCGCGGGTGCGCCCGAGGTCATGGTGGAGTTCAGCGACACCGGTCCGGGCATCACCGCCGAGGTGCGCGCGCGAATCTTCGAGCCCTTCTTCACCACCAAGGCCAAGGGCACCGGACTGGGGCTCGCCGTGGTGAAGCGCATCATCGAGTCCCACCAGGGACACCTCACCCTCGACTCCCAGCCGGGCACCGGCACGTGCTTCCGCCTCTACCTGCCGTTGGATTCACCCGCTTCCACGCGCCCGCTGCTGGCCGTTCCGTGACTTGAAGTCGAGAGGAGGGTGGGCTGTCAGCGCCACATCGTGAGCCAGGCCACGAGCAGCCCCAGCAGCGACGCGCCCGTGAACAGCGCGACGGCGAGCCAGACGCGGGAGCCCTGAAGCCATCCACCGGAGGGCTCGGGCTCCGCGGTGAGGACCTCGCCGTCACCGGTGATGGCGCGCACCAGCTCCAGTCGACGCGCCTCGAGGGCCTCCGTGGCCACCGTCTGCGAGATGTCGATACCGAAGCCGACCTGCGTCTCACGCGGCGCGCGGCGGGGGGCGTGTCGCGACATCGCGGGCGTCACCGTGTCCTCGGCGCCCGGCGGGAACAGGGGCTCGTGGGCACCACTGGCTCGCGCGGAGGCCGCCTGCTCGATGGCCACGAGGACCTTCGCCGCATCCAGGGCCTCGGTCGCTTCGACGGGAGACGTGGGCTTCGAGCGAGTCCCTGTGCCGACACCTCCACGCTCGGAACTCGCGTCCGACTCCGAGAGGTAGGTTCCGTATTGCGCGGTCCGCGCTGCGAGGTCTTCCGCCCGGAGAGGCATCGTCGCCAGGGGGTCATCGACACGCGGCGCGTCCACTCGCGGAGGCACGGCCACGGCGGTGGGTTCATCCTCGTCGGCGTTTCCCCATCCATCCGCGCGCGTCGGCTCGTCGTCGCCGGGACCTTGTCTCGGCTCGCCTGACCCTGTTCGCACTGGACCAGCAGCGCGCGTCGGCTCGTCGTCGCCGGGGCCCTGTCTCGGCTCGCCTGACCCTGTTCGCCTCGGACCAGCAGCGCGCGTCGGCTCATCGTCGCCGGGGCCTTGCATCCCCTCCGCGTGTCTCAACTCGCTCGACGCAGTTCGCCTCGGACCAGCCGCTCGCGTCGGCTCATCGTCGCCGGGGCCTTGCATCCCCACCGCATGTCGCAACTCACTCGACGCGGTTCTCCTCGGAGCATTCGCGCGCGTCGGCTCATCGTCGCCGGGGCCGCGTCCACCCGCCACATGCGTCGGCTCATCCTCACCGGGGCCACGCCCGCCAGCGACATGCGTCGGCTCATCCTCGCCCGGACCGCGAGCACCGGCCGCGCGCGTCGGCTCATCCTCGGCCTCGGGCCGCGGGCCCACCTGCGCCCGCTCGGACGGAACGAAGTCATCCGGCGTGTAGATGGCATTGTGCTCGAACGCGAGCGCCGTCGGCGGGGTGAGCGTCGCGACGAGCTCCGGCTCGGTATGCGAGCACTTCGCCTCCTCGCGCAGCAGCTCCTCGAGCAGCTTCTCCTCCGCCTTCTTCTCGCGCGGGAAGACCAGCGCCAGCAGCCTCGCGAGCTCCGCGTCCCCCACGCCGGGCGCGAGCTTCGCCTTCAGTCGCGCGAGTTCCGCCCCCATCGCCGCCGCGTCCGGGAAACGATTCGCCGGCTCCGCCGTCAGCGCGCGCATCAGGAACGCATCCACGCTCGACGGCAGCCCCTGCCGATGCTTCCCCGCATTCTCCCACTGCGGATACGCCGCGCGGCGCCAGCGCTCCACCGGGTCTCCCCGCTGCGACAGCGGCTTCCACGCGCACAGCTCCCACAGCAACACGCCCACCGCGTACACATCCGCGCGCCGGTCCACGAAGCGCTTGCGCGCCTGCTCCGGCGACATGTACGTCAGATTCCCAATCACCACCCGGGGCGCCGTCTGCTGCTCCTTCAGCGTGGACTGCGCCGCGCCGAAGTCGATGATCTTCACCTCGCCGTCGTAGCTGATACACACATTGGCCGGTGACAAATCCCGGTGCACCAGATGCAACGCGTGCCCTTCTTCATCCGTGGCATCGTGCGCATAGGCCAATCCCTCACACAGCCGCTCGCCCAGATGCAGGATGATACCCAAGGGCATCATCCGCCCCAGCTGCCGCAGCCGATACGAGAGCCGGCTCAGCGTCTTGCCCCGGACGTACTCCATGGAGAGGTACAGCTGCCCCTCCACCTCGCCCATCGCATACACGCGGGCGATGTTGGGATGCGTCAGCCGCACCACCACCCGGGCCTCGTCGCGGAAGCGCCCCACGAACTGCGGGCTCTCCATGAGCTGCGGCAGGACCTTCTTCACCACACATGCGCGGCGCGGAGCCTCCTCGCGCGCGAGGAAGACCTCTCCCATCCCCCCGGCGCCAATGCGGCGCACCAGGGTATAGGGACCGAAGCGAACGGGCCCCTCGAGGGGCGCCGGCTCAACCGGTCTGGCCAAGCGAGCGGAAGGCCTTTCTCGCCGCCCCGAGCACGTGCGCCACCTCCGCCTCGCCAATGGCCAGCGAGACGAAGGCCGCTTCGTACTGGCTCGGCGGCAGGTACACGCCCGCGTCCAACATGGCGTGGAAGAAGCGTCCGAAGCGCCCCGTGTCAGACGTCTTCGCGCTCGTGTAGTCGAACACCGGCTCCGCCGTGAAGAACACCGTCAGCATGCTGCCCACGCGGTTGACGGTGACGGGCACACCGGCGGCCTTCGCCTCGGCGATGAAGCCCTCCTCCAGCATCCGGCTCACCTGCTCCAGCCGCGCGTACGTCCCCGGCGCCGCCAGCGCCTTGAGACACGCCAGCCCCGCCGCCACCGCCACCGGGTTCCCGGACAACGTGCCGGACTGATACACGGGCCCCGCCGGCGCCACCTTCCGCATGATGTCCGCGCGACCGCCATAGGCGCCCAGCGGCATGCCGCCGCCAATCACCTTGGCCATCGTCGTCAGGTCCGGCTTCAGCCCGTACACTTCCTGCGCCCCACCGCGCGCCAGCCGGAAGCCCGTCATCACCTCGTCCAGCACCAGCAGCACGCCGTGCTTCTGACACAGGGCCTGGAGGCCCTGGAGGTAGCCCGGCTTGGGCACCAGCACGCCCATGTTGCCCACCACCGGCTCGATGATGGCGCAGGCGATGTCCTGCCCCTTCTCCGCGAAGATGCGCTCCACCGCCGCCAGGTCGTTATAGGGCGCGGTGAGCGTGAGCTTCGCCAGCGCGGACGGCACGCCCGGCGAGTCCGGCAGGCCCAGCGTCTCCACGCCACTTCCCGCCTTCACCAGGAACGGGTCTCCCGCGCCGTGGAAGCAGCCCTCGAACTTGAGGATGTGCTCGCGACCGGTGAAGCCTCGCGCCACGCGGATGGCGGCCACCGTGGCCTCCGTGCCGCTGGACACCAGCCGCACCATCTCCACCGCCGGCATCGTCCCGCAGATGAGCTCCGCGAACTCCACCTCGCCCGCATGGGGCGCACCGAACGACGAGCCGCGCCGAGCCGCGTCGATGATGGCCTCCACGATGGGCGGGTAGGCGTGGCCAAGGATGAGCGGCCCCCAGCTCCCCACCAGGTCGACGTAGCGGTTGCCATCCACGTCGGTGAGCCAGGCTCCGGAGCCCTCACGGAAGAAGACAGGGTCCCCGCCGACGCCACGGAAGGCGCGCACCGGAGAGTTCACTCCACCCGGGATGCGCGCCTGCGCGCGGGCGAACAGGGACTGACTGTGAGCGTGATTCATGCCGCGTTCCATAGCACGCGCCGCGACGTCTCCCGCCTCTCCTCTCGCCTGCCCCCATGCTCGCCGCTTCTCCGTCCTGTCGAGTGTCGGTTATGGACACGTCGCGTTGAGACATCGGCAACGTATCCCTGGAAAATCACACCAGGACGCACATCCGAGCGAGAGGCCGGGGCATCATGGACCTGGAAGACGCGCTGATACAGCGATGTGACGGCGGCCCCGAGGACCCAGGAGACTCCCATGGACTTCAAGACGGCGGACCTGTGTGACACCCACTCGGGCACGGCCCACTTCCAGGTCGCCGAGCCCGGCTTCGTCGACTACGGCGGGCGGACCACGTTCTCGGGCCTCATCAGCACCGTGCGCGCGCCGGAGGACAACTCGCTCGTCCGCAAGGCCCTGGAGGAACCAGGCGCGGGGCGAGTGCTCGTGGTGGATGGCGGTGGCAGCCGTCGCTGCGCGCTGGTGGGCGACCAGCTCGCGCTGCTCGCGCAGCAGAACGGCTGGGCGGGCATCATCGTGAACGGCTGCATCCGGGACTCGGAGGAAGTGGGCCGCACGGCCATCGGCGTGAAGGCCCTGGGCACGCATCCGCTCAAGAGCTCCAAGCGCAACGAGGGACAGCGAGATACGGAGGTGCGCTTCGCGGGCGTCATCTTCAAGCCCGGACATCGCCTCTACGCGGATGCGGACGGCATCGTCACCTCGGAGTCGGCGCTGGACTGAGTCCACGCGCTCCGAGGCCAGATGAGGGCCACGGCGTCGTAGCCCCCCGAGGCCAGGAAGGCGCCATCCTCCGAGAACGCCAGCGCGCCAACCGAATGGGCGTGGCCTTCGAGCGTGGCCAGGAGCGTCCCCTCGCGGCTCCACACCCTCACTCGGCCCGCCATGTCACCCGTGGCCACGAGCAGTCCGTCAGGGGAACACGTCACCGCGAACGCGGGGTCGGGGACCTCCAGCCGGACTTGACGATTCGGGTGCTCGAGCTCCACCAGGAGCACGTGCCCGTACTCCTTCTGGAGCACGACCCACTTGTCATCCGGAGTGATGGCTCGAAAGCGATTCCCCTTCGACACATGGACCGAGGACAGCCATTCATCCTTCTCCAGGTCCACCAGCCGCAGCTCGACGGTGTTGTCCCCGGGCGGCGGACATCTGCGTGAGATGACGCCGAGCCGCCCCGACCGGGACAGCACACGCAGCGCGAGGTCCTCGGGCGCGAGGTCCTTCCTCCAGAGAGGCCGTCCGGTCCGTGCGTCGACGACGCGTATCCAGCGATGCTCGTACCAGCTCTCACTCTCCGCGAGCATCCCCATGTCGTCGGACCAGACCGTCGACGAACCGTTGGAGCATCTCTCCTCCAGCTCCACGTCGGCCCCTCCGAGCAGGCCGCTCAGTCGCATGCCCCCATGCTGGGGCAACAGCCTGAATGCACGCCCGCCCCTCACATGGACGCAGGCCCCCTCCGATGAGAACGACTCACGACGCACCTCCCGGCCCGAGTCGCGGTCCCACACCCGGACCGTGCCATCCCCCGACGCCGTGAGGAGGTGCCTCCCGTCCGAGGAGAAGGTGAGCTGCTCCACCCCGTGGCGATGCGCGGGCCCCGGCACCTCGCGCCGGGTATGGAGGTCCACCAGCAGGTGGGCCCAGGACTCCCGCTTCGCGAACGATGCCCACCGACCATCAGGGGAGATGACGAAACTCCAGCCAGCGCAACCGTATGAGCTCGGCAGCTCCAGCCACTCCTCCAGCGCCTCGCCTCGGGTGAAGAGCAACCGTCGATTCAGGATTCGCACCTGACGACCATCGGGGAGCAACTGACTTGCGCTGCTGGACACGCGTTGCTCGACGTCGCCCACACACTCCCCCGTCCGGGCGTCATACGTGCGCACGATGCGCCTCAAGCCGGCCCCTGACTGCTTGCACCGGATGAACGCACCCTCTGGTGTGAAGTACACCCATGGCGGCCCGCACTCGGCATCCCCCTGGACGGACCAGCGCGGGCTCCAGTTCGCCGTATCGAAGACAGACAGCCGAAAAGGCTCGTTGCTGTTCTCCAGCACCAACAGGCTGCCGCCATCCGGCGAGAACACCAGCCACTCCGCTGAACCAGGACTGTCTTCGAGCTGGACGCGCCGGACTTCTTCTTCCCGCTCCAGGTCGAACACGACGAAGCCACTCGGATACTGGGTGCCGGCCAGCAACATCCGCCCGTCCGGCGAGCGCGCGAGGCTGCGGATGTCCGTGCCCAGTCCCTCCCAGCGCCGCAGCTCCGCGCCACTGCGCGCGTCCCACAACCTCATCGTGCCCCCATCGCTCCCGGTGACGATGCGCTCGTCCGGCAGGTAGAGCACGGCGTTCACCCTCCTCGAGTCTCCTCGGAGCGAGAGCAGCTCCCGGCCGTCCTCCAGGTTCCACACCCGGGTCGTCGAGTCTCCCGACGTGACGAGCCTGCGCGAGTCCGCGGAGAAGGCGTGCGCCACCACGCCTCGTGGAAAACCCTCAGGGCCCGGTGCGTGCCAGAAGCGTACGGTGCCACAGCGACTGTGTGCCTGCTCCGGGAGAGGGTCACCGAAAGCATCGAGCCGGGGAAAATTCCGTTCGGGTAGGGGCATGCGGGGCGCCCCCAGCGACGCGCTGGCCCCATGGACCTGACAGGCCTTCGTTCGCGCCCCGTTTCCCTGGCGCAATGTGTCATCACCCGAAACATTTTCGCCGTGCGAAACACAATCAAGACAACCTTCCAGGACGTTCCGCCCTGCGAAATACAGCCATCGAATTACGGGTGACTGTCTTTCCTCTTCGAGGGGAGTGTGGCTACTGTTCCGCCACGATTCTGACGGGGAGAGTGCGATGCAACGACTCGTGGTCGGACTCCTGGCGACAGCTTTCTGTTTGATGGCTTGCAAGAAGGAAGAGGCTTCGACACCACCGTCGGAGGGCGCGCAGGAGCGTCCCGTGGCGGCACCAGACATCAAGACAGACAAGGGCGTCGACCTGGAGAAGAAGGTCGTCTACATCGGCGCGCTCAATGACGAGAGCGGCCCCGGCGCGGCCATCGGCAAGCCCTTCGCCGCGGGCAAGCGGCTGCTCGCCCAGCAGGTGAACGCGGGTGACTCCGGCCTGCTGCCGCCCGGCTGGCGCATCGAGCTCGTCGAGCGGGACCACGCCTACAACCCGCAGAACGCCGTGCAGGCGTACAGCGACATCCACGACCGCGTGCTGTTCCTGGGCACCAGCTTCGGCACGCCCAACACGCTGCCCCTGCGCGACAAGATGACGGCGGACAACCTGGTGGCCTTCCCCGCGTCGCAGTCCTCGGAGATGGCGCGACACCAGTACACGCCGCCCATTGGCGCCTCCTACAAGATGGAGGCGATGCGCGCCATGGACTGGGCCGTGGAGCACGCGGGCGGCGCGGACAAGGTGAAGGCCGCCATCGTCGCGCAGGGTGATGACTACGGGAAGGACGGCCTGGAGGGTTGGAGCGAGGCCGCGAAGCACCACGGCGTCACCATCGTCTCTCAGCAGAGCGTCGCGCCGGGACAGAAGGACTTCGCCGCCATCATCACCGCGCTCCAGCAGTCCGGCGCCAACTACGTGTTGCTCACGGTGCTGCCCAGCGCCTCGGGTCCCATCCTGGGCACGGCCGCGCAACTCAAGTATCAGCCCACCTGGGTGGGCCAGACGCCCGCGTGGGTGGACCGCTTCTTCGACGCGAAGGTCATCCCCGGCGCAGTCTTCGCCAACTTCTACTGGGCCACGGGGCTCACCTTCTGGGGCGACGACGTGCCCGGCATGAAGGACTTCCTCGCCCTGGTCGCGAAGTACCCCAACACGCCGAAGGACTTCTACACGCTGTCCTCCTACGTCCAGGGCCGCGTGCAGATTGAAGCGCTCAAGGCCGCCATCGAGTCCAAGGACGCCACGCGCGCCGGCTACCTCAAGGCGCTCAAGGGCATCACCCGCACCACCGCCGGCGGCATGACGGTGGAGCCGGTGGACCTGTCCCGGTTCCCCTACGAGACGTCCGTCGGCGCGCGGGTCCTCAAGCCCGTGCTCGACCAGGGGAGCTGGAGTGTCGTCGCGGGCTTCGCGCCGCCGAAGGCGCTGGGTGCCTCTGCCGCCAAGGCCGCCGATGACAGCAAGTAGTCCTGCCCTGCTGCGCGTGCAGAACCTCCAGGTCGTCTATCACTCGGCGGTGCGGGCCCTCCGGGGCATCACCCTGGAGGTTCCTCACCAGGGCGTGGTGGCCCTCCTCGGGCCCAATGGCGCGGGCAAGTCCACCGCGCTGCGCGCCATCAGCGGCCTGCTCGACATGCACGACGGCGCTATCACCCAGGGCAAGGTGGAGCTGTCCGGGCAGAGCCTCCTGGCCCTTCCCGCCGACGGGCGCGTGCACGCGGGCGTGGTGCAGGTGCTCGAGGGACGTCGCATCCTCGGCGAGCTGTCGGTGGAGGAGAACCTCCTGGCGGGCGGCTTCGGCATGGGCGCCCAGGCACGCAAGGAACTGGTCGAGTCCGCCTTCACGCGCTTCCCCGTGCTGCGCGAGCGACGGCGACAGAAGGCCGGCTACCTCTCCGGTGGAGAGCAGCAGCTGCTGGCCATCTGCCGGGGACTGATGCGACGGCCCAAGGTGCTGCTCCTGGACGAGCCCTTCCTGGGCCTGTCGCCCAAGGCCGTGGGCGAGGTGTCGGAGCTGATTCAGCGCATCAGCGCGGAGGGCGTCGCGGTGTTGCTCGTGGAGCAGAACGCGCGGGTCGCGCTGACGCTGGCCAGCCACGGCTACGTGCTGGAGACGGGCAAGGTGGTGCTGGACGGCCCCGCGGACACGCTGCGCGAGGACCCCGACGTGCAGGAGTTCTACCTGGGCTTCGGACGCGAGGGGCAGCGTGGCTACCACGAGCTGAAGCGGTATCGCCGCAAGCGGCGCTGGCTTTCGTGAAGGGTGAGGAATGGCACTGCTGGAGCTCGACAACGTGGGCCTTTCCTTCTCTGGGGTACGTGCCCTGGATGGCGTCTCGTTCTCCATCGAGGCCGGCGCGCTGCACGCGGTGATTGGTCCCAATGGCGCGGGCAAGAGCAGCCTCTTCAACGGCATCAGCGGCATCCATCGCCACATGGAGGGCCGCGTGAAGCTGGAAGGACAGGCGCTCGCGGGCCTGGAGCCTCCGGAGATTGCCCGGCGCGGCGTGGCGCGGATGTTCCAGAATCTGGCCCTCTTCGAGCACCTCACGGTGTTGGAGAACCTGCTGCTCGGCCGTCACCCGAAGTACCGGACGGGACTGTTGCGCAACCTGTTCTGGACGCGCGGGGCGCGCGCGGAGGAGGTCCGCCACCGCGAGAAGGCCGAGGAGGTCATCGACTTCCTCAACCTGGAGCACTACCGGTGGATGCCCGTCTCGGTGCTGCCCTACGGCATCCGCAAGCGCGTGGAGCTGGGCCGCGCGCTGTGCATGGAGCCGAAGCTCTTGCTGCTGGATGAGCCCACGGCGGGACTCAATCAAGAGGAGACGGAGGACATGGCGAACCACCTGCTCGACATCCGTCACGAGCTGGGGGTGACGCAGGTGCTCATCGGCCACGAGCTGCGCTTCGTGATGGACCTGGCCACGCAGGTGACGGTGCTGGACCGGGGCCAGGTCATCGCGAACGGGCCGCCTTCCGCGCTGCGCGAGGACACGCGCGTGCTGAGCGCGTACGTGGGCGGGGCGGTGGCGGCATGAACGCGGCGCTTCCCCTGAGCCTCCCTGGCCAGCTCTTCCAACGCGCGGAGCAACACCCGCACGCGGTGGCCATCCGCGAGAAGCGCCTGGGCATCTGGAACGAGCTGTCCTTCCAGGGCTACCTGGAGCGCGTCGGCTGGGCGGCGCGGATGTTGTGGGAGCTCGGCGTGCGCGCCGGAGACTCGGTGGCCATCATCAGCGACAACCGTCCGGAGTGGCTGTTCGCGGACCTGGGCACCCAGGCGCTCGGCGCGCGTTCCGTCGGCATCTATCAGACGAATCCACCCTCCGACGTGGCCTACATCCTCAACGACGCCCAGTGCCGCGTCGTGCTCTGCGAGGACCAGGAACAGTACGACAAGGTCGCCACCGTCGCGGCCGAGACACCCTCCGTCCAGCACATCCTCGTCGTCGAGCCCCGCGGGCTGCGCGGCGTGGAGGACGCACGGCTGCGCACGTGGGAGCGCTTCCTCGAGGAAGGGCGCGCGCTGCTGGAGCGGGAGCCGGGCTGGCTCCGCGAGCAACTCGCGCGACGCACGCCCGACGAGGGGGCCATGGTCATCTACACGTCGGGGACCACGGGGGCGCCCAAGGGAGCGCTCATCTCCAGCCGCAACATGCTGGAGGGCTCGGCGACCTTCACCGCACAGCTCGGGTTGGGCCAGGACGACAGCGTCGTCTCGTACCTGCCGCTGTGTCACGTCGCGGAGAAGCTGTTCAGCCTGCTGTTGCCGCTCGTCGTCGGAGGGAAGGTCCACTTCGGTGAGGCCCTGGAGACGGTGCAGCACGACGTGGCCGAGGTCTCCCCCACCGTGTTCCTGGGCGTGCCGCGCATCTGGGAGAAGATGCACGCGTCGGTGACGGTGAAGATGCGCGATGCCTCGTGGCTCAAGCGCACCCTCTTCAACACCTTCACCCGACTGGGCGCCGGGATTCGCGAGCGGGAGCGCACCGGACAGCGGCGCTGGTGGGACGCGCTCGTGTGGCGCGTCGGAGACCTGCTCGTCTACCGGCCGCTCCAGGAGCGCCTGGGACTGCGGCGCTGTCGCTTCCCCATCTCCGGCGCGGCGCCCATCTCTCCGGAGCTGCTCGCCTGGTACGACAGCATCGGCGTCCGCATCTACGAGGGGTACGCCCAGACGGAGGGCTCGGGCTCCAGCCACCTCAACGTCCCGGGCGCCACCCGACTGGGCACCGTCGGACGCGCCGTGCCGGGCGTGGAGTGTCGGCTCGCGGAGGACGGCGAGGTGCTGGTGCGCGGGACCAACGTGTTCCTCGGCTACCTCAACAAGCCGGAGGCCACCGCCGAGGTCCTTGATTCCGAGGGCTGGCTGCACACCGGAGACTTGGGCGATATCGACGCGGACGGCTACCTGCGCATCACCGGCCGCAAGCGCGAAATCCTCATCACCTCCGGCGGAAAGAACCTGTCGCCCGAGCGCATCCAGAACGCGCTGAAGAACAGTCCGTACATCAAGGAGGCGGTGGCCATTGGCGACCGCCGGGCCTTCGTCACCGCGCTGGTGCAGGTGGACCCGGAGACGGTGGCGGACTGGGCGCTGCGCCGCAAGATTGCCTTCACCTCGTACACGGACCTCACGCTGCGGCCCGAGGTGCGCAAGCTCATCGAAGAGGAAGTCGCGCGCGCCAATGAAGGACTCGCGCGAGTCGAGCAGGTGCGCACCTTCCGGCTGCTCGCGCGCGAGATGACGCAGGACGCGGGTGAGGTGACGGCGTCCCTCAAGGTGCGGCGCAAGGCGGTGCTCGAGCTGCATTCAGCGCTGGTGGAAGAGATGTACGCGAGGACACGCGAATGACGCAGTTGCTCCAGCTCAGCATCTCGGGACTGGCGCTCGGGGCGAGCTACGCGCTCATCGCCCTGGGCTTCTCGGTCGTCTACCGAGCTTCCCGACTCTTCAACTTCGCGCACGGCGAACTGCTCAGCCTGGGCGCGTTCCTGATGACGGCGCTCGTCGAGGTGATGCCGTGGTGGCTGGCGCTCGCCGCCTCCGCGTGCCTCACCGGGGGACTGGCCGCGCTCCTGGAGCGCACCGTCCTGCGGCGCATGGTGGGGCGGCCCGTCTTCACCACCATCATCCTGACGCTGTTCCTGGGGTTGCTCCTGCGCGCGGGCATCGTCATCGCCTTCGGCACCGACACGCGCGGCATGCCGACGCCGTGGGACGCGATGGCGGAGGTGCAGGTGGGCAACTCCAGCGTGCTCCTGTCGTCACTCATCTCGCTGGGCGCGACGACGGTGGTGCTCGTCGGGATGCACGCGCTGGTGCAGCGCACGCCGATGGGCGTGGCGATGCGCGCGGCCAGTGAGAATCAGGAAGTGGCGCTGGTGCTGGGTATCCCCGTGGGCCGGGTGCTCGCCTTCACCTGGTTCCTGGCGGGAGCGACGGCCGCGGTGGCCGGCATCTTCCTGGGGATGTTCCCGCGCTCGGTGGACTCCAACCTGGGTTACGTGGCGCTGCGCGCCTTCCCCGCCATCATCGTCGGAGGACTGGAGTCGGTGGTGGGCGCGGTGGTCGCAGCGTTCATGTTGGGGCTGCTGGAGGTGCTGTCCCAGGCGTACGTGAATCCGCACCTGGGTGCCTTCGGGCACAACTTCCACGCCGTCTTCCCCTACGCCGCGATGATTCTCTTCCTGGTCCTGCGTCCGCGCGGACTCTGGGGCGAGCACGAGGTACGCCGCGTCTAGGCGCGCCGCGAGACGACATCATGCCAACCCGCCCCCTGGTGATTCGGTACGAGGACGACCTGAAGCTCTTTCCCGGCCTGTGGCAGAGGGCCGGCGTGGTGCTGACATTGAGCATCGCCCTGGCGTACCCGTGGCTGGTGAGCACGCGGTGGCTCACGGTGGGCAACCTGGGGCTGGTGGCCATCGTCGGCGCCGCGTCCTTGATGGTGCTCACCGGCTTCGCGGGACAGGTGAGCCTGGGGCACGCGGCCTTCCTCGCGCTGGGCGCGTACACGGTGGCGGTGCTCGGCGCGAAGCATGGCTGGCCGTTCTGGCTGGCGCTGCCCCTGGCGGGTGGCGTGTCCGCGCTGGTGGGCGTGGTCATCGGCGCCTTCGCGCTGCGGCTCAAGGGTTTGTATCTGGCCATCGTCACGCTGGGCCTGGTGTTCCTCACGCAGCACGTGCTGCTCGCGTATCCAGAGGTGACGAACGGGCTGAGCGGGACTGCGGTGCCCATGTACTGGTGGTTCCGCGATGACGCGGGCGTGGCGGCTTCGCTGAGCGAGACGTGGCTGGTGGGTGGGGTGGGCTTCACCTTCGAGCGGAAGCTGTACTTCGTCTTCGCGCTCCTGGCCGCGGGCACGGTGTGGCTGACGAAGAACCTCCAGCGCTCCGACAGTGGCAGGGCGATGATGGCGGTGAGGGACCAGGACCTCGCGGCGGAGGTGCTCGGGGTCGGCACGACGCAGGCGAAGCTCCAGGCGTTCGGTGTGTCGTCCTTCCTCGCGGGTATCGCGGGGGCGATGTTCGCGTTCCAGCAGCAATACATCACCGTCGAGCCGCCCTTCGACCTGAACCTCTCCATTCAATACATCGCGATGATTGTGTTGGGAGGGGTGGGCACGGTGTTCGGCGCAGTGAGTGGCGCGCTCGCGTTCACCTTCTTGAGTCCCCTGGCGGAGACGGTGGGCGGCGCGATTCCACTGGTGAACCAGCTCACGTCCGCGCAGCAGGCGACGGTGTTGCTGTCGCTGGTGGTGGTGCTGGTGCTGGTGCTGGAGCCGCTGGGGTTGTTCGGCGTGTGGCTGCGGGTCCGACGGTACTTCCAGGCGTGGCCGTTCCGTTACTGAGTCAATCCAAGTCGTCGACGTTCAATGAGGGAGGGAATCACCATGAAGCGCGTGCTGCTCACTGTCCTGTTCGTATCGTTGCTGTCGGCCACCGGTGCCCAGGCCCAGCAGGCGGACCTGCGTGACTACGAGGCCGGTTTCTTCGTGCCGCACCGGGGCATCATCTCCAACATGTACCTGCGTCACGTATCTGCCTCCGGCGAGCGTGACTTCTCACAACTCCAGGCGGCCTTCCGCGCAACCTACGTGCTCAAGTTCGGTGACCTGGTCGTCGTTCCGTTCGACGTGAGCCTGCCGGTGGTCGACGTGACGGTGTTCACGGGCAACCCCGCGACGCCGTCCGCCCCGAAGACGGCGCTGCGCGCTTCCGGCGTGGGCGACGTCACGTACATCCCCACGATTGGATATGGGCTCGTTCAGAACCCCGAGGACAACACCCATACGTGGTTCGCCTTCACGCCCTACGTCACCGTTCCGGTGGGCCAGTACGACAGCAACAAGCTGGTGAACATCGGCGCGAACCGCTGGGTGGTGCGCCCGCAGCTCGTCGCGGGTCAGCGCTTCAAGAAGATCTTCACGGTGGAGGCGATGGCGAGCATGGCCTTCCAGGGAGACAACGACGAGTTCCTGGTGCCGAGCGCGGAGGGTGGCTCGAAGCTGGTGATGAGCCAGGCGCCGTCCTTCGGCGGCATCTTCCACTTCGGCATGGACCTGTCCTCCACGTTCTTCACCGGCGCGGGGTACATCGTCGAGGCGTCCGGCAAGCGCACGATTGATACGCCCGTGGGTGAGGTGGAGGTCGCCAAGCGCACCACGGTGCAGTCGTTGCGGCTGACGATGGGCATCCGGCTGGAGAAGGCGTCCACGCTGATGCTCCAGTTCCAGCCCGACGTCGCTGTCTCGGAGGGCGTGACGAAGAGCCAGTTCATCGGCGCGCGCTTCACGCACGTGTTCTTCTAGGCCGCGCGTCTTTGGGAGACGGCCCTGTCACTCGGGCCGTCTCCTCCCAGCAGGTCAGAAGAGGACGACGCCCCGGGCATTCACTCCGCTGCTCATGTCGGTGAAGGCCCGGTCGAGCTGGTCCAGCGTGTACGTCGTCGTCACCAGCTCATCCAGCTTGAGCTTCTTCTGCGTGTAGAGCTCCAGCAGCCGGGGCATGTCGCGGTGGATGTCCGCCGTCCCGAACCAGGAGCCGAGCAGCCGCTTCTCGAACAGGGGCAGCACGAAGACGTTCAGGCTGATCTGCTCCTTCACGCTGCCCACGCCGACGACGACACAGGTGCCAGCCTTGCGCGTGCACTGGTACGCCTGCTCGATGGTCTCCTTGCGACCCACCGCTTCGTACGCGTAGTCCGCGCCCCGTCCCTTCGTCAGCTCGCGAATGGCCACTACCGGGTCCGTCTCTCGCGCGTCGATGACGTCCGTCGCGCCGAAGACCTTGGCGAACTCCAGCTTCCTCGGGTGGACATCCACCGCGATGATGCGCTCCGCGCCGGCAATCACCGCGCCCTGGATGATGTTCAACCCCACGCCGCCCGTGCCGAACACCACCACGGAACCTCCGGGCGGCATCTGCGCCGTGTTGAGCACCGCGCCCACGCCCGTCGTCACCGCGCAGCCAATCAGCGCGGCCTTGTCCAGCGGCGCATCCTCAGGGAGCCGCACCGCCGCCCGAGCGGGAACCACCGCGTACTCCGCCAGCGCACCGAGCGCGGAGAAGACATTCAGCTCCCGCGAGTCCTTGCGCAGCCGCGAGCTGCCGTCCGGCATCCGGTTGCTCGCGTTGATGCGTTCGCCCAGCTCACACAGGTTCGGACGTTGGATGCGACAGAAGTAACACTCCCCACATTGCGCGACCCACGAGAGGACGACCTTGTCGCCCTTCTTCACGTGGGTGACGTCCTCGCCTACTTCCTCGACGATGCCCGCGCCCTCGTGCCCGAGCACACAGGGGAGCTTCATCTTCACGGTGCCGTTCACCACGGACAGGTCCGTGTGACAGACACCACAGGCAACCATGCGAACGAGTAACTCGCGCGCCTTGGGCGGCTCGAAGCTCACGTCGGTGATGGTCAGCACGTCCTTCTCGAAACACACGGCGGCCTTCATGGGGGCTCCTGATTCGGAGGGAGACAACGAGAGGGGGGACGACGGACGAACGTCAGAGCTGCATCGCTTTGAGTTCCTGGAACTCCTCCAGCCCGTACCGGCCCAGCTCACGGCCATGTCCGGACTGTCGGTAGCCACCGAACGGTGCCAACGGATTGAAGCGGCCACCGTTGATGTCCACCTGACCGGTGCGCATCCGCCGAGCCACCCGCTTCGCGCGCTCCACATCCTCCGACCAGACGCCACCGGCGAGGCCGTAGATGGTGCTGTTCGCGATGCGGACCGCGTCGTCCTCGTCGTCGTACGGCATGATGGCGAGCACGGGACCGAAGATTTCCTCCTGCGCGATGCACATCTCCGGGGTGACGTTCGCGAAGACGGTGGGCTTCACGTAGTAGCCCTTCGGGAGTCCCTCTGGCTGCTCGGGACCACCGGCGACGAGCTTCGCGCCCTCGCGGATACCCTGCTGGATGTACTCACGAACCCGCGTGCGCTGCGCATCGGAGATGACGGGACCGAGCTTCGCCTCACCCTTGAACGGGTCCCCCAGCGTGAAGCCGGCGGCCACCTCCGCGGCCAGCTTCACGGCCTCTTCATGCTGCGCGCGCGGAACGAGCAGGCGCGTGTGGGCCGTGCACGTCTGCCCGCTGTTGAGGAAGCAGTTGCCGACGCTCCGCTTCACGGCGGTCTTGAGGTTCGCGTCATCGAGGATGATGGACGCCGACTTGCCGCCCAACTCCAACGACACCCGCTTGACGGTGGCCGACGCCACCTCCGACACGCGGCGCCCCGCGCGCGTCGAGCCCGTGAAGGACACCATGTCCACCTCGGGGTGACGCACGAGCGCCTCGCCCACAACGGGGCCCGTTCCCGAGACGAGGTTAAAGACCCCGGGCGGCACTCCAGCCTCGTGAAGAATCTCCGCGAGCATGAAGGCGTTGAGCGGAGCCACTTCGCTCGGCTTGAGGACGACGGTACAGCCCGCCGCCAGCGCGGGAGCCACCTTCGCGATGGTCTGATGGAGCGGATAGTTCCACGGAGTGATGCAGGCGACGACGCCCACCGGCTCGCGCACCACCAGGGAGTTGCCCACCTGCTCCTCGAAGGAGAGGTCCTGGAGGAGCTGCACATAGGTGCCCGTAACGGCGATGGGCGTGCCCACCTGGATGGGCTTCGACAGCGCGATGGGCATGCCGAGCTCGCCCGTAATCGTCCGGGCCAGCTCATCTTGCCGCGCCGTCAGCCCCGCCTGGAGCCGGCGCAGCAGGGCCGCGCGCTCCTCGACGGGGCGGGTGGACCACGTGTCGAAGGCGGCACGCGCGGCGCGCACCGCCCGGTCCACGTCCTCCACGGTGCCTTCTGGGATTCGCCCCATGACCTCCTCGGTGGAGGCACTGAGCACATCGATGTGTCCCGTCCCCAGGGACGCCACCCACTCACCGTGGATGTAGAGCTTGTCGTAGACCTGCATGCGGTTCTCCCAACGTCAGAGGAATGAGCGGAGCCGTCAGACGCGCTCCAGGACGGCGGCGATGCCCTGCCCCACCCCGATGCACATGCTGACGAGCGCGTAACGACCACCGGAGACCTGGAGCTGGCGCGCGGCCGTCAGCGCCAGACGCGCACCGGACGCCCCCAGCGGATGACCGACAGCGATGGCGCCGCCATTCGGATTCACCCGGCTGTCGTCCTCGCTCAGCTCCAGTAGCTTGAGGCAGCCGAGCACCTGCACGGCGAAGGCCTCGTTGACTTCGATGACGTCCACGTCGGCCAGCGTCAGTCGCGCCCGCTCCAACGCCTTGCGCGCGGCCGGGACAGGACCCAGGCCCATGGTGCGCGGCGGAACCCCGGCGATGGCGGCCGAGACGATGCGCGCCAGGGGCCTGCATCCCGCCTGCTCCCCCACGTTGAGGGAGCCGACGAGCAGGGCCGCCGCACCATCGTTGATGCCGGACGCGTTGCCCGCGGTGACGACCCCGTCCGGCGCGAGCGGCTTCAGTGTGGATAACTTGTCGAGCGTGGTGTCCGCGCGCGGATGCTCGTCCGCCGACACCGTAGTGACGGCGCCCCGTCGGCCCGGAAGTTCCACGGGGACCAGCTCGCCGGAGAAAAAACCGCGCGCCTGAGCGGTGGCGTATTTCTGCTGGGACGCGAGGGCAAAGCGGTCCGTCGCCGCTCGACCAATGCCCAGATCCCGGGCGATGTTGTCCGCCGTCTCTGGCATCGTGTCTCCGCCGAAGCGAGCCACGAGGCGTGCGTTGGGGAACCGCGCGCCCAGCGTCGTGTCGAAGACCTGGGCTTCACGGCTGTAGGGCGACTCCGCCTTGCCCATCGCGAAGGGCGCGCGGCTCATGCTCTCCACGCCTCCCGCGACGAGTAGCTCACCCTGCCCCGTCATCACGGCGCGCGCGGCATCCAGCACCGCGGCGAGACCGCTGCCGCACAGCCGATTCACCGTGACGCCGCCGACCTCGAGAGGCAGTCCCGCGAGCAGCGCCGCATGGCGCGCCACATTGCGGCTGTCCTCGCCCGCTTGATTGGCGCAGCCGATGACGACGTCCTCGACGGCACCGGGCTCGAAGGGGCCTCGAGTGAGCAGCGTCCGGATGACACCCGAGAGCAGGTCATCGGGACGCACCGGGGCCAGGGCTCCGGCATGACGACCGAACGGAGTGCGCAGCCCGTCGTAGATATAGGCGCTCATGAGAGTCACTTCTCCGGAGTAAGGAGGGAGACACCGAGCCGGGCTCGGCGGGACAACCACGGACTGGCGCGGTAACGGGGGTCTCCGGAGGCGGAGTGAATGGCCTCCAGCACCCTCAGCAGTCTGCGAGGCCCGAGCGCGTCACCCCAGGCCAGCGGCCCTCGGGGATAGCCGAGCCCCAGCGTCACGGCGGCATCAATGTCCTCGGGACTCGCGATGCGCTGCTGCGCGATGTCGCAAGCGATGTTGACGAGCGTGGCGAGCACGCGCTGCGCGACGAAGCCCGTGCTGTCATGGATGCGCGACACCGCAGTGCCGTCCGCCGCGAGCAGCGCCAGCGCCGAGTCCAGGAATGGCTGACGCGTCACCGGCGTCGTCATCACCGTGCGGCGACGCTCCGGGCCGAACAAGAGGTCCACGGCCACGGTGCGCTCGGGGTCCACCTCCAGCGCCAACGCGGTGGTGGTCGCATCACGCCCCAGCGGCGCCACCAGACACAGTGACTCCGGCTCGGGTCGCTCACCGTCATCCGGGAACCAGCCCGCCGCGCGCACCAGGGACAGCAGGGCGTCGCGCCAGCCAGGCTCATCGGCGGCGACCCACACGGGCCGACGCTCGCCCGACGGAATCGCGGGCTCCGGTTCGACGTGAGGTTTGCCCCCCTCGTGTGAATAGAAGCCCCGTCCGCTCTTGCGTCCAAGCAGTCCCGCCGTGAGCCGTTGCCGCAGCACATACGAAGGACGGAAGCGCGGCTCCTGGTAGAACTGCTCGTAGACGGACTCCATCACCGGGTGGGAGACGTCGAGCCCCGTCAAATCCAGCAGCTCGAAGGGCCCCATCCGGAACCCCGCCGCCTCGCGCAGCACCCGGTCGATGTCCGCGAAGGAGGCGACGCCCTCCTGGAGGATGCGCAGCGCCTCTGTGCCGAAGCCGCGCCCCGCGTGATTCACGATGAAGCCCGGCGTGTCCGCCGCACGCACGGGCCGGTGGCCCAGACGCAGAGCCAGCGTCACCAGGGCCTCGCCCACCCAGGACTCCGTACGAGCGCCCTCGATGACCTCCACCACCTTCATCAACGGCACGGGGTTGAAGAAGTGGAAGCCACCGACGCGCCCCGGGCGCTCGCATGCCGAGGCGATGGCTGTCACTGACAGCGACGAGGTGTTCGTGGCCAGCAGGCAATCAGGACCGACGATTCCCTCCAGGCGCGTGAAGAGTTCCTGCTTCACACGGAGTTCCTCGACGATGGCCTCCACCACCACGTCACAGCCCGCGAGTGACGACTCCTGGGGAACCGGCTCCAACCGAGCCGTCGCCGCGCGCGCGGCCTCGGGGGACAAGCGTCCCTTCGCCGCCAGCGAGTCCAGCATCGATGCGACGCTCGCGCGGGCTTCGTCGGCTGCCCGGGGACGGGCATCGAACAGGCGCACTGTGATTCCGGCCTGCGCGGCGAGCTGGGCGATGCCGCGACCCATGACCCCGGTGCCGACGAGGCCCAGCGTGAGCGTGGAGGATTGGACGTCGACCATGTCAGCGTCCCTCGAAGGCGGGCTTGCGCTTGTCCAGGAAGGCCCGCATGCCTTCCTTCTGGTCCCTGGTCGCGAAGAGGAGCTGGAACGCCTTGCGCTCCAGCAAGAGCGCCTCCGACAGCGACGCATCCTGCCCCGCGAGGACGACCTCCTTGATTTGCCGCACGGCCAGGGGCGGCATGCGCGCCACCTTCCGCGCGAGCGCCAGCGCCCGCTCCAGCACCTCCGCGTCGGGGACGACCTCCGTGACGAGCCCCATCGCCTCCGCTTCCCGGGCCGTCATCGGCTCGCCGGTGAGCAGCAGCTTCATCGCCTTGAACTTCCCCACCGCCCGCGTCAGGCGTTGAGTGCCACCCGCGCCCGGCATGATGCCGACACGAATCTCGGGCTGGCCAAAGCTGGCGCCCTCGCCCGCGACAATCATGTCCGCGTGCATCGCCAGCTCACAGCCACCCCCGAGCGCAAAGCCATTCACCGCGGCGATGACCGGGCTGGGGCACTCCACCAGGGATTGCCAGAGTCGATGTGTGTCTCGGAGCAACAGCTCCACGGGCGTCGCCTCCGCCAGCGCTCGCAGGTCCGCGCCCGCGGCGAAGAACTCCGGTCCGCCCGTCAGGACGATGCAACGAACGGCCGTGTCCGCTCCCAGCTCCAGGAAGCAGGCAGCCAGCTCCTGACGCAGCTCCAACCCCAATGCATTGCGAACCTCGGGGCGATGGAGTCGCACCAATGCGACGCCTTCCTCTGGCTTCTCAATGAGCACCTGGGCCATGGGCTGGTCTCCCTAATTTCGCTGTGCGAAATTGAGTTTCGCAAACCTTGACCCATTTGTACTGTCTGTTTATCGTGAAGGCAATCCCGCACTTTCAGGACCGCTATGCGACGCTTCGCAGCCCTCTCATCCCCTCCCAATGACGATGGTGCCCCCTACGTGGAGTCGCTGGAGCAGGTGGGCGAAGAGGAAGTGAAGGACCGTCAGTTCGTGACGGCGCTCGCGCGCGGGTTGGAAATCCTGCGCGCCTTCACGCCTCAGCGCCCCATGCTCGGCAACCAGGAGCTCGCGGCGAGCACCGGGCTGCCCAAGCCCACCATCTCCCGGCTCACGCACACGCTGACGCGGCTGGGCTACCTCACGTATTCCCAGCGCCTGGGCAAGTACCAGCTCGGCACCCGCGTGCTGGCGCTGGGCTTCGCGGCGCTGTCCAACATGGGCGTGCGCGACGTGGCGCGGCCCTTGATGCAGGACCTGGCGGACTACGCCAACGTCCCGGTGTCCCTGGGCAGTCGAGACCGTCTGAACGTCGTGTACGTGGAGCACTGTCGCTCCACCGCGGCGGTGACGCTGCGGCTCGACATCGGCTCACGGCTGCCGCTAGGCACCACGGCCATGGGGCGGGCGATTCTCGCGGCGCTGCCGGAGGGCGAGCGTCGCTACTTCATGGGGCACATGGCGAAGCGCGAGCCGGAGAAGTGGCCGCGCATCGAGGCCAGCATCGAGAAGTCGCTCGAGGAGTACCGCACGCACGGCTTCACGCTCTCCGTCGGAGACTGGGACAAGGACGTCAACGCGGTGGGCGTGCCCTTCATCGCGCCGGACGGCAGCGGCTTGCTGGCCTTCAACTGTGGCGGCCCGTCATTCCTGCTCCCACGCCAACGACTGCTCCTGGATATCGGTCCCCGTCTGGTGAATCTCGTCCGCAACGTCGAAGCGGCCCTCCAGCACCGCTGACAAGGAATCCCTGCCATGATTCGCGAGGACGACACACTGGACCCGCTGCTCGCCATGCTGGAGCGCTTCGTGAAGGAGCGCTTGATACCCAACGAGCATCGCGTCGCGGATGAGGACGCCATTCCTCCCGACATCATCATGGAGATGCGCGGACTGGGCCTGTTCGGCCTGTCCACTCCCGTGGAGTACGGCGGCATCGGACTGAACATGAGCCAGGAGGTGCAGGTGGCCTTCGTGCTCGGACAGACGTCGCCCGCCTTCCGCTCGCTCATCGGCACCAACAACGGCATCGGCTCGCAGGGAATCATCCTGGACGGCACGGAGGAGCAGAAGAGCAAGTACCTGCCCCGCCTGGCCTCGGGAGAGATTGTCGGCGCCTTCGCGCTGACGGAGCCGAACGCGGGCTCGGATGCGTCGTCGCTGAGGACCACGGCCCGGCGCGACGGTGACGTCTATGTGCTCAATGGCACCAAGCGCTTCATCACCAACGCGCCGGAGGCCGGGCTGTTCACGGTGATGGCTCGCACCAACCCCGACGAGAAGGGCGCGGGTGGCATCTCCGCGTTCCTCGTCGAAGCAGGCACACCCGGGCTGCACATCGGCCCCGCCGACCGGAAGATGGGACAGAAGGGCACGCACACCGCCGACGTGCTGTTCGAGGACTGTCGCGTCCCGGCGACCCAGTTGCTCGGGGGCGTGGAGGGCCAGGGCTTCAAGACGGCGATGAAGGTGTTGGACAGGGGCCGGCTCCACATCGCGGCCGTGTGTGTCGGTGTCTCCGAGCGCCTCATCCGCGAGAGCCTCCGCTACGCGATGGAGCGCGAGCAGTTCGGCAAGCCCATCGCGGAGTTCCAGCTCATCCAGGCGATGCTGGCCGACAGCCGCATGGAGGCCTACGCCGCCCGGTGCATGGTGCTGGACGCGGCCCTGCGCAGGGACCAGGGACAGAACATCAGCACCGAGGCGTCCTGCTGCAAGCTGTTCGCGAGCGAGATGGTGGGGCGCGTCGCGGACCGCGCGGTGCAGATTTTCGGCGGCGCGGGCTACATCGCGGATTACGGCATCGAGCGCTTCTATCGGGATGTGCGACTCTTCAGACTCTACGAGGGCACCAGTCAGATTCAGCAACTGGTCATCGCGCGCAATATGATGCGCGAGGCGAGCTGAGCCGGCCCCGCGAGGCGCCGGCGCCACCCCGCCTTGGGAGCAAGCATGTACGTGGCATTCGGAGTCCTTGCTGGCATCACCGTCTCCGTGCTCGCCCTGCGGCAGTGGTTGCTGCGCAGGGAGGGCACGCCCAGCCCGAGCGAGCCCTTCGACGGGCACGTCTACCGGGTCGGCAAGGCGGTCATCGCCGAGCGACGCTGCGAGCAGCCCCGCGCCACGGTCATCGGCATGCACGGCTTCGTGGCGGACATGCGCTACTTCACTCGCCACTACGGCGAGGCGGACATCCAGCTCATCCTGGTGACGAGCTGCGACTACCACCTGCCCATCACCACACCTCGCGAGCAGCCCGCTCCCTGGGCGAAGGTCCCAGCGCAGCCCGAGGGCACCATCTCCCACGACGCCGCGGTGCTGGTGCAGGCACTGGAGCACCTGCCGAAGACGGACGTGGTGCGGGTGCATGGCCACTCGCGAGGGGGCGCCGTTGTGCTGGAGGCCGCGAAGCAGCGACCGGACCTGTTCGAGCGCGTGGAGGTGGTGCTGGAGGCCCCCGTGCTCCCGCAAGCACGGCCGTACACGAGCATGACGCGCTCGCAGGTCTGGCTGCTGCCCTTCGTCATTCCCCTGTGGCGCCGCGCGCCCATCTCCCGCCACAACCGGGGCGCCTGGGGACCGCTGGAGGACGCTCGCAAGCGCGAACTCATCATGGCCTTCCCCTTCAACCCGAAGCGGGTGTCGACCATGGTGGCCAACGTGCTGGACATCGGCGCCTGGAGTCGGGAGCGCGACGCTTCGCTGTTCCGGAACATTCGGCGCGGCACGGTGCTCGTCCCGGGCAAGGACCGGGTGCTGGAGTCCTCCTCCATGCTGGAGAGCGCGCAGCGTGCGATGCCGGAGCTCAGCGTGGTGACGCTGGACGGGTGCAGCCACTTCGTCCTGTGGGACCGGCCGGACGCGCTGCCCTCGCTGGCTCGCGCCACGGAGCGTCCCGCCGCGAGTGGGTGAGCTTCCTACTTCCGATGCCACCAGCGCTTGCGCGCGGCGCGGACATCGGACCAGTCCACCAGGCTGTCGTGCACGTTCTCCTGGCCCCGCTGCGCGTCGGGCATGTCGCCCGACTCCACCCGAGCGATGAGCTCCGGCAGCCGCTCGTAGAACGTGGGTGAGCGGTACTGCGGATGCAGCGTCCACAGGCCAGGGCCCGTGCCCAGGAAGTCCAGCCGCCACAGTCCCTTGCGAGCCATGGTCCGGGTGACGAGGTTCTCCGGCTCCCGGTAGGGGGGGTTGCCGGCGCGCAGCGCCCGCAGGGCATGGATGGGGGGCGCCAGTCGCGCGCGCAGCGGGCCCAGGCGCCGCGTCATGGCGTCGCGGTCCACCAGGAAGACCCGGCTGCTGAAGCGACGGAAACGGAACGCCTGGGGCGCGCCATCCGGCTCATACCAGCGGGCGTCCACGCCAATGGTGCCATCCGCCCTCGGAGGACCCGAGAGCGGACTGCAGCTCACCAGTTCCTCACGCGCGGCGAGCTGCTCCGCCGCCTCCGCCACCCACGACCGTGAGCCGCCGCCAATGAGCATGTCCGCGTCCAGGTGCAGGACATGCCGGTGCGCCGCCTGGGCCACGCCGAAGAAATAGGAGTGATAGGGGCCGCCGCGCGAGTCCTTCATCGGCAGGCGTGAGCCCCCGAAGAAGCGCTCGGAGAGGGCCTGGGTGGTGGCGGGCGAGTAGTCCACTTCCACCACTCGCACCCGAGGGTCCGCGGCGCGCAGCTCCGTGAGCAACGCCTCCATCTTCGGCTTCCGCTCCAACCACGCTTCCGCGAAGCGACTGCCCTGGCTGCGATGCAGGTCCAGCACCAGCAGGATTTCCCGCACGGAGGGACCGAGCTGACGGAGCTGGTGCGGCAGGATGAGTCGCGCGTGCGGGTGGTCCGTGGGCGCCAGGTTGATTTGCAGCGTGACGGCGCTCATGGCGCGCCCGTTCCGGCGTGGAGACCCGAGGCAACACGGACGGGCCTCGCCCACCACGGCCCCTGGTGGGCCGCGAGGCAAAGGCAGACATCTACGAGGTTTGAAGTGGGCTCATCCATGGCGGGCGGGTCACTCCTTGCCACAACCGGATGAATGACTCAACGCGCGGGCGCATTTCCTCGCGCCTTGCTTGCATCGAGAGTGCACGCCCCGGGAGTCGAACCCGGCGAAGGCGGTACGTCAGACCGCGGCCGTCACCCGCTGGCTCGGCGTGCATGTTGCGTATGGTCCTGGCAGGAATCGAACCTGCGACCTCTCGGTTCGCAACCGAGTGCTCTCATCCGCTGAGCTACAAGACCTGAAGAACCGCGTGAGTACCCCGTACGGGAGTCGAACCCGTCTTTCCGCAGTGAAAGTGCGGCGTCCTTCGCCAATAGACGAACGAGGCAACTGGCTGCTGCGAGACAGCTTGGGGAAGTACCTCGTACGGGAGTCGAACCCGTCTTTCCGCAGTGAGAGTGCGGTGTCCTTCGCCGATAGACGAACGAGGCAAGTGGGTACTGCGAGTGAGGGGACCCGGGGAAAAGGAAGAGGCCGGGTCCCCTCTGGGAGCCCGGCCTCGGAGAGCCATGCCGCGTCGGTCGACGTGGCGTGGAAGCTCAGAGTCCGGGTGGAGCTCCACGGAAGGACGCGATGCCTTCCAGGAACTCATCCTCTTCAGAAGCGGTGTCCTGCTCGGTGTTCGCGAACAGCACGGCGATGCCGCGGACAGTGTCGTTCTTGCGCTTGAGATTCATCGGGCTCATCGGATTCACCGTCGGCATGGTCACCGCTCCTTTCGCCTTGGACTGACGCATCTAGAATTGGCTCCTGACAAACCGTGTATTCACGTGAGCAACCCTGATTTAACGTCTCAAGCATGAGTTCATATCGACTCCCCGTTCGGGCGCTCGTTGTCACATGGAACGCCGTCGACGGCATCGGCACCCTGCGCACGGAGGATGGTGGCGAGGTCCGCTTCGGCGCCTCGGCGTGCACCGACTTCGAGCCTGAGACAGGGCTCGACGTATGGCTCGTGGAGACCAAACCCGACCCGCTGGGCCGTGGCGAGCGTGCCAAGGTGGTGAATCGCTCCGGACGAGTGGAGCAGGACAAGCTCTCCCAGTTCGAGCAGGAGGCCGCCGAGGAGGAGGCCCGCTTCGAGCGGGAAGCAGCGCTGCTCGACACCGTGGGGCTCTCCGAGGAGCCGGAGTCCACCGACTACGAGGCGCTGACAGCCAAGGAGCGCTCGCGCCTGGCCCGAGGGCTGATGGAGCTGAAGCGAACCTCCCATCTGGCCGAGGAGCCCTTCACCCACCTGGTCGAGCTGGAGCCCGCCCTCTTCCACCCATACCTCGACGAGCTTTCCCGCGAAGAGGAGCCGGAGTGCCTGGCCTGGGTGGACGCACCGCTGCACCGCGCCCTCGCGCTCACCCAGGAGCTGCGCACGGACTGGACGCCGAATCGTGGCGGGCCTCCCGTGGGCTCGGTGATGAGCCACCAGGACGCGGGGCGACAGGAGCGAGCCCCGGGAGACCCGGTGGCCGCCGCCGCGCTCGCGCTCGGGCGCAGCGGACACCCCGAGGCCCTGCGCGCCCTGGAGCAGTGGATGGCCGGGCTCGGGGAAGAGGAGCAACGCGAGGCGCTCCACCTGCTGTTCCTGGCGGATGTCGGAAGACGCCCCTCTGGAGAGCTGGTGTATCTGTACTCACGGATATGTCTCGAAGGTGTCGCGAGCGAGGCGTCCGAGGACGGCCCCGCGCCCGTGGCGAAGGGCCTGCTGTGGTTCCCCACCGTAGGTGCCGCCTGTCTGACCTGCGGTTCCGGACTGGTGGACGCGCTCCGGCTCGATGAAGACACCACGGGCCACCCCTGGCCCACGCGCCTGCCCACCTGCCTCGCCTGCATCTTCCAGGGCGGCGTGGTGCACGTGGAGGTGTCACGGGATGGAACCCTGGGACGGGCCGTCTCCCAGGTCTCTGAATCCCCGCATTCGCACAAGATCCGCCCCCCACCCACGGGCACGGTGGAGCTCATCCCCGGGCGCATCCGACGAAGCGTTCCACGGAGCGAGCGGGAACAGCACCACCGTCTCGGAGGAGCCCTCTCCTGGATTCAGTCACCGGATGTCTTCGACTGCCCCAACTGTGGCGAGCCCATGCGCGCCGCCGGGCAGGTCCGGGACGAGGACGCATGCTTCTCCGACATCGGCATGCTGTACGCGGTGGCCTGCGGGCCCTGCGGCATCGTCACCACGTTCTCCCAGTCGTGAAGGCCCGCGCGCGGCCCGACCTCCAGCGCTATCCTCCCTTCATGTGGAGGGTGTGGGATGCACGAGGGTGAGGCGTTGGGCGGCTACACGGAGGTGTCGCCCTCGGGAGTCCTGGCGGACCGGGTGGACGCCTTCTGGCGCTTCGTGGCCCCGACGTCCCAGGGAGCAAGCGAACCTCCCCGCGTCCACCGGGTGCTCCCCGACGGCTGCACGGACCTCATCGTCCACTTCCGCGACGCCAGCGCCGTCGGCCGAGGTGCCGAGCCCCGTCTGACGGTGGTCGGCCCCATGGAGCGCTTCGCCCTCGTCGACCTCGAGCCGGGCTCAGTGAACCTCGGCATCCGACTCAGGCCCGGCTGGGCGCTCGCGTTGCTCGGAGTGAGCCCTCGCGAGCTGCGGAACCTGAACGTCCCCGTGGAGGAATGCGCGCCGGTGTTTCGGGCCCTCCAGCAGCGACTGTCGTCCTGTCGCTCGCTGAAGCACGCCATGTCTCTGCTTCAAGAAGAGCTCTCGATTCGCAACGCCTCCCCTCGATACATGCCGAGGGCTCGCACCACCCATGCCCTGCAGTGCATCCAGTCGTCCGCCGGGCAGGTGCGCATGTCCTCACTCGCCCGCACCCTGGGCATCAGCGAGCGGACACTGCATCGGGATATCCTGGAGGAGGCAGGGGTGGCCCCCAAGCTGCTCGCCCGGGTGCTCCGCTTCCAGCGGGCCCTCGCGCGCCTGCGCACGGGGCAACAGGACCTGAGCACCCTCGCGCTCGACTGCGGCTACGCGGACCAGTCCCACTTCACCCGTGAGGTTCGCGAGCTGGCGGGAGTGTCCCCCACCGGGCTCCTGGAATGAGGCCTGTCCGAATTCTTCAAGACGCTCCAGTGGGGGCATGAGAGACCCGCGACTCCTGGCGGTACCTCACCTTCTCCTCGGAGCGTTCCCATGCAGCTCGGCTATGTCATCCTCTACGTCCCGGATGTGCCCGCCACCATCGCCTTCTACGAGACGGCGTTCGGCCTGAAGCGGCGCTTCATCCACGAGAGCAACTCGTACGGAGAGCTGGAGACGGGCACCACGGCCCTGGCCTTCGCGTCGGAGGAGATGGCGGCCCACAATGGCCTCACCGTGCGCTTCCACCGGCCGAAGGAGACCGCCGCCGCGGTCGAGGTGGCGCTCGTCACTCCGGACGTCGCGGCCGCCTTCCAGCGCTCGGTGCAGTCGGGTGCGAGCCCCGTCCATCCACCCAAGCAGAAGCCCTGGGGACAGACGGTGGCCTACGTGAAAGACCTCAACGGCGTGCTGGTGGAAATCTGCTCCCCCATGTCCGCCTGAGGTGAATGGAATCGCCGGGAATCGAACCCGGACCGCCCGGACGCCAGCCGAGTGCTCTCCCGTTAAGCCACGATCCCTGAAGGGGTGCTGCCAGCGCTCCGACAGGGAATCGAACCCTGTTCACACGGTAGACGGCCGTGCTGCGATCCAATCGCATCCCGGAGCTGATACGAACGACACATCTGGATGACAGGATTTGAACCTGCGGCCTCACGGATCCGAACCGTGCGCTCTGGCCAGACTGAGCTACATCCAGGAAACTCACAGCCACTGCGTGCAACGAGTCGGGACGACTGGATTCGAACCAGCGACCTCACGCACCCCAAGCGTGCGCTCTATTCCAAGCTGAGCTACGTCCCGAAACCACCATGCCGCGAGCGGGAGTCGAACCCGCAACCTCTGCATTCTGAGAGCAGCGCCTCTACCAGGTTGGGCTACCGCGGCGTTTGAAACAGACACGAACAACAACTGTGATTGAGTGGAGCCGCCGGGATTCGAACCCGGGACCGCTCGGATGCGAACCGAGTGCTCTCCCGCTGAGCTACGTCCCCATGAATGTCTTTGAGTAAGCAGCCTGCGGGATTTGAACCCGCGTCGTCCTGAGTGGCGCTCAGGTGCCTCGCCTCTCGGCCAAGGCTGCGTGTGCTGGTACTGGTGCGTGCCCGGAAAAAGAGAAGGGCCGGGTCCCCTTTCGGGAGCCCGGCCCTGCCTGCCGTGCCACGTTCGAGAACGGGCGCGGAAGAGTCAGGTTCCGGCCGGACGACCGCCGGCGGTATCTCCCAGCAGGGCTGGAGCAAGAGCGGTGGCAAGACCGGCGGGCGCGAGCGCATCGATGCCGCTGACAGTGTCGTTCAGAATCTCGGGGTTCATCGGGCTCGTCAGGTTCGCCGTCGTCATGGTCACCGCTCCTTTCATCGAGAAATGACGCGCGGATATTTCATCCCTGACATGCGAGTGTTTTCAGACAGGGATTGCCCCGCACACACCAGCATCCGCGAGGCGACACCCTTGTCGCACCGGGGCTGACCGGGCTTCCGGTTCGGGGTATGAGTCAGGACGAAGCCCGCGCCGCTTCCCCCTGGCCGGAGGGGACGCCGACGTCGGGGTGAGACCCCCTCGGATGAAGACCACCCTCCCCCTCGCCCTGGCCGCCCTGCTCGCCCTCCCTGGCTGTGCGCAGAACGATGAACCGGCCCTCTGCAACTTGTCGCTCCCAGGGGAAGCGCCAGGCATCGACCCACTGCTCGTCCCGGTGGGCGCTCCCGCGGCGATGCGCGTGGACATCGCCACCCGGACGCTCCAGTGCGAAAGCGGCAAGACGGCCCAGGCTCCCGACACCGCCACCGCGGAGGTCTTCGACCCGGAGAACCAACTCATCCCCTCCGAGGTCTCCCTGCAGGCGTCAGGCACGGTGGCCACGCTGAGCTTCACGCCCACCGTCGTGGGTCGGCACCACGTCATCCTCGCCTTCACCCCGGTGGGTGGCATCCGGCAGCTCGGCGTCTATGCGGCGAGCCACTGGGCGGGGGCTCCCTCCCCCGTCACCCTGCCCCTGCCCCGGTGTGGCCAGCTCGAGCGCACCGCGCACGGCCTGTGGCTGTGTGACGGGGTCGCCTTGCGCAGCCCCTCCGACCGGCCCCTGCGGCTGGGCACCGGCGCCACGCCTCCCGATGTGGCCGTGTCGGGCAACGTCGTCTGGGTGGTGGGAGATGGGCGGGTGCGCCGGTACGTGGATACGGGCTCCGAATTGGAGCTGACGGGCTCGCTGCTGCTGAGCACGACGACGGGCGTGAAGGTCATCCAGTCGCGACTGGCCTCGGAGAACGAGCTGGTGGTCCTGGACGCCGAGCTCCTGCACCGCTTCGTCTTCACCGACACCGGGGTGCTTGAGTCCCCCACTCCCGCCTTCTGGGCGACAGGGCAGCCTCGGATACCCTTTGGCCTGGACAGCGCGGTGGGGCTGCTGGTGCGCGCGGCGGAGGACCAGGTGTTGGTGGTGAGTCAGCCCGGGCCGATCGACAACAGCACGGCCTGCACCTTCAAGGTCGGAGCGGACGGGGCCTTCCTGCCCGAAGGCCTGCTGTGCGCTCTCGTACGCGGCAGACCCGTGGGGATGGAGGACGGCATCCTGTGGACCCAGGTCGGCGTCAACATCCCCACGTTGAACGCCGGACGCATGCTGCATCGCTGGGGCATCTCCGAGGGGCGGCTCGAGGAACGCAACGCGCTCATCCTGGATGCCTCCATCGCCGTGGCCGACGCGCCCCTCCGAGGGGGCTTCACCGTCCCCGCCCTGTACGCCGTCCCCCGGAAGAACACCGCGTTGACACGGCCGAGGGTCCTCCCTGACAGGTCCGCGCTGGGGCTGGAGCTGATGCCCACCAACATGCCGCTCGCCGAGGGCGCTCGCGCCACCTCACCCCGCTTTCATTGGGGCGGAGACTCGCGCCCCACTGTCGGCTTCACCACGGTCTACGAGCAGGCCCTGCCCTGAATCCACCGGTCCGAGCCCCGGAAGCGACTGGCTGGGGCTCCCACGAACGGTCCACGGCCCCAGGCTGGTGACAGGTTCGGAAAAAGCGAGGGGAGATGGTTGCCTGCCTCTCGCAGTGCCCTCCGTGCGGGTGTAGAGAGGCCGGCGCGTCGCGACTGGCCGCGCGCTCCCACCCTCGGAGGCGAGCCCCATGATGGACAGCCCTCTCAGCGCCTCGCTCTCCATGGAGGAGCTCCATGAAGCGTGGCCGGTGCTCTCCATCGACGAGCGCCTGGAGGGCTTCCGCCTCTTGCCGACCGCGGTGGCGGACGACTTCTTCCTCGCCCTGTCCGCGCGCGAGCAGGCTGAACTCATCCTCCACCTCCCGACATCGGAGCGGCGCACGTGGGTGCGGCTGCTGCCCCCCGACGACCTGGCGGACCTGGTGCAGGCGGTGGAGCCCGAGGAGGCCGACGCCATCCTCGCGCAGCTCGACGACGCGAGCCGGCGCGAGGTCAACGTGCTGCTGGCCTACGCGGAGGACGACGCCGGCGGTCTGATGAACCCGCGCTTCGCCCGCGTGCGGCCGGACATGACCATCGACGAGGCCATCGGCTATCTGCGCAAGCAAGCGCGGGAGAAGGTGGAGACCGTCTACTACGCCTATGCGCTGGACGCGGAGCAGCGGCTGCAGGGCGTGCTCTCGTTGCGCCAGCTCTTCCAGGCCGCCAGCGACAAGAAGGTCGCGGACGTCATGCACCACGACGTCATCACGGTGTCGGAGAACACGGACCAGGAAGTGGTGAGCCAGCTCTTCGCCGAGCACGGCTTCATGGCCCTGCCCGTGCTCGACGAGCAGAACCGGATGAAGGGCATCGTCACGGTGGACGACATCGTCGACGTCGTCCAGGAAGAGGCCACCGAGGACATCCAGAAGGTCGGCGGCATGGAGGCCCTGGAGGCCCCCTACTTCGAGGTGGGCTTCTTCGGCATGCTGAAGAAGCGCATCGGCTGGCTGCTCGTCCTCTTCCTCGGACAGATGCTCACCGCCACGGCCATGAGCAGCTTCGAGGGCGCGATTGAGCGCGCGGTGGTGCTCAGCCTCTTCGTGCCGCTCATCATCTCCTCCGGCGGCAACTCCGGCAGCCAGGCCTCTACGCTCATCATCCGCGCGCTGGCGCTCGGCGAGATGAGGCTGAAGGACTGGTGGCGCGTGGCCCGGCGCGAGGTGCTCTCCGGGCTGGTGCTGGGCTTCGTGCTGGGCGCGGTGGGCCTGGGCCGCATCGTGTTGTGGCAGGAGGTGTCCGGCGCCTATGGCGAGCACGCCTTCCTGCTGGGCTGCGCGGTGGCGCTCTCCGTGCTGGGCGTGGTGACGTTCGGAACGCTCGCGGGCTCCATGCTGCCCCTGGTGCTGCGCCGCTTCGGGTTCGACCCCGCGAGCGCCTCCGCGCCCTTCGTCGCCACGCTGGTGGACGTCAGCGGCGTGGTCATCTACTTCACCGTCGCCAGCCTCCTGCTGCGCGGCACGCTGCTCTAGAGGCGCGAGCCACATCCCTCGCGGGAGGTCCGGCCATGATTCGCACCACCCTTCGGCGCACCCTCACCCTGGAGGCCCCTGAGTCTCCGGGCCGCATCGCCCATGTCTCCGCCGCCAGTGGACTGGTGCGCGTGGGGGAGTGGCTCTACGTCGTCGCGGACGACTCGCTGCACCTGGCGACGTTCCCCGCGCGCGGAGACGCCCCGGGACGACTCGCGCGACTCTTCGCGGGCGAGCTGCCGGAGGAAACCCAGGCACGCAAGGCGGCCAAGCCCGACCTGGAGGTGCTCTGCGCGCTGGGGCCCTTCGCCGGGGCACCTCATGGGGCCCTGCTCGCGTTGCCGTCGGGCTCCTCCTCCGTGCGCATGCGCGGCGCCGTGCTGCCGTTGAGCGCGGAGGGAGCGCTCGCGGGCGAGGCGCGCACGGTGGACTGCTCGGCGCTGTACCAGCAGATTGGCCGGGAGCTGGGCTCGCTCAACATCGAGGGCGCGGCGATGGTGGGCAGCCGCCTGCGGCTGTTGCAGCGGGGCAATGGGGACGCGGGCGTGGACGCGCTCGTGGACCTGGACCGCGAGCGCGCGCTGCGCGGAATCGAAGTGGGCGCGCTGGGTCCGGAGGTGCTGCGCACGATTCGGCGCTGGGACCTGGGCCACGCCGGCGGGGTGCGGCTGTCCTTCACCGATGCGTCACCGCTGCCGGATGGGCGGCTCGTCTTCACCGCGACGGCCGAGGACACCCGGAATGCCTACGCGGATGGCCCGGTGGCGGGCTCCGCGGTGGGGCTGCTGGCGCCGGATGGGACGCCGCTGTTCCTGGACTCGGTGGACGCGAAGGTGAAGCTGGAGGGCGTGGACGCGCGGGTGGAAGGTGGCCGCGTGCACCTGCTGCTGGTGGCGGACGCGGATGACCCGACGGTGGCGGCGCCCCTGCTGGAGGCGGTGCTGGACGTACCGGCGTAGGCGCCCTGGATGGGCCCCTCGTCAGTCGTGCTCGTGCGCCGCCTCTTCGGGCCTGCCGCCCACGGCTTCGAGCGAGGAGCGCGCGGGACGGGCCCGGTCGAAGGCCACCTCACGCTCGCCCACACCCTCCGCCGTGGTGTTGGCGATGCGCTTGCGCGCACGGGCGATGTAGTCCTGCACGAGCGTCGGGTCCGGGTGCGTCTTCAGCGTCTCCACCCAGGTCTCGATGGCCTTCTCGTGCTCGCCCGCATCCGAGCGCAGCTTGCCCATCTCGAAGAGGGCGTGCGGGGACAGCTCCGAGTCCGGGAAGCGCGTGCGCAGGTCCGCGAAGGCGCGCGAGGCCTCCTGACGTCGGCCCTCCATCATCGCGATGGCCTGCGCCTGGAGGAACAGGGTGTCGTCCACGAAGACGCTGGTGGCGAAGCGCTCGACGAGGCGGCGCGTCTCCAGCTCACACTGCTGATAGTCGCCCAGCTCGAAGTAGAGCTTGCCCACCTGGTAGTGCAGCTCCGCGCCTTGCGGAGGATTGCGCTGGAGCGCGGCGGTGAGCTGGTCGATGGCGCCGCGCAGGTCGCGGTAGTGCACCCGCAGCAGCTCCGCGAGGATGATGCGGGCCTCGAGTGCCTCGGGGGACTCGGGGCACTGTTGGATGAGCTCGCGGTAGACGCCCACGGCTTCCTTCACCTTGCGCTGCTCCAGCCAGTAGACGTCGGCGGCGCCCTTCAGCGAGCGGGCGCGCAACACGAGCGCCTCCGGCGAGCTGTCGTGGCGCAGCATGTCGAACGCCTTGCGGTATTCGACGAGGGCCTCGTCGGGACGCTTCTCGAAGATGGCGTCGCGGGCTCTCTGGAGGTGGTCGACAGGCTTGTCGCGACGACACCCGGCGCCCGCCAGGGCCAACGCGACGAGGGCGAACCGGAGCGCCCGCACTAGCACTTCTCCGGAGTGACGGTGACGCACCGCGAATCCTCGCAGCTTACACACTCGGCGATGGGCGAGACGTCGGTGACGCACACGTCGACGCGGGAGGTGCGAGGGCAGTCCTCGGACGTGACACAGCGGAAGACGCTCCCGTCTTCACGGGTGACGTCCTGGGCCGTGGAACCGCAGACTTCCAGGTCGTTGCATCCCAGCAACCCCGCTCCGATGGCGGCGAGGACTGCGTGCGTGGCGCGTCTCACGGCGGCGGTTCTACCTGGATTCGCCCACGCCGTCACGGAACGGTGTGTCTGCTCGTCTGCCTACCGGGAGACCCCTTGCACCCTCACCACAGACGGTGAAGCCTGAAAAGCAAGCGTGTCACGAAGTACCCGGCACAATGCCGGTAGGATTTGGCTCACACCCAGGTGAATCAACATGACCGACGCCATCCACTTCTACAGCGTCACCGACGACCACGGCTGGTGCTCGAACTTCGCGCCCTACCCCATCAAGCTGGGTGGCAAGACGTGGCCCACCAGCGAGCACTCCTTCCAGGCCCGGAAGTTCGAAGACCCCACGGACGAGGAAGCCGTCCGACAGGCCCGGACTCCGATGCTCGCGGCCCGCCTGGGCAGGGACCGCAAGCGCAAGCTCCGACGGGACTGGGAGTCCATCAAGGTCTCCGTCATGCGCGAGGCCGTGCGCGCCAAGTTCACCCAACACGAGGACCTTGCCCGGCTCCTGCTGGAGACCGGCGACGCGAAGCTCGTCGAGCACACCGACCAGGATGACTACTGGGGCGACGGCGGAGATGGCCGCGGCAAGAACATGCTGGGCCGCATCCTCATGGAGATTCGAGAAGAGCTGCGCGCACGGTAGGGCACCCCGAGTTCCTCTCCTCCCTGGGCCCGTCACTCGCCTGAATCAAGGCCAGTGCATCGATGCCAGGTCCTCGCGAAAGCCCGCCGCGAAGACAAGACTCACCACCACCGCGCCCAGTGCCAACAAGGACACCGCGCCCGCCCACCGCGTCCCGGGTGGCGTCGCGTCCTCACGCCGCCACACCCGCGCGAGCCCCAGCCCCACCACGCCTCCCGCGAGGGCGCCTCCCACATGCGCCGCGAAGTCGACCTGATTCCCCGTGCGCGACACGGCGATGGGAATCAGTGAAGGCACCAGCAGCCGCAGCACCATCATCTGAACCTCCACACGGCCCGGTCCCACGGGCAGACGTCGGCTCACCGCCAACACCGCCGCCAGGAGCCCCATCAGTGCCCCCGACGCGCCCACCGACACCACCGCATCCCCATTGAGAGCCATCGACAACGCCCCGCCGCCCAGCGCGCTCACGACGAGCAACACCCCCAGCCACGCTCGGCCCACCATGCTCTCCAGCACCATCGCCCCAAACCAGAGGCAGAAGCCGTTGAGCAGCAGGTGGATGAGGTCTCCATGCAGCAGCGGCGCCAGGAACAGGCGCCACCACTGGCCATGCTCCAGCACCAGCCCCGAGACCAATCCTCCCAATCCCACCAGTGTCTGGAGCCCCGGCGCGAGCAGCCCCGTGCCCGGTGAGCCCACGGCGAAGAGGTGCTCCGCCGCGAAGCCAAGCGCCAGCGCCACCAACAACGCCACCGTCAGCACCGGCTTGCGCTCGATGGCCTCCGCGACCTCGACCTCCTGCCCCTCCACCACGCGAGGCTCCCGGAGCAACCCTCTCACGTAGCCACGCGACACCATCGCGCGCCGCCACGTGTTCGCCCACACCTCGCCAGAAGACACGTCCACGTGCATCGCATGCAGGTGGACCTTGTTGAACATGCCGAGCCGGTGACGCTCCAACCGCTCCTGGTCCTCCCGCGTCGCGGGCCCGCTCCCCACTTCGATGAGCTGAAGGCCCACGGGCAGCTTCGTCCCACTCACCGTGCCCGAGTAGTGCAGACACGCCTTGCCCACGCGCTCCAGCGCCGAGGTCTCCAACGTGAAGCGCCGCGAGGGTTCACGCTCCCGGTCCACGATGCAGACGATGACGCATGAGTACCCGTCCGAATACGTGAGCACCGCGTCCGACGCATCGACCAACTCCGCCGCCTCTGTATGCGTGCCGGGCTGAAAGCCCTTGTCGGCCATCAACCGCCGCGCCAGGTACTCCGCGAACGGCGGTCCGGA
The DNA here is from genome assembly GCF_013336715.1 of Myxococcus sp. CA056. Lineage (NCBI taxonomy): Bacteria > Pseudomonadati > Myxococcota > Myxococcia > Myxococcales > Myxococcaceae > Myxococcus > Myxococcus sp. CA056. The sequence goes on from NZ_JABUMT010000001.1 coordinate 1,169,144, forward strand.
AGTCACCGCGGCGGGCGGCGCGGGCACCTGCCCTGTCAACGCTTCCTCGGAGGCGGACTGCGTGGAAGGTGGCGGCGACACAGCGGTTCCTTTCCCAAAGCCCTGACCGATGAGCCTGCACGAGAAGCCCGTCTCCACGCCAGCCGCCCGGCCCCTCCACCACTCATCCCGCACCAGAACCGCTCATGGAGTATCCGGGGCTCCTGGCTGCCCGGCGCGTACCTTCTTCCTCGCCCGGCACCGCCATCCCGGCGGCGTCCAGTTCGTGGGAGTCCTCCATGTCTCGTGCCCTCCTCCTGGCGGCGTTCGTCGCCGTGCCCCTCATCTTCGGCTGCGCCACCACCTCCGGCGCCAGCAGCGCCGCCACTCCCACTGCGCCCTTCGCGGTGAAGCGCTCCGGACAGGGCCAGCCCGTGCTGTTCATCCCCGGTCTCGCGTCGTCGGGCGAGGTGTGGGAGGAGACGGTCGCCAGGCTCCAGACTCAGTACGACTGCCACGTCTTCACCCTCGCCGGCTTCGCGGGCCAGCCGTCGGTCCCCGCGCCCTTCCTGCCCACCATGCGGCGCGCGCTCGCCGAGTACATTCGCGCGCAGGGACTGAAGAAGCCCATCATCGTCGGACACAGCCTGGGCGGTGCGCTGGCGCTCGGCCTCGCCGCCGACGCACCGGACCTGGTGGGCGGCGTCTTCATCGTGGACAGCGTGCCCTTCCTGCCCGCATTGATGTACCCGGGCGCCACCGTGGAGACCTCGAAGCCGTTCGCCGAGCAGTTCCGCACCCAGATGCGCATGCAGACCGTGGAGCAGCGCAGCCAGGGCTCGCGTCACGCGCTGCAGGTCTACATCTCCGATGAGGCACGACGAGAGGTCGCCGCGCGCTGGGGCGCGGACTCGGACCCGGAGACGGTGACGCAGGCGATGTACGAGATGAGCATCACCGACCTGCGTCCGGAGCTGTCGCGCATCACCGCGCCCACCTTCGTGCTCGGCTCGTGGGTGGCCTTCCAGGGTCGTGTCCCGCGCGAGGCCGTGGAGGCCAACTATCGCGGCCAGTACCAGACCCTCACCACCGCGCGTGTCGTCATGCACGACACGGCCCGGCACTTCATCATGTGGGACGACCCCCAGGGCTTCCTCGCCACGCTGGAGGGCTTCCTGAAGACCACCGCTCCCGTGGAGTCACGGCGCTGAGCGTGGTGAACTCTGGTCCCACGCAAGGCAGGAGCTCGCATGTCATCCCGACGCGCCAAGGTGTATGCGGCCTGCCAGGTGGGCGGCTGGGGCCTCTACGGTCTCGTGAACATCCTGCTGACCCTCCTCACGGTGGTGGCCCTGTCGCGAGGCACGGAGCAACTGCTGCCCCGCTCGTTGTGGACCCTCGCGATGAGTCTCTCGGGCGGAGTCATCACGCACTTCGCCCGAGCCCCGCTGAACCTTCGCGCGTGGGTGCGACTCCCGCTGCTTCGCCTGGCGCCACGCGTGGTCCTCGCGTGCGTGGGACTGGGCGCAATCCAGCAGGCCGTGGGCCTCTTCCTGGCCTACCCCGTGCTCGGCCTCTACAAGCCCGAGGACTTCTCCTTCGCCTTCGCCATCACCGGCGTCTCGTTCTGGGCCGTGGTGATGCTGATGTGGCTGCTGACCTACTTCACCGTCCACTTCGTGGACCGGGCCCGCACCATGGAGCGCGAGCGCTGGCAACAGCAGGCCGCGGCCCAGACAGCGGAGCTGCGCTTCCTCAAGGCCCAGCTCCAACCCCACTTCCTCTTCAACTGTCTCAACAGCGTGCGCGCCCTCATCGTCGAGGACCCTGCCCGCGCGCAGCAGGCCGTGACGCGCCTGTCCTCCCTGCTCCGCCACGCCCTCTCCGCGCGCGGCCCCGAGACGGTGCCACTGTCCCAGGAGCTCCAGGTGGTGCGTGACTACCTGAGCCTGGAGGCCATCCGGCTCGACGAACGCCTTCGCGTGCGCGAGGACGTGGCCCCGGAAGCGCTCGACATCCCCGTGCCCGCCATGCTGGTCCAGACGCTGGTGGAGAACGCCATCAAGCACGGCATCGCGCGGACTCCGGAAGGTGGCGAAGTGAGCCTGTTCGCCCACGTTCACGGAGGCGCGCTGCTGTTGGAGGTGGCCAATACCGCCGCGCCTCTCGGCACTCCCACCGCGCCCCACTCCAACGGCGTGGGCCTCCACAACGCGAGCGAGCGACTGCGCCTGCTGTGCGGCGCCCACGCCTCGCTCCTGCTCGACCAGACACATGCGGCGCTCACCACGGCGCGCGTCCGGATTCCCCTGCCCTCATGAGAGTCCTCATCGTCGACGACGAACGACTGGCCCGCGCCGAGCTGCGCCGACTGCTGGCCGCCTTCCCTGACGTGGAGGTGGTGGGTGAAGCCACCCACGTGGAAGACGCCTGCCGACAGGTGGAGGCCCTGGAGCCGGACCTGCTGCTGCTCGACATCCAGATGCCAGGCGGTACGGGCTTCGACGTGCTGGCCCGACTCGACGAGCCTCCGGACGTCATCTTCACCACCGCGTATGACGCCCATGCGGTGCGTGCGTTCTCCGTCAACGCGCTCGACTACCTGCTCAAGCCCATCGAGGCGGAGCGACTCGCCGAGGCCCTGGAACGGGTACGCCAGCGCGGCGGCCATGTACCGCACGCGCCTTCACGCACCCAGGACGCATCCCTGGAGCGGGTCTTCGTTCGAGACGGTGAGCGCTGCTGGCTGGTGCAGCTCGCGCAGGTGCCGCTCATCACCTCCGAGGGCAACTACGCCCGGCTGCACCTGGAGGGACATCAGCCGCTGCTCTTGCGCTCGCTGAGCTACCTGGAAGAGAAGCTGGACCCGGCGCGCTTCTTCCGCGCCAGTCGCCAGCACCTCATCAACCTCGACTTCGTCGAGACCCTGGAGCCCGGCCCCGGAGGCACGCTGGTGGCGCGCCTGCGCGGAGGCACCGAGGTGGAGATGTCACGCCGTCAATCCCAGCGCTTCCGTGAGCGCATGAGCCTCTGAAGCGCGCGTCAGTTGGCGCCACGCTGGCGCTTGGACGACTTGCCGGAGGTGAGCACCGTGTCCACCGCGGCCACGCTGCTGCGACGCCGCATCTGCTTCACGCGCTCTTCCATCTTCTCGTAGTGCTTCATGCGCGCCAGCATGTGCGGTTCCGAAGTCTGACAATGCAGCTGCGTCACTTCCTGGTGACGACGCCCCATCTCCTGCCACGTCTGGAGCATGGCCTGGTTGCCCAGGAGCCGCTCCTCGACATTGTCCAACACCGCGTCCAGCTGCTCGGCTTCCGCCTCCAACGCCGCGAGCCGCTCCTGGGACTCTTCCGAGGGCGTCGAGCACCCCGTGGTCACCGAGAGGCCCACCACCACCACCGACAGCCCGAGCCACCTCTGCATCCCCACATCGCCTCCCACGTGTCTCGCGCCATCCGCAAGCCTCTCGCGCGAAACCCAAACTAGGGAGGCCCCCCTGACGCGACAACCCGTGCGGGCAAGCGACCCGGCGGACTTTTCACGAAGTGACGATTCTCAACACCGCGGCGCGGGTTGGCGGCGGTGCCAACGCCCTCTTTTCACTCTCGAAGCGCTGGCACATGTACGCCGAGCACGGTGAGCATCGCCCACCAACCGAGAACAGTCCCCGCGCCCGCGCCAAGGACGGGCACAGGAAAGTTTCCGAAGAACGTCGAGCCCACCAGCGCGGCGAAATACAGGACGAAGGCGACGCCCAGTCGCGCGGTCCGCGAATCCCGACTCCGCGCCGCGAGGAGTCCCGGGAGCAACAACCCCGTCATCGCGGCAATCGCCAGGAACACCCCCAGCGCGCCTCGCGAAACGATGAGCACGAGGATGCGCTCCACATGGTCGACCGGAGCGAGCGGGTCGCTCCGCGTCCAGGTGACGACCGCGAGCCCCAGCATCCCCATCGCGATGGGGATGCCCATGCGCCTGTTCACGAAGTCGCCCCCCACCAGCAACGGCAGCGTCGCGAGCGCGAGCGCCGTGGCCTGCGAGGCATCCGGTTGCAGGAGGTGAAATCCCTGCACCAACACCATGAGCCCGCACGCGAGCCACGGAGGCCAGCCCCCGCGAGACGCGACGCCGAGCAACAGCCACGGCAGGAAGGCCGCTGACGCGTTGACTCGCACGGGCCCCAGCGACCACCAGCGATGAACACCCTCCAGCCCCGGCGCGGCCAACGTCGCGGCGATGGCGAGACACGCGAGCACGGGGAGCACGCGCTCCGCCCGGCGATGCGACTCCCACGGGCCCCGCGTCAGCAGCATGAAGCCCGCGCCGCCCAACACGATGGCCACGAGGTTCGGAAGAAACGCGGCGGGACGGACACCGTGAGCACTCGCCGCCCAGAGGCCGACGCAAGTCGCGAAGACGGGCGCGACGAACCACCAGGGCCGGGAGACCTTCATCACGCCCACGGGCTTCTCATCCAAGTCCCCTCGCCTCCGTCCACGCAGGCCCGCGAGTGGCTACGGCCGGTGACGAAGGATGAACTCACACACTTCGCGCGCGGCACCGAAGCCCGCGGGCTTCTGGGCGACGTAATGCACCTGCGCGCGCACCTCGTCGGGGGCCTCGGGCGGCGCGGAGGAGAAGCCCACGGCCTTGAGCAGCGGCAGGTCCACCACCTCGTCACCCATGTAGCCGCAGTGCTCCGCGGAGACGTTCAGCAGCGCCAGGAGCTTCTCGAAGTGCGCCACCTTGTCCTGGCTGCCGAAGTGCACATGCTTGATGCCCAGCGACTGCATGCGCATCTGCGCGGACAGGCTGTCGCCCCCGGAGATGGCAGCCACCTCGATGCCCACCTCCTGGAGTCGCTTGATGCCCATGCCATCCCGCACGCTGTACATCTGCGTCCAGCCGGAGTTGGGCACCCAGAAGATGCGTCCGTCAGTGAGCGTCCCGTCGATGTCGAAAATCATCACCGACAGACGCGCCACCCGCGCCTTGAGCGATTCCAGGTTCTGATTCATCGCGAGCGGCCTACTTCGGCACGGCCTTGAGCGAGGCCTTGCCGTCCTTGATGACGACCTTGAACTCCACCGCCTTGGCGTTGTGCTGCTTGAGCAGCTCCGGCACCTGCTTGCGCAGCGTCGCCGCCACCGACTCGTAGGAGATTTTCGAGGTGTCTTCCTGGCACCGCCGCTTCGCGGTGACATACGCGTCGTACACCGCCCGCAGCTTGTCGTCCGACATGCCTCCGCCACCCGCCGAGGGTGGCTTGGGCGGCGCCGAAGCCACCGGAGCTGGAGGCCGGCTGGGCGCCGTCACAGCAGGCACGGAGGACGGACGCGCCGGGGGAACGGTGGTGCCCGCCGGCTTCGCGGCGGCCATGCCCGGAGGCACCGTCGCGGTGCCCCTCGCCGGAGTGCCACCCACCGGCGACGTAATCGTGGGCAGTCCGCGCGGAGGCGTTCCCGTCACCGGCGCCACGGTGGGCTGGCCCCGAGGGGGCGTTCCCGTCACCGGCGCCACCGAAGGCATTCCACCCGAAGTCAGCGGCGCCACACCCGGCACGCCCGCTCGCGACGCGGGCGCCACGGCGGGTGCCACCGAAGCCACCGCGGAAGACCCGCGCGCGGGCATGGCCGAAGCGGCGGCGGCGATACCGGCCAGCTGCGGCTCGTTGGTGGGGCGGGGGCGGAGCACTTCCTCCACCTCCTCGAAGTCCATGTCGGAGATGTCCTCCGGCAGCTCCACCACGCCCTTCTTCGCGTCACTGCTGGAAGATGTGCCGCGCACCTCCGCGCGACGGCGGGCCTTGAACAAGTCCCTCTTGTACGTGCCCGCCTCGATTTCCTGCAGCGTGCGCGTCCAGAGCCGCTCGTACGTGAGGTACTTGCCGTGGATGCTCCCGACGCGGAACTTCGCGGCGGTGCTGCGGATGAAGCCGGTCTTCAGCCGCATCACCCGCTTCTTGAAGTCGTCGTGGGCCCGCGTGGGCGGATGACGCTCGTTGCCCAGGAAGTACTGCTCGTAGAGGTTGCGGAGCACGGCCAGCTCCGCCTCCAGCGCCTCACACTCCTGGAGGACGGCCTCACTGGAGCTGCTGTCCGCCTGGGGCTTGCCAGCGAAGGACTTCGAAGCGGACTGTCGGGCGTCGGGGGGAGGCATGACTCCTCAGAGTGTCCCCAACCCGCGCCCGGGGATCAACCTCACGCCGCAGACGGTGTCGGCCCCAGACCGCCCGCCGCCTCGCCGGCCCCTCGCCGCCCCTTCTGGTAGAGCAGCACGGCGCCAAAAGCGAACATGCACAGCGAGATGAACTGACTGGTGGAGACGTTGTACCAGGCCTCCAGCGGCACCGCGCCCGCCAGGCCCTGGGCCCCCAACGACTCCAGGAGCCCGTGCAGGGTGCCGCGCTCCACGTCCCCGCGGAACAATTCCACCGTGCTGCGCAGCACCGCGTAGGACATCAGCCACAGGGCGAAAATCTGCCCGTGGAAGCGCCGGAAGCGCCGCGCGTACAAGAGCCCCACGAAGAGGACCAGCTGGCCCACCGACTCGAACAACTGGGTGGGGTAGACACCCAGGGTGTGGCCGTGCTGGACCACCCAGTCGGAGATGCGCATCGCATCAGGCGCCGCCTGGTGCAGAATCTGCCCCGTCGCCTCCACCACGAAGCGCGAGTCCTCCAGCTGCGAGGAGTAGGCGAGGCTCGACGAGCTGCCCACCCGCCCGAGCAGGTCCTGCGCCAACCCCGGCCCCGGGAAGTGCACGGCGGTGGCCGCGTGCGAGGGCGCCACATCCCCCCAGCAGCACCCCGCGCTGAAGCAGCCCAGCCGGCCCAGGCACTGGCCCAGCGACACGGTGGGGATGCACACATCCGCCAGCCGCAGGAAGTCCATGCCGGACGAGCGCGCGAAGAACCAGGCCGCCACGGCCGCGCCGATGAGCCCCCCGTAGAAGACGAGGCCGCCACCCAGCGACAACACCTGCGTCCAGTCCCGCGCGTAGTCCTTCCAGTTGACCAGGATGAAGAGCAGCCGGCTGCCACCGATGCCGCCGATGAGCACCCAGAAGGCCATGTCCATCACCTGCTCGCGCTTCTTGGGCCCCTCCACATCCACCCACTGGCCCTCCACGAGCTTCACCTTGCGCCACTCGTCCTGCGCCAGCCGCCCCGCCACCGTCAGCGCGGTGATGAAGCCAGACGCCAGGAGCACGCCGTAGGTGTGCAGCGGGATGCCCTCGCCCTTGCCCCCGGGGAAGGCGTCGGCGGGCAGCGCGTACTTCAGGCCGAACCACGCCAACCCCGCACCCGCGACGCCGAAACCCAGCGCGCGCAACAGCTTGTCGGTGGAGTTCGTCGCGGCCCGCGTGCCCGTCTTCGGGTCCAGCACGCCCTGCGCGCCTCGCCACCCGTTGAAGGCGATGTAGCCCACCGTGCCCACGGCGACCGCGTACAGCAACAGCTGCGTCCAGAGGCTGGTGAACGTGAAGCGGATGAGGACGGGGAGCATGGAGACCTGCCGGAAGGCGAAAGGGGCGGCGCGGCGCGAAGGCTACCCCTGTCGCGCCGCCAGGCAAGGCGAGGGGGCCCGCCGGTCCGCCCGGCTGCCCTCCCGGGAGGCGTTGCTTCAGGTGGCCTTGGACTCGGCCTGTGCGGGCTTCTCCTTGCGGACGAAGGCGTCCACGAGCAGCAGCCCCACGCCCACGCAGATGGCCGCGTCGGCGACATTGAACGAAGGCCACGCGGCCTTGTCGAACCAGTGGGCTTCCAGGAAGTCGATGACGAAGCCCCGGGCCAGCCGGTCGATGTAGTTGCCCAGCGCGCCACCCAGCACGAGCGGCAGGCCCCACAGCGCCCACTTCTCCTCCGGGTCCGAGCCGGACAGCTTGCGGAAGTAGAAGACGATGAGGACGACCGCGCCCAGGCTCACCACATGGAAGAGCGGCCCGCGCTTCTCCGGGGACAGGCTGCGGAACAGGCCCCACGCGGCGCCCGGGTTCTCCGCGTAGCGCAGGCGGAAGAAGGAGTCGGCCACCTCGATGCTGCGGCGGGGCCGGTAGTGCAGCCCGTCGAAGCCCTGCGGGGGCGGCTCGCCGAACATGGCGCCCAGGCGCCCGCCCAGCGTCTCCTGCCCTTGCATCTGGGAGGTCAGCTCACGGACGACGAGGTACTTCGTCCACTGGTCCAGGACGATGACGCCCAGGGCGACGGCGATGAGGATGACGTATTTGCGAGGCACGCCCGGGGGCTTACACCACCGGGCCCCCGCCCGTCACGGATTGGGGCTCTGGGTGAGGGGCGCCGCGACGGCCTCCGGGCGGCGCACCTTGAGAGAGTCCAGCAGCATGAAGGCCACACCCACGCAGATGGCCGCGTCCGCCACGTTGAAGGTGGGCCAGCGCATGCCTGGCTGGTTGCGCCAATGCCAGTCGATGAAGTCGATGACGTAGCCGCGAATCAGCCGGTCCGCGAAGTTGCCCAGCGCGCCGCCAGTGATGAGCGCCAGCGCCACTCGCACCATCTTCTGGTCCAGCGAGGTGCGGCGGTACATCAGGAAGATGAAGGCCAGCGCCGCCACGCTCACCACGTGGAAGAACGCGCGCCGCACACCGTCCGGCAGGTTCGCGAACAGGCCCCACGCCGCGCCCGGGTTCTCCACGTAGCGGAAGTGCCAGTAGTCCTCGATGAAGCGATAGGGCCGCGTCACCCGCCGCTCACCCTGGGGCGGTGGGTCGTTGTCCAGGTTGTGCTGGGTGAGGAAGCCCGTCACCCGGGACACCCCTTCCCGCCCATCCAGGGCATCCGTCAGCCGGGACACAGCCAGATATTTGGTCACCTGGTCGGCGACGAGCACCGTGGTGGCCACGAGGAGGAGGAGGCGTAGGGAAGCTTTCATGAGGCGTCCCAATCCTCTAACCCGCCCCCCCGAGCCCTGACAACCCGGTGAGCGCACCTGGCCCCAGGAGGCCTGCCCGCTCTGTCTCCCTGCCAGCGCTTCTTTGGGGCATGGTGGAGATATGTCGCCTGTTGAGCCCGACGTGAATCCTTCAGTCTCCGACACGCCCCCACCCGCCCCGACCCAGACGGCGAAGCCCGAGAAGCCGACGCTGATGGGGCGCTTCAAGACGCTGATGCTGGAGTACGGCCCGCTGGCGCTGGTGACGAACTACGCCATCTTCGGCCTGGTGCTGGTGGGCTTCTACTTCGCCATCAAGCTGGGCTTCCAGCCGTCGAGCGCTGGCGAGCAGGCGGGCTCGTGGGCGGCGGCCTACGCGGCCTCGCAGGTGGTGAAGCCCTTGCGACTGGCGGCGGTGTTCGTGCTCACGCCGCTCATCGCGCGCATTCCACCGGTGGCGCGCTTCATCGAGCGCAACAAGCACAAGTGGAGCTTCTGAGCGCACGCGGCGACCCGAGCCTGGGCCGCCGCGCGCGAACGTCACCGACTCAGAAGGCGGGGACGCGGAAGTCCTTGATGATGCCCATGTGCTGCATGCCGGAGGCGGCGCTGTCTCCGGCCTGCACCGGCGCGATTTCCGACAGCGGCGTGTAGACGCGGCTGTCGAGCACCAGTCCACCCGGGAAGGTGCTGGAGCCGATGACGGTGGACTGGCGGTACTGGTTCAGGTCCGCGTCCACCAGGACGTGGTCATACGGCTTGCCCCGGCTGAAGTTGGTGTTGACGTTGCCGTTCTTGTCGGCCGGATACGGCGCGGTGGTGACGACCACGTCATCGAACGTGGAGAAGCAGGACTCCGAGCGGCTGTCGGTGTTGAGGTCGCCACCGATGACCAGATAGTCGCTCTCCGGGATTTGCGCCCGGATGTAGTTGACGATGAGGTTCGCCTCATTGTTGCGAGCGCCCGAGCCCGAGGTGAGCAGATGCACGCTCACCGCCCAGAGGTCCTTGGGACCGGGGATGTCGATGCGCGCCCACGCGAAGTCACGGTTGGAGACCTGCGTGTCGTTCCACTCACCCGACTGGATGATGGGCCAGCGGCTGATGATGCCGTTGGGGATCTGCGCGCCTTCCTCCCGGTAGTAATGGAAGCCGCTGCCCACCGCGTTCACCAGCGAGCTGATGTCCGCCACGGAGTCGGTCTGGTAGTTGAACTCCTGGATGAGCACCACGTCGGGGTCCACGCCCTGCATCAGGCGGATGCCGTGGCCCGGGTCGTAGTCCTGCCCGTTCCCGCTGGAGATGTTCGCCGCCATGATGCGGATGTTCGTGTAGCTCCCCGTCCCCGTGCCAGCGTCGGTGCTCGTGCCCGCGTCGGTGCTCGTGCCAGCGTCGGTGCTCGTGCCAGCGTCGGTGCCAGGACCCGGACCGGCGTCGATATCGGTGCCCGCATCGATCTCAGTGCCGGCGTCAATCTCGGTGCCGGCGTCAATCTCGGTGCCCGCGTCGATCTCAGTGCCGGCGTCGATCTCAGTGCCGGCGTCGATCTCAGGACCCGCGTCGGTCCCAGGACCCGCGTCGGTCCCAGGACCCGGACCTGCGTCAATCTCAGTACCAGCGTCAATCTCAGTGCCCGCGTCGACCACCGTGCCCGCGTCAATCTCGGTGCCCGCGTCGACCACCGTGCCGGGACCCGCGTCAATCTCAGTGCCCGCGTCGACCACCGTGCCGGGACCTGCGTCAATCTCAGTGCCCGCGTCGACCACCGTGCCAGGACCCGCGTCGACCTCGACGTCGCCACCATCCAGCGTGGACCCACCACCGTCGTCGGCCGACGAGCCGCCGTCGGTCTCCTCTCCACCGTCTCCGCCATCCCCCGCGCCCGCGTCATCTCCCGCATCCGGGGTCGCCTCGCAGACCTCGCTGGGCAGACAGAAGGTCGTCTCGCCGCCGTCGCGCTCCTCGCCCGTGGGGCAGCACGCCGCCTCCTCCTGACCACACACGGCCTGCGGTCCACACGGGCGCACGCAGATGGCTCGGTCATAGAACGGGACGTAGCGGCACTCCTCGCCCTCGCCACAGGCACTCGCCCCTCGCTGCGGATCACACTGAACCCACAGCACCCCGCCATCCTCCAGGGGCAGCGGCGTCTTCGGTGGATCCGAGTCACCACAGGCCAGAGCGAGAATCGTGAGCGAAACCGCCGCACACGCGAGGTAGGAAAAAGTCTTCTTCATGCGCTCGGGCCTGCTTCCATGATGACGATTCAAGGGGTGTCGACCGCCAGCACCGGCATGCGGACGGGCGCGGGAGTATAGGAGACGACCCGGGCGTCAGTCCTGCGACTTACCGCCAAATCGTACATTTACAGCGGTGAAAATCAGGTGACGAACCTCTCCCAATCCTCTCGGCCGAGACGTCGGGACCGTCGCGGCGGAATCAAGAGCACCCGGTGGTGACTGTTCGACTCCATGGCCGACTGAAGGACTTCCTCTCGCCGGAGAAGCGCGCGCAGGAGACGCTGCAGGTGACGCCCTTGGGCTCGCCCTCGGTCAAGGACCTCATCGAGTCACTCGGACCGCCTCATCCCGAAGTGGACGGGGTGCGCGTCAACGCGGAGCCCGTGGGCTTCGCGCATCGGGTGGCGCCGGGCTCGTTCGTGGAGGCGTGGCCGGCCCTCCAGCCCGTGGAAGGAATGCCCCGCTTCGTCCTCGACGTGGGCCTGGGCCGGCTGTCCGGCTTCCTTCGGATGCTCGGCTTCGACACCCTGTGGCGCAACGACTTCGCGGACGACGAGCTCGCGCGGATTTCGAGCACCGAGCACCGCGTCGTGCTGACCCGCGACATCGGCGTGCTCAAGCGAGGTGAAGTCGTGCTCGGCTACTTCCCTCGCGCGGCGGACCCCGTGGAGCAGTTGGTGGAAGTGGTGCGTCGCTATGGGCTTGGAGCCCGGATGAAACCGTTCTCCCGGTGCATCGCCTGCAACGCAAACCTGAGTCCCGCCGAACCTCACGAGGTGACGGGCCGTGTGCCCGAAGGTGTCGCGGAACGTCACTCGCACTTCCAGCAATGTCCCGACTGCCGCCGGGTTTTCTGGGCCGGCTCGCACCAGGAGCGCATGCAGGCCCTGGTGGACCGTCTGCGCGCACTCGAATCCGAGCGCTGATCCACGCCCAGGCCACCACACGCCTGGGAACTCCCGCAGTGAAGCCCGCACCTCGCAAAAACATGTGCCCTCGCACTTTTTGCGAGGTCGCTAATGACCCAAAACTCCTGGTGAAAAACCCTTACCACAAGGATTTCAGTGGGTTGCGGGCTTCCGGCCACGGGCACGTGAGTTGCTGAGTTGGCGACACTTCCGTCGCTTTCCCCCAAGCGGCGCGCACAGGAGTCCGTGAGATGGCGCACCGAAACCTACCCCGAAGCCGAGCGAGCGGAGGATTCACCCTGCTTGTCGCGCTTGGCGTCGTCGTGGTGGTGACGATGGCGGTGATGCTGAGCTACCGGGTGGTGGGCCGCGAGGCGGACACGCAGGCGGATGCGCGCCGGCAGAAGGAGGCGTTCTTCGCGGCGGAGGCGGGGCTGGCGGAGGGTCGCGAGGCCATGCGCCTGCGTACGCCCATCACCGACGAGACCTACAACCAGGTCTTCACCAACCTCCAGAACGCCAACGCCATCGTCGCGGAGCTGGGGTTGGCCGGTGCCAATCCGCCGTGGATGGAGCTGCTTCCCGCCAGCGCCGGAGACCCCTGGAACTACCTGCGCCTCACGCCGAACGACATGCCGGCCGCCGAGAAGGCCAGCGCTGATGGCGAGGTCTACGTCGACTACCCGGAGCAGAACAACGTCCGCTACCGCGTCTTCGTGCGCGACGATGTCGACGACGGCAACCCCCTGACAGACGTGAATGGTCAAGTCTGGGTGGCCGCCGTGGGCGAGGTGCTGAGCCGGGAGGGACGCCCCACGCGGTCCGTCGTCCAGGCCCTGATTCGCAACCAGGCGCCCCCCATCATCGTGTCTCCTGGATGTCCCCAAGGCGGCTGCGGCGCCGACAACACGCACAGCCCCTCGCAGAGTGGCGGGGGCACCGCCCCTGACATCACCATCGAACTGCCCCCCAATCCCTGAACATTTCTCGCTGTCTTGCGAGTCCGCCCATGAAACGACTCCCGCTTCTCGCGCTCCTGCTGCTTCCTGGACTCGCTGCGGCGAATCCCGAAGGCCAGAGTGCTTTCAACAATACCTGCTCAAGCTGTCACACCCTCACACCGCAGCCCTCGAAGCGTGCGTTGAAGGCACAGAAGGCGGGCCACGCGCGCGTCACGACACCCGCGCGGTCTCCGTTGGAGCGCCGGGTCGAGATTGGCAAGCTCGTGAAGGAGCGCTCCAGCGCGGAGCTCCGCACCTGGATTACCGCGCCCAGCGAGGTCAACAAGGAGACCCGTTGTGACACGCGCGGGATGAATCCGACCGACCTGGACGCGTTGGTGGCCTACTTGAAGACCAGCTCGCGGCCGCCCCCGCTGTCGCGCGATGACCAGCTTCGCCAGCAACTCCAGAATGACCTCGCCGCCCGCCGCGCGAAGCAGCGGCTCGAGGCGCGTGAGTCCTCCCGTCCTGAACAGGGGAAGAAGTGATGAGAATCCTGACCCGTGCCCTTGCCGTGCTCAGCCTGCTGGCGGCCCCGCTCGCACCGGCCCAGAACGCCACGAACCTCTGTGAGGACCACCTGGCGGTGGACAAGCAGCAGACGTTCAGCGGCACGATGGAGCGCGACCCCGGCGAACCGAACGCGACCATCAACGTCGTACCGGGACGAGGGGCGCCTGAAACTAACGCCACCAACCTCCAGCTCATCCCCCCGGAGCCCCTCAACCCGGAGAAGATCTTCTTCCCGTACGACCAGCGCGTCACCATCAGCTACGTGTTCGAGTCCGCCGGCGCCTCCCACGCGCTGGGCTACATGTTCCTGGATGACGCGATTGATGCTGATTACGTGGACGAGGATTCCGGAGCGCTGCTCGACCTCAACGCCAACGGCATCTACGACCTCCACGAGGACCTGTTCAACATGGCGCCCACCTCGGGCCCCAAGATGCGTCCTTACGTTGGCAAGGCAGGCACTCGCCGCTGCAACAAGCCCTTTACCTCCGGCGGGATGAACTACACCGAACCGGAACTCGCCATGAAGGACGACTGTGCCATCACCTTGGAGCGGCGCCTAGGGGAAACCGGCCCCCGAGCAGGACTCGCGGATGCCCGCCCCGGCCGGGGGTCCACCCATATCGATACAGACCTCGTGGGTGTCGCCAAGGGCGCCGGGAACGTCGTGGGGGCGGGCTTCTCCGACGGGGGTCTGTTTGCCCGCATCCCCAACCTGCTGGAGCCCAAGGACCCGGAGAACGGCGGCAAGGGCATCGGCCAGATGGTCTTCCTGCTCGCGGACGATGATAGCGACAAAGACGCCTACCGCGCACTCCCTCCTATCGCCGACATCTCCGACTCCTTCAACGGTATCCCTGACTACAATGTCTCCAACTACGATAACCGGGGCATCCTGTTGGACCCGGGCAGCCGGGACAATGTCATCGACATCCGGGACCGCACCGTGGACCTGGGCCCCATCCCGGGTGGCAAGGAAATCGTCTTCTTCCTCATCGTCTACTACGATTCCAACCATGGGCCGAACGAGGGCACCGTCTATCCCTGCCTGAAGCAAGACAGTGACGGGAAGTGCCTGCTGCACATCCGCTCCCCCATCTCCGTGTTCTTCTCCAAGTCGGCGTGGAACATGGACCAGAACTCCACGGACAATCCCTCGGTGGCCGAGCGCAACATCGGCTGCGAGTACGTGGATTCCTGCAATGCCGACGACCAGACCAGCATGGCCGCTGACTGCATGCTGCAGGACAACTCGAAGAAGATGTGTGGTTGGTTGGATGACGACACGCTGGACCGCCTGGCTTCAGAGGCGACGTACGGCCAGTTGGTCATGCCCAAGGAGCCGGTGTCGATTCCTCGCCCCGTGGGCAACCGCAATCCCATGCCCCACGTCATCGTGGGAGCGCCGTCCACCGACCCCTTCCGATGGATTCTGGGCTTCGAGGACCTTCCCGGCGGCGGTGACCGCGACTTCAACGACGTGGTGTTCGTCATCAACAAGAAGAATGGCGGCACCGAGCGCTCGGCGAGCCTCTCCGGGGACATCGACCTGAGCGATGCGGCGGATTTCGTCATCACCAAGGTGCGTTTCGGGCGCTATGACGACGCGGCGCCCTACCCGAACTACCCGGCCAGGTGCTCCACTCCCCCGTGTTGGACGGAGACCACCCCGGGAGCCTGCAAGCTGCCTGGCCGCCAGCCGCCCACCATCGAGTACTCGGTGGCGGTGGATTGCCACAACGTGGTCTTCGAGAACGGCGCATGGGTTCGCAAGCCGAACTTGAACAGGCAATGGATACCGGTGCGCTTCCCGGCCGACTCCCCCAACTCGACGGAGCTCGACCTACTGGATATGGGATTCACCGGCTCGCAGTTGTGCTGGAAGGTGGAAATCACCAGCCCTGATGACCGGTGTGTCCCTGTCGTCGACAACGTCAACGTGGGCTATCAGGCCGTCAGGGCGGGAGCGTACTCGCGCTCCTCACCCTCCACCGTGGGCAACGTCATGCTCTGGGGCGTGAACGAGACCCCCGGAAGCGCCTGGGGCAAGTCCTGGCCCGGCATCGGGCAACCCGAGGCCAGCACGCGCCTCTACGACGACCGCAAGGATTACTCGCTGCGCGGCCGGCTGTACCTCGCCTCGCGCTATGACCCGGAGAACCCCACCGTCGCCAACTTCATGGAGCGCTGGGATGCGGGCAGGGTCATGGCCATGAGCCTCCGGGGCGCCGCCAATCCGCTCGACCGCAAGCTCTACACGCAGGCCGCGGATGACAGCCGTGCCACGCTCGAAGACGACATGACCGGCGACGACGCGGCCGACAGCGTCCTCTTCCCCGACTCGCTCTGCAACGAGCAGGTCGCTGGCAAGTACCTCTACGACATCAACAACGACGGCCGGTGTGGCACCCCGACCATCGAGTCGCCGGCGATCAAGCACATCCCGGAAGACTTCAACGACCGGAACGTCTTCCGCGAGTGGCTGTATGGGTGGGAAGACCACCAGTCGCCGGGTGCCACCAACGTGAAGCGCCCCTGGCCCATGGGCGGCATCAACCTGTCCACGGTGGCCGTGGCCGTCCCGCCCTACCTCGACTCGTGGGCGCAGAACGCGCCGATAGACGAGCGCGACCTCTATCGTCGCAACTTCATGAGGACCCTGGAGCAGCGGCCCACCGTGGCCTACGTGGGGACGATGAATGGCTTCCTGCACGCCTTCGAGTCGGGTGCCTTCCGCGTCGACGCCAATGACACGTGTAGCCCGGGCAAGCTCCAGGCCAATGGCTACTTCAAGCCCTCCGGCGCCGGCTGCGCCCCGCCCATCACCCCGCGCGACTACGGCAACGCCACCGAGAAGTTCGCGTACCTGCCGCGCACGCTGCTCGACCGCTACCGCTACCTCTACGTCAAGTACCAGGGCTCGGCGGAGAAGCCGAAGCCGCAGATGGACGCTTCGCCCACCATCGCCAACGTGGACTTCGGCGGCCTTGGCGCCAAGTGGACGCTCCCCAGCCCCGTACAGGCGACCGACCGCCCCCTGAAGGGCGCCCGGACGGTGCTCGTCTCCGCGACCGGCAAGAGCAGCCCCGCCGTGTTCGCGCTCGACATCACCCGGCCTGACAGCGCCGAGTACCCGATGCCGTTGTGGGAGTTCAATCTGAACGACAACAACATCCTCGGCGCGTTCACGGATGCAGCCGATGACGACGACGACGTTCTGCTGCCAGACAACTCTGGTTCCCGTCACAACCCGTCCGTGGTCCGCATCAAGTGGGGGGACGAGTCGGCGGGCAAGTGGACGGCCATCGTCGGCACGGACTACAAGCCCACGTCGGGCCGCTCCGGCACGATCTACCTGCTCGACATGACGACAGGCAAACCCCTCCGGAAGGGCAACGGCAACCCGGGCAGGTACGCTGGCGTCATCACCCTGGACGAGAACTCGGGCATCGCGGGTGCGACCGCGGCGGTGGACACCAACCGCGACGGCGAATACGACGTCCTGTACGTGCCCACCACGGCGGGAAGCGTGTACCGCATCAACCTGGACTCCGTGGAGACGAGCCGCAAGCTTGGACGCCAGGTCAAGACGTGCAAGATCGCCAGCGCTCCGGTGGCGGCCGCGACCCACCGCGACGCGGCGAACAACCCGGCTGGCACAGAGATCTACCAGCAGATTCACGCCAACCTGGCGATCTCGGTGGTGCGCAGCGGCGCCGCGCCTCGGGTCCGCTTCTACTTTGGCACCAGCGACAGCCCGGACGAGTTCAGCGACGGTCCCCCGAACAAGAACGACTATCAGTACCACCTGATGGCCTTCGAGGACACGGACCCCAGGGGCACCGGGGCTTGTGCCCTGCTCGACCCCCTTTGGGTCTCCCCGCTGGACGCCGGTCAGGCCGTGTGGGGCGGCGTGGCGCTGGGCGGTGACAAGGTTTTCACGACCACCGCCGTGGGCACGACCGCGGACCTCTGCAACCTGAGCGAGGACGAGAGCGGCAAGCTCTATTCGACGTCCCAGACGCCGGATGGCAATGGCAGCGTGGCGCAGACGAGCGTGGCCCTGACGGGCCATGGCATCAGCGCACCGGTGGTCCAGGGCAGCCAGGTCATCGTGCTTCCGTCGGGTGGTCCGGGTCGTGGCACGCCCCAATCGCGTGGCGCCCTTATCCCCCCGGGGGTCAACGCGAATGACTCACGCTCGCGTATGCTCATCTACGACCCCATCCCGGATGGAAGGCTGCCACGATGAAGTCTCCGCGGTTCCATACCTCCAGGGGCGTCACGCTCCTGGAAGTGCTGGCCACCATGGCCGTGATGCTGGTGGGCGTCGCGGCGGTGATGACGCTGGTGACGCAGATCAGCGCGTCCAACCGGCGCACCCTCACCGCCACCCAGGCGCAGTTGCTCGCCGAGCGAAGGCTGGAGACCATCACCGCCATGGGATGCTCACCCGCGCCCAACCCGTGCAGCAACCTGGGGTTCCTGGACAACACGCGCGAGCGTGTATGGCAGACGGCCGCTGGGGACCTGCTGCCCGCGAAGCCCACCAATGGCGCCGTCGCGCGTGAGTACGAGGTGGCGGTGGACCTCGACAGCAACGCCCTCGGGGGCTCCATCGAAAATGGTGCGGCGGGATTTCCACCCGTGAATCGGGACCTCGGCGGGGTGGCCAACAGCCCCGGTAACGTCGTCAATGTCCGCGTCTCGGTGAGCTGGATTGAGCCGGCACGCACGGGACGCCAGGTGGTGGTCCTCCAGACGCGGGTGGCGCCATGAGCGGGTCTCTTCGTCGCAAGAGGGGCTTCACGCTGCTGGAGGTGATGATCTCCAGCGCCATTGGCGTCATCGTGCTCGGAGTGGGCCTGGTGGTGGGCATGCAGATGCAGCGGCGTGCCCTCTTCGAGGAACAGACGATGGTGGCCCAGGTGACGGGGCGGGCGGTGAAGGACCTGCTCACCCTGGACGTGCAGCGGGCCGGTATCGGCATGAGCAATTCGCGCATCCAGTTCGCCGATGGAGACCAACGCTTCGCGATTCAGAGCTGGACCGGGCTGGACATGCGGGTGGCGACAGGGCCCTTCGCGTCGGACCTGGGCTTCTCGCTTCCCACCAACGCGCCCTATACGGATATGGCGTCGGACGTGCTGCAGTTGTTCTGGGGTGACCCTCGCAGCATGATTTCGCTCACGGGCTGTGACGGTGGCATCGGCAGCAATGTCAGGGCAGGAGCGGAGCTGTGCACCACTCCGAACCCGCCCACGGTCCTCAAGCCGGCCGCCGGACCGCCAACCCCCATCCTCGTCGCGAACCCCACCCAAGGTGCCCTGGCCTGTCACTTCAGGCTCACGGATGTTCGCGCAGGGGATGCCCGGGTGGTGGCGAGCCCGGGCCTGGGCATCGCCAACACCAACAACGGTCCCTGTTCCGACCCCCTGGACCCCTTGTGGCAGCGGGCGGGGTGGGTGGCCATGCGCACCGTGAGCGCGGCCTACCGGGTGAACTGGGCGGGAGGCAGCCCCGCGCTGGAGTACATGGCTCCCGGCGCGAACACCTGGGCGGTGGTGAGCCGGGACGTGGAGCAGATGACGGTTCGCTATGGCGTCATCAACTTGAACCTGCCCAACAACGCCTACCGGTGGTTCCCCGCCGTGCCTGGCGGGACAAGCATCGACCAGTGCACGATGAATGGCACCACGGCCTGCACCGTGGACGTGTTGGTCTCGGACGAAACCCCGGTCACGACGAATGAGGAACTGCGTGCGCGCCTGCGCCAGCGGGTGCGCGAGGTGGAAATCACGCTGGTCATCCGGACGCCACGCTCGGACCGGTCGGTGGTGGACCCGGCGAAAATCAACGTGCCAGACGATGACGGCTTCCCGCAGGATGGCTTCAAGCGGCGGACCTATACCCTCCGGGTGACGCCCAGGAACTTCGTATCAGCGGGCCTGCAGCCCGCGGCGGGGATATGAGGATGATGCGCGCACGCGGAATGACGCTGTTGGAGTTGATGATCGCGCTGGCGGTGGTGGGGCTGATGCTGTCCATGGCGTTGATGGGCATCCAGCGGCCCATCGACGGGCAGCGTGAGTCGGCCGCGACGCGGGAGCTGTGGTCCTCCGCGCTGCGGGCGCGTCAGCGCGCCATCGCCACCAACCAGCCGGTGCGCATCGTGGTGGAACCCAACATCACGATGCCGGACGGAATGGTGCGAACGGTGGCTCGCTGGGAGCGGCTGACGTGCGGCAACAACTGGGACAACAACACCTGTCCCCAGATTGCCTGCGTCAACGCCACGTGCCGGACCAACGCGGCCTGCTGCTCCGAGGTAGGGCCCGACGTCATCATCCCGGACACCATGAATGCCGCCTCGGTGCACGGGCTCTGCTACCTGCCAGGCATGGGCCGCGCGGTGCGGCCCGGAAACCTGGGCTGCATGCAGGGTCAGCTCGACAACACGGCGGCGCTCGCCGCCGCGGCCCCGGGCAACCTGCAGCTCAACTTCAACGCGGAGTCGGGCCGCCCTCGCAGCCTGCTCATGGTGGAGCCCCTCACCGGTCTGGCGTCGCTGCTCGACTGCGACTCCAAGCAGGCCGAAAACCTTTCCGTGCCCGCGTGCACCGCGCAGCCACCACCTTACTGAGCACTCCGTCAGGCGGGGGAGGCCCCGCGGCTTCACCCGCTGACAGACACGAAGTCCCCATGGGCCCGAGTCTCCTCACGGAACTCGGGCCCGTTTCGTTTCGGGCCCTGGCGGCCCCAGCGCATCGGGAGCACTGGAGACACGACGGGCTCGCGGCATGGAAGAGCCGCGAGCCCGTGGGACTTCCGGACAGGTGGCCTACGGGGCCAGCGCCTCGCGGCACTTGAGGCACACGTCGCCGCCCTGCCCCACCGCTTCCGAGTACGTCCAGCAGCGCGGGCACTTGTGGCCCAGCGCCGGCTTCACCTCGGCCAGCACCTTCACGCCTTCACCGAAGACGCGCGTCACGTCCAACGACGTCGCGTCGATGCCCTCCGCGTCCACCAGCTCCACCTGGCTGGTGATGAAGAGGCCGGGCAGCTCGTCCAGGTGCGCCTTCAGGAACTCCCGCACCGGGGCCGACGCCATCAACAGCACCCGCGCCTCCAGCGACGCGCCAATCCGCTTCTCGCGCCGAGCCGCCTCCAGCACACCCTGCACCGCCTCGCGCAACGCGAACAGCTTCGCGTAGCGCTCCGCCAGCGCCGGCTCCAGCTTCGCGCGCGCCTCCGGGAAGCCCGCCAGGAACACGCTCTCCGTCGCCTTGCCGGGCAGGAAGCCCCACGCCTCCTCGGCGGTGAAGCTCATCACCGGTGACAGGAGCCGCAGCAGCACGGAGGCCACCTCGTGCAGCACCGTCTGCGCACCCCGCCGCGCCTTCCCATCCGTGCGCCACGTGTAGAGGCGGTCCTTCAGGATGTCGAAGTACACCGCCGACAAGTCACCGGCGCAGAAGTCCACCACCGTCGCGTAGACGAGGTGGAACTCGTAGTCCTCATACGCCTGCTTCACGCGCGTGACGACTTCCGACAACCGGCCCAGTGCCCACTGGTCCAGCGGCAGCAGCTCCGCGTACGGCACCGTGTGAAGCGCCGGGTCGAAGTCATACAGGTTGCTCAGCGCGTAGCGCACCGTGTTGCGAATCTTCCGGTAGCCCTCCGACAGGCCCTTGAGAATCTGGTCCGACAGGCGCACGTCGTTGCGGTAGTCGCTCGCCGCCACCCACAGGCGCAGCACCTCCGCGCCGTACTGCTGGATGATCTTCTCCGGCGCCACCACGTTGCCCAGGCTCTTCGACATCTTCTCGCCCTTGCCGTCCACCACGAAGCCGTGCGTGAGGCACGCCTTGTAGGGCGACATGTCGCGAGTCCCCACCGCCACCAACATGGACGAGTGGAACCAGCCCCGGTGCTGGTCGCTGCCCTCCAGGAAGAGGTCCGCCGGAATCCGCTGACGGCGCTCCAACACCGCGGAGAACATGCACGCCGAGTCGAACCACACGTCGAGGATGTCCGTCTCGCGGCGGAACTCCCCGTGCCCACAGCGCGAGCACTTGAAGCCCTCGGGCAGGAAGTCCTTCACCGGCGTGCGGTACCACACGCCCACGCCTTCCTTCTCGACCTGGGCCGCGACTTTCTCCATCAGCTCCGGCGACACGAGCGACTCGTCACAGCCCTCGCAGTACGCGATGCAGATGGGCACGCCCCACGTGCGCTGACGGCTGATGGTCCAGTCCGGCCGCGTCTCCAGCATGCCCCGGATGCGGCTGTGCCCCCACGAGGGCACCCACTCCACCTTGTCCACCTCCGCCAGCACCTCCTGACGGAACGTCTTCTCCCCGTGGAACGGCACGTCCATGGGGATGAACCACTGGTACGTCGCGCTCAGGATGATGGGGTTGTGGCAGCGCCAGCAGTGCGGATAGCTGTGCGCCACCGTGTCCTTCGCGTCGTTCAGCAACGCGCCCTTCTCCACCAGGACGGCGATGACGAGCGGGTTCGCCTCGAACACGCGCTTGCCCGTGAGCGCCTCGCCCACCGTGTCGTCGTAGCGGCCGTCCGGGCGCACCGGGTTGTAGATGTCCAACCCGTAGCGCAGGCCGACCTCGTAGTCCTCCTGGCCATGCCCCGGCGCCGTGTGCACCAGGCCCGTACCGGCCTCCAGCGTCACGTGCTCGCCCAGGACGATGCGCCCCCGGCGCGCGTAGAACGGGTGCTGGTACGTCAGGTGCTCCAAATCCTGGCCCTGCGCGTACGCGAGGATGCGCGACGGGTCCACCAGCGCCGCCGCGGACACCTCGCCGCCCGGCAGCTCCACGTGCTTCACCGCCAGTTCGTCCGACTTCACCTCCGCCAGCACCTTGGGCAACAGGTCCTTGGCCACGCAGATGACGCGCGAGCCCAGCTGGTAGAAGACGTACTCCAGCTCCGGATGGACGGCGATGGCCAGGTTGGCCGGCAGCGTCCACGGCGTCGTCGTCCAGATGGCGAAGGCGACGTCCTTGCCCTTCAGCGCGGGCACCCGCTCGGCGATTTCAGGGCCGGCCGCGAAGGCCACGTACACGGACGGGGACTCGTGCTCCTCGTACTCAACTTCCGCCTCCGCCAGCGCCGTCTGGTCATACAGACACCAGTACACGGGCTTCTTGCGGCGGTAGAGCATGCCCCGGCGCGCGAAAACGGCCAGCTCACGGATTTCCTGCGCCTCGTAGGCGAAGTCGAGCGTCTTGTAGGGCGCGTCCCACGAGCCGAACACACCCAGCCGCTGGAACTCCGCCTTCTGGATGTCGATGAACTCCAGCGCGTACGCGCGGCACTGCTCCAGGAAGGCGTCGCGCGACAGGGTGCGCTTGTCCACCTTCTTGTCCTTCAGCCGCTTCTCGACGGCCTGCTCAATCGGCAGGCCATGCGTATCCCAGCCGGGGATGAAGTCGCACCGGCGGCCCACCTGGTTGCGGTACTTCACCACGATGTCCTTGAGGACCTTGTTGAGCGCGTGGCCCGCGTGGAGGTGGCCGTTGGCGTAGGGCGGGCCGTCCGGCAGCACGAAGGGCTCACCCGCCGCGTTCTTCTCCAGAATCTTTCCCCAGATGCCCCGCTCCGCCCACCAGCCGAGCATCCGTGGCTCGAGCTGCGCCAGGTTCCCCTTCATCGGGAACTCCGTGCGCGGCAGGTTGACCGAGTCCTTGAAGTCCTTGTCCTGGGAGGGCGTGTCGCTCATGTCGACAGCGCCCGTAACACGCTCGGTTCAGCGCTTCAATCACCCGCGGGCTTCGCATCCTCGGGAGAAACGGTGCGCCGCACGATGATGACGGCCAGCCTGCCGTCCTTGGCAGGGGTCAGCTTGAGCTGCATCTCGTCCTGGCTGGAGCGATACACCCGGGGCTCGACTTCCTCGAAGCCCGCCTGGGTCAGCTCGTTGCGGTAGAAGACCTCCACGTCCGCCGCCTTCGCGCTCACCGAGTAGACGAGCGTCCGCGCCCCCTCCATGTCCGTCTGCATCATCCCCGCGCCCCCGGGATAGATGGGCGCGACGTTGGACTGCGGACGCGGCCCCTGCGACAGGTCCGCCTGTCCCAGGAACACCGTCGTCGTCCCGTCCGGATTGGGCTGGAGGATGGCCGTGTAGGAGACGAAGGCGCGCGTGTCGATGGCGGTAATCATCGGCTCGCGCAACAGCTGCGGCTGACGCGACTCCGGCGGGACATGCAGCCCCCACGACAGGAAGCGGTCCACCAGCGCCTGGAGGATGTCCTCCGGCCGCGCCTTGCTGCGCACCGCGCTGAGCTTCACCGGGACGCCGCTGGAGAGCACCGGCTGCGTCACCTCCACCACGCCCACCACGCCAGGCACCTCCCACTTGAAGGGCGTGCGCTGGGCGGCGGCCTGTCCGGCGGACAGCATCCCCCACACCAGCAGACCCCAGGCTCCGCTCCTCACGCGCGCCATCTAGCGAACCCGTCCGCTCTTGCCCTTGCGGGGCGACTCCAGGCCCTCCGGGTCCACGCAGCGCTCCGCGCACTCGTTGAACTTCTTGTCCTGCTTCTCCTGACAGCGGAGGGCGCAGGACTGGAAGGGCCCGGGCTTCGTGGGGTCGTCCGAGGGCGAGGGACACCGGTCCATGCACGAGCGCATGGTGGCGTCGGCCTTGGTGGTGCACTCCATGCTGCACTGGTTGCCATCCGCCAACGCCAGATGAGCCATGAGCACGGCGCCCAGGCCCAGCATCCAGCGCCCACCCGAGAGGGACACGCGCGTCATCTCAATCACAGTCCTTTCCCAGGAAGCAGCCGCCATTGCCGAAGCGCTCCAGGTGAGCCGCGCCATACGGGAACGTGGTGACGCCGATGATGGAGCCCGGCGTCGTGGGCCAGATGCGGGAGATGGGGTCCATGAGGGGAGGGGCCTGGATGAAGTTGACGACGTCCTCACCCGCCGCGCTCATCCAGAAGGTCTTCTCCATCATGCCCAGGCCCACCATGGCGAGCGCCGTGGGAGGCAGCGGGTTCCAGAACAGCGTGGCCTGCGCCAGGTTGCTCGCGGCGGTGGGGATGGGCAGCGTCGTCGGCGCGTAGGTGGACCACACCGCCGCGTGCATGGGCGCGTTGGTGCAGGGGATGAGCTGGTCCTGCATCAAGATGTTGCAGGTGGCCGACTCCAGCGGGCCCGCGAGCCCCCAGTCGTCCACGAGCATGGAGAAGCGACCGTTGCAGGTGCCGCCCACCGCGCGGCCCACCGCGCAGACCCGGAGGTTGGTGAGGGAGTTGTCCAGGTTTCGCTTCTGGTAGAGCGCGCCGTCCGAGGGGCCGTCGAGGAACGAGCTGGGAAAGCGCCAGGTGCTCAGCGTGGCCTCGGCGCCGCACGCCGTGCCGCCGTTGTCCCGGTAGACGAGCCGGGTGGGAATCGCGCCCGTCCAGCCCACGCCCACGTCCATGCCGCAGCGCACCTGCATGCCGGTGCCCTGCGTGAATACCTGGGTGATGCGGCCGGCGCCCGGAACGGAGGACAGGCCCTTGAAGTCCGAGTAGCGCGCCTCGGCGTTCGCGGCGGCATCCCGCATGGAGTCCTCCGCGTCGTCATACGAGACGGGGATGGTGTGCATCTCCCCGTGCGTGCCATCCCACAGCGCGGAGACCGCGGCCTCCTGCACCTTCAGCGACAGGAAGCCCACCTCCGCGAAGTGGATGCCGAAGGCGATGATGGTGACGAACAGCGTGGTGCCGATGGCCGCTTCGAGCAGGGCCTGGCCCCGAGCGTTCCGGCGCTGAAGACGAGAGCGGCGCGGTGTCATCACTGAAGCCCCTTGAAGCCCGCGTTGCGCAGCTCCTGGAAGGTCTGCGCCGCGACGGGCGAGCTGATTCCCAACGTCCCGATGGCGTCACGCACGCCATTGTTGTCGATGTCCGCGCCCACGAGCGTGGCGCGCCAGTACGGATTGAGCAGGTTGGGCGGCTCGCTCCAGTGGTGGAAGCCCAGGCTCTCACCGCGGTGGTAGTAGGCGATGCCCGTGGACAGCGCCGTCTGCGTGCTGTTGGGCGTGCCATCCGCCAGGTTGAAGCTGGTCGCGTCGTACACGTTGCCCGCGCTCCCGGACTCGAAGCGGTAGCGGAAGGACAGGTCCCACGGGTCCAGCTTGCGCGCCATCAGGTCTCTCTGGACGACGGCGAAGTTCTTCGGCTGGCCGTAGTTGTTGCCCTCGCCGTTGAGCAGCAGCGTGAGGTTGTAGTCCAGGAACGGCGGCCAGATGCCGGGGCACGACGAGGGCCCACCCAGGCAGGGCGCCAGCATGTGATTGAAGGGGCCACCGGCATCAGCACCGCCCGTCCACCTGTGCTCGGGCCGGGGCATGAAGCCCCCCGACGACACCAGGGACGCCGTGGTCGACTGGGTCCCCGCGACGCTCGCGGGACAGGCGACGGGGTTTCCGCCATGCAGCAGGTGGTTGTACATCCAGCCGATGCGGCCCTGCTCATCTCCCGTGAGCGCGGGAGCATAGGGAGGCAGCAGCGGCACCTTCCGCCCCGGCTTGCCGAAGTACGTCGTCCCGTTGGTGGTGGGCAGCACCGTCACATCGTCCGGAAGCCAGATGACGAAGTCCAGGTTGGCCTGGTGCGCGGTGTAGTCCCCCAGCCGCCACTGGCGGTGGGTGACGAAGTGGAAGCCGCGGCTGCCCATGGCCGCGTTGACGGCGTGCGCGACGGTGAGCGGCAAATCACAGACGGCGCCATCGTCCGTGCAGGCGATGCCGCCACTCAGCTCGCCCTCGTTGACGCCGCCGATGTCGGGCACCTTCCAGGCGGAGTCTCCCACGAACTTCCCCGGACCCTCGATGTTGCGCAGAATCCTGTTCGTGAAGTGCTGGCTCCCCAGGGCGTCGCGCAGGTCGCGGTAGTTGTCCTGCTGCGCGACGTAGAACGCTCCCTGCGCGATTTGGTGCGCGAGAATCTGGAGGTTCACCATGAAGTCCATGGACTGGAACACGGCCTCCACGCGCGCCTGCTCGATGCGCAATTGCGTCTGGAGCATCCCCAGGTCCGACACGCCCTGGCGCCCGCAGCGGCACTTCTCCCGACACCACGAGCTCTTCGCGGCGCAGGGACAGCCGGTGGCCATGGCCAGCTGGTAGGGCTTCTTGCCAATGCCGAAGCCCGTGTTGGCCGCATTGAGCTGCGCGCGGTAGAGGCTGGCCCAGCTCACCAGGCTGGTGGCGCCCGCCTGCGCCACCGCGTGGCCAATCTGCGCGCGGTTCATCACCGCGATGTTGTTGAAGGTGCGCGCGGTGGCCACCGCGTTGGAGTAGGCCGCCGCGTCCGCCACCGTCTGCAGTTCGATGCGCTCACGCACCTTCATGGAGAAGGAGAGCGTCATGGTGACCATGAGCACCATCAACAAGGTGCCCAGCACGAACAGCACCAGCGTCTGACCACGAGACAGGGAGCGCTTCATCGGGGGCAGTCCATGGTGGCGAAGTGGCGCCGCTTGGCGGGCGTCAGCATCCGCATGGTGAAGCTGGTTTCGATGGGGAAGACGTACTCCTCGCGAGCCACCCGCGAGGCCAGCTCGGAGCGGATGTCACCCGCCAGGTTGAGCGGCGTGGAGAACTCCCCCGCGTTCCAGTTGGCGTTGCGCTCCGCGGGCATCAGCGGATTGGCGGCCGTGTAGTCCTGGATGCCCATCTGCGCCATGAACATGCGCGACATCACCCAGTTCGCGAACGGGATGCGCATCGGGTACCAGTAGATGAGCTGCACCTCCAGCCGCCTCAGGTGCCCCGGGTCGTCGAACGCGCGGTCCTGCGGGCCGTCGATACCGCCCCCCACCAGCGCCCGGTTGATCCACACGATGCCGCCGGTGTGCACGCCGTCCAGGCCGCTCCGGTAGCGGTTGTCCCGGCGCGCGCCGAAAGCCGCCGCCAGCTTCGCCGGCGCGCCACCCCCGCCACCATGCCGCACCTCGTCGGTGGCGCTCGACATGCCCAGGAACGAGTGGAACGAGGGCAGCAGCGCGAGGATGGCCGCGTGGGTCATCCGCTCGCACTCGCCATGCGCCACGCTGCCCGCCCGGGTCGCCTGGAACGCCGCGTACTGCGCCAGCACGCGCGCCTGCAACATCAGGAACAACTGCAACGTGCCCAGCAACAGGAACACCACCAGCGGCAGGGTGATTGCCGCCTCCACCATGGCTTGTCCTGACTGGCCAACATTCCTTCGAGGGTAGGAATTCATGGCAGCACGCATGTTCCTGGGATTTACCCCCCAGAAGACATACGTCAACTTGCCCGTCGCAAAGGGGCTGTCTCCCAGTCAGCGCTACAGGCCGGGCAGCGCGTGTGTCGCGTGTGTCACGGGAATCCCCCGGGGTGCGGCGACCCCAGGGGCGTGGATCAGCGTGATTTCATGCCCTTGGTATCGAGCTGATACTTCTTCACCAGCCGCTCGATGGACTTCCTGTGCAGGCCGCTCTCCCGGGCGGCGCGGGAGAGGTTCCCTTCGCAGCGGGTGAGGACGCTGGTGACGTACTCCCGCTCGAAGTTCTCCAGGAGCTGCTCCTTGGCGTCCTTGAAGGACAGGTGCTCGTTGAAGGGCAGCGGCCCCTCGCGGGCCTGCCCCCGCACCCGGGGCGGGAGACTGGCTGGCTGGATTTCTTCGCCCTCGCTGAACGTGAGCACGTGAGACAGGACGTTCATCAGCTCGCGCACGTTGCCCGGCCACGCGTAGGACATCAGCAGGCTCATGGACTCCGCGGAGAAGCGCTTCTTGCCGTGCTTGAGGACGACCTCCGGGTCCGCGAGGGCTTCCTTGAGGATGAGGGGGATGTCGTCGCGGCGCTGGCGCAGCGGCGGGAGCTGAATCGTAATCACCGACAGGCGGAAGTAGAGGTCCTCGCGGAAGTTGCCCGCCTGAATCTCCTTCATCAAATCCCGGTTGGTGGCGGCGATGACGCGGCAGCTCACCTCGATGACGTCGTTGCCGCCCACGCGGCGCACCTCGTGGTTCTCCAGCACGCGCAACAGCTTGGGCTGCAGGTCCAGGCGCAGCTCGCCCAGTTCGTCCAGGAAGATGGTGCCGCCGTGCGCGCGCTCGAAGGCGCCGGGGCGTCCGCTCACCGCGCCGGTGAAGGCGCCCTTCTCGTGGCCGAACAGCTCGCTCTCGATGAGGTTGGGCGGGATGGCGCCGCAGTCGAGCACCTCCATGGGCGACTTGTTGCGACCCGACAGCTCATGGATGGCGCGCGCCACCAGCTCCTTGCCGGTGCCCGTCTCGCCCTGGATGATGACGGAGACATCGAGCGGGGCGATCTTCTTGATGAGCCCGAATATCTGGCGCATCTTCATGCTCTGGCCGACCATGCCGCACAGCTCGCCGTCGCGGTCCGGCTCGATGGTGACCTCCTCATCGAGCGGCGCGAAGGTCAGCACGGACGAGCCCGCGCGAATCTGCGAGCCCGGTGAGAGATAGGCCCGCTCGATTCTGCGGCCGTCCAGGAACGTGCCGTTGGTGGAGCCCAGGTCCACCAGCAGATAGCCGCGCTCGGTGAACTGGATTTCGAAGTGGTGGCGGCTGGCGGTGCGGTCCTCCACGAGCACCAGGTCATTGCCCGGGTGCGCGCCGCAGCGCAGGCGTTCCTTGTCGCTGACGACGGAGCGTCCGGTGTCCGGCCCGGAGGCCACGGCCAGCCGACACTTGTGGAGCTTCACCGTGGTACGCGGGTCCACCACGAGCGTCTCTCCCAGCAACGGAGAGTGGGCAAGGTCTAACCCGGCGGCATCTCCGGGGCTGGTGTGGATGTCGTCGGGATGCGGATCTGTCGCGCTCATCTGTGTTCGAGGATAGCAAACGCGAACCACGTCACCCGCCCCGTCCGGCGGTACATGGTACGCTCGGGTGCTCCGCCCATGTCTCCCCGAAAAATCCAGCAGAAGAAGGCCCCGGCCACGCCTGGGTCCCCGGCACCCGAGCGCCCCGCGCCGCGTCGTTCACGCGTGAAGAAGACGGTGGCCATCCTGTCCCGGAAGCGCTCGCTCTATTCGACACGCCGGCTGGTGTCCGCCATTCGGGAGCGGGGCCACCGGCCGCTGGTGTTGGACACTCTGCGTTGCTGCCTGCTGCTCGCGCAAGGCGCACCGCGCATGACGTACCGCGGTGTGGAGATGAAGGGCGTGGACGTCGTCGTGCCGCGCATCGGCGCGTCCATCACCGCCTATGGGCTGGCGGTGGTGAATCACTTCGAGATGATGGGTGTTCCGGTACTCAACCCTCCGTCGTCCATCGCGCGCAGCCGAGACAAGCTGCGCGCGCTCCAGTTCCTGTCGCGTTCCGGACTGGACATCCCGCGCACGGTGATGGCGCATGACCGCAGCAACGTGCGCCGGCTGGTGGAAGAGGTGGGCGGGCTGCCCGTCATCATCAAGCTCATCAAGGGCACGCAGGGCGTGGGGGTGATGATCGCTCACACGCTGCCGGAGGTGCAGACCATCCTGGACACGTTCTGGGACCTGGGTCAGGAAATCGTGCTCCAGGAGTTCGTCGCGGAGAGCGAGGGCCGCGACGTGCGCGCGCTCGTGGTGGGCAGTCGGGTGGTGGGCGCGATGCGTCGCAAGGCGAAGAAGGGCGAGTTCCGCTCCAACATCCACCGCGGCGGTGAAGGGCAGGCAATCGAGCTTCCTCCCGCGTACATGGAAGCCGCTGTGCGGGCCGCGAACATCATCGGCCTGGAGGTCGCCGGCGTGGACATGCTGGAGGGCCACGCGGGACCCCGGTTGATGGAGATCAACTCCAGCCCTGGCTTCGAGGGACTGGAGGGCGCCACGGGACGGGACATCGCGGGAGAAATCATCGACCACGCGCTGGCTTACGCCGGGTCGAAGTCGGGCGGTCCGCAGGCCTTCGGAGAGTAGGCACGGAGGGCCGTGGAGGTTGCTCGCATGCCCTGAAGCAAGCAAGCAGCCTGGGCCACAGCTACCTCGGATGCTCCTCAGGAACACAGGAATGCATTCAGCGGCCGAGTGTCATGGGGAGTTGGCAGCAGCGCGGCGTGGCCTCTAATCTGGCGGCCCCCCATGAAAACGCTGCACAAGCCGCTCCAGATCACCGTGTACCAGGATGTGTTGTGCTCCTGGTGCTATCTCGCCGACCTGCGCCTGGACGTCTTGCGCCAGGAGTTGGGCGAAGCCGTCCGCTGGAGCGTGAGGCCTTATCCGCTTCGCGTGCACGATGTGCTTCCCACGGAGCGCGAGAAGCGCGGCCTCGTGGAAGAAGTGCAGCGCGCGCAACGCGAGTCGGACCAGACCGCTCCGCTGTTGTCCACGGACCTGTGGCTGGGTGGAGACCCACCGCGCAGCAGCGTGCCGGCACTGGCGGCGCTCGAGGCCGCGCGACTCCAGGGACCGCAGGCGCGTGCCTTCCTCGCGCGGGCCATGCAGCGCGCCGCGTTGGAGCAGGGCGTCAACGTGTCGCGCCCGGACGTGGTGTTCGAGCTGGCGTCGCGCGTGGGCCTGGCGATGAACGAGTTCTCCGCCGCGTTCCGCTCCGAGGAGACGCGCCGGCTCATCCTGGATGAGCACCGCGACGCGACGGGCCGCGGCGTGCGCGGCGTGCCCACGCTCGTCATCGGCGGGCGGTGGATGCTGTGCGGTCTGCGCGAGCTGACCGAGTACCGCGAGCACATCCTGGCCTGCATGGGCCGGGTGGCCACGCCCCGCTCGGGTTCCTCCGAGCGGCTGGTGCACTGACGCACGTCCCGCACCGGGGCCCGCATCCCTTCGCGGGCCCCGATGAGCGACCGACGTCAGACTTCTTCCGCGCCCTTGCTGAGCGACAGGTAGAGGCCGGCGAGCAGCAGTTGGAAGAAGGCCAGGGCGGGGATGCCCGGCAGACAGCACAGGAAGATGCCCACGATGAAGATGACGGCGCCGATGAACAGGGTGCCGAGCATGCCCAGGCGCTGCCCCTGAGCGGCGGCGAAGCAGCGCTTCAGCGTCTCCACGGGCCCCGGGTTCTCCGCATCCACGAGCGCCGGCTGCATGAGCACCAGCGGCATGACGAGCCAGAGCCCCGGGAAGATGTAGAGCCCGGCGCCCACGACGAACGCCACCACGAGCACGTGCGGCGGCGTGTTCGAAATCACCGCGTTGATCGCCTCCTCCGACGAGCCCACCTCGGCGAGCGACACCCCCGACATCCCGACGAACACCGCGAGCGCGGCGCCGAAGCAGAGGATGATGACGGGGAGCATCACCGCGAACGACAGCAGCAGGGTGAGCAGGTAGGGCACCAGCTTGGAGAGCTGGGAGAACATCCGCCCCAGGTCGGCGCGCTGACCCTGGAGCACGTCCAGGCACATGCGGGTGATGCCGAGGGTGCCCATGCCCTGGATGACCCACGACAACACGGTGCCCACGATGACCATCAGCACGGTGACGGTGGTGCTGCCCGACAGCCCGCCGATGAAGGACAGAATCTGGGAGACGAAGCTGCCCACCATCGCGGCCGCGAAGAAGAGGATGGCGCCCACGCTGAGCATCACCCACTCGCGCTTGAACCGCTCCCAGCACACCTCCAGCAACCCGCCCACGGACCAGTTGTGGCGGTCCAACGGGAAGGCCTGACCCAGGCCCTCGCGCTCACGACAGGTGGGACAGTGCACCTGCGTGCCGCCCTCGCTGCACGTGTCGCACATGAAGTTGCCGCAGCGCGTACAGGTCCGCTGCGCGAGGTGATCCGGGTGCAACGGGCACATCGCCCCCCTGCCCCGACCAAAATCCGATTCCGACATGGGTGCCCTTCTCCTCGCGCGACGGGTCCAGAAAGCCCCGGCGCTCGCATCGCGCTCACACCGCACCTACACCAGCCGGCACGGTGTTCACCAGGGCACACCCCCGGTTAAAGAGGGAGCAGGCGGGCAAGAAGGAGTCCGGCGTGAATTTCCTCCCGGGCCGCCCGTCTTCAGCCCGTGGTCGCGAAGAGGGACTGGCTGGAAGTGCCCTTCGCACGGGAGACTCGTCACATGCGCCGACTGCTCGCACTCGCCATCCCTCTTGCCCTGATGATGGGGACGGGCTGCTACGCCCACTATCACGGCCCCGCCGCCCGCCGCCCCGTGGTGGCGGTGGTGGACTACCGGTTCTCGGGCGACCACCCCATTCCGGACCACGACGGTGGCGGCTGGTGCCCGTACGACCACGTCCACACGCACGGCTACCGCCCGGCCGAGACGCACTACGTCTACACGGACGACGTCTACTACTACCAAGGGCCGACGATGGTCTGGTACTGGGACTTCCACCTGGATCCGCTCGGGGCGTCGTGCGGCCTGCACGGGCGTCACTCGCACGACTACTACCCGAACGCGGGCCGGGCGTACCGCTGGGAGCGCAACCGCGGCTACGTGTATGACCGGACCCACGCCGCCTCCGCGGGCTACGGCTACAGCCGGGCCAGGTCGCGCCCCGCTTCTCGCGGCTCCGTGTCTCGCAACGACGACCGTCCCTCGAACCGGCCTCCTCCCTCCGGCACCGGCTGGGGCACCCAGCCTCCTCGCGGCGGCTCCCGATACGACGGGGACAACAACGGCGGCGGCTGGGGCGGCGGGAACAACTCGGGCGGCAACAACGGCGGTGGTTACGGCCGGGGCAACAGCGGGCGGGACAGGGATGATGACCGCGGCGGCTCGCGTCCCGGGCGCGGCCAGGGGCGAGACCGCGATGACGACAACAACGGCGGTGGCTGGGGCAGCTCCGGCGGCGGCAACAACGGCGGCTACGGCAACAACGGCGGGACGCCTCCGGGCGGCAGTGGCTCCAGCGGTGGCAGCTCCGGTGGTGGCTACGGCAACAGCGGCGGTGGCAGCTCGGGTGGCGGCAGCTCCGGTGGTGGCTATGGCCGAGGCAATCGCGACAACGACAACGACCGCGGAAACAGCAGCAACGGGAGCAGCGGTGGCGGACGCGGGAGCAGCAGCGGCGGCAGCAGCAGTGGAGGAAGCAGCAGCGGCGGCTGGGGCAGCGGTGGCGGACGCAGCAGCAGTGGCGGGAGCAGCGGCGGAGGCCGGAGCTCCGGTGGAAGCTGGGGCAGCGGTGGCGGCAGCAGCGCCCCGAAGAGTTCGGGTGGCGGCTCGTCGGCGCCGGGTGGTCGCGGTGGTTCCAGCAACTCCAAGGACAACAAGGGCGGCTGGCGCTGAGCCCACGGGCGGCACCCCCGCCCTCCACGGCTGATGGATTTCCGACACCGGGCTGCGTCCCTCGTGCTTCCCAGGCGAGTGACGGCCCGGTGTCTGTGTTTGCGGCGTCGGACAGGGGACGGAGCGTTCGCGGGTGGATTGCCGCTCGACGGGGGCATGGAAATGTTGCCGACCGATGAAGCGCCCAATCCTGCTGGCATCCTGTGTACTTCTCGGGCTCGTGTCGTCCGGCTGCGGCTCCGGCGGACCTGCTCCGGACCCCGGCTTCCAGACCGATGACGCCGAGTCGGTGGACCTGGACAACCTCCGCATCCGCGTCAGCGGGCAGGCGCAGGTGCTGCCCGAGGCCGCGCGACTGCTCACGTCCCTGGGACAACCGGTGCCCTCGCTCGGCGGCATGCCCGTCGCCATCGAGGAGCCGCTGCGCGTGGCGGTGAATGACCTCAATGCGACGTTCGGCACGGGCGCCATCGCCGAAGACGGCGCCTTCGCCGTGGCGGAGGTCCCCGTGCGCGAGGTGCACCAGGGGCTGGCCGTGGGACTCAACGGCCCGGGCTTCGTGCGCACAGTCACCGTCGTCTACGACAGCGTCTTCACCGGCGCGCGGCCTCGCACGGATGTCATCGAAGCGAGCGCCTGGGCCCTGCCGGAGCAGTTCCACGACGCGCTGTGCACGGCCATGGGTGAGCCGCTGCTGCGCGGCCACACGGAAGACCGGGCCCGCACCCTTCGCGACGCGGGCTTCGCGCTGGGCCGCGTCGTCGACGAGAACGGCCAGCCTCGCGCCGGCGTGCGCGTGGTGCCGGACCGGAGCGAGCTGACGGAGCGCATCTACTACCCGACCTCGGACCTGAACGGCGTCAACCAGGCGGGCACCTCCGCGGAGGGCCTGTTCCTCTACGTTCACACCGCCAGGGACGCGGAGACGTTCCGGCTGGGCGTGGAGGGCGAGGACACCTACGTGGCTCGCAACGTGGCGGTCGCTCCCGGTTGGGGCCTGGTGCTCACCCTGTACCCCGGACTGCATCCGCCCCCGTGAGCGGCACTCAGGCGGGCACCCTGCCCCGCCGTGCGACGCGCGAGGGGGCGCGCATGCGCATCCATGTCCCGGACAGGTGCGTGAGGAACGAGGCAGCGGGCCGCCGCGCGTGACACGGCCGCCCACCCTTGGCGGAAGCACCCGTGTGTTCCGGGGGGACGCCGATGAATCGGACCTGGAGGGCCCAGTCCCGCAGCCAGGCCATGGCCCGCGCGCTCGCATGGGTCGCGGTGGCGGGCGCGCCTCTGCTGGGGCTGCTCTCGCTCGCCGGCTGGGCCGTCTTCGCGCACTCACCGTGGCCAGAAGCCGCGGGCATGCCCATGACAGCGCCACGGACGGGCGTCGCGCTGGTGCTCGGAGGCGTGGCGCTCGGGCTGTACCTGCCCACCCGCCCCTCCCGCGCGCGCCGACGACTGTCCTCCCTCTGCGCGGTGGGCATGTGCCTCATCGCCTGCATCAGCCTGCTGCAGGAAGTGGCGGGCCTGCCACCGGCGCTGGAGTCCTTCCTCGCGAGGACCTTCGGTGTCCTCAGCGCGACGATTCTCCCCTCCCCGCTCACGCCCCTCAGCGTGCTGTTCCTGGGCATTGCCCTGCTGCTACCGGACCGCGCCGGGACTCGACAGGTGTGGCGGGACGCGCTCGTGGTGGCGGCGCTGCTGGTCGCGCTGCTGGGCTTCAATGGACTGCTGCTCGGTCCGCTCTTCGCGTCGGGCGGCGAGTCCCTTCCCCCCAGGCGCGGCATGGGCTTGTACACGGCGCTGGCGGTGCTGCTGCTCGGCGTGGGCCTGCTCTGCGCGCGGCCGGAGCGGGGCCTCGCGGGGCGAATCACGCGGGACACACTCGGTGGGTTCCTCGCGCGTCGGCTCGTGCCCGTGGCAATCCTGGGGCCGTCGCTCCTGGGCGCGGCCCTGTCGCTGCTCAGCCTGGAGGGGATGCTCGGTCGCGAGGCGAAGCTGCCCATCTTCGCCACCTTGTTGAGCGCGGGCGGCGCCGTGCTGGTGCTGCTGTCCGCGCGGGCCCTGGACACGCTGGAGGCGGGACGTCGACGCGCCACCGCGGCGCTCGAGGCCTCCGAGGCTCGCTACCGGGGACTGCTGGAGACGACACCGGAGCCGCTGTTGATAGTGGACCCGGAGGGGCTGCTGCGCTTCGTCAACGCGGAGGCGGAGCGCGTGTTCGGCCATCCGCGCGAGTCACTGCTGGGCCGCGAGGTGGAGCTGCTCGTGCCAGAGGGACTCTTCGGCGGACGCAGCCTGGGGGGCCTGTCGAATGCCCGCGCCATGCATGGCCTGCGCGCCGATGGCACCCGGGTGCCCCTGGAAGCACGCCTGCGCCAGGTTCCCGGCCCCGAGGGTGGCAGCCTGCTCGCCGTGCTCCGCGACGTCACCGAACGGGAGCGGGCCACCGACCGCCTGCGAGCCGCCCACGAGGAAGCGGAGGTGCAGCGCGGTCTGCTCCAGGCCGTGCTGAATCACGCACCGGTGGGTGTGCTCTTCATCGACCCGGAGCAGGGCACCCTGGTGTCGAACCCCTTCGCGGAGACCTTGCTCGGGCCGCTTCCGGCGCGAGCGAAGCGCGGCTCGTACCTGAGCCGACTGCGCCATCCAGACGGACGTCCCATGAAGATGGAGGAGCTGCCTTCGAGTCGGGCGGCGAAGAGTGGAGAGGTGGTGGGCCCGGTCGAGGTCAAGCTCGTGCGCCCGGATGGAAGGACGACCCCCGTGCTCATCACCGCCGCGCCCGTGCTCGGGCCGCAAGGCGAGCAGCGCGGCGTGGTCGTCACCGGCCATGACCTCACGCCCCACCGCGAGCTGGAGCGGCTGCGCGAGGAGTACGTGAGCCTCATCTCCCATGACCTGCGCAACCCGCTGCAGGGCATCACCCTGCGAGCGAGCATGCTGCTGCGCGCACTGAAGGAGCGTCACCTGGAGCGCGAGGAACTGCTCACGGACGCCATCCTCCGAAACGTGGCGTGGATGAGCTCCATGATTGAAGAGCTGCTGGAGGGCTCGCGCCTGGAGTCCCGCCGCATCGAGCTGCGCCGCGAGCGGACGGACGTGGTGCGCTTCCTCGAGGACGTGCTGGAGCGGGACGTCCCTCCGGACCTGCGCGAGCGCTTCCGCCTGGAGGTGACGACGCCGCTGCCCATGACCTGGGTGGACGCCCGACGCCTGGAGCGGGTGCTGTCCAACCTGCTGGGCAACGCGGCCAAGTACGGTCCACCCGACAAGCCCGTGGTGGTGCGCGCATCGTCTCGCGAGGGCTGGGTCGTGGTGTCGGTGCGAGACGAAGGCCCGGGGCTCGCACGCGAGGACACCGAGCACGTCTTCGACAAGTACTACCGGACGCGACAGGGCAGCGCGTCCGACACCCAGGGCCTGGGGCTGGGGCTCTACATCTGCCGGCTCATCATCGAAGCGCACGGCGGCCACATCTGGGTGGAGAGCGAGCCGGGCCGGGGCGCCACCTTCTGCTTCAGCGTGCCCACGGCCCCGAAGGACCCCGCGAGCCCGGAGCCGCCTCTTCTTCCAGAGGGGCCCGGGTCGAAGGGAATCACTTGAGACCTAGCGGCGCGCCACCCAGCGAGGAAGCCAGTCCGGCGCCTTCGCGGTGGTGAGCCGCGTCTGGCCGCTGCCATCGGCGCGCATGAGGTACACGTCCGTGTTGCCCTCGCGCTCCGACGTGAAGGCCAGGTACTTCCCGTCGGGGCTCCACGCCGGCATGTCGTCGCGGTGCGTTCCATCCGTCAGCGCCACCGGCGCGCCTCCCGCCACCGGAACCATCCAGAGGCGACTGAGTCCCTCGGGCGCGCGGCTCACGTAGACCAGACGCTGTCCGTCCGGGCTGAAGGCCGGCTCGCGCTCGTCGCCGGAGAAGCCGCTCCCCGACACCGCGCGCAGGTCCGAGCCATCCGGACGCACCAGGTACAGCCGCTCCTTGTCCTCCCGGTCGCTGACGAAGACGAGCCACTGTCCATCCGGACTCCACAGCGGAGAGCGGTCCTCGCGGTGGAAGGCGGTGAGACGCCGCTCCTCCGTGCCGTCCGCCTTCGTCACGTAGATTTCAGGGTCGCCCTCGCGACTGCACACGAAGGCCACTTCCTTGCCGTCCGGCGAGATGGAGGGTTCGAAGCAGCCCTCCTTCACCTGTGTCAGCCGCACCTCCGGCGCGCCCTCGCGAGGCTCCAGGCGCACCAGGTCGCTGAAACCCTGGGCATCCGACTCCGCCACGAGCCACGAGCCATCCGGCGCCCAGCTCGCGTTGCGCGCCCGGGCCCTGGGGGCATGCAGCGGCACCGCGTCTCCACCCGCGAGGGGTTGGACTCGGAGCTGCTGGAACTGAATCCCGCCCTGCTCGCGCACGGCCACCACCAGCAACGACTTCCCGTCCGGAGACACCGGGCCGGGGTAGTCGTCCTCGGGGCCTCGGGTGATTTGCGTCTCCGTCCCGTCGGGACCCACCTGCCACACGTCCTTCTGTCCCGCCCGCTCCGACAGGAAGACCACGACGCCCGGAATGGCGCGTGCCTCCTCCTTCGACAGCGGCCCGGCGCCCGACGCCCCGCCACACCGGCCGGAGCATCCGACGCCAAGCACGGCGAGCGCGGCAAGACTCCACCGCGCTCGCCACGGCCAGGAACGCGGCATCCGTTCTCGGCCTTGCTTCCTCACGTCATCGCACCCGGATGGCGTCCGCCATGACGACGTAGCCTTCGGTGGCCCAGCGGCTGAGCTTCACCTGGTTCCAGCCCGCGGCGAAGCTGTACGTGCCCAGGGCGACCCACGCGCCGCCGTTGGCCTGCTGGTTCACCGTCACCGTGCTGTCGCCACCCGTGTGGCTGATGATGAACGGCGCCGCCGCAGAGCGGTTGGTGCCGGCCACCCACCACCCGTCGATGGTCTTCGTGCCCGCGGACGCCATGTAGAAGTTGAACACCACCGGCTCGGAGATGGGCTGCGTGGAGGCGTAGTAGTAGCCGCTGCCGTAGTAGCCCGCGCTGGTGCCCGCCGCCCACGACGCCGGCACGTCCGTGCGCGCCTTGGTGGAGTCGTTGTTCGCGTTGTGGCTGTCCACGATGAT
The DNA here is from genome assembly GCF_013336715.1 of Myxococcus sp. CA056. Lineage (NCBI taxonomy): Bacteria > Pseudomonadati > Myxococcota > Myxococcia > Myxococcales > Myxococcaceae > Myxococcus > Myxococcus sp. CA056. Next base: position 1,208,000 of record NZ_JABUMT010000001.1, read on the forward strand.
GGTGCCCGTGGGCGTGCCGCCGTCACCGCAGTAGCTCTTGATCTTCGAGATGTAGCTGCTCCACGGCCAGTTCGGACCCGGGTCGGTGCGCGAGGACGGCTGGAGCCGGCCGTGCGCGACGATGTGGTAGCTGTCGCGGGTGATGCCCTGTCCCTTCGTGATGTCGCAGGACAGCTTCGCCGACGCGTCAATCTGGCCCGCCGGGAAGGACGACTGGCTGGCGAAACCGCCGTGCTCGATGCCCACCGAGAAGTGGTTCACCGACACGCCGTTGAGGCCGCAGTCCACGTTGCCGTTCAGGCTGCAGGCGTAGCTGGCGCCCACGTGCCAACCGCGGCTCGACTCGCGCACGAGCTGCGAAATCTCGCTGCCGCTCTCGTTGACGACGTAGTGCGCGCTCACGCCCGACGCGGAGTTGACCAGCCAACCCCAGCACCCGGCGTAGCCACCTTCACACGTGTGGATGACAATCATCGACACGTTGGTGCCCGCGGGACGGGCGTTGAAGTTGGGCGACGCGCGCCAGATGGAGGCCGCGTAGTCCGGGCCCGCCGCCAGCGCCTGCATCTTCGGCAGGGCGAACTTCGCCTCCACCTGGGCGCCGTCCAGCGACACCGCCACCTTGCCCTCGGGAGTGAACGCGCCCGCGCCCTCGCGCAGCGCCGCGTACACGTCATTGTGGATGTAGTGCGCCTGCACGTCCGGGTCGGTGATGTCCGTCAGCTGCACGGCGACCGGCGCCCACGCACCCAGGTCCGTCCGGTCGATGCCCGCCTCGGTGGCGTACTTCGACAGCAGCGCCGCGCCAGCGCGCAGGTTGGCCAGCCGGTCGTCACGCACGGCCTCGGCGGAGACACCCGCCAGCGCCGCGCCGTCCGTCACCTTGGCGCCGCGCAGGGCCAGCAGACCGAACGCCGCGGGGCGGCCCTCGAACTCCTCTTCACCCTTCACATGCTCCCAGCGCGTCTCCGTATAGGAGATGGCCTTGAGCAGGCTCACCGGAACGTCGAACTCCTTCGCCGCTTGCGCGAACAGCGCGTCCAGCTCCGTCGGCGTACGACGGGCCGCGTCCGCGACCGCGCGGGCCGCGTCATCCGCCGCGCCCGAGGGGACTTCCGTGGAAGCCGGGGGGGCCTCCTGCGGCGCCTCTGGCTGCGGTCCGCAGGCAGACAGGGCCAGGGCCGCGGCGGTGGCCGCGAACGTCTTGAACATCACGTGCATGGGGAGCTCCTTCGAGGGGGGTCAGCAGCTCTTCGGTCCGCCCCCGTCCACGGGAGCGGCGCAGCGCGGTCCCGTGAGCAGCATGCATGCCAGCCTCTCAATCCCCGCTTTTCACCCCTTCGCGCCCCCCAAGGTGGAGCATCCATGCTCCACCTCTCCGCCCTTCACCCCATTCCGAGAAATCCGACTGAACATTTCAACCCGTTGAAATGACGAGCACGCCCACATCAGGCCTACTTCCACTCACCCTCCGAATGGCCGCCATTGTCGCAGTGGCGCATTTCGAGACAGCCCCGGCGTAAACTGATTTTACGATAATTCTCGTATTCCTCGTCTTTTCGCATCGGGCCGGATTGAGGCTGGAAGACAGGGGGCGGGGGCGCGTGGAGTTCAGGGGCCCGGCGGTCGAATCATCCGCTATGAGGGGTGCATGCGGCTCTTCGGCATCGGCGACACCCATCTGCCCTCCACGCGACAGAAGGACATGCATCGCTTCGGATGGACGGACCACCCGCTTCCGCTCCAGCGTGCGTGGGACGACATGGTGCGGCCGGACGACGTGGTCATCGTCGCGGGAGACATCTCCTGGGCGACGCGCGCGCACGAGGTGATGGACGACCTGGCGTGGCTGGACGCGAGGCCGGGGCGCAAGCTGCTGGTGCGCGGCAACCACGACTACTGGTGGGGAGACTCGGCGTCGAAGCTGCGCAAGCTGCTGGAGCCGTTCCGCACGCTGGAGGCGTTCCTGCACAACAGCGCGGCGGTGATGGGGCCGTGGGTGATTGCCGGCACGCGACTGTGGACGGCGCCCGAGGCGCCCCCCATGCCCGGCGGAGAGATGGGCGACGAGCCCGTCAACGACGGCTACGTGGAGCGGGAGACGCGCAGGCTCGCGGTCTCCATCGAGGACGCGAAGAAGAAGGAAGCGGCCAGTCCCATACCGCTGGTGCGAGTGGCCGCGGTGCACTTCCCTCCGCTGTACGCGAACGAGAAGCCCACGGCGTTCAGCGAGCCGATTGAAGCGTTCAAGCCGAAGGTCTGCGTGTACGGCCACCTGCACTCGACGGGAATCCCGGCGGGGTTCACCGGGGAGCGCGCGGGGGTGCGCTACGTGCTGGCGTCGTGCGACGCGGCGGGTTTCAAGCCGATGCTGCTCGACGAGGTGTGAGCGGGAGGCGACCTGGAAGGGAGGCGGCGGACACCGGACGTGTCGAGTCGCCTCGCGACAGCGGATGCTCGCGCGAAGGGCCCTTCGCCTGCGTCCGCTCTGGCAGTGAGGCTAAGCTGAGCACGCTTCCGTCATCGGGGCCCGGACCGGAGCAGGAGCCGAGACATGCCGTCCAACAAAGCCGAGCTCGCCGCGCGCCTCGCGGCCACGCAACCTGGCGACGCGGTACGCGGACTGTTCTTCAAGGCGGTGTTCAGCCTCGTCCAGCAGAAGGCCGGACTGGCCATGCTGGAGAAGCTGCGCGTGGGAGACCTGGCGAAGGACTACTCCGACCTGCGCACCTATCCGGTGCAGGAGTTCATCAACCTCCTCTATGTCGCGGCGGACGCGCTGGAGCAGGAGATGGGGACCGAGAACGCCGTGTATCACGCGTGCGGCGAGTCCAACGTCACGCGCTACTCCACCGGCCCGGGGATGCTCATCTTCGGCATCATCTCCCGGGGAGACCCACAGAAGCTCTTCTCAGGGGCGCAGATGGGCTACAGCGCGGCCGTCACGTACGGCACCCGCGAGTATGTGACGACGGGGCCCAAGTCCGGCACGTTGCGCGTCCGCCGGGACATGCTGCCGCCCGCGTATCACGAGGGCATCCTCACCGGCGCGCTGAAGGTGCTGGGGCTCAAGGGCACGGCGAAGGCCCATCCGCAGGGCATCGACCGCGTGGACTACGACATCACGTGGGAGTGATTACTCCACGCGCTCGAAGGTGACGTCGAGCTCGGCGACGACGCGCTCGCCCACGGAGGCCTGGCAGGTGAAGACGTGGTCGGCGCCGTCGTGCGAGCGGCGCGCCGCGCCGAACACCACCGTCTGACCGGCGTACGCGAGGCTGTCCGCCTTGAGGTTCACGTTCTTGGCGAGCACGCGGGCCCAGGGCGCGCCTTCCAGCTTGCGCAGCAGGGTGGTCGCCACCCGCGTCATGCCGCTGGCGACGATGGCCACGGGCATCACCGGGTGCAGGGCGAAGTGGCCCTTGCACATGTCCACCGTCACGGGGCCCAGGGACGCGGTGAGGCTCTCACCGTCCGGGCGCCAGTCGCGCAGGGCCAGCGCCTTGCCGTACGGGTTCTGCCGCAGCCGCGCCCACTCCTCGGGGGTGCGCTGCACGTTGTCCTCGCGACGGGGCTCGCGGCGCATCTCCACCCGGGCCTCGCCGAACAGGCGGGTGAAGGCGGCGGCGGACAGCACGTTGTAGTCCACCTCCAGGCGGAACACCGGGGTGCCGTCCGGCGCGGACAAGAGCGTGCGCGCCGTGGCGGTGCGCTTGCCCGTGAAGCTCGCCTGCGCCAGGCCCCAGAGCAGGTCCGTGGAGCGCGCCATCGGCTCGCGGCGCAGCCACTCACCGCGCGCGCCACACGCCAGATAGAAGTGCTGGCCGTCCTTGGGCGTCACCAGCGCCGCGGCGCAGGAGCCGAGAATCGCCATGTGGCGCCCCGCCTCCGCGATTCCGATGAGGCCCGCTTCCGCGTCCGGGTCCTGCTGCACCGGGATGCGCGCCACCACCTCGCCCTGCCCCATCACCGTCACGTCCTTCAACGCGAAGTACGGGTCTCGCACGCAGATGCGCGGGTAGAGCTCCTGCGCGCTCAGCACCGTGTGCGGCGCCAGGTTCGACCAGTCGCGCAGCGGCTGTTCCGTCCAGGGCGTCACCACCGACGACGACGCGGAAGACGACAGACCGGAGGAGAGGATCGAGGCGGCGGCGTGGGGGGCGACGTCGAGCATGGTGGCTGACCTCAGTTCGGACACAGGGTTGTGCGCGACACCTGAAAGCACTGTAACCGAGCAGGCTTCCGCCAGTACAGAAATATTTCTGTCTGGTGAAAACATTCTCGCACCTGAGGGTCAGTTGTTGCCTGTACGGCGGTAATTTTATGTCCCAGCAGGACAAAATCACCGATTCCGTGTCACCAGGAGTGTGTCGAAAGACACCAAGAACCCACACGCGACGCGAAGCGTCAGGGCTCGCGTGGGGTTCAACTCACCCCATTATCGCCCGAGTCGTCGCCGTGTTTCCGCAGAGTTACACCGTCACTGGGCACTCAGACGCAGTGCGTCTTTCCGAACACCGTAGGGAAAGTGATGGTGGACCGGCAGGATTCCAGTCCAGGCACCCATTCCAGGCCGGTGGAGGCCTTTTCCAGCGGGCGGGGGTTTTCCGCCGGGGGAATTTCCGGGGGATTTTCCGCCCGGGGCCTCACCTGTCGGGAGGCTCCCGGGCCGGAGCGACACCTGGAAGGAAGCCCGGCCCTCCGGGAGACGAAGGGCCGGGAAACCGCGGGCGTCGGCTACAGCTCCACCTGACTGCCCAGCTCCACCACGCGGTTGGGTGGAATCCGGAAGTAGGCGGTGGCGCTGCGGGCGTTGCGGCTCATCCACGCGAAGAGCGCCTCGCGCCACACCGCCATGCCGGGGCGCTTGGTGGGAATCAGCGTCTCCCGTCCCAGGAAGAAGCTGGTGCCCATGAGCTGGAACTGGAGCCCCTTCTCCCGGCAGCGCTTGAGCACGTCCGGGATGCTGGGGTTCTCCATGAAGCCGTAGGTGGCGACGACGCGGACGAAGCCCTGCTCCAGGGGCTCCACCTCCACGCGCTCGGCCGCGGGGATGTGGGGCACGTCCTCGGACAGAATCGTCAGCAGCACCACCTGCTCGTGCAGCACCTTGTTGTGCTTCAGGTTGTGCAAGAGCGCCGGCGGCGTGCCGTCCGCGTTGCCCGTCATGAAGATGGCGGTGCCCGGCACGCGCACGGGCGGGTGGTCGCCGAAGCTGCCCAGCAGCTCCTTCAGGGGGATGCTGGAGGCGCGCAGCTTGGCGGCGAGGATGTCGCGCCCGCGCTTCCACGTGGTCATCAGCGTGAAGACCATGACGGCGAGCAGCAGCGGGAACCAGCCGCCGTCCGCCAGCTTCATCGCATTGGAGCTGAAGAAGGCCAGCTCCAACGCGAGGAAGAAGCCCGCCACCGGCATCGCCAGCTTGCGGCTGACGCCCCAGCGCTCACGCGCGACGATGTAGGCCATGACCGAGGTGATGACCATCGTCGTGGACACGGCGATGCCGTACGCGGACGCCAGCGCGCTGGAGGAGCGGAACGTCAGCACCAGGGTGAACACCCCCGCCATCAACGCCCAGTTGATGCCCGGCAGATAAATCTGGCCCATCTCCTCCGCCGAGGTGTGCACCACCTCCATGCGCGGGCTGTAGCCCAGCTGCATCGCCTGGCGCGTCAGCGAGAAGGCCCCGGAGATGAGCGCCTGCGAGGCGATGATGCCCGCCACCGCCGACAACGCCACCAACGGGTACAACAGCCACGACGGGGCCAGCAGATAGAAGGGGTTGCGCGCGGCGCTCGCGTCCCGCAGCAAGAGCGCCCCCTGGCCCAGGTAGTTGAGCATCAGCGCCGGCAGCACCACCCAGAACCAGGCCCGCTTGATGGGCTTGTACCCAAAGTGGCCCATGTCCGCGTAGAGCGCCTCGCAGCCCGTCATGACGAGGAACACGCCGCCCAGCACGAGGAAGCCGTGCCAGCCGTTGTGCACGAAGAACATCACCCCGTGCGTGGGAGACAGCGCGCCGAGCACCGCGGGGTTGTGCACCAGCTCCTTCACGCCCAGCACCGCCAGCGTGAAGAACCACACGCACATCACCGGGCCGAACACCGCGCCAATGCCCGCCGTGCCGTGCCGCTGCACCAGGAAGAGCACCACGAGGATGGCCAGGGTGATGGGGACGATGAACGGCTCGAACACGGGCGTGGCCACGCTGAGGCCCTCCACCGCGCTGAGCACCGTGATCGCCGGGGTGATGAGGCCGTCGCCGTAGAGGAGCGCCGCGCCGAAGATGCCCAGGGTGATGAGCACGGGCCGGGCCGTATGCGCCTGCTGGCCCTTCTGCCGCTGCATCACCAGCGCCATCAGCGCGAGGATTCCGCCCTCGCCCCGGTTGTCCGCCCGCATCACGAACATGAGGTACTTCACCGAGACGATGGTGAGCAGGGACCAGAAGATGAGCGACAGCACCCCCAGCACATTCTCGGGCGAGGGGTGGATGCCGTGCGGGCCGGTGAAGCACTCGCGCAGCGCGTAGAGGGGGCTCGTCCCGATGTCGCCGTAGACGATGCCCAGGGCCCCGAGGGCCAGGAGTGTCGTGCGCTTGAAGGTCTCGGGGCCTTCCCGAACCGCTTCGCCGCCCGGTACTCCGGTGGTGGTGGCTTTCACGGCCCTCCCTTTAGCCGAACCCCTGGGAGGAGCAATGGACGCGGAGACCACCTCCGTGGATTCGAACGCTCGGGTAGGTCCATGTGTGACTAAATAGCCTTCGCCTGCCTCCACCCTTCGGTGTGCGACGGAGCGTGCGTCCAGAACGAACAGTCAGACCCGGGCGTATGTTGGTTGGCCATGGCGGAGGGCCCGTGGGGGCGTCGGGGGAATCCCCGGGGACTGCTCTCTCGTGCTCCCATGCTGCCTCGGGGGCACAAGGACCATGTCAGCATCCCGATACGGAGACGCGCGGCACTTCGGGGCCCACGCCCCGGAGGTGGAAGAGCGGCTGGCCCTGCTGGCGGAGGCGTCGCGGGTGCTGGCCGATGCCAGCCTGGAGCCTCCCGCCGTCATGGACCGCCTGTGCGCCCTGGTGGTGCCGCTGCTCGGCGCCGCCTGCACGCTGCGGCTCTTGTCCGAGGATGGACTCTGGCTGCGCACCGTGGCCTCGGCCGCCTCCACCCCCGAGGCCCGGCTGCTGTTCCAGACGCTCAGCCCTCCCGCGGTGCGCGCGGACGAAGGCCCTTCCCATGAGGTGCTGCGCACGGGCGAGGCGCTGTGGGTGCCCGACTCGGACCCGAAGGAGCTGCGCCGCCTGGTGCCCCCGCAGCAGCATGGGCTGCTGGAGGATTTCCCCTTCACCCGGCTGATGGTGCTGCCGCTGCGCGCGCGCGGACGGAGCCTGGGCACCCTCACCGTGTGGAAGGACCCGGCCGCGGCGCAGCCCGTCGAGGCCGGAGAGCAGTTGCTGCTCCAGGAGCTGGCGGACCGCGCCGCGCTCGCGCTGGACATCGCGCGCCTGTACGCGGCGGAGAAGCAGGCCCGGCAGGCGGCGGAGGTCGCCGCGGGTCGCCTGGCGAGACTCCAGCGGGTGACGGCGGAGCTGTCCCAGGTGCTCTCGGCGGAGCGCGTGGCGGAGGTCATCGTCGAGCAGGGCGTGGAGGCGGTGGGCGCGGCGCGCGGCGCGCTGTGGCGACTGGAGGCCGGGAACGCGCGGCTCCTGAGGTGCACGGGCTACGAGGACCCCCGGTCCTTCATGGAGGCCTTCGGTGTGCTGCCCCTGGAGGGACGCACACCCATGACGGAGGCGCTGCTGGAGGCGCGCCCGGTGTGGCTGGAGTCACCCGAGGAGCTGTCGGACCGCTATCCCGAGGTGGACGAGCAACGTCACCGCGTGGTGCGCAAGCCCGCGCCCGCGTCGGTGTGCCTGCCGCTGCTCGTGGAGGGCCGCGCGCTGGGGGTGCTGCTGTTCGCCTTCTCCGAGGCGCGCGTCTTCGACCCGGACGAGCGCGCCTTCCTGGAGCTCCTGGCCCACCACGGCGGGCAGGCGGTGGCGCGAGCGCGACTGCTGGAGCAGGAGCAGCGCTCCCGCGCGGAGCTGGCCGAGGCCAACGAGCGCCTGGCGGCCATCATCCAGGCCTCCCCCGCCTCCATCCTCCTGGTGGACATGGACGGCACGGTGCGGATGTGGAACCCGGCCGCGGAGCGCATCTTCGGGTGGAAGGCGGAGGAGGTGCTCGGCACCGTGCTGCCGGTGGTGCCCGAGGGCAAACAAGACGAGTTCCGCCGCAACCTCGAGAAGGCCGGCCGGGGCGAGTCGCTGGGCGGCGCGGTGATGCACCGCAAGCGCAAGGACGGCACGCCGCTGCAGGTGGCGCTGTGGACGGCGCTGGTGCAGCCCGCCGCCGGCGGCCCGGAGCAGGTGCTGAGCATGGCGGTGGACGTCACCGAGCGGCAGCGCAGCGAGGCCGCGCAGCGCTTCCTCGCCGAGGCGGGGGGAGTCCTCGCCACGAGCCTGGAGCAGGAGGAGACGCTGGAGCGCGTGGCGCAGCTGGCGGTGCCGTCCTACGCGGAGTGCTGCGGCCTGTTCCTCGCGGACGAGGACGGCGCGGTGAAGTGCGTGGCCGCGGCCCATGCGAGCGCGGAGTATCACGCGATGGACGGACAGCCCTCGCCAGGCCTGCTCGTCGTCGCCCGGGTGGTGGCCTCCGGCGAGGCGGAGCTGCGCACGGGGCTGAGCGAGGACGCGCCGGAGTGCGTGCGTCCCCCCGACGCGGGTGGCTGCTTCGCGTGGCTGTGCGTGCCGCTCCAGGTGCGGGGACAGACGCTGGGGGCGCTGAGCTTCGTCACCTCTCGGCGGGACTACGACGCGCAAGACCTGGCGCTGGCGCAGGAGCTGGCCCGCCGCGCGGCGCTCGCCATCGACAACGCGCGCCTGTACCGCGAGGCGCGTCAGGCCATCCGGCTGCGCGAGGAGTTCCTCTCCATCGCCAGCCACGAGCTGAAGACGCCCATCAGCGCGCTGCAGCTCCAGGTGCACAGTCTGCTCACGAGCCTGAAGCGCTCCCCCTCTGGCGTGACGCCGGAGCGACTGGAGCGCGCGCTGGGCGTCGTGGACCGACAGGTGAAGCGGCAGACGCGGCTCATCCATGAGCTCCTGGACGTGTCCCGCATCAGCGCCGGGCGCCTGGAGCTGAGCCCGGAGCCGTTGGACCTGGTCATGCTGGTGCGCGAGGTGGTGGAGCGCTTCGAGCCGGAGCTGGAGCGCACGGGCACTCGACTGGAATTGCAGCTGGCGCCGGAAGCAGCGGGGCTCTGGGACAAGTTGCGAATCGACCAGGTGCTGACGAATCTGGTGAGCAACGCGGTGAAGTACGGGCGCGGCAACCCGGTCCTCGTGGTGATGACGACGGGCGAGGCCACGGTGCGCTTGGAGGTGCGCGACGGTGGCATCGGCATTGGCGAGGAGCACGTGTCGCGGCTGTTCCACCGCTTCGAGCGCGCCGTGTCCGAACGCAACTACGGCGGCTTCGGCCTGGGCCTGTGGATTTCGCGCCAGATTGTGGAGGCGATGGGCGGCCACATCACCGTGCGCAGCGAGCTGGGCGTGGGCTCCACCTTCTCCGTGGAGCTGCCACGCACGCGCGGCTGAGGCCGCGCCCCGGACTCACAACGCCAGCAGCAACAGGGTGACCTTCTCCTCGGGGCTCGCCGCGAGGAACTCGTCCGGCAGCCAGACCTCCGACTCGGGCACCGTCGCCATGTCGCAACTGCGCTTGCCCGCGTACGAGCGCCCCGGCTCCCGCGCCTTCAGCCGGTACGTGCAGTCCCGAATGTAGATTTTCATCTCGTCCGGGGTGAGCTTCACGCTCGCCGGACGCCCACCAAAGCCGCCCTCGGCCTCCAGCGTGTCGCCGTCCCGCTTCACCTTGAGGTTCACCAGGGCGCTGCCCAGCGAGCCCCTCACCTCGCCGTCCTTGAGCTTCACGTCCACGACGCCCAGGTACGTCCGCCCCCGCAGGCCACCGGGCGTCCGCGCGACCTGGAAGTCCTGGCCCGTCACCTCGTCGGCCGTCATCACCAGGTTGTACTGCTCACGAGCGATTCGCAGGTTGATGGCGTCCTGCTTGGGCGCGGACACCGCGGCCCCCGCCCCCAACACCACCGCCGCCACCAGCACACCCCGCCGCAGCGGGCTCAGAAAGCGTTTCATCGGGAAAGCTCCTTGGCCTGGATGACCAGTCCATGAACGTCACTCTGTGCACCGCATACCGCGACGCCATGCGCCGTGACGCAACCCCCCGGATTTGCATTCAACGCGAGCAGCCACCCGGCCTGCTCGCTCCTCCCCCAGGGGTACGCCTGTGTCACCCCTCGCCTACTTCGTGCCCGTGGCCTCGGGACTCCTGGGCGCGCCCAGGTGCTTCTCGAAGAACATCATCGTCGTCATCTGCGCGGAGTCGCGGTTGGCCTTCTTCTGGAAGCCGTGGCCCTCGTCGGTGGCCAGCATGTACCAGACGTCCGGTGAGCGCTGGCGCACCGCCTGGACAATCTGCTCCGCCTCCGACTGCGGCACGCGCGGGTCATTGGCTCCCTGCTGCACGTAGAGCGCCGCGCGAATCCTGGCCACCGAACCCAAGGGGGAGATGCGCTCCTGCACCTTGCGCACCGCCGGGTCTCGCTCGTCGCCGTACTCCGCGCGCCGCAAGTCACGTCGGTACGCCTGCGTGTTCTCCAGGAAGCTGGGCAGCGAGGAGATGCCCACCACGTCCACCGCCGCCTTGAATCGCTCCGGATAGAAGGCCACCGACGCCAGCGTCATGTAGCCGCCGTAGGAGCCGCCGGAGACGCCCACGCGCGAGGCATCCAGCTCCTTGCGCGAGGCGATGAAGTCCAGCGTCGCGCCGATGTCCGCGAGGCTCTGCTCGCGCTTCACGCCGTCATCCATGGCCCGGTACGCCTTGCCGTAACCCTCCGAGCCGCGCACGTTGGGCACCAGCACCGCCATGCCCAGCTCCGTCGTGGCGAACTGCGCGAAGGTGCTGAACAAGGGCAGGCTCTGCCCCTCCGGGCCTCCGTGGAAGCTGACGATGACGGGCACCTTCCCCGTCGCGCCACGGGGCAGGTAGAGGAACGCCGGCACCTGCACGCCGTCCGTGGACGGGTAGCGCACCAGCACCGGCTCCACGAAGGTGTTCGTGTCCAACCCGCCCACCTCCGAGCGCGTCCACCGCGTCGGCTTGCGCGACTTCAAGTCCACCGTCCACACGTCCATGGGGCTCTTCGCGTCCCCCACCGTCAGGGCCAACAGGTCCGAGCGCTTCAGCGGGAAGCTGATGCCGAACGCCACGCCCTTCGGCAGCGAGTCCAGAGGCGCCAAGGCCTTCGTACGCGTATCCAGCAGCGACACCTTGGTGAAGCCGTCTTCGTTGAAGGCGACCGCCAGCTTGCGGCCATCCGGCGACAGGGCCAGGTCCGTCACGTTCCACTTCACGGCCTTCGTCAGCGACTCCGGCGCGGAGGTGAGCGGCGCCTTGTCCAGGTCCACCCGATACAGCTCCGCGAAGTCGCTGTAGCGGTCCGTCGCCAGGTACACGCTCTTGCCGTCATGGGCGAAGACGACGGAGGTGATGCCGCCCTTGCCCTCCTGGGGCGTGATTCGCTGACGCGCGCCGGAGGCCACGTCCACCACGTACAGGTCCGCGTCGTCGACGGCGCGCTCCTGCGCCACCAGCAGCTTCGCGCCGTCGTTCGAGAACGCTATCGGCGCCCAGGAGCCCTCCAGCTCCGTGAGGCGACGGGCCTGACGCGGCTGCGCGGTGGGCGCCACGTACACGTCCGTGTCCTTGCCATTGCGGCCCGTGCCGCCGTACGCCAGCCACCGCCCATCCTGGGAGACCTTCACGTCCGAGTGCCGGCTCTTCCCATCCGTCAGCAGCTCCGAGCGCCCCGTGCGCCGGTCCAACCGGAACACCTGGAAGAACTCCCCACCGCCCTTGTCCTGCAGGAAGTAGATGACGTTCGAGTCACCGGGCTGGAAGAGCGCCCTGTTGATGGGCTCCCTGGCGAAGGTGAGCTGCGTGCGCGCGCCCATGGGCATCTCCACCAGGTGGAGTTGGTTGGTGTCCGCGAAGCGCGTGGTGATGAGCAACTGCTTGCCGTCATCACTGGTGTCCAGGAGCGCCGCGGAGCGGGCCTCCAGGTACTGCTCCATTCGCTGACGGAGCGCCTCCGGCACCGTCGGCACGTTGCTCACCCACAGGTTCGGCTGGCCGGGCAGTGGTGCGATTCCTGGCACCTGCGAGGGCTTGCTGGCGGAGGCCTGGGCCTTGGGGGCCTGTGCCGCCGGAGCGGGCGCGGGCGCCTGCGCGGCGAGCAGGGACACGACGAGAGGAAGCAGTCCAGGGTTCATGGTGCGCGCACGCTAGCAGCAGCGCTCCGGCTGTCGCGCCCGCGCCGCGTCATTCCACATCCGGACCGGCGACTGCTCGCGGGTGGACAGTCATCCGACGCACCGTGCCGGACACACGGTACCAACCAGGTTTCACGGCTCGTTCCGTAAGGGCCCTCCGAAGACACGGTCGCGCTCCCCATGGGCGACGGCCACACCCCTGGAGTGGAACATGACGAAGAGCCCTTGGAGTCGTCATCGCAGCCTCACTGCGGCGCTCGCCGCCACGCTGTCCACGCTCGTGGCCTGCGGCGAGGACGAGACGCCGCCCGACCAGACGCCGTCCAACCAGGCGAAGCTGCGCGTCATCCACGCCTCATCGGACGCCCCCGCCGTGGACATCTACGCGGAAGGCCAGTCCACGCCCCTCTTCACCAACGTGAAGTACGGCGACGCCACCGCCTACGCCACCGTGCCGGCGGGCACGTACAACGTCCAGGTGCGCGCGGCGGGCGCCCTGGCCTCGTCCGCGCCCGTCTACTCCACCGGGCCGCTCGTGCTCGGCACGGGCCACACCGTGAGCGCGGTGGCCGCGGGGCTGCTCGCCTCCACCGACGCGACGAGCGCCTTCCGCGTGCTGCCCCTCACCGAGGGCTTCAACCCTCCCGCCGACGGCAAGACGCGGGTGCGCATCGTCCACGCGGGCGCGGACGCGCCCACCGTCTCCATCGACGTGGGGGATGACGGCTCCTCTGAAATCACCGGCCTGCAGCGCTTCCAGGACACAGGGGCCACGGGCGTGGAGCTGCCCTCCGGACAGGCGCTCCAGGTGGGCATCCGCGCGGCCAACCAGCGGGTGACGGCCTTCACCGTGCCCGCCCTGCCCTCGCGTGGGGAGGTGTTCGTCATCGCCACCGGACAGCTTTCCCAGAAGCCGAGCGCCGCGGGGGGCTTCGGCCTGCTGGCCGCGGGTGTCGGACTGGTCCGCCAGAATCCCGTCGTCTATGCGCTTCACGCTTCGCCGGACGCGCCCGCCGTGGACCTCTTCCTGGGCAACACGGAACTTGTGAACAACCTCGCCTTCGGCCAGCTCTCGGCTTCCCTCCAGGTGCCTCCTGGCAGCTACACGCTGGACTTCTTCGCCTCCGTGCACGGCGGCACGCGTCCCGCGGGTGCCCCCGTCGCCTCCCGGACCACGCCCGCGCTGGTCGCCGGGGAGTCCTATCTGACGGTGGCATCGGGCTTCCTCAGTCAGGACCTGGCGGACCCGACGGGCGCCCCCTTCGAGCTGCTCGCGTTCTCCGAAGGCTTCACCGCCGATGCGAGCAACGTGCGGCTGCGGCTGGTGCATGCCTCGCCCGACGCGCCGATGGTGGACGTGTCCCCACTGGAGGGTGGGCTCGTCCCGGCGCACGCGGCCTACAACGACGTTCCCTATCGACTCGCCTCCGCGCCGGAGGGCCTGTCGCTGCCCGACCTCAAGGTGTACGTGGGCGTGGCGGCCTCGGCGGCGTCCAGTCGCTCGCCGACGGCGCGCTTCCAGGTGCCCTTCGGGTTCTTCGCGGGCCGGGGCGTCTTCGCGGTGGCCGCGGGCGCCCTCTCCCCCAGGCCTGGCATCGATGCGGGCTTCCGGCTGGTGACGGTGGACACGAGCACTTCACCGTGGAGCGCACTCAATCTCTTCCCGCTGCCGTAACGTTCCCCTGGCTCATTCGTTCAAGAAATACCCTGTTCAAAGGGCGGGCGCCGCGGAGCCATTTTCTCCGCGGCACCCGCCTGTCTCTTTTCTTGAGAGTCGAGCCCCATGAAGCGTCGCGTTGGCCTCCTCGTGCTGCTCCTCGCGTCGACCAGCGCGTGCTTGGACCCCATCCGGAGCACCACGGCCGAGGACTGCGACGAGGACGTCGCCGCGTGCCCCGACACCGACACCGAGCAGCGGGGCCTGGCCCGGCAGGTGTCGGTGGGCAGCCAGCATGCATGCGCGCTGCTGGAGACGGGCGGCGTGCGGTGCTGGGGCGGAGTCGGGCTGGTGGGGGATGGGACGCGCGCGCTGCGGGCCCAGGCGGTGGACGTGCGGGGGCTGGGCTCGGGCGTGCTCGCGCTCGCCGTCGGGGGACAACACACCTGCGTGGTGGTGGAGGGGGGCACCGTGCGCTGCTGGGGGGACAACTCCCTGGCACAGCTCGGCAACAACACCACGATGGCCGCACTGGAGCCGGTGGATGTGCCGGGCGCGGGCACCAACGCGGTGACCGTGGTGGCGGGGCTGGGGCACTCCTGCTCGCTGCACGCGGGGGGACAGGTGATGTGCTGGGGCGAGAACAACTTCTTCCAGCTCGGCGGAGCGTTCGCGGGGAAGGCGCCCAGGCCCGTGCCCGTGCTGGGGCTCCCCGCCAACCTCACGGTGCTCGCGTCGGGCGCCAACCACACCTGCGCCGCCACCGCCGATGGAGAGGCGTGGTGCTGGGGTGACAACACGTACGGAGCGCTGGGCACGGGCCTCGCCAATCCCACGCCCGAGCCTGGGGCGGTGCGGGTGAGGGGCGTGAGCGGGCCGGTGCGCGCGCTGACGGCGGGCCTGAGCCACACCTGCGCGCGCGTGGGCATGGGCGACCTCGAGTGCTGGGGATTCAATCGCGAAGGGCAGCTGGGGGATGACACCGCGCTGGACAGCGTCACGCCGGTGCGGCCGGTGGGGCTGTCGTCGACCATGCGGCAGGTGCGCGCGGGCAATTCCTTCACCTGCGCGCTGGACGCGGAAGGTCGCGTGCGGTGCTGGGGACTCAATGGCGACGGACAGCTGGGGGATGGAACACGCATCCGCCGCGCGGCGCCCGTGGAGGTCACGGCCCTGGGCGACGACGTCGTGGACCTGTCGGCCGGAGCGACGAGCACCTGCGCGGTGATGCGGGATGGACAGGTGCGGTGCTGGGGCGCCAACGCCTTGGGCCAGTTGGGTGATGGGACGCAGTCGGACCGCGTGGAGCCGGCCGTGGTCCAGGGGCTTGGGGCCCCCTGAGAGGGAGGACGGCATGTCACTGTTGAGGGAAGACCCGCTGTTGCTGGAGGCCTTTCGCCGGGGAGAGCCGGGGGCGTTGACCCGCGTGTACCGGGCCTACTCCGGGCACGTGGCGCGGTTCCTGTCGCGCACGTACGTGTCGCGCGGACCTGGGGGCCTGGCGCGCGTGGGGCCGTTGGATTTGGAGGCCGCGCACCAGGAGACCTTCGTGCGTGCCTTCCGCGAGCAGGCCCGGCTCACGTATGACGGCGTGCGGCCGTACTCCATCTGGCTCAACGCGCTGGCGCGGCAGGCGGCGGTGGATGTGCTGAGGGCAGCGGGGCGCATCGCTCGCGAGGCGGTGGCGCTGGATGACACGCCGACGGCGGAGCGGCTGGCCAGCAACGCACCTTCGCCCGAGGACCGCGCGCTGGAAGCAGAGACGCGCGAATTGGTGCACCGCTTCCTCGCGGGACTCGACGAGGCGACCCGTCGTCTCGCGGACCTGCGCTTCGTGCAGGGCCTGTCCCAGGAGCGCGCGGGGCTGGTGCTGGGATTGTCCCGACAGGAGCTGCGGACGCGCGAGACGAAGCTGCGCCGCGCGATGACCGACTTCCTCCTCAACGAAGGCTGGCTCACCGCTGACTCGCCCGATGCATTGCCCTCCGCCGCCGCCACGGCCGCGGTGCTGGCGCTCCTCTTCCCCCTCTTCGTGCCTTGATTCGAGTGAGTTTCCCCATGGCCCTGTTCACCCAGCACGTGGACCGACAGCTCGTCCACCTCGCCAACGAGGGCGTCCTGCCTCCTCGCCAGTGGAGCCGCGTGCTGCGTCATGCCCGCGGCTGCGCGCGGTGTGGAGCGCGCTACGAGCGGGTGATGAACCTGCGCCGCATGTTCGCCAGCGACACCGTCACCGTGCCCACCCCGGGGGAGCTGGCGTCGCTCGAGTCGCGCGGGCTGGCCTCGGTCCTCGCCACCGTGGAGAGGGAGTCGTCAACCGAGTCCTCGGGACAGGCAGCGCGAGCGGACCGGCTGCACAAGGACCTGGGGGAGCCGTGGAGCCTGGCGCGGAGGCTGTGGGCCCGGGTGCTTCAGGCGTGGAACTCGCCGTCGCTGGGGCATGTGGGCGGCGCGTGGGTGGTCAGCTTGATGGCGGCGGCGGGACTGCTGTGGCTGAGCCTGCCGAGCGACACGACGGAGTGGGGCGCGCGCGGCGAGGGGCAGGGCGCGACGGTGATGCGACTGTTCTGCGTGCCAGCGGAAGCGGAGCTTCGGGAGGTCCGAGGTCAGGGCGACTGTCCCGCCGGCGCGGCGCTGGCCTTCGCGGCCGGGGCACGTGCGCCCTACACGCATGTCGTGGTGACGGTGCGCACCGACAAGGGGCTGAAGGTGGAAGGACCGTTCGAGGTGAAGGCGTCTCCGGGCGCGGAGGCGGCGCTGGACCTCACGCCGAGACTGCCCGACACGGGAGAGGTGGAGCTGACCGCCGTGTTCGCGAGCAGCGCGTCCGACGCGCTCGCCGCCGCGCGCGGAGAACCCGTCCGAGACGTCGTACGCGTGCAGCATCGCGTCCGCATTGCGGGGAAGCCATGAGCCACCGGCTCCATCGAGACGCGGCTGTGCTCGCGGAAGGAACACCATGAGACCCAGCACGGTTCCGGTGCCCAGCGGTGTCGTCGTCCTGTGGCTCGCCTGCTGCGCGACGGTGTCCCTCGCCGAGCCGGCGACCTCATCCTCGGGGCCACCTCCGGTGCGGCGCGCCCTGGTCGTCGCCTACAACGGAAGCGACTCCCCGGGCATGCCTCCCCTGCGCTACGCGGACGATGACGGCGTGCGCTGGATGGAGACACTCCAGCGGCTGGGCGTAGAGGTGGTGCTGCTCACCGTCGCCGATGCCGACACCGCCGAGGCGGAGCGTGAGCGACTGACCGGGGTGCGCGTGCCCACGCTCGCCGCGCTCGACGAAGCCGTGGCGGCGCTGGCCCAGCTCAACGCGGCGGACCGCGCCGCCGGACGCACCGTGGACTTCCTGTTCGTCTACGTGGGCCATGGGCGCACCGGTGAGTCCGCGCGCGCCTACCTCACGCTCGCCGACGGCCGGCTGGACCAGGAGGGCCTGTACACCCGGGTCGTGGAGCGACTCGAGGCGGACTATGTCCACCTGCTGGTGGATGCCTGCCACGCGGCTGGCGTCGTGGGCAGCCGGGGCGCCGACCCGCTGGTGCTCCGCAGGTTGCGACGCGCGCTGGAGCAGGAGCAACTCGCGGGCCACCCCAGCGTGGGCGCCATCTTCGCGGAGAGCAACGAAGGCGAGACGCATGAGTGGTCTCGCATCCGCGCGGGTGTCTTCAGCCATGCGGCGCGCTCGGCGCTGCTGGGTGGCGCGGACGTCAACGGTGACGGGCAGGTCGAGTACAGCGAGCTCGACGCCTTCGTCGCCGCCGCCATCCGGGGCGTGAAATCTCCGCAGGCGAGGCTCGCGCTGCGCACCTTCCCGCCGATGCTCAATCCCTCGCGCGCGCTCATCGGCCCCATTCCAGAGGGTCCCCGCCTCGACCTGCCGGCGACGCCCGGGGGCGCGCGCATCTCCGTGGAGGACACGAATGGCGTGCGCCTCGCGGATGCGCATCAGTCCGAGGGAGAGCCCCTGGTCCTCGCGTTGCCGAAACGCGACGCGTACTGGTTGCGTACGCCCGGGGGTGAGGCCCGGGTGCGGCTCGCGGACCTGAAGGCCAGACGACTGCCCCGCCCCTCTCCTCCCGAGGTGGCCCAGCGCGGCGCGGCCGAGGAGAGTCTGCTCCAGGGCCTCTTCGCCCTCCCCTTCGGACGCGATTTCTACGAGGGCTATGTCGCTTCGGCGGGAGGGCCCATCGTGGACTTCTCCAATCCGGTGACACCCGGGGACCCATCGAGCCTGCCGCACTCACTGGGGCTGGAGGTGGGCCTCACGCTCGGCGCTCCGCCACTGGGAGGTCGTGGTGTGGCACGCGGACTGTCGCTGGCCTGGCGCGTGCCGGGCCCTGGCATCGTCCGGTGGGGCGCGCGGGCCAGCTACTCGCTCGCACCGGATGCGTGGGTGGACAACACCACGCTTCAGCGCGTGTCCGTACTGGCCATGGGCGGACTGAACGGCCGAGGCACGCTGGCCCCGTTCGCGGAGGTGGGCGTGGGCTGGTTGATGACGGTGGTGGACAAGCCCGGCCGCAGAGAAGGCGACTCGCTGGGTCTGTCCGCGCGCGCCGCCGCGGGCCTGCGCTGGAGGGCGGGCGACTTCGCCGTGCGAGGCGCGCTGGGCATGGACCTCGACGGTGTCCGGGTGGATGGGCACCGTCGCGGACACTGGATTCCCAGCGTGGAGTTGGGGCTGGAGCGCTGAGCGACTCACCGTCCACGCGGTGCGCGGCACGCTGTGAACGCCGTTGACAGTGGCGCCCTCGCGCCCGCTCAAGTCCCTGGAATCAGGCCCGTGCACCCCTGGCAGGGCGCTTGCGTTGGACCCGCTCCGAAAGGGGCGGCACATGAACGCGGATATCACGGGGTGGGGCGAGGCACGGTGGGACGCGGGCAAGGTGCTCCGGTGGAGCCTTCTCCACCTGGGCGCACTCATCGGCGGCGCGCTGTACTTCTCGTGGAGCGCGGTCGCGGTGTTCGCCGTGCTCACGGGGGTGACCATGTGCCTGGGCGTCTCGGTGGGCATCCACCGCGGCCTCATCCACCGGGCCTTCCGCGCACCGCGCACGGTGGAGCGGACGCTGGGCCTCATCGGCACGTTGGCGGGGCTCGGCGGCGCCCTCGGCATGAGCCGCATGCACCACCTGCGCGACTTCCACCAGAACCAACCCGAGGCCGACTGCCCCGAATACTTCGGCTACCGCGACGGCTTCCTCAGCGCGATGACCCACGCCCTCTTCCGCACGTGGCACGCACGAGACGCGAGCGTCTATCCCGCCGTGGACGCCGACCTGGAGCACGACGCCTTCTTCATCGCCCTGGAGCGCGCCGGCCTCTGGCTCCAGGTGCCCCTCGCGCTCGCGCTGTACGCGGTAGGCGGTCCCGCGTGGGTGGTCTGGGGTGTCTTCGTGCGACTGGCGCTCACGCAGGATGGCTTCTGGTTCGTCCACTACGTGAGCCACGTGGAGGGAGACCAGCCCTACGCGATGCCCGGGTGCGCGGAGCAGGGACGCAACGCGGGCTGGCTCGCCCTCGTGAGCATGGGTGAGTCGTGGCACAACAACCACCACGCCTACCCGAGCTCGGCCCGGATGGGCTTCGGCTGGCGACAGCCGGACCCGGGCTGGTGGACGGTGAAGGCCCTGGCCACGCTAGGCCTCGTGCATGACGTGAAGACGATGGGGAACCTGCCGCTTCGCCCCGGAGCGCACCGACGCCCCGGCCCCCGAAAACACCCGCGCAGGTGCCTCCGCCGACGCGACGGCGCGCACGGCATGCCTGTGTAGCGCCACGCGACGGCTCAGAAGGCCCAGCCCAGCGACAACGCCAGCCGCTCGTCAATCACCCACGAGCGCCCTTCGTTCGACTGCTCGCCCACGGGGAACAGCCCTTCGTACCCGGGCTTGGCCGTGACGTTGCTCGTGTACTGACTCGAATCATGCCGGGCCTCCGCGCCCACGCCCGCCTGCACCGCGAGGCCTCGCCCGAGGATGACGGTGTAGCCCAGCATCGCCGTCGCACCGAAGCTCCAGATGCGCTGCTCGTTGTCGTTGAGACTCGCCTGTCCTTCTATCTCGAAGCGGCGCCACGAACGGGTGACCTCCAATCCCGGCGACACCCACAGCCCCTCGGGCGCGTCTCCCACGAGGAAGAAGCGGGCCCGGGGACCGACACCCAGGACGAAGGTGGAGCTGCCTGCCTCGTTCTCCCGCTCCCCTGACACCAGGGAGTCGGACCAACCCTTCTGCTGGGTGAACCCGGTGCGCAGCCCCAGGCCCACCGACACGCGGGGACTCACCACCCGCTCTCCCTCCAGCGTCACCACGCCCAGCTCATCGGGAGTGACGGAGACTCCCAGCACCGTCTTGCGCGCGGGCGAGACGGACGGTCCGGCGCTCAGCTCCTGGGCGTGAGCGGCAACGGATGACAGCAACGTCAGACACAGCATGTGAATGGGCTTCATGTTTGGACATCCCCCAATGACGTCCCTGGCACGCTCGTCCAGCGACCCACTCCCCTTGTGCAATGGGCGTGCACAACCTCACTCCAGAGGGAGCCTCAGCTCACGAGCACCCCTCCCCACGACATCGTGTCAACGAAGGCCCGCGCGCCGCGTGACAGGCTGACAGCGCGCCAGCCACCCCGCTCCACACGCCGTGACACCGAGCACTGTCCGCCAGCACGCGAATGGCGTCGGGACGGCGGGCCCACGGACTCGTCACGTTGCGCGATGCACCGGGCATCAAGATACTCCCGCCCGAGCCTTCCCACGGGGAGTCACTCATCCGGGGATGGAGGGAGTCCAAGTGATGCGCATGCGAATGCTGCTGGCGTCCGCGCTGCTGGTGCTCGGTGGCTGTGGTGGTGATGACGACAAGGAAGGCGACGACGGCGACGACACCACGACGGACCATCGGTCCAACGTCACGGGCGCCTATGAGAGCACGGGCACCCTGAGCGCCACCTTCAACGGAGAGACCCAGACCGGGGAGTTGGACGACACGGTGCGAATCTCGGAGGCCTCCGGCTCCAAGACGGCCCTGAGCCTGCGCTCCGAGTCCCTCACCTGCGACCGGGACCTGCGGGCGACGATGACCGGAGAGAACACCTTCTTCATCAGCGAGGGCGCGTGCTCGGTCTTCGACGAGGAGAGCAAGTGCACGGCGGACCTGAGTGTCACCTCCGGGCGAGGCAGCCGGGAGCCGAATGGCCCCCTTCAGCTCACCCTCCAGGGAAAGTTCACGGTGCGCTGCTCCCCGCTGCCCATCGTCGGTGACTTCACCCTGCTGCTCACCGGAACGCGCACGGGCGCGGAGTCCCTGCCTCGCGTCGAGACGCGGCTCTTCCACGTCACGCACCCCTGAGCCATCCGGCGACCGCGCTCCAGGCCAGCACGGGAGCGCGGTCCACCGGGCTCACCGCCTCACAGCGTCACCACGGCCTGCTCGCGACGAAGCTGGAGCACGCGCACGTCGGGGTCCACCACCCAGCGCTCGGGCGGGAAGTCGGAGCGCACCGTGACGTCGGCCTTCTCACCCGCCCCCAGCACCACGCGGCTTCGAGCCTCGCGGTAGTCCGGTGACTGCACGTCCGGAGCCTTCGCGTCCGGCCGCTTCGCGAAGCGCTCGCCCTTCACGGCGGCGACCTCCACCGGCATGCGGCCGTCCCCCACGTTCTCCACCGTCACCGTGGCCACCCACTGTCCGCCCTCCTGCTTCACCCGGGCATTCGACAGCCGGTACTGCGGGACATGCACCTCGTGGAACCACTGCTGGACGAAGGCGTCATAGGCCGCCGCGTCCGGCGCGAAGGGGCGCATCGCCGCGGTGAAGTCCTGCAGCACCGGGTGGTCCTCATGGCCCACGTACTTCTGGAGGAACGCCTGGATTCCCGCGTGCATGGCCGGGCGGCCCATCAGTTCCTCCAGCATCGAGAACGCCCAGCCTCCCTTGTCGTAGAGCACGGTGTTGTCGCCGTCGCGCGAGTCGTCGAGCTTCACCAGCGACTGCTCCGCATCCACGTGCCGCTCCCTGGCGTAGCGCTCCTCCAGTCGCTTGGCGATCTCCATCCGCGTCCGGGGACCGTCCAGTTGCTCCATCAGCTTCATCGCCGAATAGTGAGACATGCCCTCTGACAACACCGAGCCGCCCGGCCCCTTGCCAGGGATGAGCATGTTGCCCCACCACTGATGCGCCGCCTCGTGCGCGGTAATCAGCAGGACTGCATTCGACTCCGGCGTGCTGCGCGCGAGAAAGCCGATGCTCTCCGAGAAGGTGATGTTGGTGGCGAAGCCCTGCGCATAGGTGTCCAGGCCGGGGAACTCGGACAGCTTCAGCTCCTTCCACGGATAGGGATGGAACCATTCCGAGTAGTACCGGCGTGACGCGTCCAGCCCGCGGCGCATGGCCTCCACGTTGTAGACATGCGCGGGGTGATGGAAGACAGCGGTGCCCTCGCCGCGCAGCACCGCCCAGCGGCCCGCGACGATGTTGAACATGCTGACCGGTGCGTCGCTGCGCCACACGCTGACCCGACGCCCGTCCTTCACCTCGTCGCTCTCCAGCACGCCCACCGAGTTGAGCGTGTACTCCGCCGGCCCCGTCACGCGGATGCGCGTGGTGAAGGGAGTGCCCGTGCCATAGGCCGCCTCCGTGGGCCCCACGTAGAAGTCATCCGGGTAGACGCGCGGCTCGTACCGGTTCTCCTCCTTGTCCACGCCGATGTCGTCGCGGAAGCCCACCACCGGCGCGAAGCTCGGCCCGAAGCTGGTCAGCACCACGCCGGAGGGAAGGATGAACTCCGACACCTTGCCGCCACTCTTCGTCACGCCCTTGGGGAACTCGCCGTGGAACTCGAAGCCCACGCGCACCGCCGAGCCGGGTGCCAGGGGCGCCTCGGGTTTGAAGACATACAACCGCGAGCGGTCCTCGGGCGTGACGTCTTTTCCATCCACCGTCCAGCGCACGTCCTCCCAGTGGTCTCCGCCCGTGAGGGCAAAGGACTTCAGCGCCTTCTCTCGCCGGTTCACCAGCGTGTACGTGCCTCGCGTGCGGAAGGCGCGGCCCTCCGGGTCCAGCTCCACCTCCAGGTCCACGTCCTGAATCGCCGGCTGCGGCGCGTCCAGCCACGTGGCCAGGTTCTTCTGCCAGTACTCCTTCGCGCGCTTCTTCGCGGCGTCACCCTGCCAGCCCTGCCCCACCTGCACCGCCGCCGCCACGAGGGCCACCGCGGGCACCACCGCCCACGGCGTCAGTCGCCACGCGCCGCGCAACAGGCCACTGGGGCGGATGCGCTCCAGCAGGCTCACCGAGTCCGCCGCGCGCCGCCCATCCCACCGCACCGCCAGCGCGGTGAAGAAGGCGGCGAGCCCCAGGACGCCCACGCGGTTGAGCACGAGCACGGACCTGTCCAGCTCGAAGGGCCCCATGTCGGACCACTGCACCGCGCGCCACAGCGGCCAGTTCATCGCCCAGTGGAGGTGGCCGCGCACCGCCGCATAACCGGTGAGGCTCAGCGCCGCGAGCGACACGCCATACGCGCCGAAGCGCCCTCCCGCCACCGCGTGCGCCGCCAGCACGAAGCACGTCCACGCGAAGAACGTGGGCAACAAGAGCCCCCACGCGAGGACATACGGCCACAACGAGAGCGGCACCTGGCCTTGCACGAGCTGGGCGATGATGCCCGCGAGCCCCGTCGCCGCCAGCAGCGACACTCCGACGAGGCTGTTGGCGAGCGCCTTGCCCAGCAGGACGGAGACGGTGCGCACGGGCGCGGCGTCATGGATGGGCGCGAGGTCCGAGGCGCGCTCTCGCTCCAGCGACTCCACCGTGTAGAACATGAGCAGCAGACACGCGAGCGTGGACGCCACGCTCAAGGTGCTCACCGCGAAGAAGCCCGGAGACGTCAGGAGCGAGGTGTCGAACGGGCCCACCTTGTTCAGCGCATTCGCCACCGTCTGCATCAGGATGATGGGCATGAACAGGTAGAGCCCCGGCTGCGACAGGAGGCCCCGCAGCTCCGCGCTCGCCACCACCCACAGGCCCGACAGTGCCCCGGGAGGATGGGCTCGCATGCCCAGCGTCGCGAGCGGCGTCTCCTCGCGCGCCCCGCCATCCGGCGTCGCCAGGGGAATGTCCGCCAACGTCTTGCCGTGCGCGCCGCGCACCGGCGCGCCACGCAGCCCTCGCGCCACGTGCCGCGCGCTCCACGCCACGCCGCCCAGCCCCACCGCGATGAAGCCCAGGCGACTGAGGACGAACAGCGCGTCCAGCCCCACGCGCTCCGCGTTGTAGAAGGCGACCCCTCGGTCGACCTTCACCCATGTCTCACTCAGCCACCGCATGCCCGCGGGGTCCAGCGCCTGGAGCACCCGGTTCACCCGAGGGTCCAACCACCCGGGAGACCAGCTCCACAGGAAGAAGGCGCAGACGAACATCAGCACCACCGGCAGGAAGTACACGAGCACCGGGCGTCGAGTGCCCGCGCCCAGCGCGAAGGCGGCACCCGCGATGAACACCAACTGGGGCATGCCGAAGAAGAGCGCGGGCCGCGCGTAGTTGAGCCACGACAGCGGGCCGCGATACTCGGCGTGCTCGCCCGCGGGGATGACGTGGTGGAAGAAGACGAGGAAGAGCGCCATCGCCCCGAGCGCCAACACATACGCGCTCAGCACCGCCAGGAACTTGCCCCACACGTACTCGCGCGGCGTCAGCGGCGTGGTGTGGAGGAGGGGGCCCACCCGCGCCTCCTCGTCCGCGATGACGCCCATGCCCGCGCCCACGGAGACGAAGAAGCTGAACAGGAGGAACATGAGCAGCAGGAGCGTCTGAGAGACGGCGAACTCGCTCGTCACCCAGGCCTTCTGCCCGCCCACCTGGCTGGCCCCGGATTCGATGGTGACGTTGCCTGACGACAGGCCCCACACCGACAGGAAGGTGACGAGCAACAGGATGACGAACAGCGGGCGGCGCATCTGGTGCGCCAGCTCCGTGCGCACCACCGTGCCCAGACGGGCCACGGTCATCGCGCCACCTCGCGTGCGGCTTCCACGACGGGCGACGGCTGCGAGGTCGCGGAGGCCTCGCGCGTGTCCTTCATCATCAGCAGATAGGCGTCCTCCAGCGTGGGCGTGACGCGCTCGAAGCCCACGGGCACATCGCCTCCCGTCGAGTGGATGCGCACGCGGTTGCGGCCCTCGAAGAGCACGGCCTGCGTGACGCGGCGGGTGCGCTGCAGCTCCACCAGCTCGGTGGCGGAGGCGGTCCCCTCGAAGATGGTGCCCTGGATGGAGGCCTTCGCCTCGGAGGGCGACGTAATCGCCACCACGCGGCCCTGCCGGATGACGGCGAAGCGCGGGCACAGCATCGCCACGTCCTCGACGATGTGCGTGGACAACAGCACCGTGCGCTCGTTCGCCACTTCCGCCAGCAGCCGGTAGAAGCGCAGGCGCTCCTCGGGGTCCAGGCCCGCGGTGGGCTCGTCCACGATGATGAGCTGGGGGTTGCCCGCGAGCGCCTGGGCGATTCCCAGCCGCTGCCGCATGCCTCCCGAGTACTCCTTCACCTTGCGCTTCGCGGCGAACGTGAGGTTCACACGCTCCAGCAGCTCCGCGCACAATGACTTCAACCCTCGCGGCGCGGTGACGCCCTTGAGCTTGAGCAGGTACAGCAGCATGGCCTCGCCCGTGAGGTACGGGTAGAAGCCGAACTCCTGCGGCAGATAGCCCAGGTGGGGCCGGAGCGCTTCCGGGTGGCGGACGATGTCCAGTCCATCCAGCGTCACCTCACCGGAGGTGGGCTCCAGCAGGCCCGACAGAATCTTCATCAGCGTGGACTTGCCCGCGCCGTTGGGACCCAGCAGCCCGAACATCCCACGCGGTATCTCCAGGTCCACGCCACGCAGTGCGGGCACCGGGCCCGGGTACACCTTCACCAGATTGCGGAGGGAGAGCATGCCCCCCGTACGCCTGGAGGGCCGCGCTCATTTCACGGGACGTGCGCGGAAAGCGGGGGCTCACGGTGTCCGTCGGGCGCACACCCGGGTGACGCACCGTGGCGCCACGCCTGAGGACTCAGCTGGGGATTCGATGGAGCGGAGCGCAGTGCGGCGCATCTTTCTGAAGCCACTTGCGCAACACCTCGGCGCCCACGGTGTCGCCCGCACGCGCGGAAGCCACTCGAAGCCCCCAGGCACTCATCAGCCAGGCCACGGGGAGATTGGTCTGCTGGTTGTGCACTTTCAGAGCCGCGAGCGAGTCGGGGGTGGCCGTGCCGGTGAGCACCTCGCCGATACCCACGCAGATCTCGTAGTAGGCGCGCCCCTCGTCCGAGCCGGCGACCGGGCTCGGAAACTCCACCATGGAGAGGGCCTCCTTCGCGAGCGCGAGCCCTCGCGCGGGGTCGTCCTCGCACAGCATGACGATGCTCGCCTCACCCACTCGCTCCATCGCGCGGATGACAGGGGGACGCGCTGACCAGTCGACGCTCGCCAGCTCCCGGCGCGCGGAGGCCGCGTCACCGTAGCAGGCATGGGCCAGGGCGCGGGAGCTCGCTCGGTAGAAGGCGACATCCGGAAACCGGCTGCTCGACGCGTACACCTGTTCGTAGACGGCGAGCAGGGCGCTCACGTCGGGATGCAGAAAGGCCGCGTCGATCTTGCGGTGTGCTGACCATCGTCTCCAGAAGATGGAGCCCAGAGTGCCCACCGCGAGCACGCCTCCAACCAGCAAGACGAAGCCCAACTGAGACCCGGACCGACTCAGCTCCTCGGTGGATGGCAGCTTCGGCGTCTTGCCGCCAGTGACCATGAAATACGCGGCGACGTAGGCAACGAGGATGAACGGCAACAGCTTCATCCAAAGCTTGATGGGCGCGAGAGCACTGCGTGGGCGAATCGATTCGAGGTAGCGGGCGTTCTCGTCACGGGACATGCGCGCACTTATAGCCAATCCCTCTCGCGCCACCACGGACTCGCGAAAGGAAGGAGGCTCCTCATTCGAGACATTGATTCAACAGAACGCTGAGGGTGTTGCTCTCGTAGTTGGCCGTGACGACGTCCAGCCGCCCGTCTCCATTGAGGTCCGCGCTCATCACCGCGAACGGACGGCCACCGGTGGCAAAGTCCTTCCGGGGTTTGAAGCCGCCTGTCCCAAGCCCCTGGAAGACACTGATGAAGCGGGCGCTACCGGGGGTGTTCTCGACATCGTAGTTGGCCACGACGATGTCCGCCGCGCCATCCCCGTCGAAATCACCGGTCGTCACGCCGTAGGGGTTGCGCCCCACATTGAGTCTCTGTTTCAGGGAGAAATCACCCAATCCATCCCCCTGCATCACACTGACGGTATAGCTGGCGGCGCTGGGACTGTCCGCGAGGGCAACCGCCGCATCGACGTATCCATCGCCATTGAAGTCCGCGAGCGAGAGTCCTCGCGGACGCCCTCCCGGATACGGACTCGACAGCGCCGTGAAGGAGCCGTTGCCGAGGCCCCGCAGCACCTGGAGGACATTGGAGGAGCCCACCACCACGAGGTCCAGCTTTCCATCTCTCGTGACGTCCGCGCTGGCGATGGCGACCGGGTTGCTCGTCCCACTGGAGGAGGTCCGCGCTGGAAGCAGGCCCCCCAGGCCGTTCCCGGGCAACATGCTCACGGTGCTGGAGCTGGTGTCCGCCGTGACGACATCCATGAAACCGTCGCCATTGAAGTCCGCGCTGATGACCGAGTGCGGAAACCGGCCCGTGTCGAACTCCGTGCTCGCGCCAAAACCGCCTGCTCCATCCCCTAGCAACACGCTGACACTGCCTCCCAGCGTCGAGGGGGAGTTGCCGTTGCCGTTCGCCACGACCAGGTCCAACCTGCCGTCCCGGTTGAGGTCCACCACCACGACCGAGGTGGGATTCCTCCGGGTGGGGAAGTCCCGCCGCGGCCCGAAGCGACCCGCGCCAACCCCCAGCATCACCCCCACGGAGTCGCTGGACTCGGAGGTCACCACGAGGTCTGGATTGCCATCTCCATCGAGGTCACCACTGCTCACCGCCGTGGGCTGCTGGCGGGTGGCGTGGTCGCGCCAGGTCAGAAACGCTCCCGTGCCATCTCCCTTGAGCAAGGTCATGACCGACTGCAATTGATTCGACAGCGCGAGGTCGATCCGGCCATCCCCATTGAAGTCCCCAGCGGCAATCGACGACGGGTTCTTGAGCGTGGCGAAGTCCTGTCTCCCGGAGAAGCCACCCGTGCCATCTCCGAGCAGCACGCTGACCAGACTCTCACTGTTGCTGTACTGGACGATGTCCCATCGGTCATCCCCGTTGACGTCCGCGAGCAGCATCCCGGAGGCCACCACTCCGACGTGCGAGATGCGCTCCGTCCCGAGGCGCCCCGCCCCATCCCCCAACAACACGCCAACACCCTGGCCTCCCATGTTGGAGCCGATGACATCGAGCCTTCCATCCCCATCGACGTCCTCGAGCCGCAAGGTACTGGGGCGCACCGTCACGGCGAAGTCCTCTCGCGCGGACAACCCGCTCGAGGCATCTCCCAGCATCACCGCGATGGACGACGCTCCATGACCCACGACCAGGTCTGAGCGGCCGTCGCCGTTCAAATCTCCCGCGGCCATCAAGCCCAGCGCGGCACCGAAGAGGATGTCCCTCCGGGGCGAAAAGCCACCGGTCCCATCCCCCAGGAAGAGGTTGATGTCCTGACTGACAATGTTGGCCACCACGAGGTCGGCATTGCCGTCCCCATTGAAGTCCCCGCTCGTCACGGAGAGCTGCGTCTGCCCCACACCCAGGTCCACCTTCGAGGTGAAGCCGCCACGCCCATTGCCCATCACGACGCTGACCATCGTGGAGCCATGAAGACCGGGCGTGTACAGCACCATGTCCAGGTTCCCATCGTTGTTGAAGTCCGCGAGCGCCGAGCCAGTCCCACTGATTGAAACGGGGAACGCGACCTGCTCCACGAACGCCCCCGAGCCATTCCCCAACAGCACCCCGGCATACCGAGCCGAGGGGCTCTCGCTCCGGCCGACGCCGAGGTCCGGAATGCCATCGTTGTTGAAGTCCGCGACCGCCACCGACAAGACCGAATGCCTCGCCAGGGGCCACCCTCCCAATCCCAACCCACAGGACGTCGTCACCTCACATGCAGCGGAGCGCGGGCTGTCGCCCACCGCGTTGGTGGCCTGCACCGTGAAGGTGTAGTGCGTCGCGCCGTCCAGCCCTCGCACGGTCGCGGAGGTGGCGCTGCCCGCGGCCGAAGCCGAGAACCCTCCTGGACTCGCCCGCACCGTGTAACGGGTCATGGGGCTGCCGCCGTCGGACACAGGGGGCGTCCAGCTCACCGTGGCCTTGCCGCCTCCGAGCGCGACGGCGCGCGACTCCCGAGGCTCGCTGGGAACATCAGGCGTCAGCACTTCGCCCGAGGGTTCTGATTCGGCGCTCGGGCCCAAGGCATTCACCGCGATGACAGTCACGCGATAGGCCGTCCCATTCACGAGCCCGGTGAGGGTCGCCTCCCGAGGCTCCGCGTCGACAGTGACGGGCGTGCCCGCCGTCCCCGCGCTGTACGGTGTCACCCGGTAGGCCGTCACCGGCGAGCCACCATCCGACGCAGGCATGGCCCAGGTGACGCTCAGGGAGCGGATGCCAGCCGTGGCCACCACCTGTGTGGGGGCATCGGGCGGGCGCGGCAATGTCACGGCCGAGGAAGGCTCCGATGACGCGCTGTCACCGCGCGCATTGGTGGCCACCACGGTGAACGTATACGTCTCGCCCGGGGTCAGCGTGGTGAAGGTCACCTCGGTCGAGGAGGCATCGACCGTCGTGGAGGCACTCGCCGCGCCACCGCCTTCGTGAGCTGCCACCGTGAAGCCCGTGAGCGCACTGCCTCCATCGAAGGCAGGGGCCGTCCAGCGCACGGTGACGAGGGAGAGGTCCACGCTCGCGGTGACGTGGGTGGGGGCATCAGGCACGGTGGAGGGAGTCACCGGTGCGGACGGCGCGGACTCCGGGCTGTCACCCGCGACATTCGTGGCCCTCACTGTGAATGTGTAGGCCTGTCCATTGGTGAGCCCCGTGACGACAGCGCTCGCGGTGGCCACAGTGGCCGAGTGCCCCCCGGGGCTCGCCGTCACCGTGTAACCCGTCACGGGGGCGCCATGGTCCGCTGGAGCGCTCCAGGAGACCGACGCGCCACCTTCTTCCGCCGTGGCCACGACCTCCGAGGGCGCGGCGGGAGGCGTGCGCGGCGTCACGGGCGCGGAAGGTGACGACGACGCGCTGTCCCCCACGGCGTTGGTGGCCACGACAGTGAAGGTGACCGGCTGCCCCAGGGTGAGTCCGGAGAACGCCCCGCGCGTTTCCGGTGCGGAGATTCGAAGCGTCGCGCCACCCGTCGAGGCGGTGACGGTGTAGCCCGTCACGGGGTTTCCCTCATGGGACGCAGGCGCGGTCCACGCCACCTCCACTCCACCGGCGTCATCCACCGTGGCGTGGACCTCCGAGGGCGCCGCCGAAGTCGACCAGGTGATGACCGACGTCGTGGCGGGAGCGCCTTCGCCCACGTCGTTCGTCGCCGTCACCGTGACGGAGTACGGAGTGCCATCCGCGAGCCCCGTCACCTCCGCGTGCGTATCCGTGACGACGACACGCGCGGCGTCGAGGGGAGGAAGGATGCTCACGGTGTAGCCGGTGATGGGACTTCCATGGTCGTCCGGAGCGCTCCAGTCGAGCCGCGCGCCACGCACTCCTGGCCGGGCAAGGAGATCGACCGGTGCTCCCGGGCGCGCGGCGGGCGTCACCGGCAACGAAGGAAGGGACGGCACGGAAGGCCCCACGGCGTTCGTGGCCACCACCGTGAAGGTATAGGGGGTTCCGTTCGCGAGGCCCGTCACCAGGACCGAGACCGAATCGCCTGGGACGTTCGCCACCGCGCCACCCGGGGAGGCCGTGACGGTGTAGCCGAGGATGGGACTGCCGTGGTCCTCGGGCGCCAACCAGGACACCCGCGACGAGGCATCACCACGCACCGCGACGACCTGCGCGGGAGCGGATGGAACCTCCGCGCGCGGTCCCGCATCCGTTTGCTCACCGGCGTCCGTGGGGCCGGCGTCCGTAGGGCCTGCATCCGTGGGGCCCGCGTCCGTGCCGTCGCCCGCGTCCGTGCCGTCGCCACCATCTGTCGAGCCCGCGTCCGCGACGCCCGCGTCCGTGCCGTCACCCGCGTCCGCCACTTCGACGGGTGGACGCGGTGGAATACCCGCCTCGCCACAACCCACGCCAACCGCGAACACAACGAGGAGCATCCAGACGCATTGGCGGAACGACATTGAAACTCCCCGGTAGAGGCGGGGCTTTGTAGCAGCGCGTCGGCCACTCCCTCAAACACGGCTCGACGGCGCCCCCAAACGAGTCCGCCTCAGTGTACCCCTCTCACACATCGAGTGAGGCGCATCGGGAGACGGGCTTGCTCCCGAAAACCAGACATGCCCAGAACCTCCCCCCGGAGTCCTGCATGAACGAGCGCGGACGAGACTCATCAGCCCCAGCAGCGTGACGACCAGGACTCGCTTCAGCCAGCAGCCACTGTCTCCCTCACGAGTGCCGCACCAACCGCAGTGACGCGCGCGACGCCGTCGAAGCAGAGGCCGAAGCGGACGCCGAGGCCAGCAGCCCCACGTCGGGCCACGCGGTCTCCGGCTTCCCCTCCACGAGGAAGTCCACCGCCTGCGAAACGACCTCCGGCGCGTACAGGATGCGGTGATGCCCCAGCCCCTGCGTGCGCGTCAGCCGCGCGCCCGGCCAGGCGCTCGCCACCGACTCGCCCGCGACGAGCGGCACCTCCCGGTCTCCCACGTCGTGAAACACATGCAGCGGCACGTGCCCCAAGAGCCGCACGAAGTTCGGCAGGGCCAGGTCGCGCAGCCGCACGTTGAAGTGCGCCTCGATGCGCTGCTCCATCCGCATCCACACGCCATCCGTCAGCCCCATCGCCCGCGCGAAGGCCTGGATGCCACCCCTCGGGTCCGCGGGCGGCGAGACGAACACCGCGCGTCCCACCTTCAGCCCATCCCGCATCGCCACCGCCGTCGCCGCCGCGCCCAGCGAGTGCGCAATCACCGCGTACGGCCCACCCGTCGCCCGCGCCACGTCCGCCACCAGCTCCGCCATCTCCGGCAACGAGCTGGTCCTCCCCGACGACTGCCCGTGCCCCGGCGCGTCGTACGTCACGACGGAGAAACCCGCCGACACCAGCGGCTCCACGAAGGCCGTGAGCTGCCCGCCATACCCGCTCCACCCGTGCACCAGCAGCACGCGCGGTCCCACGCCCCAGCTCCACACCGCCACCTCCTCGCCCCCCAGCGTCAGCAGCCGCGGCTGCCCCCGCGCCAGCACCGCCTCCGCCGTCTTCGAGCGATGCGGCCTCCGAGGCGTCCGGAACATCCGGTCCGCCCACGCCGCCGTCAGCCCCGGCGCCACCGCCCCCATGCTCAACGCCGCCGCCCGCACGCCCCACATCGCCAATTTCGCCCGAACGTTCGTGCTATTTTTCGCCATGACGAGGTCCTCCTCGGAACGACACACAGCCAAAGAAATCTCAGGAGCCTTGGGGACGGGCGGCGCGCAACAGCGCGTCGAAGGCGCGCCGGGCCCACGTCTCCGCGCGCGGCTCTTTCAACAGGCGCGCGGAGTGGTGAAAGCCCAGGAGCAGTGCGTTCTCATCGTGGGCGAACTGCTCCACGTCCACGTCCTTGTGGAAGTGCCCCTCCGCGACGGCGATGCGCGCGGCCTGGGCCAGGCAGTCCAGCCAGTCCCGCTGCGTCTGCACCAACCTGTCACGCGCGGGCCCGGGCGCGTCGTCCAGCTCCGTGGCCGCCGCCACGAAGATGCACCCGCCCTCCGGCACCAGCTCCTTCTCCCACGTCAGCCACTGCTCGAAGAGGGCCCGCACCCGGGGCTCGCCTCGCGGCTGCGTGAGCGCCGGGCGGATGACGCGCTCGGTGAACAGCGCCGTCGCCGCCTCCAGGATTTCCACCTGGAGCGACGTCTTGGAACGGAAGTGCGCGAACAGGCCGCTCTTGGAGAGCTGCAGCTCCTCCGCCAGCCCGCCAATGCTCAGCCCCTGGAGCCCCACGCGGCTGGCGAGCTGGATGGCCCGCTCCAGAATCGCCTGATGGGTGAGCTCTCCCTTGCGCATGGGCTCTTTCTAAACGCCCGTGCTTTTTTCCGCAAGTCGATGAACCACGGGGCTGCTCAGCCCTCGGTGTTGCGCAGGAAGTCCGCCACCTGGGCGAAGCGGTCATCCAGGAAGCGGCGCAGGCCGCCGGTGACTCCCCGGGCATCCAGGGCCTTCCCCATGGCGCGCAGCCACGCGTCGCGCATGGAGAGATCCACGGGCACATGGCCATGACGCATCCGCAGGCGCGGGTGGCCGTGGCGCTCCGCGTAATGCTGCGGCCCGCCCAGCCAGCCGATGAGGAAGAGGCCGAAGCGCTCGCGCGTCCCCCCGTTCACCCGGCCCTGCTCGTCCAGTTCGTGCAACTTCGCCAGCACGGGCTCGTGCGCGTCCATCGCGTCATAGAAGGCCCCCGCCAACGCCATCACCGCATCCGCGCCACCGATGCGCTGATACGGCGTGTCCTCCAGCGTGGGCACCCAATCATCAGAGGAGGGAATTTTGAGCTCAACAGGCATGACATCCTTCAACATCCGTGCGGGCACGGGGTTTTCCCCTCCCGAAACGAGCGCTCGGCGTGCCGCTCCGAGGGGTGTCGAGAGGCCGACAGGTTGGCAGGCACCTCGCGGGTTGCCCATCGAAGATTTGACCCAGGCAAGAGCCGGTTGCTAGAGCCCTGCCCCACCCGTGCACCCTTCCACCAACTCCAAGCAGGCCAGGGCGATGCCTCCGCCCCGAGTCTGGGTCCTCGACGACAGCTCCGTGGAAAACGAGGCCATTCGCCGCGTGCTCACTCCCACCTGCCGGGTGGAGACGTTCACCGACGGGGCCGCGTTGCTGGAGGCGCTGGGGCGGGAGCACGGAATGCTCCCCGAGGTGCTCGTCCTGGACTGGTACCTGCCGGGCATGTCGGGCCTGGAGGTGTGCCGCTTCGTGCGCTCGGGCGCCACCACCTCGCTGATTCCGGTGCTGCTGCTCACCGTCAACACCCGCGCGGACGACGTGGTGGAGGCGCTGGCGGCGGGCGCCAACGACTACGTCTTCAAGCCCTTCCGTCCGGTGGAGCTGGAGGCGCGCGTGCTGGCCCTGGCGCGCCTGGAGCGTCAGCGACGCCAGCTGCTCGAGGACGAGCGCGCGCGGCGCATGCTGGCGGAGGGCACGCTGACGGAGGTGCAGGCCGCGGAGGAGCGCGCGTGGCGCAGCGAGCTGCGCTTCCGGCTGGCCGCCCGGGCCACGCGGGACGCGGTGTGGGAGTGGGACCCGCGCACGGACACGGTGGACTGGACCAGCGGCCTGCACGAGCTGTTCGGCCACGTGTCCACGAACATCCGGGACACGCGCGACTGGTGGGCCGAGCGCCTGCACCCCGAGGACCGGGACCGCGTGGTGCGCGGCCTGCGGCTGGCCCTGGCCAGCGAGACCCACGAGTGGCAGGACACCTACCGCTTCCAACGCGGGGACGGCACGTGGGCCCACGTGGTGGACCGGTGCCACATCGTCCGGGACGGGGACAACCAGGCGGTGCAGGTGGTGGGCGCCATGCAGGACGTCACCGAATGGCAGCAGACGGAGGCCGAGCGCCTGCGCCTGCTGGCCGAGGTGCACGCGCAGGCGGACTTCGAGCGGCAGCTCATCGGCATCGTCAGCCATGATTTGCGCAACCCCCTGGGCGCGATAACGCTGGCCGCGTCCCTGCTGGCGCAGCGCCCGGACGCGGACGACCGGCAACAGCGCAACGTGCAGCGAATCCTGCGCGCGGCGGAGCGGGCGACGCGGATGATTCGCGACCTGCTCGACTTCACGCGGGCCCGGCAGGGCCGCGGGCTCCCCATCTATCCGCGCGCCATGGACCTGCACGAGGTGGTGCACGCGGCGCTGGACGAACTCCAGGCGGCCTGGCCCGAGCGCCGCATCGTCTCCGACTACCAGGGCAGCGGAGCGGGCGCGTGGGACCCCGACCGGGTGGCGCAGGTGCTCGGCAACCTGGTGGGCAACGCGATGCAGTACAGCCCGCCGGACACCGTGGTGCGCGTCATCGCGAGGGGCGAGGACACGGGCATCGTCCTGGAGGTCCACAACGCGGGCCTCCCGATTCCGGGCGACCTCCAGTCGCGCATCTTCGAGCCGCTGGAGCGCGGCGTGGAGCGCCCCGAGGACCGGGGCGTGCGCAGCATCGGACTGGGGCTCTACATCGTGCGCAGCATCGTCGTGGCCCACGGCGGCACCGTGGAGGCGCGCTCCACCCAGGAACACGGCACCACCTTCACCGTGCGCCTTCCCCGCCAGCCGCCCGTCGCCCTCGCGGCCCAGGACGACGACGGACAGGCCGCGGGGTAGTCCGCCTCAGTCCACCCAGCGCTTCGGCCTGCGCTTCATCGTGGTGACGCCCAGCCTGTCGCAGAGTGACTCGAACACCTGCCGGGGCACGCCCCGCCACGCCACGTCCTCCAGCGTCTTCGTGCCGGGCAGCGGAGCATCCGTCACCAGCGTGGCGAGCCGCCGGTACAGCAGCGCCTCCTCGCGATGCGCGCGCAGCGTCGCCGCCAGCTTGTCCGCGCCACGCGGGCGCGCCGTCCACGTCGCCGCGTCGTCCGGAATCGCCTCCAGTCTTCCGTAGGCCGCCAGCAGCGACGAGGCGCCCTTCTCCCCGAAGCCCGGCAGCCCGGGGATGCCATCCGCGTCGTCGCCCATCAGCGCGAGCAGGTCCGGCACGCTCGTGGGGGACACGCCCAGCTTCGCGCGCACCGCGTCCTCGTCCAGCACCTTCTCCTGACGCCGGTCCACCTGCACCACGCGCTGGCCGCGCACGCACTGCCCCAGGTCCTTGTCCGGGGTGAGCAGCCGCACCTGCTCCACCGCGTCCGCCCACTTCGCCGCCGCCGTGGCCAGCGCGTCGTCCGCCTCGTGCTCCTTCATGGACCACACGCGCACGCCCAGCGCCGCGACGGCTTCCTCGGCCAGGTTGAACTGCGCATGCAACTCCGGCGGGACGCCCTCGTCGCTCTTGTAGCCGTCGAACAGCGCATTGCGGAACGAGCGGATGGGGTTGTCGAACGCCACCGCCACGTGTGTCACCGCTTCGTCCGTGTCGTGCAGCAGCATGAGCAGCGAGGACATCAACCCCACCGTCGCCTTCACGTCTTGCCCGTCCGGCGCGGCGTGGCCGGGCCGGGGCGAGAAGTGGGCGCGGTACAGCTCGTACGTGCCATCCACCAGGTGCAGGCGCATCCCGCCGTCCTATCGCTCCCGGCGCCTTCCGACCAGCCCGGCCGCACCGTCACGAGGCCCTCCGCGCGCAAGGACTGCTCGCCGCGCCCCGGGGTCGCCCGGCCGCTCCCCGGGCGGCTTGTCCCGGTGAGGATTGCCGGGTTGTCGGCGCGAGCACACTTCAGGACCTGGGGCGCGACACCCGCGCTCCATCCGGCTGCTGGAGGTAGACCGTGCGCCCGAAGCTGCTTGCCGCGATGCTGTGCGCCACCCTGTTCGGGTGCGCCAGCCAGAGCGTGACACCCGTCTCGAACACCAAACGAACAGAGGCCATCGCCTCCATGCGCGCCGCGGAAGGAGCAGGCGCGTCGCGCATCCCCGAAGCCGCTCGCCACCTGGAGTTCGCCCGCCAGCAGGTCAACAACGGCGAGCAGCTGATGATGGACGAGGACATGGAAGGCGCGGAGCTGAGCTTCATGCAGGCGGACGCGGACGCGGACCTCGCGCTGGCGCTCGCACGTGCGTTGCCACTGGAGCGGCAGGCGCAACAAACCACCCAGCAGGCCCAGGCGCTGCAACGCGGCCTGCAGTGAGCCCGAGTCCCGGAGGAAACCGTCATGGTGCGAAGCAAGCGTGGATGGAAGGCCCTCGTCGGAGCCACGACGCTCCTCGCCGCGGGGAGCGCGAGTGCCGCTCCACCCAAGGAGCTCGTGGAGGCGCGGTCGGCCTATCAGCAGTTGATTGCCAGTCCCCAGGGGCGTGAGCGTCCCCGGGAGGTGACCGAGGCGCGCGATGCCTTGCGCCAGGCGGAGCAGGCGTACCAGGACGACAAGGACGCCACCCGCACGCGAGTGTTGTCCTACGTGGCCCTGCGCAAGGCGGAGACCGCCGGCGCCTGGGGCAGCGCGGAGATCGCCGCCAGGCAACAGGCCCAGGCCGAAGCGGCCTTGAGCCAGGCCCAGGCCCGACAGGAGCAGCAGCGGCTTTCGCAGGCCCAGGCCTCCCAGCAGCAGCAGGCCAATGACCAGCGGCTGTCGGAAGAGTCCTCCCGTCGTCAGCAGTTGGAGGCCGAGGCCCAGCGCCTGGCCCAGCAGAACCAGGAGCTGCAACGCCAGACGGCGGAGCTGCAGGCGCAGCAACAGGCGCGAAGCCAGACGGAGCAGCAGAGCGCCCAGCAACTGGAGGCGGAGCGACAGGCGCGCGTGGAGGCCGAGCGCAAGGCCAGCGAGGCCCTGACGCAGCTGGACCGCGCGAACAAGGACCTCAAGGTCCGTGAGGAAGCCCGAGGCACGGTGCTGACGCTGTCAGGCAGCGTCCTCTTCGCCTCCGGTGCGTCGGACCTGCTGCCGGTGGCCCGCGACAGGCTGGCGGACGTGGCGCAGGTGCTGAAGGAGGGCGACAAGCCACTGCTCATCGAAGGGCACACGGACTCGCAGGGCTCGGACGCGCTCAACGAGCGGCTCTCCTATGCGCGCGCCGAGCGCGTGAAGGAGTTCCTCATCAACCAGGGCGTCCCCGCCAATCGCATCGAGGCGCGCGGCATGGGTGAGTTCCGGCCCGTGGCCACCAACGCCACGGCCGAGGGCCGCGCGAACAACCGCCGCGTGGAAATCGTCGTCGAGCGCGGCGGACAGCGCGCCGTCGGCGGCAGCGGCCAGGGCACGGGCGGCGCCGGCTCCGAGCAGCAGAAGCAGGCTCCGGAGTCAGGCTCCTCGAACGACACCCTGCCGCCCCAGGAGGACACGAGCGGCGCGGTTCCCTCCGGACAGCAGGGCACCTCAGCGGACCATGAAGACTTCCCGGGCACCGGTGGCGGTGGTGCGCCTTCGGAGAGCCAGGGACAGCAGGGCACGTCGGCCGACCACGAGGACTTCCATGGCACGGGTGGCTCGGACGGCGCGAATCAGGACGTGAAGCAGTAACCCCGCTGACACCCGCCCGGCCCAACGCCGGGTGGGTGTGCGAGGCACGTTGCTCCTGGTGGTGTGCGTGAAGAACCCTCGCTCCGGACCTGCGCGCGGCTCTCATGCCCGGACAGGCCCGGAGCGCGGCGTTTCGGCCCCGTCGAGCACCTGTCACCCGGAGCGCTCCGTCCCGCTTGCGGCGCTCCGGTTCCGGCGCGCGACGCGATAGCCTGCGCGCCGCTCTCGTCATGGCCTCCGACAAACCCATCGTCCTGCTCACCACCGAGCGCTTGAGGGTGACCCAGCTGCCTCCCGACGGGGCGGCGCGCGTCGTTGCCTATTTCGAAGCCAACCGGGACCACCTGGGCCCGGTGTCCCCCACGCGGCCCGCCCACTTCTACACCCTGGCGTACTGGCGCACGCGGCTGGCACAGGACCTGGAGGACGCGCGCTTCGACAGGTCCCTGCGCATGGTGGTCCTCCCTCGCGCGGAGCCGCTGTCCTCCGCGCCCGTCATCGCCAACATCTCCCTCACGAACATCGTCCGGGGACCGCTCCAGGCCGTGACGCTGGGCTACGGCCTGGACCACCGTCACGAGGGCCAGGGCCTGATGACGGAGGCCCTGCGCGCCGTCTGCACCCACGCCTTCACCACCATGGGCCTGCACCGCATCCAGGCCAACCACCTCCCGGAGAACCTCCGGAGCGCCGCCGTGCTGCGCCGGCTGGGCTTCGCGGTGGAGGGCTACGCGCGCGACTTCCTGCGCATCGACGGCCGCTGGAGGGACCACATCCTCACCTCGCTCGTCGCGCCCGAGGGAAGCCCCACCGCCGAGTAGTCGCGGCCACGCGACACGCGCTCGAGTCAACCGTCGTGAATCCCTCGACGGACGCAAGACGCGCTGGCGAAGGGACAGCGAGCCTCGTACAGCTTCGCCACGGAGGTGGAAGCGTGGCGTATCTGTTCCTGTTGGGGGCCATCGCCTGTGAAGTGGTGGCGACGAGCCTGCTGAAGTCCACCCAGGGCTTCACCCGCCTGTGGCCCACCGTGGGCTGCCTGTCGGGCTACGCGGTGGCGTTCCTGCTGCTGGCGCAAGCGGTGAAGCAGGTGCCGGTGGGCGTCGCGTACGCGATGTGGTCCGGCCTGGGAACGGCCGCCATCGTCACCATCGGCGTCATCTTCCTGGACGAGCCGTTGAGCACCACCAAGGTCATCGGCGTGGCGCTCATCATCGGGGGCGTCGTCCTGCTCAACCTGCGCGGCGCGCACTGACGCCGCGCGCGGCTCAGCGCGGGAGCGCGGCGGCCCGAGGGGCGCCGTTGGGGCCCGCGGGCAGGTGCGTGTCGAGCCACTCCACCGTGCGCCGCATCCGGTCCACCACGTGCTCCGGCTTGCGCAGGGTGTGGCCCTCGTCCGCGTAGACGACGAACTGGGTCTTCACCCCCAGCTCCTTCAGCGCGTGGTGGAACTCGTAGCCCTGCGTCACGGGCACCTCCACGTCCCGCTCGCCATGCAGCACCAGCGTGGGCGTGCGCGCCAGCTTCACGTAGTTGATGGGCGAGCTGCGCGTGTACACCTCCGGCTCCTCATACACGGACGCGCCGAAGTACGGCCGCATCCACGCGTCGATGCGGTTGGTGCCGTAGTAGCTCTGCCAGTTGGCGATGCCCGCGCCCGCCACCGCCGCGCGGAAGCGCTGCGTCTGCGTCACCGCCCACATCGTCATGAAGCCGCCGTAGCTCCACCCCGTCACCCCCAGCCGCGAGGGGTCCACCGGCGCGTGCGCCAGCGCCGCATCCACGCCCGACACGATGTCGCGCAAGTCACCGAAGCCGAAGTCGCGCCGGTTGGCCTGCGCGAAGTCCGCGCCCTGGCCGAAGCTGCCCCGGTAGTTGGGGAGGAAGACGTAGTAGCCCCGGGCCGTGAAGAGCAGGACGTCCGGCCGGAATTGAGGCACCACGCCCGCCGCCGGCCCGCCGTGAATCATCGTCACCATGGGCGCGCGCGTGCCCGAAGGAGGCGCCATCGACGCGGCGGGCGCCACCAGCCAGCCCTGCACCTCCGCGCCATCGCTCTTCCACGACAGGTCTCGCGTCTCGCCCACGAGCGCGCGCAGGTCCTCCTCGCGCCGCGTGACTCGCTCCCAGTCCCCCACCGGCCCCACCCACACGTTCTGCGCCTGGGTGAAGGACTCGCGCACCACCGCGCTGCGCTTGCCGTCCCGCGACAGCGACAGCCCCACGGAGCCGCCCGCGCTCAGCCGCTCCGGCCCCTTCCACAGCACCGTCACCCCGCCCTGCGCCGTCGGGTCCACCGAGGCCACCGCCGACTCCCCGCGCACCTGCGCGCCGAACAGCAGCTTCCGAGGCGCCACCCACTCGAGCGTCGTCGCCGTCGCCTTCATCCCCGCGGTGAGGTTGCGCGCCTTGCCGCCCTCCAGCGACACCAGCATCACATCGCCCCCGTTGACGCCCTGGTCGCTCATCAACCCCTCGATGACGGCCACGTGCTTCCCATCCGGGCTCCACACCGGCTCGGTGAGCTGCCACCTGGGCGCGTACACCAGGCGCGAGCGGCCGTTGGCCGTCTCCAGCACATGCAGCTTCGCCAACCACCAGCTCGCGTCTCCTGGAGGCGGCGCCGCGATGAAGGCCAGCCGCGAGCCCTCCGGACTCCACGCGTACTCGTAGACGAAGAGCTGCTCGGGCGACACGACGCGGTGGGCGCCGTCCGCCACGGACACCAGCGCCACGCGCTTCACGGAATGGGACTCCCGCACCACGCCCGTCTCTCGCGCCGCGGGGCCGTTGGGGCCCTTGGCCTGCTCGGCCCCCTCGCCCTGCATCACCAGCACCGCCACGGACGCGCCATCCGGCGACCACTGGGGCGCGGACACCGAGCCCTGGAAGGACGTCAGCTTCCGCGCCACGGACTGCGCCAGGTCCGCGACATACAACTGGGACTGTCCCCGTTGGACCGCATCGGACAGGAACGCCAACTGCTTTCCATCCGGACTCCAGGCGATGGACGACTCGTCACAGGCGCGCCCGTCGGGACAGACGCTGACGCGCACCGCCTGCGGCTCGCTCACGTCCAGCTCCACCGCGTGGATGAGCGTGCCCCCCGTGGAAGCCACCTCCACCCACGCCACCCACGTCCCATTGGGAGACAGGGCCACCTGGCGGAAGCGCGTGGTGCGGCCCACCGCGCCCAGGATGGACTCCACCGACGGCTTGCCCACCTTCGTCGCCGCGCCGCGAACGACCACCGTCGTCTCGCGGTCCAACGCGGAGGGCGCGGGCATGGACTCGCCCACCTGCGCGAAGGCCGGAGCCACGCACCACAGCGCCACACCCAGGCCGACGACTCTCGCCACCATCCGAATCAACACATCCCCCCACGGGTCTGGAAGAGAGCACCAGACTACATGAGTGGGACGGCCCCGCGTCCGGACACTTGCTTCTGGCACCTCACCCGAGGGCCCGGCCCTCCTTCCTGGGAGGCCTCCTCATTCGTTGGACCTCGGAAGTTTTGGCGTGCGAGGAGTGACTCAGCGCGTCCATCGTCGGACAGACTCCCCACTTCGACGGAAGCCGTGCGCCAGGGCCGGTGAAGACTGCCGGGCCATGGCACGAACCGAGCGGGAGAAGATGCTTGCTGGGGAGCTGTACAGCGGCTGGGACGCGGAGCTGACGGCGGCCAGGTCCCGGGCGCGCCGGCTCTTGCGCCTCTACAACGACACGCTCATGGACGACGAGGACGCGCGCAAGCAGCTGCTCGACCAGCTCATCGGGAAGCGGGGCACGGGCTGCTACATCGAGCCGCCCTTCCACTGCGACTACGGCACCTTCATCACCCTGGGCGAGCGCGTCTACATGAACTTCCAGTGCGTCATCCTGGATTGCAACCAGATTACCATTGGTGACGACGTGTCGTTTGGCCCCAACGTGCACATCTACGCGGCCACGCACCCGTTGGACGCGGACGAGCGCATCAAGGGCCCGGAACTGGCCAGGCCCGTCACCATCGGCGCGAAGACGTGGGTGGGCGGCGGCGCCATCATCGTCGCGGGCGTCACCATCGGCGAGGGCGTCACCATCGGCGCCGGCAGCGTGGTGACGAAGGACATCCCGCCGTATGTGCTGGCGGCGGGCAATCCCTGTCGTGTCATCCGTTCGCTGCGTTGAGCGTTCAGCGCTTCGTCATGTCGAACAGCGCGCGCGCCTGCGGCCCCAGGAACCCGTCGAAGTCCGGCGCGCGCTGGGCAATCTCGAAGTACGCGTAGGGCCACGGACGGCGGCCTCCCTCGCGCAGCGTCACCGACAGCGGCGCGGCCTGGGTGGCGGTCTGCCGCAGCGACGTGCCCGGCGCGCCCTCGATGTCCGCCTTCATGGGAACGCCCGCCTCCCGCATGCGCTGCTGCCAGACCTCCACGTCATCCACCGAGCCGGTGAAGTGGTTCACCTTGCGGCCGAAGGCCAGGAGCCAGGCGCCGTACTGCGACTCCTTCTCCAGCTCCAGCAGCGCGGCCTCCGACGGCGGCGGCGGCGAGCAGAACCACGCCGCCAGCGCGTCCACGTCCTCGGGCGGCGGAGGGTCGTCCGGCAGCGTGCCGAGCAGCTCGCGGGCGCGCGGCGACAGCTCCTCCGACTTCAGCTCGGAGATGAAGACGCGCGGCAGCCCCGCCGGATGCGACAGGTAGATGGCGGACAGGTGCGCGTCGGGGAAGGTGTATGCCCCCGCGGGCTTCCAGCCCAGCCGCTCGAAGGGCCGCGAGAAGAGGGCGATGCCGCCCCCGGGCCGCGCCAGCGAGCGCAGCGCGACATGGTCATTGCGAAAGCTGCCTCCGGAGAGCTGCACGAAGGTGCGGGCAAACGGCACCTCGGAGGCGTAGCGCTCCCAGAGCAGGTCCAACAGCCGGGTGGCCTGAGAAGTCGTCATGGCGGCGCACTCTAATCCGCCCAGAAAAGTGCGGCGGCGCGCGGCCCCGAGCCCTTGGAGGGGACTTCGTTCGGAGACGCGCGCCGCGCGCTAGAGACTCGCCTTGGAGTTTCGAGTCTCTGTACCCTTCTTGGTATGCATTGACTTCCGTTCCGGCCCGCTCGGCGCCACCCGAAGTCGTGCGGCGAAATAGGGTGCGACGTTGGAAAACGCCAGTGCCGCGCAAGAGTGGGCATCAAAGTCGCGTTGCGCCACCCTGTAGCCCGGCTAATTGACAGAATTGTGAGCGTAAAGTTTCCGTAACGCTGTGCCGCGCCACGTCATCGTGGCCTCGCGAGCGCAGGCGAGGGCGAAGACAGGCCCCCAGGCCCACCTCCACCCTCTTCCACCGCGAAACCCCACACCGGGCTCGCGACGGACAACCCCCGAGCGCCTCCGGATGCGCACGCGTCAGCCCCCTCTGGGGCGGGGAGACACGCGCGGAAGGACACCCCGCGAAATGGGCGGACCCGGTCGGCACGCTGATGAACGCGGCCCCCCGGAAATCTTCCCCTCTCGATTTCTCGTTCCGCGAAGACACACTTCATCAGCTCCCGAGAATGACGCACCGCTCCACGGAGGGAGTGGGTCAGTGGAGGTGCTCGGGGAGCATGGGCAGGCCGTGGAAGAAGCGGCGGCCGCACTCGAAGCGGCGGTGGAAGCAGACGCGGTCCTCCACGTACAGCCGGGCCATGTCCTCCTCGCCGTAGGCGCGGAAGAAGGCGGCGCGGGCCTCGTCGCAGGCGTTCTCGTATTCGGCGAGCAGGGCCTCCCAGTCCTCCGGCGGCGGCTCCTCGTCGTCCTGCCAGCAGCCGTCCTCCATGCCGTACTCGCGCTCCATCAGGTCCAGTTCGAGCGCGAGCCGCTGGACGCGCGGTACCTCCGTCAGCGCCTCGTCCGCCATGGCGGTGAGGATGTGGGCCACCAGGAAGAAGCCCGCGTCCGGAGGAACGACGCCCTCTTCGCGCGCGGCGCGGAAGGCGACGAGCAACTGCGCGTCCATCGCGTCATCC
Organism: Myxococcus sp. CA056; assembly: GCF_013336715.1. NCBI lineage: Bacteria > Pseudomonadati > Myxococcota > Myxococcia > Myxococcales > Myxococcaceae > Myxococcus > Myxococcus sp. CA056. The sequence continues at coordinate 1,252,324 of NZ_JABUMT010000001.1, forward strand.
CCCAGCTCCAGCAGCCGCGTGGCGAGCCCTCGCCACCGGTCCTCCGTCTCGCGGGCCTCCTGGAGGGCCAGGGTCAGTTCAGGGTCTCGCGTCTTCTTCATCTCGTGCTCCTGTCGGGATTGCCCCGAAGCTCTCATCCAGGTCTGACGTGTGGACCTCGAATCCACGGACGTCGGTGTTCGCGGTTGCTTCACGGGCTCGTCGGATGGCGGACGAGGCCCGCGCGGGGTGTCGAGCGGTGGACGCGTGGCGGCCCGCGCGGACATGCTTCGCGGCACCGTGCCCCTGGCTTCTCGTCCCATCGCCCCCTCCGACAACGACTTCCTCTTCGCCCTGTACGTCAGCGCGCGGGAGGGCGAGCTGGCGGCGTGGGGTTGGACACCCGCGCAGCGCGAGGCGTTCCTGCGAATGCAGTGGCTGGCCCGGGGGCGTGACTGGGGCGCGCGGTATCCGACAGCGGAGGACCGGGTGGTGTTGGTGGACGGTCAGCCGGCGGGCAGGTTGCTGGTGGTGCGCGGTGAGAAGGAGTGGCGGCTGGTGGACATCGCGCTGCTGTCCTCGCACCGGGGCGGGGGCCTGGGCACACAGCTCCTGCGCGAGCTGCTGGAGGCCGCGAGCGGGGCACGCGTGTGCGTGCGCCTGCATGTGCTCCATGACAGTCCCGCGCGCGGGCTGTACTCGCGCCTGGGCTTCCAGGTGGAGCCTGGCGCTTTGCCCGCGCGGGAAGATTCTCCATACGTGGCCATGGAGTGGACGCCCGCGTCACGTGCGGGCTGAGGGCAACAAGGCCCGGCTTGGGGGAAGCGCGCCATGCCCCCGGAACACGAACGGGCCGCGCGCCGATTGCGCGTCACGCGGGCGGTCGCCGGGGAAAGGCGAAGAAGCGCGCGGAGGCCCTGAAGACAGACAGCCAGGGGGGCCTCCGCGCGCTTGCTCCGGGGTCATCCGAATGACCCGGGTGATGAAGCCACGAACCGGCACGGGGCCGCTCGCGCCACGTCCATGGCCTGGATGCCAGCGGTCCCCCCGACTCGGATGCGAGCCGCCCGTCCGGCGATTCACTGCGTCCTACGAACCCTCCACCGCCAGGCAGCGAGAGCCGGACGGCACGGTGCACCTCGTGGGCCCGTGAGGACCGAGGTGGGTCGCCCCCGTGGCGACCCGGCCTCCTCCCCGACTCCCGCCGTCAGCCCCGAAGGCAAACGGCGCGGGACTCTTGCGCGCCCCACGAGAGGGCGGAGGTGAGCCACTCCAGCGACCCGGCCTCCTCCCCGACTCCCGCCGCCGGGCCGTGAGGACCGGACAGCGGGATGTGCCTTCCTCCGCTTAGAGGAAGATGTTCTCCGGCACGGGAGTCACGGTCTGGAAGGAGAGGCCCGGTGCGCCAGCGCCAGACGTGATGCCCGTGGCACCACCATCGCCACCGTCACCACCCATCGCGCCGCCGCCACCGCCCGCCGCGACGGCGGTGCTCGCACCCTGGGGAGGAGCGGTGATACCCGCTGCGCCAGCACTCACGTCGAGGGTGCCCGTCACGGTGGGACTGGTGCTGGAGAGCAGGTGGATGATGCCACCGCCGCCACCGCCACCACCGCCCTTGCCAGCGCCGCCCGCGTTGTTGCCATCTCCGCCGCGACCGCCCACCACACGGATGGCGCCGCCCACCGTCACGCTGGCCTTGCCCACGATGACGACGACACCACCCGCGCCACCACCGGCGCCAGGGGTATTACCCAACGTCCCACCCGGGTCGCCGTTCGCGTTGATGGCGGAGGTCGGCTGCACCCGCACGTTGCCCTGCGAGAGGATGACCAGCGAGCCGCCACCTCCGGCGCCACTCACCCCCGCAACCTTCGCGCCAGAACCACCGCCCTGGGGACCCGGCCGAAGGAGCTGCGCGCCCTGGAGCGGCTGCAAGCCCAGGCCCTTGTGCGGCTCGCCAGCGGCGGCACGCGACACGCCCGCCGTCGCGGGGCCCGTCCCGGTGTCTTCGGTGCCCTGGTCCACGATGATGGTTCCGGAGATGGTGACATCACCCGTGGAGCGGATGACCGTGCCGCTCGGGAGGATGAGGGTGCCGGAGATGGTCACCGTCGAGAACTGGAGGTGCTGCCGCCCCGCCAGGGTGTTGAAGCCACCGACCGTGGTGAGGTCCAGCGTGTTGCCGAGGGGAACGTTGAGCAAGCCACCCGAGCCGTCACCGTAGACACCCGTCGAACCCGCCGGCCCCTGCAAGCCCGTGGCCCCCGTGGCCCCCGTCGCTCCTGTCGCGCCCGTCGCACCCGTGGTGCCCGGCGTACCCTGCGTGCCCTGCGCACCGGGGACACCCTGCGGTCCCTGGGCCCCCGCGCAGACGTACCGGGTCAGCGCCGCGATGACCTCGCCGGCATCCAGCACGCCGTTGCCGTTGGAGTCCTGCCCGAACTGCAGTCGCACACCACCGGTAGCGCAGTTCGCGCCCGCCGGCTCGGCCGCCGTCGCCGCCACCGAGTGGATGCCCGCGGCGCCCTGCGGACCCGTCTGTCCCTGCAGACCTTGCGAACCCTGGTCGCCCTTCAACCCCTGCGGCCCCTGCGGCCCCGCGCACACGTAGCGCGTCAGCGCCGCGTTGACCTCGGAGGTGTCCAGCGTGTTGTTGCGGTTGGCGTCCACGCCCACTTCCAGCTTCACACCGCCGGTGGCGCAATTGGCCCCGGACGCCTCGGCCGACGTGCGCACCAGCGCGCTCAGGCCCGTGGCGCCCTGCTGCCCCTCCGGGCCCGTCTCACCCTGAGGGCCGGTATCACCGCGCGGACCCACCGGACCCGCGGGACCCACCGGACCCGCCGGACCCACGTTGCCCTGCGCGCCGGTCTCACCCTGCTGTCCCTGGACGCCCTGCTGTCCCTGGGGCCCCTGCTGGCCCACGTTGCCCTGCGGCCCCGTGTCGCCCCTCGGCCCCTCGACGCCTTGCGGTCCCTGCGCGCCGTTGCACACGTAGCTGGTGACATCCACCTCGTCGTCATCCAGGTCGTCGTCTTCGTTGTCGTCGACGCCCGCCTCCAGCTTCACGCCACCCGTGGCGCAGTTGGCACCCGCCGGCTCCAGCGTCGTGCGAGCCACCGCGGGCTTTCCTTCCTCACCTCGCGGTCCATTGGCGGGACCCGGAGGGCCCTCGGGGCCTTCGGGACCTTCAGGCCCCGCTGGACCGGCCGGCCCCACGTCACCGGTGTCTCCCTTGGGGCCCAGGTCGCCCTGAGCACCCTGCGCGCCTTCAGGACCCGCGGCGCCTTGAGCACCGGCGGGGCCCGCGGGGCCTTGAGGCCCCTGGGGACCTTCAGGTCCTTCTTCACATGCGGACAACAGCAACAACGCCGTCACCGGTAGCGCGCGGAACCCCCGCGTCCAATACGTGGGGTGTCGCCAGTTCATTTGAGCCATGGGTGGTCTCCTCGTCGTGGAACTCAGGGCCAAGGCACAGAGCAAGTCACGAGCCAGGATGGATTGTGTCGGGGTGCACGCCCCACTCAGCAGGGCGTGAGGGATTGTGGCTCGAAATGGCTCACGCGAAACAGCCCTCCCCCGCGTTCTTCCAGAACGCGACTCGCGTCACACCGGAACGCATGACGCGATGGGGCACGGGACACATGAGACCCCCGTGCCCACTCGGGAAGCACGCGTCCCACAGCGGGGCCTGACTCCAAAACGACCCATGAAAGAAGTGTGGCCGATGCTTTGCTCAGGAGAGCGACACGTGCTGGGTTTCGCGTGAAACACACACACTCAAGCAACGAAAGGCGTACACGTGTCCGAGCCATTTATCGGTGAAATCCGGCTGTTCGGGGGAAACTTCGCTCCGCGCGGCTGGGCGTTCTGCCAGGGCCAGCTGCTCTCCATCGCGCAGAACACCGCGCTCTTCTCCATCCTGGGCACGACGTATGGAGGCAACGGGCAGACGACCTTCGCGCTGCCGGACCTGCGCGGGCGCTATCCGATGCAGCCGGGACAGGGGCCTGGCCTGTCGCCCCGGACCCTGGGCGAGCAGGGAGGGTCGGAGACGGTGACGCTGATTTCGACGCAGATGCCAGCGCACAACCACACCCTCAACGTCAGCTCGCAGCAGGGCGACACGGAGACGCCCATCGGCGTGGTGCTGGCGGCGGACAGCACCGCGACGGTCCTCAACTACCGGGCCGCGCCCATCGACGGGACGATGAACCCGGCGGCCATTGGAGTCGCGGGCGGCAGCCAGCCGCACAACAACATGTCTCCGTTCCTGGCCATCAACTTCATCATCGCGCTGGAAGGCATCTTCCCCTCGCGCAACTGACGTCGTGCGTCGCGGGGCGGGCGCGCCTCTCCAAGAAGGGGCGCGTGCGTCATCGTCACTGTCGGCGCATGAACACGCCATGCCGGAAGTCCCGGGCGCGGGTGGAGTCGACCTGACATCCACTGGCGCCTCCGGGCGGGGAGGCTGGCATCCAGGCGAGGCACTGCATACCCCCACGAGGCGAGGTGTCTGTCGCGTGGGGGTACGGTGGCGGAGCAGGGGGAAACGAGACAGGGCTCCCAGGTGACACCGAAGACGGTGTTCACCGTGTGCTTCGTGGTGCTGGCGGTGCTGGCGCTCGTGGTGCTGGTGGTGCGCACGCGGGTCGCCCTCACGTTGACGGGCATCGCGGCGCTGCTGGCGCTGGCGTTGGAGCACGGCGTCTCGCGGCTGGAGCGGTGGAAGATGCCTCGGGCGCTGGCCATCGCGACGATGCTGCTCGCCGCGATGACGGTGCTGGCGCTGCTGGCGTTGCTGGTGATTCCGGCGGCGGCGGCGCAGGTGGATGCGCTGGTGGTGCAGTGGCCGCATCTCTGGCAGGAGGTGCGCGAGTCGCGTCCCTTCCGGGGGCTGAACGAGCGATTGCAGAACCTGGGCTGGGCACGGCAGCTCGAGGACGCCACGCCGCAGCTCGCCACGGGGACGCTGCCGGGGCTGGTGGTTCATGCCATTGGCAGCATGGTGGGGCTCGTGGGAGGCGCGCTCAGCGTCTTCTTCCTCGTCGTCTTCATGCTGGTGTTCGGCGGCGGTCTGCTGAAGCGACTGTTGGATTTGCCCAAGCCGGAGCACCGGATGCGCTATGTGCGAGTCTTGCGCAACGTGTACCGGGCCACGGGCGGGTACCTGACGGGGCTCACGCTCATCTGCACCTTCAACGCGCTGCTCACGTCCACCGTGCTGGCGGTGCTGGGCGTGCCGTACTTCCTGCCGCTGGGCATCGTGAGTGGCTTCTCCAGCATGGTGCCCTACGCGGGACCGGTGGTGGCGGGAGGCTTCATCACGCTGCTGACGTGGGCGACGGGCGGGATGTGGATGGCGCTGGGGGTGCTGACGTACTTCGTGCTGTACGGGCAGTTGGAGGGCAACGTGCTGGCGCCGCTCGTCTTCCGTCGCACGGTGCACGTCAACCCGCTGCTCATCCTGCTGGCGGTGCTGTTCTGCGCGGAGCTGGCGGGTGTCGTCGGCGCGGTGGTGGCGGTGCCCGTCGCGGCCACCGTGCAGATTCTCGTCCGGGAGATGCTCCTGTTCCGACAGGAGCGCCGCATCGCCCGCGCGGACTCGGTGCTACCGCCCGGGCCGTCCTGACGAGAGCCGAGACACCTCGGCGCCACGACACGCCGAAGCGGCCCTTGCACGGGGCGCCGTCACCCACCGGGCCCTCCTGACGCGAGCCGAATCACCTCCGGCACCCGCCGCGCGCCCAGGCCTCTCGCGGGGACGCACCATCAGCCGCGCGCCACCTCGCGCAGCGAGTCCTCCACGCCCGCCAGCAACTCATCGAGCGCGGCGTCGGGGATGTTGAGCGCGGGCGCGATGTACACGGTGTCACCGAGCGGGCGCAGGTAGAGCCCGCGTCGCCGAGCCGCCTCGTACACACGCCACCCGCTGCTCGCGAGGTATCCCCCACCGCCCAGGTCCACCGCGCCCACCATGCCGATGGCGCGCGGACGCACGAGCCCGGGAAGCGTCGCGGCCATGCGCTCGAAGGCGGCCTTCACCTTCGGCGCCTTGCGCGCCACCTGGCCCAGCACGTCCTCGTCGCGATACACGGCGAGCACCTCGCGGGCGACGGCCGCGCCCAGCGGATTGCCGCAGTACGAGTGCCCGTAATACAGCGCGCGCGACGACGCGCCGAGGAAGCCCGAGAAGATGCGCTCGGACGCGAGCGTCACGGCGAAAGGCATCAGTCCGCCCGAGAGCGCCTTGGCCAGACAGAGCAGGTCCGGCACCACGCCCGCCAGGTCCACGGCGAAGCGAGCCCCGGTGCGGCCCAGGCCAGTGAAGACCTCATCGGCGATGAGGAAGGTGTCCACCGCGCGGGTGGCCTCGCGCACCGCGCGCAGGAAGTCCGGCGAGTACATCTGCATGCCCGCGGCGCCCTGGATGATGGGCTCCACGATGACGCCGGCAATCTCGTCCGGGTGCTCGCGCAGCGCGGCTTGCACCTGGGCGAAGGCGCGCTCCCAGCCGCCCTCCTCCGCTGGAGACGGCACATGCACCACGTCGAAGAGCAGTGGCCCGAACACCTCGCGGAACAGGGGCACGCCGCCCACGCTGGTGGAGCCGATGGTCTCTCCATGGAACGCGCCGGACAGGGTGATGAAGCGCGTGCGACGAGGCTGGCCATTCTGCGCCCAGTACTGGGCGGTCATCTTGATGGCCACCTCCACCGCGGTGCTGCCGTTGTCGGAGTAGAAGGCGCGCGTCAGCCGCTCACCTGTGGGCAGCTCCGGGCGGTCCGCGCCGGGGGCCATCGCCACCAGCTCCGAGGCGAGCGCGGCGGCGGGCTCGTGGGTGATGCCCGCGAGCGAGACATGGGGCAGCTGGCCCGCCTGCTCCGTGAGGGCGCGCAGGAGGCGCGGGTGGCGGTGGCCCAGGGTGGACACCCACCAGGAGCCATTCGCGTCGAGGTAGCGCCGGCCATCCACGTCGAAGAGGTAGGGCCCTTCCGCACGGGAGATGACGAGCGGGTCCGTCCCCGCGATGTACGCCTCCATGGCGGTGTACGGGTGCCAGACGTGCCCCTTGTCCAGCTTGACGATGTCGGCCCGCTCCACGTGTGCACCCCTGTCGATGAATGTGAGAGGTGCTCCGTACCGGAAATCGAGCCCCTGTCACCGCGCGTCATGCCCTGGCGCAGCGCGTCCGACTGATGGCGGCATGAAGTCAGGGCTCACCCGGTCGTCACCGGGGAGCAACTTCCGGCCGGTGATGACGTGGCCATGACATGGGGGGTGTTACCCGGGTTCTGACACCGAACCGGGAAAGCGCCATGGCCGTCCTCGTCTTCTTCGTCTCGCACTGGCTGCTCTGTGTCTTCTTTCAGAGCTTCTTCCAGCACCGGTACTCCGCGCACCGCATGTACACCATGGGTCCGCGCACGGAGCGGGTGATGCACCTGCTCACGTATCTGGTGCAGGGCTCGTCGTACCTGTCGCCCAAGGCCTACGCGATTCTGCACCGCGAGCACCACGCCTTCTCGGACACGGAGAAGGACCCGCACTCGCCGCACTTCTTCACGGACGTGTTCCGGATGATGCTGCACACGAAGAAGCGCTACGAGGACTACACGGCGGGTCGCGGGCAGCCGGAGGCTCGGTTCCTCGGCGGCTATCCCGAGTGGCCGTTGGTGGACGACACGCTGCGCACGTCCTGGGTGGCGACGCTGTTCTGGGTGGGGCTGTACACGTCGTTCTACGTGGCCTTCGCGACGGCGCCCTGGCAGTTCCTGCTGTTGCCGGTGCACTTCCTGATGGGCCCGGTGCACGGCGCCATCGTGAACTGGTGCGGGCACAAGTACGGCTACCGGAACTTCGACAGCAGCGACAAGTCGCGCAACACGCTGCCCGTCGAGGTGCTCTGCATGGGTGAGCTGTTCCAGAACAACCACCACAAGTTCGGCAGCAGCCCGAACTTCGCGGCGCGCAAGTTCGAGATCGACCCCACGTGGCAGGTGATGCGCGTGCTGGCGAAGCTGGGCGTCATCCGCATCGCCACGCCGCAGCGGGCGGTGTGGCCGGAGCCGCGCCGAGAGGCCGCGCACGACACAGGCGCCGCCCGGGCGGCCTGAGCCGCCAGTCGTACCCGGGAGTGAGCCGAACCGAGGGGAAGAGGCCCGAAAGCCTCCTCCCCCGGCGAACGGGCCTCCCGGCGGTTCCAGCAGGGCCGGGCGAAGGCAAGCCCACGGCCAGGCGGCGAGAACGCACGGCGCGCGTTAAAACAGCCCCCCGTGCCCACAGACACTCCCCTCCGCCTCCGCATCCTCGACGCAGTGACAGACGTCCCGGCCGCTGACTGGGACGCGCTCGCCGGTCCGGACGCACCGCCCTTCGCGCGCCATGCATGGCTGGCGGCGATGGAGGAGAGCGGCAGCGCCACCGAGGAGACCGGTTGGGCGCCGCACCACCTGACGATATGGCGCGGCCCGAAGCTGGTGGCCGCCGCGCCCGCGTACCGGAAGTTCCACAGCATGGGCGAGTACATCTACGACTTCGGCTGGGCGGATGCGGCCGCCCGGCTCGGCGTGGAGTACTACCCGAAGCTCATCGTCGGAGGGCCGCTGTCACCGGCCACGGTGCCGCGCATGCTCATCGCCCAGGGCGAGGACGTGCCCGCGCTGCGCAAGGCGTTGCTGATCGCCGCGGTGGAGAGCGCGCAGGAGGCGGGGTGCTCCTCGGTGCACATCCTCTACCCGACGGACGAAGAGGCGGACTTCCTGGAGGAGCAGGGACTGGCGCGGCGGGTGACGCTCCAGTTCCAGTGGAAGAACCCGGGCTACGCCAGCTACGACGACTACCTGTCGCGCTTCGACTCCAAGCGGAGACATCAGCTCAAGCGCGAGCGAGCAGCGGCGGCCACACAGGGAATCACGCTGCGCACGGTGCGAAGCACGGAGCTGACGCAGGCGCATGCGAAGCGCGCGTTTGAGTTCTACGAGGCCACGTGCGAGCGGCACTCCTGGGGCCGGGTGCAGCTCACGCCGGACTTCTTTTCGCGGGTCTTCAAGGCGATGCCGGACTCGGTGGAGATGGTGGAGGCGGTGCGCGAGGGCCGGGTCATCGCGGGGGCGTTCAACCTGGCGACGAAGGAGCGGCTCTACGGACGCTACTGGGGGAGCATCGAGGAGCACCCGTTCCTGCACTTCCACGTGTGTCTGTACCACTCGGTGGACGACTGCATCCGAGCGGGGCGCAAGGTGTTCGAGCCGGGCGCGGGTGGCGAGCACAAGGTGTCCCGGGGCTTCGAGCCCACGGCGGTGCACAGCGCGCATGTGATTTTCGACCGCAGGCTGGACAGCGCGGTGCGCGACTACGTGCGGCGCGAGCGGGCAAGGCTGAACATGGCGGTGGAAGAGGCGGAGCAGATTTCAGGCCTCAAGCCCTGGCCCCTGCCGAAAATCTAGACAGGGTGCGGTCTCACGACCCCGAGGACCGTGAAATCTCGAAGTCAGAACCGCTCCATCCCCAGACGATGATTCCATCGTCGGTCATATCCACCTGCAAGAGCCCGCCGTCCTTCGCCTCTCCAGGGGCGGGGCCCTGGCCGTGGATTTCCACCACCTCTCCCGCCGTCAGCAGAGCCACTTCTCCCCAGGGCTCGAGCACCAGTGACGACGGGCGTCCGAGCCTGTTCCGCACACGAATGGTCATCTTGATAGGCACGTCGACGCTCCTCGCGGCCCTGCCTCGATAGCGGGCACGAACCCAGCCGGCATGATGAACCATCGTGAGCCCGAGGTCCTCGAGCTCACGCAACGCTCCTCGGCTCATCGCACCGGGTGCGTCGTCCAGCGCTTCCCATCCGTGCTCGAAGCCAGCACATGGCTCCCGGCCAGCCACAATCGGTCATTCCCCACGACGAGCCGGCCCACGTCGGACACGTTCCTCGCCACGGACGACTCCTTGGGCACGGCGCACCGCTCGAAGCCCGAGGCATCCACGCGATAGACGTTGTCTTCGTCCGCCACATAGAACTCGCCACCCCACCGCTCGGCCGAGTGGATGCGACCGACGCGAGCGACGACGCGGCACGCCTCCGCCGTACCCAGGATGACGTCCCCCTGCGTCGTCCCGGCGATCACCTCACCCGAGGGGAAACACCGCACGAACGACACCTCCCCGCGCGGGAACGAGTGGACCTCGCGCCAGCCGCCCTCCCCATGCATCCAGAGGCTCCGGCCGCCCGCATAGAGCACCCGCGCCCCAGCCGCCCCTGGACAGCTGTCCAGCGCGAGCACCCGCCCTGGCAACTGCCCCAGCGACTGCGTCCAGCGCATGGCTCCCTCGGCGCGCACGAGCAGCCCCACCTCCGCGGGCGAGTCGAGCTCGAAACCTCGGCTCCCCGCCATCACGATGTCCTCACCGCTGAAGCACACCCGCGTCTCCACCAGCCCCTCCGGAACGCCCTCGTACTCCAGCGACTCCCACTTCCCGCTTTCGCTCGAACGGATGGCCACGAAGTGCGCCGTGCCGCCATACGAGACCAACGCCCCATGGCGGTTGGCTCCCAGTCGACACAGGGCGTCGATGGTCCCCACCACCACCACCTGCTCCAGGGTCCACGCGCCCGCCGTGCGCACCGCTACATGCTGGTAATCATCCACCTCGAACCTGGCGTCGTCCGGGTCGGAGCCGGAGTCGACCAGGTCCTGGTACGCCTCCGCGTCCACGGGCTGGTTCCACTCCCCGACCGGGCCCGGCCCGCCTCCGAAGTCATTGTCCGGATGGGGGTGACTGACGACCAGCATCAGCTCCTGCTCGTCACGGATGCAGCCCCCCGACACGACCCCTCGAAACGCATGCTCCACGTGTCCCTCCCCGGGCGGAGACCTCGCCCCCCGCCTATCCCACCGAGGGGAGACAGGCCAGCGACCCCCGCCTTCCCCGGGGCCTCAGGGGGCGGCCGGGAGGGAGGGCCCCTGTTTCCCACCTGCCAGGTCCGAGGGGGGACCCTCACGGGGAAGTTGAGAAACCGGGGTGACCCTCTAGAGTGGGTCCGTCATGAAAGCACCGGAGACGGACGAAGACTTCATCCAGTGGTACGAAGACTGCTGGGCTGACCGCGATGAAGTCGAGTACCCCAAGATGTTCGGCGCCATTGATGAAGGCGTCTTCACGCTCGACCAGACGGATGCCATCCAGGCCTGGATGGAGAGCGACCTCGCACAAGTAGAAGGTGAAGCGGACCCCAACTGGGGCCCCATGGGCGTGCGCGCCGCGCCGCCGAGCCCGGACTACCCCTACTGGACCTATGTCACCAGCGGGCTGTCCAATCCCTTCACCGTGGCCCCAGGTGACGAGATTACCGACGAGACACCCAGTGGCATCGGTTACGAGATGGTCATCCACACGCCAGAGCAGGCCAAGTGGCCCGTGTTCCGGCTGCTGGACATGATGGCCTACAACCTCGTGACGATGCGCGCCTTCGCCCTCAACCACCGCTACCCGGTGGAAGGCACGCTCGATGGCGGAGACTCCAAGCTGGGAGGCTTCGTCTTCGTCAGGGACCCATCCCGCCCCGACCACTTCGCCCTGCCCAGCGGCAAGGTGCAGCTGCTCACGCTCGTGGGCGTCACCAAGAACGAGATGGCCTTCGCGCGCTCCAACGGCCTGGACAAGCTGATGGAGAAGCTCGTCACGGCCGGCACCGGGTACATCACCCACCCGGACCGCGAGGAAGTGAAGCTGTAGTCACCCGCTCCGAGCCACGCGCGCCAGCGGCCCCAAGGCCCTGGCGCGCGGAGGTGCTCCCTCCACCAGCGCCCGCAGCGTCCCCGGGTCGAACGGCTTCTCGATTCGAGGCAACGGCACCGTCTGCAGGAACGCGCGCGCCCGCTCGGTGAATGCGCCGCCCGTCATGAAGACGAAGCGCGACAGCAGCTCCGGCCCGCGCGACAACAGCTCCGCGTGCAGGTCCATCCCCGTCACGTCCGCCATCATCAAGTCGCAGAAGACACGGTCGAAGTCCGCGTCCTGCTCCAAGAGCGCCAGCGCCTCCCGCCCGCTGTGCCTCACCACCACCTCGTGGTGCTGCCCCAACAGCCGCCGCAACAGCGACGCGAGCTGCGGCTCGTCGTCCACCACCAGCACCCGCTTGCGCTCGGGCACCTCCTGCGTGGAGCCCTTCGTCACCGCGTCCGGTATCGCCTCCGTCATCGGCAGGCGCACGCTGAAGGTGCTGCCCACGCCCGGCGTCGTGTTGACGGTGAGTTCGCCACGCATGCTGCGCACCATGCCCAGGCTGGTGGACAACCCCAGCCCGCTGCCCTCACCCACCGCGCGCGTGGTGAAGAACGGCTCGAAGACGCGCTCGGCGACCTCGGGCGTCATGCCGTGGCCCGTGTCCGCCACCTCCACCACCACCCACGGCCCCTCCACGCGCGTGGAGAGCGTGACGCGGTGCCGGGTGAAGTCCCCTTCCGGAATCGCATGCGCCGCGTTGACGAGCAGGTGCAGGAACACCTGCCCCAGCCGCGCCTCATGCGCCATGACGGTGGGCACCTCGGCGAAGCGTCGCTCCACCTCCGCGCGGTAGCGCAGGTGCGGCATGGCCATGGAGAGGCCGAACTCCAGCGCCGCGTGCACGTCCACCGGGGACAGGTGCGGCTCATCCGCGCGGGCGAACGTCTGCAGGTCGCGGACGATGACGCGGATGCGCTCGGCGCCCTCACGGGCCTCTCGCAGCGCCTCCAGGGCCTCGGCCAGGGGCGCGTTCTTGCCGAGGATGCCCCCCTCCATCGACAGCTCCAACTGCTCCAGCGCGAACTGGAGATTGCCGCTGACGTAGGAGAGCGGGTTGTTGATTTCGTGGCCCACGCCCTCGGCGAGCTGGCCCGCCATGGCCAGCTTCTCCGACTGCACCAGGCGCTCTCGCGCGGCGACCAGCTCCTCGGTGCGCTCGCGCACCAGGGCCTCCGCCTCCAGTCGGCCGGAGTGCTCGCGCGTCAGCAGGGCATCGCGCTCCGCCTCCGCGCGCTTCTTGCCGGTGATGTCGCGCGAGAAGACGGAGACGTTCTGCCCCGAGCACCAGGCGTGCACCTCGTGCCAGCGGTCCGGCGCGGTGCGCACCTCGAAGATGGTGGAGGAGCCCTCGGCGGCCACGCGGCGCAGCTCGCGCTCGAACAAGGTGCCGACCAGCTCCGGGCACGCCTGCCACAACAGCTTCCGGAAGACCTGCTCCTGCGTGCGGCCGGTGATTTCGGCGGCCTGCCTGTTGACGTAGGTGATGCGCCACTCCGCATCCACGGTGAAGAAGGCCTCGGGCGTGCTCTCCAGCACGTCGCGCACCCAGTCCAGCGTGTCGCGCAGCCCCTCTTCCATGCGCAGGGCGCTGGTGACATCGCGCAGGCGCAACAGCACGCCGTCCCGCAGCGGCACCGCGGTGCCGAGCAACCACGCGTCGCCCTCCGGGAAGCTGTCCGCGGCGGGCCGGCCTGACTCCACCACCTGCTTGAGCACCGCCAGCCGCCCACCCAGACCCGCGATGGGGGAGATGTCCTTCAGCCGCAGGCCGCGCAGCGTGTCGGTGCCCCGGCCCAGCGCGCGCGACGCGGCGGGGTTGGACCAGAGCCACTCGAAGTCGGTGATGACGCCGGACTCGTCGCGGACGGCACGCAACACCATGCACCCTTCCGAGTCATGGCGCTCCGCTTCCTCCAGCGCATCCAGCAGCGCATCCGCGCCCGGGACTGCCTGTCTCGTGTCCGTCGCCGACATGCCCCGCCCACTCCGGGCTTCCACGTCACCCGGAGGCAAAGCTCCGGAACCCCATCACGGGGCCGCAATTCCTGGAAACGTCCGGAGTCCCCGCATGTCGCCATGAAAGGGCTGCAGGCACAAGCCGAGGCTGCGAGGCACACATCTGCCTCCCTGACACCTGGGAGCACCGGGTTGAATACGATGAACCTACCTCTCGCGTGTCCCCTTCTTTCCAGGGAGCGGACCAGGATGCGCCTCTCGACATGACGCCCACGCTCATCACCGCTGTCCGCTTCACGCCGCTCGACTTGCCGCTGACGGAGCCCTTCGCCATCGCCACGGGGGCGCAGCACGTCGCACAGAACGTGCTGGTGCGACTGACACTCGCGGATGGCACGGTGGGGCTGGGCGAGGCGGCGCCGTTTCCAGCGGTGAGCGGAGAGACGCAGGCGAGCACGCTCGCGGCGCTGGAGCAGGTGCACGCGGGGCTCCTGGGCAAGGACGTGCGTGCGTGGAGGCCGTTGTCGGAGTGGCTCGGCGACGGGCTCGCGTTGGCGCCGGCGGCGCGCGCGGGGGTGGAGATGGCGGTGCTGGATGCGCTGGCGCGACATCACCGTGTGCCGTTGTACGTGATGCTCGGGGGCGCGGGGACGACGCTGGACATCGACATGACGGTGACGGCGGGTGACGTGCCGCACGCGGCGGAGTCGGCGCGGGCCATCCTGAAGCGGGGCATCACCACGTTGAAGGTGAAGGTGGGGGCGCTGGCGCCGGACGAGGACGCGGCGCGGATGGTGGCGATTCACGAGGTGGCGCCCCATGCGCGACTGTTCGCGGATGCGAATGGCGGTTACGACGTGGCGGAGGCGCTGGCGTTCTTGAAGGAGCTGGAGCGGGCGGACGTGCCGCTCGCGCTCCTGGAGCAGCCGGTACCGGCGTCGGACTTCGCGGGCATGGCGGAAGTCGCTCGGCGCTCGAAGGTGCGCATCTGCGCGGACGAGTCAGCGCGCTCGGCGAAGGACGTGCTGCGACTCATCCGCGAGGGGGCGGCGCACGGCATCAACATCAAGACGATGAAGTGCGGCGTGGTGGAGGCGCTGACGATGTGGAGCCTGGCGCGAGCGGCGGGGCTGGAGCTGATGGTGGGAGGGATGGTGGAGAGCGTGCTGGCGATGAGCGCGTCGGCGCATCTGGCGGCGGGGCTGGGCGGCTTCACGTATGCGGACCTGGACACGCCGCTGTTCATCGCGCGGCATCCGTTCCAGGGAGGGCTGCGCTACGAGGGCGCGCGGCTGCACCTGGACGCGGAGGCGGTGGGGCACGGCGTCACGTTGGCTTGACCAAGGGCTTGGGCGGTCGCGCTAGGATGGGGGCATGAGCGTGGCCGTCTGTGTGGGATGCGGCGAAACGAAGGAAGGCGCTTTCGAGCCTTGTGATGGCTGCGGACTGGACCCCGCTCGCGGTGGGACGGACCGGATGCTCCAGGCGCGCAGCCTGTTGCTCTCGGAGCGCTTCTTCGGTGAGGAGTCGCTGAAGGAGCTCGGGCGGAAGATTCGCACGGGTGAGCCGGTGAGCTACGACACGGGGCGACTGTCGCAGCTCGTGGAGGAGCTGAAGACGCAGAAGCTGCCCGTCATCTCCCGGTCCACGCCGGGTTGCTCCATCGTGACGTGGAGCGTGCTGGGCATGTTGGTGGTGCTCGCGGCGGGGCTCGCATACCTGTACGGCAGCTGGAGACACTGAAGCGGGTTCAGCGCGGGGAGAGCGCGACCGACGCCACGTCGAGGGCCTTGTCGAGCTGCGGGTCCTTGCCCAAGGCGAAGGCCAGTGAGT
The DNA here is from genome assembly GCF_013336715.1 of Myxococcus sp. CA056. Classification (NCBI taxonomy): domain Bacteria; kingdom Pseudomonadati; phylum Myxococcota; class Myxococcia; order Myxococcales; family Myxococcaceae; genus Myxococcus; species Myxococcus sp. CA056. Next base: position 1,267,882 of record NZ_JABUMT010000001.1, read on the forward strand.
CGGGGACGTCGACATCCACGGGGACGCCCTGCCCTTCGAGGCGTACGCCGTCGACCTCCACGTCCTCCACTGCGAGGTAGAGCAGGTCTCCGGTGGACAGACGCAGCGGAGTCCCCGCGAGGACCGCGCCAGCGGTGCGCTGTCCCACGAGGGTGGCCAGGGCGTGCTGTTTCATGACGAGGGCCACCATCTCCTTGCCGCTGCGAGAGTTGCCATTGACGAGCAGGACGACGGGCTTGCGCCAGGTGGCGGACCAGGCGTTGCGACGGCCCTCGCGACTGATGCCGGTGAAGATGGGGACGGTGCGGTTGAAGAGGTTGAGGAAGGTGGGATTGCAGCCGCCCCAGCCATCGCGGAAGTCGATGACCAGTGCATCCGCGGCGGAGAAGTCCCCGGCGAGGGTTTCCTCGAGCAGGTCCTGATGTTCGGGGCCCGCGCAGGAGTAGAGCTGCTGGTAGGCCACGCGACGGCCGCCGCGTTCGACGATGCGCGAGCTGGCCTTCTGGGCGTCGAGCCACTCGGCCTTCGGGTTGATGAGTCGAGGGGTGATGGTGAGGGTGAGCGGGGTTGCGCCCTGGGTGCGCTCGACGGAGAAGCGCGTGGGCTTGCCGACGCGGCGGGTGAGCGACGTCACGGAGGTGAAGGGTTTGTCCTCGACGGAGACGAGCCGATCGCCGCGAAGCAGGCCGGCCTTGGCGGCGGGGCCGTTGGCGAAGACGTGGCGGACGAAGAAGCCCTCGGGGGTTTCCATGACATCGGCGCCGATGCTCGGAGCTTCGTACTTCGGGAGCTTGAGGTAGCGCTGGAAGATGGCGGAGAGGCCGGCGTAGCCCTCGCTGTCGCGTGGGTAGAAGGCGGTGTGTGAGGCGTTGAGTTCGGCGAGGGCGGCGCGCGTGAGGCGGGCGAAGTCCTCCGCGCTGGTGGCGGCGGCGCCATAGCCCTGGTGCTTCGTGGCCCAGGCCTCGCCGTGCTTCGCGTCGAAGAAGCGCTTGCGGACGTGTTCGACGACTTCGTCACCGGGCTTGAGGAATGGGGACGCGGCGTGGGCTGCGGTGGCGAGCAGGGCGCAGACGACCACGGCGACGAAGTGAAGACGGAGCGCCATTCCTTGTGTCCTCCTCGCGGTACGAGTCCCGCGCGTGAGGGCGGCATCATCTGCTCGGACGGCGTCTCTTCAAACTACTTCATGGACAGACGGTGGGCTGGGCGTGACCTCTCGTGGGGTGCCCTTGAGTCTGGGAAGCCACCCCGAGCGAAGTGCAGGGCCCCTGGTTAAGAAAGAGGTTCCGTGTTGGATGCCCCCCTCGCCCCGCTTCGTCTCGCATTGGTCGCGGAAGACCCGCTGGCTCGGGGTGCGCTCTCACGGGTGCTCAGCGACCAGGGGAGCGAGCTGCTCACGGTGGCGTCCGGCACACAGGTGGAGCTGGAGTCCGCGAGGGGCGAAGCCTTCGACGTGGTGCTCTGGGACACGGGACTGCGCGTGGTGGAGGCGGAGGCGCGCGTGGAGGTGCCGGACCTGGGGGCGCCCGTGCTCGCGCTGGTGGCGGATGAGACAGCGGGCGAGTTCGCGCTGGCAGCAGGGGCGAAGGGGTTGTTGTTCCGGGACGTGGCGCCCATGCCGCTCACGGCGGCGCTGCTCGCGGTGGCACGAGGGCTCGTGGTGTTCGACCCAGGACTCTCCGAGCTGAGGACGTCCACGAGAACGGCCGCGCCAGGGAGCAGCGCCCTGGGCCCCGATGCGCTCACGCCGCGCGAGCGGGAGGTGCTCGCCTTGCTGGCGGAGGGCCTGTCGAACAAGGCCATCGCGGACCGTCTCTCCATCAGCGAGCACACGGCCAAGTTCCATGTGAATGCGGTGCTCGGAAAGCTGGGCGTCCAGCGCCGCACCGAAGCTGTCGTCCGCGCCGCGCGGATGGGCCTCGTCACGCTGTAACCGCCAGTTGCACCAAGGGTGCTTCAGGTTCGCGACAGACAGACGCCCTTCTTGGTCACCGTCATCCGCACGGACCCTTCACACAAGCGCTGGAACCCACTCGTCGACTCGAAGCTTTAGCGAAGACGCCGCTACGACTTCCCCCAGGACCTTTCTGAGGACTCCCGCGGTCGTACCACCCAACTCGAAGGAGCGCGCCTTGTCGACTCCGTGCCGGGGCATCCCCATGCAGATCATGGCTGCATCGTCACGTTCATAGATGCCGCAGTAGGGCCCCGTGGGAATTGGCTGCTTGAAGCCCAGGCTGCTCATCACCGGAGCGATGACGGCAAGGAGATTGGGTTCGTCTCCAGAGAAAGTGCCATTGCAGGCCTGCGGCATCGTGCCCACTCGAAACTTGGCGAGTGCACCCCATGCCAGCATCTCGCGCAACGTTTCGAACTTCTCGTAGAGGTCATCCTCGTCAGCACCTTCCTCTTTTGACGCCACCAGCGCATCACCGCGTGCCGGTGCATCAAGGTCGTAGAAGAGAGGCATGGGCATCATGCCATTGGAATCATGTGCAATCAGCAAGAGTCGAGGATGAGGCTCGACCCAGCCCTTGGCATAGCAGTCGAGTATGCGCTGTGCCGAGAAGTCGAGCGTAGGATAGGCTAGAGGGCCCATGCGTTGCCCCATGCGGCTGAGGAACCACCGATAGAAGGTTGGTAAGGGACGGCCTGCAATCTTCTCGATTTGCTCCAGGGAAGCAGGCGAGGCGCCCTTCCACTGCGCCGCGAGCCCTGGCACGACGCGTAGGAGCAATTCCTCTACCGCTTCTTCTTCTCGTGCCGACATTCTTCATCCTCGGTCTTGCCTTTGGTGCAGAGCATCAGGGGCAGAATGATATTGCAGGTTCCGCATGGGGGGACGCTTTCTCCATGCCCGAAGGAGCCCAGGACCGGCTCAGTCCGGTCACTGCGGAGGTACTCGACTTCCCCGTCGGTCCGCTGATTGGCGCTGTGGAACCATCGCTCGGTCAGACCGCTGACTTTGGCCCCAGCATCGAGCGCGAGCGCGAGCGCCTTGGGACCAGCGCAACTGCCCGGAGGGTAACAGGCGGGCGGGGTGGAGGTTCGAAGCCATTTTTCATGAAGGCCAGCAGCCCGATTCCACGCCGCATCTACACGGTTTGGGTCCAGTCCGTTCTTTTCGCAGAACCTCTGGGCGAACGCCTGGACCTTCCTGAGCTTGATGTTTTCGCTCTGGCCTGTTTCCGCATTTTTACGGGCGATTGAAATATCGAGGCCTCCATCCGCGGGGGCGTGCCAATGGAGTTCGTCCGTGACGATTTCACGGAACACCTTCTCCGTCCTGCTTGAGTGGTCTGCATACTTCTGGTTGCACATACACTGAACCACGCCAAGCATTCTTCCCGTGTCCATTCTCGGCGAGGGAAACTTCCGGCTCTGGTCGGGACCTTGATTGTTCTTGGTGAGCGCCTTTGCCAACGTCTTGGCGTCCTCCCTCGTCGCATCCGTCTCTTTCAGCGCGCCAGCGGATGAATGCTTTTCATCGCAGAGAGGACAGTTTTCCTCTCCCGTGACGAGCGTAAGCAACCAACCGGAAACCTGTATGACCCCCATCAGCGTCGCAGAGTTGGCCGGACTACCCCTCGGTCCGCAGTTGTTGAACATCGGGTCACCGAGCAACTGGACGTTCTTCCCCTCTATCTTCACGTCCATGGACCCAGGCCCCACGAAGCTCGTCGGGCCCTCCACGTTGGAGGAGACCATCCCGCCCCCGGTCCCCTGACTGGCCACGTCCCCCATCGAGCCGAAGGTCGCTCCCCGAATGGCGACCTTCTTCCCTTCGATTGTCACACTCGTGGAATACCCCTTCGTCTGCGACCCACTCTTGCCGATGTTGGGCAACGGCGTGGGCACGAACGGTGCCGGGGGCCCCGGCATCTTGCAGACATTGGGCAGCGTCGCCGCCGCGACTCCGCTGCTCCCTTCGGTTACTGGAGTCTTCGGAGCATTCACTGACACTTTCGCCATGGGAAATCTCCTCTCATGCAGCCCGCGGAGCCTCCAAGAGCATCGCCCCCCGCAGCCCGGAATCCGAGCCCGCCATGACCAGGGCTCGAGGGCCGCGTGCGTATCCCCGCGCGAACGACTGGATGGCCAGCACTCCCCCGAGCGCCCCGAACGCGGCCCCCATGTCGCCCCAACAGTCACTTGGGGCTTTGTAGCTCGGGCCCTTCCATACCTTCGGCGCCCGCAGGGCGACGAAGCCCCACTCCTCACTTCGGTAGCGCTCGCCGTTGATGTCCGCGTACACGGTGTCCACACTCTCTGTCGCGAGGTCTAGCCTCGCGACAGCCCCTTGCACTGCTTGAGTCATTCCGACTCCCAGAGAGCCCGTCTCACTATCGCGGAGGCGCGCCTCCTGAGCCGTGCACGCGCCGCGCACGATGGCCCCGCTGGGAAAGCCCAGGCGCCGGCGCAAGCCAGCGCTCATCAGTGCAAGCCCTCCCGCACCTTCGCCTGGAACGAATCCACTTCGGACTCCCGGCTGTGCGAACCGGCGGCATTGCTCCAGCCACACGAATGTCTCCGGGTGGTGGTAGCTGTCCGCTCCCACCACCAGGAACAGATTGTCCCGGCCCTCGCTGCACTCCTTCACCACCTGCTCGACAGCCAGAATCGCTCCAGAATGCCCGCGCCCGGCAAGTTCAACGCTCACCTTGGACGTCTTCCTCGAAAGGCGCGCCTCCAGGGACTGGACGACCCATGCCGCATCGTTCTCCGAAAACCCTGGGCGGGTTTCTGGAAGCGCGAGCAACACGGTGAGCCTTCCTCCATAGAGAACCTTCTCGCCCAGCTCCGCCTCCAACTCATCAAGCACACTCTCGGCCATGGGCAGCAGGCGCTCGCGCCCTTCAAGCCGGGTCGTCAGCAGCGCGTCAGCGGCAACCACGACCCGCTCGCCGCGCAGGTCTATGAACGGATACTCGGCGTAGCGCGAGATGCCAGCCCGCACGGAGGCCGCGCTGCTCGCGGCGGTGAGGCCGACAGGCGTTCGTGCACCCATGGCCACCACTTCGACCTGAGCGTTCATCTCACGCCCCCGTCCTCGATGATTGTCGTTTCGTCGAGGTAGTCCGCCTCTGGCGAGGGAACACGCAACACGCTCTGCCACACCAGCGAAAGGCGCCACGCCTCCAACTCCATCAGCACCGTCACCAGACGCGCGGCATGCAGTTGGCGCCGCGCGAGGATACGGGTGGTGAAGCCCAGTGAAATGCGCGGCAACTTGAAGCGCAAGACCCCTTTGGGAGTCATGTTGAGCAGCTCGACGTGCTCTCCACCGAGAAGCGGCATCTGGGTTCGCTGATCCGTGGGAGCGCTGAGTGCAAAAGCGGCGTCGTGGTCATCGGGCAACAGCGGCTTTTTCGACTGCGCCCATCGTGCATCGTAGGTCCCCGCGAGCTTGCGACGCGGCATCCATGAAGAATCAATCGGTCCGAAGCCCGCGGGCCCTCTCTCCGATGGAGCGCCACGGGGATACTCAATGGAGTGGGCCGGTCGCCCCACCAGATGCGCCGCTCGACGTGCGAAACCCCGCCCGATGGGGTTGCGCGCATCCATGCTCTGCTGCTGGAGGTCGCCCGACAGGTCACTCCCTCCAAATGCTGATTCATAGCGAATGGGGCGCGTGGTGAATGGCCGCGGCCGGGTCGGCGCGACTCCCAGCAGGCCGTTTTCGTAGGTCCGGTCTCCGTGGACGAGCAAGTCCTTGTGGAGCCTGTCTACACGGAGCGAGACTGGCACCGTCGGAACCGGTTTCCCCCCGGGCGCATATGCGCACGCATGGACAAGGATGTCGGTGAGAGGCTTCTCCGCGAGGAGTTCCGAATCGGAGCGCAAACTCGACCTGCCTGGCTCGCCAAGGTACTCAGGTGCGAGCACAGGGGGCAACTGCTCATCAGCAAGCGTGAGCTGCCCATCTGGCGCAATGTCGAAGGTCGCCTTGACGGCGACGAGCCACCAGTGCACGCCATGCTTGTCTCGGGTCCAGTTTCGTTCCGCAGCGTAGGGCGTCTGGTTCTTCAAGGCCCACATCGCTTCAACCTAGCAAAACCCAGACACTCCCGACAATCCGCGCATCCACCGTCAAGTCCTCAACCAAGGCAGAACATCCTGGCAAGAGGCGGGCCTGATGGAATGGCATCCTGGTAAAAAGAAGAGTGGAGTCCCTATCCAACCAGAGAAGCCACCACATGAAGGATTCTCCCTCAAGAGCAGCGTGGGACGGGCCACACACCAGGTCATGCCTGTTCTGTTGATGGACATCCAAGAGGAGCACCTGGACGAGGCGAGTTTCCTCTGGGGGCAATGGAACCGAACCCTGGTGGCGCCAGACCGGGAGCTGCGGGATGCGGCCTCGCTGGAGGAGCGACTGTTGGCGCACCTGGACGGCCTGGTGGTCGGCGGAGAACCCGTGGCGCGGGAGCTGCTTCTGCCCGCGCTGGATTCAGAGGACCCACCGCGCATCTCCGCGGCGCTCTGGGTGCTGCTCGCCAAATCAGGGCGTATCGAGCTGGCAAACGTGGTGGAACGCCTGCAGACCGCTCCCGAAGGTACTCGTGCCGCCCTCCAGCAGGCGCTGGAGCTTTGCGAGCGGCCAGATGTAGCCGACACCCTGCTGTCGCTTGTGAAGCCCCAGGTGGCCTCCCGCCATTGCTGGGCATTGGAGGTGCTCGGCGCCAGGGGACAGCTTCCGCGTGATCTGGTGGTGGAGTTGCTTGGACACCCGGACGGCCGAGTCGTCGTGGCCGCGCTCCGAACTACGCCCTTCCTGTCCCGGGACGTGGCGTTGCGTGAACTTCCCCGATTGCTGGCGGACTCGCGGCCTGGAGTCAAAGACGCCGCGGTCATCGCGGGGATGATTGCTGGAGTGCCTGCCGCCTGGGAGACCGTTCGTAAGTCCGTGGCGGCCCGCACGAAGTCAGACCCGACGGCGCTCGTACTGCTGGCCCTCGGTGGCAACGGGCGTGACCTGACTCGGCTGCTGGAATGCACCGATGAGGAGTCCATGCGCGAAGACGCCCTCTGGGCGTTGGGTTTCAGTGGTTGGGCGAAGGCCGCCGAGACGTGCCTGGCCTTCATGGAATCGACGGCCCTGGCGTCACTCGCGGGCGAGGCCTTCAGCGCCATCACCGGGCTGAAGTTGGAAGGCGCCTATGTGAAGGCACCTGAGGAAGAAGATTCTCTACCGCCGCTTGAGGAGGACCTCTCGCGAGACTTGGAGCTCCGGCCGGAGCATGCACTACCGAGACCCGCGGGGCAGGCAGTGTCCACGTGGTGGAAGACGGCTCGGACGGGGTTCGCCGCCGACACCCGCTACCTGCGTGGTCGCGAGTTCAGCGTAGACGCACTGCTGGATGAGCTGGAATGGGGTCCCATGCGGCGTCGGCACATGCTCGCGCTGGAGTTCTCCGTCCGAAGTCGGGGTGCCTGGCAGTTCCAGACACGGGCCTTCACGCGGCGGCAGCATGCCGGGCTGGCGCAAGCGCGGGAGTTGAAGGGCCGGCTCCCAGCGATTCCGTTCCCCCGCATGTTGGCGTGGTGAGCTGCGGCACAGGGGCCTGGGGGACAGCCAGCCGACCACACTCGGCACGAGTCGACACTCCGCGCCCCACCTCACGTCCCGGATGCTAGGCTGTGCGTCGCATGGCCAATCAGGATTGGGTGTCGCGCCTGCTCTCCGGGCGCGCGTCGGTGGACAAGGGGCTCAACGTCCACCTCTCCGAGCGTGACGGCGGCAGCCTCCACGACAAGATGCGGCAGGCGTACTGGTGGATCACCAACAACGCCGTCATCTGCCCCTACTACGACATCGAGTTCGGCCACGCCGCCTCGCTCAAGAGCGCCACCGGCGACGAACTCCATCTCCCCGAGGACATGAGCTACAGCTCCTTCGTCCTCATCCCCCTGCTCACCCTCTTCACCTGCCGCCGAGCCCTCCTCATCGGCGGCCCCGGCCGCGGAAAAACCACCTCCGCCATCCTCATGGCCCTGCTGTCCGGCATGTCCCGCGAGGACATCCACCGCTCCATCCAGCGCGGCCACCCCCAGCTCTCCATCGCCGACCTGCTCGGCGCGCCCCTCCCCTCCGACATGCTCAAGGCGGAGGACCTCTCCGCCGTCAAGGTCAGCTGGCGCAAGTGGATCACCCAACGCGTCAAAATCATCGACGAGTACAACCGCATCCCCACCAAGACGCAGTCCGCCCTCCTCTCCCTCCTCGCCGAGGGCTACGCGGAGATGATGGACCAGTACGTCTACACCGGCCGCTCGTCCTGGTTCCTCACCGCCAATGACGACCAGGGCGGCGGCACCTTCCAGGTCATCGACGCCCTCAAGGACCGCATCGACGTCGTCGTCCGCGCCGTCCCCTTCAACTCGAACTTCATCGACACGCTCCTCCAGCGCATCGAAGCCGACAAGTCCCCCGAGGAGATGCTCCCCAAGGACATCGTCTTCACCCCCGGCGAGCTGGAGCGCGCCTACGCCTCCATCCTCGAAGTGGAAGTGCCGCGACACGTCCTCGAACGCATCGCCTTCTTCCTGGGCCAGCTCGACTTCTGCCGCATGGCCTCGCCCCGCTTCGAGTTCAAACACAAGGACACCCTCAAGCTCGCGGGACAGACGGTCGCCGCCGTGTGCAACGAGCAGTGCCCGCTCGACAAGAAGGTGCACCTCTGCACGCAGACGGAGAACGGCGTCAGCGTGCGCGCCTACCAGACCATCCTCCACTACGCGAAGGCCCTCGCCTTCTTCCGAGGCCACGGCACCGTGGAGCTGGAGGACTTCCGTCAAATCGCCCCGTGGGTGCTGCACGAGAAGCTGGTCCCCAACACCCGCAGCGCCTTCTTCGAGGTGCGCGGCAACAAGATGCTCCTCCAGGACCGCGTCGCCTGGATTCGGAACATGTTCGACATGGCCATGGGCCACTACGACAAGCACGAGCCCATCCGCCGCAAGGTCGGCGTGCTGCGCACCGAGCTGGACAAGGGCCTGTCCGGCATCGACCTGCGCACCACCGAGAAGCGCCTCACCACCGTCACCGCGTTGATGAACGAACTGCTCACCAAGCAGGAGCTGTCCGGCCCCGTCTACGAGGACCTCATCCACCTCAAGTCCATGTACAGCCGCTACCGGAACTACGCGACGTGGCTGAAGGAAAACCCGGGCGGCCAGCCATGAGCGGCTTCGCGGACGAACTGGAAGCCAGCGCCCGTGGCCGCTACGTGCGGTGGGACTCCGAGCTGTGGCGCGCCCTGCTCGAAGGACCCGCACGGAAGCTCGGAGAGTCCCTGTCCCAGACAGGCGCCTCCCCCGCCGACGCAGAGGAACTGCTGCGCGCATATCTGCGCCTGGGCGCCGAGGCCATCGGCCTGGGCTACCTGTACCCGGCGACCGCGGGCCGACAGAACCTCTTCACCCTCGCGTGGACGGACCTGGTCCCCCGCCTGCTCTCGGGTGTCCCCGAGTCCCAACGCGCCGGCGTGCTCGCGCAGCTGTGGAACGTGGGCGAAAACCTGGAGTCCGCTCCACCGTGGGTGCAGCGCATCTTCTATCGCGTGAGCCAGCGGCTCGGCTCGCTCACGGGCATCGAGGAGCGCCTGCGTGAAACCGCCGCGCTCGCCATGGAGCCTCCCGCGATGAAGCTCGGCGACAAGGCCCAGCCCTTCCTCGTGGACCTGTCCCGAGAGGACAGCCGCTTCCTGCCCGGACCCCTGCACTTCCTGGCGCCCACGGTGCTGTGCGTGCACGACCGCCACCGCCACGCCATCGCCGGACGTGAGGCCGCGGCACAGGGCCTGCTCCTGTCGGACACACCGATTCCCCTCGGCGCCATGGGTTGTCGCGAGACCCCCGAGGTGACGCTCCAGCAGAGCCCGCACCTGTCCACCGTCGCGTGGAGGGATGCGCGCGTGGACTCCTGGTTCGCCACCGTGACGAATGACTGGCGCGCCGCCGGCACGCTGGACACCTCGCAGCACGTCGTGGTGCTCGTGCCCGTATGAGCACGTCGCGCTTCACGCCAGAGCACATCGCGGGATGCTGGCGGGACGCGCTGGCGCTGTGGGACGTGCAGGTGCGGCTCAGCCCTCCGGAGCCTCACGTCCCCTTCCGTCCGGACGCGGACCACGCGAACGAGCCGCTCGCGTACATCGACCTCACGAAGCGTCAGGTCTTCGTCCACTTCGAGCTGCTGGAGTCCATGGGCGCGGCGGACAGCTTGATGGCGGTGCTCGCGCACGAAATCGGCCACCACGCGCGCTTCCCGCACACGCTGGGCTGGGACGCGGAGCTGCGCGTCATGGAGCAGCGGCTGCTCCCCGGCCTGAAGCAGTCCCTCACCAACCTCTTCTACGACCTCCAGGTGAACGAGTTCGTGGGCCGCACGCACCCGGAGGACCTGTGCCGGGTGTATCGCGGGTTCCAGCGCACGCAGGGCGGCGGCGAAGTCTCGCCGATGTTCTTCTTCTACCTGGCCATCTACGAGGAGCTGTGGGGACGCGAGCCTGGAGACCTGGTGCCTCGCGCTGCGATGGCGCCGATGGAAGAGCAGTTCCCTGGCCTGCGCGCGGAGGCTCGGATGTTCGCGCAGACCTTCTATGCGCTGCCGCACCCGCGCCTCCAGTTCCTCTACTTCTGCGCCACCTTCATCCGCTACCTCGGCAAGCTCGACGAGACGACGTACACCCTGCCGCTGGGTGACGACGTGTCGCTGCCGGACGTGGATGACTGGGACTCCGCGCTCCAGAGTGGTGGCAGGTGGGAAGACGCGCTGGAGGAAGCTCGCGCGAAGGGCTGGCTCGACGAGGCCCACGACACGAAGGCGCCCGACGCGCTGGACCACATCAACCGCGTCACCCAACACCTGCCCGGAACGGGCAGGGGAAAGCTGCGCCGCGCGCTGGTGGCCCGGCACTACCGACGGCTCGTCGATCAGCACCTGCTGAAGCTCCCCTCCGCGCCCTCGAAGCCGGAGCCGTACCTGCGCACCACGCCCGAGGCGTGGGAGTACGGCGATGACCCCTCCGCCATCGACTGGACCTTGACGGTGCTCACCCAGGGGCACCTCGCTGCGGTGTCGCCGCTGCGTCGCGAACTGGAGGCCGACGTGCCTCCCGCGTCCGAGCTCGGTGTGCCCTCGGTGGAGCTGTACCTGGACACCAGCGGCTCCATGCCGAACCCGGATGCGCAGCTCAACACGATGACGCTGGCCGCGCAGGTGCTGTCCGCCTCCGCGCTGCGCAAGCAGGCGAAGGTGCGCGGCATCATCTACTCGCACACCGACCCCAAGCTCTCCCCGTGGATGTACGACGAGGAGACGGCGCGCGAGTTCCTGCTGCACTACATCGGTGGGGGGACGATGTTCCCCTTCGACGTGCTGGGCACGCTGTCCAAGGAGCGGCCGGACGCGCTGCGCGTCATCATCTCCGACAGCGACTTCCTGTCGAACGTGGCGACGGACGAGCACATGAAGATGTTGGTGGAGGCGACGCGGCGCTCTCGCCTGCTCGTCGCGCTCCTCGCGCTGCCGGACGAGCACCGGGCGAGGCAGGCGCTGGCGCCCGCGCTGAAGGAGCGCAACTTCCGCCTGGTGGTGGTGAAATGGCTGTCGGACTTCGGCCCCGCCGCCGCGGCCTTGTCCCAGGCTTTGCTGGAGAAGTGATGGCCTTTGACGTCAAGAACATCCAGAAGCAGCTCACCGACGTGCCTCTCGTTTCGCCGTATCCGCACGAGCTCGCGGTGGCCATCATCTGCGACACCTTCCGCCTCGCGGGCGTGCGTCCTCCGTCGCGCGCGGACTGGGAGGACATGGAGCGCAGAGCGAAGACGCCAGCGCTCTGGCGGGAGCAGGTGGTGATGCTCGCGTACGTGCTGACGTCGTCCTCGCTGGGTGCGGACACGGCGGCGATGCTGAGGAAGAACGCGGACGCCGCCACCGTGATGCGGGGGTTCTTCGTGTGGGTGGAGCCCCTGACGGCGGAGATGGTGCGCTCCAACGCCTTCCGTCAGGAGGAGTTCCTGCGCAAGTGGGTGCACGCGGTGGACGGGCAGGTGAAGGACGAGTCATCCCGTGACACCTCCGCGCGGCTGAAGCAGCTCGACTACCGCGCCGCGCTGCAGGAGATGGAGCGGGCGGAGCAGGCCCGCCGCCAGGAAGCGGACAAGCGCGCCAAGGACCTCGCGGATGCGGCCCAGCGCGCCGCCGACGCTCGAGGATGGCGCGAGTGACGTTGGGGCTCCCCTCGGATGCACGCGTGGCTCCCCGCGCGAACATCCGCCGGGACACCGCCACCCAGCGTCCCCATGTCCCGTGGGCGGAGTCCATCGCCCGGGACCTGTCGCGCTTCGCCGTCCTCCCCGACGAGGCAGCGGCCCGCGCGGAGCTGGAGTCGCGACTGGAAGGGCTGCGCGCTGGCCTGCTGGCTTCTCCCTATTACACGCGGCGACTGCGGGACGCGGGGCTTCACCCTGGAGACCTCCGAACGCTCGCGGACCTGAGGCACTTCCCCACGCTGGAGCGAGGCACGCTGGCGCGACACTGGGATGAAGTGCCCACGCCGCTGTCTCGCGAGGACGAGAGCGTGGTGGTGAGAAGCTCCGGCTCCACGGGCGAGCCGGTGAAGGTGGTGAGAGACAGGCGCGACTGCCTGCACATGTGGGCGGTGCTGCGGTTCTGGCTGGAGCGCGCGCGGGCCGTGCTGCCGCCGCGTCCCCGTGTGGTGCTGCTGGATGCCCTGCCGGGTGGACTCGAGTACTCGGTGCGGCTGCCCATCCTCCAGGACGGCGCGCTGCACCGCATCTCCGTGCTGCGAGACAATGCACGCGAGCGGCTGAGCCGCGTACGTCCCGCCGTCATCTTCTCGGACCCGGAGGGACTGCGTTGGCTCTCCGAGCAGCGCGACCTCCCGCCGCCCGCGCTGCTGCTCACCTCCGCGCAGCACCTGCCCCAGGACACCCGGGACGCCCTGGCGCGCTCGGTGCCCGCGCCGCTGCTGAACTACTACGCAACGACGGAGATGGGGCCGCTCGCCTGGGAGTGCCTGGAAGGGCCGGGGCGCTTCCATGTCCTCGCGCCCGACGTGTGGCTGGAGCCAGGACTCGACGAGGTGGTGGTGACGCGGCTGCGTCCCAGCGTGCTGCCGCTCCTGCGCTATCTGCCGGGTGACTCGGGGACGGTGGACAGGGACGCGTGCGCGTGCGGCTTCCACGGCTGGACGCTGGAGCACTTCGGCGGTCGCGGCGCGTGCCACTTCACGACGCCTACGGGCCGGACGGTGGATGCGTGGGCGCTCGCCTGGGTGTTCAAGCACCACGCCCTGCGCGCCTTCCGGCTGACGCAGATGACACCCTCTTCCTTCGAGCTGGAGCTGGCCGGCGCGGACGCCTCCGAGGTAACGCCACTGTGTGAGCGACTCGTCGCCGCCCTGCGCAACCTCGGGTGGAGCGGGTCACCGCGACTGGACGTGCGGCACGTGAGCGCGGAGGACCTGGCCACCGGCACCAAGCCCCTGCCGTTCCGAAGCCGCGTCCGCGTTCCGTAGGGCCGGCTTCACTCGCGCGGCGCGGGCCCTGCCCCCAATGACAGACACCGCGCGACGGCCTGAATCGCGCAGCCGCACCACAGGTCATCCCTCCGGGGCAGACCCGCACGCGTCGTCTCGCACGACTCAGTCATCGCGTAACAGCCACCTCGGCGTGTCGGCACGAGGCCGCTTGGAATTGCGACAACCTGGCCGTCACCACATTCTCCAGGCATGCCCTCCTCGCTCGTTCGTCCCCTCGCCCGTCTCCTCCTCCCGAGCCTGCTGGGTCTGCTGGGCCTGCTCTCCGCGTGCACCAGGGTGTGTTCCCTGCCCGAGCCTGAACCCGTGCGCCACGGCCCGGACATCGATGCCACCGCCGTGCGCCTCATGACCGAGGCGAAGCTGCCCGGGCTCGCGCTGGCCATCATCGAGGAAGGCCAGGTCGTCGCCGTGAAGGCCTACGGCCTGCGCGACGTCGAGCAGGCCGCGCCCCTTCAGACCGACACCGTCATGTACGGCGCATCACTGACCAAGCTCGTCTTCGGCTACCTCGTCATGCAGCTCGTCGACGAGGGCGTGCTGGACCTGGACACGCCCATCGAGCGCTACCTCAAGAAGCCCCTGCCCGAGTTCAAGAAGTACGAGGACCTCGCGGCGGACCCGCGCTGGAAGCAGCTCACGCCGCGCATGCTGCTGAGCCACTCGCCCGGCTTCCCCAACTTCCGTTTCCTCAACCCGGACGGGAAGCTCGACTTCAAGTTCGACCCGGGCGCGCGCTACGCCTACTCCGGCGAGGGCATCAACCTGCTCCAGTTCGTCCTCGAGGACGCGGGCCTCGGACTCGACGCCGGCCAGGAGTTCCAGCGGCGCGTCTTCGACCGCTTCGGCATGCGCCGCACCAGCATGGTCTGGCGCGACGACTTCGCCCCCAACGTCACCACCGGCTACGACGAGCACGGCGTGGCCAAGGCCCACCACCAGCGCGGCAGCGTCCGCGCCGCCGGCTCCATGGACACCACCATCGAGGACTACGCGAAGTTCCTCGCCGGCCTCATGCGCGGAGAAGGCCTCTCCTCCAAGGCGCGCGCGGAGCTGCTCTCCCCGCAGCTCGCCATCCCCTGGGCCCACCAGTTCCCCACCCTCACCGAGGAGAAGGACCCGCGCAACCAGGCCATCGCCCTGTCCGCCGGACTGGGCATGGTGCTCTTCGATGACCGCTCCAGCCCCGCCTTCTTCAAGGGTGGCCACGACGAGCACACCGACAACTTCGTCCTCTGCCTGGAGCGCGGCGCGCGCTGCGTCGTCCTGCTCGCCAACAGCGTGAAGGGCCCCCACGTCTTCCCTCCACTCATCGAAGCCATCCTGGGCCCCACGGACATGCCCTGGCGCTGGGACTACAACCCGTATCCGCCGCCCACCGTGAAGTGACGCACCGGGCCGCGCTCACGCCAGCGCGGCCCCTGTCGAGGCGATGTAACCGTGTGCGCGTGTGCGCCGTAATGAAGCCACACCGCCCACTTGGAGGTACACGCCATGACCCCAAAGCTCTCTTCCGCCAGGCACACGCTTCACCTGCGGCAGGTCCAGAAGCAGCCGGCCACGCAGGAGCCCATCACCCTCCAGGGCGCCACGGGCAACGGTGGCTCCGCACCTCCGGGGAGCTTCATCGGCAATCCCATGCTGATGCGGGACCGCTTCGACATGGGCCCGAGCAACATGGGCGGCCCGAGCATGGGCATCGATGGTCACTGCTGCCCCACCCGAAAGTACAACAAGGGCATGTCCCAGGGCCCCGGCCTCCTGTCCCAGTCGGACTCGTTCAGCATGGGGAGGCCTCAGGACCGAGACTCGATGCGCATGCGTGACATGCTCGAAGCTCCAATGATTTGACGCCAACCCTCACACGGCGCCATTCACAAACAACACACCTGAAAGACTTCATCGTCAGCGTCAGGGAACACCGGGTCGGTGGTGCCCCGTCCCTCTCGGGGGAGCTGTCCACTCAACAAGTCGGAGCAAGAAGTCGCGCGTTGAACCGCCGAGCGTGCTCCTTCAATCACTTGCATCCGAGAAGAAGGCAGACGAGCGCCAAGTAGGACCATCATGCGCGGACCCCGCCTCGCGCCGGGAGCGTTTCGATTCCGGACGCTCGCGGTGCTCCCTCGCCGTGAGGAGGCCCCTCGCCTTGCCCACGCCCGTCTCGCATCTGGAAACCACCCGTCCGTCGGGGAGCACGCGCTCCCTGTCGGCTCCGCTCGAGCAGCGCCTCACGCCGGACCCCCGAAAGGCCTGGAGCTGGCTTCAGAAGTCCCGACTGGGCCGCTATGGCGTCGCCCTGCTCTTCTTCCTCTGCGCGCTGCTGCTCCAGATGGAGCTCGCGTCGCTGATGTCCACCAGCCCCTTCCTTTTCTTCTATGGCGCCGTCATGGTGGCCGGCTGGTGGGGAGGCTGGGGGCCCGCGCTCCTGGTGACGGCGCTGTCGCTGGTGGCCGTGGACCACGAGTTCCTCCCGCCGCGACTGACACTCCAGATGCGGTCCGCGGATGTGCTGTCCCTGGGCATCTTCACCCTGCTCGCCATCTTCATCACCAAGCTGAACGTGTCGCTCAGCCGGGCCATGGAGGAGCGTGCGGGGCTGCTGGAGAGCGAGCGCCAGGCCCGCGCCGCGTCCGAGGCCGCGAGGACTCGCCTGCACACCATCTTCATGCAGGCCCCCGCGCAGATTTTCTTCCTGCGCGGCGCCACGCACGACTTCGACTTCTCCAACGCGCGCAACAGCTCGCTCTTGAAGAGCCGGGACACCCTGGGCATGCCCTTCCAGGAGGGCGTGGTGAAGGTGGCGGAGCAGGACGCGCGCGACGTGCTGGACCGCGTCTTCGCCACGGGCGAGCCCTTCGTGGGCAACGCCGTGCCGCTGCGCTTCCTCCAGACGGACGGGATGGAGAAGGAGACCTTTCACAACCTCGTCTACCAGCCCACCCGTGACTCCCAGGGACAGGTGGACGGCATCGCGGGCTTCGGCTTCGACGTGACGGACCTGGTGCATGCACGCCAGCGCGCGGAGGCCCTGGCCATTGAGTTGCGCCAGGCCGAGTTCCGCACCCGCGTCCTCGCCGAGGTGAGCACGGTGCTCGCGTCCTCGCTCGACTACGAGGCGACGATGCGCAACCTGGCCAAGCTCGTGGTGCCGGCGCTCGCGGACTGGTGCTTCGTGGACCTGGCGCAACCCGATGGCAACTTCCGCCGGCTGGAGGTCGCCCACGCACGCCCCGAGGACGCCGCCACCGCCGCGGAGGTCCTCAACTTCCAGCTCATGCCGGAGGGCAACCCGCGCCACCCGCCCACCGCGGCGCTCCTGCGCGGCGAGGCCATCCTCCTGGAGGAGATGACGCCCGCGCACATCAAGCGCAGCGCCCACAACGAGAACCACGCCCGGGTGATGCTGGCCACCGGCCTGCGCTCCTTCATCGCCGTGCCGCTGGTGGTGCGCGGCCACACGCTGGGAGTCTTCAGCTTCTTCACCTCGTTCTCCAACCGCCGCTACACCCAGGCGGACCTCGCCTTCGGGCTGGAGCTGGCGTACCGCGCCGCGCTCTCCATGGAGAACGCGCGCCTGTACCGCGAGGCCCAGGAGGCCATCCGCCTGCGCGACGAGTTCCTCTCCATCGCAAGCCACGAGCTGAAGACGCCCCTCACCCCGCTGAGCCTCAAGCTCCAGGCGCTCGCGCGCGAGTTGGAGCGCCACCCCGACGCCATCCCCTACTCCGTGGTGAAGGGCTACGTGGACACGGGCGCCCGGCAGGTGAAGAAGCTGGCGGAGCTCGTGGGAGATTTGCTCGACGTGTCGCGCATCGCCGCGGGCAGGCTGGCCCTGGAGCTGGAGGACGTGGACCTGGGCGCGCTCATCCGCGAGGTGGTGGTGCGCTACGAGCCCCATGCGACCCGGGCCGGCTCCACGCTGGAGGTGGAGGGCGGTGAGTCGGGCCTCATCGGTCGATGGGACAGGCTCCGACTGGAGCAGGTCGTCACCAACCTCATCGACAACGCGGTGAAGTACGGCTCGGGCAAGCCCATCCAGCTGAGCCTGGAGCAGGGCCCCACCCGTGCGCGCTTGCGGGTGAGGGACCAGGGCATCGGGATTGCGCCCGAGCACCTGCCGCGCCTCTTCGGCCGCTTCGAGCGCGCCGTGTCGGAGCGGCACTATGGCGGCCTGGGCCTGGGCCTCTACATCACCCGGACGCTGGTGGAGGCCATGGGAGGGCGGGTGCGCGTGGAGAGCGAGCAGGGCCGCGGCTCCACCTTCACCGTCGATTTGCCTCGGGAGCGAACGCTTCCAGTTGACGTGTCGGTGGCCCAGCCACAGTAAAGGCTCCGCGCGAAAACGGACGCCATGTCGGCGGCCGGCGAAGGGGCTGTCGACATGGAGACACGGACTCTCGGAAAGCAGGGCCTGAAGGTGTCCGCCTTGGGCCTGGGCTGCATGGGGATGTCGGATTTCTACGCGGGGCGGGATGACGCCGAGTCGGAAGCCACGCTGCTGCACGCGCTGGACAAGGGCATCACCTTCTTCGACACGGCGGACATGTACGGCTCCGGAAGCAACGAGGAGTTGGTGGGCCGGGTGCTCAAGCCCCACCGCGCGAAGGTCGTCCTGGCCACCAAGTTCGGCATCGTCCGGGACCCGAACAACCCGCAGGCGCGCGGCATCAACGGCAGCCCCGAGTACGTGAAGCGCGCGTGCGAGGCCAGCCTGCGCCGGCTGGGCGTGGACGTCATCGACCTGTACTACCTGCACCGGCTGGACGCGTCGACGCCCATCGAGGACACGGTGGGGGCCATGGCGGACCTGGTGCGCGCGGGCAAGGTGCGGCACCTGGGGTTGTCGGAGGTGGACGCGGACACGCTGCGCCGGGCCTCCAAGGTGCACCCCATCGCCGCGCTCCAGAGTGAGTACTCGCTGTGGAGCCGCGAGCCGGAGGACGGGGTGCTCCAGGCCTGCCACGAGCTGGGCATCGGCTTCGTGCCGTACAGCCCGCTGGGGCGCGGCTTCCTGACGGGGCAAATCAAGCGCTACGAGGACCTGGCCGCGGACGACTACCGCCGCCACTCGCCGCGCTTCCAGGGGGAGAACTTCACGCGCAACCTGGAGCTGGTGGTGAAGGTGGAGCGGCTGGCGAAGGACAAGGGCTGCACGCCCGCGCAGCTCGCGCTCGCGTGGGTGATGGCGCGCGGCCAGGACGTGGTCCCCATCCCGGGAACCAAGCGGCGCAAGTACCTGGATGAGAACCTGGGCGCGCTCGACGTGAAGCTCACGGAGAAGGACCTGAAGGACATCGACCTCGTGGCGCCTCCGGGCGTCGCGGTGGGAGACCGCTACCCGGCGTCGATGCAGCGCGCGCTGTCGAAGTCCCGAGAGTAGCCTCGGGGGTCAGCCGTGGGCCCGTGGGAGCTGCGCGTGCGGCTGCCACGGGCCACTGGCGCCCAGGCAGTAGCGACAGGTGGCCAGCGGCGTGTCCCGCTCCAGGTGGCCAAGCATCCGCTCCAGCAGCTCCGGAGCGTCGAGGCGCACACCATCCACCTCGGCCAGCGCGGGCATCTCCGGGTGCGAGGGGCCCAGCACCGTGGCCACGTGAGGCGGACGGGTGCAGGTGTAGAAGTGGCCTCGGTGGACCAGGTGGCAGCGGACCTTGAGCCAGCAGCGCGCGTGGACGTCGCGGACCTCCGCGTCGGTGGCCAGGGGCGCGTCCGGGGTGAGCTGCTGGAAGGCGTCGATGTGCTTCACCGTGAGGAGGACATCGTGTCGCGCGCAGCGCTCGGTGATGCGGGCCAGGGACTTCTCTGGCAGCGGCGCGGAGGAGTAGACGGACAGGGTCATCCGGTCCAGGCGCTCGTAGACGGCGTCGGGCGCGCTCTGGGCGAGGAACCCGTTGGTGGTGACGGAGAGCTGCTCGGAGATGCCTGACGCGCGGACGGCGTCGAGCACGGCGGGGAGGTCCGGGTGGAGGAAGGGCTCGCCGCCGGTGAGCTTGAAGATGTTGGGCTTGAGCACGCGGGCGAGCCGGGTGAGGTCGGCGCCGAGCACGGCGGGCTCCACGGCCCAGGCGGGCAGGTGGGGCGACATGGGGCAACACTGCACGCAGCGCAGGTTGCAGTGGGTGACGACGTGCGTCTCCAGGGACCAGGTGAGGATTCGGCCGTCGTGCAGCTCGTAACGCACGGAGGGACTATAGCGGGGTTGCCGGGTGCCCCCGGGCCTTGCGACAGTCCCCGCGTGTCCGACGCTCCCGGCGACCCGAGCGGCCCGCTCGCCGCCCTGCCCTCCTACCAGCCGACAGCCGGACCCCGGACGGACGCTCCCGTGGAGTCGGTGTGGCGCCTGCTCCCGCTCCTGAGCGGTGAAGTCGTGGGCCTGGAGCCTGCATCCGTCACGGCGTTCCTGCGACACAGCCTGCCGTCGACCTGGAGCCTCTTTCGAGGGGTGAGCCGCGTGGCGCCGCTCCCGCCGCGAATCCGCCGCCAATCCTCACCGCGCTCCCCGGAAGAAGATGACGAGCCACGAGCACGGGCGCTCCTGGCCGCGTGCTCCGACGCTGTCGGTACCCGGGTGGCCTCGGGCGCGCTGGACGTGAGCCTGAGCGGCGGCGTGGACAGCGCCGTGCTGTGCACGCTGGCGGCGCGGCATGCACCGGGCCGGGTTCGCGCGTGGAGCATGGATGTCCACTTCGCCGACGCGGTCGAGCGACACAACGCGAGGACGGTGGCCCGGCTCGCGGGAGTGGAGCAGGTCGACGTTCCGATTCCGGATGCCCTCCTGCCGGACCTGTTCGAGCCCGCCGTCATCGCCAACGAGGGCGCCATCCTCAATGCACGGGCGGTGGCGAGCTTCGCGTTCTACGCGGAGGCGAAGCGGCTCGGAGCCTCGGTGATGCTGAGCGGAGCCGGCGCCGATGAGGTGTTGAGGGGCAATCCCCTGGCGCTCGCTTCGGCGCTCGCGCGCATCGAGGAAGACCGACGACTCGCACGGACGGTCCTACGCGCCGCTGTGGACAACTTGGGGAGGAGTCCAGACGAGGCCCGTGGCGAGCCCTGGTCCCAGGAGGACCGCCCGGAGCTCTCCGACGAGGCCCGTGGCGGGCCCTGGTCTCTCCAAGACACGGAGGCCTCCGCCGCGGTCCGTGGCGGGCCCTTGTCCCAGGAGGACGGCCCGGAGCTCTCCAACGCGGCCCGTGGCGGGCCCTGGTCTCCCGAAGACATGGAGGTCTCCGAGGAGGTCCGCTACGCGGAGTGGGTGCTGCGCGAGCTGGTACTTCCTCCCGAGCTGAGGGGCGCGCGGGCCCACGGACTCACGGTGCACACGCCGTATCTCGACTCCCGGTTCGCGGACGTGGCGCTCTCGCTGCCCGAGTCCTCGCTCGTCCGCGAGGGAGTCGGCAAGTGGCTCTTCCGCCACGCGGTGCGAGGACTCGTCCCCGACGAGGTCCGGCTCGCGCGCAAGACGCCGCGCTATGGGCACACGGCACTCTCAAGCCCCGTGCGTACCCGGTGGCTGGAGCTGTACCGCGCCTGGCTGTCGGCCTCGCGACTGGAGCCGCTGGCGGTCATCGACCCGAAGGCCGTGCTCACGCTCCTGGAGCGCTACACGCGAATGGAGCCCGAGGCTCCGGAGGCGGATGGCGTGGATCGCCTGTTGATGCGGCTGTGCTCCCTCGCCATGCTCCACGCGCACGCAGCACACGGCTCCCCATGTCCCGAATCCTGATTGCGACCTCGCCTGAGAAGGGCCACATCAACCCGATGATGGGCGTCGCGCAGTGGCTGCGCCGCCTGGGCCACACCGTGGGCTGGCTCTGCATCCCCGAGCCCGCGCCTCAGCTCGCGAAGCTCGGCGTGGAGGTGCTGCACCTGCCCCACTCGGCGAGGGATGCTCCCACCATTGAAACGGGCGGCGAGGCGCTGGCCCGGCTGGTGCGTGACGAGGTGGCCCTGGGGAAGTGGATTCGCGGCCTGTTGCTGGATGCGGTGCCCGCGCTCATCGAGCCCGTGCGCGAGGTGGTGCGTCGCTTCCGTCCGGACGTCATGGCGCTGGATGGGATGCAGTATGCGGCGGTGCTGGCCGCGCATCAGGAGCGGATACCGTGGGCCGGAGTGTCCTCCGCGCTCTCGCTGCTGGAGCCCATGGAGGACTACGGGCTGCGCCGCAACGTGCGCGCCCTGGCGAAGGAGCGCGCGGAGCTGTTCGCACGACATGGCTTCGTGGCGAGCTTCCGCAACTGCGAGGCCCTCTCGCCCCACCTCAACATCCTCTTCGCCACGGAGGCGTTCCTCGGACCGGAGGTGGACCTTCCTCCCGCCGGGCGACTGGTGGGCCCGTCGATTCCGCCCGAGCCTCGGGGAGACGAGGTGGATTTCCCGTGGGAGCGATTGGGTTCGAAGCCCGTGGTGTACGTGTCCTTCGGCAGTCAGATTTCATGGCAGCCCACGCTGTTCCGCACCATCGCGGAGGCCGCCGCGCCGCTGGGCGTCACGGTGGTGTTGAGCGCGGGTGAGCTGGCGGACACGGACTTCTCGCGCGCGTTGCCAGGGGACGTGGTGGCGGTGCCCTATACGCCGCAGCGGCAGCTCCTTCCGAGGGCGTCTGTCTTTGTCTCGCATGGAGGCGCCAACTCCGTGATGGAGGCGCTGACGGCGGGCGTGCCGCTGCTGCTGTTGCCAGTTTGCAATGACCAGCCCATCCAGGCGCACTTCCTCCGAGCCTCGGGGGCGGGACTCACGCGGGAGCTGGACACGTTGACGGTGGAGGACTGTCGCGCCGCGCTTCGCCAGCTCCTGGAGCCGGGAACGCCGTTGCGCGCGAAGGTGGCGGCCATCTCGGAGTCGTATCAATCCCGAGACGGCGCGAAGGATGCAGCGGAGCGAATCGCCGGGCTCGTCGCGTGAGTTCCGCGCCGCGAAGGTGGACGGCCCGTCGTTACCACGCGGAGAGAGTGACACCGCTGGAGGTGTGGAACCTCCCAGTGTTCGGACGCGAGTTGTGGGAGTTGATTGGCGCGCCGCGAGTGGAGGCCGACCGACGCGCGGGGGTGCCAGAGGACCAGCTCGCGGAGCAACTGTTTCCAGCGCTCACGAGCGCACTTGAACAATTGGTGCATCGGCATTCCGTGGATGCGGTGTGGTTGAGTGGAGGACTGGCCTGCCTGGAGGGTTTCGAGGTGGGGGTGGCGAAGGCCACTGCCGCGCTCGGGTGTCCAGTGTATGTCTCGGAGTCGCCGCGCTTCGCGCCCGCGTACGCGGGCTTCGCGCTTGTGGCGGCGCGAACGCCGCTGGTGCTCGACGTGGGCCAGACGAGCATCAAGTGCGCGCGCCCTGGAGTCCAACGTGTCTTCGAGCGGGACCTCCACACGCTGCCCCGCCTCTTCATCGGGATGCCTCGCCCCACGGATGGGCATCACATCGTCGCGGCGGTGCACTTCATCGCCAACGCGCTGCGGGCCTGTACACGAAACCTCGGTCACCTGGCCGTGGAAGGCGTGTGTCTCGCGCTTCCCTGTCCCCTGGATGAGGCTCTCGTTCCGGGAGGCTGCACGTATGGTTGGGAAGGGCATGCATCGCTCGTGACCGACATCCTGGAGGAAGCAGCCCTGCCGGGCGGCGGAGAGGTGCTCGTGCTCAACGACGCGGAGCTCGCGGCCGAGGCGGCGCGAGTGGAGCTCAGACGGCACAGGCATCGTCGCATCCTCTGCCTGACGCTGGGCTTCGGCCCTGGGGGGGCTCTGCTCACGCACTCCACATGACCCAGCAAGTAGGGAGCCCGTTCGGCGACCAAGACATGATAGCTTTCGCGGTCCATGCGAATCCCTCACGCGCTCTGGCTTTCGCTGTTCGCCGTGTCCTGGCTGGGTTGCTCCACTGTCAGCAAGCCGCCCAGTCAACAGGCCTGGGCAGGGGTGGAGCAGGAATGCGACGACCCTGGGGAAGACCAGTGCGTCACCCTCTTCTGCGTGGAAGACCTCTGCGGTTTCTACCCCTGCGAGGACACACCGGCAGAGGTCGAGCTGGCGCGCTTCCCTCCTTCGCGTCCTCCTGCGGCAGCAGCAGCGCCGGGCAGCGGCCCTCGGAGGAATTGGGGTGGCGCGCAGAAATTGCCGCCGGGCTCCATCATGACGTTCCCCAACTGGAACGGCGCTCCGACTGCAGTCATCCCTCCGTCCCGGCAACTCACGCCGGGGCGATGGGAAAAGCACCACATCTTCCCCCAGTCAAAGGACCTGGCGGAGTGGTTCGCGCGCCAGGAAGTGAAAATCCACGACTACACCATGCCCATTCCGCTTTCCGTTCATCGAAGGATTCATGACGGTTCCCCGCGTGGAGGGGCATGGAACGATGCGTGGCGGGACTACATGATGGCCAAGCCGTTCGCCTCTCCGGCAGAGATTTTCAGGCATGCAGGAGAGCTGATTCATCGCTTCGAGCTCATGGGCGGCCCGATCCAGCCCTACTATTCCCGGCCAGGAGCGTAGGCACGAATGAGTCGTTTCTATTGGGTCAACGAGGACAGGGCCGCCAGAACGAAGCACGGTGGCTACCTCGACGCGGCACACACGTGGGGCCTTCCCGGCATACGGTGTCACGCATGCGGAGCCACCTGGAGTGCCGTGGCGCACGACTTTCCCGCCATTGACCTCTCGCCGCTTCCGGAGAGCCGTGAGTTCCTCAAGCCGAGAGCCGAATCCTTCCCCGAGTTCGCGCGCCTGCGCGAGTTGGTCCGGCCCCTCCTGCCGCCCCACATCGAGCTGCCGCCTGGAACGAGCTTCGGTCCATTGAAGGGAAGCGCCGTTGGGGAGTTCGGGGCCATGGCATGGTTGGGCCCCAGACTTCTTCTGCGCCATGACGCACTGGAGAGTCTGCAAACAAAAGGAGTGCGCGGCCTGCTGGGCTGTCGCACGGAGCTGCGGTTCCGGAAGAAGAACGCGCCGGAGCTGCTGGAGCTCCAGATTGAGCCGCGAGGGCGCTTTCATCCGGACTGCATTCCCTCGGATGTTCCCCCGCCGTGCACGACCTGTGGCCGGCACGGCTTCGGGCGCCCCGACGAACCCATCCTGGACGCAGCGTCACTCCCTCAGGAACTCGACCTCTTCCGCGTGGGGAACTTCGCCACGATGATCATCGGCACCGAGCAGTTCATGGACGCCGTGCATCGACTCGGGCTCGTCGGCATGACCTTCCGCGAGCTGCCGACACGCTGACCCATTCCAGTCCGAACCGCGGCAACGTGGGGCAGTGGCTGAACACGCCGGGCTCCCCAAGAGCGGCGTGTGCGCTGCGGAGCCGGACGGGCGGCGCGCGTGAAATTGCGCAAGAAAAGGCCCTCGGGTGTCTCCTCGCCATGAACGGGGAAGGGAAGCATCCGGATGCGCCCTGAGCTGCTGGGCGGAGGACTGTGTCTGCTGGGGGCGCTCCTGGCCTGTGGGCCTGGCGTCGATGAACGGGACTCGCCCGACGGAGACACCTACGAGGAGGAGGGGGTGCTTCGGAAACCCCTGCGAGTCGACGTCGAGGTCCTGGACCCCGAGAGCGCGGATCTCCACTTCCGGGTCTGGGGCATCGACTTCACCCCCTCCATGAATGTGCATGTCATCGGGGTGGGACTGACGACCGAGTTCGTGAGCAAGACGCAGCTTCACGCCCGATTGAACCCCCTCCTGGTGAAGGACATGCCGGAGTTCCCGGTCGAGGTGCGCGTGGAGCCGGGCGACTATGTCTACATGTCGGGCGCCAGGTCCCCCTCCGTCACCGCCTCCATGCCAGTCCCGGAGCTGCACTCGCTCACGCCCGACGTGCTCGAGGCCAACCCCACGGCCCCCATTCGCATCGCCGTGCTCGGAAAGAACCTGGTCCATGGCACCCAGGCGGTCTTCCGGGGCATCTGGTATCCCGTCACCTTGTCGAGCACGCGCCTGGGCGAGCTGTGGTTACCTCCCGAGGCCCTGACCCCCACGTCGGGCAAGCAGTCGCTGTACCTGGAAGTCCCCCGCCCTCGCCTCCTCGACACGCCCGCCCTGTCGTTGACCGTGACGGCTTCGCCCCCTGTGGCATCCCCCTGACCTCGAGAGGAATCATCCGGATGCGACCAGACGTGACACGAGGGTGGTTGTGTCTGCTGTGGGTCCTCTGCTGTGCCTGTGGGCCAGGCCTCCAGAGCCACCCGGCACCTGTCGAGGAACCTGACGCGGGCTCCCCTCCCGCGGAGGTGGAGCTGCCCTTCGTCACCCTGGGAGAGGTGGAGGTGGAGGCGGCGAACGTGGAGGGCTCCGAGTTGAGCATGCAGGTGCTCGGCGTCGACTTCGCCCGGTTCAGTGCCGTGTTCCTGAACGACCAGCGCCTGACGACCCAGTTCGTGAGCAGCACGGAGCTGCGAGCCGTGGTTCCGACCTGGCAGCTCGTGGCCGCGACGGACCTCTTCTTCGACGTGCGGGTTTCCCGAGGCGACCCCGAGTACAGGGGCGGCGCCCGGTCCGCTCGCATCCCGTTCACCGTGCCCGCGCCCGAGCTGACCTCCGTGACTCCAGACTCCCTGCCCTCCGAGCCCGAGGACGCCGTTCAAGTCACCGTGACGGGGAAGAACCTCGTGCGTGGAAGCCAGGCCATCTTCCGCGACACGTCCTATCCGTTGACGCTGACCAGCTCCCGTGAAGGGAGCTTCCTGCTTCCACCGTCGGCCCTGAAGCCCCTGGCGACACAAGACCAGCTCGTCATCCAGGTCTCGCGCCCGCGCACAGCCACCACGCAGCCCCTACCCTTGACGGTGACCAGCCCCACTCCGGAAATCATGGGCGTGTGGCCTTCCTCGCTGAACGCCACCGACCTGCACCATGGCAACGCGGGCAGCGCCACCTTCGAGCGCATCATCGTCAGCGGGCGGCAGGTGCGCTCCACCACGGTGGTGAAGTGGGATGGCATTCCGCTGCCCACCGAGACGTATGACGGCAAGAACCGGGTCTGGGCGCAAATCCCTCTCATGGGTCGGGTCCAAGCCGGCACCGTCCAGGTGACGCTGGAGACACCCGGCGTCCATGGAGGAAGCGAGTCCTCCAACCATCCTCTTCGAGTGAAGTCGGAGCCCGTGCTGCATGACGTGTCCCCGGCCTGGGTGCTCGCGGGCTCGGAGGAGGTCAGGTTCAAGCTCAAAGGCGAAGGACTGGGGCTCTACGCGCAGCAGGTCGTCCACTGGGGCGGCCACCGCCTGGAGCACTCCTTCGGTCCGGACTTCGAGGGGGTCTGGACGTTCATCGTCCCCGCCGCCCTGCTGACCCAGGCCGGAACCCTCCCCGTGACGGTGACACGCACCTTCGATGGGGCCGTGTCCTCGCCCCTCTTCGTCCAGGTGTTCGCCCAGGCCCCCGCGCCCATCGCCCACTCGCTGCTGCCCTCCGTGCTGTCCGTCGGCGATGCGCCAGGACTCCTCTACGTCCACGGTGCTGGCTTCACGTCCCAGTCCGTCATCCTGCTGGACGGACAGGAGCGCACCACCCGTCTTCACGACCCGTCGAAGGTGTCCACCGAACTCCAGGCCGCGGACCTGTCCACGAAGGGGGTGCGCACCGTCACCGTGAGCACGCCCGCGCCCGGAGGCGGCACCACCCTGCCCCTGCTGCTCGCGGTGCATGCGGAGCGGCCCATGCCCATCATCAACCGGGTCTCGGGCAACGACGGGGCTTCCCATGCCCTCGCCGGCGGGGGCGTCCTGCGTCTGCTCGTCGAGGGACAGGGCTTCGGCCCCTCCTCGGTCGTCCGGTGGAATGGCCAACCGCTGCCAGCCCAGTGGACATGCTGGACCTCGGGCGGCTGCACGGCGGGCCCTGGTGAGCTGACGCGCCTGTGGGTGGATGTTCCCGCCGACCAGGTGGCGCAACCCGGCGTCAGCCGCGTGACGGTGTTCAACCCAGGCCCCGGAGGTGGCGAGAGCCCGGAGCAGTTCTTCGTCCTCACCGCGGCGGGACAGCCCACTGTCTCCCTGAGCCCTTCGGTGGTGGATGTGGGCACGCGCGACGAATTCTATCGCGAGGTCACCGTCTGGACGCGTGTCACGGGGACGCTCACCCAGGCCTCGGCCCTCTTCGTGAATGACGTGGAGCGTGAGTTCGACGGCCCTTCGGGCCTGCTCTTGAGCGAGGCGGAGGTCGCGACCCCGCGGGTCCACGAGATACGGACCTTCACCGTGGGCTCCGGATTGAGTGCTCCCGCCTATCTGAGAGTCCAGGGCGCCCTCCCACCGCAGCTTCGCGGGATGGCACCGGGGGTCGTCTCCCAGGGAGAGTGGGCCGCCTCGGAGGAACGACACTTCTCCCTGACGGGAGAGAACTTCTTCTGGCCCCGCGGCGACTTGCAGCGCGTCTCCGGCACCACCCTGGACTGGGATGACCAGCCACGGCCTTTCGGCAGGATTCCGCAGCTGGGGCTGGAGGGCACGAAGTTGGCGCACGTGGGAGTCCGCACACTGAAGGTGTCTCGTGTCGCGGAAGGCGGTGGAGTGTCACTGCCCGCGCTGCTCAACGTGGTCTCCGAACGACCCGTGCCGATGTTGACCGCCGTGGAGCCCATGAGCGCCCTCAAGGGTGCGCCCGCGTTGACGCTCCGAATCAAGGGGAAGGGCATCCACTCCGCCACGGTGCTGCGCTGGAAGGAGTTCCGTTCGAGCCTCAAGGCCGTGTACGTCTTGGACAACGAGCCGACGCACTACGAGGCGACCCTCCCCGCTGAAGCCCTG
This sequence comes from Myxococcus sp. CA056, assembly GCF_013336715.1. Taxonomy (NCBI): domain Bacteria; kingdom Pseudomonadati; phylum Myxococcota; class Myxococcia; order Myxococcales; family Myxococcaceae; genus Myxococcus; species Myxococcus sp. CA056. Next base: position 1,296,175 of record NZ_JABUMT010000001.1, read on the forward strand.
GCGACAGCTGGAGGGGTGGACGTCACGCTGGAGACGCCCGAGCCCGGTGGCGGTGTCTCGCTCCCGCTCCACGTCGTCGTCGAGAAGTAGCCCGGGAGCTCCCCGAAAGGAGGGGCCACCTGCCTGAACGGGCAGGTGCACACCCTGCCTGGTTCGCCGATGTGGCGCGCCTTCGAGGCTTTTACCTTCCGCCTCGAAAGGAACACGCCATGTCCACCGACTTTCTTCCCGCCCTCTCCCAGTCTCTCGCCTCCCTCGTCGAGCGGGCCTCGCCGAGCGTCGTCCGCGTGGACGCTCGACGACGGCGCGGCGCCACCGGTGTCGTCTGGAGCGCCGAGGGCCACATCGTCACCACCAGCCACGCCGTCGAGCACGAGGGCCCCGTGCAAGTAGGCCTGTCCGACGGCGGCACCGTGGCCGCCGAGCTCATCGGCCGCGATGCCAGCACGGACGTGGCGCTGCTCAAAATCGACGCGGCGAAGCTCTCCCCGCTCGCGCTCGCGCCCTTGGACGCCGTGAAGGTGGGCAACCTCGTCGTCACGGTGGCGCGGCCGGGACGCACGGCGCGCGCCACGCTCGGCATGGTGAGCACACATGGAGAGGGCTGGCGCACCCACGCGGGCGGGCGCGTGGACCGTTATCTCGAGACGGACGCGGACCTGCCGCCGGGCTTCTCTGGAGGCGCGCTGGTGGACGTGGAGGGGCGCTTCGTCGGGCTGCTCACCGCGGCGTTCTCACGCACCGCGGCCGTCGTCATTCCGCATGACACGCTGACGCGGGTGACGGCGTCGCTGCGCGAGCACGGAGGCATCCGGCGCGGCTACCTGGGCGTGGGGGCGTATCCCGTGAAGCTGCCCCAGCACCAGTGGGCGGCGGCGGGCGCGGAGGCGGGGCTCATCTTCCTCTCCGTGGACCCGGACGGGCCCGCGCACCGGGCCGGACTGTTGCTCGGGGACGTGCTGGTGAGCCTGGGAGGCCAGGCGCTGCACGGCGTGGAGGACCTGCTCGGCTACCTGGGCGACGAGAAGGTGGGCACCTCCGTGCCGGCGCGCGTGCTGCGAGCCGGCGAGGTGCGTGAAGTGCCCATCACCATCGGCAAGCGTTCGTGAGGAGAGGGGTGACGCGATGAAGTTGCTGCAACAGTTCTCGGACGACCTGGAGACGCTCGTGTCGCGCGCCTCGCCCGCGGTGGTGGGCGTGGAGCACGCCAGGGGCCACGGCACCGGTCTCTTCCTCACGCCGGACGGCTATGTCCTCACCAACCGCCACGTCGTCATGCGGGGCTCTCGCAAGCTGACGGTGCAGCTGTCCAACGGCGAGGAGCTGCGCGGCTCGCTGGTGGGCGGGGACGCGCCCACGGACCTCGCGGTGGTGCGAGCGGAGGGCGGCGACTTCCCCACGCTGCCCCTGGCCGCGCCGGAGACGGTGCGCGTGGGGCAGTTGGTGATGGCGATTGGCAATCCCTTCCGGCTGGAGCAGTCGGTGGCGCTCGGGGTCGTGAGCGCCGTCAATCGCAGCGTCACGCTGCCTGACGGCGTCATCCTGGAGGGCATGCTCCAGACAGACGCGGCCATCAACCCGGGCAACTCCGGCGGGCCGCTCATCAACACGCGAGGCGAGGTGGTGGGGCTCAACACGCTGGTGCTGCCGTACGCGCAGGGCATCGGCTTCGCGGTGAGCGCCACCACGGCGGCGTGGGTGGCCAGCCTGCTCATCCAGCGGGGGAAGGTGGAGCGGCGCTTCCTCGGCATCGCGGCGGTGGCGGTGGACCTGACGCCGGAGCATGCCCGCGACACGGGGCAGCCCCGCGCGGTGCGAATCCTCCGGGTGCAGGACGGGACGCCCGCGGACGACGCGGGGCTCCAGCCGGAGGACCTGCTCTTGGCCATCAACCGTCGCGCCGTGGGCAGCGTGGATGACCTCCAGCGGCTGATGGCCCTGGCCACCGATGAAGAGGTGTCGCTGGACGTGTTGCGCAAGGGACGGCGCAAGCAGGTCTCCGCGCGCACGCGCCCCCGCATCGAGCCCGTGGCGGCGTGAGCGGGACGTGGCTCCGGGTGCATGCGGCCCGGAGCCACGGACGCGCTGTCATTTCGACCCGGGCCCACAAGAGCCCGTGACGGAGTGACAGTCGCCCGTGAGACGCGCGGCGAGACTCCACTCCGGAGACCAGGCAGGCACGCGGCTTGAAGAGTCACGAGCCGCCATGAATGAAACGCTTCCACGCCGCACGCTGCGCCACTCGCTCCGACAGGTCCTTCCCCTCCTGCTGCTTTTCTTGGCGGGGGTGGCGGCCTTCGTGCTGCCACTCTTCTTCTGGATAGTGCTCTCCGAATGTTGGGGCGAGTCGAGACACAGTCGGGCCGAGCTCGACTTGAAGAACATCAAGAGCGCCGTGCGCCTCTACCAGCGCAAGACGGGCCAGTTGCCCACGCATGCCGAAGGGCTCCAACTCCTCGTGGACCATGGGGTACTCGATGAACTGCCCCTCGACCCTTGGGTCAACCCCTACCAGTACACGCTTCGCGGTGCGTGGGTGGAGTTGCGCAGCCTGGGCTCCGACGGCGTGGGTGGTGGCGAGGGCAACGACCAGGATATCGAGCTCACGTTTCCCGTGAGCCCGCCCCCGGAGGACTCGCCCCGTCCCTAGACGCGAGCCGAGCCACCTTGCTCCGGTCTGTCGTCCAGCAGGAGCCGATCCTCGAAGCACCACACCCACGTCTCACCCGGCTCGAACGACTGGATGACGGGGTGCTTCGTCTGATGGAAGTGCTTCGTCGCGTGCTTGTGCTGCGACGAGTCGCAGCACCCGACGTGACCGCACTCCAGGCAGCGCCGGAGGTGGACCCACTGGGCCCCCATCTTCAGACACTCCTCGCAGCCGTCGGTCCTCGCCTCGGGGTTCCCCGCCTGCTTGATGTGCTTGCACTCGGTCGCCATCGTTCGCCTCCCTGATAACCCGTCGCCCGCGGACAGGGTGTGCACGAAGGCCCCGCGCATCCACATGCCGGGCGGCCATGCGGTCAGGCTCTCGCCACCAGGGTGGCCGACACTCGTGGACCGCGAGGAGTGGCGCGACGGAGGCGCACGTCCCACGGTTGAGCCGTATGCCTTCCGACACTTCTTCCGGCGGCGCGTCCGTTTCCTATGCCAGTGCGCGGGGACGCGGCGTGCTGCTCGCGAGCGTGCTCGGCAGTGGCATGGCCTTCCTCGACTCCACCGCCGTCAACGTGGCGCTGCCCGCGCTGGGCCGAGAGCTCAACACGGGGCTGACGGGCCTCCAGTGGGCCGTGGACGCCTACCTGCTCACCCTCGGTTCGCTGGTGCTCACCGGCGGCGCGCTCGGTGATGCCTGGGGACAGCGCCGCGTCTTCTTGCTGGGCGTGGTGGGCTTCACCGCCATGTCCGTGCTGTGCGGCCTGGCGCCGAACGCCTGGACGCTCGCCCTCTTCCGCGCCGCGCAGGGCATGGGCGCGGCGCTGCTGGTGCCCGCGAGCCTGGCGCTCTTGCGGACCTCGTTCCCCGAAGCGGACCGACAGCGCGCGGTGGCCGCATGGGCGGGCCTGTCCGGCGTCACCACCGCGCTGGGGCCGCTGCTGGGAGGCTGGCTGGTGGACGTGGCCTCCTGGCGGCTGGTGTTCTTCCTGAATCTTCCCCTGGCGGCGCTCACCGCCTGGGCCACGCTGCGCCACGTTCCGGACGACCGGCCCACGGGGGATGCGCGCAAGCTGGACCTCGCCGGTTCGGTGACGGCCGCGCTGGGGCTCGGCGGCGTCATCTACGCGCTCATCGAAGGGCCCGCGCATGGCTGGTCCGTGGCCCCCGTGCTCGCCGCGGTGTTCGGCGCGGCGATGCTGGCCGCCTTCCTCGTCATCGAGTCACGCGCGCGAAACCCGATGTTGCCGTTGGGGCTGTTCCGTTCGCGGACCTTCTCTGGCGCCAACCTCACGACGCTGACGGTGTACTTCGCGCTGGGCGGCGTGGGCTTCCTGCTCATCCTCGCGCTGCAACAACAGCTCGGGTACTCGGCGCTCGCGGCGGGAGCGTCGCTGCTGCCCATCACCGTGATGCTGCTGTTGTTCTCACCGGTGGTGGGGAGGCTCGCGGGACGCATCGGCGCACGGCCCTTGATGACGGCGGGGCCGCTGCTGGCGGGCGTGGGCATGGCGCTGCTCACGCTCATCCACCGGGATGGAAGCTACGTGGGCACGGTGCTGCCGGGGGTGCTCGTGCTGGGCCTGGGGTTGAGTCTCACGGTGGGGCCGCTGACGGCGGTGGTGCTCGGCGCGGTGGAGGACCGGCACGCGGGCATCGCCTCGGGGGTGAACAACGCCGTGGCGCGAATCGCCGGACTCCTGGCGGTGGCACTGCTGCCGCTCCTGGGAGGACTCGCGAACAAGACGGGGGACGCGTTCCTCGCGGGGACACGTGAAGCGCTGTGGGTGTCCGCGGGCCTGTGCGTGCTGGGCGCGCTGTGCTCGTTCCTGCTGTTGCCCCGGGATGTCGGCCGGGTGAAGCGCGAGCCCTCGAGACCGAGCCCGCGCTCCACCGCGCCTCCAGGCTCACGCCCGGGTCTTCAGTTCCGGAGTCAGCGGAAGTAGGGCGAGCGGGCCACTTCGATGCGGCCCAGCAGTTCCATCGTCCCCAGTCGCTCGTCACCACTGAGCGTGGGCAGTCGCGCCGTCAGCTCCGTGTGCACCTCCTGCAACACGCCATAGGCCGCGAGCGTCTGGTGCGCCTTCAGGAGATTCACCATGACCCGGCGCACGGGGAAGGTGCGCACCCCATCCACGTTCAGCAGGATGCCGCGCACGTCCGCGAGCAGGGCCTGCGTATACGCAGGGGTGGCCGGCGGCGGCTTCACCGCATGGGGCTGCCCGACGCGTGTGTCCAGATAGAGGAAGCTGAGGATGCGGCGGGCCAGGTCATTGGCACGGACCGCGTACGCCGCACCTTCGCCCGAGGGAATCTGGAGGGGTGGCCGCACCTGCTCCATGAGGACGTCGTAGGCCTGGGCCTGTCCGCTCGCGTCCCCGCCCCTGACGAAGGAGTCCAGCGCCTGGAGGCTCGCGCGAAAATCGACGCCGACGGGCGCGCCACGCAGCACCTGCTCCGCCAGGGTCCGCATGTTGGGCATATGAAAACGCGTCAACGGGTCGTCATAGCGGTCGTAGTGGACACAAGCAGGCTCCGCCCAGGCCAGGACGTCACTGTCCGTACAGAACAGGTCCGTGGGCAGCGCCGTGGACAGTCCATAGAGGTAGCGCACCGCCGCCACGTCGTACGTGCCGGGCGCCTGCACGTGAATGGTGTCGGGCATGGCGGAGTAGTCCATGACGGTGCTCGAGCGCGGCGTTTGGGGCGTGCCGTCGTACACCCGCGACCCATTGAAGTTGTGTCGCAGGCCCAGCGTGTGACCGACCTCGTGCAGCATGATGTATGTGATGTAGCGCTCCACCTTCTGCTTCACGGTGAGGGCGGGTCCTTCGGAGCGGTCCTCCTCTGATGACAGTCGGGCGGAGAAGCCCGATGGGAGGGACGCCGCGTCCAGCTCACAGGAGGGCTCGCGGGTGAGCCCGACCCAGTACAGCCTGGGCCTCGGGCTCTCGTCACGCGCGCTGGCCGCAGAGAAAGCCGTCAGCTCTCCCGCGAAGAAGGCCTCGGCATCGTGAATCATGGCGGCGCTGATCATGACGGTGGCCCTTCGGACCTCGCCCGTATTGGGATTCGAGCTGAAGTCAGCGATGGCCAGATGGGCGTGGACCTTCGGGTCGAGGACAGCGAAGTTCTTGTCGTCCTCTCCGATGTCCATGCTGCTGTCACCCTGCACGGCCTCGAAGACCTTGAAGCCGAACGCCGCGTTCCAACCCTCGATGCCTCGCTTCACGGCGCCCACCACGTCCGCACCCCGGTAGCGGGGGTCCTCGTTCAGCTCCAGGAAGTTGGGGGTGATGTAGAAGCGGATGGGCTTCATCCCCGGCCGGATGTTCCACTTGATGGCATTCAACGCCAGCTCGCCCGTGTTGGGGATGAAGCGGCCCTCGCTGCGGAAGTAGTGCCGCGGCTCCGGTGCTGGCATCTCCGTGAAGCCCTCACCTTCCTTGTACTTGCGCAGCGCCATGGCCAGCGTGCCCGAGGCGCGAAAGCCGTTGCGCTCCAGGTAGTCGCTCCGGTCGTCGAAGACGTCCGTGAACCCCGTGAAGACCTGTTCGTACTGGACGCCGTCCGAGAGACGCCGAAAGCGCTGGGAGAAGAGCAGCTCCATCCGGAAGTCGATGGCCCCGGGCGCATACCAGTGGTCTCCGAGGATGCCGACACGGTTGAGCCCCGCCGCCGGGTCGATGAGCACGTACTGGTCCGAGCCTGGCAAGCGGTTGAACGGGGCGTGGTCAGTGACGATGGGATACGCCTCCACCAACGAGTCCGGCTTGAAGAGGTCGTTGCGAGTCAACCCGTCGCGAGCATCGAAGGCGTAGAGCTTGCCGTTCTGCTCCTGGAAGCGAATCACGCGGGGAATGAGATTCGCGGGGAGGCCGTAGTACTCCGGGTCGAAGTTGAGCTGTCGAAGCGTGGCGGACAGGAACCAGCGCTGCTTCAGCTCGCTCCTTCGGATGGCGAGGTAGAACGTCCGCCCCGTCGCGTCCACCACGCCGTCGAGCTTCTGCGTCACCTGCGTGTGCTGCTCGGACGTGAGCTCGCGAGGGACTTCGACGAAGTCTTCGCCCAGGACAATGGCGGCTCCGGGGGCCTCGGGCGCGTCGCTCGTGTTCTGGGGTTCACTGCATCCGACACCCAACATCGCGACCAGGGCCAGCGCCCCCATCCAGGAACGCCGAGTCGAGAAGTGTTGTTTCCGCATCACGATGTCTCTCCACACCGGGAGAAGGAGTCGAGACACGTCAGGCCACAGGACACGGCGCGACGCCCCTGCTCCGTCCCCCGGCGGTCCCGGGCAAGGTCGCACCTTCATTGCCACGGTCATCGAGTTGCAATCCATGCGAGAGACCTCCTCGCCGGACATGCTTGCTCCCCGGCCCGTGGACTTTGCGGTCCTTCCACCGTGCTGCTACCCGCGCGCGGGCGCGCGACTCCAGAAGCACGAAGGGCCCCCTTCCCAGTGGGAAGAGAGCCCTTGTCACCGCATGGATGCGTTCGTCGTGCGCGCTAGCTCTTGTACTTCACCGAGCAGCCATACGGCGTGGTGGTGGCGGCGGGAACGGGCTTGCCGTTGAGCACCGCGTCCACGGTCGTCTGCACGTGGTTGACCTTCTTGTCGCTCTTGCCGCGCGGGTCATCGTCGATGGCGCCCGCGTAGCGGACCACGCCCTCCGCGTCGATGATGTACATGTGCGGCGTCGTCTTGGCGCCGTACGTCTTGCCCGTCGCGCCGCTGGCGTCCTGGAGCACGGGGTACGTGAAGCCCTCTGTCTTCTTCCACGTGGCGGACTTCTCCGGCGTGTTGTGCGCCGTCGAGTCCACCGCCAGCCACACCACCTTCTTGGCGTCGAAGCCCTTCAGGGTGTTGGCCATCGTGTCCGCCTCATAGTGGCGCTTCACGAAGGGGCACTCGGGGTTGGTCCACTCCAGCACCACCACCTTGCCCTTGTACTGCGACAGCGAATGCTCCTTGCCCGCCTCGTCCTTCAGCGTGAAGGCCGGGGCCGGCTTGCCGACCTCCGCGTCCGCGAAAGCGGGGACACCCACGAGTACCGAACCGAGCGCGAGAGCGGTGAAGACCTGCTTCATGGCATTCCTCCTGATTGGGCACTGCTTGACTGCGGATGACTGCGTTTCAAGGCCGAGGGAATCCAGCGGCGCAGAGGACCTTCGAGCCGTCCTGCCGGCGCAGCGGTGAGCACTCCGATGCACGCTTCACCGAGTCCACCACCGCATCCACCGTCAACAACTCCTGCAGCACCTCCGGCTTGTCCGGCGCGCCGGGGCTCAGCACCAGGTACATGGGCACGCCCGCGCGGCCATGGTCCGCCAGCCGCGCGGTGATGCGCGCGTCGCGGCGCGTCCAGTCCGCCACGAAGAACGCCACGTGGTGCTCCGTGAAGGCCGCGCGCACCTCCTCGCGAGCCAGCACGGTGCGCTCGTTGAACTTGCAGGTGAGGCACCAGTCCGCGGTGAAGTCGATGAACACCGGCTGCCCCGCCGCCAGCGCGGAGGCCACCGCCTCGTCGCTCCAAGGCTGCGCCTGCCCCACCGTGGTTGACGCGCGCGCCGCCGGGGCCGCCTCCTCGAAGCGCAGCGCCGCCACGCCCGAGCCCACCAGCACCAGCGCCGCCACCGCCAGCGTGCCCCACCGGCGCCCGCCCTCCTGGAGTTGCGACTGGCCATACACCCACGTGCTCAGTCCCACCGCGACGAGGAAGGCCAACAGCCGCGCCATGCCGTCCACGCCGGCAAGCCCCCCCATCACCCAGACGAGCCACACCGTCGTGCCCAGGAGCGCGAAGCCCAGCACCTGCTTGAAGCGCTCCATCCACGCGCCCGGCTTCGGCAGCTTCTGTGCGAGCCCCGGCACCAGCACCAGCAGACAGAACGGCAGCGCCAGTCCCAGGCCCAGCGCGGTGAAGACGGCGAGCACCGTGAGCGGACCCGCCGCGAAGGCGAAGCCCACCGCCGTGCCGAGCAGCGGCGCCGAGCACGGAGTCGCCAGCACCACCGCGAGCACGCCCTCGCCCGCGCTGTGAAGCAATCCGTGGCTCTGGTCCACCTTGCCCGCGAGCGCGGTGCCATCCAGGCCCACGTTGAAGACACCGAAGAGGTTGAGGGCGAACGCCACCAGCACCGCGCTCACCGCGGCGACGAAGAGCGGCTCCTGGAACTGGAAGCCCCAGCCCACGCCCGCGCCGCCCGCGCGCACCGCCAGCACCGCGCCCGCGAGCGCCAGCATGCTGGCGACGATTCCGCCCGCGTACGCCGCCGCGTGCGCGCCCACCCGGCCCTGCTCCTGGCGCACCATGCGCGTGAAGCCATACGCCTTGAGCGCCAGCACGGGGAACACGCACGGCATCAGGTTGAGCAGCGCACCGCCCAGGAACGCGAACAAGAGCGCCATGCCCAGCCCCATCGACGACTCCGGGGGCGCGGCCGTCGCGGCGCTCGCCACCGGCTTCACGGCCGCGAGCGAGTCCTTGATGGAGGGCGCCTTCGCCACGACGGGCGTCGGCGCCGCACCCACGGCGGCCACGAAGGGCGCCATTGGCACGTCGACTTCCAGCGCCTGATAACCCGTGGCCTCGGTCCCCAGGCGCAACACGCCCTTGAGTCGAGGCTCCGCCTTCGGTGCATCCGGCTCCGCCTTGCCCTTCAGCGCGAAGCGCCCCGGGGCCGTCTGCGTGAGCGTCACCTTGTCCAGGCCGGGGATGCGCTCGGGAACGAAGGCGTCCTTCTCCGCCGTGGGCACCGCGCCACCGCCGGACTTCGCCACCGTGACGGTGCCGGTGAACTCCTGGCCCGCGGTGAGCTGCTTCACATCCAGCGCGAGCGCGGCGGTGTGGCCGGTGTCCGCCACCGGGCGAGGAACGCGCGCCTTCGCCGCGTCGAACGTCGGCGTGGTCTCCGCGTCCGCGAGCGTCGTCGGCCCCACGGGGATGGAGCGCGTGAGCATCAGGTCCGCGGGGATGCAGTGCACCTCGCACACCAACGCGTTCACCGCGGCCGACAGGTTGAGCGTGCCGACAGCCTGCTCGGAAGCGCGCGCCTCCGCGAAGAGGAGCACCTCGCCGTCATAGCCGTGGGTGACGATGAAGCCGTCGGGCGTGCGGAAGGTGCTCGGGAAGGGCCACTGGAGCGCGCCCACCGTGGAGCCGGGTGTGTCCCACGCGACGTCCGTCTCCAGGCCGGAGTCACCCGGGTTCTTCCAGTAGATGTGCCAACCCGGGTCCAACCGGAAGCGCACGCCCACGCGATAGGTGTCGCCCGGCTTCACCTGGGTGGCATCCACCAGCAGCGCGGCCTCCAAGCGCGGATCGCCCTCGTCGGGCGCGCCCGTGGCCACCGCGGACGGAGGCAGCGCCGCCTGCGCCACCGCCGCCACCAGCCACATGCCGATACCGCCCACCAGGGCGAGCCTCTTGGACACCGAGTGCTTCATGCGTCTCCCGTTAACCCACCCGAAGCCAGGTCGCCAGCATCCGACGGGCCCCGCTTCCGAGGGAGAACCTTCCAGGCGGGGGGACATTCCCCGCGCCCGCCCGCATCCGGGGCGTGCGACGGGGCAGGAAACATCCCGGGTGACGCGGCGTGGACAGAAGGACCCGCTCCGTCGGGGCGGGCGACCGGGCAGCCAGGCCAGGAGCAGCTCAGTCCTCCGACTTCCAGGGGGCCAGGGCGGGCAGCGGGAGCGCCGGACCCACGCGGCTCAAGGTGACGCGGGAGACCTCGGAGTGGGCGCGGCGCATCACCAGCGCCTGGGGTTGCGCGGCGCGGCGCTCGACGATGCGGCGCAGGTCCGCCAGTCGCTCCATGTGGCGTTGCGGTGGGACTTCCAGCGAGCCCAGTCGCGCGAGCTTGTAGAGGGCGAGGTCGGCGGTCTCCAGCGCCTGCTCCGCGGCCCCCTGGTTGCGGCGGCCCAGGGCCTTCCAGGCGGAGGCCTCGGCGGCCACCAGCTCCAGCTCCGCCGACACCGCGCGCACGAAGCGGCCCTGGTCGCTGTCGGGCAGCACGCGCGCCACGGGGACGGGCATGCGCCGCGTGTCCGTGCCCTCCAGGTAGGAGGTCGTCACGCCCAGGTTCCACTCGGCCGCGTCCAGCCTGCCGGAGAAGAGGACCCGACGCGGGAAGGACTGCGACACCGCGCCGAGCGACGCACTCATCGCGTCGCCTTCGACACGGGAGGAGTAGCGGTGACGGCAGCGCAGCTCCGAGAAGCCCGAGGGCAGCACGTACACGCGCGCGTCCGAGCCCACCTCGCCGAACAGCTCCGCGGACATCGTGCCCACCGCCAGCGGAAGGCCCTCCGGGTCATCCACGTGGACGAAGCCGGTACCGGACGGTCCCGTGAGGGCTTCCAGGATGTCGGGCAGGTAGTGCCGGCCCAATCCCAGCGCGTGCAGGACGACGCCGGACTCCACGACACGCGCGCCCAGCGTCTTGAAATCGGAGAGCTGGGAGGGGCCGACGGACGGCTCGCCATCCGTGAGCATCAGCACCTGGGGGCGCGCACCTGGGACGAGCACGCGGCGCACAGCCTCCGCGCCCCGCTCGATGGCCTCGTGCAGCGCGGTGCCCTCACCAGACTCCAGGCGCGACAGCGCCTTGAGGAACTGGGCCTTGGCGGAAGCGTCCATCGCGCGCACGGGCAGCAGTTGCTCCGGCTCCGCGTCGAAAGTGAGGAGGCCCAGGTAGTCGCGAGGGCTGGCGCGCTCCACCAGGGATTGCGCGGCCTGCACCGCGGCGAGCAGCGGGACGCCGCGCATGGACGCGCTGCGGTCCAACACGAGGTTCGCCGTCACGGGAGCCCGGGGCGCGTCCGCGTCCGCTTCCAGCGTGACGAGCAGCAACACTTCCCGGCCGTGCTCCGCGTCGCGCTCCACTGCCAAGGCCGTCTGCTTCATCCGTGCTCCCGCGCGCTCTCACGAGACATTCTGCCGCGAACCGCCCCGTGAAAGACGACGTCCCTCACGACCGGAAGTCTCATGGGCCACAACACCAATGGCATGGATCCTCACGGAAAGGCTTCCACGTCGAGGATGTGGGCAGACACACCCCGGAATCAAGAGGGGGCCAGGCCGCCACACCCGGCGGCGGGGTAGGTCCTGACCGCGTCGGGAGCGATTACCGGGACACGCCACACGCCGCGCAGTGCCGGGCCTCGGGCGTGCGCAGGGGTTTGCCGCAGTGCGCACAAGGCGGCCCATACTGACTCAGCCGGTGGTGCATCACCGCGTTGGCGTTCGTCTCGTGGAACCCGGTGAGCCGCTCGTACTCCTCACGCACGGGCCGGAACCGCGCCCTGATGGAGCGCTCCTTCTCGCTCGGCCAATCCACCGGGGTCCGCGGAGAGAACGCCGCCCGATACAACGCGGAGATCCGCGCGAACTCCTCCTCGTCGAGCATCGGCACATCCAGCTTGCAGCGCCAGCACCACAGCACCTTCATCCGGGCCTCCCGCCCTCCTCGCGCGCACGCGGCAGCTTCGCGCACCACGCCAGGGCGCACGCAACGACGTCAGCAAGAAGGAGGAGATGACGGCCGCCCCGAACACCCAGGCGTCACCGAGAGACCACCGGCCCGGGAGCCACCCACTGAGGGCGCCACCGCACGAGCCGAACCACCGGTTACAAAGAAGCGCCCCCGCGCATCCACCGGCCGCGGGGGCCGCGAATCACTCGGCCGCGCTCCAGCCGCCCCACGACTCATCCCCATAGCCCCACATCCGGCCACCGGGAGCCCCATCCACGGGAGTCACGGACTCGCTCTCACCATCTTCCGCGAGGTCCACATACGGCAGCCCTTCATCGTCCATGTAGGTGGTGTCATCGTGAACCATGTCCGACTCCTTTGGGCGCTCCGCTTCAGGGAAGGTGGACGGCCTTTCGGCTCGCCTCCTTGTGGGCGCCCCCCTGTTCGGTCCGCGTGGGTCCGCCCGATGCGGTACCCGGCTTACGACTCGTTGACCGATTTACCGACCATGGTGCTCATGTCGCTTCGCGTTGTAAAGCCCTTGGGGAATCAAACTTCCGACCCCTGCTTCGACCCCACGTCTACTCGCCTGCCCTCCAACCTTCACTCCAATTATTTCAGCAGGTTGAGAAGGCGTTGACTGACAGACAGCGTGCGAGGCCGTCGTACAAGGTAGGTCGGCCTGGCGTCGGATGGAACCACACAGCAGTCAACACTTCGCCATTTTCAAGGCGGTAGGCTGCCAGTGCGGGTGTCAGTAAATCGGTGTAGCGGGCAAGCTTGCTCGCTCGTGGCGCCACTCCGTGCTTCAGTCCCGGACACCTCGCCCGCTCAGCGCTTGATTCGAGAATCACCCCTGTTAGGGTTGACGGGCACTCAAGTTTTGCCGCGTCGCGGCAACGGGCCTTCCGCCGCGTCCCCCCAGAGGTCCTCCGAGTCCCAATGAGTCCCATCATCACCGGCCTATTGCTTGCCATCGCCGTTCCCATCTTCGTGATGACCATGTCCGGTCGCGTGGGCGTGTTGCTCGCGATGAAGAAGGAGCGGCGGCTCGACAACATCCCGCTGCGCATCAAGCGGCTCGTGCTCTTCGGGCTCGGGCAGAAGCGCATGGTCGACCCGGAGGAGTTCACCCCGGGCTTGATGCACGTGCTCATCTACGCGGCGTTCATGGTGCTGCAGGTGCGCACCATCATGATGTTCGCGATGGGCTTCTCGTCCGGCGCGCTGGAGCTGTTCACCGACCTGAGCCACCCCTTCTGGCTGGACAACACGGTGCTGCTGGGCGCCTACCGTGGCTATCTGCTGATCAAGGACGTGGTGGCGGCCCTGGCCCTGGTGGGCTGCGGCTACTACGTGTGGACGCGCTGGAAGGTGAAGCCGGACCGCATGTCGCAGTCCTGGGAGGCGTACCTCATCCTGGGCTTCATCTCCGGGTTGATGGTCTCCGAGTTCCTGTTCGGCGGCAGCCACATGGTGGCGGCGCACGCGGCGGCGCAGCAGGTGCCGATGGGCGCCACGCAGGTGCCCGCGGCCCCGTCCGCGCTGGTGTGGTGGGAGCCGTTCACCAGCCTGGTCGGCATGGCGATGATGCCCCTGGGCTCCACGGCCGCGCACGTGCTGGGCATTGGAGGCTTCTGGACCCACCTCATCATCGTCCTGGCGTTCCTGAACTTCCTGCCCATCGGCAAGCACTTCCACATCATCACCGGCCTGCCCAACGTCTTCTTCCAGCGCACCCACTCCACCGGCAAGCTGCCCACGCCCAACCTGGAGAAGGAAGAGTTCGGCACCGCCACGGTGAGGGACCTCACGTGGAAGCAGGGCCTGGATTTGTACTCCTGCACGGAGTGCGGTCGCTGCCAGACGCACTGCCCCACGTACATCACCGGCAAGCCGCTCACGCACAAGGCCGTCAACCAGGACCTGAAGCATTGGATCTGGGACCACGAGCAGTGGGCGGAGGAGGGCTACAGCCCCAACCGCATCAAGGAGCCCCTGCCGGAAATCGTCGGCGGCGCGCTGAGCTCCGAGACGGTCTGGGCCTGTACCAGCTGCGGGTGGTGCGAGCAGGCGTGTCCGGTGTTCATCGAGAACGTGCCGCGCCTCATCGACATGCGCCGCTACCAGGTGCAGGTGAAGGCGGACTTCCCGCCTGAAATCCAGCGCGTGTTCGAAGGCATGGAGCGCCAGGGCAACCCCTGGGGCCTGGGCCAGGACCGTCGCGACGAGTGGGCGGAGGACCTGGCGCTGCCCACGTGGGGTGACGAAGGTGGCCCGTACGAGTACCTGTTCTTCGTGGGCTGCGCGGGCAGCTACGACGACAAGCAGAAGAAGGTCAGCCGCTCGCTGGTGAAAATCATGCGGGAGGCGGGCGTGAGCTTCGCCACGCTGTCCAAGCAGGAGATGTGCAACGGCGACTCCGCGCGCCGCATGGGCAACGAGTACCTGTACCAGACGATGGCGAAGACGAACGTCGAGTCGTGGAACTCGATGGGCGTCAAGGCGGTCATCACCCAGTGCCCGCACTGCTTCAACACCATCAAGAACGAGTACCCGGAGTTCGGCGGCGAGTACCGCGTCATCAATCACACGGAGCTCATCAACGAGCTGTTGCGCGACAAGCGCATCAAGCTGTCCGCGGTGATGAACACCAAGCTGACGTACCACGACCCCTGCTACCTGGGCCGGCACAACGGCGTGTATGACGCGCCCCGCGAAGTGCTCAAGGCCATCCCCGGGCTGGAAGTCGTGGAGATGCAGCGCAGCAAGCGCGAGGGCTTCTGCTGCGGCGCCGGTGGCGGCCGCATGTGGATGGAGGAGCACATTGGCACGCGCATCAACCACAACCGGTTGAACGAAGTCGCGCTGACGCTCAAGCACGCCGAGGACCCGACCACGCCGTTCCCCGACGCCGCGGACAGGAAGAAGCCGGGCCTGGTGGGCGACTACAAGGAGAAGGGCGGCACGGGCATCGTCGCCGTCGCGTGTCCCTTCTGCTCGACGATGCTCGGCGACGCGGTCAACGACACCGGCCGCGAGGGGAACATCAAGGTCAAGGACATCACCGAGCTGGTCGCCGACGCGATGGAGGTCCGCAGCGGCGCGGCCAGTGGCGTGGCTCCCGGCGCGACGCTGAGCGCCAAGCCGGAGTAACGGCGCGACGCGGAAGAGACCTGGGCCCGGAGGCTTCCACCGTGAAGCCCCGGGCCTTCGTCGTTTCAGGCGCTCACTTCACCCACTCCAGCAGGTACGTGCAGGAGGAGCCCTCGCGCACGAGCACGGAGACGCGGGGCTCCTTCGCGCCGGAGAGGGTGAGCAGGAACTCCAGGACGCCGACGTAGTAGATGGGCCTGTCGTTGATGTCGCTGAGCCACAGCTCGGCGCGCCCGGGCGAGCTGGCCTTCACCAGCGTCTCCACGTAGTTGTCCGTGCCGCGAAAGCCCCGGTTGAGCTGGAACAACATGAACTGGGGCCCCAACGCGCGGGCGCCCACGCCCAGCATCCGGCCGAGCACCGTGGCCAGCAGTCCCTCCATCACCGTGTGCCCCAACTGACGCCAGGCCTCATCGAGCGGAAGGTGCGGCCACAAGTCACCCAGCACGATGTGTTGCCAGCGCAGCCACGAGGCCAGGGGATACGTCGGCTGCAGCGGGACGGACAAATCCAACCCCGCCTCACGCAGCAGGCGCCACGCGTCCTCGGACAGACGGTCCTTCAGCGCAATCTGGAAGAGGCCCTGCACCGTCCCGCTGTGGACGATTTTTGGCTCGGACGTCGCCATGCGGTGGCTCCTCTCGGACGGGGGCGGACCGTACGTGTGAAGCCTCCCATGCGGTGCGGGGCCGCCCGCGCGTGGAGGGTGGTGAACGCCGCGAGTGTCCGGACACGGACGCGTGCTCAGGGCTTGCGTTGCTTTTCCGAACGCAACACTCGCTCCAACCGCTTCGTGGCCCCGTCATCCCCGAGCTTGCCCGCGACGTACGCACCCGCGGACGCGAGCTTCCGGCGGAAGTCTTCCTTCGGCGGTGTCGCGGCCGGAGAGGCCGTGCCCGGGCCGGTGATGGCATCGGTGCGCAGCAACAGGGGCACCATGGAGCGCTCGTCCTCCGTCGCGCTCTCCCAGAGCGCCGACACGGAGTTCGAGTGGCCATGGGCGGCGGCGATGATGACCGCGGACTCTCCGATGCGGTTCGTAATCGTCGCGTCCGCGCCCGCCTTCAGCAAGAGCTCCACGAGACCTGCGTGTCCCTCCCGCGCCGCCACCATCAGCGGCGTGAGGCCCTCATCATCGAACGGATTGGGGTCCGCGCCCTCGTCGAGCTGGGACTTCAAGGACTCGCGGTCTCCCGCGAGCACGGCATCGAAGAGGGACATGGCAGCCTCCAGCGCGACAGCATCGCGCCTCGGGGGCGCGGATGCCAGGGACCTGGGAGCCTGGGGACAGGCCTACAGCGGGCCGTACGAAGGCTCGGCCGCGCTGGGCACCGCGAGCGTGACGGAGTTGGACGGCGCCGCGCTCACGGTGGAGCGGTAGATGCCCGGGTCCCCACCCGCCGAGTCGGCGAAGAGGAAGCCGACCTGGCTCGCGCCCGTCCACACCGGCCACGTCTCCTGGGCGCTTGCGCCGCCATAGCTGGTGACGCGTCGCAAGGCGCCCAGGCGACCTCCACTCAGGGTTCCCACATAGGTGCGCACGCTGCTCGAGGAGCCGCGCCCGTCCAGCACCACCTGCGAGCCGTCCGGCGACACCGCGACACGGTTGGCCACGGTCCCGACGTCATTGCCCAGCGACGAGGCGATGATGGCGCCCCCCGAGAGCGGCACGTACGCCACCTGATTGAGCTGCTGGAGCCCGCTGCCCGTGGGCGCGACGACGGCGGTCCCATTGGGGACGAAGGACGGCGCCCCATAGGCGACGACGGAGTTCGGGGTGAGCTCCTGGAAGCCGCTGCCGTCCGTGTTCACCCGCCCGAGCGACGTGAGGGAGCTGTTGCCGGGGGAGAAGACGAAGACGACGCCGCGGCCGTCCGGACTGAAGGTGGGCGTGCGGAAATTGGTGCAGCCCCGCGCGCAGGCCGCGTCATTCTCGCTGAACAACGTGGCCACGGTGCCACCCGTGGTGGGCACCGTCAGCAGCGAGGTGCCAAGGCCACCGCGCTGGACGAAGACGACGCTGCGACCATCCTTCGACACCGAGGGCCAGTAGGCCCCGCCCGTGCTGGTCAGCCGCTGCGGACTGTTGGGGTCTCCCGCGTCGTCCACCACGAAGACGTTGCGGTCGTCCTCGCGCACGAAGGCAAAGCCCTTGCTGAACCGGACGCCTCCCACGCCGCCGCCGCCGCCATCATCCTCGAACGGCTCGCAGCCACCCAGCAGCCCCACCACCAACAGCCCACCGACGAAATACCGCGTGCCCGTCATCACAATCGCTCCACGTTGCCGGCCCGGTTCAGCGCCCCGCACTACAGGGCGCGCCGGGTCGGACGTCAACGCGTGCGAAGGCATTCACGGGCAAGCCCGCGCGAAGGGGCTCAGCGGTTGAGCTTGGCCAGCTCGTTGCGACACTGGTTGCAGAGCGACAGCTGCTTGCGGTCGCAGTCCTGCGGGGACTGCGCGAAGAACATCACGCACCGGGGGTCCTCGCAGTAGGACAACCCGAGCAGGTGGCCCGCCTGGTGGGTGACCTCCACCTGGATGCGCCGCCGCAGGTGCTCGCCGTCAGCGCCCTGGCGAAGCCTGAACACGCTCACCACCGCCGTGCGGGACTCGCGGTCCGCCTCGCCGAAGACGAAGGGCGAGTCCGGGACGAAGAGGTCCACGTCCGTCACGCCGAGCACCAGGTGCTGACCGGGCTCCATCATCGGCGTGAGCCGACGCATGATGGCGTTGCAGTGGTACTGGGCACGGTCCTTGTTGAAGGCATAGGCCGGCGTCGGGAGCGCCGTCTTCGCCACCACCGAAGCGGTGCCCATCTGTGTGGTCAGTGGGTCCTGGAGGTCTTTCAACAGGGTTGCCGTTGGGCTTCCCACGGAGACCAGCAGGAGCGTCTTCTGCGGCATCGGGCCACCGTCCTTCATGCACACGGACGGACGCGCTGGCTACCGCGTCCCCCCGGAGCGGAATGACTGGGGCGCAAGGATTCGAACCTTGATACTCAGAGTCAAAGTCTGATGTCCTGCCATTAGACGACGCCCCAGCAGGTTCGCACGTGAACTTCTGGCGGCCGATTCTACGGCATCTGGACGGGCTCGGGAACCCACTCTGACGTCGGGATGTGTCGTCCCCCCTCTTCCACGCGGATCAACCCCGGAAAGTACGGGTCCGGACGCGCTGAATTCCACCAGGAGTGAATTGACCGCTCCGCGTGTATCGGCGCGAGGGCCCGGAGACGGAGCTCCGGGCCCCCGCGAGGCGGGATTCAGCCCTTGAGGACGGCGATGGGTGTCAGGCGCCGGACGGGAGTGACGAGGTCCGCCTCGTCCTCGAGGACCTCGACGATGTCGCGGTAGGCGGCGGGCGCCTCCTCCACGAGCGCCGCGGCCCGGCGGGAGTCATGCACCACCCTGCGCAGGGCGTGCTCCAGGGCCGAGGGACGGATGCGGGCGCGGGCCTCGGTCCGGGTGAGGACCCGGCCGGCGCCGTGGGAGCAGGAGCGGAACGCGCGGGGCTCGGCCCGGCCTTCCACCACATAGGAGGCGGTGCCCATCGAACCGGGGATGAGCCCTTGCCGCCCCGCCTCCAGGCCCACCGCGCCCTTGCGGTGGACCCACAGCGCGCGGCCGAAGTGCGTCTCCCTGGCGACGTGGTTGTGGTGGAGATCCACCGTGGATTCCGGCTCCGGTGAGATGCCCAGTGTCCGGGACAACACGTCCAGGGCCCTCGCGGCCAGCGCGTCGCGGTTCGCTCGGGCGAAGCGACAGGCGAGGTCCAGGTCCGCGAGGCAGGCGACTCCCTCGGGCGTGTGCAGGCTCAGGCCAGGCAGGCTGCCTTCCCCGAGCGTCTTCGCGACACGCTGGTGATGCTCGCCGATGGCCGCGCCCACGCCGCGAGAGCCGGAGTGCAGGAGCAGCCAGAGGTCCCCTCCCGCGTCCCGGTCCAGTTCGAGGAAGTGGTTGCCACCGCCGAGCGTGCCCAGGTGTCGCGGCGCCAGCCGCTCCCAGGCATGGCGCAGCTTCTGGGTCGACAGCGGTGGCGCCTCCAGCGCGGACGGAAGAGGAAGGCCGCGACCTCGATGCGTCGCGTCTCCCACCGGGATGACCTGGGACAAGCGGGTGAGCAGCAACTCCAGCGTGTCACGCCCCAGCGACGCGGCGGGATATGCGAAGCGGTAGGCACTCACGCCACAGCCCAGGTCTCCACCGAGGGCACCGGGGACGACGTGGTGCTCGGTGGCGAAGACGGAGCCCACCGCGACGCCGTGCGCGACGTGGACGTCCGGCATCGCGGCCACGTGCTCGACGATGTAGGGCTGGGCGGCGAGGTGCCGGAGCTGTTTCTCCGCGCCGGGTGGAAGAGCGCGTGCCCAGACGAGGATGGACACTGCGCCGGGCGCCGCCGGGAGGATGCGTGGATTCATCGCGCACCTCCTTCGTCATCGCCGTCCTCGTCGAAGGACCCGGGTACTTCGTCCTCGTCTTCGGGAATGGCGGCGTCTGGAGGCTCGGCGGACAACGCCTCCGTCGGGTGCTCGGCCACGCCGATGTAGATGAAGCGCAGCTGAGGCACCCGCTTGAGGTCCAGGTGCTGGGCGAGCTGCGAGCGCAGGTAGCCACTGGCTCGGGCCAGGGCCTCCTGGACTTCACGCGCGGCCGACGCCGCCGGGGTGAGAGTGTAGCCAATGCGGATGAGCCGACCATCCGGTGTGAGTTCGAAGGACGCCGGTGAGACACCTTCGAGTCGAGGGTCGGACAGCTCGCTCCGGAAGAGGAGGGAGACCTCCTGGAACAGGGTGGACTGAACGCGCAGGTGACGCGCGGAGGGAGGTTCGGACGACGACAACGAGAACGACGATGCAGCAGCACCCTCGCGCCGACGGGACGCGCGGGGACGACGATTCCTGGAAGAAGCCATGAGTGGACGAAGAGTTCCCAGCAGGCCGCGCGTGCGGCGCACACCTCGTGACTCAGCTCACGAGGACGCGTGCGGCACGACGGCCGGAGTGCACGGTGACAAAGGCTTGCGCGCGGTGCTGGTTCGACGAGGACACAACCCTCTCCGACCCACTCAGCCTCGAAGGCGGGTGAGGGAGGAACTCAGCTCTCGTGAGACGAGCACGACGCGAAGCGACCCGAGACACCGTTCAATACAGTCCCCATGGCACACCTCCCGCCGCGCTCGGAGTCTCCGGCACGGGCACTCGTGGGTTTCGATGGGGAGAACGGACGGCGCTCACCGCCTGTCCGCGCACACCGGCGGACGCTGACGAAAATGCCTGGCGACTCCTGACACGTGGGGACGGGGGGCCCTCCTCTCGAGACAAGGCAGGCGTCACCTGGAGGACAGCGCGCACCGTCGACCTTCCTTGAGAGGGGGCGGATGTCCGGTGGTCGCCACCCCTTCTTTCCACCATCCGACGAGAAGCCTCGCGTGGGATTGGCCCCTTCGCACCTCCCTGCCTACGCAGCAGGGCGCGAGGGCGAACACATGGCGGATGTCTTCGATGTGGTGGTGATTGGTGGTGGGCCCACGGGAGAGAATGCGGGAGCGCGAGCCGCCGCGGCCGGTCTTTCCGTGGCGCTGGTCGAACACGAACTGCTCGGCGGCGAGTGCTCCTACTGGGCCTGCGTTCCGAGCAAGGCGCTGTTGCGTCCAGCGGAGGCGCTCTGGTTGGCGAAGCACTCGCCGGGTGTGCGAGAGACCATCAAGGGGCCGCTGGTCGCCAGCGCGGTGTTGGAGCACCGCGATGCCATGGTCGGCTACTACAACGACGACTCCCAGGTGAAGTGGGCGGAGGGTGCGAAGCTGACGGTGGTGCGCGGCCACGGCAAGCTCACCGGCCCACGCAAGGTGCGCGTCGAGGCCAAGGACGGCACCGTGCGCGAGCTGGAGGCGAAGCGCGCGGTGGTGCTCGCGACGGGCAGCCGGCCGCGCATCCCGGACATCCCGGGGCTGAAGGAAGCCAGGCCGTGGGACAACCGCGAGGGCACGGGCGCGAAGCAGGTGCCCAAGCGGCTGCTGGTGCTGGGCGGCGGCGTGGTGGCGGTGGAGCTGGCGCAGGCGTGGCGCTCGCTGGGCTCGGAGGTGACGCTGGTGGAGCGCGGCAAGGCGCTGCTGTCCCGCTTCGAGCCCTTCGTGGGTGAGCAGGTGGCCCAGGCCCTGCGCGACGAAGGCGTGAAGGTGATGCTGAGCACATCCATCACCGGCGTGAGTCGCCCGGGAGGCCAGGGCGAGGTGACGGTGAAGCTCTCGACGGGCGAGGAGCTGAAGGGCGATGCGGTGTTGGTGGGCATGGGCCGCGTGCCGCGCACGGACTCCCTGGGCCTGGAGACGGTGGGGCTGAAGGCCGGCGAGACGGTGCAGGTGGATGACCAGCTCCGCGCGAAGGGCGTGGAGGGTGGCTGGCTCTACGCATGCGGCGATGTGAATGGCCGCAACCTGCTGACGCACATGGGCAAATACCAGGCGCGACTGGTGGGTGACGTCATCGCGGGCAAGAAGGCGAGCGCGTGGGCGGACACGAAGGCGACGCCGCAGGTCATCTTCACGCACCCACAGGTGGCGAGCGTGGGCCTCACGGAGGCGAAGGCCCGTGAAGCGGGGCTGCCCGTGCGCACGGTGCAGTACGACCTGGGCAAGGTGTCGGGTACGTCACTGTTCGGCGAGAAGCTGGGTGGCACGGCGAAGCTGGTGGTGGACGAGAAGCGCCGGGTCATCCTGGGCGCCACCTTCACCGGACCCGAGGTGGGCGAGATGCTTCACGCGGCCACCATCGCCGTCGCGGGTGAGGTGTCGCTCGACACGCTCTGGCATGCCGTGCCGTCGTTCCCCACGATGAGTGAGGTGTGGCTGCGCTTGCTGGAGACGTACGGCCTGTAGCGCGAGCACGTGGGTCGCTGGCGAGTGTGCGGCTCGCCAGCCCCGACCCGCATGGCGGCATTTGTATGGGATTACCCAATCCCATACAGGCCCCGGGAAGCTTGCTGACCCGGGAGCCCGAGCGTCCCCTCACGATGTCTCCACGTCGGCACGACACGGCCACACCCGCATGTGCCGCCAGGTCAGTGAAACACCTTCCTCCGCGACGACACCACACATCCAGGCACACTCCAGGTGACGACCTCCGCGCCATGTCCGGGCAGGCAGGTAACCCGAGGGGGAGATCCACCTCGCCACCTCCACACGGAGGCCGTTGCCGGGCAGGGCCCCGGCGTGAAATGGTGAACACCTCCCCCGCCCTCCCCGCCTCCTCGATGCCCGTCGACGCCCCGGGGCCGTGCCGACACCACGGCCTTCCCCGCCCTTCGCCCACACCCCGCGTGAATGGGCCCGTCCACTCCCCTGTCCTCGAACCCGGGAGCCTGGCCCCGTGACGACCTCGTCCCAATCCGCGAGTGCGCTGAGCGACGCTTCCAGCCCCGCGAAGTACACCTCCACGAAGTGGGCCCGCTGGCTCTGGTGGTTGGTGCTCGCGGTGCTGCTCGTCGCCGCCGTCGCCGTCGGTCAGCACCCTCGCCGTGGCGTGGACTTCCGCGTGTATCTCACCGCCGCCGAGCGCTTCATCGAGGGCACGGACCTCTATCGCGTCTCCGACGGCACCATGCCGTTCAAGTACGCGCCCGTCACCACGCCCCTCTTCATCCCCTTCAGCCTCCTTCCCCCGCGCATGGCCGTCGCGCTGTGGAACGTCGGCTCCATCCTCGCGCTCGTGGCCGTGGCCCGCCTCACCCGCCGCTCGCCGCACGGCCCTGGTGAGGCCGCGCCGTGGTCCTGGGCCCCCGCGCTCACCACCATCGCCCTGCTGCCCGCCTTCACCTTCGAGCTGTTCTACGGCCAGGTCGACGTCGTCATGCTGCTGCTCGTCGTCGTCTCCGCGCTCGGCGCCGAGCGCGGCCAGGTGTGGCGTCCGGGCGCGGCCTTCGCGGTGGCCTTCCTCCTCAAGCCCCCCGCCGCGCTCATCGGTCTGTTCTTCCTCTGGCGCCGCCACTGGCGCGTCATCGGCGCCACCGCCGTCTTCGGCGTCGTGCTCTCGCTGCCCACCCTGGCGCGCTATGGCTGGGACGGCACCCTCACCCAGTTCCAGATGTGGAGCGAGACGCTCGCCCGCACCACGCCCCCCTGGGTGCTCAGCACCAATGCGCAGGGCCTGCCCACACTGCTCATCACCCTGTTCCACCCGGGCTCCGTCGCCACGCCGCCCTCGTTCGCCATCACCCTGGCCCAGTTCGTCGCCATCGCCCTGTTCCTCGCGGGCGTGCTGTGGGCGCGGCCGGGCCCCGCGGACCTGCTGGCCCTGTGCTGCCTGGGCGTGACGCTCCTGTCACCGTTGGGCTGGCGCGCCAACTACGTGCTCGCCTGGCCGCTGGTGCGCGCCGCCACCGAGGGCCGCTTCCGCTCCAACCTCACCCTCGTCGGAGTCATTGCCGTCATCGGCACCATGTTCTCCGACAAGGGATTGGGGTTCGACTGGTCTCGCGACGTGCTGCTGATGCGCCCTTTCGCGCTCGTGTACTCCGCGTTGCTGATCGCCATGTTGTGGCAGATCCGCCAACAAGGTGCGCCTCGCGCGATGACGCTCGGTGACACTCTCGCCCGTTTGCCTCGCACCCTGCGTGGCATGCGGGCGCCGTGACGCATCCGTCATCTTCCTGGCCTGAAAGTGTCACGGGGTCCGGACACCCCTGAAACATGGCGTCGCTATATGCGCGTCAGCCATGTTCGAAACGTTCGACAGCGCCTCCGATGTTGCCTCGGCGCGAAGGTTCGCGCTCTCCACCACGGCGTCCGTCGCGGTCTTCGTGCTCATCGGAGTCGCCGTCGTCTCCTTCGCCGGCAAGGTGCGCGAGGTCATCCAGGAGAAGAAGGGCACGGACGTCGTCTTCCGTCCGCCCCCGCCTCCCGTCGTCGAGGTGAAGCCCCCGCCTCCGCCGCCGCCCGCGCCGCCCAAACCCAAGCTGCCTCCCAAGGCCGCGCCTCCCGCGCTCGCCAAGGCGCCGCCTCCCGCGGCCCCCCTCGTCGCGCCCGCGCCCATCGTCGCGCCGACGGTGGTGCCGCTCGACAAGCCTCCCGAGGCCGCCACGGAGACGGTGGCAGCAGCGCCCATCGCCGTGGGCGGCACTGGCGCGCTCGTGCCGGGCGGCCGGGTGGGTGGCACCGGTAGCGGCGAGGGCCTTTCCGCCGGAGGTGGTCGCGCGGCGCCCATCAACCTGCCGGAGTCGGCCACCGCGCCGGAGCCGCTCGAGTCCAACCTCATTCCTGAATACCCCTCCGAGGCCCGCTCCAAGGGTCAGGAGGGCATGGTCATCCTCAAGGGCGTCGTCGAGGTGGATGGCCGCGTCACCCAGCTCAAGGTCATGCGCGGTGATGAGCCCTTCGCCAGCGCGGCGCTCTCCGCCGTGCGCACGTGGCGCTTCAAGCCCGCCATCGTCGACGGCCGCCCCGCCGCCGTCTTCCGCATCTTCAAGGTTCCGTTCCGTCTCAAGTCGTAGGCCGTCTGACTCACCCGCACCTGCCCCCCAGGAGCACATCGCCATGAACTTCAATCTTCGCGACATCTACAACCACATGGGCGTGTTCGCCCTGGGCATCGCCTGGACGCTGATGCTCTTCGCCGTCGCGTCCCTCGCTGTCTTCTTCGAGCGGCTGTTCGTCTTCTTCCGCTCCCGCGCCACCTCGCGCGCCTTCGCCGCTCGCGCCGGTCAGCTCCTCATGCAGCACCAGCACGAGGCGCTGGTGAAGGAGGCCGAGGGCACCAAGGGCAGCCACCTGGCCGTGCTGCTCGGCGGCGGCATGAAGGCGTTCCTCGCGAAGTCGAAGCAGCCCGCGGGCAAGCTGGGCCCGGTGGAGCTCACCCGCCGCGAGCTGGTGCGCATCAATGACCGCGTCAGCGCGGACGTGCGGCGCGGCATGTCGCTGCTCGCCACGGTGGGCTCGGTGGCGCCGTTCGTCGGACTGCTCGGCACCGTGGTCGGCATCATCGAGGCCTTCGCCGGCATCGCCAAGGAGGGCTCCGGCGGCCTGGGCGCGGTGTCCGCCGGCATCGCCGAGGCGCTCGTCGTCACCGCGCTGGGCCTGCTCGTCGCCATCCCCGCGGTGCTGATGTTCAACTTCCTCTCCACTCGCGCGGACGCGCTCCAGCTCTCGCTGGATGCCGCGCGCAGCGAGCTGATGGACCACCTGGAGGACATGCCGGCCGACAAGCGTGGCGGCGTGAACAACGGCGCGGTGGCCACCGGTCCGGAGACCGTGGCGCGCCGGGAGGGGCTCGATGTCCGCCCGGCGTAGCAGCATCACCCCGGAGATGAACGTCACGCCGCTGGTCGACGTGGTGCTCGTCCTCCTCATCATCTTCATGGTCGTCACGCCGCAAATCGAGTCGGGCGCGTCCGTGGAGCTGCCCGCCGCGACGAACCCGGACAAGGAGAACAAGGAGCTGGAGCCGACCACGGTGAGCCTGGCCGCCAACGGCGCCATCTTCATGGACCGCAAGGAGCTCAAGAAGGACGCGCTGCTCGTGGAGCTGAAGGCGCTGCGCGAGAAGAAGCCGGACTCGCCGGTGGTGCTGAAGGCGGACCGGGGCGTGCGCTACTCCGAGGTGCGTGGCGTCTTCAAGAGCATGCAGGACCTGGGCTTCCCGGGCATCAACCTGCAGGTCATCGACAGGAAGAAGTAGGAGCGCGCCATGGCATTCGACCTCGGAGGCGGCAAAGCGGGCGGCCTTCGCCCGACGATGAACGTGACGCCACTGGTGGACGTGGTGCTCGTGCTGCTCATCATCTTCATGGTCGTCACCCCGCTGCTGACCAAGCAGATGTGGATGACGGTGCCCGCGAAGAGCGACAAGCAGGACGAGCCACCTCCCCCTCCGCCCGACGCATTGCCACCGGTGGTGCTCACGGTGGACGGCTCAGGCGTGCTGCGCATCAACCGGGAAGAAGTCCCGCGCGAGCAGGTCGTCGCGCGACTGCAGCGCATGCTCAACGCGCGCCCGGACAAGATCGTGTTCTTCGACGCGGGCGACGACGTGCCTTACGGCGCCGCCATGGAAGTGCTGGACCTCGCCCGGGGAGGAAATCTCACCGTGGGCGTGCTGCCGGACAAGCTCGCGGACTGAAGTGTCCGCCTGGCGGCGGGTCGTGACCTCGAGTTTTCGATCCGCCGCCTGAATCGTCACAAGCCATCCATTCCAATGCCATGCGACTCGCGTTGTTTACAGCGCGACCGTTGGCAAGGAGAGCCGTGTTGTCTCGCGCAAGCCTTCAGCGCGCCCTCGTGGCAGCGCTCATACTCATCACCTCGCCCGGGCTCGCCCTCGGTCAAACCCCTTCCCTTCCTGGCCCGGAGAGCACTCCGTCGGGCACGGAGACGCAGGTCGTCCCGCCCGTAACGGACAACCAGGCGCCCCCGTCCGAGGAACTGCGCCCCGCCGCTCCCGGCATGGCCCCGGCCGCCGACGGAACGAAGCAATCACAGCCACCTCCTCCTGCCCCCACGCCGACCTCTCCACGGCAATCGGGCGTCACGCAGCCGAATGGCTCGCAGACGCCGGGCGCCGTGCAGGCTCCCGCCACCGAGCAGCCGAACGGCACGCAGACGCCGGGCGCCGTGCAGGCTCCCGCGACGGTGCAGACGCCTGGCGCCACGCAGGCTCCCGCCACCACGCAGTCGAACGGCTCGCAGACGCCGGGCGCCGAGCAGGCTCCCGCGACGGTGCAGACGCCGGGCGCCACGCAGGCTCCCGCGACGGTGCAGTCGCCGGACGCGCAGCCTGTCGACGGGGCTCCCGCGACGGTGCAGTCGCCGGACGCGCAGCCTGTCGAAGGTGATCCCGCCACCGCGCAGCCCGCCGACGCCTCGGCCACCGATGACGAGGCCATGCTGGCCGAGTCCTCCGCGCCGCCCCCGGGCTTCACGGGCATCCACGGCAAGGTCGTCGACGAGGCCAACCAGGAGGGCCTCATCGAGGCCACCGTGAAGGTCGTCACGGGCGCGCAGAAGCAGACGCTCACCGACCTGGACGGCAACTACCGACTCGCGCTGCCGCCCGGCAAGTACGACCTGCGCGTCTTCTACGACGTGTATCAGGGCCGCCGCATCACCGGCGTCATCGTCACGGAGGGCAAGGCCACCAAGCTCGACGTCGCGCTCGGCGCGGACGTGGGCGCCGTGCAGGAGGTCGTTGTCGAGGCCCGCGCCGACCGTCGCGCGGAAGGCGCCCTCCTCCAGGAACGCAAGAAGGCCGCCGCCGTCTCCGACGCCATCAGCGCCCAGGAAATCGCCCGCACGCCCGACTCCAGCGCCTCCGATGCCGTCAAGCGCGTCGTCAGCGCCACCGTCGTCGACGGCCGCTACGTCTACCTGCGCGGCCTGGGCGGTCGCTACATCACCACCCTGCTCAATGGCGCGCTGCTGCCCAGCCCCGAACCCGATGAGCCCAGCGTCCCGCTGGACCTCTTCCCCACCTCGCTGCTCGCCAACCTCAACGTGGTGAAGAGCTACACCGCCGACCTGCCCGGCTCCTTCGGCGGCGGCGCGCTCCTCATCGAGACCAACACCTATCCCAGCCAGTTCGAATTCAAGCCGCGCCTCACCTTCGGCGGCGACACCGAAACCACGGGCCAGGCACGCAACACCCAGACCGGCGGTGGCGGCATGGAGTTCCTCGGCTTCCCCGGCGGCAGCCGCCGGCTGCCTTCCGCCATCCCCACGGACCACGCGCTCGGCAACGGCAACGAGTCGCTCGCCGAGCAGGAGCGCCAGTGGGAGAGCTTCAACAACGTGTGGAACGCGCGCAGCAAGACGGCGCTGCCCAACATGGGCCTGAGCGCGTCGCTCGGCGACACACTGCGCTTCGACAACCAGCGCCTGGGCTACCTGGCCACCGTCAACTACGGCCACCGCGAGAACACCCAGTTCACGCAGTACAGCAAGGCCTCCTACGACCTGGAGGGCAACTTCGTCAGCTACGACGACGCCCAGACGCAACTGGGCACCGAAGTCGCCAACCTGAGCGGCCTCGCCAGCGTCGGCTACCAACTGGACCGCGACAACGAGCTGACCCTCTTCAGCCTCTTCACCCGAGGCACCGAGACGCGCACCACCACCAGCGTCGGCGTGGACACGCTCAAGGGTGACCGGTACGAGGGCAGCCGCCTCCAGTTCGTCGTCCGGCAGCTCTCCTTCAACCAGCTCCGCGGCTTCCACCGCATCGGCCTCTTCGGCGACTCGGAGGTGGACTGGCAGGCCAACCTGTCCCGCGTGGACCGCGACGAGCCGGACACGCGCGACTCGCTCTACAGCGACAACCTGGGCAACCCGTCCGGCGGCATGTCGTTCCCCAACCAGGCCAACAGCGGCGAGCGTTTCTTCGCCGACCTGGGCGAGACGTCCTTCGGCGGCAGCGTCAACATCACCGTGCCCCTCTCGGACGTGCGCCTGAAGGTGGGCGGCCTGACGCAGTTGTCCTTCCGCGACTTCCGCGCCCGCCGCTTCCGCTACGGCATCTCCCCCAACTCGGACGTGGACCGCTTCCTGCCTCCCGAGGCGCTCTTCAGCGCGGAGTACCTGGGCAACGGCATGCGCATCCAGGAGAGCACCCGTCCGGACTCGGACGCGTATGACGCGTCGCTCGGCGTCTTCTCCGGCTACGTCACCGCCGACGTCAAGGCCACGGAGGCGCTGCGCCTCGTCGGAGGCCTGCGACTGGAGAGCACCCAGCAGAAGCTGACGGCGCTCAATCAGTTCACCGGCGCGGAGGCCTCCCGGAACGACGCCGACTACCTGGACTGGCTGCCCACGCTCAACGCCATCTACGCGCTCACCCCCACGGTGAACCTGCGCGCGGGCTACAGCTACACGCTGGCGCGGCCCACCTTCCGCGAGCTGGCGCCCTTCACCTTCTACGACTTCGTGCGCCGCCGGAACGTCTCCGGCAACCCAGCCCTGGTGCAGACGCGCATCCACAACGCGGACGCCCGCGTCGAGTGGTTCACCGGGGACAACGAGGTGCTCGCCGCGAGCATCTTCTACAAGCGCTTCCTGAATCCCATCGAGCGCGTCGTCAACTCCGCGGGCGCCGGCGACATGAACTTCGAGAACACGCCGGCGGCGAACACCTACGGCCTGGAGCTAGAGGCGCGCACCTCGCTGGGCCGCGTCACCCCGGCGCTCCAACCGTTCAAGGTGGGCGTCAACCTCACGCTCATCCAGTCGAACATCGACCTGGGCTCGCTGCAGGGCCTGCAGACCAACGCAGAGCGTCCGATGCAGGGCCAGTCGCCCTACGTCGTCAACGTCAACCTCGGCTACGAGCGGCCCCAGAGCGGCACGGAAGTGGCGCTGCTCTACAACGTCTACGGCCGCCGCATCAACGAAGTGGGCACCGACAACCTGCCCGACGTCTACGAGCAGCCGTTCCACCGCATGGACCTGGCCGTCACCCAGAAGCTCACCGAGGCCATGCAGCTCAAGCTGACCGCGTCCAACCTCCTCAACTCCCGCATCACCTTCCAGCAGGGCGACATCGCCCTGGTCCAGTACCGCCCGGGCCTCGCGTTCTCCGCGTCGCTCGGCCTCTCCCTGTAGTTTCCCTCCCGAAAGGAAGTCTCGCCATGAAGCGCTTGTTTGCCTCCCTCTTCATCCTGTCCAGCCTTGTCATTGGCACTGGCTGCGGCGACGACGACAAGAAGGACCCGATTGACCAGCCCCCCCCGCCGCCCGATGCCGAGACGGTGGAAGTGGCGCAGGACATCACCGCGGACACGACCTGGAAGACGGGCAACACCTACGTCCTCAAGAAGTACGTCTTCGTCAACAGCGGCACGCTGAACATCGAGGCGGGCGCCATCGTCAAGGGTGAGCAGGGCAGCGCGCTCATCATCACCCGTAACGCGCGCATCAACGCGGTGGGCACCGCGGAGAAGCCCATCGTCTTCACGTCCTCCAAGGCGGCCGGTCAGCGCGAGCCGGGCAACTGGGGCGGCGTGGTGCTGCTCGGTCGCGCGAAGCTAAACGTGTCCGGCGGCGAGACGACCATCGAGGGGTTCTTCTCCACCAGCGGCAATGACCAGACGAAGTACGGCGGCACGGACGACGCGCACAACTGCGGCACGCTGAAGTACGCGCGCATCGAGTTCGCCGGCTTCGAGCTGGCGCCCAACAACGAGCTCAACGGCCTCACCGTGGGCGGCTGCGGCACGGGGACGGACATCGACTACGTGCAGGTCCACAAGGGCCTGGACGACGGCATCGAGATGTTCGGCGGCACCGCGCCGCTCAAGCACATCGTCATCACCCAGGCGGATGATGACGCGCTGGACTACGACCTGGGCTACACCGGCAAGGTCCAGTTCCTCGTCGTGCAGCAGAGCCCTCGCGTGGGCGACCGCGCCATCGAGGCCTCCAGCCACAAGACGACGGCCACGCAGGAGCCCATCTCCATCCCCGAAATCTGGAACGCCAGCTTCATCGGCTCCAACGCGGACCCGGGTGGCAACCCCTCGCAGGAGGGCCTGGTGTTCAACACCGGCGCGGGCATCAAGCTGCGCAACGCCGTCGTCGCCTACTTCAAGGACCAGGCCGTGGACGTGGACGGCACCGCCTCCGCAGCGCTCTTCACCGAGGAGTCGGCCGACCCTCGGCTGTCCATCCGCAACACCTTCTTCTTCGACAACGCCAACCTGAACGACACCATCCCCTTCGCGCCGAACCCGAAGGTGGAGGGTGGCGTGACGGTGGACGCGGACGTCAGCCGCTTCAACGAGGCGGAGCGGATTCTGGTCGCGGCCAACGGCGTGAAGACGCAGGACCCGCAGCTCACCGACGCGACGAACCTGACGGCGCCCAACTTCGCGCCGCGCACGGGCTCGCCCCTGCTGAACCCGGACAACGCGGCCGCGCCGGGCGCGGGCTTCGACACCAGCGCGCGCTTCGTCGGCGCGGTGGGCACCACCAACTGGCTGGCGGGCTGGACGGCGTTCCCGGAGAACTGAGTCACCTCGCTTGAAACCGGTCCGCTCCGTGGCTGCCCTCGGAGCGGACCGGCACCGTGGCCCGGCCGCGGGTCTCTACCGGAGGGGGGCTCCGGGGAGGCTTCGCGTCCGGGCCTCGGCTTTTTCAGGAGGCCCCTAAAGGCAAGCGCATCACGCCGTGGGCAGCACGCCGTTGCCTTCGTGCGCGACGGCCAGCGCTTCCGCCGTGGCGCCTTCCGCGAACAGGGACGCACCCGCGGACGGACGCACCTTGGGCGGACGACCCCGGCGCTTCGGCGCGTTCTCCTCGTTGCCGTGCTGCGCGGCCACCGGCTCCACCGCGACACCCTCCACCTTCGCGCCCTTGCGCACCGGACGCGGCAGGTGGATGGAGTCCAGCTTCGTGTTCAGCTCCGGGTTCTCCTCGGAGAACACCCGCGCGTACGCCAGCGCGCGCTGGCCCTTCTGGAGCAACGCGTCCTGGCTCTCGTGGAGCGACTGCCGCGCGGCCTCCAGCGCCGCCTGCGCCTTTGCCACCGCTTCCGCCTTCACCCTCACCTGCGCCGACGCGTCCTCCAGCACCTCCCCGCTCATGTCCGGGAAGCGCACCTCCGCCAGCTCCGTGGTGAACAGCTCCAGCAGCGCACGCAGCGCCGGGGAAATAGGGTCGTTGTCGTTCGAATCGAACATGGCGGGCCTCCTGGCTCCTCGCGATGGGGGAGACATCTGCTCACGTGTTCAGTGTCAGATCAAGAGGGTACGCTGCCGGGCCGGAAAGTCGGCCCCGTCCGCGTTTTCTCCCACACACCGCCGGCTGACGCTTCGTTCAGTGCCAGCGCTTCGGGCCTCAGTCCACGCGGACCAGGGACGCCTCGCGCAGCCCCTCGTTCGCGCCGATGTCCACCGCGAGATAGTGCCGCCCCACTCCGTCGAACGTCTCCGGAATCGCGCCGCCGCCCCCGGAGATGAACGCGGGGATGCCCGCGTTGGTGAAGGAGTAATACGAGTGGATGTGTCCGTAGAGCGTGAGGTCCACGCCCTCGCGCGCGAGCTTTCCCACCAGCCCCGCCGACTCGCCCCGGTTCGCGAAGCCGCCGCCCCGCAGGCCCACGGGGTCCTGCGGCGGCACGTGCATCGCCACCACGTGCGTGCCCTGTCGTGACGACGCCAGCCACCCGTCGAGCTGCTCCTCCACGATGGGGTCCAACGTGCCGTTGCTCGAGTCCACCACCGTGAAGCGCACGCCCTGGAACACGAAGCTCTGGCTGCCTCGCCCCACGAGCGTCGTGTACTCCTCCGCGTCCTTCGAGAAGGTCTCGTGGTTGCCCAGCGTCGCGTACAGCGGAATGCGAGAGCCCGCCTCCAGGCGCTCCTGGAACTCCAGCAGCTGCTCGCGCGTGCCGTTCTCCGTCAGGTCTCCCGCGAACAGGATGAAGCGCAGCGAGTCATCCTTCACCAGCCGCGCGTAGACATCTCCCACGCGAGGCAATGCCTCCTGCACGTCCGCCAGCGCCGCGAAGCGGAAGGGCGCCGTGGAGTCCCAACCCGGAGGCGCGACTCGAAGCCTGGCCACCGCGCCCGGACGCAGTCCCACGCGCCACGCCTTCACCGTGGGAAGCGCCTGCGGCACCGGCTCCACCGCCAGCACCTCGCCGTCCTCCAATTCCGCGAGCAGCTCCGCGTCCGGCATCGCGTTGCGCACCGTGAGGACCCAGTCCGACGTCGACTCCGCGTCCAGCGTCGCCCGCGCCGTGAAGACCGGGGCATTGCCCCACAGCGTCACCTCGCCCGAGCCGACACTCCGCACCGCCGCGAGCCCGTCCGCCACCTCCAGCGACAGTCCGCCACCCTCGGCGCGGCCCACCTTGGAGTCACGCACCGCGCGGTTCTCCGCGGGCCGCAGGCACCCCGTCATCAGCAGCGCCGACAGCACGCCCATGGCACCGATGCGACTCATGACTCACCTCCCAGCGCATAGATGAGGGACAGCCGCCCCACGAGCGCGCCACCCGCTTGAAACTCCGCGGCGACACCCCACGTCTCGGTCAGGAGCGCGCGCCCCCGGAGCCCGAAGTTGCCCACCACGCCTCCGCCCAGCGTGCGCAGCCCGCCCGCGAAGCCGTCCTTGCGGTGGTCATAGAAGAGCATCGCCTCGCCCTTGAACGGCCCACCGCCGCGCCCCAGCCACACGCCGTAGCCGAAGCTGAAGAGCAGCTGCGAGTGCAGGTTTCCGTCACTCACCGGGCCCGGGTAGCTGTAGCCCTGGAGCGCCATACCGATGCTCGCCTCCGCGAAGGAGCCGGCCAGGGACGGACTCACCCGCGACATGGCGTAGCGGCCTCGGAAACCCATGTCGCCACCGACGACGGTGAAGCCCTCCGTGGGGAAGCGATGGAACAGGCCGAACAGCTCCGCGTCCAGCGACGAACCATCCGAGCCCGCCCGCCGACGCTCCGGCTCGCCGAGCAGTCGATACGCACCGCCCAGCCGCACCTGCGTGTTGCCTTCGTCCGGGGCCAGTCGAGCGATGGCCTCCAGCTTCACCTCCTCGAAGCGCGCCACCGCGCCCAGCGACACGAAGTGGTCGTAGTCGAACGAGGTGTCGCTCACGTACTGGTAGCCCATCTCGAACTCCAGCGGCGGCAACGAGGACGCGGGCACTCCCGGGTCGAACGCCGGTGACGCCACCGAGTAGAGATTGGCGAGCGCGGAGATGCCGAACACGCTGAAGCCCGCCAACGTCACCGCGTACAGCGGAGCGATGGTGCGCCGCGACGCCCCCGTGAGCGCGATGGGCACTCCGCCCAGCGCGATGAGCCCCAGCCCCGCGCCCTCCATCGCGAAGAGCCGCTTGGCCGTGTGCCCGTCTCCCGCCAGCGCCGGCGCGAGTCCGTGGAACAACAACCCCGGCACCACCGCCACCGCCGCGGGCACCACCTGGAACGAGCGGGACGCATCCAGCAGCGCCGTCGTCGACGCGGGCAGCGGGGACAACGGGCTGTCGGGGCGGCCTTGCGGCGTCAGCGGCGCGGGCAGTCCCATCGGCACCTCGGACACACTCGCCGCGGCTTCGGCCGAGGCGGGCGCCAGGAGCTCCGACGAGGGGCTCGGCACGGGTGACTCCACGCGCAGCAGCTCCGGCGCGGGAAGCGGTGACTGCCTCCCCAGGTCTGGCATGGGCACCATGGCGTCGGGCATCCGGGGTCGCCTCGGCGCGCCCACCGTGGCGCGACCTGGCAGGTCCCTCGGGATGTCCGTCCCACCCAGTTGGGGGCTCCGGGCAAGCAGATCAAACGCCGTCAGCGGCTCCGCCTCCGCGTCCTGGGCCAGGGCTCGGACGGGAAGGACGAGGAACGCACCCACCACCGCCACGGCAAGGGGCCACGAGCGGGGGGACAGCTCGGACACCATGGGCTTCGCCTCGTTTCTCTGGAGAGAGCCAGACCGCCCTCATCCAACGGCCTGGGCCGTGCCGGCCTACATAACCGCCCCCCGGCCTTCCGCAGCACGGACCTGCGTGAAGAAATGTGAAGCGAGCTGACAGTCGGAGCGTGAGGGCGCCTCCGATGAATCACAACCCACTGGAATCACTGGGAGACTTCGCGACATTCTCCCGGACCCCGGATTATCCATCCCCTCGACGAATCATTCTGAGAACCGACGGCCCTCAGTCCGAGAGCGACGCGGCCGCTTCGAATGGGACGGGATTCGAGCCCTGGGGCGTGGATCACCCGGCAGATCCAACCATCCCACGGAAAACTTCGCGTGCGACGCGAGCGCGTTCCGGGACTTTCAGTAGAACAAGAGTATGCTCGATGTCTCACAACGTCCTGAACTGGCCTTGTAATCGTGGCGGAACCGACTCCCCAGCAATTCGGCAAATACGTCCTTCTTTCGAAGATTGCCGCGGGAGGCATGGCCGTGACCTACCGCGCCCGGATGACCGGAGCGGCGGGCGTCACGAAGCCCTGCGTCATCAAGCAGATCCTCCCCCACTTCGTGGACGATACGGACTTCGTCGAGATGTTCATCGGCGAGGCGCGGCTGGTGGCCAGCATGAGCCACAGCAACATCGCCCAGGTGTTCGACTTCGGCGAGGTGGACGGCCAGTACTTCATCGCCATGGAGCTGGTGCAGGGCCAGCCGCTCTCCAAGGTCCTGCGTCGAGCGGCGCGCGCGGGAATGACGTGCTTCCCCGAGGCCCTGGCGCTGCACGTGGGGAGCAAGCTGTGCGACGGCCTGGACTACGCGCACCGGCACGTGGGCGAGGACAACGTGGAGATGGGGCTGGTGCACCGGGACGTCTCCCCGGACAACGTCCTCATCTCGTACGAAGGTGAAATCAAGGTCATCGACTTCGGCATCGCCAAGGCCACCAGCGCGGTGGAGGCGAAGACGTCGCCGGGCACGCTCAAGGGCAAGTACCCATACTTCTCCCCGGAGCAGGCGCAGGGCCGGCAGGATTTGGACGCCCGCACGGACGTGTACGCGGCGGGCGTGGTCCTCTACGAGATGGTGTGCGGCAAGCGTCCCTATGAGGGCGAGTTCGTCACCGTCCTGCCGCGCATCCTCACGGGCGACTGTCTGCCTCCGTCGGCGAACAACCCGTCGGTGAGCCCGGACCTCGAGACGGTCATCTCCCACGCGATGGCCATGGAGCGCGAGTCGCGCTACCAGACGGCGAAGGAGCTGAGCGAGGCGCTGGTGGAGTTGCTCTACCGCGACAACCCGCGCTTTACGCCCGCGCTGCTGTCGCAGCTCATGGCCTACCTCTTCGCCGAGGAGCTGATCGCGGAGGGCCGCAAGGCGGAGGTGTCCACCGCCTTCAAGGAGCAGATTTCGCAGTGGCAGTTGGGCACGGTGGAGCCCTCCGCGGGCCGCGCCCGGCCGCTGTCCTCCGGCAGTGGCCAGGTCGGCAGCAGTCCGCGCGCCTCCAGTCCGGGCCTGCGCTCCAAGCCGGGCAGTGACAGCGGTGCGAAGCCCCCGAGCGACGGCGCTCGTCGGCCCGCCGGCAGCAGTCCGGGGATGCGCAAGGTGACGAGCGCGGGAAGCATCCGCCGCGCGACGAACACCGGAATGCCTCGCGTGGAGAGCACGGGCGCTGGCCGCAGGCCCGTGACGAGCGAGCGCCCCGGACCTCCCGTGCCGGAGTTGCCGGAGGAGCCGGACACGGACTCGAGTGACATCATCAAGACGATGATGCCCACCGTCGTGCCCGCCGCGCTGGCCACGTTGGCCGCGCCGCTGGATACGCCCGTGGAGACGCCCGCCGTCACCGGCCAGTCCATGACGACGCAGCCCGCGGGAGTCTCCAGCGTGGCCCGGACGTACACGGGCACGGGCTACCGCACCTCGGTGGACGAAGCGCGCGAGGCGCTGGCGCGGGAAGAAGCCGAGCGCGTCGCGAAGCAGCAGAAGGCCGTGAAGCAGATGACGCTCTACGTCTTCGGCTCGGCCATCGTCATGCTGTTCATCGCGCTCTTCTACCACTTCGTCATCAAGTCGGACGCGCCCGACACCTCGGCGTCGAACAGCGCCACGCTGTGGGTCACCTCCAAGCCTGCGGGCGCCAAGGTGAAGCTCAACGGCCGCGACATCGCCGGCAAGACACCTCTCATGGTGGAGGGTGTCCTCGTGGGCGAGGCCAACACCCTGGTGCTCACGCTGCCGGGACATCTCGCCTGGACGCGGCGCTTCACGCCGACGTCGATGATGATGGAGCCGATGAACGCGGAGCTTCAGCTCCTCGCCACGCCTCCGCCCACGGATGCGCCGCCTGTCGTGGCCGCGCCCGTGGAGGCAAAGCCCGTGGACCCGAAGCCCGTGGGCGAGGCCCAGCCCGTCGTGGCGACGGCTCCGGACGACGGCGGCATTCCGGTGAAGGTCGACCCGGTGGTGGTGGCGGCGACGGCGACGGGCACGACGACCGACGACGATGAGGATCCACAGCCGCTGGTGGACCCCAAGGAGCCAAGCGCGGCGCTGCGGGAGTTGCATGAGGTGGACTACCCCACGCGACTGCTGGTGCTGCGGCCCATGTACAACGCGGCGCCCATTCCCGAGTACGCGACGGCCACCATCGACCTGAATCCGGGCACCTCGTATTCAGTGTGGACGCAGGGCACCGCTTCATTGGCCGAGGGCCGGGGCACCGCTTCCGGGACGCTGGTCTACTTCGCCGAGGGCGACGGTCCCGTGGATGGCAGCTTCGGGCTGCTGAGCGCCTCCACGCGCACCATCAAGAACGCTCGGAAGCTGCATGTGTTCGCGGTGGACGACAACGGGCCGGAGGACAACACCGGCAGCATCCGCGTCGTCATCCGCCAGTCCGCCTACGTGCCGCCGCGCTCGCTCGCCTTCGAGGCGAAGGAGCACGCGGTGCAGCTCAAGCCCGAGCACCAGGTCGTGCTGCGCGGACTCAACCCGCGCTCCACCTACCTGTTCACCGTGCGGGACGACTTCGCGGAGCTGCGCTCGGGCGCCAATGGTCGTGTGCGACAGGTGCTGTGCATCGAGCGCGGCACGTCGCCGTCCTCCGTCCGCACCTCGCACCGGATGCTCGAGACGGGCAAGCGCTACCAGGTCACCGACACCGAGGACCTGCGCTGCTTCTTTCCTGACTCGAAGCGGAGCGACAACCAGGGCGCGCTCGAAGTGGACATCGTCGATGCGACCACGCTGTCGCGGAAGGAACGGGCCGCGGTGCTTCGCGGTTCGCGACGTTCGGAGCGCTGACGCACGGCACGGCGCGGCGCGGGCGACGCTCATCCCCCCGCGCATGAACCTCTTCGCCACGTAGAGTTGGCCTGCTACGGCGCGCACGAGTGCGTTGCAGCACATCGCGCCCCGTCCAGTGCACGCGAGATGCAGTCACTCACATGCCGCACCTCGGCTGTCCCGTACAGGTGCGCGAGCCCCAATCACCCGCATGCCGCGCCTCGACCGCTCCGCTCGGGTGCGCAAGTCCCAGTCACTCACATGCCGCGCATCCGCTGCCTAACGCAGGTGCGCAAGCGCCAGTCATTCGCATGCGGCGCATCCACCGCCCCGCACAGGTGCGCACGCGGCCACCTCTCGCAGTGCCACGCACGGCGCCCCGCTCCGGGACGAAAGTCCCAGTGTCTCGCATGGCGCACTGTGCGTCTTTGCTCTCTAAGAGTAGACGGACAACCAGGCCTTCCGCAGTCCGCTCGTCCTCCGAGCCTACGCGGGAGCCATGCCTGGAGGGCACGACCTCGCGCGCTTCGGGGTGCCTAATTTCGAGGTGTCGACCTCTTCATCGGAGGCTTCGCGATGGCGTCAGCACAAGTCGCCAACAAGCCAGGCCCCGAGAAGCAGGGAGCCGTGCGGGAAGTCGCCGCCCGGCGAACGAGGGGGCAACGGGATGACAGCTTCCCGCCGTAAGGGCTAGCGGGGGCCGCGACGTACGCCGGCCCGGCTCGACAAGACGGGAAAGGCACGTGGGCGCGGAGCCGAGGAGGGCACCGGGCCCACGAGTCTATCCAGCGTCCTCACGCGCACGCATCAGCACCGCGAGCTCGGCATCCCCCGCGAAGGGACTGCGCTCCAGCGCCGCGATGACCGCCTTGCGGTCCGCCTCACCCTTGTTCTGGCTGAGCTTGAACTTGCCCTCCAGCCGCGTCACCCGCAGCTCGAACGCCACGATTCCACCCACCAGCCGGTTCACGTACTCCTCCGACTGCTCCAGAGTCCATGGCCGCTCGTTGCCAGACTCGTAGCGCGCCGCCGTCTCGCGGAGGATGCGCAGCACCTCGTCACCCGCGTCGATGACCTTGGGCCGTCCATACGCATGCACCGTGGCGTAGTTCCACGTCGGCACCTGGGGCGTCGTCGCGTACCAGGTGGGCGACACGTAGGCGTGCGGGCCCTGGAAGATGACGAGCGCGTCCCGCTCGGCGGCGAAGGCGCGCCACTGCGGATTGGGCAACGCCATGTGCGCGAGCAGCCGAAGCGCTCCCGCCTCATCCCGTTCCGTGAGGAAGGGCAGGTGCGTGGCGAAAGGCGCTCCGTCCTCTCCCACCGTCACCAACGTGGCGAAGGAGTGTCGCGTCATCAACTCCAGGAGGCGCTGTGCGTCCCGTTCCTCGAAGTGGCGAGGGATGTACATGCACCCTGCGTCCCCCGGGGAGACGGCGCGCGTCAACGGGTGCTTAAGAACTCCTCAAGGTTTGCCCCCTACCTTGAAGGCTGGGCGCAGGGCCGGCCACGCGCCCCGAAGTATCTCTCGGGGAGTACACATCCATGAAGCTCAAGGCAGGTTTGCTGGCGACGGCGCTGTTTGGCGTGGGCTGTGGCGCGGAGAAGGACCCAGGCATCACCGAGCAGCAATCCCAGCTCGCCGTGGCATCGGCCGTGGGAGAGGCGCAGTCCGCGGACGTCCCCCTCGGCTCCCGCTTCCTGGAGGGACTCCCTCTGGAGGTCCGCCGCTGGGAGCACGAGGGCTATCAGTGTGACGCCGAGCCGGAGACGGCGAAGGTGGAGGTCTGCGGCCAGAGCTTCCCCTCGGAGCTGCACCTCTCCTGGACGGACTGCCAGGCTCGGACCCGGGGCCGTGGGGGCTGCGGATGGGACCGCCCCCAGCCTCCTCCCGACAGTGGAACTCCGACATCGCAGCCGCCGTCCGGAGAGGGCCCGCGCGGGGAAGGCACTGGCATCGTGTCATCCGGCTCGGTCGACGTGGTGACGGCCATCACCTCCGAGGAAGAGTGTGCGGAGAACGCGCCGCTGCGCTTCGAGCAACAGTCCACGCACGACATCACGCATACGGCGACGGACGGCCAGAGCACGAAGATGACGGGCAGCATCGCCTCCGTCTCCGTGCGAGTGCCCGGCGCGCAGACGCTCAGCCGCACCGTCACCTTCGACACGACTCGCACGAACCTGGATGCCCAGGGCACCGTGGTGGACAGCGTCCACCTCTCGGGCACGCTGGAGGAGACGTTCGACCCGGACGCCGCCGCGCCCACGAGGACCAGCCACGGCACACTCACCGCGACGCTCGCGGACGGCAGCGTTTCCACCGTCACGCAATCCGGCATCGTGCGCGTGCCGCCCTCCGTCTGCGCGTGGCCCATCGCCGGCACGCAGGAGCGCACCCTCGCCGATGGGACCACGCACACGCTGGTCTTCGGCCCTGAGTGTGGACAGGCCACGCTCGACGGCGAGACCCTCGACCTGCCCTCGCGGCCCATGGGCCCTGGCGACGGTGGCTTCGGCGGCAAGCGCCCCGGTGGCCCGCCGCCGCCGCGCGGTGGCCCGGGTGGTGGCGGGCGCTAAGTCCCAGGCCTCGTTCTCGGCCCGCTAGCGAGCGCGCTGCCCCAGCCCCTGAAACGACACGAGGCGCGGTGCCTGAATCGGCGCCGCGCCCCGTCACTTCGTCGTCCATCAGGCCCGCGAGCCCGGCGGACTCAATGGCTCAGATGTCCAGGTTCTGCACGTCCAGCGCGTTGCGCTCGATGAACTCGCGGCGCGGCTCCACCGCCTCGCCCATCAGCAGCGAGAAGATTTCGTCGCTCTCCACCGCGTCCTCCACCCGCACCTGCAACAGCGTGCGCGTGAGCGGATTCATCGTCGTGTCCCAGAGCTGCTCCGGGTTCATCTCGCCCAGACCCTTGTAGCGCTGCATCCCCAGGCCCTTCTGCGCGTCCTTGCGCAGCGCCGCGTGGACCTCCTGCACGGAGAACGCCGTCACGTGGCCGGCGTCCACCTTCACCCGGTAGGGCGCGTCACCCAGCGACTTGAAGGAATCCCGCAGCGACACCAGCTCCTGGTACTCCGGAGACGACAGGAAGGTGTGGTCGAACACCGTCGACCGCATCGCGCCATTCACGTCCGTGCGGAACACCAGCCGCTTCGTCTGGTGCTCGGGGTCCGTCTCCACCTCGTACTTCACCCGGCCCAGCACGTCCGGCATGCGCCGCTCGAACTCCGAGTGAGCACCCTTCACCGCCACCGCCAGCGCCTCGTCGTCCGCCAGCATCTCCGCCGTCAGCCGCGCGCCCTGCACCACCGCGTCCACCACCCGCGCGTCGCGCCGCTTCGCCTGCTTCTCCAGCCGCTCCTCGTAGGTAATCACCTTCTCCAGGAGGGCCTTCAGGTCCGCGCCACCCACCTCGCCCGAAGGCGTCAGCACCCGCCCGTGCTCCGTGGCGATGCCCAGCAGGTACTCGTCCAGCGCGCGCTGGTCCTTGACGTACTTGTCCTTCTTGTTGCGCGTGACTTTGTAGAGCGGCGGCTGCGCGATGTAGAGGTAGCCCTTCTGGAGCAGCTCCGGCATCTGCCGGAAGAAGAACGTCAGCAGCAGCGTGCGGATGTGGCTGCCGTCCACGTCGGCGTCCGTCATCAGGATGATGCGGTGGTAGCGCGCCTTCTCCGGGTTGTAGTCCTCCGGACCAATGCCCGTGCCCAGCGCGGTGATGAGCGTGACGATTTCGGCGCTCGTCAGCATCTTCTCGAAGCGCGCCTTCTCCACGTTCAGAATCTTGCCGCGCAAGGGGAGGATGGCCTGGTTGCGCCGGTCCCGTCCCTGCTTCGCGGAGCCACCTGCGGAGTCACCCTCGACGATGTACAGCTCGCTCTCGTGCGGATCGCGGCTCTGGCAGTCCGCGAGCTTGCCCGGAAGCCCACCACCGTCCAGCACGCCCTTGCGGCGCACCGTCTCGCGCGCCTTGCGAGCCGCGAGGCGCGCCCGACAGGCATCGCCAATCTTCGCGACGATCTTCTTGCCGATGAGCGGCGTCTCTTCCAGGAAGGTGCCGAGCATTTCGTTCACCATCTGCTCGACCAGGCCCTTCACCTCGCTGTTGCCCAGCTTCGTCTTCGTCTGGCCCTCGAACTGGGGGTTGGACACCTTGACGGAGATGACGGCGGACAGGCCCTCGCGGGCGTCCTCGCCCGTGGGCGTCTCCTTGAGGTCCTTCCAGATGCCACTCTTCTCCGCGTAGCTGTTGAGCGTGCGCGTCAGGCCCGCCTTGAAGCCGGACAGGTGGCTGCCACCATCCTGGGTGTTGATGTTGTTGGCGAAGGTGTAGACGCGCTCGTCGTAGCCGTCGTTCCACTGCATCGCCAGCTCGAGCGCCACGCCGTCCTTGTCTCCCGAGAAGGAGATGGGCTTGTCGTGGAGCACCTGCTTCGACTTGTTGAGGTACTCCACGAACGAGGAGATGCCGCCTTCGAACTTGAAGTCGTGCTCCTTGTTCGTGCGCTCGTCGCGGATGACGATGTGCAGCCCCGCGTTGAGGAACGCCAGCTCGCGCAGGCGCTGGCTGAGCGTCTCGAAGTTGAAGTCCACCGTCTCCATCACGGTGGTGTCGGGCTTGAACGCCACCATCGTCCCGCGCTTGTCGGTGGTGCCGACCTCCTGCGGGTGCGAGTTGGGAACGCCTCGGGCGTAGGACTGCTCGTACACCTTGCCGGCGCGCTGGACGCGGACCTTGAACCACTCCGACAGGAAGTTCACGCAGGTGACGCCCACGCCGTGCAAGCCGCCGGAGACCTTGTAGGCCCCGTTGCCGAACTTGCTGCCGGCGTGCAGCTCCGTGAGGACCACTTCCAGCGTGTCCTTGCCCTTGAACTTGGGGTCCGGGTGAGGACCCACGGGGATGCCGCGCCCGTTGTCCTGGACGCTCAGCGAGCCGTCCACGTGGATGATGACCTCGATGTCCGTGCAGTGGCCCGCGAGCGCCTCGTCCACGGCGTTGTCGACGACCTCGTAGACGAGCTTGTGGAGCCCGTAGGTCATCGTGTCGCCGATGTACATGCCGGGGCGCTTGCGGACCGCTTCCAGGCCCTCGAGCTTGGTGATGCTATCGGTCCCATACTCCATGGGCAGGGGAGCGACCGAGGCACCGGTAGCGGGGGTCTTTTCCATGTGATGCTGTCCTTGGAAAAAGGAGCCTTGCAACAGGGCTGTGCCTACCATCTCGAGGCACACTGAACAAGAGTAACGAGCCCGCGCAAAGCTGCGTAAATATTCGTGAAAATCGCTTGGCCGCCCCTCGGGGAGGCGGCCTGCGGAAACCGGGGGGTCAGGCGTCGAATCGGGACGGCGGGAGGCGATCCTCCAGCGCCGAGATCAACTCCTCGAAAACAGCCTTGCGGGCGAAGAGATGCC
This sequence comes from Myxococcus sp. CA056, assembly GCF_013336715.1. NCBI lineage: Bacteria > Pseudomonadati > Myxococcota > Myxococcia > Myxococcales > Myxococcaceae > Myxococcus > Myxococcus sp. CA056. The sequence continues at coordinate 1,339,570 of NZ_JABUMT010000001.1, forward strand.
GGGTGACGAGCACCCTTCCCTCCTCCTTCAAGAACAAACCGAGCACGTTCCCCCTCCTGCCGAGCCGGCGCACGGAATCAATCTGCCCCCAGTGCAGCTCCAGCTCGCGGGAGCTGAAGGGGCGGGCCACGCGGACGCCTCGCGTGTCCAATGAGATGCCCCAGCCGGCACGGGGTCGCAGGCGGTGGATGGCCACGAGGAAGGCGAACATCAGGCCCGCCGTGACACCCGCGCGGGCCATCTCCTGGATGCCCCCTCCGTCCCGGGCATTGGCCAGGGCCCAGGCGGTCAGCACCGCCAGGACACAGGCGCCCAGGAAGAGGCCGATTCGAGTGGCGCGAGGGTCGAAGGCGTAGAAGCGCGGGCTGCTCATGAGTGCCAGCGCACCCTAGCCGTCCTGGAGGGCTCGCGCGCGGTTTTGAGCAGGCCGTTGTTCGCCGTCCGGCGTGCGCCACCTACGATGGACCCGCGCCATGACCGATGCCGAACTGAACGACCGACTTCTCACCAACGTCATCGCCTTCAAGCACCTCCAGCGGGAGCGCGGACTGCTGCGCCACGGGAGCGCCCCGGGCATGGATGCCTTCGCCCTGCCCGAGTACCCCGCCGAGGCCCACTTCCAGCAGGCGTACTTCCGGACGCCCCAGGCGCTCGTCGAGGGACTCCCCGCCCTGGAGGCCTTCTACCGGGGCCTGGACATCCCCGCCTGGCGCGTGGCGGTGCTGCCCGGGGACGACGAGGGCGCCCGCGTGCTGGGCGCCGCCGGCTACCGGCCTGACTCGCGAATCCCGGCCATGGGACTGGCCCTGGCGGACACGCCGGACGTCAAGCCCTCGTTCCCCCTGGTGGAGCCCGGGACGCAGGACGAGATGGTGGAGCTCAACATCCGCGTCTGGGGGAAGTGGGACGACATCCTCACGGTGTGGAGACAGCCGCCGCGGCTCCCCGTGCACACGCTGGTGGCGCGCGAGGGGGACCGGGCCCTGGCGTGCGGCTTCGCGCTGGACGTGGAGGACACCGCCGGGGTGTACATGGTCGTCACGCTGCCAGAGGCGCGGGGACGCGGGCTGGCCGCGGAGGTGATGCGAGGGCTGCTCACGGGCGCCCGGGAACGCGGCCTTTCGGCCTCCGTGCTCCAGGCCACCGAGCAGGGCCGGAGCGTGTACCGCAAGCTGGGCTACCGCGAGCTGGGGGACTGGGTGAACTGGACGCGGCGCGCCGACTGAGGCCCTCGGGTCAGCGCAGCGCTTCCAGTTCCTCCAGCACCGCGAGCACCTGTCCGGGCTGCCGGCACTCGTCGAGCCGCTCCGCCAGCCCGCGCGCCGCCAGCCGGGCCACGTGGGCCATGCGCGTCAGCCGCACGCGGCCCCGCTCGCCGTCCACCGCCGCCACCACCAGTCGCAGCGGCCGGCCGTCCGGGGTGTCCACCTTCAACCCCTTCGCCAGCGTCACCAGCGCGGCCACGGGCGCGGCGCCCTGCAGGAAGACGTGGGGCACGGCCACCTCGCCGCCCACCGCGCACGAGGACTCGCTGTCGCGCTGGCGCAGCCCCTCCACCAGTCGCGCCGCGTCCACGCCGGGCAGCGTCGCCGCCAGTCGCCCCGCCACCACGTCCAGCACGTCTTCCCAGCCGCCACAGGAGAGCTGGAGCACCACCCGCTCCGGCGCCAGGAGCGGCGCCAGCGCCGGCACCGGCGCGTCCGAGTGGCCCCCTCTCACGGGGAACTCCGCATCCAGGAAGTCTCGCACCCGGGCCAGCTGCGTCCCCGACAGGCGACGCCGCGCCAACTCCAGGAAGAGCGTCCCGGCGCCCGGCACGTCCTCCAGGTACTCGGAGACGTAGGGGCTCATCCGGTTCGCCACGTCCATCAGCAACGCGGGGGGCACGTCCAGCTCGCGGGCAATCGCCGTCAGTCGCTCCGCCGTGGGCGGCGCATCCACGCCGTGCTCCACCCGGCTGAGGTACGCGCTCGACACGCCGATGCGGCGGGCCATGTCCCGCAAGGACAGGCCCGCGTCCACCCGCAGCAACCGCAGCGTCGCCCCCAGGTGCATGTCGCTCAGCTCCTCGAGGCCACCGCGGAGGCGGCGGCCTGGGACGTGGCGACGGCCTCCACCACCGGCTCCGACTCGTGCACCACCAGCAGCGAGCCCGGTGCGTCACGGACGATGCGCTCGCGCTGGAGACCGAACACCCGGTCCTCCAGGCCCCACGGCGCGCCCACGCCCACCACCACCAGGTCATGGCCACCGTGGCGGGCCTCCTCCAGCGCGGCCTCCTCGGGCGACTCGTGCTGGACCACCTTCAGCCGCACGCCCGAGCCCTCCTCCGCCGGGAACAGCTCGTCCACCTGCGCGCGCGCGCCGTTGCTCTCGCGCGACGTCACGTGCAGCACCGTGATTTCCGCGCCGGACTGCCGCATCAACCGCCGCGCCAGCTTCAGCGCCGCGCGGTCATGCCGGCTGCCGATGAAGGGCACCAGCACGCGCTTCACGTCCGACAGGCCCCGGTCCACCAGCACCGCCACGGTGCCGGACGCGGCCTGCATCACCTCGTGCACCGTGCCGCCCAGCACCGTCTGGCTGAACAGCGGCTTGTGCCAGCCCAGCAGCACCAGGTCCGCGCGCTTCGCCTCCGCCGTGCGGCGGATGTCCTGCGCGGGCTCCGTCGACACGAAGGACAGCGGCCTCACCGCCAGCCCCAGGCTCTTCGCCCGGCCCAGCAGCGGAGCGAGCGCGCCATCTCCCTCCACATCCTGGTCCGAGGCGCGGGGCTCGGACTCCGCGCCACGCAGCGACACGCGCTCCGGATGGACCAGATGCAGCGCGTGCAACTGCGCGCCCTCTCCACCCGCCAGGGCCTTGGCCAGACTGGCCATCCCGGGGCCCGCCTGCTGATGGGAGACACACATCAACACCGTGTAGGGCGTCGAACCGGGAGCCGCGGGCGGGGCCAGCTCCAGCCTGTCCCGGGCCAGCTCCTCCGTCGGGTAGAACAGTTGCAGGAGCGGCGTGGTCATGAACGTCGTCACCAGCGCCATCAGCACCATCATCGTGAACAGCGTGGGCGAGATGACGCCCAGGTCCAGGCCCAGGTTGAGGACGATGAGCTCCATCAACCCGCGCGTGTTCATCAGGATGCCGATGGCCCCCGCCTCGCGCCACCGCATGCCCGTCATCCGCGCCGCCACCGCGCTGCCGCCGAACTTGCCCACGCAGGCCAGCAGGATGATGGCGCCACACGTGAGCCACGCCTCGGGCGTGTTGAGCAGACCAATCTGGGTGCGCAGGCCGCTGAAGGCGAAGAAGACGGGCAACAGCAGCACCACCGCCACGTCCTCCAGCTTCTCCGACAGCGCCTCGGCGAGCCCGCCCTCCTTGGGGATGACGGCGCCGAAGAGGAAGGCCCCGAAGAGGGCGTGGATGCCGATGAGCTCCGTGGCCCACGCGGACGCCAGGAGCAACAGCAGCGTGCCGGCGACTACGTTCTGCGTCAGGCCCTCGCGGCTGGCCACCCGGGCGCCCAGCCGCGCGAGGAAGGGCCGGACCGCCAGCAGCATGAACGCGATGTAGCCCATGGCGAACACGGTGGTGAGCCCCGCCTGCGCCAGGTCCGAGGCGCGGACGATGGACACCACGAAGGCCAGGAGGCACCACGCCGTGACGTCGTCCACCGCCGCGCACGCAATCGCGATGGCGCCGATGCGCGACTGCAACAGGCCGCGCTCGGTGAGGATGCGCGCGAGCACCGGGAAGGCGGTGATGCTCATCGCCACGCCCATGAAGAGCACGAACGACGAGAAGGGCACGCTCGGGTCCGAAAAGTCCTTGTACAGCCACAGCGCCGCCGCCACCGCGCCCAGCGCGAAGGGCACGATGATGCTGGTGTGGCTGATGGCCACCGACGCGTGGCCGCGTCCCTTCAACAGCTTGGGGTCCAGTTCCAGGCCAATCAGGAACATGAACAACACCAGGCCCACCTGGCTGAGCATCTTCAGGATGGGCAGGGAGTCGGTGGGGAACAGCGTGTTCATCAAATCTGGCGCCAGCCACCCGAGCAACGAGGGGCCCAGGACGATGCCCGCCACCACCTCCGCGATGACCAGCGGCTGGCCCAACCAGCGCGTTCCACGCCCTATCAATCTCGACACGCCGATGATGACGATGAGCTGCATCATGAGCAGCGTGAGCGCGTTGGTGTGCATCCTACCTCCGTCGAAACTTGCGTGTTAAGTGGGCACTTACCAGCACCCCTCGCGAAGCGTCAAACGGGCATTGCGCTCGGCTGCCCTGGGTGAGGCGGCATGTCGGAGAGCGAGCAGACGTCGCGGACGGCTCACGCGGCCTGGTGCTTGCGTACGGCGTCCAGCAGCGTGTCCACGTCCACGGGTTTGCGCAGGTGGCCGCACGCGCCGATTTCCTCGGCGACCTGACGGGCGTTGGCGGACGCGGAGAAGACGAGCACGGGAATGTCGCGCCACTCGGGCACCTGTCGCATGGCTCGCGCGAAGCCGGCGCCATCCAGCACGGGCATCATCATGTCGAGCAGCACCAGGATGGGGAGTTCACGGGTGGCTCCGAGCACATCGAGCGCGTGCTTGCCGTTGCTGGCGCCCATCACCTCGTAGCCCGCGTCGCGCAGGACCTCTTCCAGCGCCTCGCGCAGGTCCGCGTCGTCATCCACCACCAGCAACGGCCCAGTCACTCACTCGCCTCCTTGTCGCGGCCCCGCCACACCCTGGCTCCGCGCGGTGCACCTCCCGCGCGATATCAAGAGCGGAGCCTAGCGCGCGCACCCGACGTGGGCGTCATTCCTCGCTCGTGAAACAGCCGCTCCGTCCCACGTCCGTGCTCAGGTGGCCATGAGGTGTTGAGCATTGGCCAATATGGGGCTCAGCGCCGGATTGCATCTCTGGATTCCAGGGAGCGCCGGGTGGATTGAGACTCGCGAGTTGTCTCGGGCTCGGAGACTTCGAGCGAAGCGACAGAGGGAGCAAGCGCTTCGGACCTCGACGCCCCACATGCCCTGGAGTCATGCCCGCGCACCCGTGACACGACAGTGTCCAGGTGCCACTGCGTCCCACTCCAGCATCCTGGAGCTGACTCCAATCCGTTGACACGGTCCACGGACGAACGAAGCGCCGCCCCGGGGACCTAAGGGCCGCGCGCCGGGTGTCACGCAGGCGCCGCCGTCAGCAATTCCCCCGCGCGCCGGAAAATCCCCCGCCACACCTTCGGCGTACCGAGCCCGTGCCGGGCTTCAGGGGGCGCCCGGCACCCACCACTTCCGACCGCCTCCTCGGATGGACCCATGACCGAAGAACTCTCTCGCCGTGCCGCGCTCCGAAGCGCCACGGCCGCCGCGAGCCTTGGCCTCGCGACGGGCCTGCTCACCCGCGGCACACCCGCCCAGGCCCTGACGACCCAGGCCGACCTCACACCCCTCAAGGCGCTGCTCACCGCTGAACGCAACGCCATCAAGACCTACGACGCCGCGGTCAGCGTGCTCGACGCCGCCACCAGCACCGACCCGCTCTTCCCCTTCCAGGGCATCGTCAAGGCCATCGCCCTGCACTTCCGCCAGCAACACACCGAACACGCCGACAAGCTCGCCCGGTACATCGACCGGCAAGGCGGCGTCGACGACGTGGGCGAGGGCACGGCGCAAGTCCCCACCGACTTCATGCCCGGCATCAAGAACGTCATCGACCTGGCCACCAACGCGGAGAAGGCCGCCGCCATCGGCTACACGAACACCCAGAAGTCCCTCGTGCTCGCCGACAACGCGGAGCTCGCCGCCGCCATCGGCGCGGTGGAGTCCCAGCACTTCGTCGTCCTCAACCTGGCCGCGCGCGGCTTCGTCACGCCCCCCGCGTCCACCGTCAACCAGCCCGCCGACGCCCTCACCACCGTCGCGTCCCAGTTCGTTCCCAGGGCCTTCGCCATCACCGTCGACGGCGCTCCAGGGCTCGACGACGAGACGGACCTGCCCTTCTACGACGTGACGCAGTGAGGAAGCCCACCACCATGAAGACCCAGAACCCCTCCGACTCCGTCCTCGCGCGCCGCCGAATCCTCCAGGGCCTCGCCACCGTGACAGCCGCCTCGGCGCTCACCGCCTGCGGCCTCAACGAGCGCACCAACTCCCAGAACCAGGTCAACCCCATCGACCGGGCCCGGGAAGCCGGCGCCCTCAACACCCTGGTCGCCGCCGAATACATGACTGTCGACGCCTACACCCAGGGCGCGGTCATCCTCACCGCCGCGCGCGACGACACCTCGCGCCCCCAGGAGGAACGAGACCTGGCCGCGCTCGCGCTCGCGCTCGCCACCCAGTTCCAGGAGGACCACACGGCGCACGCCGCCCTGCTGTCGGAGACCGTGTCGCGCCTGGGCGCCACCCCCGTCCGCGCGGATGAAGTGTCGTTCACCCCGCCCCCCAACTTCAGGCCCTCCGTCGGCAACGTCCTCAAGCTCGCCGCCAACGAGGAGCGCCGCTCCGCGATTTCCTTCAACCGCGTCCTCAAGGGCATCCAGACACCCGACAGCCGCTTCATCCTCGCCTCCATCGAAGGCGTGGACACGCAGCACTTCATGGTGCTCAAGGCCCTCATCGAAGCCCTGGTCGACGTCACCCCGGCCCTCGATGCCGCGCAGGTGGTGCCCCAGCCCTTCGTCGCCTCCACCGTGAGCCTGGGCGGCGGCAACGGACTCGAGGAGCAGCCCGACCTCGCCGTCAACGACCAGGGCTGACGTCCTCCACACCGGGCGCGGCGGGCCTGTCCCCACCGCCGCGTCAGGCCCCTACCGCCAGGACAGCTCGTACTCGCTCTCCAGCAGCGCCACCTGCCGGCCCATCACCCTCACGTCGCGCGCGCCCACCGCCTCCAACGCTCCGCGCAACACACCCTCGTGATACGCCGCCGGCATGAAGTCGCGCCGCATGATGAAACGCGCGCTGCGCTCTCCCGTCCACTGCGGATACCGCTCTCCGTAGCTCACCGCCATGCGGTACGCGTCACCCAGCGACTCCAGCAACAGCCGCGGACTGCCCGCCGCCTCCGCCAGCAGCTCCCGGCCAAACAGCGACGCCAGGAAGTCCACCGTCGCCTGCGAACCCATCCGGTGCAGCACCCCGTCGAAGCCATTGAGCTGCGGGCCGAGCAGCCGCGCCGCCGTGGACACCATCCGCAGGTAACGCGACACCGAGTACAGGTGGAACGGGTTGATTTCCCACACCCCCGCCACGCCCTTGCACCGCGCCACCGCGCCTTCTCCTCCCAGGTTCGCGATGACGCTCAGCGCCCCCTGGAAGAACATGCCCCGCGCCTGGTCCTCGTCCGTCGCGGCCAGACGCCGCTGCTCCAGCTCCCACGCCGCCCCACCCCCACTGCTCGCTTCGGTGCCCACGTACATGGTCGTCTCCCCGAGGGGGCTCGCACTGCCTCGACTCAGGGGACACGTCCGGCGCTTCCAATGGTTTTTCAGGATTCGCCGGCTTCCCCCCACTTCCTAGTTACCAACCATCCCATATTTTTCTACCCCTGTCGAATGATTCCGGCACGCCCCAGGGTCCATGGAAGGGTTCACCCACCACACGAACCCCTTGGATTTCGGGCACATTTCATTCTTGAGGCCCAGGAGAACGGGCGGGGCCGGGGTGCGGGTGACCCCGCCCGAGGGCTTCAGCGGGCGGTGAGGGAGGCCTCGGCGGCGGCGAGGCCCGCACCGGGCTCACAGCGGTGGCCGGCGGCCATCAGCGCGCGCTCCACGGCCCCCACGGTGGTCAGCAAATCCGCGGGGCCCACGCGGTTCATGTGGCCCACGCGGAAGTAGCGCGCCTTGAGGTCCGGGTGGAGTCCACCGGCCACCACCACGCCCTCGGCCTTCACGCGGCCCACCAGCGACGCGTCCACGCCCTCCGGGTAGTAGACGGCGCTCAGTGTGTTCGCCGTCACCGCCTCGGACACCGGCAGCATGCGCAGGCCCAACCCACTCCACGCGGCGCGGAAGGCGCGAGCCAGGCGCTGGTGCCGCGCGAAGCGGGCCTCCAGGCCCTCGGCGAGAATCTGTCCCAGGCTCACGTCCAGCGCGCACACCAGGTTGACGGGCGGCGTGGCGAAGTAGGCCGGCTTGCCCGCCTCGTACGCCTCCATGATGGGCAGCCACTCCGCCCAGTCGGAGTACACGCTGGCCACCGGCACGCGGCGCTTCTTCCACGCCTCCAGCGCGCGCGGCCCCACGGTGAGCAGCGCCAGCCCCGGCGGCACGCCCACGGCCTTCTGGCTCGCGGTGAGGTACACGTCCGCGCCCCACGCGTCCTGGTGGAACGACTCGCCCGCCGTGGCGCACACGCCGTCCACCACCGACAGCACGCCCAACTCGCGCGCCACCCGCGACAGGCCCTCCACGGGCGTGAGCACGCCGGTGGACGTGTCCACGTGCGTGACAGTCATCACCTTGAAGCCGCCGCGCTTCAGGTGCGTCTCCACCTCCTCCACCGTCGGCGCGTCACCAGGAGGGGCGCGCACGTGCGTCACCTTCGCGCCGTGCCGCTCCAGGATTTTCGCCATCCGGTCACTGAAGTAACCCGTATTCACCACCAGGGCGGCGTCACCGGGCTCGACGAGGTTCGCCACCGCCAGCTCCATGGCCAGCGTGCCGGAGCCGGACACCACGAAGGGCTGCGCGCCGGGCGCGAGGCTCACGTCGCGAAGCCGCTTCAGCGCCCGGCCGAAGATGGCGATGAAGGCCGGGTCCGTGTGGCCGTAGGAGGGCGCCCCCAGCGCCTGAAGCACCTCCTGCTCGAACTCCACCGGCCCCGGAATCATCAGCAGGTCTCTCACGGCGTCACCGCTCCTCGGCAGCGCTCCGGCCCGACGCGGGCTGAAGCAGGGTCCAGGTCTCACTGTATATACACAGGGGCCCCCGCGAGAGCGCGCGGCCCTGCTCCACTCACAGCCGCTCGAGCAGCTCGCGCAGGATGGCGAAGCCCTGGCGGAAGTCCTGGAGGTGCGCCTGCTCGTTGGGCGCATGGTAGTACTTCATCTCCCCGAAGCCCGTGATTTGCACGTCGCAGCCCTGACGCTGCAGGTCCCTCACCAGCGGCAGCGAGCCGGTGAGCGAGAAGGGCTCCGCGTCCACGCCCCGCACCGTCTTCATCGCGTCCTTCAACGCTTGCAGGCCGGGCGAGTCCAGCCGGCAGGCGATGCCCTCGGTGCCTCCTCCGTCGAAGCGCAGCGACACCGTGCCGCGCCGGCCATCCGCGGTGCGCGTGCGGGGGAAGCCCGGCGGCACGTCGTCGCGCTCCAGCCGCGCGTCCAGCGCCTTCACGAAGTCCTCGGTGGCCCGCCGCACGTCGGCCAGGTCGTGGAACGGCGTGAGGCGGATGTCGCCGCGCACGGTGACGTCGGCGGGAATCTTCGTCTCCTTGGTGTTGGTGGCCTCCACCACCGTGGCCTTCAGGCTGGAGGTGGCCAGGAAGCCCCAGCGCTTCTCGTCGTCCGAGGGCGGGTAGCGCGCATGGAACCAGCGGGACAGTTCCAGCGACGCGGCCATGCTCAATTCCAGCGCGTTGACGCAGTTCTGCGGCATGCCCGAGTGGCCGCCCACGCCCGTGGCCTTCAGCGCCCACAGGCTGATGCCCGCGGTGCCCAGCGTGGGGCCGAAGTTCGCGCTGTCCAGCCAGAACACCGGCTGCCCCGCCAGGTCCTTGAGCCGCCCCTGCTCCGCGACGTAGCCCAGGCCCAGGCCCGGCAGGTCCGACGACTCCTCGTTCGCGATGAGCACCACCTTCAACGTGCGGCGCGGACGCACGCCCGACTCCGCCAGCTGCGCGAGCAGGTCCGTCGCCACCGCGACGTGGCCCAGGCAGTCGGTGACGCCTCGCCCGTAGAGCAGCCCGTCCGGCCCCTCGTGAAGCTTGAAGGGACTGTGCTCCCAGCCCTCGGCCTGCTCGTCGGCGGGGACCACGTCGAAGTGCGCGCCCACGAAGCCCACTGCGCCCTCGCCCGTGCCCTTCACGGTGAGCACCAGGCTGGGACGGGACTCGTTGCCCTTGGAGGCCAGCGACTCCGCATGGATGAAGCCACTGGCGATGTGCGGCGCGAGCACGTCCAGCACCACCTGCGCGGCGAGCCGCTCCTCGGGCACCAGCCCCGCGCTCGGATTGTTCTGCAGCTTCGGAGTCAGGGCGATGAGACGCCGGAGCACATCCAGGAAACGGTCCTCACGGAGGGCGAACGCTTGCATGGGCGCGGATTGGAGCCCGAGTCTCCGGAGGAAGTCACTGAAAACGACGACGCCGGAGCGTGATGAGCGCCCCGGCGTCGCCTTCCGCGTCAACGGCTGTCCAACACCCCGCGTCAGCGGTAGGTGAGGGCCTGCGAGTCCATGCGGGCCGACTGACCCGTGGTGAACGTGTTCATGCAGGAGTCGTCGGAGTAGTCCATGAAGTTGGTGATGGGGTCGTTGCCAGCCGTCGAGCAGGTGTTGCGGCCCGTGGGGCAGCCGTAGGCGGGAGAGGCCTCCGCCGGCGTGTCGCTGACCGAGTCACCCGAGCCGGAGCAGCCGCCCTGGAACGTGTGGTACAGGCCCAGCCAGTGGCCGACCTCGTGCGTGCCCGTGTCGCCCAGGTTGTACGGCGACGCGGTGCCGCCCGGGACGCTGGAGAACAGAATCACCACGCCGTCCATCGACGGGTTGCTGGCGTAGCTGGAGGGGAACGTCGCCCAGCCCAGCAGGCCGCCGCTCAGGTTCGCGCTGTAGATGTTGAGCGCGTTCTTGCCGCCCTTGCGCAGCGCCGTCTTCATGGCGCGCTCGGCGGACGAGCCCGAGGACAGGTTGTACCAGGTGGTGTTCGTGGTGCGGTCCGTCGCCGTCAGCGTGAACTTGAACGGCGTGTTCGCGTACGCGGCGTTCAGCACGTTCATCTGGTTGGTAATCATGGCGGCGGTGATGTCGCCGTTCGCCACGCCCGTGCCCTTGTTGATGACATGGAAGTAGGTGGGGATGGTCACCGAGCCGTTCGGCCGCGCGAAGTCAGACACCGCGCGCTCCATCGCGAAGCGGCCTTCCATCTCCGCCATCTCCTCGGCGGACGGATTCACGCCACAGCCACGGGCGTTGAGCACCTGCTGCGTGGGCTGCTCCTCCGCCGGGGGAGGCGTGGGCTCGGCCTGCCCCTCCGGGGGAGGAGTGGAACAACCGGCGAGCGCGGCGAGGGTGCCAACAAGAACCGCGAAACGGCCGCTGCGACGAACGATGATACGGGACATTCCCGACTCCTCGGAAAATGCTGGGGAACCAGAATATTCATGAATGGTTTCCCTTACGTCAAACGGGTCACCCGGGCCCCTCCTCTCCGGGCGGTGCGTGTCTGGGGTTGAAGTGGCGTCCTGCCGCGGGCGGACACACTCTTCGACGCAGGAGGTCGCATGAAGACGAATGAAACATCGCCGCGCGGGCCGAAAGCTTCACGCGGGCTGTTCGTGAAAGGGCTTGTGCCCGAGGAGAAGGCCCAGGCACCGGGGCCCCGACAGGTGACCACGATGATGGTGGGTGAGGAGACGAAGGACGGGGACCCGGGCTCGCGCGCATGACGCGGTGCACGGCGCTGGATGCGCACCCGCGCATCTGTTTCGCTGCCGGACCATGACGCAAGAAGCGACGCGGACAGGCGTGGTGGCGCTGGTGGGTTCTCGCGAGGACGTCCACATCCAGGACGTGGCGCGACGGCTGGGTGCGGAGGGCGTGGACAGCGTCATCGTGGACACGCTGACCTTCCCGGACGAGACGCGGATGTCTCTCACGGAGGGACTGGACGGAATCGTCGTGGACGGGCGCGAGGTGGGCCGCCCCGCCGCCGCGTATCTGCGCGGACTGCACTCGCACCCGCTGGCCTTCATGGTGGACGCCGAGGAGGCCATGGCGGAGGACTGGCGCACCACGCTCACCGCGTTCCGCGAGAAGGGCACGCTGCTGTTGGGGCTCATCGGCCGGTGGGAGCAGCTCGGCGTGCCGCTGTACAACCCGCCCTCGGCGGACTGGCTGTTGCACAAGCCGGTGCAGCTCAGCGCCTTGAAGGCCGCGGGTCTGCCGGTGCCGCGGACGCTGTGGACGAATGACGCGGAGGCGGTGCGCCGCTTCGCCGCGAGCGGGCGCGTGGCCTACAAGCCCGTCATGGGGGGCGCCGCCACGCGGGAGCTGCTGCCGGAGGACCTCACCGACGAGCGGCTCGCCGCGCTGGCCGCCGCGCCCGTCACCTTCCAGGAGCTGCTGCCGGGCGAGGACCTCCGCGTGTACGTGCTGGATGGCGAAATCATCGCCTCCCTGCGCATCGTCACCTCCGCGTTGGACTTCCGGCAGAACGAGGAGCGGATTGAGCAGATGGTGCTGCCGGACGAGGTGGCTCGGCAGTGCGTGAAGGCGTGCGAGGTGCTCGGCCTGCGCTGGACGGGGCTGGACCTCAAGCGCGGGCTGGATGGGGAGCTGAAGTTCCTGGAGCTGAACGGCTCACCCATGTTCCTCGGCTTCGACGCGGCCGCGGGCACGGACGTGGCGGGGCACTTCGCGCGGGCCCTGGTCCGTCATGCGCGGCGCGGGTAGCAGGGACAGGGCCGGCGCTCGAAGCGTCTGGACGACACGGGCATCATCCGAGCACGGAGGGCGCCGCTCACCTCATCGCCACAGCGAGGCGAGCACCGTGCGGGACGCGAGCCACGCCACCGCGCCGAGCACCACCACGAGCACCGCGGTGAACAGCAGGGCACGGTGGGGGCGCGGATGCATCACCGCGCGCAGCTCCTCCGTCATCGCGGGGTCCGCGTCCACGTCGTCCTCGTCAGGCCGTTGCGCGGGCTTCATCGCTGCTCCATCTGGTTCTCGACGAGGGCGCGATAGCGGCCTTGGGGCAGGGCCACCAGCTCGTCATGGGTGCCTTCCTCGACGACGCGGCCCTTGTCGAGCACGACAATCTTGTCCGCGCGGCGCACCGTGGACAGCCGGTGGGCCACGACGACGAGCGTGCGTCCGGCGGCCTCGCGCTGGAGGGCCTCGGTAATCGCGCGCTCCAGCGCCGCGTCCAGGTGGCTGGTGGCCTCGTCGAGGAACAGCACCCGCGGGTCCCGATAGATGGCGCGCGCGAGCTGGAGCCGCTGCTCCTCGCCTCCGGACAGGCGCACGCCCGCCTCGCCAATCCGGGTCTTCAGCCCGTTGGGCAGCGCGAGCAGTTCGTCCAGGCACGCGGTGCGCGCGGCGTGCAGCAGTCGCTCCGGGTCCGGCGCGTCGTCGCCCAGGGCGATGTTGTCCGCCAACGTACCGTCAAAGATGTCCGTCTTTTGGAAGACGAAGGCCACCGAGCGACGCAGCGCGACGGGGTCGAATGCCTCCAGGGGCTGGCCGTCGTAGAGGACGCGTCCCTGCTCGGGGCGATACAGGCCATAGAGCACCTGGGTGAGCGTCGTCTTGCCCGCGCCCGAGCGGCCGACAATCGCCGTCATCTTTCCCGCCGGCAGGGTGAAGCTCACGCCATCCAGCACGGGCGGCTCGTTGGGAGAGCCGTAGCGGAAGGTGACGCCGTCCAGTCGGAGCTCCGGGGCCTGGGTGAGCGCGCCGGTGACGGGCCCGGAGTCATCGCGCAGCTCGGGCTGGGACTCGTAGACGATGTCCACGCGGCGCAGGGAGATGACGACGTCCTGGAGCTGGTGGATGAACATCACCAGGTTCTGCATCGGGGCCAGCGCGAGGCCGAGGATGGCGAGCGTGGCCACCATCTGCCCCAGCGTGAGCTGGCCCTCCAGCACGAGGTGGGCCTCGTAGACGAGGATGCCCACGTACATCGCTTGATTGACGAGCTGCGCGCCGGAGGTGTGGACGGTGTCGTGCAGCCAGATGCGGCGGGCGGCCTCGGCCTCGCGCGCCTGGAGCTTCTCCCAGCGGGTGCGCGCCTGACGCTCGGCACCACACGCCTTGAGCGTCTGGATGCCGCTGAGCATCTGCAATTCCAGGCGACTCGCCTCGGCGGCGACCCGGAAGCGCTGGTGGTCCAGCACGGTGCGCCGGGGCATGAGCACCAGCGTCCACAGTGAGTACAGCGCGGCGCAGGCGGCGAAGATGCCGAAGACGGTGGCGTCGTAGAGGAAGAGCACCACGCCGTAGCCCACGAGCATCACCAGGTCGAGCAGCACGGACACCGAGGCACCCTGGAGGATGCGACGGATGCGCTGGTGGTCCTCGATGCGCTTGAGCAGGTCGCCCCGGTGGCGCCGGGCGAAGAACGTCACGGGCAAGGACAGCAGGCGCTTCCAGAACTGCGCGAGCAGGAGGGCGGAGAAGCCTCGGGACAGGAGGAAGAGCCCTGTGCCGCGAGCAATGGCGACGGCGACCTGCGCGACGAGCAGCACGCCCAGGCCCACGCCGACGGCGGTGAGCAGGGACACGTTCCTGCCGCCCACGGCCTTGTCGACGAGCCCCTGGATGAGCAGGGGCTGCGCGAGCGCCAGGGCCTGGAGGAGCACGGTGGTGACGAACACCTGGAACAGCAGCAGGCGGTAGCGCAGCAGTCCCCGGCCAAAGCGTCGCAGCGCGCCGAGTCGACGCGAGGGGGTGGGGGTGACCGGGAGCACGACAGGACGGAAGAGGGCCTCGGTGGGCTCCAGGGAGAGGAGGATTCCGTCCCAGTGCTCAGCGAGCTTCGCGCGAGGGATGCGCCGGAGGCCCTGCGCGGGGTCTCCGATGACGGCCTCCTTGGAGGTGACGGCGTAGAGGACGACGAAGTGGTTGTCCTCCCAGTGGGCGATGCCGGGGAGGAGCGCCTGGCCTTCTTCGTCCTCCAGTTCGGAGGGGTCCTCGACATGGAAGGCGCGGACCTTGAAGCCCACCTTCTCGGCGGCACTGGCGAGGTCTGGCAGGGAGGTGCCCACGACCTGGACGTGCGCGAGTTCCTTCAGCGCGCCCAGCGAGTGCGCGGCGCCGTGATACGCCGAAACCATCTCCAGACACGCGGGGCCACAGTCAGCCTCCTCGAGCTGGTGGCGCAGTGGATACGGTTCCAGGGCAACGGCGAGCCGGGAGCGTGGCACGGACAAATCGCTATCACGGAGTCGAGGTGGCAACCAGCCACCGCCCGGCACGACGCAGGCAGACCTGCCAGGGACTCGGGGCCCGGCTCAGCGGACCGACCTCACTCCGCCTCGGGTACGGAGGCAGGCGCCGCATCCGCGGGCGGAGGCGCCGCCACGGGCTGCGGGGGCTCGGCCCGCTTCGGCGCCTCGGCCTTGGGCTCCACGCGCTGCACCTTGCCCATCTGCTCCAGGTCCTTCCTGTTATCCAACGAGAAGCGCACCAGCGCCCGCAGGATGCGGTTGCGCTTCACGTTGCCCAGCACCTCGCGCAGGTCCTCGTAGACCGTGGGGTCGCTGATGAGCCCACCCAACGTGCCCTCCCCCTTCGCCACCGTCGCCGTGATTTTCTTCAGGTCCTCCGCCGCGCTGCCCAGGTCCGCGAACATCCCGCTCGCATCGCCATACACCAGCTGATGCACCGCCCCGTTCGGGCTCTTCTTCGCGTCCTCAATCAGCCCCGCCAACTGCCCCGCCGCCTCACCCAGCTCCCTCAGCGCAATCGCTCCCTCGTCCCCGTAGATGAGCGCGTGCGCCGTGCCGTCACCCGTGCGCACCTCGCGCAGCAGCGCCTCCACGTGCCCCACCGCCCCATCCACCCGCTGCGCCGCGCTCGACGCGCTCGCCATCAGCCTGCGCACCTCGCGCCCGCCATCCTTGTCGTAGATGAGCGCGTGCAACATCCCGTCCCCGTTCTGCACCTGCTCCAGCACCCCCCGCAGGGACGCCATGCTCCGCTGCACGTCCCTGGCGAGCTGGGGATCTCCATACGCATCCACCGTCTTGAGCAACGACTTGCTGATGGCCACCGAGTTGTCCATCACCTCGCTGGCGCTCTTGAGCAGGTTGGTCAGGTCTCCACTCGTGGACGACGAGAGCACCCCACCCGGCTCCACCGGCGGCGACGTGGGACTGCCCAGCGAGATGTCCACCGCCTTGTCCCCCAGCACGCCCATGCTCGTCAGTTGCGCCAGCGAGTCCTGCTTCACGCGGTCCCCGTACTTCGACGCCACCTGCAGCCGGACCTCCAGCTTGGGGTCGTTCGGGTTTTCGGAGAAGTAGATGCCCGTCACCTTCCCCACCTCCAGGCCCCCCAGCCACACCGGGGACTGGTCACTCAACCCCTGCACGTTGGCGAAGTACGTCCGGTACGTGTGCTGCCGCTGGAACAGCCGCGACTCCTGGCCGATGAAGAACACCACCACGCCCGCCACCGCCAGGCCGATGGCCACGAACAGCCCCGCGCGCAACGCCAGCCGTTTCTCGCCCGCCGCGGACGTGAACAGGCTCATGACACGCCTCCGGGCTCCAGCTCGACACGACGCGCGTCCAGGAACGCCCGCACCTCCGGCACCGTGGAGCGCCGGAACTCGTCTCGCGTCCCCACCTGGACGATGCGCCGGTTGGCCAGCATCGCCATCCGGTCACCCACCGCGAACGCACTCACCAGGTCATGCGTCACGACGATGGACGTGCTGCCGAGCTTGGTCTTCATCGAGTTGATCATCGAGTTGATGGACTGCGTGGTGACGGGGTCCAGCCCCGTCGTGGGCTCGTCCCAGAGGATGACCTCCGGGTCCGTGGCGATGGCTCGCGCCAACCCCACGCGCTTCTTCATGCCGCCCGACAAGTCCGACGGCATCAGCCGCTCCGTCCCCGGCAGGTTCACCAACGCCAGCTTCTCAGCCACCCGCTGCCGCACCTCGTCCAGCGGCATCTCCGGGAAGTGCTCCCGCAGCGGATACGCCACGTTCTCCCCCACGCTCAGCGAGTCGAAGAGCGCCGCGCCCTGGAACACCATCGCGACGTGCCGCCGCACGGGGATGAACTCCTCTTCCGAGAAGCCCGTCACCTCGCGCCCCTGGAAGAGGATGCGCCCCGCGTCCGGCCGCTGCAGCCCGATGAGGCACTTGAGCAGCACGCTCTTGCCCGTGCCCGAGCCCCCCAGCACCACCAGCGTCTCCCCCGCCCGCACGTCCAGCTCCAGGTCGTCATAGACGCGCTTGGCGCCGAAGGACTTCTGGAGGTGCTCGAAGTGGATGAGCTGCTCACCCGGCGTGGGCCGGTGGAACTCGAACGTGGGCGCTTCCTTTCGGTGGGCGAAGGGCATGTCGCGTCACAGGTACAACGTCACCTTGGTGATGAAGAAGTCCGCCAGACACACCGCCACGGAGGTAATCGCCACCGTCTGCGTCGTCGCGCGCCCCACACCCTCCGTGCCGCCCTCCACCGTCAGGCCCTTGAAGCACCCCACCAGCCCGATGATGAAGCCGAACACCGCGCCTTTGAACACGCCGGACAGGAAGTCCATCATGAACACCGCGTCCAGCGCGCCCTGGAAGAACAGGTCCAACGAGATGGCGTACTGCGCGTTCACCACCAGCGCGCCCGCCACCAGGCCCACCACGTCCGCGAACACCGTGAGCACCGGCATCACCAGCAGGCACGCGAGCACGCGCGGCACCACCAGCTTGCGCAGCGGGTCCGCCCCCAGCGCGCGGATGGCGTCCACCTGCTCCGTCACCGTCATGGCCCCCAGCTCCGCCGCCATGCCGCTGCCCAGGCGCGCGCCCACCGTGAGCGCCGTCAACACCGGCGCCAGCTCGCGGAACAACGTGAGGACGACCACGCGCCCCACCGTGTACTGCACCCCGAAGCGCGCCAGGAAGTAGCCAAACTGCAACGAGATGACGAGCCCGGCGAACGTCGCCGTGAGCAGCGCGATGGGCAGCGAGCGCACCCCCAGCGTCTCCACCTGGAAGATGAACGAGGCGCCGTCGAAGGGCGGCCGCACCGCGCGGCTGAGCACCTGCCCCGTCATCTGGGTCATCGCGCCCAGCGACTCCAGCCGCTGCTTCGTGCGCTCCACCACCCCGGGGCGCTCCGGCACCGGCGCCGCCGGCACCTCCGCTTCCGCCGAGGGACTCATCCGAAGTGCTCCGACTTGAAGCCCGCCAGGAGCGCGTCGAAGTCCGCCATCCGCTCCGCGGCCAGCCCGGGCGGCGCGACGTAGGAGAAGTCGAAGACGCAGTTGTCCTTCTTCAACACCACCAGCTCCAGCTCCACCGGCACGCCATCCATCTTCGCCAGGAAGCGGCTGCGCAGCGCCTCCCGCCCGTCCATGGCGATGAGGTGCTGGGACACCTCCTGGCGCTCGGTGAAGCCCATCAACAAATGCCGCGTGAGGACCGGGAGCGGCGGGTCGTCGTGCCCCTTGCACGTCGCGTTGACGGAGAGCGCGCGGCCCGTGCCCGTCTCGGCGAAGGCCAGGTCGTTGTCCTCCAACCAGACACGGCGCCAGTGCTTGGGCAGCTCGCCCACGCGGTAGCGCACCTCTGGCTTGGACAGCACGGAGTCCTCGAAGCTCACGCGGCGGCAGCCCCCGAGGGATGCGAGCAACACGAGCAGCAGCGTCATCCTCGGCATGGCACCGTTCTTCGCGGTCAGCACTTCCGGCCCTGCGGGCGAGTCATGCGACACCGGGGGCGGCGCCGCAAGAAATTCCGCGCGATAAAACGTCCACTACCCAGCCCTACCTCCACCCCTGGACGGTGGATGCTCGCCACTGAACCTTCCAGGTTACATGCTCGACACACCCCGTTTCGCGCGTCCGGCGTCGCATTCCCGGCGTGGAAAGGGGCAGGCCGTCCGCCCCGCCCACAATCAATCTCACCCGGCGCGCGCACGCGGGGAGTCCCCGTGCGCCCCCTCGGTTCGCATGTTCCTTCCAGCACCCCACCGGGACACGGAAGCCCTGCGAGGCATCCGCCCGTCCCCCTCCTCCCTCTTCAGGGAGAGGACACGGCGCGAGGAGGAGACACATGGACGGCGGACTCGCGGTGTTCGGCTTCGGTCTCTTCCTGCTGTCGATTGCGAGCCTGTACGCACGCACGGCCTACGGCGTGGCCGTGGCCCTGCTGGTGATGTCGCTCGTGTCCATGGGCATGGCCTTCAGCGAGTCGAAGAAGCTGAGGGAAATCTCCCTGGGCCTGAGCCTCGGGCTCCTGGCGGTGGCCACCATCGCCCTGGCCACGGGCACCGTGTGGTGGCTCACGCTGGGGACCTTCCTGTTCGCGGTGGCCTTCGCCGTACTCTGGGCCGAGTACCGCTTCGCCTTCTTCGAGCACGTCCGCCAGGAGGACCTGCCGCCACGGCATCAACACCACGCCCGGCGGATGAACGTGCACTGGCCCTGGCACCGGCGTCGCCCGGTGCCGTGAGTCAGCTCGCGACGGGGGGCGTCTCCGCGTCCCGCGTCGCCACCTGTCCCGCGTGCACGGAGAGCCACAGCGTGTCCGCCGCCGCCGCCCCGCGCACCAGCGAGCCGTCCGTGGTGGAGAGGAACACCTGCGCACCGCTCCTCGCCAGGTAGTCCATCAGGTAGGCGTTGCGCTCCGGGTCCAGCTCGCTCGACACGTCGTCCAGCATGAGCAGCGGCAGGAACCCCATGCTCGTTTCCAGGTTCTCGATTTCGGCGATCTTCCAGCCGAGCACCAGCGCCCGCTGCTGTCCCTGACTCGCGTAGGCCCGCGCGCTGCGCCCTCCCAGCGTCACCGTCACGTCGTCCGAGTGGGGCCCCACCGACGTGAAGCCCCGGTCCAAATCGCGGCGCAGGCGCTCGCCCAGGGACTCCCGCAGCGCCAGGGCCAGCGCGGCCTCGTCCGCCGTGGCGAAGTCTCCGCCCAGGTGCGCCGGGTGATAGCCGTACGAGGCCGGCTCCACCGTGCGGCCAATCGAGGCGAAGGTCGCCTGAGCGCGGGGCGACAGCTCCGCCATCAGCGCCCGTCGCCGCGCGTAGATGCGGGCCCCCGCCTTCGCCAGCGTCTCGTCGTAGGCGTCCAGGTAGGCCGGGTCCACCGCGCCGCCCTCGCGCAGGAGCCGGTTGCGGTTCTTCAGCGCGCGCGCGTACTCGCGGCTCTCCCGCAGGTAGGCGGGGAAGCGGTTGAACACCGCCCGGTCCAGGAAGCCACGCCGTGAGTCCGGCCCGCCCTTCACCACCTCCAGGTCATCCGGGGTGAAGGCCACGACGGAGACGCCGCCGAAGTACTCCTCCAGGCTGGCCGCCTTCTTTCCGTCCACGAAGGCCTGCCGGGTGCCGCCTCCCACCTCCACGGCGATTTCGCGCTCGGCCCCCTTGAGGAGGAAGCGGCCGGACACGCGCGCCGTCTGAGTGCCCCAGCGCACCAGCTCCGACAGCCGCCCGGCGCGCAGCGGCTTGAGCGTGGCGAGGAAGTAGAGCCCCTCCAACAGGTTCGTCTTGCCCTGCCCGTTCTGCCCCACGGCGATGGTGGCATGGGCGCTGGGCGTGAGCGTCACCTGCGCGAGATTGCGGAAGTCTTGGACGTGGAGTGCGAGGAGGCGCACGGCCCCCACCGTATACCCGCGTCCGTGGCGTCGCGGGGAGGTTATCTAGAGCGGGAGTCCGTCAGGACGCCAGGCTCTTGGCGGCGACGGCGACGGCGGGCTCGGAGGGACGCAGCGGCAGTTCCATGGTGAAGGTGGCCCCTTCGCCCGGCTGGCTGTCCACGCGGATGACGCCCTCCATCGCCTCCACGAGCGTGCGCGCGACATACAGGCCCAGCCCCAGGCCCCCGTAGTTGCGCTCGGACACGGCGCGCTCGAACTTGTGGAAGATGCGCGCCTGCGCCTCCGCGCTGATGCCGATGCCCTCGTCGCGCACCACCAGCCGGGCCCGCGTTTCATCCCGCTCCACGAGCACCCGCACGGGCCGGCCCGCGCCGTACTTGAGCGCGTTGGACACCAGGTTGGTGACCACCTGCTCCAGTCGCATCCGGTCCCACAGCCCCGTCGCGAACTCCACGCCGGAGACCTCCACCTCGCACTCCGCCCGCTCCGCTTCCGGCTGGAAGCGCGCCACCACCTCCTGCACCAGCGCGAGCAGGTCCACCTGCTCGTACTCCAACCGCAGCCGCCCCGTGCCGATGCGCGACACGTCCAGCAGCCCGTTCACCAGGTCCGCCAGCCGCATCACCTGCCGCAACATGCCCTGCACCTCGCGGCCGTGGCGCAGCGCCCACGCGGAGCCCGGGTCCGCCAGCGCCGCGCGCGCGAAGGCCTGCAGCCTCAGGCCCAGCACCGTCAGCGGCGTCTTCAGCTCATGGCTCGCCACCGACAGGAACTCGTCGCGCACGCGGATGGCGTCCTGGAGCCGCTGCTCCACCGTCTTCAGGCGGGTGATGTCCAGGAAGGGCAGCACCGTCACCGCCGGGTGCCCGTGCATCGCGGGCAACATCTCCGAGGAGATGCTGAGCACGAACTCCCCGCCGTGCGTGTGCCAGACGACCTCCAGGCCCTCCAGCTTCTCGCCCCGCGCCGCGCGAGCGGAGGGGAGCTCCTCCGCCCTCAGTCGCTGGCCCGCCAGGTCCGTGATGTGGAACAGCTCGCCGTAGTCCGAGGCCGGCACCCGCGTGGGGATGCTCACACCATGCAGCCGGTCCGCCGCCGCGTTGGAGAAGGTGAGGTCTCCGGTGCCGGGGTCCGCCATCACCACCGGCATGGGCATCAAGTCCAGCACCGCCTCCAACCACCGGTGCTGGCTCTCCACCGCCTGACGCGCGAGCACCTGCTCCGTCACCTCGAAGGCGAACGTCACCAGCCCATCCACGCGGCCCCGCTCGTCGCGCAGCGGCTCGTAGAGGAGGTTCCAGTACCGCGTCTCCACCTGGCCCCGCCCCGCGTAGTCGAGCACCATCGGGTACTCGTGGGCCACCACCCGCTCCCCCGTCTCCAGCACGCCCCGGTACAGGCTCACCAGCTCCGGAGCGATGTCCGGAATCGCCTCCAGCAACGTGCGCCCCACCAGCTCCCGGCCGCCCATCAACGTCTGGAGCAGCGGGTTGGCGAACTCGAAGCGCAAATCCGGGCCACGCAAGAGGTTGATGGCCACCGGCGCCTGCGTGAGCAGTTGATAGAGCCGCCGTCGCTCCAACTGCTCCGCCTCGCGCGCGGCCAGCTCCGCCGTCACGTCCTTGTAGGCCAGGGCGATGTGGCTCACCTCGCCCCCGGAGGATGCGAGCGGGAAGCAGGTGCAGGCGATGGCGATGCGGTGCGCCTCTTTCACGTCGACGTGCCGCAGCTCCTTCACGTCGTACCAGATGACCGGCGTCTGGACCGTCTCGCCCGCGAAGGCCCGGCGCAGCAGCACGTCGAGCCCCAGCTTCGCGACCAGCTCGTCGCGGAAGAGGCTGTACTCGGGCGGCGGCACCGAGCCGAACATCGCCGCATAGGCCGGGTTGTGCAGCCGGCAGTGGCCTTGCGCGTCGAAGATGGCGTACGGCACCGGCGAGTGGAGGAACAACCCCTCCAGCAACACCAACGGGTCCGTCACCGAGGCCAGCTGCTCGCGCAACGCGAGCGCTTCCGGCGACGCGCGCACGCTCCGAGCCGCGCCGGAACCCTGGCTTCCTTTCGCGCTTGGTTTCCCGCCCCGAGGGCCCTGGCCCTTGCGTGTCGCCACAACCCGCACGACTAGCAGAAGACAGGCATTACTGGCAGCGCGGAAAGGTAGGACATGCCTTGTGGGTCCCCTCGCGACAGGCTTTGGTCCGGCCCCATGGCGGAGCCCCTCAAGACCTTCTTCGATGCCCGGCTGGTGGAGCGACTGGGCACCACGCTGCACCGCGCGCACCCGACCTTCCCGCTCGACACCTTCCTGCGCGAGGCCCGCCTGGGTCTGGACGGACACGAGCTCATTGGCCGCGCGCGGCACATCTCCCAGGCCATGCACCGCGCGCTCCCCCGCGACTACGCGAAGGCGGTGGAGGTGGTGGTGCGCTCGCTCGGCCCGCTCCGGGAGACGGACCGGGTGGGGGGCATGGAGGTCTTCTTCTACCTCCCCCACACGATGTTCGTGTCCGAGCACGGCCTGGAACACTTCGAGGAGTCCATGCGGGCGCAGCACGCGCTCACCCAGCGCTTCACGGCGGAGTTCTCCATCCGCCCCTTCCTGGAGCGGCATCCGGAGAAGACGCTGAAGCGGCTGCGCGAGTGGACGAAGGACGAGAGCGTCCATGTGCGAAGGCTCGTCTCGGAGGGCACGCGTCCGCGCCTGCCGTGGGCCTCCCGCCTGCGCGCCTTCCAGCAGGACCCGCGTCCGGTGCTGGAGCTGTTGGAGCTGCTCAAGGACGACGTGGACCTGTACGTGCGCCGCTCGGTGGCCAACAACCTCAACGACATCGGCAAGGACCACCCCGACGTGCTGGTGAAGGTGGCGAAGGCGTGGCTGAAGGACACCTCACCGGAGCGGGAGTGGCTGGTGCGTCACGCGCTGCGCTCCGCCGTCAAACGGGGAGAGCCCGCCGCCCTGGAGGTGCTGGGCGCGGGCAAGCCCACCGGAATTGAAGCCCGCGCCACGGAGCTGCCCCGTCGCGCGAAGCTGGGCGGCGCGGTGGACGTGCGCTTCGTGGTGGCCAATCGCTCCAAGCGCACCCAGTCGCTCGTGGTGGACCTGGCGGTGCACTTCTTCAAGGCGCGCGGCGAGGCGCCCAAGCCCAAGGTCTTCAAGGTGCGCGCGCTGACGCTGTCGCCCGGACAGGAGGAGACGCTGGGCAAGCGCGTGTCCCTGGCGCAGCTCACCACGCGCCGCCACTACCCGGGCCCGCACCGCTTCGAGGCGCGGGTGAATGGCGTGGACCTGCCGCTGGGCGAGGTGGAAGTGGTGGAGTGACTCAAGGGGCGCGTCCTTCCTTCAGCGAGGCCCGAGCAGCTTCACCAGCTTGTTGTAGACGCCCATCACCAGGAGCGGCGACACCCATGAGCCGATGAAGCGGGCGGGCTGGGTGCGGCCCATCAGCTCCAGGCTCAGCGACACGCCCATCGAGCACAGGCTGGCGAAGAGGAACATGTGAGAGGGAATCTTGGCCGCCTGCTGCTCCAGCAAGCGGGTGAACGAGCTGTCCGCGTGTTCCGCCCGTAACACGGGGGGCAGCTCGTACTCGCGCTTCGACTCGGCGCTCGCGGGGTTGACGTCCAGGCTCATCGCGCTTGCTCCCCGAGCGGCCGGACAGGTCGGCCGGACGCCCTCCCGCACTCACGGGAAAGCCCCATGCCTCCCGGCGTCGCGGTCCCCATCATGGTGGGACCGGACCACGCGAAGGGCGAGAGGGTGAACCACCACACGACACCGGACACGGCGGGCGGCGAAGCAGGAGGACTCCAGCTCCCCGAGGCGGGCGCGGGCCCCCTGTTGCAACGCGATTACTGGGCCCTCATCCGGCACTGTCGCCACCGGCCCGCCGACCTCCTGGACTGGGTGGCGCGGAGGTTCTCCGAGTTCGCGCCGGAGGAGTTGTGTGTATTCGAGCGCGAGTCCCCGTCCCGCGAGGACCAGCCGCTGGAGCCGGGAGAGCTGCTCACGGTGCGCATCCACGGCGCGGGGACGTTCGGCGTGCGCGTCATCCACAAGGACCGTCAGAGCCTGACGCTCGCCACGCTGCCGGGCCACCCGGAGGCGGGGCGCATCACCTTCGGCGCGTACCGCAACGAGTACGGGGACGTGCTCTTCCACATCCGCAGCCGCGCGCGCTCCGGCTCGCACATGCACCACTGGGGCTTCGTCACCGCGGGCGAGGCGATGCAGACCAACACCTGGACGGAGTTCGTGCTGCGCGTGGCCCTCTCCGCGGGCGAGGGCGTGGTGGGTGGCATCCACGCGGACACCCGGGAGCTGGGCGAGGAGCCGGAGGGTGGCGATGTGATGTCGGGGCCCACGTTCCTCGCGCGAGGAGACGACGCCGATGATTGAGTGGCGCTGGTTCTCCGGCTGGACGGACGACGAGCTGGCCCCCCTTCTGGCGCAGGCGCGAGCGCTGGCGCGCAACTTCACGGCCGCGTCGGGAGAGATGACGCTGGAGGCGGGCTGGAACCAGGTGCACTCGGTGTCCACGCTGGGCCGCGAGCAGCCGGGCCCGCCGTCTCCCACGGGCCTCTTCGAGCGCGCCCGAGGCGTGCTGGAGACCTTCGACTTCTCCGACCCTCGCATCGTCCGCTGGCACTTCTCCTCCGACACGCCGCTGCATGGGCGCACGGTGCTGTTGGAGCTGAAGTCCCTGGCCGAGCGGCTGCGCTTCCTGTGCGCGGTGCGCGTGGGTGACACGCGGCTGGAGATTGGCGAGACGTGCAGCGTGTATGGCTTCAGCTTCGAGACGCTGGAGGGCCACATCGAGGAGGGGCGCGAGTGGTTCCTCTTGCGCAAGCACCACGACACCGGCGAGGTGCGCTTCGAAATCGAGGCGAGCTGGCGGCCCGGGAAGTTCCCCAACGCGTGGAGCCGCCTGGGCTTCGCGCTCGTGGGCAAGCGTTATCAACGCGCCTGGCATCGGCTGACACATGCGCGCCTGCGCGAGCTGACGTGGCACCACCCGGAGTTCGCGGGCCTGCCGGAGCACCAGGGCACGATGGCCCATTCGGGACATGCGCTGGAAGAGCTGGGCCCGGTGCGCATCTTCGCGCAGCGCGCGCCAGGACGACTGAAGTCACACGTGGAAGAGGAGGTGGAGGCCGTGGAACGAGGACATTGGTTGACCCCCGTGGGGCTGGGAGTGCTCGCGGGCATGCGAAGTCTGAGCGCGCCCACGCTGGTGAGTCGCAGGCTGGCCCAGTCTCCAGACGCGAGGACGGACCCGCTGTCCGTCGCCCTGTCGAAGCCGTGGGTGCCCCGGGTGCTGGAGGTGCTCGCGCTGGGCGAACTGGTGGCGGACAAGCTGCCGAAGACGCCCGCGCGCGTGAAGTGGGTGCCCATGACGGGCCGCATCTTCATGGGCACCGTGGCGGCGGCGTCGTCGGTGTCGGGGCAGACGCGGCGGCGCGTCGTGCTCGCGGCGACGCTGGGCGGCCTCGCGGCCATGGCCTCCACCTGGGCCTTCTACTCACTGAGGAAGCTGGCCACGGGGAAGCTCCACGTCCCCGCCCTGGCGGCGGCCTTCGCGGAGGATGCCCTGCTGGCGGCGCTCGCCTCGCGGTTGATGCCGCTCGTGGACGACACGCCCGCGACGGGCTGAAGCGGGACGGCCCTTACCTCCCGCTCAACCCGGGCGGGAGGCCGCGTTCCTCGCGGCCTGCACCAGCGCGGGCAGGTCCTTGACGTGCGTCATGTCCGGCCCCCCGTCCTCGGACGCACGCGGCTGGGCGCGCGAGGGTGAGAACAGCCGGGCCGGTGTCTGCGCCTTGCCGTGCAGGATGATGAACAGGCGCAGGGCATCGCGCAGGCGCTCCACGTCGGTGCCGCCCTCGTCGCGGGCCCGCTGCGCCGCGCTCCACAACCGGGCCCACGCGGACTCCTCGCTCCAGGCCCCGGTGGGACGCTCGCGCGACAGGGAGGCCAGCTCCGCGGCCAGCTCGAACAGGCCCGCGCGTCCTTCGTCGAAGACCTCGCCCGCGGCGAGCCTCGCCTCACCCCGTCCGCTCGTCGCGGCCCCTTCTCGCGCGGCCAGCCACGGCAGCAGCTCCGGGACCTCCTGCTCGAGCGGTATGACGGGGGCCAGCCGGTCGTCCAGCAGCGCGCGCAACCGCGCCCGCGCCACGCCGTGCCAGAAGGCCGCGTGCAGCACCAGCTCCGGTCCACTTCGCGGCACGTGCAGCGGCACGCGAGAAGCCCGGCGCGCCAGGAAGTCCTTCACCCGCCCGCTGGTGTCGAAGTGCTCCAGGCGCTGCCACAGCGCGGCCAGCGCCGAATCGGCGAGCGGCAGGGCGCGGCGCAGCTCATCGGCCTCCGCCTCGTTGAAGGGCAGCACCCCCTGGGGCGTGGGGCGCTTGAAGACGCGCTCACACACCTCGGCGGCGGCGCACGCGGCGCGCAGCTCCGGGAGGTTGCGGGGCAACAGCTCCACGGCGCGGGCCCAGGTGCGCCCGCCCAGCAGCGGCCCCGCCTCCAGCACGACCTCCTCCAGCCGCAGCAGCGCCTCGCCCAGCGACACCGAGCGCTCCGCCTCCGGCAGCCTGCGCAGGGCCGCGTGCTGGACGGCCGCCCGCAGGCGCTCCACCTCCGCCATCAGCTTCATGGGCGCGGCGTCGAGGGGCCACGCCTCGGCGGCGGCGCGACGCTTCAGCGCGGCGAGCGTGGCATCCACCTCCGGCTGCACCTGCGCCACCTCGCGCAACAGCTCGAAGTGGGCGCGGACGCGGTCCTTCCAGAAGAAGGCCTCCAGCATCCCTCGCAGGGCCTGGTAGCGCAGGCGCGTGGCCTCCAGGAGGTCCGCGCGGTCCTCGAGTCGTGCGCGCAGGTTGTCCGGGTGCGTGGCCACGGCCTCACTATAAAAGCGGCCCCGGCTTCCGGCAGGCCCCCGAGCCCACGCCCCCTCGCGAGAGTGAACGATGGGTCGCCCATGACTGTTCCACCCGACAGGCGCCCCGCTCCAACGTCACCCTTCCCGTCCAGAAGGCGGCATCCCGCTGGCGCCAGCCCGTCTCCCGCGACCTCACGGCACGCGCACTCGACGGCGCCCGCGCCGCCCGGCAACAAAAAGCCCATGCGACCCGGCCAGGACTCGGCGCGGACTCGCATGGGCGCGGGACGACTTGGGGAGCGCGGGGCTCCCGGCCGTGAAGCGACTCAGACGCGCATGGGCATGACGACCGCGGTGAACGTGCGGTCACCGGGCGCGTGCAGCACGCCAGGGCTGTGCTCGTCACCCAGCTCGAAGCTCACCTCGTCCGTGTCCGTGACGGCGAGCACGTCCGTGAGGTAGCGCGCGTTGAAGCCCACGGTGATGTCATTGCCCCGGTACGCCAGCTCCACCACGTCGCGCGCTTCACCCAGGTCCGGGTTGCTCGCGGTGATGACCAGCTTGTTCTCCTCCAGGCCGATGCGCACCGCGTTGCTCTTGTCCGCGGACAACAGCGCGATGCGCTTGAGCCCCTCCAGGAAGCGAACCTTGGGCACGAGGACGACCTTCTCGCCCTCCTTGGGGATGACGCGCTGGTACTCGGGGAACTGCCCGTCGATGAGCCGCATCACCATGGTGAGGCCGGGCTTCTTGAACAGGGCGGAGTTCTCCGCGAAGCCCAGGTGGCACTCCGCATCCGGGGCCTCGTCCAACAGGCGCTTGAGCTCCATCAGGCCCTTGCGCGGGATGATGACGCCGCTCTTGAGCTTGAAGTCACCCGTCAGCTCGCGCTCGATGAGCGACAGCCGGTGGCCGTCCGTGGCCACCATGCGGACCTTGCCGGAGGGCTGCGGCTCGAAGAAGACGCCGTTCAGGATGTAGCGCGTCTCGTCGCTGGAGATGGCGAACTGGGTCTTCTTGATCATCTCCAGCAGGGTGTTGCCACCCACCTGCACCAGCGGAGCGCTCTCCTCCTTGGGCAGCTTCGGGTACTCCTCGGCGGCCATGCCGACAATCTTGAAGTGGGCCGAGCCGCTGGAGATGTCCACGTAGTTGTTGGCCAGCTTCTTCAGCGTCACCTGCGCGTCGGGCAGGTTCTGGACGATGTCGAAGACGTACTTGGCGCTGAGCGTGACGGCGCCCGGCTTGATGACCTCGGCGGGGTGCTCGGAGACGATGCCGATGTCCAGGTCGAAGGCGGTGACGGTGATGCCCCCCTTCGTCGCGTTGACGAGCACGTTCGCGAGGATGGGCATCGTCGTCTTGCGCTCCACGATGCCCTGAGCGCGGTAGAGGGCCTTCTTCAGCTCGTCGGCGGCGATGCGGAATTCCATCGGAGGGCGTCCTTAAAGGTCTCGGCCCCGAGGGGCCGATCAGGGGGCCGATGTAGCCCGTGGCATAGGGAGCGTCAACGACGCGCGAGCCCCCGTCTTCGCGCCCGACAGGTCCTCGACGCCCCTCATGAGACTCCCAGTCGCGCTGCACGGGCATTCAGTCACCCCCAGTTCAACTGACTGGCGGTCAGCCGGCCAGACAGGGGGCTGGCCCTTGCCGCCTGGGCGATGGACACTCCCTGTCTACTCGCCTTCCGGAGCTTCCCATGAACGTCCGCCCGCTGTTGCTCGCCGCCCTCGCGCTGGGCTTCGCCGCCGGCTGTAGCAAGCCGTCCGCCTCCTCTTCGACGCCCTCGAACGAGCCCGGCACGCCCAGCGGCGACTCCCGGCAGCCCTCCGCGGAGACGGCCGCCGCCCCCAGTGGAGACCAGAGCGGCACCCCCGTCGCGCCTCCGCCCACCCCGGGCAACGGCGGCGAGGCCAAGGCGGGTGAGAGCGCCGTCTACATCGTCAAGGACAGCGGCGTGCGCTGCTTCGCCCCGCCCTGCCCCACCTACAACGCCGTGCTGGCGGACAAGCCGGACATGGACGCGATTCCCATCCACGAGCTGGACCTGTCGGCGGTGACGGGGGGCAACGAGCAGCAGATGGAGTCGCTGATGCAGCGCACCACGGCGGGCGGCCTCAAGCTCCGCGGCTCGCTGGAGACGCGTCCCAAGGCGGGCCCCGCGGGCGACGCCACCGTGCTGCGCGCCAGCAAGCTGGAGTAGGCGCCGCTCAGAAGTGCAGGCCGAGCTGGAGTCCGGGCCAGTGCTGGAGGCGCTGGTCCGCCTTCGGCTGGCTCTGGCTCACGGACATGCGCGTCACCGACGCGAAGTCCGGCTGTCCCCACACGAACCACAGGTTGTAGGTGGGGCCGACGAACACGGCCAGGCGAGGCAGCACCTGGACCCCCAGCATCACCCGGGCCTGGCCCAGCACGTTGCCGCCGTCGCCCTCCAGCGGCTTCTGCACCGGCTGCACCGCGCCGCCCGTCACGTCCAGGTCCAGCCAGAAGCGGTGCGACATCACCACGTGGCCGCCCACACCCAGGCCGAAGCTGAAACGGGCCTCGTTGCGGCTGCCCGGCTCGATGCCGGCGAGCAGCGTCAGGTAGACGGGCCCTCCGCCCACCTTCACCGCGAGGTTGGCGAGCTGGATGTCGCTGGCCCACAGCTCCATGTGGACGTTGCCCTTGCGCAGCCCCCGGCGGCCCGGTGTCAGCCCTGGCTCCGCCGCGCTCTGCGCGAACGCACCTTCACCCTCCACCAGCGCGAGGGGGCGTGCCGCGCCGACTTCCGCGGCCGCCGCCCCCGCCCACAGCCACAGTGCGAGAAGGGCGCAGGGTTTCATCACCCCTTACTTTTGAAGCGTGAAGGACACCTGCGTCAAGCCCTCGGGCAATAAGAGGGACGCGGTGTGCGCGTCGGCAGACGCCGCCAGCGTCCGGGCCGCCTCCAGCACCGGCGCCACGTCGAAGGGCTGGCCCGACGTCACCAGGAAGAAGCGTTCGAAGCGCGGTGCGTCATCCAGCTCGTAGGCCCCGGCGAGCCGCTGGGTGCCGGAGGGCGCGAGCGTCGCGGCCTGGGCCCCGTGCTCCGGCGCGTGCAGCGTCACCGAGCCGCGTCCGTCCACGGAGAGGATGACGCCGTGGGTCTGTCCCGCCGCCACGTACGCCAGCTGCACCACGTCACCCGCGACGGCCACGGCGCCCTCGGCGAGCAGTTCGTCCGCCTGGGCACGCTGGCGGTGGACCTCCAGCCGGGGCGTCAGTCCCTTGGAGCGCGTGGGCTCCGGCTCCAGGCCCGCGAGCGCCCCCGTCGTCGGATCCTGCGTCGGTGAGCCGGACTCGGGTTGCACGACGACGAAGAGCGCGAGCGCCGCGAGCACCGGCACCAGGCCCATGGCCGACGTCAGCCACGGGGAACGAGCCGGAGCGCCGCGCGCGGGAGCGCCGCGGCGAAAGCGGGTGTCCACCTCGCGGGCCACGCGCTCGGGCGACAGCCGCTCCAGGGTGACGCGCGAGTCGGCCTCCAGCGCGGCGAGCCGCTCCGGGCCCCCGGGCTCCTGCGCGAGCCGGGCGCGCGCGGCGGCGAGCTCCTCGGGCGGCAGCTCGCCCAGCGCGATTCGCTCCAACAGCCAGTCCGGAATGCGTGAGGGGGAATTCATGCGGCCTCCAGCTCCAGCTCGTGCAGCGCCGACGTCAGCGCGCGCAGGCGCTTGCGCACGCCCGACACGGACAGGCCCACCTCGGCGGCCGTCTCCTCCAGCGTCATCCCATCCACCAGGTGCAGCACGGCGATGTCCCGGCTGGACGCCGGCACGCGGCCGAAGAGTTTGTCCAACATCCCTCGGGCACTGGCGCGCGACTCGGTGTCGTCCGCCGAGGCGATCTGCAACACCAGCTCATCCTCCCGGTCCTCGGGCCTGCGCTTCGCCCCTCGCAGCCGGTTGAGGCACACGGTGGTGGAGATGCGGTGCAGCAGGCTGGACGGAGCGGCGTCCTTCAACGCCCCCTGGTAGCGCAGCAGCTGCACGAACACATCGTGCATGGCGTCCACGGCCTTCTCCTCGTCACGCAGGAGGAAGCGGCAGCGCCGGAGCACCTGGGGGCCGTAGCGGCGGTAATAGGCCTCCACATCGATTGACACCGGAGTCGCGCCTCCCTCGTTTCGGTGAAGGGAACACCGGTGCCTCGCGAAACTGTCACCGGCCTCCTCGCGAATTCGTCCCTACCCCGATTCACCCAGGAGGCAAAACCCATCCGCCGGCGCCGTCTGCAAAATCTACAGGGCCGCCGGGGCGGCAGCCGCTCGGCTTCGCCCCCGTCGAGTGTCGGGTTGTCGATGAAAACGCCCGGGCTCCGCTGTACTCGACTGTAACGAAACGCGACCCCGTCACTACTTTCCGGTACTCGACCTCCCTCCGAGCTCGTGACATCCGTGATTGAGACCGAAGACACCCTTTCCCACCTTCGGGCGCGGTACCTGACCGCCCAGCTCGCTGGCAACCGGAGGGAAGCCCTTCGCCTGCTCGTGGATGAGGGGCTGCTCGTGGGCGTCCCGCTCCAGGTGCTGCACCTGGACGTCATCCAGCAGGCCCAGTACGAGATTGGCCGGCTGTGGCAGGAGAACATCATCTCCGTCGCGCAGGAGCACCTGGCCACCGCCATCTCCCAGCTCGCGCTCGCGCACCTCTACCGCCACCTCCCCAGGGACCCGCCCAACGGCAAGCTCGTCATGATGTCCTGCGTGGAGGGCGAGCTGCACGAGATGGGCGCGCGCATGGCCAGCGACTTCCTGGAGATGGCGGGCTTCGAGGTGCGCTTCCTGGGGGCCAACGTGCCGCCCGAGCACCTGGCGCGCATGCTGCGCGAGGTGAGGCCCGACCTGCTCGCGCTCTCCGTGACCATGTCCTACCACCTGCCGGCCCTGCGCCGAGCGGTGGAGCACGCGCGCGAAGCCCTGCCCGACGTGCCCATCGCCGTGGGCGGGCACGCGTTCCGCTGGGCGCCAGGGCTGGAGAAGGAACTGGACGTGAGCTTTCACGGCAAGGACGCGCGTGAGCTGGTCTCCGCCGCCTGCCGCACCCTGGGAGTTTGAGGAACCCACATGGAGACACCGAGCCGCCTGGTCGAAGCGCGCGCCGATGCCCTCGCACACGCCTCCGTCGAGGCGATGTATCAGGACCCCTTCTGGGAGGCGCGCTACGGCGCCGAGCGGGCCCGCCGCTTCGGCGACGAGGATGCCCGCTTCCATGTGCGCTACCTTGTGCAATCCCTCGACGAGCACCGTCCCTCCGTCATGGAGGGCTATGCGCGGTGGCTTCGCACCTTGCTGGTGTCGAGAGGAATGGCCACCCTCCACCTCGACCTGAATTTCGCCGGGCTGGCCACCGCGTTGGAGGCCGAGGGTTGGGGCCCCGGCACCGAGCCGTACGAGCATGTACGCGCCGCCCGGGAAGCCCTGCGCTATCCGGAAGGGCCCTCGCGTGCGCTGCAAGATGACGCCTCGGAGCTGTCCCGAGCCGCCACTGCACGCCTGGCCCTCTACCTCACGCCGGAGGACCGGCCTCGTTTGGAGGATGAACTGCGACTCCAGCTGTCATATCTCGCGGACGCACTCGACGCCGGCAAGCCCGCGTTGATGGCGGACCACGTGCGCTGGTACCTGGGCTTCTGGCCTCGGCGTGGCTTCGGCCTGCTGGCGTTTCCCTCCGTGCTCGGGATGCTGAAGCTGGTCCTCGGGGGCCGGCATCCCCAGGCCCGGGCGCTGCTCGCCACCGCCGGTGTCTCCTGGGACGAGACGCGCTCATGAGCGGCGCCACGCCCGAGGACCGCCCCACCTTCGACGACCTGAGCCGCGAGGTCGCCCTGGTGTGTGACGCGCAGGGGACGCTCACCTGGGTGGATGCCCGCGCGCGGGACGTGCTCGACGCGAAGCCCGGCAAGGCGCTGCGGGCGCTCGCCGCCCAGGGCACCGAGGACAAGGTCGACAAGCTGCTGGTGCAGGCCCGCGACGAGCGCGTGGACGGCTGGGAGCTCATCCTCTGTCGCGACGACGTGCCTTGCACGTTCGCCTTCCGCGCGCGCCCACACGACGGCGGGGTGCTGCTGGTGGGCAGCCTGGTGCCGGAGGACTACGGCCACGCGCTGGAGCAGATCAGCTCCTCGATGAGCGAGCTGTCCGCTCTGCACCGCGAGACGGAGGGGCAGCGCCGCGAACTCAAGCGCCGCGCGGACGAACTGGCACGGCTCAACCAGGAGCTGAGCGAATCCAACCGGGGCATGCGCAGCCTGCACGCCGCGCTGGACGAGAAGGCGGAGGGGCTGCATCGCGCGGCCGAAATCAAGAACCGCGTCGTCGCCAACGTCAGCCACGAGTTCCGCACGCCGCTGCACTCCATCCTCGGCCTGTCCAAGGTGCTGCTCAATCCCATCAACGGCCCGCTGTCCTCCGAGCAGGAGAAGCAGGTCACCTTCATCCGCAACTCCGCCGAGTCGCTCTTCGAGCTGGTCAACGACCTGTTGGATTTGTCCAAGGTGGAGGCGGGCAAGGCCACGCTGCGCCACAGCCACTTCGTGGTGCGCGACCTGCTCGGCGCGCTGCGCGGAATGATGCGTCCGCTGGTGCCCGCCGACGCCCCCGTGGAGCTGCGGCTGGTGGAGCCGGCCGAACCGCTGGAGCTGGAGACGGACGAGACGCGGCTGAGCCAGGTGCTGCGCAACCTGGTGTCCAACGCGGTGAAGTTCACCGAGTCCGGCCACGTCACCGTGTCCGCGGCCCCGGGTCCACGAGACACGGTCATCTTCACCGTGCGCGACACGGGCATCGGCATCGCTCCGGAGAACCACGAGCGCGTCTTCGAGGAGTTCACGCAGATAGACAGCCACATCCAGCGCAAGGTGAAGGGCACGGGCCTGGGCCTGCCGCTGGCGCGCCGGCTGGTGGAGCTGTTGGGCGGAACGCTCACCCTCCAGAGCCAGCCGGGCGAGGGCTCCACGTTCACCGTCACCATTCCCCGCGTCCACATGGAGGTCTCGGAGATGACGGGGCTGGCCGAGCGCAGCCAGCACCTGGAGCCGGGCCGCGCGCCGGTGCTGGTGCTGGAGGACGACCGGCAGACGCTGTTCCTCTACGAGAAGTACCTGGCGCGCTCGGGCTTCCAGGTGCTGCCGGTGCGCAGCACGGACGAGGCGCGCCGGGTGCTCCAGCGCGTGCGTCCCGCCGCCATGGTGCTGGACGTCATGTTGGAGGGCGAGACGAGCTGGAACTTCCTCGCGGAGATGAAGAACGGCGAGGCCACGCGGGACATCCCCATCCTCGTCGTCACGGTGACGGACCGCGAGCAGAAGGCGCGCGCGCTGGGCGCAGACGAGTTCTGGCTCAAGCCGGTGGACGAGGGCCGCCTGCAGCGAAAGCTCCAGGAGCTGGCGCGCAGCGGGCCGGTGGAGCGCATCCTCATCATCGATGACGACGACGTGCACCGCTACCTGCTCAAGCAGCTGCTCAAGGACATGCCCTACGCGCTGCTGGAGGCCGCGGGCGGCGTCGACGGTGTCCGGCTGGCGCGCGAGCAGGTGCCGCAGCTCATCTTCCTGGACTTCATCCTGCCGGACATCACCGCCTTCGACGTGCTGGACGCGCTGAAGGCGGATCCACGCACGCGCGAGATTCCCATCATCCTCCACACCTCGCACGAGCTGCGCGAGGACGAGCGCGCCCGACTGGCGAACGAAACGTCCGCCATCCTCTCCAAGCACACGCTCAGTCGCGAGGTGGCCATCAGCCGCATCCGCGATGCCCTGGCCAAGGCGGGCCTCGGCTCCCACACGCCACAGGAGGGAAGACGTGGTTGAACCTCGACTGGCCACCGTGCTCAACGTCAACGACGACGACGCCAACCGCTACCTGGTCAACCGCATCCTGGAGATGGCGGGCTACACCGTGCTGGAGGCCGCCACCGGCATGGCCGCGCTGCTCATGGCCGAGCAGCACCGGCCGGACGTCATCGTCCTCGACGTGAAGCTGCCGGACATCAGTGGCTACGAGGTCTGCGCGAGGCTGCGCGCCAACCCGGACACCGCGTCCATCGCGGTGATGCACACGTCCGCCACCTTCGTCACCTCCGACAAGAAGGCGCGGGGCCTGGACGCCGGCGCGGACGCATACCTCACCCAGCCCTTCGACGCCTCGGAGCTGGTCGCCACGGTGCGCTCGCTCCAGCGGCTGCGTCACGCGGAGCAGGCGGCCCGCAGGCGCGCCAACGAGCTGGCGGAGATGGACCGGCGCAAGGACGAGTTCCTCGCCATGCTGGCGCACGAGCTGCGCAATCCCCTGGCCGCCATCATGACGTCCATCGGCATCCTGGAGCGCAACCCGACCGACAACCTCAAGGAAGCGCGGATGCGCGGCATCATCCACCGTCAGACGCACCACCTGGCGCGCCTGGTGGATGACCTGCTGGACGTGAGCCGGATTACGCGCGGCAAGGTGGAGCTGCGCACGGGCCGGTTGGATTTGCGCGCGGTGCTGCTCCAGGTCATCCAGGTCATCCGCCCCGGCACCGAGGCACGCGGCCTGGGGCTGGAGGTGTCGCTGCCGGACAGCCCCCTGTGGCTGACGGGCGACGCCACGCGGCTGGAGCAGATCTTCACCAACCTCCTGGACAACGCCGCCAAGTACACCGACACCGGCCACATCACCCTGCGCGTGGAGCAAGAGGGCGTGAATGGGAGCGCGCAGGCGGTGGTGCGCGTGCGCGACACGGGCATTGGCATCCCCCAGGACGTGCTGCCCCGCATCTTCGACCTGTTCGCCCAGGCGGACACATCCCTGGAGCGCACGCGCGGGGGCCTGGGCATTGGCCTGACGCTGGTGCGCCAGTTGGTGCAGTTGCACGGGGGTCAGGTCACCGCGCGCAGCCACGGCACCGGCAAGGGCTCCGAGTTCGAGGTGAGGCTGCCGCTCCTGCACTTCATGGAGGAGACAGCGCCCGCGCCGCTCCCCCGGCGCACGCGCGCGGGGCGGCACATCCTGCTGGTGGAGGACAACCCGGACGCGCGTCAGGCCATGCGGGAGCTGTTGGAGCTGTGGGGCCACCAGGTGGAAGAGGCACCGGACGGCTTGCGGGGCGTGGAGCTGGCGGTGCAACGGCGGCCGGAGCTGGCGCTGGTGGACATTGGCCTGCCAGGGCTGGACGGCTACCGGGTGGCTCAGGAGCTGCGCTCGCGCGTGGGCCGCGACATCCGCCTCGTCGCGATTACGGGCTACGGCGGGCCAGAGGGACACGACCGGGCGCTCAAGGCGGGCTTCGACCTGCACATCGTCAAGCCCGTGAAGCCGGACGAGTTGGATCGCCTGTTGTCGAGTCTGTGAGTGAGGCGGGAGGTGGGCGCGGGCCGGCGCCCTGAAATGGGCGGCGCGCTAGCGCCGGCCCAGGGCGTTGGCCACCAGCCCCAGCAGCTTCACGTGGGGGGCTTCGAGCTGACGCACGGTGCGAAGCAAGCGACGGACTTCCGGTCGCTCGGGAGGTGCTGACGACGGCTCGCTGGTGCGCGCGGACGCGGTGCCGTGCGAGACGAGCCCCAGCAGCTCGTCCGCGGAGACATGAAGCTCGTGACACAGCTTCAGCAGCGTCTGCACGCTGGGAAGCATGCCGCCGCGCTCCAGACGCCCATAAACCTCGGTGGCCACGTCGATGCGTTCGGCCACGTCAGCTTGTGTGAGCTCCAGCCGGTTCCGCGCGACTCGCGCAGCCGCTCCGATGGTGGTTGCCAGTTTCTTGTCCATGCCTTACCGACCCGAAACGTTTGGCCGCTGGCATAGGACGTATAGAGGCAGACAGACAGAACTTGTCGGGTCAGCCTCAGGTTGTTCACCCAGCGGGTTACCGTCCCAGAGGGAGACTTTCGGGGTTCGGAGTGCCTCCATACCCGCCCCTTTTCCTCGACGGAAGACCGGTCTTCCAGGGGCACCCCGGCCCCCTGAATACAGAGGGAGAGGCCCCCTTTTCGGACGACCTGTGACGTCGGGCGGCAATTTTCCTACGGTGCCGGAGAGTCCTGCCGCGAGGGCCTCCCCCCAAGGTTGTATCCCCAGTCCGGAGCATCGCCACGTCATGAGTCCGCGAGGGTGCGCCCGCCACGTCGAGCGTGGCATATCGGGCTCGCGCGTCGGCGACGTGGGAGTGGCTTCGCGGGCGCATGTCGGGTCCGTTCGATGAGTGCCCGAGGCCGTCCGCGAGCGGGCAAGGAGGACGACGGACCGCGCGCCTCTTGAGCTCGCCCTGCCGCACGCGGGGTACGCAGCGGGAGGCAGGACCTGCGACAACCGGTGGCATTCGAGCGGAGGACGACCTTGGGAGTCGCGCGCGCCGGGGGCGGGGGGACTAGGCTGCGGCGGCGATGGCGCTCGGACGGCGCAACCTGCTGGTGAAGCTCTGCGTGGCGATGGGCGTGGTGGCCCTGCCGCTGCTCGTCGCCATCCTGGGCTACGTGCTGCCGCAGCTTCGCGCGCAGCTCCACGCGGACCGGGTTCGCGGGCTGCGGCAGGCGGTGGAGACGGCCTACGGAGTCCTGCGGGAGTACGAGGCACGCGAGCGCTCCGGAGCGCTGACGCGCGAAGCGGCGCAACAGCAGGCCTCCGCCCTGCTCCAGTCCCTGCGCTACTCGAGCGTGGAGTACTTCTGGGTGAACGACCTGGAGACGCGGCTGATCATGCATCCGCACCTGCCGACGATGGTGGGCAAGGACATGAAGGGCTACCGCGACGTGCGCGGGCGGCCGGTGTTCGTCGACATCGTCACCCTGGTGCGCGCGCACGGGGAGGGCTCGCTGGGCTACGAGGCGACGCGGCCGGGCTCGCCGGAGCCCATCCCCAAGGAGAGCTACGTGAAGCTCTTCGAGCCGTGGGGCTGGGTGCTGGGCACGGGCGTGTACGTGGAGGACATCGACCGGGAGGTCGCGGCGGTGCGACAGCGCATCCTCGTCGCGGTGGGCGGCGCGCTGGTGCTGGCGGTGCTGGCGGGCGCCTATGTGTCGCGGCGGGTGGTGCGGCCGGTGCGCGCGCTCGCGGCGGCGGCACGCCAGGTGGCAAAGGGTGACTTGTCCGTGCGGGTGGAGGTGCGCACCGCGGACGAGGTGGGCGAACTCACCCTGGCCTTCAACGGCATGGTGACGGGCCTGCGCGAAGTGGTGGATGCGCTGGTGGAGGCGGCGGGCGCCACGGCGGCGGACGCCGAGCGCATCCGCGTCTCCACGGACGGCCTGTCGCGCACGACGCGCGAGCAGTCGGAGTCGCTCCAGCGCGCGGCCGAGTCGGTGCAGGACATGAGCCTGCATGTCTCGCGGGGCGCGGCGGCGGCGCGAGACGCGGCGGAAGCGGCGGCGGGCCACGGGCAGGTGGCGCGCGCGGGCGGCGTGGCGGTGGACCAGGCGTCGCGGAAGATGGTGGAAATCGTCGACGTGGTGGAGCGCTCGTCGCGCACGGTGGAGCAGCTCCAGTCATCTGGCCGGGCCACGGAGCGGATGCTCCAGCTCATCCAGGCGGTGGCGGACGAGACGCGGATGCTGGCGGTGAACACGGCGATTGAAGCCGTGCGCGCGGGGCAGCACGGCAAGGGCTTCTCCGTGGTGGCGGGCGAGGTGCGCAAGCTGGCGGAGCGCACCCACGAGGCCGCCAGCCAGGTGCGCGTGCTGCTGACGAAGAACGAGGCGGACACGGCGGCGGCCGCGGAGTTGATGCGCAAGGGCACGTCGAAGGTGAACGAGGGCATGGGCCTGTCCTCGGCCGCGGGCGAGGCGCTGGCGCGGCTGTTGTCCGGGGTGAAGGAGCTGGGCGAGCGCGTGGAGACGATGGCGGAGCAGAACGCGCGCCAGTCCGCGTCGGGCGAGTCCATCGCGGGGCGCATCCAGGCGCTCTCGGTGCGCTCGGCGGAGTCCGTGTCGGGCGTGGAGCAGATCGCCCGCTCGGTGGAGGACCTGCGGGCCAGGGCCTCGCGGCTGCAGGAGCTCGCCGCGCGTTTCACCACGCCCGGGCCTCGTTAACCTTTCTTCACACCCGCGCAACGCCCAGGACAGCGGCGGGGGGCAGTCTCCACCTCCTCACGGGGACGCGGCTTCTCGCCGTCCCCTCATTCGGAGGTAGGACACATGGCGCTGGCATTGACGCGGGCCCCCGGGCGCGAGCCCGTGGTGTTCGGATACGCGCTGGAGACGCTGCTGTCGACGGCGGCGCCCCTGACACCGCTCACCTTGAAGGCGCTGGAGCGACAGGGCCTCTTCGCGCACCGCCCCCTGCACACCGCCTACCCGTGCGCGGTATGGCCCAAGGCCATCCAACTGCTGGCGGCGGCGAGCAGCCCGCCCCACACGGACCGAGAGGCGGCGGAGTACGCGCTGGGCCTGCGCTTCGCTGAGCGGTTCATCCAGGCGCGCATGGGCACGGCGCTCGTGGACTTCGCCCAGGTGGTGGGCCCGGAGAAGATGCTGCTGCGCATGGCGCGCAACCTGCGCTCCATCAACAACTTCCTCGACGTCTCGGTGACGCCTCGGGGCGATGACGGCGGCTGGGAGCTGAGCCTGTATCCGGTGCGGGAGTTCCTGGATCATCCCCGCCGGCAGGCGGACCCGCCGCACTTCATGCGCGGCCTGCTCACCTTCGCGTTCCAGCACAGCGGCGCGCCCACGGCCCGGGTGACCCTCTTGAAGCACGACGAGGCCCAGGCAGTGACGACGTTTCACGTCGGCCTCTAGTCACGGCCGCGGCGGAGGGGAGGCGAGCTACCCCTCGATGCGCGACTCGGCGTACGGGACGGGCAGCAGGATGCGGGCCGTGGTGCCCACGCCCGGCTGGCTCTCCAGCGTCAACGTCCCGCCATGCGCATCGACGATGCGGCGGGCCAGCGCCAGGCCCATGCCCACGCCTCCCGTACGGCGCGCGCGGCTGCGGTCCGTGCGGAAGAACGGCGTGCCGACGCGGGACAGGTCCTCCGGCTCGATGCCGATGCCCTCGTCGCAGACCTCCAACGACAGCGCCCCCAACGTGTCCGCCTGGGCGCGCAGGCGCACCGGCGTCGGAGACTCGGAGTACTTCCCCGCGTTGTCGAGCAGGTTGTCCAGCGCGCGCCGCAGCAACACGGGGTCCGCCTCCAGCGTGGGCATCGTGCCATCGACGCTCACCTCCAACACGCGCTCCGGACGCGCGGAGCGGAAGCGAGAGGCCGCCTTCTCCACCAGTCCTTGAATC
The DNA here is from genome assembly GCF_013336715.1 of Myxococcus sp. CA056. Classification (NCBI taxonomy): domain Bacteria; kingdom Pseudomonadati; phylum Myxococcota; class Myxococcia; order Myxococcales; family Myxococcaceae; genus Myxococcus; species Myxococcus sp. CA056. Next base: position 1,380,150 of record NZ_JABUMT010000001.1, read on the forward strand.
TCCACCTGCTCGGGCCGCAGATGCGGAGTCCCCGTGCTCGCGCCCTCCGAGGCCAGGTCCAGCTTCGCGGTGGTGAGCACGTCGTCCACCAACCGCTCCAGCTCCGACAGGTCTCCGGTGATGTCCGTCAGCATCTCCCGCGCGGTGGCCGCGTCACCCTCTTCCGCCAGGTCCAACGCCACGCGGATGCGCGCCAGCGGCGTGCGCAGCTCGTGCGACACGTTGGCCAGCAGCTCCTTCTGCGAGCGCAAGAGATTCGTGATTCGCCCCGCCATCTCGTCGAAGGCCTCCGCCACCTGTCCCAATTCGTCACGCCGGCGGATGCCCGTGCGCGTGTCCAGCTTCCCCTCGCCCAGCGCGCGCGCCACCTCCGCCAGTCGCTGGAGCGGACCGGCCAGGGTGCGAGCGAAGGCCAGCGAGGTGATGGCCGTACACAGCAGCACCGCGCCGAGCACGAGCGCGGTGTTGCCCGGAGGAGGCTCGGGGGGACGGGTGATGATGGTGGCGTAGGCCTCCACCGGCCCTTCCTCGGGAATGGGCAACGTGAGCGAGTGCGGAGGAGGCCCTCCCGAGAACCGCTGACCCCGCGCGGCCAGTTGCTCCAGCTCCACGGGCCCCAGGGCGGGGGACGGTGCCGCGGAGTTCGTGGCGATGAGCCGCCCGGACACATCTCGCAGCGTCACCCGGGCTTCGAGCAGCCGCGCGGCGCGGTCCAGCGACGCCTGGAGGGCCACCGGGTCTCCCAGCAGCTCCTCCCACTCCCGGATGTTGTACGCGGCATTGCGCGCGAAGCCGTGCCGCAGTGGCTTGTCCAGGATGAAGAAGCGGGCGATGTAGAGGGTGGCGACGACCAGCACCAGCTGGGCGATTCCCACCAGATAGATGCGCAGCAGCAGCCGGCCAGGCGTCCGCAGACGACTCACGTTTCCTCTCCGGTGGCGAGCATGTAGCCGGCGCCGCGCACCGTCTTCAGCAACAGGGGATTGCGCGGGTCCACCTCCAGCTTCTGACGGAGCCGGAAGATGTGCACGTCCACGGAGCGGTCGAACACCTCGTCCGCGCTTCCCTTCACCAGGTCGAGCAGCTGCTCACGACTGAGGACGCGGCCCGCGCGCTCGGCCAGTACGCGCAGCAGGCTGAACTCGTACGTGGTGAGCTGCAACGGCCGCCCATCCAGCGTCGCGCGGAGGCTGCGAGGGTCCAGCAGCAGTCGCCCCGCCTGCACGGGCTGCGTGGAGGGACCCGCCTTGCCCCGGGCCCGGCGCACCTGGGCGCGAATGCGGGCGAGCAGCTCGCGCGACGAGTAGGGCTTGGGCAGATAGTCATCCGCGCCCGTCTCCAGGCCGAGCACGCGGTCCGCCTCCTCGCCGCGCGCGGTGACCATGATGATGGGCACGTCGGTGCGGCCCCTCAAATCCCGGCAGACCTCCAGCCCGTCCCGTCCGGGCAGCATCAGGTCCAACAAGACGACGTCGAACACATGGCGACTGGACTCCACCAGCGCGTCGTTGCCCGTGTGGGCCAGGGTGACGACGACACCATGCTCCTGGAGGTAGCGGGCGGTGAGCCGGGCCAGTCGCTCGTCATCTTCGACGAGCAGGACCTGGATGGTGGCTTCCTCCAGGTGGGGACGATTGAGCTGCTCCATGCGCGTGCTCCTCCTGCCTTCCGCGGACCTTCCAGACGGAAAGTAACAGCGGAGCCGTGGCCCAGGAGCAAGCAGGGAGGAGTCTGGCGCCCCATGGGACTCCGGCCGGGTCCACCGAGGGCAATCATGCTCCCGGGCCACACCGTGAAGGTGGCACCGGGATGTGTCCGGGATGCGTCCCTCGCATGACGGTTTGTTACAGCGAGCAACAGGGCCCGCCCGGCCACCGGACAGCCGGGCGGAGCCCCGTCGGGTCCCCTCACCCCGCGAGGCAGGCGCCTGACCTCAGCGCAGGGTCCACTTCTGGTTCGCGGTGCCGGCGCACTCCCAGATTTGCAGCCGCGCGCCGTTGTTGGGGTTCCAGTCCTTCACGTCGATGCACTTGTTGGCCTGCGGGTTGACCAGGTCCCCCGCGCCGCTGAGCACGAACTGTTGGGCCGCGTTGCCGTTGCAGTCGTGGAGCTGGATGAGCGCGCCGTTCGCCGTGGAGCCCCAGGTGACGTCCATGCACTTGCCGAAGGCGCGCAGCGTGCCGTCGCCGTGGAACGTCCAGCTCTGCGCGGCGCTGCCGTTGCAATCCCAGAGCTGGATGGGCGTGCCATTGGCGGTGTTGGAGTGGTCCACGTCGATGCACCGGCCGTTGAGCCCGACGATGGCGCGCCCCCCGCCGCCACCGCCGTTGGTCGTGAGCGACAGGCCGTAGACGGAGAGAATCTCGTTCACCGGCTGGTAGTACATGGTGCCGCCGGTGGAGCAGTTGCCCACGCCGCCAGACGTCACGCCCTGCGCCTGGTTGCCCGACATCCACGAGCCACCCGAGTCGCCACCCTCCGCGCACGCGTTGCTCCGCGTGAGGCCATACACGGGGCCGACGCTGTAGTTGACGGTGACGTTCTTCGCCTCGATGACGCCACAGCGCCAGCCGGTGGTGGAGCCAGAGCGACACACGGACGCGTTGATGCCCGCCTCGGCGGAGCCCGAGACGATGACGTTGCCGCCCGCGTAGTTGTAGACCCACGGTTGCGAGGCCCACGAGCCGTTGACCTGGACCCAGCCATAGTCGTTGTTCGGGAAGGATGAGCCGCGCACGGTGCCCTGCGCCACGCCGTTGAAGCCGGCCGTGCTGGAGTTCACCCCACCGCAGTGGCCCGCGGTGACGAAGCCTCCCGCGACGGAGAAGCCGACGGAGCAGCGCACGTTGCCGTTGATGTAATAGGCGTCACCCCCGCGCAGGTCATACATGGGCCTGGGCTGCTCGGAGGAGACCTCCACGCGCACCGCGCGGTCCGCCGCGCCACTCTCCGCGATGAAGCGCTCGGCGTTCACCACCGCTGCGTCCTTGGCGAGCACCACCACGCTGTTGGTGATGACGTCCACGTACCAGCCATGGATGTCCTTGCTGGCCACGTCCGCGCCCCTGTCCAACGCGGCCTTCAGCGCGTCCAGCTCGCGCTCCGTGCGCGTCACCCAGCGCGGCTCCGCGCCCGCCCTGCGCGCGGCCTCGGCACCCTCGGCGGTGGTGACACCGACGATGAGCCGGTCCCCCTCCTCGCTCAGCCACGCGCCACCGAAAGACTCGCCCAGCTCCCCGCGCAGCGACGCTTCCGTGCGCACCGCGAGCGCCTCCGTGGCCAGTCGCTGACGCGCCTGCACGGCCGTCAGCCCCAGGTCTCGCTGCATCGCCTGGAGCACCTCGGGAGACACCTCCTGCGCGAGCGAAGCCTCCTCGGTGGGGGCCGCCAGCGCGGACATGGGGATGACGGCGGCACCAGCGAACAGCGCCGTCGCGGTGGAGAGCGCCTGGAGTCTTCGGTTCATGGGGGCTTCCTTTCGACTCGACACGGGGAAAGCGCACCGGCGAACGGGCCGGTCCGCGCATCCACGGAAGCGGGATTCAGGAGCCAAGTCAAACAATTCAAGCATTCCTAGAAAATCACGTCACTTTTATCGGACGGAGAATAAAGTCGTCGACACATTGGACGCGCGGAGTCATTTCCGCTGCGCGGACATTTCTCCAATACATGGACGAAGACGAATCCCTCTCAGGCCAGGCCGTGTGCGGAGGCCAGCGCGCGGCGGTCCACCTTGCCGGCGGAGGTCCGGGGCAGGGCCTCCACGAAGCGCACGGAGCGCGGCATCTTGTAGCGGGCCAGCCGGCCATCGCAGAAGGCCAGCAGGGACTCGGCGGTAAGCGACGCGCCCCCACGGAGCACCACGAGCGCGCGCGGCGTCTCGCCCCACTTCGCGTCGGGCACGCCGATGACGGCGACCTCGGCGACGTCGGGATGGCCGGACAGGACGCTCTCGACCTCGGAGGGATAGATGTTCTCCCCGCCGGAGATGATGAGGTCCTTGCTGCGGCCCACGATGCGGAAGCAGCCGTCCCCGTCACGCAGGGCCAGGTCTCCGGTGCGCAGCCAGCCGCCGACGAAGGTGCGCGCCGTCTCCTCGGGACGGCGCCAGTAGCCGGCGCACACGTGGGGGCCGCGCAGCAGCAACTCACCCACGTCCCCTGGCTGTCGCTCGTCCTCGATGCGCGCCTCCACGTGGAAGAGCGGCACCCCGACGAAGCCCGGCTTGCGGCGCACGTCCGACGGAGGGAGCCAGAAGTTGTTGGGGCCCGCCTCCGTGAGGCCGTAGCCCGTCTTGAAGGCCACGCCCTTGGTGAAGAAGCGCTCGAACACGGACAGCGGACACGGCGCGCCCCCGCTGACGAGCAGCTTGAGGTGGGAGAAGTCCGCCGACTCGAAGCGCGCGTGGCGCTGCATCTCGATGAACATGGTGGGCACTCCGAAGACGAGGCTCACCTCGCGCTGGTGGATGAGCTCGAACACCTGCTCCACGTCGAAACCCTTGCACATCACGGAGGCGCCGCCCACGTACACCAGCGGCAGCGTGAAGACGTTGAGGCCCCCGGTGTGGAACAGCGGCGCGTTGAGCACGGCCACGTCGTCCGACGTCAGGCCCCAGCTCACCACGGTGTTCACGGCATTGGCCGTCACGGAGCCATGGGTGAGCACCGCGGCCTTGGGCACGCCGGTGCTGCCGCCCGTGTAGCAGAGCACCCACGGCGACTCGGCCTCCAGCTCCAGCACGGGGAGCGAGGAGGCAGGTGCCGCGTCCCGCTCCGTGATGAAGGAGCGCTCAGCCGGGTCGGGCTCGGCGAGGCCCAGCCAGTGGCGCACGAAGGGCGCGCGGGCGCGCACGGTGTCCACCTGGGCGCGTAACTCCGGGCCATACACGAGGACAGCGGGCTCCGCGTCCGCGAGGATGCCGACGAGCTCCGTGGTGCTGAGGCGCCAGTTGAGCGGCTGGAGGATGGCGCCCAGCTTCGCGCAGGCGAAGAGGAGGTCCAGCGTCTCCACACAGTTGTGCGCGAGCACGGCGACGCGGTCTCCGCGCTGGACGCCGAGCACGTGGTGCAGGTACACGGCGGTGCGCGAGGCGGCGCCGTCCCACTCGCGATAGGTGATGCGGCGGCTGCCCCGGGTGGAGTCGACGAGGGCGGCGTGGTCGGGGTCCAGTGCGGCGCGGCGGGCCAGCCAGTCATGGACGATGGGCATGGTCCCGCACGCTAGCCGAGCGCCGGGAGATGTGCCCGGCTCCCGGCACGCCTCAGAGCTCCGGGAGGATGAGCAGGCCGCGCACCCCGTCGACGGTGTAGACGTAGCCGTCGCCCGGCACGCGGATGCCGATGGCTCCGTCCCACGAGGACGTGCCTCGGAGGGGGTCCGTCGCGCGCCAGGTGTTGAAGTAGGCGATCTCCCGGGGACTCTTGGGGATGGACACGTCGAGGACGCGCACGCCGTGCTGGTAGTGGGCGATGTAGAGACGGTTGCCCTTGAGCTCCAGGTTGTGGATGGAGGCCCAGCCCGGCAGACGGTACTCGCCGATGAGCGTGGGATTCGCGGGGTCATTGAGGTTGAGCACGCGCAGGTGGGCACCCCAGTCCTCTCCTGCCTCGAAGGCGATGCGGTTGTTGTGGAAGTACGCCACGCGAGAGGTGTGGCTGCTGGCTCGCGGATACTTGTATGCGCCCAATCGCTTCGGGTTCGCCGGGTCACTCATGTCGACGATGACGAGTCCCGCGCGCCAGTGACTGATGAAGAGCGTGGAGTTCAGGGTCGTGGCGTCGTGCGGGTAGGAGCCCGGTTCGGTGCCGATGCTGGGGTCGAGGTAGCGACCGAGCAGCACCGGCTCCCGTGCGTTGTTCACGTCATAGGCATGCACCTCGCCAGCGGGCCCCACGGCCATGGCGTACAGCCGGGAGCCATCCACGAAGAGCGTATGGACATTGCTGCGACTCCCTCCGGACAAGTCGCGCAGGAAGCGAGGGTCCGCGGGCTGGGTGAGGTCGAACACGAGGACACCCCGGTCGGCGCTCGCGACATGGAGGGCGTCGTCCTTGGCCCACACGCCGTTCCAGTAGCTCGCCTCGGGGAACTGGATGAACTTCACCAGTCGGGGAACCTTCCGGTCCTGGAGGTCATAGACGTGAAGACCGCCAAGCCCCATGAAGTAGTCGTCGATGGACACGACGTAGGCATGTCCCTTGGAGACAAAGACATCCACGCCCCGGCCGGATTGCAGACCGCCCTCGCCCACCAGTCGCAAGCCTCCCGAGAGAGACCGGCCCGGATAGCTTTCGCCAAACGGCCGCGGGCCTTTTCCATATCGTGACGAAATGGGGTGCCATTCAATTCCAGACACCCACACGCCTTCAGGGGTGAGGCGCACCGAGGCCCTGGACGGCGCGGCTCAGGGCTGGACGTAGGTCTGCAGCAGGGAGCTCGTCCGCTCTCTGGAGCGTCGGAAGGCCACGCGTCGCTCCGTGGGGTCCTCGGGCACGGCCATCAGTCCGACGAGGGCGCGGGTGCCTCCGTCCGCGCCGATCACGTTCTGCACCACCACGGACGTCTTGTGGCCGAACGCCTCGGCCCAGGGGGCGCATTCGGCCATGTTGATGCGCTCCTGTTGGGAGTCCGTCCAGGCGATGCAGGGGTATTCGGAGCAGTCCATGGCCTCCAGCTTCATCTTCAGGCCGCACTCCTGGATGGAGCGCTCCACGAGGGCCTGGAAGCCCTTGGGCGTGAAGGCAGGGGGCGCGTTGGCGGGGAAGGGCAATGGGAGACTGTCCTCGGAGGGCGGCACGGGCGCGGGAGCCGGTGGCGCGGGTGAGGGCGAAGGCGCGACAGCCTGAAGGCGCGTCTCGGCCGAGCGCCGTGCGTCCTGGGCCTCCTTCAACTGACGCTCGAGCGTGGCGACACGCCCGTCGAGTGCCTGCTCTCGCGGGCAACGGTCGTCCACGACCGCCTGGGCGACCGAAGCGGGTTCGGGCGGAGGTGGCGCCTGGTTGTGACGGCTGGACAGAACCACCACGCTTCCCCAAGCACCCAGGACAAGGCCCAGGACTCCCGTCACCACAGGCAACGATTTCTTCATCGTGATGAAAGCCTTTCACCGGCCCGTGGGCCTGTCCAATTCACGGCACCCGCATCTGGGCTGTCCGTCGGACCACGTGACCGGCCGATTTCGTCGGGAGAAACAGACAGGCCTGAGAGGTCCAACAGATAGAGACACACGTCGCGAAAAGCCCTGCCCTCTCCTTCGTCATTGGGTGACCACACCTGATATGCCCGATAGCGCCCTTGCCGGACACCTTCGAGCAACCAGATGGAGGCATCCAGATCAATCACCTCCCCACGCGTCTTTCGCGTCCTGTACTTCCAGAAACCAAAGTCGTCCAACCTGCGCAGAACCTCGGACCACTCGCTGGGCAGTAGAAAGCGGGTGCGATGGAGCGTGGGCTCAGAGGCATGGATATCAGCCTCTCTGCGCTCCCAGCTCACCTGGAGTCGATGGATATCTCCGAAGCGCTCGACCCGGACGCTCACGGGCTTGGGAAAGGAGTGCACCCAGGTGAACCGGTAGACCTCCGTCCCTGATGCCGCGGGCCAAAGAGGTCTCTCGCCTAGTTGATGAAGGAACTCAGAGCACATACAGCGCGACGACTTCTCGTGCTCGCCACTTTGGGCGTCTGGCTCGAATTCAGAGTTGAAGGTGACGGCCAGGGCGCCCGCCGGCATGAGGACAGGCCACTGCGACCGCTCTTCGGGCCCCCGCACACAATGCGCTTCACGTTCCACCGGGACCTCAGTGGAACCAGATGTTTCTCCCCTCCGAGCCTGATCCACCTTTCCTCGCGGAGCACATCCCACGGGCATCATGGCCAGACAGAAGATGACGACCCGCCACATCCCACTCGCGGAGGTGCCACTGCGAACCGAGGGCGAAGACATGGCGGCACTCTGAGGAGCACCGCTCCAACAATCCTCACGGAAGGCTCACGATTCTCGCACGACACCGTGAGCCCCACCCGCGCTCAGGGTACCAGCACCAGCTTGCCCACCGTCGTCCCGGACTCCAGCGCCTTGTGCGCCTCCGCGACGGAGTCCAACGGGAACTTCGTCACCTGCGGCGACACCAGCTTCCCCTCCTCCACCCACGCCAGCAGCTTCGCCATGCTGTCCTCCAACACGAAGCGCTGCTCGAACAGGTACGACAGGTTGAACGCCAGCACGCTCGTGTTGTCATTCGTCAAGGTCAGCGGGTCGAAGCGCGGTGTCCGCATCCAATCCCACGCCAGCTTCGCGTAGTTCGGTCGCCCACCCGTGCGCGGCAACATTGAATGAAACCCGTAGATGACCAGCTTCCCCGGTGACGCCAGATGGCGGTAGCTGTCGCGCAGCGTGGAGGGCCCGTTCGCATCCAGCACCACCTCGTACCCCTTCGGCGACGCCGCCTCCGCCGCCTTCCACAAGTCCTCGCGGCTCTTGTCGATGACCACGTCCGCGCCCAACGCACGCGCCGCCTCCACCTTGTGCGTCCCACCCACCACGCCCACCATCCGGCACCCCGCGATGCGCCCCAACTGCAACAGCGCGCTGCCCACCCCGCCCGCAGCCGAGTGCACCAGCACGTTCGTCCCCGGCCTCGGATGCGCCAGCTCGAACAGCGCGTAGTACGCCGTCAGGAACACCGCCGGAAATCCCGCCGCCTGCTCCATCGTCAGCTTCGACGGCAGCGCGAACACCTGGTGCCGAGGCACCGCGACGTGCGTCGCATACCCGCCGAACCGCGTCACCCCGAACACCCGCGCCCCGGGCGACAGGTCCTCCACACCGGAACCCACCGCCTGCACCGTGCCCGCGAACTCGAAGCCGGGGGTAATCGGCCACCCCACATACTCCTTCGCGGAGGCGTACAGGCCCATGCGAATGACGCAGTCCGCATAGTTCACCCCGATGGCCTCGGTGGCCACCACCACCTCCCCCGGCCCAGGTGAAAGTTGATTCAGGTTTTCAAGTCGGAGCTGCCCATATCCACCGGCTTTCGGAATGACGACCTTGCGTGCGCTCATGTCCCCGTGAGTATCACGCGACGCAGCGCGACAACGTGAATGCACGTTCACGTGGCGGGCGACGCGCGCACGAGATGTCTCTACACTGTGTCTCGCGCTCGATGACTTTCATTGGTCCGGGCGCGCATCCCCCACAACAGAAGGAGTCCTCCATGCGATTGCGGCATTCGCTGTTCCTCATGGCCCCGCTGCTCGTCGGCGCCCTCACTGGCTGCGGACCCGAGCACGAGGAGTCACTCGCTCCCGAAGCCCCCGCCGCCGAGCAGCTCGGCACCACCGAGTCCGCCGCCGTCTCCACCGCCGGCCTCACCACGCACTTCCGTCAGTGGCTCTCCGCCAACGGCTACGACAGCTACGACTTCCCCCGCGCCGACCTCGTCGGCGGCAGCTTCGGCGGCAAGGCGAGCGGCACCGACACCGTGGTGAACACGCCCGTCATCTTCATCCACGGCAACTCCGACAAGGCCGTGGGCACCGGCACCGCCGGCCAGTCGGGCTGGAACGCCTCCATCGAGTACTTCCTCGCCAACGGCTACAAGCCGAGCGAGCTGTACGCGACGACGTGGGGCCCCGCGGAAATCATGCAGACCGCGGTCCAGTACCACTCGAAGACGAACGTCATGAAGGTGCGCAAGTTCATCGAGGCGGTGAAGGCGTACACCGGCGCGACGAAGGTGGACATCATCACCCACTCCATGGGCGTGACGCTCGCGCGCAAGGCCATCCTCGGCGGCTCGGCGAATGACTCGGCCAACGGCGGCGCGTACAACGTCGGCGCGGCGCTCACCGGCTCGGTGGACACCTTCGTCGGAATCGCCGGCGCGAACCTGGGCCTCACGTCCTGCTACCAGACGGGCCCGTCGACTCCGACGTGTGGCTCCACCAACGGCCTGTATCCGGGCTACCTCTACTTCGGCCTGGTGATGGGGCGCTCCGCGTACCTGGACAACCTGCGCTCCACGAGCGGCTACGAGGGTGCCTACCGCTACAGCATCTATTCCACGGCCGATGAAATCATCAACTACGGAGGCATCGTCTACGGCGAGTACACCTCCCGCATCCCCGGTCAGAATGGGGAGAAGGTCTACTCGGCCTATCCCTACGGGCACTTCAACTCGAAGGACCTGACCGCGGCGGTGCAGTACAGCATGGTGCGCAACCACACCATTCCGTAAGGCACGCGCCACGGGCTCCCGGCACGCCGACGTCCAGGCGCCGCCGGGAGACACGGGCCGGTTCGGCATCACACCAGGAAGGACGGAAGCGCCTCGTCCTTCGACAGCACCGTGACAGCGAGCTCCGGCACCTTCGTCACCGAGGGCGCCGGTCGACGGCCCATCCACGCCGTGGGGGAGTGGATGCGGCCGTCCTCGCGTCACGGGCCGGGGCGACGCGCCTCATCCACACCGAGGATGAGGCCGTCCCCATGTCGCGAGCACCGGACGACGACCTCGCATCCACGCCAACACCGTCACGCATCCAGCACGACGCGTCTCTTCGCGAGCACCACCCGCGCCGCCGCATCCCACTCAGGACGCGGCGGAGCCAATGCTCACGGCCTCGGGCCATGCGACGGAGCCGGCGCATCGTTCTGCGCGGGCGTGGGCGAGGGCTGGCTCCCTGGTGCCCCCGGTACCGGCGCGGGCTCACCCGGCTTCGGTGCCTTGTCCTTCGGCTCCTCCTTCGGAACAAAGGGCTTCGCCGCCGCCGGGTCCTTCAGGAACGCGAGCACCGTCTCGTTGAACGGCGCCGGGCAGTCGAGCTGCACCGTGTGGCCACAGCCCTGCATCGGCGCCAGCGCGGCACCAGGGATTCGGGACGCGCCGTACTCCATGATGTCGCGCGCGTCGCCGCCGTGGAGGAACGGGTTGGGAATCAGCCGGTCATCCGTGCCGTAGACGATGAGCGTGGGCACCGTGACGTGCTGGAGGCCCTCACGCACGAAGTCGTTGTGCGCCAGCCCTCGCACCGTGCGGACGTTGGCGTAGGCGTACGAGTCGAACTCGGGCGACTTCGCCAGCCGCACGCGCTCCTCAACCAGCCAGTCGAGCTGTGGCCCCCAGTGCATGAAGTTGCCCTGGCGCACGCTGCCCCAGATGTTCGCCTCGGGCGCGTACTTGATGAAGTCCGCGCTCATCACCCGCGCGAACCACGCCTTCTCCTTCCAGCTGAACTTCTCGAACCCGGCCGGCGACACCAGCACCAGCGCGCTGAGCGACTCCGGATAGCGGATGGCGTACGACAGCGACGTCTGCCCACCCATCGAGTGTCCCGCGAGGATGGGCTTGTCCACGCCCAGTCCTCGCGTCAGCTCGTGCACCACGTCGGCCATCGCCTCCATGGTGTACGGGAAGGTCGCCGGCTTGTCGGACTTGCCGAAGCCCGGCAGGTCCACCGCGATGACGCGATAGCCCTGCGCCTGGAACACATCCAACTGCGCCCGCCAGAACTTCAGATAGGAGCCAAGGCCGTGCACGAAGACCACCGTCTTCGCGTCCGGCGACGAGGCCGGCAGGTCCACGTAGGCGACGTGCAGCTCGGTGGCCAGCTTGTAGCGGGCCGTGACGTCCGGCAGCGCGGCGCGGTGCACGGGCCAGGGCTGCTTGGTGCCCTCGGTGGAGTAGTCGAGGTCCTGGAAGGACAGCGCGGACTCGCCAGCATACGAGCGCACGCAACCGGCGGAGGACAGCCCCGCCGCGAGGAGCAACGCGGTGAAAGCGCGGGAGGAGCTCATGGTCAGAACGCGTACCAGGTGAAGGTGGTGAAGGCCGCCCACGGGTCGCTCCGCACGGTGGTCGCACCGTCGTAGAAGCTGCCGCGGAAGAGGTAGCCGCCGTGGAGACCCACGGTCATCAGGTAGCGGAGGTGGTAGCGAAGCTCCGCGTTGACCTCCGCGCCGATGAACCGGCCGCGCCGCACATCAGCCACCCAGCGCGCCGGGTCCGCCCCCGCGTTGGCCAGGCCCGTGGCCACCTTGAGGTTGAGCTTGTTGGGGATGATGTCCCACGCCGCCGAGGCGATGCCCGCGCGCAGGCCGTAACCCTGGTTGGAGATGTCCGTCACCGCGCCCGTGTAGTTGTTCACCGTGCTGGTGAAGGGGAACAGGATGAGCATCTTGTGGTTGAACCACACCGCGCCCGGCAGGCCGTACTGGTTGAGCGTGAAGGCGCCCGTGTACTTCTCATCCTCCAGATTGGAGTCACCCGAGGAGAACATGCCCTCCACGGTGATGACGTCGCCGGGGCCACGGCCCCACTGGTACATGACCTCCAGGTTGGCGGACACGCCGGAGATGTCCAGCTCGTCGAGCACCGAGTTTTCCGGGTCGTCGCTCTCGTACTTGCCGCCGTTGTACATGACGAAGCCAGAGGCCCCGAGCCGGCCGTTGCGGAAGTCGATGTTGTGATTGAAGTGCGCACCCGCCCAGAAGACGCTGCCGGTGGGCCGGTTGATGTTGAAGCGCGCGGTGCCGGTGAAGCCGGGCAGGCCCGAGGACGACGGGCCGCTCTTCACCAGACCCTCGAAGGCGTACGCGTCACCCTTGGTGTCGTCGTTCAGGTACCAGAACGACGCGCCCACGTTGGTGTTGGGGCGCACCGGGTAGACGTAGTCCGCCATCGCCAGCCAGATGTACTTCAGGCGCGGGTCGTTCTTCGTGGCGCGGTCCGCCTGCGCGGTGCCCAGCGGCATCAGGCTGACGCGCGCGTTGCCCTTGATTCCGCTGAAGATGGAGAGGCCCGTCGCGTCGCTGCCGAGGAAGGCCAGCTTGTAGCCGGTGCGCGTGAGGTCCGACAGCGGCGTGCGCGTCGGGTCATGGGCGTTGTCGTAGACGGGCTGCGTGCCGACGAGCAGCGTGAGCTGGCTGGGATTGCGCGTCGGGTAGATGGCGACGTTGACGTTCTTCGTCTGGATGTTCACCTGGTCGGCGTTGAAGCCGCCGCCCTCGTTCTGGCCAATGGTGTTGGCCGAGCGACCCCAGAGGAAGTCCACCTCGAACTGCGCGCGGAAGGACGCCAGCCCGTCGACGAAGAAGGGGCTGTACTCGATGACGGGAATCCAGCGCTGCTCGATGAAGTACGCGGAGCGGCCCGACTCGGTGCTCACCGCGCTGCCCACCGGCGAGCCGATGGGCCCCAGCGACACGCCGCGCAGGCCCGCCGGGTCACCGACCTGGTTCGTCATGGAGACGCGGGTGAAGAAGTAGTTGATGAGGGTGAGCTCACGAGGCTCGGCGTCCTCCTCGCGGTCCTTCGCCTCCAGCCACTCGGCGTACAACCCTGGCACCGGAGTGCTCTGCGCGGCGGCCGGCGTCGCCAGTCCCACGAGCCCCAGCGCCGCGAGCATCCTCGCGCCTCGCCGCAGCGTCTCGCGTGCTTCAAACCCACTTCCCGTCATATCCACCTCGGCCCCGCGCGCGGGGCACTCCCGGTGCACCGGGCTCGGATGTCACCACTGTCGCTGGCGCTGCGTACGGCCGTGCTCCTGGGACGGGGCGGCGAGCGCCCGCGTCCCGTCCTTCGTCCAGAGAGAGGGCGGGAGCGCACCCTCCCTCCGGCACGAGGTGCGGCGGCCTACCGGACGGCGTACGTCTGCACGGCGTTGCCCGCGAAGGACTGGCCGTTGAGCGTCACGGTACCGGCCGCGCCCACCGCGCCGTTGGCGCAGCGGCTGCCCGTCGACTGGTTCTTGAAGAAGATCTCCAGCTTGAGCGTCTTCTGGTCGGCGGTGAAGCCACCGCGGCCTTCCTGCACCAGGCCACCCGGGAAGGTGAACGTCACGTCGAAGCAGCTTCCGTCGGACGTCACGTTCTCGATGAGGACGGTGTTGGAGGTGAAGGAGAGCGGGTTCTTCGGCGCGTCATGGTTGCAGACGCCATCGGTGATGGTGCCCGGGACGCTGTCGACCTTGAAGTTGCCACCCGCCACCGACATGGTGACCTTCTGGTAACACTGGGACGACGCGCCAAAGTCGACATCTTCGCTGAAGCCGTTGGGGTGGCTGGGGATGTTGGCCCCCTCCATCAGCAGCGTCTTGCCCTCGAGGAACGCGAGGATGTTGGCGGAGCTGTTCAGCTTGGGCGCCTCGACGGGCGGGTCCTTGTCGTCATCATCTCCGCAGCCTACGAGGCCCAGCGCGCAAACCATGACCGCGGACAGCAGCTTCTTCTTCATGTGAGTGCTCCTCTTCCCTCCGGCGTCACCGCCGGGATGTGACGACAGTCGTCAATGCGAAGGGCCTGACTCCAGGGCCCTCCGTGAATGGCTCAGCGCGGCGCGTCGGACACGGAGGGTGTCATTGGCCCTCCGCATCGGCGGCGATGGCCGCCTCGCGCAGCTCGCGCTTGAGAATCTTTCCCGCCGCGGAGATGGGCAGGCGCTCCACCAATTCCACCCGCTTGGGCACCTTGAAGCGCGCGAGCCTCCCGCGCAGGTGCTCCATCAACACCTCCGTGGAGCAGGCCTCTCCGGGCTTGAGCACCACGAAGGCCCGGCCGACCTCGCCCCACTTCGCATCGGGCATGCCGATGACCGAGCACTGCTGCACGGCGGGGTGCTCGTAGAGGACCGACTCCAGCTCCAGCGGGTACACGTTCTCTCCGCCGGAGATGAACATGTCCTTCTTGCGACCCGCGATGGTGAAGAAGCCGTCCGCGTCCTTGCGAGCCAGGTCGCCGGTGTGGAACCAGCCATCCGGGTCGATGGCCTCGCGCGTGGCGGCCTCGTCCTCGAAGTAGCCCGAGCACATGGAGGGGCCCTTGAGGAGGAGTTCACCCACGTCGCCCGTGGGCACCTCGCGGCCGTCGTCGTCCACCAGCTTCGCGGCGATGAAGTAGTTGGGGCGGCCGATGGAGCCCGCCTTCGACACCGCGAACTCGGGCCCCATGCTGAAGATTCCCGGGCCGAACTCCGTCATCCCGAAGCCCTGCTTGAAGGGCACCGCGTGCACGGCCTGCCACGCTTGAATCAGCGGCACGGGCAGCGCCGCGCCGCCGCTGGTCATGAAGCGCACGGTGGAGAAGTCCGTCGTGGCGAAGCGCGGCGAGTCGAGCAGTTGCTGGTATTGCGTGGGCACCGCGAAGAAGAGCGACACCTTCTCGCGCGGGATGAGCGTGAGCAGCTCCTCCGGGTCCCACCGGCGCATGATGACGATGGTGCCGCCCGCGGTGAGCAACGGCACCGAGTACACGAGCAGCCCGCCCGTGTGGAACATGGGCGTGTGTGTCACCGTGACGTCGCCGGGGCGCAGCTCGTGTACCAGCGTGTTGAGCGTGTTCCACGCCACCATGCGGTAGCTGATGCACGCGCCCTTCGAGCGGCCCGTGGTGCCCCCGGTGAAGAGCAGACACAGGGTGTCCTCCTCGGACACCGCGTCGTTCTTCACGGGCTCGGCGGAGCGGTGCGCGAGGACGTCCGCGTATGGGGCCGCGCCGGGCAGCCCCTGCGACTCCAGGGAGACCAGGCGCAGCGAGTCGCCGATGCTCTCGCGCACCTGGGCCACGGCGTCGCGGAAGTCGTCGCCGAAGAGGAGCACGCGCGGGCGGATGGCGCGGACCAGGTCCGTCAGCTCGGTCGCGTGCAGGCGCCAGTTGTAGGGGACGAAGATGGCGCCCAGCTTGCCGCAGGCGTAGAGCGCATCCAGGTACTCGACGCCGTTGTGGGCGACGATGCCCACGCGGTCGCCGCGCTTCACGCCGGCCACGTCGCGCAGCCAGCCGCCGAGCGCCTCGGCGCGCGTGTTCAGGGCACGGTAGGTGAAGCGGCCGGCGTCACCCTTGGCCGTGTCCACCACCGCGACGTGCTCGGGCCAGTACAGGGCGCCCCGCCCCATCCAGTCGCCGATGAACATGCGCGCCTCCAAGACTCAGGCCGTCCAGCGGTAGAGAGCGGAGGCCATGGCGAGACCACCGCCGCTGGCACAGAAGGCCACCAGGTCGCCCCGTCGCACCTTGCCCTGGACGACGGCGTCATCGAGCGTCATCGGGATGCAGGCCGAGCCGGTGTAACCCCACTTGTCCATCGTGTAGTGCGCCTTGGCCATGGGCTGGCCGAGCACCTTCATGGTGGCCTCGATGGTGCGCAGGTTGAGCTGGGTGAAGACGAAGAGCTTCACGTCGTCCAGCGTCTGCGACTGCTTCTTGAGGAGCTGGTCCAACAGCATGGGCCAGCGCTCGGTGTTGAACGTGGCGGGGAACTTGCGGACGAACTGGACGGCGGGCTTGCCACCGGTGAGGGGCAGCGTCTCCGCGGTGGCGGGGCGGTGGGTGCCACCGGTGTAGATGCCGAGCGCGTCGTGATACTCGCCGTTGGCCAGGAGCCGCGCGCCCATGAAGCCGGGCTTGTCTCCCGCGCCGAGCACCACCGCGCCCGCGCCGTCCGCGAACAGGGTGCAGGTCTTCTTGTCCTTCCAGTTCACGTAGCGCGTCATGCCGTACGCGCCGACCACGAGGATGCGGTGGTAGCCGTCATCCGCGGCGATGGTCTTCGAGCCCACGTCCAGCGCCGTCACCCACCCAGCGCACGCGCAGTTGAGGTCGTAGGTGCCGGCGTTGGCGGCGCCCAGCTTGGCCTGCACCACGGAGGAGGTGGCGGGGCTCAGGTAGTCGGGTGTGTCGGTGGCGACGATGATGAGGTCCAGCTCCTCGGGCTTCGTCCCGGAGCGCTCCAGGGCCTGACGGGCGGCGGCGACACAGAGGTCACTGGTGGCCTCGGTGTCGGCCATGACGTGGCGTTCCTTGATGCCCACGTTCTGCTGGAGCCACTCGTCCACTGGCTCGCCGAGAATCTTCTCGACGTCCGCGTTGGTGAGGACCTTCTCGGGGACGTAACGGCCAGTGGCGAGGATCTGCGCGTATCGCATGTGCGGTCTTCTCAGCTCCGGGCGCTCCGCGCCGGACGGCGCGCGGGACGCAGGGTGTTCTTCTTCTTGGCGGGGGCGGCCTTCGCGGGGCTCGCCTTGGAGGGTGTGGACTTGACGCTGTTGCGCGCGGGAGCGGCCGAGCGGGCATCCAGTCCGTGGCGGATGAGGCCCATGGCGGTGTCGAGCACGCGCTCCAGGCCCGGGTCTTCTTCCCAGAGGACCCAGCGCATGCCGAGGAAGTCGGCGATGCCCATCAGGCAGTAGGCGAGTGCCTCCGGGTCCATGCGGCGCACTTCGCCCGCGTCCATGGCGATGGACAGGCCGTTGACGTAGCCCTTGGCGAAGCGGTCGTAGTAGCGGCGGTAGCAGTCGGCGTCGACGAACTCGGCCTGGCGCACGACGCGGTAGAGGTTGGGGTGCTGGCGGACGAACTGGAAGAAGGTGCGCAGGCCCTCGCGCTCCACGTCCATGCGGCTGTCACAGGCGGCGGTGGACTCACCGATGAGGCGCCGCAGGCGGGTGCCCAGGTCGTCGACGACCTCGACGAAGATGGACTGCTTGTCCGGGAAGTAGACGTAGAACGTGCCGAGCGCCACGCCGCCCTTGCGGGTGATGTCCGCGATGGAGGCGCGCTCGTAGCCCTTCTCTCCGAAGACCGACTCGGCGGCCTTCAGCAGCTTCGCACGCGTCCGCTGTCCTCGCGGCGTGACGGGTCCGGAGCGGTCTGGAGAAGTTGAAGGCCGATTCATGTTTCACCTAGCGGTAGCACCCGCTCGACGGGGTTGTCAAAGCGCGGAGAATGGCTCCGCGCGTCATGGACTGTGGGCGACGCAGGGCGTCACCTGGAGACCTCATGTCTCCACTCGGCGGAGCGTACCCCGAATGGCGCGGGGGTCAGCGGGGTGCTCACCGCCCTGTAAGAACATCCGTTCTGGCGAGGTGGCGCGACGCGCAACGTCCTCGTGGTGGAAATGGGTTCCTCGTAGCGTCGGAGGTCCTCGCCGCTGAAGAGAGACGCATGGTGCTCCGTCGGGCTGGTGCCCTCCTGCTCGCATTGCTGACGGCCTG
Organism: Myxococcus sp. CA056; assembly: GCF_013336715.1. Taxonomy (NCBI): domain Bacteria; kingdom Pseudomonadati; phylum Myxococcota; class Myxococcia; order Myxococcales; family Myxococcaceae; genus Myxococcus; species Myxococcus sp. CA056. Next base: position 1,398,143 of record NZ_JABUMT010000001.1, read on the forward strand.
TGGGACGGCGCAGGCCCCGCGTACGGTCTCGATGGAACAACCGAGGCGTCGACACGCTGAAGCTCCCGTCCTGGCCATGCTTCACCTTCCTGGACCCGACTCGCAGACGACAAGAGCTGCTCGCGGCACCCTGGCCCGGCACCAGCCGCATCACCGTGGAGGCCATGCTGGATTCACCTCCGGAAACCGCGGCCGTGACCTATTCGGCGCCCGCCGTCGCCAAGCGCACCGGCACCACGGAGGAGGCACTCCGCGCTGTCCTGCAAACACTCGATGGAGTGAGGTTCTGACGGGCAAGCCCCCCCGTGGATACACTCAACCCCGAGGGACCATGTCGGCGGAACCCACTCCTACCCGTTCGAGGTTCCTCCGGATGAAGCGACTCAGTCTCTGTGTGCTCGCGCTCTCGCTGGGGGGCTGCCATCTCTCGCGCGCACGTCCTCAAGCACCACTCGCGCCTCCCGAGGTCGCGGACAGCATCCAGTTCCCCTCCTGGGCCAAGGACGCATCCATCATCGTGGAGGGCCACCAACTCAAGGCGCTCCAGATCGCCCTGGAGGACTACCTGCATCCGGGAACGGCTCCGCCCAAGGACGCCGATGCCATGACCCGGTGCCTGCACTCGCTCGACACCTATGACGCCTGGTTGGTGCGCGGAGAGCGGATGACCTTCGTCCACTTCACGCCCAACGAAGCAGAGCGCTGCGGCCTCAAGCCCGAGGTCATGGACCCCGGCGCGAGCTACGCCATCAGTGACGACGGCGTCATCTTGAAGCGGGACTGACCCGGGACATCGCACCTCGACGCGACAGGTGCCCGGATGGTTCGATGCGTGGAAACGCAAGGGGAAGCCCACGCCATGAAGCGCCCGTCGTCCCTGCCGCTGTCGCTGCTCGTCGTCGCCCTGCTCGGCGCTGGCTGTGCCTCCACGCCCGCCGCGCGGAAGTACGTCCCGGTCGACACGGGCAACGCCTTCCTGTGGGAAGTGAAGGACCCGCGCGGCGGCACCGCGTACCTCGTCGGCTCCATCCACATGGGCAAGGCCGGCGCCCTCACCCTGCCCTCCTCCATGGAGTCCGCCTTCACCAAGGCCCACGTCCTCGCCGTCGAGGTGGACACCACCCGAACGGACGAGGCCGCCATGCAGAAGCTCGTGCGCGAGCTGGGCACCTTCCCCGAAGGACAGAGCCTCTCCCAGCGCCTGGACCCCAGCACCCGCGACCTCTTGAGCCGCGCCGCCACGCGCCTGGGCGTGCAACCCCAGGGACTGGAGCGCCTGCGCCCCTGGCTCGCCGGCATCGTCCTCAACAACCTGGAGTTCAAGGCCGCAGGCTACGAGCAGGGCCACGGCGTGGACCGCGCCTTCCTCGACCGCGCCCACGCCGCCCACAAGCAGGTGCTGGAGCTGGAGACCGCCGAAGCTCAGTTCCGCATGCTCTCCGGCACCCCCGACAACCTCCAGGACCTCATGCTCCGAGACCAGCTCCGCCGCGAACAGGGCCCCGGTGAAATCGTCGAGGCGCTCACCTCCGCATGGAAGGCCGGCGACGCGGACGGCATGGCGGGCCTCCTCCTCGAAGGCGCCAAGGACACCACCTACCGCCCCGTCTACGAGCGCGTCTTCTTCGAGCGCAACGTGCAGATGGCCTCACGCCTGGAAGCCCTGCTCACCGAGCCCCGCGTGCACCTGGTCGTCGTGGGCGCCGGCCACGTCGTCGGCCCCGAGGGCATCGTCGCCCTCCTCCAGAAGAAGGGCCACTCCGTGCGCCAGCTCCCCCGCGAAACACCCCTCGACTGACTTCGTGAAGAGCATCCCCAGTGATTCGGTCATTCGTTTCGAATGACTCTCTTCGGGCCAGTGCACCGCGTCGCTCGGCCCTCCCCATCCGCGCGGCGCCCCAGCGCCCCCTGCCCAGTCCTGTCCCCTCCAGATAAGCTAACCCTGCGTTTCGAGCATTCCGCGCGAAACCATGGAGGTAGTCATGCGAGCAATCTGGATGGTGGTCCTGGCCTTCAGTCTGTCGGCGTGCGGTGGAATGGAGGCGGGTGACGAGGCGCTTTCGGAAGGCGCCGAGAACAGCGTGCAGACGGAGCAGGTGTCCTCCGAACTCGCCGGCGTCTGCGAGTCCCTCGTCGGCACCTTCTGTCGCCCTGGAGCGGTCACCAACTGCACCTGGAACGACGGCGCGGAAGGCGAGTGCGAGTGTCAGCGCACGCCGTTCAACAAGTGGCTCTGCAGCTACAACGGCTGACCGCGGTCCAGGGGCTCCTCCTCAAGGGAAGGGGCCTCGCCGCACGTGTGACGCCCGCCTCCGGGTCCGCCCGTCGAGGCCGCGCTCCACACATCACCCGCGAGGCGCATGCCCGCACCAGACCCCGCGTGCAGACAACCCCCCGCGCCCCTGACTCCCCGTGAGCAATCTGCCCTCCGAGCGACCTCCCACGTCATTCGGACTTGCGATTTCGCCCCACTTGCTTATTTTGCATGCCAAATTTAATTTAGCTGTCGAAACCTCAAGGCACTTATAAAAATAAGGTCCATCCCGCCCATGCCCTTGGATGAACTCGACTTCCGCCTGGTGGACCTGCTGCAGCGCGACGGCCGCGCGACGCAGTTGGAGCTGTCCCGCGCGGTGGGGCTGTCCCAGCCAGCGGTGGCCGAGCGCATCCGCAAGCTGGAGGAGCGGGGCGTCATCACCGGCTACGCGGCGCGCGTCGACGCGACGAAGCTGGGCAAGGACATCACCGCCTTCATCGGGGTGAGCATCGAGCATCCGAAGTACTTCGAGGGCTTCGCCAAGAAGGTCCTCGCGCTGCCGGACGTGTTGGAGTGCCACCGCGTCGCCGGGCAGGACTCGTACCTCGTGAAGGTCAAGACGGCGAACACGCGGACGCTCGACTCGCTCCTCGTGGAGACGCTGCGCACCATCGCGGGCGTCACCCGTACCCAGACCACCATCGTCCTGTCTTCCATCAAGGAGGACACGCATGTCCGCGTGCCTCCCGAGCTCGCCAAGGAGAGTGAAAGATGAGCGCCGACGCCATGAGCGCACCCCTTCCCCCGCCACCGGTCTGGCGACTCGCCCAACGCATGTCGCGCATCAAGACGTCCGCGGTGCGCGAAATCCTCAAGGTGGCCGAGCGCCCGGACATCCTCTCCTTCGCCGGCGGTCTGCCCGCCCCGGAGCTCTTCCCCCTGGAGGCCATCGCCGAGGCGCACGCCCAGGTCATGGCCCAGGAAGGCCGCGCCGCGCTCCAGTACAGCACCACGGAGGGCTACGCCCCGCTGCGCGAGTGGATCTGCACGCACCTGGCCCGCGCGGGCCGCGTGTGCGACGCGGACCAGATTCTCATCACCAACGGCTCGCAGCAGGGCATCGACCTGGTGGCCAAGGTGCTCCTGGACCCGGGTGACCTGGTCATCGTGGAGAACCCCAGCTACCTCGCGGCGCTGCAGACGTTCGGCGGCTACGAGGCGAAGTTCGCCACCGTCGAGAGCGACGACGACGGCATGCGCATCGACGACCTGGAGCGCGTGCTGGCCACGCACAAGCCCAAGATGCTGTACGTCGTCGCCAACTTCCAGAACCCCAAGGGCACCACGCTGGCGCTGGAGCGCCGCAAGGCCCTGGTGCGGCTGGCGCAGCAGCACCGCTTCCTCATCCTCGAGGACGACCCGTACGGCGAGCTGCGCTTCCGGGGCGAGCACCTGCCGTCGCTGGCCGCCTTCGACGACCAGGGCGTCGTCGTGTCGCTGGGCACCTTCTCCAAGACGCTGGCCCCGGGCCTGCGCATCGGCTGGGTGGCCGGCCCGCGCGACTTCGTGCGCAGCCTCACCATCGCCAAGCAGTCCACGGACCTGCACACCGCCACCGTCGCCCAGCGCGCCGTGGTGAAGCTGTTGCAGAACTTCGACTACTACAAGCACCTGGACTCGCTGCGCCCGGTCTACGGCGAGCGCGCCAACACCATGCTGGACGCGCTCAAGGCCCACATGCCCGAGGGCATGAGCTGGACGCACCCCGACGGCGGCATGTTCCTGTGGGCGAAGCTGCCCCCCGGCATCAGCGGCGACACCCTGCTGCCCCGAGCCGTCGAACAGAAGGTCGCCTTCGTCCCGGGCAGCCCCTTCTTCGCCATGAACCCGCGCTCGGAGTTCATCCGCCTCAACTACTCCAACCGGCCGCCCGACCTGATTGTCGAGGGCATGCGCCGGCTGGGCGCCGTCATCTCCGGCGCCCTCTAGCCCCGCGCTGACACACCAAGGCCGTGCCGCGCCGCGTCGGAGTTCCCGACGCGGCGTTTTCATTCCCGCCTGAGTTGAATACCGATTCAGGTTTCAACTTCTTCGGCGCTGGCCAGGGAGGGCCGGGTTGCGTAGCCTGCGCGGCGGGTTTCAACGGCGGCACGGCGCCCACGGGTTCCCCAGCCGCTCCCAACACACCGGAGAGACAGACACATGCAGCTCAAGGACCTGAAGGTGGTGGTGACGGGCGGTGCCCAGGGCATGGGCGCGCACTTCGCGCAGCGGCTGGTGGAGGCGGGCGCGCAGGTGGCCGTGGGCGACGTCAACGAGGAGAAGCTGGCGGCGCTGCCCGCGGGCATCCACCGCCGCAAGCTGGATGTGTCCTCGGAGGACGACATCGTCTCCTTCGTGAGCTGGGCGCACGGCGCGATGGGTGGGCTCAACGGCCTCATCAACAACGCGGGCATCCTGCGCGACGCGCTGCTGGTGAAGAAGGACCGGACCACGGGCCAGGTGAAGAAGCTGTCCACCGCCGACTGGAACACCGTCATCGGCGTCAACCTCACGGGCGCCACGCTGATGGTGCGCGAGGTGGTGGCGAAGATGGTGGAGACGGACCAGGGCAACGGCGTCGTCGTCAACATGTCGTCCATCGCCCGGCACGGCAACCGCGGTCAGTCCAACTACGTGTCCGCCAAGGCGGCGCTCGCGGCGAACACGGTGACGTGGTCGCGCGAGTTCGGCCCCTTCGGCATCCGCGTGGGCGCGGTGGCCCCGGGCATGATTGAGACGCCGATGACGCAGGGCATGAACCAGAAGGCCCGCGACGCGCTGGTGGCCTCGATTCCCGTGGGCCGCATCGGCCTGCCCGAGGATATCTGGCTGGCCGTGAAGTTCATCCTCGAGTGCGACTACTTCAACGGCCGCACCATCGACGTGGACGGCGGCCTCAACTTCTAGGCCGCTCCGGACCGTGTCCCCACCGGGCGTGGGGACGCGGCTCGCACGGGTCGCCCGACGCACGCGTCGTGCTCCACACAGAGCAGACGCTTCGCGCTCGGGCTGGGCAACTCGTGCTCTTGGCCGAGCTCGACCAGACGGGTACCTCGCGACGGCGCGGCTCCTTCGCCAGGACTGGCGGAGCACGCGCCCGCGACATGCGGACGCGACAGGCCCTCGCCCTCTACCTTCGGCTGACGTCGCCCACGCGCGTCTGGTGCAGCAGCACGGGCTCGCCCTTGTAGAGCAGCTTGTAGGCGCCGTAGCTGCCGAGCACGTGCTTCACGTACTCGCGCGTCTCGTCGAAGGCGATGTGCTCCACCCACTCATCCAGCTCCGCTTGCGGCAGCGCGTGACGCCAGCGGTCCACCGCGCCGGGCCCCGCGTTGTAGGCGGCCACCGCGTACGCCATGTTCCCGCCGAAGCGGTTGAGCAACTGCCCCAGGTAGGCCGAGCCCAGCCGGACGTTCTGCGCGGGCTGGAGCAGCGCCGCCTCTCCCACCTCGCCCAGCTTCAGCGAGCTGGCCACCTGCCTCGCCGTCGCGGGCATGAGCTGCGCGAGCCCCAGCGCCCCCGTGGCCGAGCGCGCCTGCGGACGGAAACGGCTCTCCTCGCGGATGAGGCCCTGCATCAGGTCCGGGTCCACCTTGGAGGCGCGAGCGTAGCGCTGGATGACATTCCGGAACGCCAGCGGCCACGTCGCCTCCCACACGGGACGCGACGCCGCGCTCAGGGGCCCCTGAACCTCCTGACGCAGTGACTCGCGAGCCACCTGCCGCGCGGCCCGCTTGCGCCCCGTGCGCAGCACCGTCTGGTAGAGCAGGCGCGCGGGCGCCTCGGCCAGTCCCCGCGAGTTCACCGCGAGCAGCTCCTCCGCCGCCCCTGGCTGCCCCAGACGAATCAGCTCCACGCCCGCCGCGAAGCGCGCGTCATGGCGCAGCGGCCCGGGCGGCAACGGCCACACCTCGTCCGGCGGCGGCACGTCACCACCGGCCCCGGGAGGCGGAGCCAGGCGTGTCAGTCGCTCCGGCGCCAGCAACGCCAGCCGCGAGCGCGCCAGCATCCCGTACCAGGTCGCGGGTCGCTCGGTGGCCAGTTGCTCGTAGTCGTCGAGCGCCGTCGCGTTCGTCAGGGGCACGGGCTCCCGCACACGCGCGCGCCAGTAGCGGGAGCGCCACAGCGCCTCGTCCGTGCGCGACGCCGCAGGCAGTTTCTCCACGGCCTCCAGGGCGGCCAGCGCCTCGGCGGGAGCCTCGCGCCTGGAGTGCAGCCAGAAGGCCCGGAAGAGCGCCTCCGACGCGAAGTTGCCTCCCGGGTAGCGACGCGCCGTCTCCTCGTAACGCGCCAAGGCGTTGTCGAGCTGGCCCGTACGTTGGAGGAGCCACGCCTCGAAGAACAGGGCGTCATCGGCATAGCCGTGCTCGGGATAGTCACGCGCGAGCGTCGCATAGGTGTTGATGGCGGCCTTGGGGTCCACCACCGACTGCGAGTAGCCCAGCACATAGAGGGCCTGGGGCCGCTGCTCGGCGGACATGCACTTCTCCGCCACGGGCGAGAGGAGCTGGATGGCGCGGCGGTGCTGCCGGTCCTTGCGCAACGAGCGCCCGTAGGCGAGGTGCGCGCGACAGGACAGCTCGTCGGGCAGGTCCACCGAGGACATCACGCCCCACAGCATGTCCATCGCGGCGGCGTGGCGGTGCAGCTCCACCAGCGCCTCACCCCGGCGCACCTTCCACTTGGTGGGCAACGGCAGGCCCTGCAACCGCTGCCGGGCACGCTGCGCCTCGCGCGACAGGGGATTGGTGGCCCACACCTCCAGGAGCGCGCGGTGCTCGACGTTGTAGAGCCCCTGGACGCGCGCCAAATCACAGATGGCCAGCAGCGCCTTCATCCGCAGCGCATCCGGCCCACGCGCCTGCCGGCTGTCGATGAGTTCTTGAAGCGCCTGCAGCGCGCCGGGGATGTCCTTCCGACGCTGCAGGACGCGCGACAGACTGAAGCGCGCCTCCGCGTAGAGCGGCGAGCCCGCGCTCACCTCGCGGTACTGGGACGCCGCCAGCTCCAGCCGACGCAGCTTCTCATTCGCCTGCGCCGCCCACAGCAGGCAGTGGTCCTTCAGCGGGACGTAGTCGACGGCCAGCGCGGCGAACTCGTCCGCGGCGGTGGCGTAGTCCCGAGCGAACATCGAGCTCTGCGCACGCAGGAAGCGGACCGGCAGCGTGGGTTCCTCGTCCTCGAGCAGCGCACGCGCGCGAGCATGACGACCCCGGCGCAGCTCGGCCCGCGCCTTGGCGAGCACGCCTTCCGCGAAGTAGGGCGCGAGCTGCTCGGGCCCGAAGGACACCACCGACAGCTCCGCGCCCGACGGCTGCTCCGCCGACGTGTCGAGCAACTGCTCCAACTGCTCCTCCGACAGCACCTCACCCGGCCCGTCATCCTCGGGCGACTGCGCCCGAGCGGAACCCGCGCCGCCCACCAGGCCCGCACAGGCCACGCACATCGCCATGGCACCTACGCGCAGCCGACGTCGTCCATCCATGCATGCCCTCTTCCGCGAATCGGGCCACTGAGGATTTGCACGCCGGGCGGACTTGGGACCGGGTGACACGCGCGTCGAACGCGCACGCGTCGTCCAGGCGATACACGCGCGCGCTGTGTCCACGCGTCACTGCACGAAACACGACGGAGCACGGCGCCACGCGTGGGCGCGTCCGCGCGCGAGTGGGGCGGAAGACCACCCGCGGAGCCTCACGCACCGGCGGACCCACCAGAGCCGCTCACGTCACCTCTTGAGGAGCGCGCCACCGTGGACGCGGACGAACGCGCTCAGGCCGACGTGGACACGGAGGGGTTCGCCAGCTCCGCCTTCACCCGCTCCGCCAGCGCGCGGTTCAGCGCCTCATAGGAGGACTGGAGCGTCTTCAGCATGCGCCCCGCCACCCACGTCACCACGCCGCTGAAGTCCTCACCGTGGACCAGCCGCGTCCCCGTGCCCTCGGCGGACAACAGGAAGAAGTGTCGCCCATGCATCACGCCCGGAATGCCGCCCGTCCATTCGAGCGCCCCCGGCCGCTCCACGCGCGTCAGCGTCGCCGTGAAGCCATACACCTGCCCCAGTCCCCCCGGCGGGCGGACCTTCATCTTCACGTGCGCCCCGCGCTCCACCCGCCCTCGCGCCTCCACCATCAACGGGTTCCACGTGGGATAGCGGGCGAAGTCTCCCAGCACCGCCCACACCGCCTCGGGCGGCGCATCGATGAAGGCCTCGGTCCTCAGTCGAAACATCTTTCTCCCCGCTCCCCTCGCCACTGGCGACTGGAAGCCACCCCCAGCCCGTCCGGTGTCCTCTTTCGACCGCCCCACGACGCCCACATGCCCCGCGGGGCGATTGCGGGATGACATGAGAATCGCGACTTTCTACGTTAATCAGGAAGAAGCGGAGAGCCCGTGCGTTTCCCGGAAAGGAGACGGCGTCCCCTCCCCTTCTCCCACGCGAGCAGCCCACGGGCATCGCGCATGGTGGGACAAGCCACCGCGGGCCGCCCTCCGCAGCATCGGATGGGGAGCCCAGACCAGGGGTGCACGGCGAGGGGCACCCACCGCTAGTAGAGGTCGACGGGCATCATCGCGCCCGCCTCGAACTCCGGAGCACGCCGCAGCTGGTCCAGCACGCGCGGCGCGCAGCGCAGGTGGAGCATGGGCAACGAGCCCGGCTCGCTCACCGAACGCACGGAGCCCAGGAGGTGGTGCGCCTCGAGCCAGCGCATGAAGCTCTCGTGGAAGCGAGCGCTCTCCGCCAGCCCGGCCCGTTGGACCTCCGCCCGTGACAAGGGCGGAGGACGGACAGGGGTGTGCCCTCGAGGCGCCTTGGGCTCCTCGCGAGGCATCACCGTGATGTCTATCCACTCCGGCTGCGTCCTCGCCCCGGCCAGACCGGGCAGCGGACGGACCGCCGAGGAGACGCGGGGCATGCCCGCAGCGAAGCCGTCCCCCGGCTCGCCAATCTTTCTGCTCATGGCCTCATCCTCCCCCGGGCCCGGCGCTCCACTGGCGCCGACCCCGGCTTCAACCCACCGCCGTCACCTGAATACAGCCAGGCCCTTGCCTGTCCGGTGTCCGCTTGAGCGAGGAAGTTTGACCGCATTGGCCAAAATCAAATCCCGCACCTCGAGCGCCGTCAAGTCAGGGGCACGACACCGATAGAGCGCCGCGATACCCGCTACATAAGGCGCCGCCATGCTCGTGCCACTCATTCGCTCGTAGAACGCCTGATTGTTGCAGCGCCTTTCAGTGCTGGAATACACGTTGACTCCGTAACCCATGATGTCGGGCACGACGCGGCGCTCCACGACACCGCTGGCGGAGAAATGAGCCACGTTGCGCTCGAAGTCGACTGCACCAACGGCCAGGGACTCGTCAAAGGCGGCTGGATAACCAACCGTGTCGGGTCCACTGTTGCCTGCCGCGACAACAGGCAGGACGTTGCTGTCGAGCAGCCGACGAATCATCGTCTGGAGCGCGCGCTGGTTGAGCTTGTAGTCCGCCTCGGAGATGCCCGGAGGTGGCTTGAGCGGGAAGCCCAGCGAGAGATTGACGACGGCGGGACGGGTGACGTTCTGCGGACTGCTGAACTGGTGCAGCAGCCACTCCATGCCGGCGGCCACGCGGCCCAGGCTGGTGCGGATGGTCTCCGATTCGATGACGGACGCGACGTAGAGGTCGACCTCCGGAGCGACGCCGTGGTGCGTGCCCGCGGCGATGCCGCACACGTGGGTGCCGTGGCCATCCGGGTCGAAGCCGCGGATGTCGCGTGCCGGATTGTGCGGCGAGTTGGGGAACAGCGACACGTAGCGGAACTGGATGACCTTGGCGGCGTGCTCGGGGTGGTCGGCGTCCACGCCGGTGTCGAGCACGCCGAGCAACACTCCGGCGCCGCGGATGCCCTGGGCGTGGGCCAGGGGCACACCGCTCTCCTCGGGCCACTCGCGTTCGGCCAGCGAGCTCATGCCCCGGTTGCGCGGACCGGACTGTCCCGCCGACACGGGGCCGGGGAAGGACAGGGGCACGACGTCGGGGATGAACTCGAAGTCCGCGGACAGCTCGCCGCGCGCTTCGGCCTCCGTGGCCTCCGAGTAGAAGTGGGCCATGGTGGCGCCGATGAGCGGCATGAAGCGGAAGCTGCCCGCCTCGCTGCCGGTCTGCTCCGTCACGGGCGAGCCCGGCAGCGGCGTCGTCGAGGCGTCGGCGCCGCGCGTGGTGGGGCGCTTGATTTTGGACCCCTTCGCCACGCGCTTGCGCTCTTCCTGGCCGCTGACGGCCGGACGCGGGCCGGGCAGCGTGGCCGAGCGCAGGCCCAGCGACGACAGGGTGTCCGGTGCGCGGTTGGCGACCGCGAAGCGAAGTGCCGTGGTGCGCGGCAGCACGCGCTCGCCTTGCTGCGTACCGCGAGGCCCGACGCGGGCCTGCGTTTCGATGGACTCCTTGGGAACCAACAGGTAGGACTTCATGGGTTGTCTACTCCTTGAACGACCGTGCAACGCTGGCGGCGTGAGGCAAGGGCCACCGGCACCCAAGCTGCGTCCGCCGCGCCCGGAGCCTCGCGAGCCCGGCGGATGTGGATGGCGCGCGCTGAGCGGCGCCGAACAGCCGGGTCCTCCACCCCGGCGCATGAGACCTCCTCGCTGCGTGGGGCAGCCCTCCGGCCCCCGACTCCCCAGGACTTCAAGGACGCCACCGCGCCCTCGCGTGCGAGCCCGCGCACACCCCGGCCCGTCGCCGTCACTGGCGCCCGACCTGCGGTGGCTGGGGTTCGCCCTTCCATGGCTTCGCGCCCTCCTCCAGGAATCCCTGAACCCATTGTGAGATTGGACAGGACGGGCCTGACAATTAAACCAGGGATTCCATGCTGTAGACGCACGAGCCCCCCTGAATCGGTCCTAACGGGACTTTCCGGAGCGTCGGGAAGTATGAAGGAGGCCCCCCTGACTGCTCGGAGCGTCACACGAGCGGTGTCCGCCAGCCGACCTGGGGTGTCGGAGGAGGCGGGGAGGGAGGGGGAAGTTCGCGCCCCCACAATTGTTCGCCTACGTCCCCCACGACGGATTAAGTGGGTGGGACGGTACGCCCCCTGGAGCCATCGACGTGATTCCCTACTGGCATGCCCCTTCGCTGAAGCTGGGGCCCCTCACCATCGAGCCCTTCGGCATCTTCGTCGCCGTGGGCATCCTGCTGGCCGCGCGGTTGCTCGGTCGCCAGGCGCAGCGCCAAGGGTTGGACCCGACGCCGCTCGCCGACTACGCCCCCTGGGGCGTGGGCGTGGGCGTGCTGGTGGGCCACTGGGTGCACCTGTTCTTCTACCACCCGGAGGAGCTGGCCAAGGGGCCGCTCCAGATTCTGAAGGTGTGGGACGGGCTGTCGTCCTTCGGCGGCCTGGTGGGCGGCATCATCGCGGCCATCTTCTTCTTCCGGCACCGGAAGCTGCGCTTCAACGACTACGCGGACGCGTTCGCCCTGGGCGTGGCGCCGGGCTGGGCGGTGGCGCGGCTGGGCTGCTTCGCGGTGCATGACCATCCGGGCGTGCGCACCGACTTCTTCCTCGCGGTGGCGTTCCCCAACGGGGCCCGGCACGACCTGGGCATGTACGACGCCATTGCCCTCTTCCTCATCTCCGGCCTGCTGTACGCGCTGCGCGACGTGGAGAAGATGAAGGGACGGCTGCTGCCGCTGCTCTCGCTGCTGTACGCAGCGTGCCGGTTCAGCTTCGACTTCCTGCGCGCCACGGACATGAACTACGTGGACGCGCGCTACTTCGGCCTGACGCCCGCGCAATATGGCTGCTTCGCGCTGGTGGCCTATGGAGTGTGGGGGCTGTTGCGCCGCCGCGAGTCGCGCGCGCCTTCAGCGCCCCCCGGGAACACACTGGGCGCGGCACGGTAGGCAGGACGTCGTTCCCCGAGGCCCTCGCGGTGGTTCGCGAGGGCCTTCTGCTGTCCGGGCCGGGTGACGTCGCCGCGCCCGGGTGCTCCGCTCGACTCACGCGGGCGTGGGCATGCGCACGGCGGAGAGCTTGCGCTGGGTGAGCACCGAGTGGATGTGCGCGATGCGGCCGTCCGCTCCCAGCTCCACGCGGACCACCGCGCGCGTGGCGAGCAGCGGGTCCTTTCCGGGCGGGTACACCAGCACCAGCGCGGGCAGGCCATTGAGCCACTGGAGTTCCACCGCGAGGGGAGTCCCGCGCTGCTCCATCAGCCGCGTCAGGAACGTCAGCACGCGCTTGGGGCCCACCAGGGGCACGTGGGCCGCGCGCACCTCGCCCCTCCCGTCCGTCAGGGTCAGCACGTCGTGGGCGAGCAGCGCCTCGGCCGCCGCCACGTCTCCGGCCAATAGCGCGCCGAGGAAGCCTTCGAGCGCCGCGCGGGTGCGTTGTTGGAGGTCCTTCGTCGGCAGGCAGCGCGCGCCGTCATAGGCCGCCATGGCCGCTCGGGCGCGGTGATGCACGACCTTCACGTTGGACTCGGTCATGCCCAGCGCCTCGGCCACCTCGTGCACGGTGGAGTCGAACACGTCGCGCAGGAGCAGCACGGCGCGCTGCTTGGGGGTCAGGGCCTCCAGCGACAGCAGGAACGCGAAGGAGACACTCTCCAGCAGTTCGTAGCGGCCCTCCGTCGAGCCGCCGCCCGGCAGCCGCGCCTCCACCGCGGGCGGCACCTCTTCGTCACCAGTCTCCAGCGGCGAGGGCAGCCAGGGGCCGATGTAGCCCTCGCGTCGGCGGCGGCGCAGGGCGTCTCGCGAGAGGTTCACCGCCACGCGCGTCAGCCAGGGGCGCAGCTCCTCGTGACGCTCCGGAGGGGAGGTCAGCGCGCGGGCGAAGGTCTCCTGCACCAGTTCGTCCGCGTCCGCGGCCACGCCGGTCATGCGGTAGCACAGCCCCCAGAGGTAGCGCTCGTGCTCCCGTGCCGCCCGCGCCAACGCGCCGTGCTCCTGGTCCGCCATGTCTCAGGCTCCCACCGCGAGGCGCGGCTCCTCGTGGCGATGGCGCAGCAGGGCTCGCTCCACCGACTCCGCGCTGGCGAAGGACGCGTCCACCAGCATGCCCTCGTCGCCCACCCAGTCTCCCACGCGGTAGAGGCCGCGCACGTGAGGCACCTCCGACGGCGGGCGGCCCGCGAGTCCTCCCGACTTCGCCGTGGGAATCCGGTGGCTCACCACCAGCGAGGGTCGGAAGCGCCGGGCGACGAGGTGCGCGCGCCAGCCGGGTTGCAGCACGTCCATCACCGCCTCCAGCTCGGCTTCGGTCGCCTCGGTGTCGGGCGTCGCGAGGTACTTCATGACGTGCACCATGGCGCCTCCCTCCGGCCCCAGCTTCGCGACGGCCGAGTGCACGGAGACGTACCACGGACCATCGATGCCGAGCGCGAACAGCGCCTCGGGCCTGGGCAGGCGCGACAGGCCGAGCTCCAGCGTGGCGGCCTTCACCGGCGTCGACTCGGCGGCCTCTCGCGCGAGCACGGTGTCTTCGGGCAAGAGGTTGGACACGTCACCCGGGCTGCCGGCCAGCACCACCGCGTCCGCGGCGCGCACCGTGCCGTCGCCCATTCGCAGGCCCTGGACCTGGCCCGACTCGAGGACGACACCGTCGACTCGCGCGGAGAGTTCCAGCGTGACTCCGGCGTCGCGGGCGACGGCCTCCACCGACGACACGAGCGCGGCCCAGCCGTCGTCGAGGTAGAGCACGTTCGCCTCGAGCGCGAGCTGGAGCTGCGTCACAGCGACCTGTGCGCTCATCGCGTCCAGGTCTCCGCAGTAGGTGGCCACGCGAGCCAGCGTGGCGATGACGGCGCGCACGTCATCGCGAGACAGGCGCGTGTTCAACCACTCGCGCAGGGACACGTGCGCCAGGGTGTCCGGGTCGATTCGGGGGAGGCTCGCGAGGAGCCGGGCCATCTCCAGCTTGCCGGGCAGGCTCAGCACGTCCGTGGTCATCAGCGACACGGGGCCACGCGGCAGGGTGTGCAGCCGGCCCGCGCGCAGGGCGTAGGCCGCGCCCGATTGGCCTGGGATTCCGCCCTGGGGCTTCACCCCGAGGCGGCCGAGCACCCGCATGGCGGCTCCCGCGCGGTAGAGGGCGTGCGGCCCCAGGTTGAAGCGGAAGCCCTCCACGTCCGACGTCTGCGCGCGTCCTCCCAGGTGCTTGGAGCGTTCGTACAGCGTCACCGCGCAGCCGCCGCGCGCCAGCAGGGCCGCCGCCGCCAGCCCACCCAGCCCGCCGCCCACCACCGCCACCTTCTTCGCTTCCATGTCCGCCCTCCGTCGAGTCATGCCCGGGAAAATCCCGAGCACTCGACGACTCCACGAAAATGGGGGGCGAAAGGTTACAGGAGGCTCACCACCAGGACGCGGCGCGTCGTGCCGGGCAACGCACCGTACGGGCAGCCTGGATGCGCAAATTCCGCGAGCCAGGTGTCATCCCCTCGCGAGCCCTTTTTCCCCGCGAATTCATCGCGAGTCGCCTGCACGGAAATCCCGGTTATGGTGCGGGCACTCAGGGCCGGTTGGAGTCACGCATGCGCCACGTCACCATCGCCGTCGTCGCGAGTCTGCTTCTCACGGGCTGCAGCAACTATTGGTGGGTTGCCCCACTGCTCCCCATCGACCGCTTCGACCACCCGAGCACCCGGTCCAACACCCAGCCCGTCTACAGGGAGCCGCCCCCCGCCCCCTCCAGCGAGCCCGTGTACGGACCTGCCCCTTCCTCGGATGCACCGGACGCTGAAAAAGAAGAGTCCAAGGACGCCGACGAAGCCTCCTGAAACCTCCCGGAAGGGTCGCACGTACCAGGGTTCGTCACATGGCGCGCACGCTCGCGCCACCCCAGGACGTGCCCCCATGCCGCAGCTCGCCGCCCCGACTCAGCCGCTCCGCGCTCCGTCATTCTTCCTGCTGGACCCCGCCCACGACGTCGAGCGCCCCCTGCTCCGTCACGGCCGCCCCACCCTCATCACCTTCCTGCGCGGCACCTGGTGCTCGTCCTGCCAGGCCTTCCTGGAGCGCCTCTCCCCACTGCACACCACCCTGCAGTCGCGCGGCGTGGACCTCGTCGGCGTCGTCTGCCAGGGCCGCCACTGGGTGAAGAGCTGGCTCACCCTCAACGCCCTCCCCTTCCCCCTCCTCGTCGACGAACAACGCACCGTCGCCAAGGCCTATGACGTCTACAAGGCGCTCGGCCTCGACGGCATCCACATCGCCCGGCCCGCCACCTTCCTCGTCGATGCCCAGGGCCACATCGTCTGGCGCTACCTCGGCGACGACCGCGCGGACCGCCCCGCCGACGCGAGCCTCCTCGACGCCCTCCAACTCCTGCGCTGAGACATGTCTGATACTTGATTTCGCTCGGACGGAAACCTTCCGCCCTGGCTGATGACAAACACAGCTTCCGGGTCTGGTTCACCTCGTCCCTGAGTGGATACGACCCCAGACGTCATGCCAGAGGAGGCAATGTCAGAGGTAGTCGTAGAATGATGGACGTCACGGCGGATTTCCCGCCGGCTCTGAACAAGGCACGCACCCATGAAGATGCTCCTCGCCGCCCTGCTCACGCTGCCCCTTCTCGCCTGTGGCCCCGCCTCCGAGCCCGCGCCTTCCGAGACGCCTTCGCAATCCGAGGCACTGTCCGAGCAGTCCAGCGAGCTGTCCTCCTCCGCGCCCCGCGAGCGCTCCATCCGCCTGCGCACCGGCGTCACGCTGCGCTACGTGGAGCAGGGCTCGCGCCACGGCCCCGCCGTGGTCTTCCTTCATGGCTACACGGACTCGCACCACACCTGGGACTTGAACCTGTCCCTCTTCTCCCGTGACTTCCACATCTACGCGCTGGACCAGCGCGGACACGGGGACTCCTCGCGCCCGGTGTGTTGCTACACGCAGCAGTTCTTCGCCGCGGACGTGGCCGCCTTCCTCGACGCCGTCGGCGAGCGGCGCGCCATCATCGTCGGCCACTCCATGGGCAGCTTCATCGCGCAGCAGGTGGCGCTCGACTTCCCGCGCCGCGTGGAGGCCCTGGTGCTGGTCGGCTCGGCGCCCACCGTCGCCGGCAACGAGGTGGCGCTGTTCCTCAAGTCCGTCGTCGACGAGCAGGTGGGCACCGTGGACCCGGACTTCGTCCGCGAGTTCCAGTCGAGCACCTTCGTACGCCCCGTCCCCGCCTCGTACCTGGACACGCTCATCTCGGAGAGCCTGAAGGTCCCCGCGCGCGTGTGGCAGGACACGCTCGACGGGATGCTCGCGGAGGACCACTCCTCGCGCCTGCGCTCCATCCGCGTGCCCGTGCTCGTGGTGGGCGGCGACCAGGACGGCTTCTTCCCCGTCGCGCAGCAGCAGGCGCTCGTCAACGCGCTGCCCGATGCGCGCTTCATCCTCTACCCGAACACCGGCCACGCGCCCCACGCGGAGCTTCCCCAGACGTTCGTGCGCGACGTGAGCCAGTTCCTGCGGCGCGTGTCCCGGTAACGCTCGGCGCGGGCTACGCGGACCCCTCGGCCGTCGCTTCCTCGGGGGGCTTCAGGTTCGCCCCCGGCGTGTCCGAGCGGGCCAGCAGCACGGCGGCGGTGAGGATGAGCGCGCCGCCAAACACCTGACGCAGGCTGAGCCGCTCGTCGAGGAAGAGCGCGCTCAGCACCACCGCCGTCAGCGGCTCCATGTTGGACACCAGCGAGGTGTTCACCGGGCCGATGCGCGCCATGCCGAGGAAGAAGAGGAAGACAGCGGCCACGGTGGAGATGAGCGACAGCCCCACCACCGCGCCCCAGCCCAGGCCCGTGGTGGGAAAGGACGGCCCCTTCACCAGCATGGCCAGGCCGAAGACGAGGCCCGCGGACGAGAGGATGACGGTGCTGGAGACCAGCGGCCCCGCCTTGCCCGCCACCCTCGCGCTGGTGACGACGTACACCGCGTAGAGCAGCGCGGACAGCAGGCCCAGGAAGACGCCCGTCGGCGTCACCGCGCCCTGCCGCAGGTCCGCCGTCAGCCCCGTGCCACACAGGGCCAGCACCACCGCCACCCACTTGAGCCGGCCCAGGCGCTCGCGGAACACCAGGACTTGAAGAAGCGCCACCAGCGCGGGGAACGAATACAGCAGCAGGGCCACCAGCCCCGCGGGAGCAAACTGGAGCGCGGCGAAGTACACGCCCGCCTCGCTCACATAGCCCACCGCGCCCAGCAGGATGAGCCCCACCAGCAGGCGGCCCTTCGGCAACGGCTGGCGCATGGCCACCATGAAGGCGGCCAGCACCGCTCCGGCGAACGTGAAGCGCAGGAAGAGCAGCGTGAAGACGTCCGCGCCCGCCGCATAGGCGAGGCGGCCGAAGAGTCCGAGCGCGCCGAAGCACGCTCCGGACAGGGCCACGATGAGGAAGCCAGCGGTGCGATTCATGACGGGAGCGGCGGCACGCTGCTCCAAGCCGCGCCCCATGTCACGCGCCACGCGTCCGGCCCCTCCAGCCCGGACAGGGGGTTACCAGTTGTTCACGGACCGCAGGTCGAACACGTCCGGGAAACCATTGGCGCGCAAAATTTGTGAGGCCACCGCGCTGCGACCACCGGCGGCGCAATACACCACCACGGGGGTACCGGGCGGGCCCACCTCGGCGACACGCTGGGCGAGTTCCTGCACGGGGATGTTGCGCGCGGCGTCGGGGTGGCCTTGCTGAAACTCCTGGGGGGTGCGCACGTCCAGCAGCACCGCGCCATCCGCGACGAGCTGCCGGGCCTTCTGGGACAGTTCCTGGGGCGTCATGCGCGGCAGCATGCCTGATTCAGGCAGCAGTGGCTCGCGCTTCACACGAGCCCGTGTTGCCTTCACGGCGAAACGCGCCACTCACTCCTCCGCCCCTCCCGCGTGGAGGTCCACCGTCTCCGAGAAGTCCTCCTCCGACCGGACGATGAGCATCTGAAGACTGGGGAAGCGCGGCTTCACCAGGGCGACGAGCCCGTCCAGCCTGTCGCGGGCGTCATCCTCCCGCGTGTACTCGAGGGTGAGCTCCGTCACGCTGTCCGAGCGCACGTCCTCCAGCTTCATCCCTCCGTCCATCTCCAACGTGAGGCTGCGCAACCGGGGAAGGAACTCCACCAGCAGGCTCATGGCGAACTGCCGGGCGCCGAGCCTCAGCGTCTCCGTGGTGTCGACATGCACACGCCTGCGCCGCCAGGTGAGGGCGGGCATGAGGACGATGCGTGAGTGCGCGTGGCCACTCCACTCCGGCTCGAAGCCATGCTTGCGCAGGGTCTCCACGATGACGCGGCCCACCTCCTCCGCCTGCGCGGACACCTTCGCGTCCTCTTCCTCCGACAGCTCGCCTTCCCTGTCGTCGTCCTCCACGTCGTTCACCAGGCCGTAGGCCAGGTGCAGCGGATGCCCCTCCAGCGCGGAGTCCGTGTCCTGCTCGTGGAAGAACACCGTGCCCCGAATCTTCTCCCCCTTCGCCCGGCGCTCATCCGCCACGCCCCGGGACACCTCCCACCCGCCGCTCATCGTGGTGGAGGCCGACATCTCCGCGACGAAGCCCTCGCGCCGCAGCTCCTGGAAGGCCGCCTCCAACCGGTCGGAGTCAATGACCTCCGGCCACGTCTTCTCCTCCTCCGCCCGAGCCCGGATGAACGCGAGGAATTGCTCCATCACCCTCCGCTGGACCCGGACATCCACCACGTCGTCCCAGTCAGAGCTGCCCGTGTAGTCGAAGACCCTGTCCAGCGGGTGATGGCCGTATTCGAAGACCCGAATCACGCCTTCCACCACGCCGGGCACCAGCGCCACCTCATCCTCGGGCAGCACCACCTCGGGCACGAAGCCCAGAGCCCCCAGTCGCTTCGCCAGCGCCTCCGCCTGCGACTCCAACCCCAAGCGCCGCGCCCGCCCTGGCATCGGCACGTCACCGCGTGTCGTGGCGAGCACCTCGAAGCGGAAGCTCCAGTCCTCCTCGTCGAACGTCTCGATTCCCACCGCGAGGTGCCCGTCATCGAGCCACTCCGTCGCCGCGTCCTGCCCCGCGGGCTCGAGCAGCTCCTGGCCGAGCGCGAGCGCCTCCAGCTCCAGCACGTCGTCGGCCGGGTTCGGCCCGGTGTCCAGGGCCCCCAGCCGCCGCGCCAGCTCGGTCGCCCGCTCGAACAGCCCGCGCTGCCGGGCCCACAGCGGAAACCTCACCTCGCCCCGCGTCGACGCGAGGAAACGCGTGATGACGAGTCCCACTCTCTCATCAATCAAGTCGATGCCCACGAACGCGGTGCGGGAGGTCGGATACGTCGCGACATTCACATTCGCCACACCGGCCATCACCTCGTCGGAGATGGCGCGCACCCGCGCCCTCAGTTCTTCCTCGTTCACACCGGGCTCCTACTTGTTGAGAGCATCGCGAAGACGCGGGCCACGTACCGGCAGGAGAACGGGAGGCCCCAGGGGATGTCGCATCGCGCCGGCCTTCACGCACATGCCCGCATCCACGGCCCGCACTCCATCGCAGGCGAGAGGCCAAAAACTGGAGGTGTCACGGAGGGGCGCTACAGTTCTGTGCCATCATGTCACTCGACAAGCAGGC
This sequence comes from Myxococcus sp. CA056, assembly GCF_013336715.1. NCBI lineage: Bacteria > Pseudomonadati > Myxococcota > Myxococcia > Myxococcales > Myxococcaceae > Myxococcus > Myxococcus sp. CA056. The sequence goes on from NZ_JABUMT010000001.1 coordinate 1,417,970, forward strand.
ATTGATGCTCCAGCTCGCCGAGCGCCTCCAGCAGAGCGACAGGCTGGCCCACCGGGCCGAGGCCGAGGCCCGCGAGGCGGCCCGCAGTCTGGCCACCGAGTCGGAGAAGCGAGAGGACGGCCGCGCCGCGCTGGAGTTCGGCAGCCTGGCCACGGGACAGGCGAATCGCGCCCGTCGCGTGCAGGAGGAGCTCAAGGCGCTCTCCAACTTCGGCCAGGGGCCGGTGCCGCGCTTCCCGCGTCAGGGGCCCGTGGGCCTGGGCGCGCTGGTGGATGTGAGCACCGAGGACGAAGAGGGCTTCGCCGAGCGCACCTTCTTCGTGCTGCCCGTGGGCGCGGGCACGGAGCTCACCGGCCCCGGCGGCGACGGCTTCCTGTCCGTCATCACCCCCGCCTCCCCCGTGGGCCGCGCGCTCATGGGCCGCAAGGCGGGCGACACCATCGAAGTCACCCTGGCGGGCGAGGTGCGCGAGTGGACGGTGCTCGAGGTCGCCTGAGCCCGGGTGTCCCACCCCTGTCGTCCGGGGTGTCCTGCCCCCGACGAAACGTCAGCGAGCACTAGAACCCATGGGCCCTGACACGCGTGAATCCAGGAAGATGTTCCCACTTCCCGCACCGCGTTCACTCCAGGCGCCCTCCAACTCGACGCTGCTGCCACTCACGTGGCCCGCCGCCCTCATCGGCCTGCTGTTCGGCGTGCTGATGACGTATGTGCCGTACGAGTTCCGCGTGGCCGCGTTCCGGCCGCTCTACCCATACGTTCGCCTGCTGGGACTCACCTACCTCACCGGCAGCATCTGCTTGATGGGCGCGCTCCTGTATCCGCGCGCCCCGCGCTGGCTGGACGTGGGCGGACGCGTGCTGCTCGGCGCGGCCATCGGCCTGTACTGGTGGGTGCTGAATGTCATGCCCGGCAGCCTCACGGGCATCGTGCTGTATCCGCTGTTCTTCATCGGGCTGCTGCTGGAGGCATGGCCGTCCATGCGTCAGCGGCCCACCCTGCGCATGCTGGCGGCCCTCACCGGTACCGCCTTCGGCGTGGCGCTGCTCACCGCGCCCGAGCGCTTCCCCTTGTCCGTCTACGCGCACCTGTCCCCGTTGCGCCCGGTGGTGGGGCTGCTGTTCACCGTGGGTGGCGTGGGGCTGCTCTTGCCCGCGCGCTGGCTGCACCCGCGCATGCCCTCGCTGCTGATGGGCGCGCTGGCGGTGCCCTACGGGCTGTTGGCCTATGCGCTGGCCCGGGGCTCCGCGTGGCTGGGCGCGAGCGTGTACACCGTGCTGGCCCTCGCGTGCGTGGCCCAGGCGATGAACTGGCGACCGCGCGCGCCGCGCACCGTGGGCTGGAAGCTCCTGCGAGGGCTGGCCTTCGCCGGACTGGTGCCGCTGCTCGCGCTGGGCGGGCTCGCCGCGTACATGGCACAGCGGGCCATCGAGAAGCAGGTGCGCGACGACACGCGCTACGCCGCCGCGGGCGAGGCGGACTTCCTGCGGCGCTACCTGGACGACTCGCGCGAGTCGCTGCACCTGCTGCTGGAGTCCCCGGGCTTCCGCGCGGCGCTCGCCAGCGGAGAGCGGGAGCGGTTGGAGCCGTACCTGGCGAACCTCGCCGCGCGCGAGCGCACCTTCCACGCCGCGTTGACCATGGACGAGAACGCCCAGGTGCTGGCCACGTCCGAGGGGCCGGAGGGCTGGGGCTTCAACATCCAGGGGTACTTCCCCGAGCCCCCCGCGCCCGGCGAGCTGCCCCTGTCGCTGCCCTTCATCCGTCCGCACAACCATCCGCTGGTGGCGGTGGCCCTGCCGTTCGAGCTGGAGGGCTCCCGGCGCGGAGTGCTGGTGGGCCTCTTGTCCCTGGAGCGACTGAGCGAGGCCGCCACGCCCGCGTCCCAGCGCTTCCGCGTGCAGGTGTTGGATAGGCGCGGCCAGAAGGTGCTTCGAGACACCGCGGAGGGCGCGCAGTTGTTGGGCGAAGCCCACCTGCCGGAGGCGCTGCGCGAGGAACTGGAGCGTCCAGGCGGGGGCGTGCTGGAGGCCTTCGACGCGGCGGACCGGCGCGTGCTCGCGGCCGAAGCCCCGGTGGAGGGCTCGCCGTGGAGCGTCGTCGTGACGCAGGAGCTGGGCGTCGCGTACGCGGCGATTACGCGCATGAGCGCGGCGGTGGTGGGCCTGGTGCTGATGGGCGTGCTGATGGCCCTGGGCCTCTCCCAGCTGGTCGCGCGCGACGTCATCCGCCGACTCGACACGCTGCGCGAGGCCACCGCCGCCCTGGCCGCGGGTGACCTGGCCCGACGCGTGGAGGTGGAGGAGGACGACGAGCTGGGGGAGCTGGCGCGCGGCTTCAACGAGATGGCGGACCGCACGGGCGCGGCGCAGCAGGAGCTGAAGGAAGCGGTGCGCACGCGCGAGGAGTTCCTCAGCGTGGCCAGCCACGAGCTGCGCACGCCGCTGACGCCACTCAAGGGCTTCGCCGCGCTCACGCTCCAGCGCCTGGAGAAGAGCGGCGACTTCCCGGAGCGCGAGCGGCTGCTCAAGGCGCTGCGCTCCATGGCCCGGCAGACGGAGCGGCTGGCGCGACTGGTGGATGACCTGCTCGACACCGCGCGCATCCAGGGCGGACGCTTCGAGCTGGAACGCCAGCGCGTGGACCTGACGCCGGTGCTGCGCGAGGTGATGGAGCGCTTCGAGCTGCGCGGCGAGGGCGGCATCACCTTCGAGCTGCGCGTGCCCGAACATCCCGTGGAGGGCGACTGGGACGCGCCCCGGCTGGACCAGGTCATCACCAACCTGGTGAGCAACGCCGTGCGCTACTCGCCCCAGGGCGGCGCGGTGTGCGTGACGCTGGAGGAGGCGGCGGACCACGTCCTCATCCACGTGAAGGACCAGGGCATCGGCATTCCCCCGGAGAGCCTGGCGGGCCTGTTCCGCCCATTCGCTCGCGCGTCCAACGCCACCGCGCGGCACTACGGCGGCCTGGGCCTGGGCCTCTTCATCTGCCGCGAAATCGTGGACCGCCACGGCGGCACCATCTGGGCGGAGAGCCCGGGGCCACAGCAGGGCAGCGCCTTCCACGTGCGCCTGCCTCGCCTCGTCGAGCCCCAGGTCACCGACGTGGCGGCCTGAGCATCCACGGCCCTCGCCTCAAGGCTTGGGTTCGGGCGCGCCCGGCACCGACAGCCACTCCTCCGGGATGTCACCGCGCGGCAGCTCCAGCACGAAGGTGGAGCCGCGCCCCAGCTCGCTGGTGGCCTTCACCGTGCCGCCGAAGGCCTCGACAATCTGCCGGGTGATGTAGAGCCCCAGGCCCAGGCCGCCGTAGTGCCTGTCGCTCACCGCGCGCTCGAAACGCTCGAAGATGCGCGGCAGGTCTCGCGCGGAGATGCCGATGCCCCCGTCCTCCACGATGAGGCGCGCGGTGCGCCCGTCCGCCTCCACGCGCAGGAGCACGGGCTGGCCCGCGCCGTACTTCAGCGCGTTGGAGAGCAGGTTGGTCACCACCTGCTCCAGCCGCAGCCGGTCCCACCGGCCCAGCACCGGCACCGGCGCGTGCATCTCCAGCGAGCAGTGCAGTTGGGCCGCGGAGGGCGCGAAGCGGTAGAGGATTTCCGCCGCCACGCTCGCCAGGTCCATCTCCTCCAGCTCCAGCTTCAAGCGGCCGGCGGTGATGCGCGACACGTCCAGCAGGTTGTCCACCAGGCTCGTCAGCTTGCGCACCTGGCGCTGCACCACGTCCAGCGTCTCGGAGACGCGCTCCGCGGACACGGGCTTGCCATTCGCCGCCAGCAGGTCCACCTGCTTCTGGAGCAGTTGCACCTTGAGGTGCAGCGGCGTCAGCGGCGTCTTCAGCTCGTGACTCGCGATGCCCAGGAACTCGTCGCGCAGGCGCACCGCCTCGCGCGCCTCACGCAAGAGCCGCGCGTTGTCCAGCGACAGCGCCGTGCGCCGCGAGAGTTCCTCCGCCAGTCGCTCGTCCTCGTCGCCGAAGGCCGGCGCCCCGTCCGTGCGGAACAGCGCCAGCGCGCCGATGATGCGCCCGCGCGCCACCAGCGGCACGCCCAGGTAGCTGCTCAGCCCCAGCGAGAGCAGGAGCCGCGCGTGCTCCATGTCCCGCGTGAGGGCCACCTGATGCTCCTCTGTCAGCTCCGCCGTCCGCTCCGTCCGGCCCGTGAGGAACAAGGAGGGCAGGCCCCGAGGGTCCAGCGTGTCCGGCGGATACCGGCACAACATCTCCACGAGCAGCACGTGCCGCTCCGGCTCCGCGTGCACCGCGGCCACGGCGCGCACCGATTCGCCCGACGAGCCCAGGAAGAGCATGCCCGCGTCCGCCAGCGAGGGCACCAGCAGCCGCAGCAGCGGCTCCATCTGCGCCTCGGTCTCCAGTTCGGCGCCCAGCAGCGCGCCCGCCTCGGCCAGAAGCCTCGCGGCCCGCGTCGCGTCCAGGCGGGGCAGCAGCTCCTCCCGCGCACGCAGGAGGACCCCCGACGGAGCCTCCTCCGTGCCCCCGGCGGGCGATATCGGGAACACGCTGCCTCGGAGCACCACCACCGTGCCATCCGGCCGGCGCAGTCCCCAGCGCTCCTCGCGAACCCCTTCTCCCGCGAGCGCACGCGTCAGCGGAGAAACTTCCAGTGGCACGGACGCGTTCTCCGGGCGCACCCAGTCGCACCCAGGCAGGCAGCCTTGTTCCAGGCGCTCGGGGGCGGGGATGCGGAACTGGTGCGCCGCCTCGGCGTTGAAGGCCAGGACATGGCCCGCGGCATCCATCAGCAGGAGCGCTTCGCCCGTCTGCTCGACGAGCAGACGAAGGGCCTCGTCGCTCAGCCGGGCTTCCGCCCGTTCCACGAGCACCTGACGAATCTTCGAAAGCTGGGCGCGGCCAGAGGACATGAGTTCAGGGGATTTCTGCTCGTGGCATGGTGGCATCCCGACCCGCCCGAAGGAAGACAGCTCCCCGCCCTCGCTCAACACCTGAGAGGGCGCGGTCTGAATCCCAACCTTCCTGGGGTCAGGTCAGCCCCCTTGCCTGTACTGCAGGAAATCCTGAATCGTTGGATAGTTGTACATCGCCCGGACTCCTCGTTCGTGCGACGCGTCCACTTCCTCGAGCCTCAACATGCAGACGCCGCCCGCCAGGCCTGATTGGACTCCCCACGAGCGCCGGTACCGGCTCGTCATCGACAGCCTGAAGGAGGTCGTCTTCCAGACGGACGCGCAGGGTGCGTGGACGTTCCTCAACCCGGCGTGGACGGAAATCACGGGCCACACGGTGGAGGACTCGCTCGGCAAGCCCTTCTCGGAGTTCGTCTACGAGGAGGACCAGCGGCGCAGCCTGGAGGGCTTGCGGCGGCTGGTGACGAAGGAGCTGGAGTACGTGCGCACAGAGGTGCGCTACGTGAATCGCGGCGGCGGCTTCCGGTGGGTGGAGGTCTACGGGCGACTGATGGTGGGCGAGGACGGCGCGGTGCTGGGCACGTCCGGGACGCTCAACGACATCACCGAGCGCAAGGCCTCCGACGGCGCGCTGGCGCGGCGAGAGCGCTACCTCACGGCGCTGGTGGAGATGCAGCAGCGGCTGCTGGCGGTGCGTGACGGCGGAGATTTGTACGGGCCGGTGCTGGAGCCCCTGGGCCAGTCGTCGGGCGCCAGTCGTGTGTACGTCTTCGAGCTGCACCCAGGCCCCGCGGGAGAGCGCTGGTGCAGTCAACGCGCGGAGTGGTGCGCGCCCGGAGTGCGCGCGGAAATAGACAACCCGGAGCTCCAGAACCTGCCGATGGAGCCGAACCTGGAGCGGTGGGCGAAGACGCTGTCGCGCGGGGACGTCATCGAAGGGCTGGTCGAAACCTTCCCCCCCGTGGAGCGCGAGCTGCTGGAGCCGCAGGGCATCCTCTCCATCCTGGTGCTGCCGCTGCGCGTGCAGGGGGTGCTGACGGGCTTCGTGGGCTTCGACAACTGCGCGGAGGCGCGGCGGTGGGACCGGCTGGAGGTGGACCTGTTGTCCGCGGCGGCGGGCGCCATCTCCGTGGCGCTGGAGCGTAAGGAATCCGAGCGCGCGCTGCGCGAGCGGGAGCGGCGCTTCCGGCAGCTGGCGGAGAACGCGTCGGACGTGCTGTACCTGTACCGCTGCGAGGCGCCCAGGGGCTTCGTCTACGTCAGCCGCGTGGCGCACGCGAAGCTGGGCTACGGGCCGGTGGCGCACTACGGCGACGCGGACCTGTGGTACCGGCGCGTGCATCCAGAGGACCGGGACGCGCTGGAGCGACTGCTGGAGGCCCCGCGCGCCTCGGCCGGTGCGCCGGTGACGGTGCGCTACCTGCATCCGGATGGGCGCACGCTGTGGCTGGAGCACGTCGTCGTCCCGGTGACGGACCCGATGGGGCGCATGGTGGCGGTGGAGGGTCTGGCGCGCGACATCACCGAGCGACGTCAGGCCGAGGAAGCGCTGCGCCTGTCCGAGGCCAGCTTCCGCGCGCTGCTGGAGGGCGTGCCGGACGCGGCGGCGATTGAGCGGGACGGGCACATCGTCTACGCGAACGCGGCGCTGGTGGGCACACTGGGCTTCGAGCGCGCGGAGCAACTGGTGGGCCGCCAGTTGTCTGAGTTCGTGAAGGACATGCGCGGCACGGAGGCGGTGAGGGCGGGCGCGCTCACCGGTGAGCGGCGGCTGGTGCGGCGCGACGGACGCACGCGTGTGGCGGAGGTCGTGTCCCTGCCCCTGCGCTTCGACGGCCAGCCCGCGGTGGTGTCCATCGCGCGCGACGTGACGGAGCAGCGGCAGCTCCAGGCGAGGCTGACGCTGGCGGACCGGCTGGCGTCGGTGGGTACGCTGGCCGCGGGCATCGCGCACGAAATCAACAACCCGCTGGCCTTCGTGCTGTCCAACCTGAGCTTCATGTCGGACGAGTTCCGCCGCAACCTGCCTCCGGGCGACGGCGCGACGGCGCTCCAGGCCCGGCTGCGGGGCGAGCCTGATTTGGGCGAATGGGTGGAGGTGCTGCACGAGGCCTGCGAGGGCGCGGAGCGGGTGCGGCAGATTGTCCGTCAGCTCAAGACATTCTCCCGACCCGACGAGGAGAATGTGTCGCCGCTGGACGTGCACGGGGTGCTGGAGTCGGTGGCGATGATGGCGGCGAACGAGATTCGCCACCGCGCGCAGCTGCGGCGCGAGTACGGCGACATTCCCTCGGTGATGGCCAACGAGGGGAAGCTGAGTCAGGTGTTCCTGAACCTCGTGGTGAACGCGGCGCAGGCGATTCCGGAGGGCTCCGCGCACCGGCATGAAATCCGGCTGGCGACGCGGCGTGACGGACGCTCGCGGGTGGTGGTGGAGGTGCAGGACACGGGCGTGGGGATTCCGCGCGAGGTCATCGACCGCATCTTCGACCCGTTCTTCACCACGAAGCCGGTGGGCGTGGGCACGGGCCTGGGCCTGTCCATCTGTCACAGCATCATCCACGGGCTGGGCGGTGACATCACCGTGGAGAGCGAGCCGGGCAAGGGCACCATCTTCCGCGTCAGCCTGCCCACCATGGAGCAGGACACGCGCGCGGTGGCGGCGGCGCTCGACGTGACGCCCCGGCCCCTGGTCCAGCCCCGTGGACGTGTGCTCGTGGTGGACGACGAGCCCGCGGTGGGACGCGTGTTGCAGCGCATCCTCCGGGGCCACGAGGTGGAGGTCGCCTGCAGCGGACGCCAGGCGCTGGAGCTGCTGGAGCAGGGCATGGAGCCGGACGCGGTGCTGTGTGACGTGATGATGCCGGACCTGACCGGCCGCGACGTCTACGAGTCCGTGCGGCGCGAGCACGCGGGCCTGGAGGGACGCTTCGTCTTCGTGTCGGGCGGGGCCTTCACCACCGGCGCCCGGGAGTTCCTCGCCAGCATCCCGAACCTCCTGCTGGAGAAGCCCTTCGACGAGGGCCGCGTGCGGCGCGTGGTGGAAGACCTGGTCCGGCTGCGACGTCCCACCGCGGAGGCGTGAGAACCCATGTGGAATGACGTGGAGCTGAGAGACCTTCCGGCGTGCGCGGCGCGGCTGCTGGACGAGGTGCGCCGGGCGGACGGGTTCGCCTTCGTTCGCGAACAGGCGGCCGAAGCCGAGGCCGTGGACGAAGGGCTCGTCACCGAGATGACGGCGGGCCTGGTGAAGAGCTTCGGGATGTACCGCCAGCCTCGCTACCTGCGTCCGGAGGCATATGCCTGGGAGGAGCGGGACGGCGTGCGCACGGCGCGCATCCGGCCGCTGTCCGCCCTGCTCCTCTACTGGGCGGGCGGGGACGTGAGCCCCTACGTGCCGCAGGTGGTGTGGGGCACGGGACTCGTCGGCCACCACTACGAGGAGACGGCGTCGGAGAACGTGCTGGAGTTCGGCGCGACGAACTTCGACTCCTCTGGCGGCTTCGACCTGGGCGCGCCCGGAGCGACGCTGGTGGAGCTGGCCGAGGACGAAGCGCTGAACGAGCTGGAGGTGTTCGTCCCGCTCAAGAAACTGCTGCTGGTGCGCACGCTCCAGTGCGCACACGCGGCCGTGCGCAAGGCCGTGAAGTCAGAGGCCTTCCGCGAGCTGCCTCACGAGGAGTCGTTCCGATTCTTCGCCACGCCAGGACACGACGAGCCGTCCTTCGTGCTGCCCCACGAGCCCTGAGCGCGTCCTACTTCACGCCGTCCAGCGGCAGCGGCCCGCTGTCCAGGACTTGCTGGCGGGTCACCACCTGGCCGTACTCGGCCGTCCTGTACGCGGTGCCTCCGGACTCCGTCGTCCCGTGCAGGCGCACGTCGTCCGCGGCGGGCAGGTAGCCCACGCGCAGACGCAGCTCGCGCACGGCGGACAGCTCGCGCGTCACCTCGGGGCCCGTGGCATAGGGCATCGACGTGCGCAGCGGCAGGGGCACGAGCAGGCGGCGGGACGCGGTGGCTCCGGGCTCCACGCGGCTCAGGGCGGGGACCTCGGGGGCCTCCACGTCCAGGTTCTCCGGCACGGGCACGAGCTGACGCAGCAGCACCGCGCCGTCACCGGAGAGGTCCACATAGGCGCGCTCGGGCGCGAGGCCCACGTAGCCCGTGGGGCCCCACTCCGGCAGCCCGTCCACCAGCAGCACCGCGTGGGAAGAGGCGTTGCGCACCGCGTACGCGACGGCGAGCCCCTCGGGCCCGCTCGTCACCGACTCCACCTTCAGCTCCACTTCCGCCTGGGCCACGCGTCCTCCCGGATGCGCGGGCTGATTCGAAGCCCGCGTGCAGCCCACGATTATCGCCAGCGCCATGCAGCAGGCGCCAGCTTGGAGCAGGGCTCTCATGAGAGAGGGCTGTTAGTAGCGCGGCCGGGTCGGCAGGTTCAGGTCGTCGCGGAGAACATTCTCGCCGGGGCGTCCGCCCTGCACCACGTCCGGCGTGGCCGGGTTCTGGTCCAGGTCGATGGGCAGGCCCACCGCGGACGTCTCGCGGTTGTTGGTGCCGTTCTTCTCGCCGACCGCCAGCGTGCCGTTGGCGTAGTCGGACGCGTGCACCAGCTCGTGGAACAGCGCCACCACCGGCGGGCGGTTCATCCACTCCTCGCTCCCCAGGGAGATGCGCGAGGTGTTGTAGTTCACCGTGCCGTCGGTGCCCTTGCCCGGCGTGCCGTCCGCGTTGAACCAGGCGTCATCCTTGTTCTTGGCGGACGCCGAGTTGCCACCCGTCGTCTCCTTGATGGTCGTCGAGTGGCCGCTGTCGTCCAGCGTGCGCAGCAGGTCCTGACCCGACGGCAGCGAGCGCATCGCGTCCAGGTCCGACTGCACGCGCGCCTGGAACTCCGGGCTGCCTTCCACCGTCACCGAGCGGCCGCGCTTCTCCGCGTCCGTCATGTCGACGATGGTCCGCTCGCCCTCGGCCGCGTCAGCGGTCTCTTCGCCCTCCTCGACGTAGAGCTTGTCCGTCCCTCCGTTGCCATTGACGGTGTCCTTGCCCGCGCCACCCGCCACCGCGTCGTTGCCCTCGCCACCCGTCAGCGAGTCATCGCCCCGGCCACCGATGACCTGGTCGTCGCCCGCGCCGCCCGTCGCGGTGTCATTCCCCGCGCCAGCGTCGATGTAGTCGCGGCCCTCGCCGCCGTTCAGCAGGTCATTGCCGTCCAGGCCGTAGAGCACGTCGCGACCCGCGCCACCGTTCACCAGGTCGTCGCCCGCGCCGGCCTCGATGTAGTCGTCGCCGTCGTCACCGGAGACGGAGTCGTTGCCCTCGCCCGCGATGAGGGAGTCGTTGCCCGCGCCGCCGATGAGCGTGTCGTTGCCCTTGCCGCCCGTCAGCTTGTCGTTGCCCGCGCCGCCGTCCACGGTGAGGTCCTGCGTGACGCTCGCATCCAGCGTGATGCTGTCGTTTCCATCGCCGCCCTGGATGATGGCGCCCTTGGCCTGCTCCGCCGTCAGCGTCACCGAGTCCTTGCCCGACGTGACGGTCAGCGAACCATCCGTGCCCTGCGACACCGTCGCGGTGTTGTTCCCCGTTCCCAGGTCCACCACCGTCTGGCCACTGGCGTTGGTGCTCACCTGGGGACCGGAGGCCGCCGCCGCGTCCTTGATCTTGTTGGCGACGTTGGCCACGGCCTTGCCGACCGCGGAGCCGGGGGTGCTCGGGGGGGCGCCTTCGAAGTCGCTGCCCTGCGCGGACGCCGCCGGGCGGGACGCCGTGCGCGGGGCCGCGTCGAAGCCGTCCTGCATCCGCTGCGCGACGGCCGTCTTCACCGCGTCGGGACGCTGGGCCTGGGCGGGCTGCTTCACCGGCTCCGGCTTCGGCTCGGGCTTGACGTACGTGGTGGGGCGCGAACCGGGCTTTCCAATCGTGGTCATGACGACTTCTCCCTGAGAACGAGGCACCCGGTACAGTCCCAGCGGCCAATGCCGGGGCGGACGAACGCCGACCTTCCCGATTATCGGGGCTCCTAGGTGGGAGTTGCGTCGCTTCTCGAAAGCCGGGAGCGGATCATCCGCTCAGGGACGGGACCACGGGCAGCACCTGCTGGCGGGTCCTCTCTGACCAGCTTCGGCTGACTGGTACGACGGTGCAGGGCTCCGTGCAGCCGCACGCCGGGCACAGCTCCACTGTGACGGAGCGGCCCGTGCGGCTCGGATGCGGCGAAGCAGCCGGCAACGCGCGGATGTGACGAAGCGTCCGGCAACGCGCGGATGTGACGGAGCGGCCCGTGCGGCTCGGATGCGGCGACGCAGCCGGCAACGCTCCGCTGTGGCGGAGCGGCCGGCGGCACTCACCTGCTACGCAGCGGCTAGTAGTGCGGCCGGGTGGGCAGGTTCAGGTCGTCGCGGAGGACGTTCTCACCGGGGCGGCCACCCTGCACCACGTCCGGCGTGGCCGGGTTCTGGTCCAGGTCGACGGGCAGACCCACCGCGGACGTCTCCAGGTTGCGCGTGCCGTCCTTCGAACCGTTCGCCAGCGTGCCGTTGTTCATGTCGGACGCGTGCACCAGCTCGTGGAACAGGCCGACAATCGGAGGACGGTTCATCCACTCGTCAGCGCCCAGGGAGATGCGCGAGGTGTTGTAGTTCACCGTCGCGTCCGTGCCCTTGCCCGGCGTGCCGTCCTTGTTGAAGAAGCCGTCGTTGAAGGCCGTGCCGGACGCCGTGTTGCCACCGGACGTCTCCGAGATGGTCGTCGTCTTTCCGCTGCCATCCAGCGAGCGCAGCAGGTCCTGACCCGACGGCAGCGAGCGCATCGCGTCCAGGTCCGACTGCACGCGCGCCTGGAACTCCGGAGTGCCCTTCACCGACACGGAGCTGCCCCGCTTGTCCGCGTCCGTCATGTCGACGATGGTCCGCGTATCTCCGGCCGAGTCGGCGCTCTCCTCGCCCTCCTCGACGTAGAGCTTGTCCGTCCCGCCGTTGCCGTTAACCGTGTCCTTGCCCGCGCCACCGGCCACCGCGTCGTTGCCCTCGCCACCACTCAGAGAGTCATCGCCCCGGCCGCCGATGACCTGGTCGTCACCCGCGCCACCCGTGGCGGTGTCGTCACCCGCGCCCGCGTCGATGTAGTCGCGGCCCTCGCCGCCGTTCACCAGGTCATTGCCGTCCAGGCCGTAGAGCACGTCGCGACCCGCGCCACCGTTCACCAGGTCGTCGCCCGCGCCACCCTCGACGTAGTCGTCGCCGTCGTCACCCGACACGGTGTCGGTGCCCGCGCCACCCAGCACCGCGTCGTTGCCCGCGCCGCCGATGAGCGTGTCGTTGCCCGCGCCGCCCGTCAGCTTGTCGTTGCCCGCGCCGCCGTCCACCGTGACGTCCTGCGTGACGCTCGCGTCCAGGGTGATGCTGTCGTTTCCATCGCCGCCCTGGATGATGGCGCCCTTGGCCTGCTCCGCCGTCAACGTCACCGAGTCCTTGCCCGACGTGACGGTCAGCGAACCGTCCTTGCCCTGCGACACCGTCGCGGTGTTGTTCCCCGTTCCCAGGTCCACCACCGTCTGGCCGCTGGCGTTGGTGCTCACCTGGGGACCCGCGGCAGCAGCCGCGTCCTTGATCTTCTCGGCGACCTTGGCCACGGCCTTGCCCACGGCCGACCCCGGACCCACCGGCGCACCCTCGCCACGAATCTCCGAGAGCACCGGACGGGACGCCGAACCCGTGCGCGGGGCCGCCTCGAAGCCGTCCTGCATCCGCTGCGCGACGGCCGTCTTCACCGCGTCGGGACGCTGGGCCTGGGCGGGCTGCTTCACCGGCTCCGGCTTCGGCTCGGGCTTCACGGACGTGGTGGGACGCGAACCGGACTTGCCAATCGTGGTCATGACGACTTCTCCCTGAGAACGAGGCACCCGGTACAGTCCCAGCGGCCAATGCCGGGGCGGACGAACGCCGACCTCCCCGATTATCGGGGTCCCCAGGTCGGAGTTGCTTCGTTTCTTGAATCCTGGGAGCGAATCGGTGGATCCGCGTGGCCGAGGCCGGCGCAAGCCCCCCGCGCAAGGACAGACGTCTGGGTTTACTTCCACCCTCCAGCGCCCGCCACCGCAACGCCTGACATCGCTCCATCGGTCATCGGGGGGACCCTCCTCCCGGTGACCGATGCGGCCCGGGAGCGGACGGGAGACTGTGCCGTCCACGTCAGCCCTCACACCCCGAGGAACCGCATGAACCGCACCCTGCTGCTGCTGTCCGCCGCTGGATTGCTCGCCCTGGGCGCGCTCTCGCTGGGCAGGCCTCCGCCTCCCCCTCCGCCGCCCGTCACCGACACCAGCCACACCGTGGCCCAGCCGGATGAGCAGCCGGCCACCGCCGTGCTGCCGCTCATCGTCGCCCAGCCCTCCGATGGCGCCCTCACCCTCTCCGGAAAGCTGTCCGGCGCCTATGTCCAGCCGGGCGCCAGCGAGGCCTTCGCGTGGATGGAAATCAAGGCCCGCCCCGTGGAGAGCGGACGCCGCGTCCCGGTGAACATGGCCCTGGTGGTGGACCGCTCCGGCTCCATGGAGGGGCAGAAGCTCACGGACGCCAAGCGCGCCGCCGCCGAGCTGGTGAGCCGCCTCACCCCCGAGGACCGTCTGGCGTTGATCCACTACGGCACCGACACGAAGGTCATCGCCAGCCGGCTCGTCACGGACGCCTTCCGCGAGGAGCTGCTCGCCGCCATCAGCGCCATCCGCGCGGATGGCTCCACCAACATCAGCGGCGGACTCTCCGATGCGGCCACCGCGCTGCGCGGCCACCTCGCCCAGTACCGCGTCAGCCGCGCCATCCTGCTGAGTGACGGCCAGCCGACGACGGGCTTCGTGACGGAGCCGGAGCTCTTCAACCTCACGCGCAGCCTGCGCGACGAGGGCATCACCGTCAGCGCGCTCGGCGTGGGCGAGGACTTCCAGGCCAGCCTCATGCGCGGCATGGCCGAGCAGGGCGGCGGGTTCTCCGGCTTCATCGACAACTCCGCCCGGCTGGCCGAGGTCTTCTCCCGCGAGCTGGACCAGGCCACCAGCACCGTCGCCCGCCGCGTGGAGCTGCGGCTGACCCTGCCCCCGGGCGTTCGCGACGTGGAGGTCATGGGCCTGCCCACCACCCGCGAGGGCAACGTCGTGAAGGTGCCGCTGTACGACCTGGCCAGCGCGCAGTCCGTGCGTGTCGTCGTGAAGCTGACGCTGCGAGCGACAGCCTCCACCGAGCCCGTGCGGCTGCTCGACGCCACCGTGCGCTACTTGGACGTGGCCCGCGACGCGACGGCGGAGGCGACGCTGCCCCTGACCGCCCAGGTCACCGAGGACGCCGCCCTGGTGCGCGCCCACCTGGACCGGGACGTGCGCGTGCACGCGGTGCGAGCGTTGGGTACCCAGCAGATGCGCGCCGCCGTGGAGGAGATGAAGCGGGGCAACCGGAAGGCCGCCGTCGGTCTGCTGGGCAACGCCAAGAAGCTTTTTGGCTCGTCCCCCTCCGCGCTGTCGGGGGAGCTTGCGGAGCTGGACCAGACAGAGGCAGCCTATGGGCGGGCGTCGAATGACGGTGACGTTCGCCGCGAGTCGCTGAACCTCTACAAGAAGACGATGAAGAACTTCGGCGAGAACAACGCCTATTAGTCAGGACGGTGCAGCCCCCATGGCCCTCTCCCTGCAGTTCCTCCACCGCGAGGAGTTTGAATCCCGCACCTTTCGCGCGCTGGGGGGAGGAGCCTGCATGGGCATCTTCGCGGCGCTCGCGCTGCGCGTCTGGGAGCCCTTCACGCCCATCGTCCGGCTGACGCTGGAGCCGGGCTACTTCGCGGTGGTGGCCGCCGCGCTCGCCGCCGCGAGGCCCCTGAAAGGCTACGGGCTGGGCCTGCGCGCGGCGCTCACCGTCCTGCCCGTCTTCCCCTTCCTCTTCTCCGCGCCCCACCCGTTGCCCCAGAGCCTGGCGGCCTGCATCGCCGCGGCGCTGGTGACGTGGCTCGGCAACGGCCGTGACGCCGCGGGAAGCTCCACCGCCGTCGCCGCGAGCGCCGCCGCCGCCGGCATCCTCGCCCCGGTGGGCCTGTACGTGCAGCAGGTGCTGGATGCCCGCTTCCTGGGCGACATGAACCTGGTGTCCCTGGTGGTCGGCTTCGCCTGCGTGGCCCTCTTCTGGAGCATCGGCACGCTGCCCTCGCACCTGGTGCTGCACACCGACACGGTGGAGGCCCGGGGCCTGGCGCTCGGCGACACGCTCAAGGGCGAGGCGCGGGAGCTGGCCGCGCGCGCGCTCGGGCTGTACCAGCAGTGCAAGACGGCGGTGCTGCGCATGCCCGCGAGCACCGGGCGGCAGGAGCTGGTGGGCGTGCTGGAGAAGATGGCGTCGGAGAGCTTCTCGCTCGCGGAGGCCCACGCGGCGCTCACCGCGCAGCTGGACTCCGTCGTCGCCCATGACGTGGACGCGCAGGTGAAGGAGCTGCGAGCACGCGCCGCCGCCATCCAGGACACCATCGCCCGGCGCCAGTTGGAGCTCGCCGCGTCCTCACTGGGCGAGGAGCTCAACCACCTGGATGCCCTGAGCCGCAAGCGCGAGCGGCTGTTCGCCCAGCTCCACGCGCAGGTGGCGCTGCTGGAGCGCGCCCGCGTGTCCTTCATCGGCGTGCAGGGCCATGAGCTGGGCTCCAAGGGCGAGCAGGCCGCGCAGCTCGCGCGACGACTCAAGGGCCTGGGTGACGACTCCACCCAACCTCCCGCCCCCGAGGACGCGCAGGACACGCCGCGTCCCACCTCCGAGGCCACGCGCCTGCGGAGCTGACACCGCGCCCCTAGTTCTTCTTGGCCTTGCTCCGCGTCTTGCGCACGGCGACGCGGGCCGGCTGCTTGCGCTGGGTCTTCGCCCGGAAGCTGCCGGGGGGCGCGTGCAGCTCGTCGGCGATTCTCCGCTCGATGGCTTCTCGCGTGTCTCGCGCGACGATGAGCGCCGCCTCGATTTCCTCGCGCACCCGCGCCGCCTGCTCCTCCGCCGCGGCTCGGTACTCCGAGGTGGTCCGACGTAGGGCCAGTGTCCCTCGGTCCGCCGGCTCCACGCTCCGCGCCACCGCTGCCTGCCCCCGGGCCCTGCTCCCTCGCGACTTGTCTTCCCCTGCCTTTTCCGCCATGGGAGCCTCCACGCGCTGATCCCTACCGTCGAAAGTGGGCCGTGGTCTCCTGTCGGGGAAGTCCGCCGCTCAACTCGGCCCCCATCCAGGCGGGAGGGCAGGCACCCAGCCGGCGGACCGGCAAGCAGCGGTGCTTCTCTTGCATCGCAGAAAAACGTAAAAGCAGGCCGGATGATTGTGGCGCAAGGGTGCCGGGCCCCTGCTACTCACAGCGACGCCGCATGGGCGGGCAGCGTCCAATTGCGAGGGATACCGTGGCGGTCAGCGAACCCTTTTCATTTCTGAAGCACCGGAAGCACAACCTGGACCGGATGACGCTGGGCGACCTCGTCTACTCGTTCTTCACGTACTACGCGGTCCTGGCCTACATCACCGTGGGCATCGTCAGCCTCGTGTACGCGGTGAAGTGGTTCGACAACCCGGTGCGCATGCTGCTGGCCATGCTGGCCGCGAGCGTGGTGTTCCCGTTCGGCTGGTACCTGGTCCACAAGAACATCCTGCACAGCCGCTTCCTCTACAAGACGCCCTTCACCGCGGCGACGTGGAAGCGCATCCACTTCGACCACCACCAGGACCCCAATGACTTGCGCGTGCTCTTCGGCGCGCTGGCCAACGTGCTGCCGACGGTGGGCGGAGTCATCGCGCCCATCGGCTATCTCATCGGCGGGAAGTCAGGAGCGGCGGCGGCGCTGGGCTGGGCGATGGTGGTTACGTGTTTCTATGAGTTCTGCCACTGCATCCAGCACCTGAACTACACGCCGAAGCTGGGCTTCCTGAAGGAAATCAAGCGCCTGCACCTGTCTCACCACTACCACAACGAGCAGGGCAACTACGGCATCACCAACTACTTCTGGGACCGCCTCTTCGGGACCTTCTATTCGAAGGCCGGTGAGAAGCCCAAGAGCCCCACCGTCTTCAACCTGGGCTACACCGCCGAGGAGGCCAAGCGCTACCCGTGGGTGGACAAGCTCTCCAACGGCACGCGCGGTGATGACCACCCGCGCCGCTTCTGGCAGGGCAAGGAAGGCCAGGGCACGCAGCCGGAAGACGCTTCGGCGCGAGTGGGCGGCGAGCCGTAGACGAAGGGAAGCGGCGAGCCTCCTGAAGAGGCTCGCCGGAAGAGCTCACCCGCCCGACGCGGCTAGTACTTCACCGAGCCGTTGGGCAGCATCAGCGTCGAGTTGGACTTCTGCAGCGCCACCATGGAGCGCGCCATGTCCAGCACGAGCACCGCGCGGCCACGCACGGACAAGTCCCTCACGCGAGCCTCGAACGTCACCGGCGCCACCCGCGCGTCCAGCTCCGACGCCTGAGCGCCATTCCGGGCGAAGTCACCCAGCGCGTTGAAGTGCACGGTGATTTTGACCTTGTCGACGCCCGGCGGCACCGTGAAGCGCGCGGCCAGCGGCGAGTGGCCCGGCGTCGCCAGCTCCAGCATGTTCGACATCACCTGCACCGGCACGGGCTTGCCCTCGGCGGTGGTGATGAGCACGTCGGAGACGGGCACCTTCAGCGAGGTGTAGTCCGTCAGGCCCTCGCCCCTCACCCGCAGCTCGAAGCTCTGCGTGGAGGGAGTGCCGGGACCCTGCCCGCCGCCGGGGGTGGGGCCGGGGTTTTCACCGCCGGGAACGGGGCCCGGGTCCTGACCACCCGGAGCGGGGTCTTCACCACCAGGCACGGGCGTCTCCACACCCGGGTCGTCGCCCGGGAACGGGACGGAGTCATCACCGCTGCAGGCGGCGAGCACGAGGGCCGAGGCCCCCAGCGTGGACAGCAGGAACTTCTTCATGACGTGTCTCCTCGAAAGCTTTTGAGTGAATCGATGTCTGGAAGGTGTGTGTGAAACGGGGCTCAGGGAATGCAGATGAGGCCCGTGGGAATGGTGAAGTCGACGGCGAGCGCCTGGGCGGCCTGGGGCGTCGCGGGGCCCGGGTCGAAGCCCCCGGGGAACGCACCGGCGTCACAGGAGTTGTTGTACGCGTCCAACTGCGTGTTGAGGGTTTCGAGCGTGGTGCAGTCGACGGAGCCCAGCGCGGTCAGCACGAGCGCGAGCAGGTTGGGCGGGACGGTGAGGCCGCCGAACAGGCGCTGGTTGCAGGTGGCCACCAGCATCTGACGGGCGACCAGGAAGCGGATGCGGTCCAGTTGGCTGCGCGGCAGGCCGGTGATGGGATACTTCGCCGGGTCACCCCACAGGAGGCCCTCCGCGCCCGGCAGCGTGGCGACGATGCCGATGCTGCCCAGGGGAATGGGGCCGCCAGCCAGGCACTGCTGCACCGCGGAGATGTGGCTCTTGTAGAAGCCCAGCGTCCGCGTCGCGGTGCACACTTCCGGCGGCGGCTGCACGCAGGTGATGCGCGCGGTGCACAGCGAGGAGCCCAGGTCGAACCCGGAGGTGAACACGTTGTCGATGTGGTCGTCCACCAGCCCATCGAGCAGCGCCAGCGTCCGGCAGTCGTCGTAGCTGTTGATCGTCAGCGCGAAGTTCGACGTCACCGACTGGCCCACCGGAATCACCACCGGCGGCGGCGGGATGAAGGAGAAGCCCTCCAACACCAGCAGCGGGTCCGCGGCCGTCAACAGAATGGACGGCAACGTCGGGTGGACGTTGTTGACCTGGAAGCTGAAGTTCGCAGTGAAGGGATACGTCGAGACCTCCACGGAGGCCTGCCCGTTCACCAGCTTCGAACACGTCAAATCATGCGCTTCCGCCACACCCGCCAACCCCACCACGGCGGCACACGCCGCACCCATCCAACCGCTCAACGCCTTCATTTTCTTGCCCCGTCCTGCTTCGTCTTCTCGAGCCGGGATGACTCGTGTCGGGGGGACCTTTTTCACCGGATGTGCCACGCGAGGGACGTGTCAGGTCGCCTCCACGCCGACGAACCCACCTCCCTGGAGGCCGAGCAGGCGCGACGCGAGGGCCCCTTGCGTGGAACTCGCGTTCCCCTCGGTGGGAACGACGCTTCCGACTCGAAAAGGCGATGACTTCTCCTCCTGGGAAAATCCCGGGAGCAGGCAGGCACGGAAGTGAGGCCTCTCGTTCCCAGGCTGAGGACTGGCCCGCACTTCCCGAGCGAATCCGACGTCACGGGGAGCATCTACGAAGACCTTCGTTGACATCTACGAACCCATTCGTATGATGAGTTCGTGGATGCTGGATGCGAGGAAGCCATGAGCGAGTCGAAGCTGCCGCGCCCCACGGATGGCGAGCTGGCCATCCTGAGGGTGCTGTGGGAGCGCGGTGACAGCACGGTGCGAGAGGTGCACGAGGCGCTTCACCGGCGAGAGCCGGCGGAGGCCACGGGCTACACGACGGTGCTGAAGCTGATGCAAATCATGACGGACAAGGGCCTGGTGGCGCGCGACGAGTCCCAGCGCGCGCACGTGTACCGGGCCCATGCGACGGAGCAGCGCACGCAGCGGCAGTTGGTGACGGACCTGGTGGAGCGCGCCTTCGGCGGCTCTCCGGCCCGGCTGGCCATGCAGGCGTTGTCCTCGCGCAAGACGAGCCCGGAGGAGCTGGCCCAGTTGCGCCAGTTGCTCGATTCCATGGAAGGAGCGGACGAATGAGCAGCCTGGTGATGGAGTCGATGGGATGGGCGCTGGTGCACTCGCTCTGGCAGGGCACGCTGGTGGCGCTGGGGTTGGCGGTCGCGCTGATGACGGTGGGCCGGCGCGCGGCCAACGCGCGGTATGCGCTGGCGTGTGGCGCGCTGGTGCTGACCGTGGTGCTGCCAGTGGCCACGGGGTGGCGGCACGCGACGCAAGCACGCGCCACGCGGGCGGCCGAGCACGCCGTGTCCACGCGGGACCTCCGCCAGGAGTCGCTCGTCGCGGCGCGGACCCGGGCCATGGCGCGGTGGGACCGCTCCGCTCACACCGGGGTCTCCGAGCGCGAGCCCGCGCGGGCCGCGACTTCCGACTGGACCCGCATGGAGCCCGCGGGCCTGCTGACGCTGGTGGTGGAGCGGGTGCGCGAGTCACTGGCGGACCTGTTGCGCTGGGTGGTGCTCGCGTGGGTGGCGGGCGTGGGCCTGAGCTCCGGACGGCTGACGGCGGAGTGGGTGCAGTTGCGCCGGCTCGCGCGCCGTGCCCTGCCCGCGCCCCACGAGTGGCAGGAGCGGCTCGACACGCTGTCGCGTCGCCTGGGCCTTTCTCGCGCGGTGCGGCTGCTCCAGACGACCGAGGTGGACGTGCCCTCGACGGTGGGCTGGCTGTCTCCGGTGGTGCTGCTGCCGGTGTCCGCTCTCTCCGGCCTGCCCACCCGTCAGTTGGAGATGGTGCTGGCGCACGAGCTGGCCCACATCCGCCGGCATGACTTCGCGGTGAACCTGGCGCAGGTGGTGGTGGAGACGCTCTTCTTCTACCACCCGGCCGTGCGGTGGATGTCCAACGTCATCCGCGTGGAGCGCGAGCACTGCTGCGACGACGTGGCGGTGAGCGCCAGCGGCAACTCCGTCTCCTACGCTCGGGCCCTCACGGCGCTGGAGTCCCTGCGGGTGCTGCCCTCGTCGGAGCCGAGCCACGCGATGTCCGCGCTGGGCGGCTCGCTGCCCGAGCGCGTGCGCCGCCTGGTCTCTCCGCCCGCGCCGCGCTGCTCCTCCCGCTGGGTCGCGGGGGCGTCGGTGCTGACGCTCGTGAGCAGCCTCGCGGTGGCCGCGCCCCTGACGTCGCTGGTGCTGGGCCAGGCCCCCACCTCCGACGTGTCCAGGCCGGGCGTCGCGAACGCCGCCGTCCCCGCGCCGCCCGAGGCTTCCGAGCCTCCCGCGCCGCCGAGCCCGCGGGCCCTCCCCCGCCTCCCCACGGCGCCGAGGCCGCCCGGAGACGTCAAGGTGGCCCTCCCGATGAAGCTGGCCGCGGCGCCCAACGTGAAGGTGTCCACGCGCCAGGACAACGAGGACTCGGACCTCGACGAGCGCACGAAGGTGGGCGCCGGTCAGTCGCTCTCCGTCGACCAGTTGGTGGCGCTGAAGACGGCGGGCGTGACGCCGGAGCGGGTGCGGGAGCTGGAGTCGATGGGCTACGAGCCCACCGTCGCCAACCTCGTCGAGATGGGCCACATGGGCGTCACCTCCGAGTACATGAAGCAGATGACCGCGAGCTTCGGCCGCAAGCTGGAGGCCAACGCGCTCGTGGAGCTGCGCGCCCTGGGAATCACTCCGGAGTACGTGGCGGCGCTCAAGGACGCGGGCTTCGACACGACGAACCCGGACGACGTGGTGGAGGCGCGCGCGGTGGGCGTGGACCCGGAGTACGTGCGCGGACTGAAGGCCGCGGGCTACTCCGGCATGTCGCTGGAGGACATCTCCGAGCTGCGCGCGGTGGGCGTGGACCCGGCGTACATCGGCGCGCTGGGCAAGATGGGCCTACCCAAGCTCTCCGTGAATGACCTCCAGGAGCTGCGCGCGGTGGGTGTCACGCCGGAGTGGATGGAGCAGATGCGCTCGGCCGGCGTGGAGACCAAGGACCCGAAGGAGCTCACCGAGCTGCGCGCCCTGGGCATCACCCCGGACTTCCTGCGCGAGCTGAACGCCGCGGGCCTGAAGAACCTCTCCCCCGATGAGCTGGTGCGCCTGCGCGCCGGCGGCGTGGACGCCGACTTCGTCCGGCGCCTGCGCGACTCCAAGTAACACCGTCACACCGAAACACCTGTCACAGAGTGGCCCGGGGAGCATCGCTCGCTCCCCGGCCCCGTGACACCCCGCCCCTCTCACGCCCTTCCCCTCGGACGCGTCCACACCGGACGCGAGCCGGACGGCAGGGCTCCGTCCAGAACCGAAGGAGCCTCACCATGATGCGTCGCGTGTCGTCGCTGTTGACCTGCTGTGCCCTGTTGCTGGTGGCCACCACCGCCTCCGCCGCGAAGGAGCTGCGAGGCACCTGGACGTCCTCCTCCCGGGAGAAGTCCGCCGAGAACTTCCACATCAGCCTCATCCACCCCGACGACGAGGACGGCGGCAACGGGCAGATGGGCTTCTCCGAGCCCCGCGCGGCCTTCCAGGGCCTGCCCACGGCGGACGGCCCGGCCACCTTCACGCTCTCCCGCGAGGCCGGCGTCTTCACCTTCACCGGCACCTTCCAGGCCGGAGACGGCGCGGGCCACTACCGCTTCGCGCCGAGCGACACCTACGCGAAGTCCATGGCCACGCTCGGCTACCCGAAGCTCACCGAGCTTCAACAGTTCCAGCTCGCCGCGACGAACGTCACCACCCAGCGGGTGAAGGAGCTGGGGGCGCTCGGCTACAAGGACATCCCGCTGGAGCAGCTGCTCACGGTGGGCATCTTCAACGTGTCACCCGAGTACATCCGCGAGCTGGCGAAGCTGGGGTACGAGAAGCTGACGCTGGAGCAGTTGGTGCAGGGCCGCATCCACGGCGTCACGTCCCAGCGCGTGAAGGACCTGGGCTCCGCGGGCTTCCCCAAGCTGTCCTGGGAGGACCTGCTCGCCATGTCCATCCACGGCGTCACCGCGGAGTACATCCGCGACGTGCGCGCCATGGGCTACGGCGGCCTGGACGCCGAGAAAATCGTCGCCTTCCGCATCCACGGCATCACCACCGAGTTCGCCCGGGAGATGCGCGGCCTGGGCTTCAAGGACCTGGACGCCGACGAGCTGGTCGCCATGCGCATCCACGGCGTCTCCACGCCCTTCGTGAAGGAGATGCGCGAGCTGGGCTTCAAGGACCTGGACTCGGACGACTTCGTCGCCATGCGCATCCACGGCGTCACCATGCCCTTCGTGAAGGAGATGCGAGAGCTGGGCTTCAAGGAAATCACGCAGGAAGAACTGGTCTCCTTCCGCATCCACGGCGTGACGTCCGACTTCGTGAAGAAGCTGCGCGACGCGGGCTACAAGAACATCACCCCGGACGAGCTGGTGCGCCTGCGCATCCATGGAATCGACGAGACGTTCATGCGTTCCATGTCTCGCGGCGGCAAGGGCGACGCGGGCGGCAAGTAGCACTCCAGGGTCATTCAGGAAACTCCGCCTACTCACGTTCTTTACCGAGGGAGCCCGGTGTCCCCGCTTCGCGGGACACGAGGGAAATGGGTCATGTCATCCGGTATCAGAGGGGCCGTCGCGCTCGGAGTGTCGCTGTGGAGTCTGGCGACGAGCGCGGCGGTGGAGGGGCCAGGGAAGGAGCAGTTTCTCCAGGCGGCGCGGGCCACGGGCTCGATTCAGGTGGATGGGAAGCTGAACGAGGACGACTGGGCGCGCGCGCCGGTGTTCGACGGCTTCGTGGAGCGCTATCCGGCGGCGGGCCGGACGCCGTCGGAGAAGACGGAGCTGCGCATCCTCTACGACGGAGACATGCTGTACGTGGGCGTGGTGGCGCGCGACTCGGAGCCTTCGCGCATCGACCGGCGGTTGGGGCGGCGGGACAGCGCGCCTTACTCGGACACGATTCACGTCCTCATCGACCCGACGCATGACCACCGCACGGCGTACAGCTTCTCCGTCACCGCCGGCGGCGTGCAGAGCGACGGGCTCTACTACGACGACCGCTACTACACGGAGGACTGGAGCGGCATCTGGGCGGGCGCCTCGGACGGCGTGGAGGACGGCTGGGTGGCGGAGTTCGCCATTCCCCTCTCGCTGCTGCGCTTCCCGGAGGCGCCGGTGCAGACGTGGGGCTTCTCGGTGCGGCGGGACATCGCGCGCAAGAACGAGGAGCTGGAGTCGGTGGACAACCCGCGCAACCACAACGCCAACGTGTCGCGGCTGGGACACCTGACGGGCCTGGAGAACCTCCAGCCGCGCGGGCGGTGGGAGCTGATGCCGTACCTGGCGGCACGGGGCCTGGCGCGGCCCCAGTTCTCGGACGCGTCACGGCCCGCGCCGCGTCTGCTCAGCCCGTCCATGGACGTGGGCCTGGACGTGCGCGCCGCGCTCACCAGCCAACTGGCGCTGGCGGCGACGTTCAATCCGGACTTCGGCGAGGTGGAGGCGGATGAGCTGCTGCTCAACCTGAGCACCTTCGAGGCGTACTTCCCGGAGCGGCGCCCCTTCTTCACGCAGGGCATGGAGCTGTTCCAACCGGTGGGCATGGACGTGGGCGGCGCGCCGCTGGCGCTCTTCTATTCGCGGCGCATCGGCCTGGATACGCCGCTGCTCGGCGCGGCGAAGGTGACGGGCTCGGTGGGCGGCGTGCAGGTGGGCGTGCTGGACGCGCTCGTCACCGGCCCCTGGCAGGCGCGCGACGAGGCGAGCCCGGACCGGAACCTGCGCTTCGACTGGCGCAGGCCGCTGCACCTGGGCGCGGGGCTGGAGCTGCCGGACGAGCCCTCCGCGACGACGCACTACCTGGTGGCGGTGGCACGAGGGAAGGTGGGCGCGGGCTCGCGCGTGGGCGGCGCGGTGGCCATGGCCAACCCGCTGTCGGGCACCTGCACCGCCGAGGACGCGGCCCTGGAAGACTCACAGCAACCGGCGTCGTGTCGGGGACGCGGCGGGCTCGCGGGCGCGCTCGACTTCGACCTGAAGACGGCGGACAGCACCTGGGGCGTGTACGGGATGATGGTGGCCTCACGCGTGGATGGCGGCCCGCCGGAGCGGGTGCTCGCGGATGGCACGCGGTTGCAAACCGGGGACTCGGGCGTGGGCGGCTATCTGCGCGCGGGACGCTTCGGTGGCGAGGGCCTGCGTCCGGAGGTCGGCGTGGATGTCGCCACGCCGAAGCTGTCGCTGGTGGCCACGGGCTTCCAGCGCTCGCAGAACGAGGTGGCCCCCCGAGCCTCGCTGCGCTACGCGCGGCCCAACGGCCTGGGCCCGTTCAAGGCGCTGTTCGCCAATGCCCACGCCGGTGGAAAGTGGACGGCGGATGACCGGAGCGAGCACCGGGTCACCTGGTTCAACCTCTACGCGAGCGCCACCCTGCCCAGCTTCGACACGCTGAGCGTGGAGACGGGCCTGGACCTCAACGGCTACGACGTGCGGGAGCTGGCGAACACAGGCATCCCGCTGGAGCGACCGGACCGGATGTTCGTGAGCCTCAGCGGCGAGACGAACCCCAACCGCAAGGTGTCGGTGGAGGGGTACGTCGCGCTCGGCCACCGCTTCCAGGGCGGACCGAGCGCTCCGGCCTGGGACTGGGGTGGGGAGGTCACCTTGTCCGCGAGGCCGCACCCTTCGCTCCAGACGGAGCTCTCCGTGGGCAACGACAAGACGGACCATGGGCCGCGCTACGTGGAGACGCTGGACGAGGGCCGCTTCCTGTTGGGCTCGCTGGACTCGCGCTTCCTGTCGCTCACGCTGAGACAGCAGTGGGTGCTGACGCCCCGGCTCACCTTGCAGGGTTACGCGCAGCTCTTCACCGCGCACGGCACCTACGGCCCCTTCTTCACGGCGACGTCCGACGCGCGGCGGTCGCGCATCCGGCTCGACTCGCTGACCGCCGTCGCGCACGACGACGACAGCAGCTTCTACGACACCGCGCTGAACGTGAATGTCGTCGCGCGGTGGGAGTACCAACTGGGCTCCACGCTCTTCCTCATCTACTCACGCTCGCAGCAGGGGCTGCCGGAGCCGGAAGGTGAGCGGCCCTCCGCGACGCTGCGTCCGCGACAGTTGCTGGCGGGTCCGGCCAACGACGCGGTGATGCTCAAGTGGAGCTACTACTGGGGCGTGTGAGGTGACGGGGCCTCACGGCAGGGCGCACAGGCGCGAGACGGCGGAGCGCGCCTCGTTCACCACGCCCTCATGCGTGGCCAGCGAGAGGCCGGGCCCCACGTGCCCGTCATCCGACTCGGCGGGCTCCAGCGCCGGCCGCGCACGCGCACGCGCATGATGCGCATAGGCGCGCGCGAGGACATCCAGGTCCGCGCCGTAGCGCCGCACGGCCTCGCGCAGCTGGGCGTCACGAACCTCCAGGGACTTCACCCGCGAGGACAGCTCCTCGAGCTGGCTCGCGTTCAAGGCCAGCGAGTGGGAGTTGTGCTGCCTGTCTCGGAAGCCATCCGTCACGCGCAGCTCCTCCAGCACCAGGGCCTGCACGGAGGCACAGGTCTCCTTCTTGCGCGTCTGGCACGCGGACAGGCCCACGAGCCCCGCCGCCAGCCCCCACACGAGCACACGGCGACCCGGCCCCGAGAGCCGAGGCCACCTGGCGCGACATGGGCGTGGAGACAGGCGCACGCACCCACGCTCGGCGTGCAACCCGGGGCTGTCAATTCCAGCCGGGAGCCGGTGTCGCGGGGCGAAAAGCCCGGGCGCGCGGGGCGGCTCTTCCGGGGGTCGCGACGCGCAAATGCGCGGTTCTGAAAAGACGCGCGCACGGCGGTCCTAGAGGCACGGGCAGGCGGGGGCCCGCCGCGAGGGCTTGGGAGCGTCGGCTGGCGAACGACTCGG
Organism: Myxococcus sp. CA056; assembly: GCF_013336715.1. Lineage (NCBI taxonomy): Bacteria > Pseudomonadati > Myxococcota > Myxococcia > Myxococcales > Myxococcaceae > Myxococcus > Myxococcus sp. CA056. Next base: position 1,444,358 of record NZ_JABUMT010000001.1, read on the forward strand.
GCAGGCGAGTGCGTGCACGCGAGAAAGGCAGGTCCCAGTTTCGCCGCGGGTGGCGTGGAGGAGGAGGGTGCAATGGTTTCGCTTCGAATCGCCTGTCTCGGACTGCTGATGGCACTGTCGGCGTGTGCCTCGTCGAATCCGGCCGTGGTGAGGGCCCCCCGCGAGGAGGCGCCTCCGGTGGTGGGCCTCCAGGAGGAGGGCGGCACCTACGGCTACCGCGCGGAGGACCCGGTGCGCGTGGGCTGGGGCAACCCGGGCGTCATGGCCTTCTTCGAGCTGCTGCGCGGCCCCCAGGGTCAGCGCGTGGCGTGGAAGCGTCTGGGCCCGTGTTGTGACACCGGCCCCACGCCCTCGCTCGAGTACGCGGGGCTGGAGGTGTTCGAGGTGGGCTACGAGGGGCTGGAGCTCCCCGTGCGCCTGTTCATCGACCCGAACCACGGGGCCGCCATCCGCGCGCCCCGGGGCTTCACCATCGAGGGGCTGACGTCCCGCGAGACGCCGACGACTCCGTCGGACGTCATCGAGCTGTAGCCAGGCGCGCGCGCGGGGTGCTCACTCCAGCGACGGTGACTCGTCGTTGGGGATGAGCACCTTGCGCGCGAGCGACACGGGCAGGCCCAGTTGCAGGAAGCGGTCGTGGAAGTCCTTCAGGACGAACTTCTTCCCGCTCGCCTCCAGGTGCTTCCGGTAGTCCTCGCGCAGCTTCAGAATCTGCATGCGGCCGGCCGCGTAGTACAGGTACGTGGGGTTGGACGTGCCGCGCTCCACCTCGCGCATCGCGGGGAAGGGCTCGAAGTACGCAATCTCCGCGTAGCGCTTCGCCACCACGTCCACCGGCTCGTTGTACACGTGCAGCGCCAGCGCCGCGTACCACCGCGCGTGCCGCTGGAGCGCGCGCCGCAACTGGCCCAGGCGCACCGACGGGTCACCCTGCCCCAGGCCCTCGTCCACCATCATCTGCTCGGCGTAGTGGGCCCAGCCCTCCACCACGGAGGCGGGGGTGAAGACCTTGCGCACGTCCGTGGGAATCTTGGACCCGTAGAGCAGCTGCACGAAGTGGCCCGGCATGGCCTCATGCACGGTGATGCCCAACAGGCCCGCGCGGTTGAAGTACGTCAGGTGCTGCGACTTCTCCTCGGTGGACCACTCCGCCTCCACGTTGGTGATGTTGTAGTACGCCTCCTTGGCCTTGCTCTCGAAGGGGCCCGGCGTGTCCATGGACGCGAAGCCCAGCCGCTCGTACGGCGGCGTCTCGCGCACGGACGGCAGCGCGTCCGAGGGCAGCGTGAGGATGTCCTTCTCGCGCACGAAGCGCTGCAACTCCACCAGCTGGGTGCGCGCCAGGGGAATCAGCTCCTCGGAGGTGGGGTGGTCCTTCACCAGGACCGCCATCACCTGCTCCGGCGTCTTCGATGGGTCCACCTTCGCCGTCTCGCGCGCCACCCACGCCTTGTACTCACGGATGGCCCGCTCGTTGATGTCGCGCAGCTGGTCCGCGCTCAGCGAGATGTGCTCCTCCAGCGCCAGCTTCTTCTCGAACAACTCGCGGCCCAGCCGGAAGTCGCCGTTGGCCTGGGGCAGCAGCTCCTCCTCCAGCCACTCGGTGAAGCCCTCCATCTGCCGCAGGGCGTCCGCGCGCGCGGCGTGGAAGGCCTCGCGCTCCGCCGGAGGCACCTTGTCCAGGCCCTGGGCCTCCAGGGCGCGCGGCAGGTCCAAGCGCAGGTACACCTGCGTGCCGCGCGCATCGCGGATGGCCTGCTCCGCCCACAGCCGGGGCACACCCGTGAGGTTCGCCTTCGCCGCCTCCAGGACTTGAGGGATGCGCGCCATGCGCGAGCGCATGTCCCGCATCCGCTCGTTCAGCGGCGCGAAGTCTCGCGAGGACAAACTCGACAGCCCCCCGGAGACGAGGCCCACGTAGGCGCCGGGGTTCTTCTCCCAGATGCGCTCCTCCTCCAGCTCCAGCAGCTCCGCGCGAATGGCGTTCTGCAGCACCACGCCGTCGACGGCGTCGTCACCGGAGAGCGCGGAGCAGTTCACCTGCTCCAGCCGGGTGAGCCAGCCGCGCAGCGCCTCCGCCTTGCGTTGCAGCGCTTCCTTGGAGACGTCCTGCAGGTGCGCGTCGTGCGCGTGGAAGCCCAGCCGCGTCGCGCGCACGGGGTTGGCCGCGGAGAACCAGTCCAGATACTCGCGGATGAAGTGCGAGTAGGAAGCGGTGGCGGCGCGAGAGGGCGTTGGCAAGGAGGAGGAGGACTCCGACCCGTCCTTCGAGCGCGACGCGCACGCGGAGAGACTGGCCAGCAAAATGACTGCGACACGAATGCGCATGAGGGCTCTCTTCAAGGATGACGGGCCGAAGTCTCGGCACTCGTGTGGGCAAGGGGTAGGCGGAAACAAGCGCGCTCGCAAGACGCCGTCGTGCGCTCAACCCGTCGGGTCGCCCCGGAGGACACCCTTGACGTGCGCTGACTCACCGTTGCGCGAACGCCCCCGTGGGTCCGTCCTGAGTCGGACGCTCATGACGCGCGCGCAACGCCTGCTTGCTCACCGATGACGACGTGACGCAGGCTGGGACGACATGACTCCGCGCGCCTGTGTCCTGTGGTCCCTGGTGTGGCTGTCCAGTGCGTGTGCCTCGCGTGGGCACCTCCCGAGCACCCCACCTCCTCCAGCGGAGTACGGAACTCCGCACCCCTTCCTCCTCCAGGCCGCCGCGCCCGATGGCCGGTGGCTGCTCGCGTGTCAGGCGCGCGAGGACACCAACAAGGATGGAACCATCGCGGTCAAGGTGGGCAGCCATGGAGATCTCGGCGGTGACGAGGCGCGGCTGTATCTCTTCCGGGAGCCAGGAGCGGGCCTCGCCGTCGACGACGTGCTCGCCGTGGACTCCCTGGCACGACACATCGTCCTGGTGCGCGAGGGCGCGCTCCGACTCCTCGACACCGTGACGGGCACGGAGCAGGTGCTCGCGACCTGGACCACCGACGACGTGGGCACGAACGCGTCCCAGCCGCCCGTGCGCGCCAGCTTCTCGCGCGACGGCCAGCGCCTGCTCTATCTGAAGACCGAGGCTGGGAAGAAGGTCGCGGTGCTGCGGGACGTCGCGCGTGGCGAGGAGCGCGTGCTGGACGCGGGCCCGGGGTTGCTCGGACAGGCGAGGCTGCATGAGAACGGACTCTGGGCCGTCTTCGACGTGGTGGCGCAGGACACCGACGAGGACGGCACGCTGACCTGGCCTCATCAACAGACGTCCCTCGCTCCGGCGCGATGCCGGGGACCGGTCAGCTCCGCCTCCCAGGGCGAGCGGAAGGGCGACAGTCCCGTGCGCCGCTTCCTGCGCGTGGACGGCGGCACGCTCGTCGAGGGCAGGGACATCCTCCAGCCGCTGGGTGACGGCCTGCTTCGCACCCTGCCGCATGGCGCCATCGCCTTCGAGGACGCGCGGGGCAACCAGCAGACGTGGGTGCCCGAGAGCTGCCGGGCCCGGCTGTACGCCGTGGACGAGCCCCGTCGACTGCTCGTCGTCGGCTGCAAGACGAGGGACCCGTTGGGGACGATGCTGGAGCTGCACGGCCCCGAGCTGCACCTGTCCCTGGAGCGCGAGGTGTCTCCGTACGCACCGGTGAGGAGGTCCTCCAACGAAGAGCGTCCTCGACTGCTGCCCACCTTCGTCCTCACCAGCAAGGACACCGAGCGCACCTATGCCGTCTTCATCCTGGACATGGAGCGCCACACGCTCGTGCCTCCTCCCATCCCCGCCAGCACCTGGGTTCATGCACAGGGTTCCCATGCGCTGCTGCGGGAGGACCCCACGGGAGACGGCGGAGAGCGTGGGAGGCCTCGACTGTGGCTGTGGAACGCGGACACCGGCGAGAAGCGTCTGGTCGGCGAGGCCAGTGGAGACTTCCAGGAGAGGGCGGGAGAGCGAGTGCTCTACATGGGATGGCTGATGGACCTGGGCACCGGCCAGGTGCTGGGTCCCGTCACCGAAGCGCCCCTGGCCATCGACACGCGGGGCGGAGCGCTGCGCTACACGCATGCCGCCCCCGCATGGGCCGACCCCAAGCCCGAGAAGACCGTGCCCCTGGGCCCCGTGAAGTGGGAGCCCGCGGTGAATCCCTCCGTGAAACCCACGAGCCCACCCGGGAATACCTCCGCCGCTCCCTCTCCGAGCGGCCCCTGAGCCGCGCGTTTTCCGGGGGTTGATAGCGACCACGGAGGTGAAGGCCCCTTCCCTCTCGCCTGCTCCGTGCGCACATGGAGCGTGTTGGGTGGCTGGAGGCGCCAGAGGGCCGGCTGGCGCCTCCGTTTCTCGCCCCTGGGACGGCCGGACGACCCCACCGCGCGGGTCGCGTGCATTTCCACGCCCCTCGCCCGTCCCGGGATGCGATGAGGTCTTCCGCCGCATGCAGGGGGGTTCTTGCGCCTGACGCGTGCGGCAAGGTCCTGGCTGGGCTAAGCGTCTCACCGCGGTCCTGGCCCCGCGCCGGGCCGAGCCCCGGGGCCCGCTCGCTGGAGGAGGTACCAAGCAATGTCTGACGTCGTGAAGAAGAAGCGCCGCTGGCCCTACGTGCTCGGAGGAGTCTTCGCGCTCCTCGTCGTCGTCGTGCTCGGGGTCCTCTGGCGGCTCGACGCCATCCTGCTGAAGACAGCGCGCGAGCAGGCCGCCACGTATTCGCAGAAGCTGGGTCGCCCGATTGAAATCGGGGACATCTCCACCCAGCTCTTCCCCACCGTGGGCGTGGAGGTGGAGAACGTCTCCATCGGCGCCGCCGAGGGTGAGGAGCTGCCCCTCGCGCAGATGGCCTCGCTGGACATCAGCGTCGCGGCCGGCCCCCTGTTGTCCTCGCGAGGCAAGGACATCCAGGTGAAGAACGCCGAGCTGTCCGGCCTCACCGTCAACGTGGTGCGGCTGGCCGACGGCACCACCAACGTGCAGCGCCTGCTGCAGCGGTTGGAGGAGCAGACCCCGAAGGAGGAAGAGAAGCCGTCCGAGGACGAGTCGCGGCCCACGGACCTCTCCGGCGTCCATGTCGAGCGCGCCGCGCTCACCGACGGCACCATCCGCTTCGTGGACCGCTCGGGGGGACAGGCCGCGCGGGAGCTGGCGGTGAAGGATTTGGACATCGAGGTGAAGGACCTGCGCGCCGGCAAGCCGCTGGTGGTGGACCTGGCCGCCGCGGTGCTCGCGGACAAGCAGAACCTCCAACTGTCGCTGCACGCCGCGCCGCTGCCGCCCACGCTGATTCCCACGCCGGAGCGCGTGACGCTCAAGGCGCAGAAAATCGACCTGTCTCCGCTGGGTCCCTTCCTGCCTCCCGACGTGGGCCTCCAGGCCGGCACGGTGGACGCGGACTGGAAGGCGGAGCTGGGCGGCGCGGTGCCCGGTGGCAAGGGCCCCACGCGGCTCGTGGGTGTCATCTCCGCGCTGGGCCTGCGCTTCGCGGGCTCCGAGGGTGGCAAGGCGCTGGACGTGGTGCTCGACACGGACGTCGCGGGTGACATCGCCACGGGTGACTTGTCGCTCGACAAGCTGAAGCTGGACCTGGGCCCCGCGAACATCACCGGCAAGGGCCAGGTGAAGGGCCTGCTGTCGGAGAAGCCGTCGGTGCAGGGCTTCGAGCTGGTGGGCCGCAACCTGGACCCCGCCGTGCTCGCCGAGTACTACCCGCCGCTGAAGAAGCAGCTGAACGGCATGATTGCCGGCCCCATCGGCCTGGAGGTGCGCGGCAGCGGCACGCAGGACGCGCAGGCCATCAACGTGGACGTGGACCTGACGCCGGTGCGCCTGCGCGTGCCGGCGCAGCTCACGAAGAACGCGGGCGGCGCCATGAAGCTCACCGCGCGCGTGGCGGGGGCGGCGGCCAGCGGCGGTGCGCTGAAGTTCGACGCGAACGCGGACCTGTCTGGCGTGGACCTGCGGCCCGGCCTGCTGGTGGACAAGTCGCCCGGCCAGCGGATGGACTTCGCCGTCGCCGGCACCTACGCGCCCGGCAAGGGCGGCGCCGGCATGAAGGTGGAGGTGCCGAAGATGACCGCGCACGTCCTGGAGGACACGGTGACGGGCAGCGCGTCCTTCGCGCTCGCGGGTCAGGGCAAGAAGCAGACGACGACGTTCTCCGCGGATGTGAAGGCGAACAAGCTGGACGCGGACGCGCTGTTGTTCGACGAGAAGGAGCTGGCGGCGCGCAACGGCGGCACGGTGCCGGCGCCGGAGTCAGCGGAGCTTCCTCCCGAGGACCCGGCGCGCTTCAACGGCTACCGGGGTGACATCCGCTTCGCGGTGGGAGCGCTGCGCTACAGCGAGATGGACCTGAGCAACGTGACGGGCGTCATCAAGATGACGGACGACCTCATCTCCGTGGAGAAGTTCTCCTCGGGCGTCTTCGGCGGCAAGGTGGCGGCGGACGGGACGACGATTCGTCTGGGCCCCGCCGCCGCGCAGCGGCCCTTCGAGGCGAAGGTGAAGGTGGACGGCGTGCAGGTGGCGCAGGCGCTGGCCCAGGCCACGCCGCAGAAGGTGATGACGGGGACGTTCAACGGGAACGTGGACGTGAAGGGCATCGGCTACACGCCGGAGAAGCTCAAGGAGACGCTGCTGGGCGGCATCAGCGGCAACATCCTGGGCGGCACGCTGCTGGGCAAGGACCTGGTGGCGTCCGTCTCCGAGCCGCTCGCCAAGGCCCTGCCCTTCGCCTCCAAGGCGCTCAAGAGCGGCGAGGTGACGTCGCTGAGTGAGAACCTGCCCTTCGGCGTTCAAATCAAGAACGGCGTCGCGCAGTTGTCCAAGCCCATCACCTGGACGCGGCCGGAAGCCGCGATGAGCTTCGACGGTGGCATCAAGCTTGACGGCACGCTGGACCTCATCGGCTCGGTGGCGCTGACGCCGTCGACGGTGAAGACGCTGACCCTGGGCAAGGTGACGCCGCCTTCGGATATCCCCGTGGGCCTGAAGCTGACGGGTCCGGCGTGGAAGCCCGAAGTGACGGGCGTGGACGTGAAGCCGGCGGTGACGACGCTCGCGAAGCTCGCGGCCTCGTCGCTCGCGGGCAACCTCATTGGCGGCAAGCGCGGCGAGCAGGTGCAGCAGGTCATCGAAGGCGGCGAGGAGAAGCTGCGCGCCGACGCCGAGGCCAAGCGCAAGGAGCTGGAGGCCAAGGCCGCCGAGGAGAAGTCGCGGCTGGAGGCCGAGGCGAAGAAGCGCGCCGAGGATGAGGCGAAGAAGCGCCTGCGCGGCATCTTCGGCAAGTAGTCCCGTCGCGTGCGGGCCAGGGAGCTTCCCTGGCTCGCGTCCGGGATTGCCTGTCTGGTTGTACGTTGGTCCGATGACAGTGTTTGCAATGAGCCCGGCCTGAAGCCGGGCCGTTGTCTCAAGTGTCGGGCCTGGAGACGCTCCCTGTCAGCAAGGGAGGTCTCATGTCTGGTTTCTCGTCGAAGTCGTGGGTCATTCTCGTGGCGGTGGGGCTCGCGGGATGTGGCGCGCCGGAGTCGTCGCCCGCGGTACCGGAAGAGGTGGGCCAGTCGGAGCAGCGGTTGCTGGCGCTCGTCACCTGTCCCGTTGGAGCCACCCACGTCACGTATTCGCCGCCGCTGCGGACCCAGCCTCAGGACGTCGTCTTCACGTCCACGGGGCAGGCGAGCAATTGCTACTCCCTGCTGGGCTCCAGCGTGACGTCCGCGACGTCGTTTGTCTCATTCCTCATGAAGGGCTACTCCTGCACGGACCTGCTCGACATCAGCTCTGGAACCACGCTGCTCACCTGGAACACCGGTGAGAGTTCGACGGTGCGGCAGACGCAGACCACCACGGCCGTCAATGGCAACGCCATCGTCGTCACGCAGACCGGAACGGTCCTCTCCGGCAAGTTCGTGGGAGCGACCTTCGTGCGCACCGTCACCCTGCTCGCGACCGACCTCGCCGCTTGTGACTCTCCCGAGGGACTCACGAGCATCTCCGGACCGATGACCATCACCCTCCTCGGACTGCTCTGAGCCACATCCCCGGGCCCCTGTTACATGAAACGGCCTGAAACGATGTGAAACAGCTCTCGTCCCCGAGCGACACCCGTGTCACCCTCGGGGACGATGGTGGCACGCGCCCTGCTAAGGCCCCCTGTCGACGTCCCACGTCAGACAGGAAGCGAGCGCGCGATGAACCCGAGCGAGGACTGCGGCTGCACGGACCCGGCGACCACGCCCATGCCCCACGTGGCTCCGGTAAGCGAGCGCCACCGAATCCTCATCATCGGCGGAGGCACGGCCGGCATCTGCGTGGCGGCGCGCCTGGCTCGGCTGGGTCAGAAGGGCGTCGCGATTCTGGAGCCCTCCGAGCGGCACTACTACCAGCCGCTCTGGACGCTGGTGGGCGCGGGTGAAGCGCGCATCGAGGACACCGTGCGCGACGAGGCCGACTTCATCCCCCGGGGCGTGAAGTGGCTGAAGGACGCCGCCGAGGAGGTCGACCCCGTCCGCCGTGAAGTGCGCACCCGGGGCGGGCTGCGCGTGGGCTACGACTTCCTCGTCGTCGCGCCCGGCATCCAGCTCGACTGGGACAAGGTGGCAGGCCTTCGCGACGCGCTGGAGACCGAACACGTCAGCAGCAACTACGACGTGAAGCTCGCCCCCAAGACGTGGCGCATGCTCCAGCGCTTCCAGGGAGGCACCGCCCTCTTCACCCACCCGGCCACACCGGTGAAGTGCGCGGGCGCGCCGCAGAAAATCATGTACCTGGCCGCCGACCACTTCCGCCGCACGGGAGTGATGGAGCGCTCGGAGGTGGTGTTCGGCTCGGGCGCCAAAACCATCTTCGGCGTGCAGCCCTATGCCCGCGTGCTGGAAGACGTGGTGAAGCGCTACGGCATCCACACCCACTTCGAACACAACCTGGTCGCGGTGGACGGCGCCCGCCGCGAGGCCACCTTCGAGACGACGCGGGACGGACAGAAGAACCGCGTCACCCTTCGCTACGACCTGCTCCACGTCACCCCGCCCCAGAGCGCGCCGGACTTCATCAAGAACAGCCCGCTGTCATCGCGCGACGGCGCGTGTGTCGGCTGGGTGCGCGCGGACAAGCACACGCTCCAGCACCCGGGCTTCCCCAACGTCTTCGCGCTCGGAGACGCCTCCGACCTGCCCACCAGCCGCACGGGCGCGGCCATCCGCAAGCAGGCGCCCGTGCTCGTCGAGAACCTCCGGGCCGTCATGGCCGGCCGCATCCCCACCGCGCGGTATGACGGCTACGCGTCCTGTCCCCTCACCACGGGCTACGGCAAGCTGCTGCTGGCCGAGTTCGACTACGACGGCAAGCCCACGCCCAGCTTCCCCCTCATCGACACGCTCCAGGAGCGGCGGGACATGTGGCTGATGAAGAAGTACGGCCTGCCCCAGTTGTACTGGAAGTTGATGATGCGCGGCCGGGCCTGAGCCGGGCCAGGTGCGAGCCGCCGCGCACCGGGCTATGCAGCGACAGATGCCCACGTCCCGAACTCCGCGCTCGTCCCAGCTCGCCCTGTCCGCGCTCGATGCACTCGCGGGCGCCGTGCTGCTCGTGGATGCGAGTCGGCGCGTGGTGGGCCTGACCTCCGCGCTGGAGGCGCAGCTCGGCGCCCCGGTGCGCGAGGGGACTTTGCTCTCGGAGGTACTCATCCCGCAGGGCGGCGTCGAGCGACTGGAGGCCGTGCTCACCACGGGGCGGGAGACGACGGCGCGGCTGCGCGCGGGGGCGGAGACACAGGCGGTGCGCGTGCGCGCGGTGGCCCTGGAGAAAGAGGGCTGGGCGCTCACCGTCACCCGGGAGCCCACCGCGCGAAGCGCCGAGGGCGTCGAGGTGTTCCACGGCCTGTGGACCCAGGACGCCGAGCTGCGACGGGTCTTCCGCATCGTCGAGAAGGTGGCGCGCGCGGAGTCGAGCGTGCTGGTGCGCGGCGAGTCGGGCACGGGCAAGGAGAACATCGCCCACGCGCTGCATGCGCTGTCCGCGCGTGGCAAGGGGCCCTTCCGCGCCATCAACTGCGCGGCGCTGCCGCCGAACCTGCTGGAGAGCGAGCTGTTCGGCCACGTGCGCGGGGCCTTCACCGGCGCGGTGCGCGACAGTCCGGGACACTTCCGGCTGGCCCACGGGGGCTCGCTGTTCCTGGACGAAGTGGCGGAGCTGCCGCTGGACCTCCAGGCGAAGATGTTGCGCGTGCTGGAGACGCGCACCGTCATCCCCGTGGGAGGCCGGGAGCCGGTGCCGGTGGACGTGCGCATCATCGCCGCCACGCACCGGGCCCTGCGACGTGAGGTGGAGGCGGGCCGCTTCCGCGCGGACCTGATGTACCGCCTGCGCGTGGTGCCCATCTTCCTGCCCACGCTCCGGGAGCGCCGCGGGGACATCCTCCCGCTCGCCCTGCGCTTCCTGGGCGAGCTGCACCAGCGCGGGACGCGGCGCGTGGAGCGAATCGCCCCGGGCGCGCGCCGACTGCTGGAGGCCCACACCTGGCCCGGCAACGTGCGCGAGCTGCGCAACGTCATGGAGTACGCCTACGTCATCGGCGAGGGCGCGGTGCTGCGCGAGGTGGACCTGCCCCCGGAGTTCTCCGAAGGGAGGACTGCTTCATCCCCCGGTGTCGCCCTCTCGCCGACGACAGGTGTCCTGCTCGACGAACAGAAGGTGCGAGCGGCCCTGACCCGAGCAGGCGGCAACCGCTCCGAGGCCGCACGCCTGCTCGGCGTCAGTCGCGTGACACTGTGGCGCCGCCTGCGCGCCCTGGGCGAAGCCGGGCACTGAACCTGTTCCACTGGGGCGACAACTGTTTCACCAGGGTGTTTCAGATGTTTCCCCGGGGACGGCGGCCCCTCCGAAATGGACCCGGGCCCTGCTCGGAGAAGGGGCACTGGCACGGCACTCGCAATATCGTCGGGGGCGCATGGCGGTCATCTCTTCAGGGAAACGGGCGATGCTCTTCCGACAGCTCTTCGACGCGGAGTCCTCGACCTATACGTACCTGCTGGCGGACCCGGCGACGCGAGAGGCCGTGCTCATCGACCCGGTGCTGGAGCAGGTGGAGCGTGACCTGCGGCTGCTGACGGAGCTCGGGCTGAAGCTGACGGTGGTGATGGAGACCCACGTCCACGCGGACCACATCACCTCGGCGGGACTCCTGCGCGCGCGCACGGGTGCCCAGGTGATGGCCTCCGCCCGAGGGGCGCCCTGTGTGGACCGACAACTGGTGCATGGGGACCAGGTGCGCGTGGGCGGGTTGGAGCTGCGCGTGCTGGAGACCCCCGGGCACACGGATGACAGCCTCAGCTTCCTGTGTGACGGGCGGCTCTTCACGGGCGACGCGCTGCTCGTTCGCGGCACGGGCCGCACCGACTTCCAGAACGGCGACTCGGGGCAGCTCTACGACTCCATCACCCGCGAGCTCTTCACGCTGCCCGATGCGACGGAGCTGTATCCCGGCCACGACTACGCGGGCTTCACCGCGTCCTCCGTGGGCGAGGAGAAGCGACACAATCCGCGACTGGCGGGCAAGTCTCGCGAGGACTTCATCACCTTCATGAACGAGCGGCGGATTCCACCCCCGCGCAAGCTGGACGTGGCCGTCCCCGCCAACCGCGCCTGCGGTCTGGACCCCGAGCCCCTGTCACCGTCCTCCGCATGACGTGACGTGCCCTCGGGCACGGGCGTCCGCGCCGTCATCCCAGAACCCTGGTGTCCGACCCCGAGAAACGGGACGGCACCCTATTGCCCGCGTCCTTCCCTCATTGGGAGGACGAGAGAAGGAGTCACCGTCTTGAGTCACCTCTTCGACAGCGCCCATCCCCAGCCCGCCGGATACCGCGACGTGGACGTACGACAGCTCGCGGCGGAGCGCCCCTCGGGGCTGCACCTGGTCGACGTGCGCGAGCCGTCCGAGCTGGATGGGATTCTGGGACACCTCGATGGCGTGCGTGCGGCACCGCTGGCCACGGTGCGCGAGGCGGCGGCCTTGTGGCCCAGGGACACGGAGGTGCTGCTCATCTGTCGCTCGGGAGCACGGTCGGCGCGGGCCGCCACGCAGTTGGTGGAGCTGGGCTTCACGCGGGTGATGAACCTGCGCGGGGGAATGCTCGCGTGGAACACGGAGGCGCTGCCCGTGGTGCGGCTGCCCTCCAGTGCGACGCCGACCCTGGCGGAGGTCCGCGACACCTTGCGAGCCCGGCTCCCCGGTGTCTCCGACGTGGAGGCGCTGCCCCGAGAGCCTTCGCGCGCGGAGCTTGGCGCCGTGCTGGACGCGCTCCAGGCCACGACTCCCTCGGGGCTGGTGGACACCGCGAGCTTCGAGCGGACGCTGCGCGAGGTCCGGGACCTGCTCGCCGTCGCGCGGACTGGGGGCGCATCGCGATGATGTTGTACGTGGGCCTCGCGGGCGCGTTGCTCGTGGGCGTGTTGTTGGGGTTGTTGGGTGGCGGCGGTTCCATCCTCACGGTGCCCTTGCTGGTGTACGTGCTGGGTGTGGAGCCCCGCACGGCCATCGCCATGTCGCTGGTGGTGGTGGGGGTCACCAGCGCGAGCGGAGCGCTCTTTCATGCGCGGGCAGGTCGGGTGCGGTGGCGCACGGCCTTCGTGTTCGGCGCGGGCGGGATGGTGGGCGCGTTCCTGGGAGGGAAGCTCAATCCCCTCTTCTCCGCGAGCACGCTGATGTTGTTCTTCGCGGGGGTCATGGTGGCCGCGGCCATCGCCATGCTGCTGCGCACGGAGGCCGCGCGGGTGTCCACCGAGGTCACTCCGCGCGCGCCAACCCGCGTGGGGCGGATACTCCTTCAAGGCCTGGGCGTGGGAATCCTGTCCGGCCTCGTGGGCGCGGGCGGAGGGTTCCTCATCGTCCCCGCGCTCGCGCTGGTGGGCCTGTCCACGCCGATGGCCACCGCCACCTCGCTGGTGGTCATCGCGCTCCAGTGCGCCGCGGGCCTGGTGGGACATCTGGGTCATGTGGAATTGCCGTGGAAGCTCACGGGCGAGGTCCTCGCGGTGGCACTGGCGGGGAGCCTGCTTGGAGGAAAGCTCGCGGGACATGTGGCGCCGGGCTCGCTGCGCAAGGGCTTCGCGGTCTTCGTGCTCGCCACGGCCACCTTCTTGCTATGGGCCCAGCTTCCCCTCGGACTGCGCGCGCGGCTGGGACAGGGGCTGGCCAGCGCGGGCGCCTGGCCCTGGGTGGCGGTGGCCACGGGCGTGGGCCTCCCCATTGTCCTGTGGCGGCTGCGTGTCGTCCGACAACGCGCGACAAGAGGACACTGACCACAGGCGCGCGTCCCGTACACTTCCCCCGTTGACCCGTGACGCCGCCGCATCGAGAGTCCTCGGCATGAAGCTGAGACCCATCGCAGAAGTGGGCGCCGAGCTGGGCCTGGCTCCCGACGACGTGCATCCCTGGGGAACGAATCGCGCCAAGGTGTCACTCGACGCGCTCGGCAAGCAGGGCGACCGGCAGGGACGGCTCGTGCTCGTCTCCGCCATCAACCCCACGCCTCCTGGCGAGGGGAAGACCACCATGTCCGTGGCCCTGGCCATGGGCCTGCGCCGTCGCGGACGCAAGGCCGTCGCCGCGCTGCGAGAGCCGTCCCTCGGTCCCGTCTTCGGCGTGAAGGGCGGAGGCACCGGCGGCGGACAGTCCAGCCTGGAGCCCGCGGCGGACATCAACCTGCACTTCACCGGTGACCTGCACGCGATTACCAGCGCCAACAACCTGCTCGCCGCGCTGGTCGACAACGCCGTGTATTACGGCCAGCCCGTGGCCATCGACTCCACGCGGGTGCGGTGGCGGCGCGCGATGGACATGAACGACCGGTTCCTGCGCAACGTCATCATCGGCCTGGGCGGCAAGGCTCACGGCGTCCCGCGAGAGGCCGCGTTCGACATCACCGCCGCCAGCGAGGTGATGGCCATCCTCGCGCTGTCGGAGAACCTCAAGGATTTGGAGGAGCGGCTGGGCCGCGTCGTGGTGGGCCACTCGCCGGACGGCAAGCCCGTGCGCGCGCGCGATGTGGACGCGGCGGCGGCCATGGTGGCGGTGCTGAAGGACGCGCTGATGCCCAACCTGGTGCAGACGCGCGAGGGCGGCCCCGCGCTGGTGCACGCCGGCCCCTTCGGCAACATCGCCCACGGCTGCAGCTCCGTGGTGGGTACGCGGATGGGCCTGGCCTACGCGGACGAGGTCGTGACGGAGGCGGGCTTCGGGTTCGATTTGGGCGCGGAGAAGTTCCTCGACATCAAGTGCCGCAACACCGGCCTGTGGCCTCGGGGCGTCGTACTGGTGGTGACGCTGCGCGCGCTGAAGTACCACGGAGGAGCACCGCTCGCGCGCGTGGCCGAGCCGGACAGCGCCGCCCTGGCGCGTGGCTTCGCGCATCTGGAGAAGCACCTGGAATCGGTGCGCGCCTTCGGCCTGCCGGCCGTGCTGTGCGTCAACCGCTTCCCGCAGGACACGGAGTCGGAGCTCGACGAACTGCGCGCCTTCGGCAAGGAGCGCGGCGTGGAGATGGCCGTGTGCGAGGGCTTCACGCGCGGCGGCGAGGGCGCGCTGGAGCTGGCGGACCGGGTTCTCGCGATGCTGGACGCGACGGATGAGGCGCCGCCCGCTCCGCGCTTCCTCTACGAGTTGAAGCAGTCCCCCGAGGAGAAGGTCCGCGCCATTGCCCGCACGGTGTACGGCGCGGAGGACGTGGCCTTCACGGCGTCGGCGCGCAAGGATTTGGAGATGGTGCGCGAGCTGGGAGGCTCGGAGCTGCCGGTGTGCATGGCGAAGACGCACCTGTCGCTGTCGGATGACGCGACGAAGCAGGGCCGGCCGCGCGGCTTCACGCTCACGGTGCGCGAGGTGCGCCTGTCCGCGGGCGCGGGCTTCATGGTGGCGCTCACGGGCGACATCCTCACCATGCCGGGCCTGCCTCGCGAGCCGGCGGCGAAGCGCATCACCGTCCACGACGACGGCCGCATCACCGGGTTGATGCAGGGCGAGTAGCCGTCGCCCGGTGCATCGACGAGCACGGGCGGCCCGGACATCGGGCCGCTCTCGCGCTCACACGCGGAACGACGTGGACAACTCCTGGAGCCGGCCGAGCGTGGCGTTGATCTGCGTCACCGCTTCCTCGGCCGTCATGGTGGAGGTCACCACGTCCGCCATCATCGAGGACAGTTGCGTCATCACCTCGGTCATCTGCGCGATGCCCGCGTTCTGCTGGGTGACGGAAGCGACAATCTGGCGCGCCGCCTGACTGCTCTCCTGCACCACCGTGGTGATTTCCTTCAGCGAGTCGGCCGAGGCCAGCACCTGCTCGATGTTCTCCTCCATCTTCTCGCTGTCGCCCTCCGCGATGGAGGTCGTCTGGCGGATGGCCTGATTGATTTCGAGCAGAATCTTGCCGATGCGCTGCGTGCTCTGGAGGGACTGGCCGCTGAGCGCGCGCATCTCCCGCGCCACCACCGCGAAGCCCCGGCCCTCCTCGCCCGCGCGCGCGGCTTCAATCGCCGCGTTGAGCGCCAGCACGTTGGACTGGTCCGCCAGGTCCTTCACGCTGCTGATGATTTCCCCGGCGTGCACGGCCTGGTCGCTCAGGTGCGCGATGCTGCCCACCAGCGTGCCCACCCGCTGACGAATCTGCTGCATGCCCTCCGCGCTCTGCTCAATCGACTGCTGGCCGGACGAACTGAACGCGTCCGCCTGCGCCGCCACCTTCAGCACCATCTCCGCGCGGCTGGCCGCCATGCTGGAGGTCTGCGCGATTTCGGCGATGGTGGTGCTCGCCTCGGTGAGGCTGCGGGACTGGTTGGTGAGGAAGTTCACCTGGTCCTGGCTCGCCTGCGTCAGTTGCGCGGCCGCCGAGGACAGCTCCATCACCACGGACCGCAGCGTGGCGGGCACCTCGCGCAGCCGGTTGACCATCACCTGGAGGCTGCGGCCCAGGTCCCCCACTTCGTCCTGCCCGGCCGTGTCGATGGGCTGCGTCAAATCCCCCTCTTGGGCGATTTTCTGCGCCACCGCCGACAGCCGCGCCATGGGCACCGCCACTTCCCGGTGCAGCCAGAAGGACAGCGCCACCATCAGCGCCAGACACACCAGCGACAGCGCCCCCACCAGCCACGAGGCCCCGCCCGCCAGCACCACCGTGAAGATGACCGCCAGGAACACCGCGGCGACAGCCGGAGACAGCATCACTTTCTGCTTCAGCTTCAAACGCACCGAGCCCCCTCCCTCTCCGCGACCACGGAGCCCTCCGGCGTCATGCCGCCGTCCCACCCGGCCAGGCTCCGGCAGTTGAAGCGCGGCTCCCTGGGGAGCCTGCTGCGCCAGCTCATGTCGCCATCCTTCCGAGGGGCCCCGAGGACCCCCTGAAGCTCGGACGGACCGGTGATCCGCCGAAGCGCAGGATAGCCAACTGAACACTTGCTGCTAAGCCTCCCCCCGAAGGTCATCCCACAGTGTCACCCGAGGGGTTTCCACCAGTCTGGGTGGAAATAGACCCCCGCACTGGAAGGATCATTCCAGGGAGTCGAGGCGGCGGCAGCCGTCGACGCGGAGGACGAAGTCGGCGCCGAAGGCACCGGCGGGGGTGAGGGCGCCGGGAGAGGGCTGGGCGAGCAGCTCTTCCACGGCGTGGATGGAGGCGCGGGCGGTGAAGGCGTAGCCCTCTGGCACTTCCAGCCAGGCCTGGGCGGAGCGGCCATCCGGGGCGCGGGCCTGGGCCCAGACCTGGGAGCGGCTGGACAGGCGCATGTCGGCGTCGGGGCCCTTCACGCGGGACTCGACGAGCTTCATCAATCCGTCGCGCACGAGGCCGACCTTCAGGACCTGGCTGAGCACGGGATAGGTCCACCGCAGGGCGCGAGCGGAGGACGAGGGGAAGGCCATGTACGTGGTGATGTTGGGGATGCCGGTGGTGCGGTACGCGGTGGAGAGGTCGCCCCAGGGGATGGGCATCACGGTGCGCTCGCGGTCGATGAAGCGCTGGCGGCGGGCGCCCTGGCCCATGGGGAAGGGTTGGAGGACGCCGTCGCGGCGGACCTTGCCGCCCTCGGGGAGTTGGAGGAGGGCGGACTTGGTGGTGCCGGCGCTGGCCTGGGAGCCGGCGGAGATGGCGATGTCGAGCTCGGTGGCGCCGGGGACCTGTTCGGCGACGTAGCGGGCGAGGCAGTCGGTGGGGACGACGTCGAAGCCGACGCCGGACATCAGCGAGACGCCGCGCTCCCTGGCTTCGGCGTCATGGCGGAAGGAGCCCTCGAAGACGGGAATCTCGCCGGTGATGTCCAGGTAGTGGGTGCGCGAGGCGAGGCAGGCCTGGCGCATGGGCTCGCTGGTGTGGACGAAGGGGCCGGCGGCGTGGAGCACCAGGGGCAGGCCCTCCATCGCGGCGGCGAGCTGGCGTGCGTCGTCCAGCGCGGCGGGACGGACCTCCAGGCCGAGCGCGTCGGCCAGCGGGGCCAGCTTCTCGCGGGAGCGGCCGGACAGCACGGGCCGGTGGCCCCGACGCACGGCCTCCTCGGCGATGAGGCGGCCGGTGTAGCCAGAGGCGCCATACAGCAACCAGCGGGGGGTCGAGCTCGAAGTCGTCGTCACGGCCGGCGACGCTACCAGGAGCACCGGGCGCGGGATGGCCCGGGTTCGGACTGTGCTCGCTATCTGTCAGCGACCGTGCGCAAGCCGCCCTGCCCTCACCGGGCCAATGCGACTTCGGACCGGTGATTCACGTGCGCGTCCTCGACGCAGACGAGCAGCGCGCGCAGGGCCGAGGGTGACGGCGCCGTCAGGAGTGCCTCGCGCAGCCGCGCGTTGCGCAACAGCGCGCCGATGCGCGCGAGCACGTTGAGATGCAGGCCCGCCGTGTCCGGCGGCGACACCATGCCCACGAAGACGTGCACGCGCCCTCCGTCGGCCTCGCCGAAGTCCACGCCCTGGGAATGGACTCCCACGCAGGTGACGATGCGCGACACGCCGGCGAGCCGACAATGCGGCACCGCCACGCCCCCCACCATCGCCGTCGAACCCAGCTGCTCACGCGCCAGCAGATGCGCCGCCAACTCCTTCGGCGACACCCGCGCCCGAGCCGACATCAGCCCCGCCAGCTCGTGCACCACCCCCACCCGCTCGCGCGCCTCCAACGACAGGCGGACAGCTTCTACGTCCAGGAAATCAGTCCACCTCAGCATGCCTCACCTCCTCGGGCGCCCGGCTGCCTCCCGAGTCGGCGCAGAGATGTGTCCACCGCCGCGATTCCGCATCCCTCCGCTGTCTTTCTTCGAGCCCACTACACACTTCTCTCCGGTTTTTCGGGCTCAGTCGTTTCGACCCCGCCCCTCTCGGCTTCTCAACCTCGTCGAAGGCGAGCCCACGGACCGTCGCGTCATCGAGCGAGAACGTCGAGCGCCCCAGGACACGCCCTCCGGAGCGGCCCGGTCCACGCCTCGTCGCCCTTGGACCGGCTCCGCCAGATGCTCCGTGCCCGACATCCGCCTCGCCCTCCAGGGCGGCCCATCCGCGCACGGCACTCAGCGAGAGAGAGACATCTCGTTGCGAAGCGGCAGGCACGCCTCCTCCGCGCGAACGAGCAGCGCGCGCATCACTCCAGCCGACGGCGCGGCCATCAACTCCGCGCGCAATTCGGGGTCATGCAGCAGCGTCGCGATGCGCGAGAGCACATTGAGATGCAGCCCCGCCGTGTCCGGCGGCGACACCATGCCCACGTAGATGCGCACCAGCCCATCCTCGGGCGCGCCGAACGCCAGCCCACCCCGGTGGATGCCCAGACAGGTGACGATGCGCTCCACGCCGGCATGGCGACAGTGCGGCACCGCCACGCCTCCCTCCATGACCGTCGACCCCAGCTGCTCTCGCGCCAGCAGGTGCACCGCGAGCTCTCGCTGCGACACCCCGGCCCGGGCCGACATCAGCCCCGCCAGCTCGTGCAACACCGCCCCCCTGTCTCTCGCCACGAGCGACGGGCGGATGGCCTCCACGTCCAGGAACTCGGTCCACCTCAACATGCCTTCCTCCCAGGGCGGCACATCACCACCCGCACGGCGGAGCACCGAGGCTCCGCCACGAACTCGCCCGACTCGAGGACCCTCAAACCGCCGCCGCCACACGCTCGCGCCCGGACAGGACGATGCACGCGGCCAGCACCCGCGCCGTGAAGGCATCCCGCTCGTCGTCGTCGAACGCCCGTGCGAGCAGCTCGGGGTCGTCATCCAGGAACAGCGTGGAGCCCAGCCGGTCATACACGTGCTCCAGCAGGCCTCGGCAGCACGAGCACCGCCGAGCACCATCCAATGCATGTTCCGCACGCACTCGCGCCTCCACCAGTCGCTCCACGCCGAGCACACGCACCGCCTTGAGCGGCGCCTCACCAGGCGACGGACCGACCTCCCGCGTGGCCCGCGAGTGGAACAACGACAGTGACTTCACGAATCGGGGCAGCCGCATGGGTCCTCCGTGCCGGGCCTTCATGGCCCGCGCACGCCCCTCCCCATCGCATCCGCCGTGCCGACCGCGCTCGCGCCAGACGCTCGGAATCCGGAGCCTTTTTCCAGGGGCTCGCGTCGGCACCTTGCAGACCGCAACCTGGAGCCCCGCGCGGCACGGCACGTTGCGACGCTCCCGCGTGTCCCAAGCCGCGCACGCTCGCCTGCCCACCGACCCGGTGTGGCAGCATGCGCGCCCCATGAAGCCCCTCTCCTCCGCACTCCTCTTCTGCGCGCTGCTCTGCGCCTGTGACGACTCCGACCCGGGCTCCCCGGACTCGGGCACCCAGGTGGAGCGCGGCCCTCGCGCGATTCCTCTCGAAGGCGACCCCAACGGCCTGTTCTGGGACGCCGCCACGCAGACGCTCTACATCGCCGACGACCAGAACCACCGGCTCCTCAAGTACCGCGATGGAGAAGGCGTCTCGGTGGCGGCCACGCTTCCGGACGCGCCCGCCAACAGCCCCAACCTGGGCGAGGTCGTCCGGCTCCAGGACGGCACCCTCGTCACCGTGCGCTTCGGATTCGGCAACGCGGGCGCGGTGTTGTTCGTGCGCCCGGATGGCACCCCGGGCACCGTGCCGGGACTCCCCGTCAACCGCCGCCGCATCGGCCTCACGGTGACGAAGGACGGGCGACTGCTCGACAGCTACTTCGTGCGCAACAACAACGTGAACGTGGGCTCGGTGGCGCACGTCACGCTGGAGGGCACCGAGACGGAGCTGGTGGGCGCGCTCCAGAAGCCCGTGGGTGTGCTGGCCGTGGAAGACACGCTCTACATCGCCGACCAGATCGCCGGGAAGGTGTACCGCTCCCCGCTGTCCAACCCGTCGTCGCTCACGACGCTCGCCACCATCGCCGAGCCGGACCTGCTGGCCCTCGGGCCTGGGGGCTCGCTGCTCACCGGCACGCGCCAGGGCTCGGTGCTGCGCATCTCCACCACGGACGGCTCGACGTCCGCGCTGGCCACGGGCTTCCAGCAGGTGCGCGGGCTCGCGTACGACGCCGCCAACCGCCGGCTCTTCGCCGCGGACCACGACGACGACGAGACCAACGGCACCACGCACTTCCTCCAAATCATCCCGGTCGACTGATGCGACACACTCCGTGGTTTTTGCTCTGGGCCCTGGCCTCCGCGCCGGCGCTCGCGGACGAGGCGTGGCTGAAGCCGACGCTCGTGGGGGAGCTGGACTACCGCCAGCACGCCTCGGACGTGGAGGGCTTCGACGGCTTCACCCTCGCGCGCCTGCGGCTGGGCGCGGAGGCCCGTCCCCTCCCCTGGCTGGTGGCGCGCGGCGTGGCGGAGTGGGCCCAGGAGAAGCCCGCCCTCATCGACGCCTTCGTCGCGGTGACGGTGCTGCGCGACGTGCGCCTGTCGCTCGGCTACACGAAGACGCCGCTGTTCCCCAGCGCGCACGACGAGAACCTGCAGGCCCGCGCCATCCCCGAACTGTCGGGCCTGGCGCAGTCCTTCTGGCCCCGGAGAGACCTGGGACTCGAGGCTCGGTGGTCGCCGATGAACCTGCCCGTGGAGACCTGGGTGCGCGTGGGCAACGGCTCACGCAGCCCCCTGGGCAATGACAACCAACTGCCCGCGCTGGATGCCCGGGTCGATGGTCGGTGGGGTCGCTCGGCGGGCGTGCCAGAGTCCTTCTGGGGCGTGCGCGTGGGCGCGGGGGCGCATGTGGAGAGCGCCTATGACCGCGCGGGCATCGGCGGCATCGGCCCGCAGGGCTTCGTCTACTACCGGCCGCCTCCCGTGAGTGGGACGCGCACCGTGACGGAGGCGCACGCGCGCCTGGACGTGGGGCCGGTGCGAGTGGCCGCGGAGGCCGCCGCCGCATGGGAGCGGCGCTCGCGCGACACGGATGGAAACCCGGAGACGCCGCGCGAGGCCCTGCCCGAACTCAAGAGCCAGGGCGCCTCGCTGGAGGTGTCCTGGGTGGCCTGGGGCACGCCTCGCGACGACGGACCTTCCTGGCCCCGAGCGAACGAGGACTCCGCCCAGGCACTCCAGGCGCTGCGCGAGGGGCATCTCCCCCTGGGTGCGCTGGAAGTGGCCGCGCGCGTCGAGCGACTGTGGCTGGGCCGTGGTGCCTCCGACGTGCAATCCGGTGGCGGGACGAGCGGCGCCCTCGCCGTGCGCTGGTGGACCACGTCCTTCCTGGGGGTCGGCGTCGCGGGATACGTCCAGCGCTACGACACGGCGCCGCTCGAGGAGCCGGACCGACGCACCTCCTGGCTGGTGCTGGCGCGCACGACGGTGAACTTCAACTAGCGCAGCGCGCGGCCGTGGAGCCGGGCCTGCTCCTGACAGGTGCCCTGGCACTCGGGGAAGAGCAACAGGAAGCGGGCCTGCTCACGGCAGCGCGGCACCAACCCCGTGTGCATGGGGGTCGAGCAGAGGCGCTGGAAGCCCGCCCACGCATCGTCGAACACGGCGGCGCGCGCGTCGGGCTCCAGGGACAGCACCGCGCGGCGCTCCGAGGCCAACCAGCCGACCATGGCCGCCAGGGCCCCTCCCAGCGCGAGCACCCACAGCAGGTCCTTCCACCACGGACGCGCCAGGGTGATGGGCTCGCGCTCGACAGCGGAGTCAGGGGAGGACGACACGACGGACAGGTGCGGATTGGGACGCATGACGGCGACTCCAGGGGCAAGCCCCGTGCCGCGCGGCGTCGTCGGTCCTCCGAGGGGCCGTGTCCCTCGAAGTCCCGTGGCCGTTGCATTCGGCAAGCGTGCGCGTGGGAGGCCGTGCATCGCGCAAGGCCTCCACCGTCGAGTCCGCGACGGAGTGCTCAGCGCACGGCGTTGCGCAGCACGGGGGCGAGCTCCTGGCGGCAGGCCTCGTCACACTCCGGGAAGCGCTGGATGAACTCCGCCTGCTTCTGGCAGCGCCGGAGGAGGCGGGGGCCGGCGTCGCCCAGGCACATGAGGTCGAAGCTGTCGCGCGTCTCCTCGAAGAGGGCCTCGCGCTGGGCGGGGGACATGGCGTTGATGGCGCGGTTCTCTCCGCCCTGGAGATAGGCCCACACGCCGGCGAGCACCAACAGCACGATGCCCAGTGTCACTCCCTGGCGGACGCGCTTCTCGTTGCGGGTGGGGGGCCTGTCTCGGGTGAAGATGTTGTCGTCGCCACCCTCGTTGTTCCCATTCAAACCCATAGGCCCCTGTTCCACCGCAATCCGGGGACCAACGCCAGCATTGGTTGCTGGGGGTGTGTTGCAGCCTGCACGAAAGGGCGGGGCCCGGGTTGCGAACCGCACGGCGGGAGCGAGTCGGGCGCCGTGGAAGTCCCCGTGAGGACTCACGTCGTGCAGGTCGCACGGCCGGGCTCGGGCGATGCAATTAGAATCCACGCATGGATGCACGGCTGGAGCAGGCCCCCGTTTCCGGGGAGCGCCCGATGCGGGTGCTGGTGGTGGATGACGAGCGCAACATCCGGCACACCTTGAGGGTGTGTCTGGAGGGGTTCGGCTGCGAGGTGCGGGAGGCGGCCACTCCGGAGGCGGCGCTGGCCGCGCTCGCCCAGGGGCCGGCCGACCTGGCCTTCGTCGACCTGCGGCTGGGCACCTCGAGCGGATTGGATTTGCTGCCCCGGTTGCTCGCCGAGTCACCCAACCTGGACGTGGTGCTCATCACCGCGTACGCGACGTTCGACACGGCGGTGGAGGCTGTGCGGAGGGGCGCGCGCGACTACCTGCCCAAGCCCTTCACGCCGGCGCAGATTCGGCATGTGCTGGACCGCTCGCGCGAGCACCGGGCGCTGTCGTCGCAGTTGGAGAGCCTGGAGGGGCAGCTGGCGCAGGCGGTGCCGGAAGCGACGCTGGAGACGACGTCGCCGGTGATGCATGCGGCGATTGGACTGGTCTCCCGCGCGGCGACGTCCGACGCGGCGGTGCTGCTGCGGGGAGAGAGCGGCACGGGCAAGGGCGTGCTCGCGAGGGCGCTGCATTCGATGAGTGCCCGGCGGCGGCGGCCCTTCGTCACGGTGAACTGTCCGACGCTGTCGGAGCAACTCCTGGCGAGTGAGTTGTTCGGCCACGTGCGCGGGGCATTCACGGGGGCGGTGAAGGACCAGCCGGGGCGGGTGGAGCAGGCGGAAGGGGGCACGCTGTTCCTGGATGAAATCGCGGAGATGAGCCCCGCGCTCCAGGCGCAGTTGTTGCGGTTCCTCCAGGAGAAGCAGTTCGAGCGACTGGGCGAGGGCCGCACGCGCAAGGCGGACGTTCGCGTGGTGGCGGCGACGAATCGCGACTTGGAGAAGGACGTAGCGGAGGGACGGTTCCGCGAGGACCTGCTCTACCGGCTCAACGTCATCGAGGTGAAGCTGCCATCGCTGCGGGAGCGGCCGGAGGACCTGTTGCCGCTGGCGAGGCGGTTCGTGGCGTTCTTCGCGAAGGCGGCGCAGCGGCCGACGACGCCGGAGTTGTCGCCCGCGACGGAGAAGATGCTGCTGGCGTATCCGTGGCCGGGCAACGTGCGCGAGCTGCGCAACGCGGTGGAGCGAGCGCTCATCGTATGGCCGGCGGGTGTGCTGGAGCCGCAGGCGTTTCCGGAGCGAATCGCCGCGGCGGCGGGTTCGGTGGTGACGCTGGGCGGGCCGCACACGTTGGAGGAAGTGGAGCGCGAGCACACCCTGCGCGTGATGACCTCCGCGCCGACGTTGGACGAGGCGGCGAAGGTACTCGGCATCGACGCGTCCACGCTGTGGCGCAAGCGCAAGAAGTACGAATCCGGAGGCAAGGGGGAAGGCTGAGTTCTGCCCGCGCCCTCACTCAACGCGGCGTCGCCACACGAGGATGCGCGCTGATTCGGAAGCCCGCGGGCAACACACCGCTGGGAATCTCAGGAGACAGCGAGACGCCCTCGATGAGCTCATAGGTCAGCAGCCACCGGTCCGTCTGCTGCTCGCGGACCACGACGCGGGCTCGGACGTTGTAGAGCGCGATCTGCTCCTCGGTCGGCGGACGGAAGCCCGAAATCCAGAGCAGCACCTCCGTGTTCAACTGATGGTCGGGACTCCCGTTGCGCACCTGCACCCGGGCATCCTCGACCTGTCTGCCCGAGCCACGTCCCGGATACGGCCGCGTCGCCGCATCCACCACGGCGGGTCCCGTCCGCGCATCGATGACGAGGTCATCCTCTCCCGTGTCAGGCGCGCCGCCAGCACCCGGCTGTGGCACCGGGACCGTTTCCGGTCCCGTGCCTCCACGAGGTGCCTCGGGCCGCGACGCCGTCGTTCCGCCTCCAGGCCCCGGAGGATTCGGTGCCGTTGCGTCACCGGGTTGCGTGCCCGTGCCGCGAGCCGCCTGCTCACGGCGCTGGCGCTCCCGGTCCGATGCCGTGACGCCCCACTGCTGCGTGGTGTCCACCGGCGCTGACGGGTCCGTGCGCCGCACCTCCAGCAGATACGTGGCCAGGTCCAGCAGCCCTCCCGTCGCGGTGGGATTGCTCTGCGCCGCGAAGCGCTCCATGTCCGCGGCCGTCGCACCACTGGCGATGATGCGGTCGCCTATCGTGCGCAGGTCCTCCGCCGTGAGCGGCCGGCCCGCGGGGATGCCCATGCGTCGCGACATGCGAGCGAAGGCCCGGAGACGCTCCTCGCCCACGCGCTCGGCCAGCCCAATCATCGCATCCGCCAACGCCGGGTCCGGCATCGAGCGCCCACCACCAGCACCACCGCCGCCGCCACCACCACCGCTTCCGGGCTGGCAAGCCACCTCGCTGGCGGCGACCTGCGTGGAGACGGTGATGGGGCGGAGGATGCCGCTCAGCCAGCCGGGCAACTGGGCGTTGGTGAACGTGACGACGCTGCTCGCCAATTGCGTGGGGAGGCGCCCGAGCCACGGTATCGCGGTGACATACGGCGCGGCCTTCGTCTGGAACCAGCAGGACGCCACCACCTCCGCGAGCAGCGCCTCGCCCACCGCCTGCGCGAGAATCCACAGACAGCCCCAGCCGGGCGGAGACAGACACTCGAGGAGCCGAAGCCCCCACCGCGCGTAGCTCACCAGCCGGCCGATGTCGGCCACCATGGTCTGGAACTCGTTGAGCTGGTCCAGCACGGTGATGACACCGTTGATGACCGACTCTCCGAGCAACTGCTCCAGGTTCTCCATCGCGGCCCGCTGGACCTGGTCCTTGATTTCGTTCATCCGACCCGCGAGCGCGTCCATCGCCTCCTCGGTGTCGACGCCCGTCCACTCCTGAATCTTGTCCTCCACGCCTCCGACGAGCGACTGGATGAGCTGGTCGAAGGTGCGGTCCACCAGGATGCGTCCCGCCACCTTCAAGAGCTGGAACGCGGCGTTGATGACAGCGCGAGTGAGGCCGTCGCCCGTCGCGCGGGTGGAGCGCGCACTCAGCGCGCCCTGGATGCGGTCTCTCAGCCACTCGTAGGCATTGGCGACCTTCTCGAAGAGCCAGCCGAAGTGGTAGCGGAAGAAGCCGAACGTGCGCGCACTCGCCCCCGTCCACATCTTCACGGCGCTGTTCGTGTTGCGCGACTCCAGCTCGACCGCGGACAGCGGGGTCGTCGTCCAGCCGTCGCGCAACAGTCGCTGGTGGGCACTCACCAGGTCCGTGGCGGCGTCGGCGTTCTGCTTGTCCGCGCGAGACACCTGCCGGTACTGCTGCGAGTAGCGCGTGAGCGCCTGCGTCCACTGCGGATACTGCGCGCGGAACGGGTCGAGCTGCGGCGGGCCTCGGCGCCGGATGGCTCGGCCAAAGTCCTTTCCGAACTTCTTCTTGAGCGCCTTGGGCGGAGCCCCGAGCACACGTGCGAGCCGGGCGGGACGCAGCTTGGGTTGTCGCCCAGGCGTCCTGCGCCGGATGGGGAACTGGAACAGCGGATCTCTCAGATGGGTGATGATCTGCGGCCCCAGCGCCTGGATGCTCCGGGGGAGCCGGGGATTGGTGGGGATGCTGTCCGGCACCCAGGCGTAGACCCACGAGCCCGGGTTGCCCTCGAACCTCACGCGCAGACGTCCTGGGACGGAGACGTAGCCCTGCTCCCGGAGGTAGCGCCGGACGGAGCGCTTCTCCAGGTCGAACTCCTTGATGATGAGGTCCTGGGACACCTGACTGGTGTTGCCGGGCTGGTACTCGGGGGGAATGGTGAGGTCCGCTTGAGCGAAGCGGTTGATGCTCGGGTTCCAGTTGGTCCCCGAGGGCTGCCGGTTGGCGTAGTCGTTGGTGTGGCCCGCCGCCGCGCGGAAGGCCTCCTCGTAGCGGGTGAGCTGGGGCTCGGGGTCCGCGCCGAAGGCGGGCTTCATCTCGCCGAGGGTGATTTGCGTCGGCGCCTGGTCGACGCGCGTGATGGCCCCGCCGCGCGTCCGAGGGCCCTGCGGCGCACTGCCCACGGCATGGTCATACCCGCCGGGAGCCACGAGGTCGCCGGGCGCACCCAACCACCTCGGGTCGTCGTGGGCGTTGAAGCGCACGGCCACGGTGTTGTTCCCGCCGGGCCCGGAGGCCCGGTAGAAGTCCGCCTCACCGCGCGTCCCCAGGCCGCCCGCGCCAGTGCCACGCTCGGGCACGGGCGCCTCGCCGAACACACCGGAGGCATTCGCCATGGCGGGGATGAGCCGTCGGTGCGCGGTGGTGCCCGTCTCGTGGGCGGGCTCCCAATACGGGACACGCTGGATGCGCTGGGGTGCGCCGCCCGCGCCCTCGCCGCCGAGTGCGCGCGGCTGCGTCTGCTGGAGCACGTGCGCCAGCTCGTGGGCGAGGATGAAGGACGGCTCCGCGCGCTGGCCCGCGCCCAACCAGACATGGCTTCCATAGGTGAAGGCGTAGGACTGGAGCGCCTCGTTGCGTCGGACCGACTCGCCATCGGCGTGGATGCGCACCGAGGACAGGTCATGCCCGAAGCGCTCCTCGAAGAAGCGCCGCACCCGCTGGGGCATGGGACTGCCGCCCAGGGTGAGGCCCGCCTCGTCGCCACCGGACGGCGCGGCACCCGCCGGGGGTGGAGCAGGAGGCGGAGGGAGCGCGCTGTCCGCAGGGGGCGTGCTCGGAGGAGCCAGCCCGTGCTCCCACTCGAGGGCCCCGCTCGCACGCTCGTCCGGTTCATTCGAGGGACCTTCGAGTGCCGCCTGCGGAGTGGCGGCAAGCGCGATGCCCGGAGCAGCCGCGACGCTGGCGGCAGGCGGGACAGGCGCGTTCGAGGGCGCGGAGGGAAGGGCCTCCGAGCCACCGGGCGATGCGCCGCGCAGGCCCAGGACCTCCATGGCGATGGCGTCGGCTTCGCGCTCGAAGGGGTCGTCTTCCGGGCCCACCGCCGCCTTGCGCTGGATGCCCCATCCCGTCGCGGTGGGCGGCCGTGACGGTGGGAAGAGAGGGATTGAGGCGAAGTCGAAGGTGGCGCCTCCACCCGACAGGGACAGCGCGTCAGCGTCCTGCTCCGTGGCGCCTCCGCCCGCGAGCGCACCGAGAAAGAGTTCTGACCGCGCGGAGGCCGGTTGGAAGTCGTGCGTATTCTGCGTGGAGCGCGCAGGTGCGGGGGGCGGACGGGATGGAGCTGGCGTCTGGAGCGCCTTCGCTTTCGCCTGGGCCATCGTGCGTCCCCCGCTTCGATGACAGCTTTCAACACCCCGCTCGCGCCGCAGCGACATAAGCTAGCGCAACCGTGGAGCGGGGTGCCAACCGCCAGCGCCCAGGGGGGCGTGACTGGCGCGGGCACATCCCACCCGTGAGGTCTGCCATGCCGACCCAGGTCCCAGAGCCCACCGCGTTCTTCCGCCCGCCACGCACTTCGCCGGAGCTCGCCATCCTGGAGGCCGCGCGCGCGCTGCGAGGCCGCTCGTCGGGCGAAATCACCGGTGTCCTCCTGACCGAGGACAACGAGGGCACACCGAGTCCACAAGGCGCGCTGTCGGAAGTCGTGTTCGGCCCGGTGCGGGACTTCCGGTGCGCATGCGGGAAACTCGTAGGCCCGGAGCATGCGGGTGCGCGGTGTCCCCTCTGCCACGTCGAGTGCATTGCCTCCTCGGCGAGAGCGGAGCGGTGGGGACATGTCGCGGCCTCGGGGGGACTTGTCCACCGCGCGTTGGGGAGACTGGTGGCTCGATGTCTGGGCTGGACGGAAGAGCATGTGTGGCAGGTCGCCTTCTTCCAGGCCTGTGTCGAGGAGGGCGAAGTGGTTCCGCTGATGCCGGGAGGTGACCCGCGCATGGCGGACAGCGGACCGGCGATGCTCCGCCGACTGCTCTCGGAGAAGGACGTGGGCGCCGACTGGCCGGCGGAGCTGTCGGCCGCGGGCTTCTCGCCGCGCGAGCTGATTCTGGATGAGGTCCCCGTGACACCGCCCGCACAGCGTCCGTTGAACCAGATGCCCGGTGGTGCGCGGATGCCGGGCCTCGACAGTGTGCGCTATCAGGAGCTGTTGGCGTCCAATGGACGGCTGCGTGCGATGCGCGAGGCTGGCCGCGAGGATGTGTACTCGGACTTCGAGCACCTCGCGCTCCAGACCGCGTTCGATGCCCTGTGTGTGCAGCTCGGCGCGGAGCCCGGAGGGCCACCACCTGAGGAGCGCTCGGTCCGGCCAGGGATGACGTTCTCTCGCGAGGCCCGGTACTGGCTGCGGGATGACCGGATGGACGTGGAGCTGTTCCCGCCGCCGCAGTTCGAGGGGGAAGCGGAGACGCAGAGGCCGACGGGCTGCGCGTTCCTCGGTCAGGACGCCGCGCTCGTGTGCTTCCCTTCGGTCGCGGTCATCCTCGGGCTCGACGATGGACAGGTCCGAGCGACGCACGAGCTTCCTTCACCGGTGCGGCTCGTCACGGTGTCGCCGGAGGGTGCGCATGCGCTGTTCACCTTCGATGGTGAGCTGCATGTGTTGGATTTGCGCGACGGGACGTGGGTGACGGATGCGCCGGGCATGTCGCTCGCCGCGGCGGTGGAGCGCGCGGGGAGCGTCTATCTCGTGAATGCACGGGTGGACTCGACGGTGGAGCTGGTCGAGGTGCGCAAGTACCTCCAGCGGCAGGCCACGTCGCCGGATGGGAAGCTGCTCTGGGCGGAGGACCGCTCGGGACGTGGCGGGGTGTACTCGGTGGACACGGGCCTGCGGTGGGTGGACCGAGGTGGCTGGCGGCTCGACACCCCCGTCCCGAAGCTGCAAGCGGATGGCACGGTGACACCGGCGCCCACGGAGGAGGACTTCACCGAGGACCTGGAGCACTTCGCCAAGGAGCACGGCGGCCGAACGGACTCCGCATTCACGTTGGGAGCGGATGGCCGGTGGCGCTTCCTGGACCTGGGGTTGCTCGTGGTGGATGGCGCACCCGTTCGCAGGCTCGCGTTCCAGGGCTCGGCGGGCGCCTTCGATATCACCGGCGAGCGACTGCTCATCGCCAGCGAGGACTCCCTGTTCCTGCTCGAAGTGGGACAGGAGCCACGCATCCTCCGGCGATTTCCGCTGTCCCCGGTGTAGCCCCGCACGGTTTCAAGCACTCGACGCCTTGTGCCCGGAGGGAGCGCTCCCCTGCCCACTCCCCCACGTGGGACATGGCGAGGGAGCTTGCGCGCCCATGCCTGTGATTGCCACGACCCGCATGCATGCGGACCGTTGTGCGGCGACCCCAACGACACAAGGAGCGCACCCGTGGACGTCATCGACCTCTTGATTCAACAGCACCGCGAAGTCGACGCCTTGTTCCAGGCATTCCGCCGCGCCCCGGACGACACGAGCCGGAAGGAGCTCTGCATCCAGCTCGCGGAGGCGCTGATGCTGCACACCACCATCGAGGAGCGCTGGGTCTATCCGAAGGCCACCCGCGTGGTGGGCGACGAGAAAATCGAGCACGCGGAAGAAGACCATCAGGAGATGACGAAGCTCCTGGGCGAAATCGTCCGGATGCGCGACGACATGAACGCCGTGAAGGCCCGGGTCGACTCACTCGAGCGAGTGGTGAAGCGCCACATCGCCGACGAGGAGCAGAACATCCTCCCGCAGGTCACCAAGAACGTCACCGAGAAGGAAATCGGAATGTCCTGCAAGGACCTCGTCCGCGAGGCCTCCAAGATTCGCCGCGAGGAGATGAAGGACTGGGGCGAAGCCTCCGTGTGACGAAGTCCTCCTGGTGAACGAGCTCCCGCCCGTGCCTCCGACAAGGAGCACGGGCGGGAGTGTCACGTCGGCTCCACCGCCGCCGCCTGCTGCGGCAGCGTGAACCAGAACGTGCTCCCCCGCCCCGGAGCGCTCACCACGCCCAGCTCTCCGCCGTGCGCCTGGACGATTTCCTTCGCGATGGACAACCCCAACCCCGCGCCACCCACCGGGGCCCCGGGCGCGCGGTAGAACTTCTCGAAGATGCGGCCCTGCTGCTCCGGTGCGATGCCCTCACCCGTATCCCGCACCTCGAAGCGCACGTGCGTCCCCTCACGAGCCACTCGCACCTCCACCTCGCCCCCCGCCGGCGTGTGTTTCACCCCGTTGCCCACCAGGTTCCCCAACACCAGGCCCAGCCGGTCCGGGTCCACGTCCACTGACTCCACCTCCAGCCCCACCTGCCTCGACAGTCGCACCCCGCGCTCCGCCGCCGCCGAGCGCTGTGAGTCCAGCGCCGCCTCCACCAGCTCCTCCGCCGGCACCCGCCGCACCTCCAGCCGGAGCTGCCCCGCCTGGATGCGAGACAAGTCCAGCAGGTCATCGACGATGCCCTGCAAACGCTCGCAGTCCTCGCGCGCCGCGAACAGCAGGTCCGCCTGCTTCTCCGTCACCGCGCCCACCATGCCCTCGGCCACCAGGTGCACCGCCATGCGCAGCGACGTCAGCGGCGTGCGGAACTCATGCGCCACCGTGGCCACCAGGTCGTTCTTCAGCTCGTCGAAGCGACGCAGCCGCGTCACGTCCTGGAGAATCACCGTGGCGCCCACCACCTCGCCCGTCTCCCCGTACACGGGACTCCCACGCGGCAGGAGCCACCGGTCTCCATCCGCCAGCTCCACCCGCACCGCCTCCTCGTAGCCGCGAGGCTGATACGCGCCCTTGCCGCCCAGCACATGGCCGCGCACCCGCTCCAGCACCTCGCGCGCCTCCGGCACCACGCGGCCCAGCACGTCCCCGCCGCCTTCCAGCGACAGCTTCAGCACGTCCTCCGCCGAGCGGTTGACGTTGAGCAACACCCCATCCGAGCCGAACACCACCACCGGGTCCGGCAGGCTGTCGATGGCCGCCTGCGAGGCGGACTGCGCCTGGAGCAGTTCGCCCAGGCTGCTCTGGCGATACTGCTGGAGCGCCTCCGCCATCGAGTTGAAGTCCTGCCCGAGCTGCGCGATTTCGTCCGTCCCCTCCACCACCGCGCGCACCGCGTAGTCACCTCGGCCCAATCGCCGCACCGCCTGCGACAGCACCGACACGGGCCGCAGCGCGCGATGCGTGAGGGACGTGGAGGCGAACAACCCCACACCGAAGGCCGCCAGCACCGCCAGCACCATCAGCGTGTTCACCTGGTCGCTCTGTCGCCGCAGCTCCTCGCTCTTGTGCACCATCGCGTCCTGGTTGAGCGCCAGGATGGATGCCGCCGCCTCCTTCACCTCACGGAAGGCGGGCTCGATGCTTCGGAAGTACACCACCTTCCGCTCCGCCTCCGAGGACAACAGGAGGAACGCGTCATACGCCACCTGGTAGCGCGACCAACCCGCGCGCAGCCTGCGCGTGGCCTCGGCCTCGCCAGGCTCGGTGACGTTGCCTTCTTGAAGGCGCAGCTCCGACTCCAACACCTGACGCTGCGCGGACTGCTGTGCCTCACCCCGCTCCAGCTCCCCCGCGACGATGAACAGGGCGGCGCTGTCCATCCGCTCCAGTTGCTCGGTCATCCGCTGCGTCGCGAGCACGCTGCGGTAGTTGTCCTGGAGGATGCGCTGCCCGGAGCGCCCCAGCCGGGCCAACGTGACGACGGCGACCACGCCCACCAGGGCCAGGGCCAGGGCCAGGGGAGCCTGGGCCAGCAGCAACCTCAGCCTCAGCGTCATGAACGCTTCTCCTCGGGCGCGGGGTCGAAGGCCACGACATGGATGTCGAAGCCCTCGCCTTCGCGCAGCAGCCGCACGTCCGCCGCGCGGCCCAGGGCCCGCCTCCACCAGGGCTGATGCGAGCGGCCCACCATGATGTGGCCCACGCCGTGCGAGCGCGCGAAGTCGAGAATCGCCTCCACCGGGTCCTTCGAGCGCAGCCGCACCACCTCCGCGCCCAGCTCCTTCGCCTTCTCGATGTTGGCCAGCAGGTGCCGCTGCGCCTCCGCGTCGATGAGGTGCGGGGCCTCGCGCGGCGTCTCCACGTACACCACGAACCAGTCCGTGTTCAGCCGCCCCGCCATGCGCGAGCCTCGCCGCAGCAGGGTGGCCGCGCGCGGAGGGTAGCTCGACAGCGCCACCAGCACCCGGCCCCAGGACGCGCCCTTCTGCTGTCCCTCGTCTCCCGCGCGCGACGGCAGCCCGGCGGTGGCGCGGTCCAGGCTCTCCGCCACCTCTCGCAGCGCCAGCTCGCGCAGCGTGGACAGGTTCTCCCCCTTGAAGAAGCTCTCCAGGGCACGTGGCACCTTGTCCTCCGCGTAGATCTTCCCCGCTTTCAGCCGCTCGTGGAGGTCCTCCACCGCCAGGTCCAGGTTCACCACCTGGTCGGCGCCCTTCAGGAAGCTGTCGGGGAGCGTCTCGCGCACGATGACGCCGGTGGTGCGCTCCACCAGGTCATTGAGGCTCTCCAGGTGCTGCACGTTGAAGGCGCCGATGACGTTGATGCCCGCGTCGAGCAGTTCCTGCACGTCCTGGTAGCGCTTGCGGTGTCGACACACCGGAAGGTTGGTGTGGGCCAGCTCATCCACCACCGCGACCTGGGGCCTGCGCGCGAGCACCGCGTCCAGGTCCATCTCCTCCACCGTGACGTCGCGGTAGGTGTGCTCCTTGCGTGGCACCACCTCCAGCCCCTCCACCAGGGCCTCTGTCTCCTTGCGACCGTGGGTCTCCACGAAGCCGAGCACCACGTCCACGCCCCGGCGCTTGAGGGCGTGCGCCTCCTCGAGCATCCGGTACGTCTTCCCCACGCCAGCCGCGAAGCCGATGTAGAGCTTGAGCCGACCTCGCCGGCCCCGCTCCACCAGCTCCAGAAAGTCCTCCGCACGCGAACGTCGCGTCATCGTCACCCTCGGACCTCCACAGCGGAGGCGCGAGCGACAATGCCCGCGCCTCCGCACGAATGCATGGGGAGAATGGACTCCGTCATGAGGGACCGTCGCACGGTACGAGCACGAGACGGCGCGCGCCGCCCCCTGGGAAACAGCGCCGGTGCGCGCGTTGACTCACGGAGTTCCCGTGGGTGCCACCGCCGGAGTCACCGCGCCCATCGGCTGCGCGGGCTCCGAGGCGAGCCGACCGAACTGCCGGTCCAGCGCCAGGTTCAGCAGCAGCACGTTGACGCGCGGCTCGCCCAGCACGCCGAGCGTCCGTCCCTCGACGTGCGAGTTCACCACCGCGAGTACGCGCTCCGGCGCCACGCCTCGCGCCTTCGCCACGCGCGGCGCCTGCCAGCGCACCGCCTCCGGCGACAGGTGCGGGTCCAGGCCGGACGCCGACGTGGTGACCAGCTCACCGGGCACCAGCCCTGGCGTGTCCGGGTTCTCCTGGCGCAGGCGCTCGACCTCCGCCGTCACCCGGTCCCGAAGCTTCTGGGACGTCGGCCCCAGATTGCTGCCCGAGGACGCCGCCGCGTCGTAGCCCGCCCCCGCCGCCGACGGGCGCGGCTGGAAGTAGCCGCCTCGGGTGAAGCCCTGACCAATCAACGCGCTGCCCACCACGCGGCCCTGCTCGTCCTTCACGAGCGAGCCCTGGGCCTGGGAGGGGAACAACAGCTGCGCCACGCCGGTGACGGCGAGCGGATACAGCACACCCGTGAGCACCAGGGTGACGACACAGGCGCGCAGGGCGGTGACAAGAGTGGAGACCATGATGAGGAGCCCTTTCACTTTCAGGACAGGCCCACGGCCGTGAGCAACACGTCCAGGGCCTTGATGCCGACAAAGGGAACGATGACGCCGCCGACTCCGTAGACGAGCAGGCTGCGCCGCAGCAGGGCCGCCGCGCCCAGCGGGCGGTAACGCACACCGCGCAGCGCCAGGGGAATCAGCGCGATGATGATGAGCGCGTTGAAGATGACCGCCGCCAGAATCGCGCTGTACGGCGACGACAAGCCCATCACGTTGAGCGGAGCAATCTGGGGAAACACCCCCATGAACAGCGCCGGGAGGATGGCGAAGTACTTCGCCACATCGTTGGCGATGGAGAACGTCGTCAGCGTCCCGCGCGTCATCAGGAGCTGCTTGCCCACCTCCACCACCTCCAACAGCTTGGTGGGGTTCGAGTCGAGGTCCACCATGTTCCCCGCCTCCTTCGCCGCCTGCGTGCCGGTGTTCATCGCCACGCCGACGTCGGCCTGGGCGAGCGCGGGCGCGTCGTTGGTGCCGTCACCCGTCATCGCCACCAGCTTGCCCTTGCCCTGCTCGGTGCGGATGAGCGCCAGCTTCGCCTCGGGCGTCGCCTCCGCGAGGAAGTCATCCACGCCCGCCTCACGAGCAATCGCCGCGGCGGTGCGCGGGTTGTCGCCGGTAATCATCACCGTGCGGATGCCCATGGCCCGGAAGCGGTCGAAGCGCTCCTTGATGCCGCCCTTCACCACGTCCTTCAGGTGGATGATGCCGAGCAGCCGCGAGCCATCCGCCACCGCCAGCGGCGTGCCGCCCGCGTCACCAATGCGGCCCGCCGCCACGGTCAGCTCCGCCGGCACCGCGCCGCCCTGGGCCTGCACGTGCTTGACGATGGCATCCACCGCGCCCTTGCGGATGCTACGCGGGTGCGGGTCCACCAGGTCGCACCCGCTCATGCGCGTCTGCGCGGTGAACGGGACGAACGTCGCGTGGTGCGCCAGCAGCTCGCGCGGACGCATCTTGTACGTGTCCTTCACCAGCGTGACGATGGAGCGCCCCTCGGGCGTCTCGTCCGCCAGGCTCGCCAGCTGCGCCGCCTCCGCCAGGTCCTCCATGCGGACACCCGGCATGGGCAGCAGCTCCGTGGCCATGCGGTTGCCCAGCGTAATCGTGCCCGTCTTGTCGAGCAGCAGCGTGTCCACGTCTCCCGCCGCCTCCACCGCACGGCCGCTCATGGCCAGCACGTTCTTGCGCAAGAGCCGGTCCATGCCGGCGATGCCGATGGCGCTCAACAGGCCGCCAATCGTCGTGGGGATGAGACACACCAGCAGCGCCACGACGGCCGTACCCGACAGCGGCACACCGGAGTAGAGCGCCAGCGGCACCAGCGACACACACGCCAGCAGGAAGACCACCGTCAGGCCCACCAGCAGGATGTGCAGCGCTATCTCGTTCGGCGTCTTCTGCCGGGCCGCGCCCTCCACCAGGCCAATCATCCGGTCCAGGAAGGACTCACCCGGGTTGACGGCGATGCGCACGACAATCCGGTCCGACAGCACCTTGGTTCCACCCGTCACCGCCGAGCGGTCTCCACCGGACTCGCGAATCACCGGCGCGGACTCGCCGGTAATCGCGGACTCGTCCACGCTGGCGATGCCCTCCACCACTTCACCGTCACCCGGGATGAGGTCACCCGCCTCGCAGACGACGAGGTCGCCCTTGCGCAGGTTCGGCGCGGGCACACGCTCCTCGCGCCCGTCCACCAGTCGCCGCGCGGTGGTGTCCTTGCGCATCTTTCGCAGCGCGCCGGCCTGGGCCTTGCCGCGCCCTTCCGCCACGGCCTCCGCGAAGTTCGCGAACAACACGGTGAACCACAGCCACACCGCCACCCAGACGGTGAACCACAAGGGC
Source organism: Myxococcus sp. CA056 (assembly GCF_013336715.1). NCBI lineage: Bacteria > Pseudomonadati > Myxococcota > Myxococcia > Myxococcales > Myxococcaceae > Myxococcus > Myxococcus sp. CA056. The sequence goes on from NZ_JABUMT010000001.1 coordinate 1,480,670, forward strand.
GCGCCGTCGGTGCGCGGGGAGACCAGGTCCTTCACCACCAGCACCGTGGTGAGCAGGCTGCCCGCCCACACCACGAACATGACGGGGTTGCGCGCCACGTCACGCGGGTGGAGCTTCTTCAGGCTGTCCAGCAGCGCGGGTTTGAGGAGAGACACGTCGAACAGCGACGCCGGCTTCGAGGATGCGGAGCTCATGGCTCAGTAGACCTTTCCGGCCCCGGCGAGGAAGTGCTCGACGATGGGGCTCAGGGAGAGCGCGGGGAAGAAGGTGAGCGCACCGACGATGACCACGATGCTCACCAGCAGGCCGGTGAACAGGGCGCCATTCGTCGGGAAGGTGCCCGGACCCGCCGGCACCACCTTCTTGCCCACCATGGAGCCGGCGATGGCCAGCGCGGGGACAATCATCAGGAAGCGCCCGCCGAGCATGGCCAGCCCCAGGGCGATGTTCCAGAAGGGCGTGTTCGCGTTGAGGCCCGCGAACGCGCTGCCGTTGTTCGCCGTGGCGCTGGTGAACGCGTAGAGGATTTCCGTCAGGCCGTGCGGTCCCGCGTTGTTCAGCGAGGACACGCCCTGCGGAATCACCGCCGCCACCGCGGACATCCCCAGGATGAACAGCGGGAAGATGAGCACGTAGAGCATCGCGAGCTTCATCTCCTTCGCCTCAATCTTCTTGCCCAGGTACTCGGGCGTGCGACCCACCATCAGGCCGGCGATGAAGACGGAGAGCACCACCATGATGAGGATGCCGTAGAGGCCCGCCCCCACTCCGCCGAAGATGACCTCGCCCAGCTGCATGTTGACCAGCGGCACCAGACCGCCCAGCGGATTGAAGCTGTCGTGCATGGAGTTGACGGCGCCGCACGACGCGTCCGTGGTGACGGTGGCGAAGAGGGCGGACGCGGTGATGCCGTAGCGCACCTCCTTGCCCTCCAGGTTGCCCACCTGCGCCACCTGCGCGGAGGCCACGGCGGCGTTGGGCTGGGACTCGGCGGCGTAGGCGGCGGTGACGCCCGCGAAGAAGAGGATGGACATGGCCGCGAAGAGGGCCCAGCCCTGCTTCGTGTCCCCCGTCATCTTCCCGTACGTGTACGTGAGGGCGGAGGGGATGGAGAAGATGAGCAGCATCTGCACCAGGTTGGTGAGCGGCGTCGGGTTCTCGAAGGGGTGCGCGCTGTTGGCGTTGAAGAAGCCACCGCCGTTGGTGCCCAGCATCTTGATGACCTCCTGCGAGGCCACCGGACCCATGGCGAGCGTCTGCTTCGCGCCCTCCAGCGTGGTCAGCTCGTGGTACGGCGCGAAGTTCTGCAACATGCCCTGCGAGACGAAGAACAGCGCCACGACGAAGCACAGCGGCAGCAGCACATAGAGCGTGCCGCGCACCACATCCACCCAGAAGTTGCCCAGCGTCTTGGCTCCTTCCGGCCCCGGGCGGCGCGTGAAGCCGCGCGCCAGCGCCAACGCCACGCCGAGCCCCGCCGCCGCGGAGACGAAGTTCTGCCACGCCAGCCCCACCATCTGCGTGAGGTAGCTCATGGTGGACTCACCGGCGTACGACTGCCAGTTGGTGTTGGCGACGAAGCTGGCCGCCGTGTTGAACGACAGCTCCGGTCCCACCGCGCCCAGGCCTTGCGGGTTGAGCGGCAGCACGTGCTGCGCGCGCTGGAGCCCGTAGAGGATGAGCATGCCGACGACGCTGAAGGCCAGGAGCGCGCCGCAGTACTCCACCCACGTCTGCTCGCGACGCGCGCTGGCACCCGTCAGGCGTAGGAGGACGCGCTCCACGGGGCCGAGCACGCGCGGCAACGGCTGCGTCTCCCCTTCGAAGACGCGGAAGAGATAGGTGCCCAGCGGCTTCGTCAGCGCGAGCAGGAGGGCGAAGAACAACACAATCTGCAACCAACCAATGAGGGTCATGGCGGAGTCCCTAGAAGCGCTCGGGACGGAGCAGGGCGTAGACGAGGTAGGCGGTGAGCAGCACGGCGAGCACGGCGCCAGCGGCGTATTCGAAAGTCATCGGGAGGACCTCACAGGCGCTCGCAGCCGTGGGAGTAGCCCCACGCGAGCGCGAAGAAACCAAGGGTGGCGAGGATGAGGACGACGTCCATGGACGGACTCCAGGTTCAGAAGTAGGCGGTGGCTCCGAGGACGACGAGCGTCTCGGAGTCCTTGGGAATGGGGGTGCCTTCGTCGGTGGTGGCGCGGCTGGCGAAGACGTCCGCCGTTGACCGGTCATGCCGCGCCTCCAGCTTGAGCGTGAGCTGCTCGGCGGGCTTCACCTCCAGGGTGAGCGTGCCCCCCGTCAGCGTCTGCTCCACGCCCGTCATGAGCCCGTCGGCGTCGCGATACGCTTCCACGCGCGCGGCCAACGCCACGGGCTCGGAGAGCTGGACGCGGGCATTGAGTCCCGCCGCGTACCAGACCGCGCGGTCCGCGCCTGGAATCCGCTGGGTGCCCACATCCGCGGTGGCCGCGAGCTTGAACGACTCCGTCACCGCGTACGTCGCCACCGCGTCCGCGAAGAGCCGCAGGCCGTCGCTGCCCTCGGTGCCTTCGTTTCCAATGAAGGTGTTGAAGGACGCGGACAGGCGCTTGCCCGCGTAGGCCACCTGGGTGCCCAGCGCGAGGCCCCGGTTGTTGTCGCCAATGGTCTGCCAGCCATTGAGGAGCTGGAGCTGCACGCTCCACGCGTCATCCAGCGCGTACGTGCCCTTGAGGCCCGTCTGGTAGTAGGGCGACAGCTCGCCCATCCACGAGCGCGTGTACGTCCAGTTGAGCTGTGACTGGAAGGACTCCAGCCCGATGTGGCTCGGATAGAGCCCGGCCTCCAACGTCAGCGGGCCGGTGGCGAAGGACAGCGAGGCCTGCTGCACGTAGCGCCACAAGTCCGGCCCGGAGGCGACGCCCTCGGGCTCGGCCGCGTGGACCACCTCCGCGCCCGTGCCGAAGCCGAGGAGCACCTTGAAGCCCACTGGCTCCGGGGCCAGGCTCACGCCGATGGAGGCCAGGTTGATGGCCACTTCGCTGTCGCGCTTCGCGGACGTGCCGGTGCCTGGGATGAAGTTCGCCGCGTTCGCGGGCCGGTTGAAGTTGTGGCCGAAGTACACGTCGACGCCTCCCTCGGGCTTCAGGCGGGAGAGCAAGCCCGGGGCCTCCGCCTCGGCCTGGGTATCCGTGGGTCCTTGAAGTGGTGGCGAGGAGGCGTCGGCCTGCTGGAGCAGCAGGGAGAGCAGCAATGGAGGCGTGGTGAGAGGCCACATAGGTGTGCCCCATTGAGCACCGCCCGTACCAACCCCGTCCCCCGAGGACCCTAGGTGTTCCGAGGGGTTGCGGACATGCCCCGTGGGGCAGGATTGCAACCTGCACGACAGGTCTCCAGGCATCGTGCAGGTTGAGGCCGCGCGGGTGGGGACAAGGCCGGGCGCACTGACACCTGGAAGCACCGCGCGTTTCGCACGAAGCCGGGGAAGACTTCTCGCATCCCGCCTGATGTACGGCGCGACGATGACGGCGCGGATTGTTCCAAGGGGTCGCGCTTACTGGGAGTCGTGCCTTTCGTGGAGGCGGCACGAGGGCTTCACCGTGGACTCACGCCGTGAGCAGCCCCTGCTGCTCATCGTCGCGAACTTCAGGCGCTGAGCATGCGCGGGAGTCCTCCGCTCACTCCCGGATGACCCGTGCGTAGGCGGCAAGCGCCTCACGCAGCGGCGCCCCCTCGGCTCCGTCTCGCAATTCAATCCGGAGCCCCTGGGAGCTGAACCTCGCGGCGGCAAGGAGGACGGGCGCGAACTCCCGCGTGCGCGGTCCCGTGACGGTGGCCCGGATGGGAACCTCCGCGCCTCGGGTCACCTCGAGCCTCCAGAATCCATCTTCCCCAGAGGCCTTGAAGTACTCCAACTGGGAAGCCAGACGGGAGTGGGCACACCGGATGAAGAGGTCCGTCGAGGCATAGGGGATGGTCAGCCACGTCAGGTGGGGCAGGGCCATCAGCGCATCGGCCAGGCCGCTCTCAAATGAGCTCTTCAACTCCAGCCGCCTCACGGAGCTGTTCGCGGACAGCAAGCTCACCAGCTCGCCTGGAACATTCAGCAGCCTCGTTACACGGCGCAACGCGGGGTGCCGGAGCATGCGCCCCCACTGCGCGACGTCATTGCCGTCGCTGTGGTGCTCCGGATTCCAGTGGAGTTCCTCCACCGTGTTCCAGCCGGGCTCCGGCTTGGGAAAGGACTTGGGGAAGTGGTCCCCCTTTATCGGGCGGACCGCGACGGGAAAGCCCCGCTCGAAGCGGGTGTAGTCTCGCTCGACGTAAGGCCCCAACGGCGCCTGCCACCGCTCCCGGTTCGCCACGAGCAGTCGAGCGATGTGCTCCTCATCCGGCGCCTTCGCATACTGGAGCATGATGAACTCCCCCAGTGGGTCGCCCTGCTCGATCAACTGGTCGGCCAACACCTGCCGGGCGGAGTCATCCTCCGGCGCCTCATAGACGCGGGCGAACAGCGCCTCCCGAGTCGCCGCGTCGAGGCGCGCACTCTCCACCCGCTCCTCGATGACCTCCTTCAGCGCGTCACACCGCGCCAGGGTCTCCGCATCGAGCACGGGAGGAACCCAACGAGCTCCCAGCCGGATGACGAGGTCGAACCGCTCGACCTCCTCCCCTTGCGTTGAAGGGAGCCGGGCCTTCAGCTCGCGCAGGGGCTCCACGTCATAGGGCGCACCCACGTACATGAAGAGGCTGCAAAGCATCTTCAGCTCGCCTGGAGTCTCCGCTCCCGGAAGACGGACGAGGGTGAGCAGGAGCGGAATGATGCGCGGATCCGCGGGCCACCATCGTCGCAGCCGGTCGAGGTCCGTGGAGAACGCACAGCGCGAAAGACTCGCCGCGCGTTCCCGCAGCCATCCCAGCGCCCGGGGAAGGTCCGTGGGATGCCTGCGGACCTCCTCGAGGACCCAACGGACGGGCACCCCGAAGAAAGGGAGCCCCGTGGCGAGGTGGTCCGAGAGCCGCTGGATGAGCGCGATGACGGGCTCGGCTCGGCACTCATTCCACGCCTCCAACAGGAGCGTGAGGGCCGCATCATCCTCCCGCCGAGCGAGCGCCTCCTCCGTGCGTCCCAGCAACTCCTTCAGCAGGTGGCTCACCCGGACAGGATAGCCGAGGCCACCGCAACCCGGCTTCGATTCAGGCCCGACCCATACTCAAGTCGCGACTTGACTATCCGGCGACCCCTCGCCAATACTCAAGTCCATGCTTAACCATGGCGCCGTCGACCGTATCTTCCATGCCCTGGGCGATTCCAATCGGCGCGCCATCGTCGAGCGGCTGAGTCGGGGAACCATGTCGGTCAGCGACCTGGCGAAGCCGCTCGACATCACGCTCGCCGCCGTCGTGCAGCACCTCCAGGTGCTCGAGGAGAGCGGGCTGGTGCGTACCGAGAAAATCGGACGCGTCCGCTCGTGTCAGCTCGAGCCTGGTGGACTGCGCGTGGCCGAGGACTGGCTGTCGAACCGACGCGGACTCTGGGAGCGCCGCTTCGACCGACTCGGCGAGCTGCTCGATGGGCCCGAGCGCCCGAACCCCACCCCTCGAAAGAAGACCAAGACATGAAGACCCCTCCCGTCGTGCATGGCTCGTTCACCATCGAGCGCACCTACAAGGCGTCACCCGCTCGCGTCTTCGCCGCATGGTCGGACGTGGAGACGAAGGCTCAGTGGTTCATCGGTCCGCCGGACCGCTGGACGCTCGTGAAGCGCGAGCTGGATTTCCGCGTGGGCGGCCAGGAGCTGCTGCATGGGCAGTTCGGCGGCAAGCACTCCACTGTCTTCACCGCGCGCTATCACGACATCATCCCGAACGAGCGGATGGTCTACGCCTACGACATGAGCGTGGGCGACAAGCACCTCTCCGTGTCCCTGGCCACGGTGGAGCTCCACGCCACGAAGACCGGGGGGACGCGGATGGTCTTCACCGAGCAGGCCGCGTTCCTCGACGGGGAAGACGGCACCCGCTCTCGCGAGGAGGGCACGGCGGCGCACTTCGACCGGCTGGCGCTCATCCTGGAGTCCTCGCGCGACATCATCTCGTCCCGGCTCATCGATGCGCCCCGTGAGCAGGTCTATGCGGCGTTCAGCGACCCGGAGCAGCTGACGCTGTGGTGGGGGCCGCAAGGCTCGACGAACACGTTCGAGCAGTTCGAGCTGCGCCCCGGCGGCAAGTGGCGCTTCACGATGCAGAGCGCGGAGGGCGCGCGCTACGCGATGGACAAGGAGTTCATCGAGGTGGTGCCGGCCGAGCGCATCGTCATCCAGCACCACCAGCAGACGCATCACTTCGAGATGCGGATGGACTTCGCGGACGAAGGAGCGCGGACGCGGCTCACCTGGCGCATGCGGTTCGAATCGAAGGACGAGGTCGAGAAGGTGCGCGGGTTCGTGGAGGCCGCGAACGAGCAGAACTTCGACCGGCTCGCGGCCCACCTCGCCTCGCGGGTCAGAGCCGCGCGGCCATGATTCGGGCCCACAGCTCCTCGTCGAAGTCGGACAGCGTCTCCGCCGAGCGAGTCCCCGCCTGCGCGCCCAGCCGCGTCACCACGAGGCCCAGTGAGCGGCTGACGTAGACCTTCTGGTCGTCCTTGCCCAGTCCGGCGAAGACGTCCTGTGGCGCGCTGGGGATGAGCGGGCCGTCGATGCGCGCGCTCAGCGGCGGTATCAGGGTGAAGGCCTTGCCATTGAGCCAGAACAGGTGGCCATAGGCGGGGTTGAGCGTCTGCGAGGAATTGGTCGCGGTGTTGAGGTACGCCGAGGAGACGACCCGGGTTCCCGCCCACGCGCCGTCCGCGAGCAGCAGCAGGCCGAAGCGCGCCAGGTCACGCGCGCTCATCGTCAGGCCCCACAGGGGCAGGCCCTTGCTGTCGGTATCGGAGCGCTGCTCCCACTGGCTGCGCGTCGCGCCCAGCGTGTTGAACAACCAGGCGTGGGAGAGCGCGTCGATGCCCAGGCCCGTGCGCCGCTCCAGAATCATGCGCAGCCGGTGATAGGCGTCGTTGTTGTACAGCCACGTCGTTCCGGGGGCCGCCTGAAGTCCGAGTGACGTGTTCAGGCCGCTGGTCATCGTCAGCAGGTGGCGCACGGTGATGCGGGCCTCGGCCAGCGCGCCCGTGTTGGACCAGCCGGCGCCGAGAATGGGAGTGACGCGCTCGTCGAGCGAGAGCACTTGCTTGTCCACCGCGATGCCGACGAGCACGGAGACGACGCTCTTCTGCGCGGAGGCGATGTCGCGCATGAAGTTCGAGTTCGCCAGCCAGTAGCGCTCGGCGAGCAGCTTCCCATCCTGGAGGATGACGATGGCCCGGGTGTCGCGGGAGCCCGCGAAGTCGAGCGCGGCGTTGAGCTTCGCCACGTCCCAGCCCGCGCTGGCTGGACTCACCGTGGGCCAGCTCGCGTCATCCGTGGGGAAGACGAGGGGGGCGATCAGACCGTGCGGGACGTCCCGGGGGGACGCCACGGTGGCTTCGGGTTGAGAGGTGGGCGTCTCGGTGGCCCCTTCCTCAGGAGCAGGAGGAGCACAGGCGAGGACGACACAGACGAGAGAGAGAAACAGGGCGCGCAGGGGCATGGGAGTAGCAACACGCGTCAGCTCCGGAAGTTGCGGAAGGTGGCAGGGATGCGGCGAACGTGGGTTTATTTCGGCATGTCCTCGCCCTCCCCCGCCGAGTCCTACCTGCTGGACTTCCATCGTCGCCTCGCCGGGGTGACTTCGCGTGAGTTCGGAGGTGCTCCGGTGCTGCGCGACGGTGAGGTGTTCCCGTCCACCTATGCGCTCCTGGAGGCGGCGGTGCCGAAGGAGGACGGGCCCCGGGTGGTGCTCGACCTGGCGTGTGGTGATGGGTATCTGCTGGAGCTGCTCGCGCGGAGGAACCAGCCCGGGCTCGCGCTGGTGGGGCTCGACATGAGTGAGCACGAGCTCGCGGTGGCGCGGGCGCGGCTGAACGGCGCGGCGACGTTGCATCAGGGGCGAGCGCAGTCACTGCCGCTCGCGGAGGCGAGTGTCGACGTGGTGCTGAGCCACCTGGCGCTGATGTTGATGGACGACGTGGAGACGGTGCTCACGGAGATGCAGCGGGTGCTGAAGCCGACGGGGCGGGTGTCCGTCGTTGTCGGTGGCGACCTGGTGCGAGGCGAGGCGTTCGAGGTGTATCTGGGGTTGCTCAAGCCCATGCTGGCCGCGGAGGCGCGGGTCCCCGTTCCGCTGGGGGATGCGCGAGTGCGCTCCGTGGAAGGACTGACGGGGCTGTTCGGCGGCTTCACGCACGTGGACATCCGCCGGCTCGAGGTCCAGGGCGATGCGACTCCGGAGCACGCGTGGGAGTCGCTCAGCACGACCTATGACGCGGACCGGCTCTCCACGGCGGCGCGAGCCTCGCTCAAGCACGCCTTTGTCCAGGCCGTGGAGCCCTTGCGTCGCACCGACGGCACCATCCCCATGCGGTGGGGCATGCGGCAGGTGACGGCCACGGGGCGGCGTCGCACGGAGTGAGCCGCGCGCAGATGCCGCGTTCACGACATGGCTTCACCGGACGGTGTGGGCTTGCGTCCCGCTCGCGCCGTCGCCCGTGGCCGTGAGCGTCAGCGCTCCTGCCTGTGTCGCGCGGAAGTAGAACGTCGCCTCCTGCTGCGGCCCTTCCAGCGCCAGTGCCCAGCCCGTTCCCGAAGTGGCCAGGGCCTGGGTGCAAGTCGCGTCGGAGTAGAGCACCGCTCCCGGCGCCGCCGTGCCCGCCACCTCCAGCACCAGTGACGGCGCCGTCAGCGCGGACAGGTTCCCCAGCGTGTCCTGACTCTGAACCACCAACTCCTCCGAGCACTGCCCCACTCCTGTCTCCCGGTCAGGTGTGAGGAAATCCAGGCGAGACGCCGTCCCTGCCACCACGTCCACGTCGAACGTCACATCGGGCTCGGTCTCGCGCGCGTACCCCGGCCCGCTGACGTGGTTCTGGCTGATGAGGTTGGCACCTCCCAGGTCGGAGATGCCCGCCTGATAGGGATAGCCGTTCGTCACCACCGGCCCATCATGCGTCACCGTGTTCCGCGTCACCCGGAGCCGCGTCGACACAGACAAGGGTCCACCGTCCTCCTCCGCCTGGGACAGGTTGATGCCGACGTCGTTGTCCACCAGCGTGTTCTCGAAGATGACGACGTCCTCACACAGCGCCATGTCGTAGTAGGCCCCGCCCGCGACGAGGATGCCCGAGCCCGTCGTCTCTCCTCCCGAGTACGCATTCCCCGTCACCCGGTTCCCCGTCGCCCGCCCCGTCGCACCATCGCTGAACTGGATTCCATTTCTCGCGATGAAGGGCACCGGTCCCCCGCCCTCCACCTGGTTGTCCTCCACGTTCAGCTCCACTCGCCCCGTGCCGGAGATGCCCGCCTTCTGGTAGCGCGCCACCCGGTTGCGCAGCACCTCCACCCTCGTCACCGTCTCGGCGTCACGCGCGTTCCGCACCTCGATGGCCACGCCCTCCTGGCAGCCGCCCTCGCCCTCCTTCTGGTTCACGTCGAGCACCTCGCTGTCGACGATGGAGCCACTCGCCCCTTCGAACAGGATGCCCCGCAGCCGCGCGGCGCCACCGTCACACGCCAGCTCCGACAGGCCTCGCGCCGCCACCGTCACGGCTCGCACGTGCGCCGTCGTTCCCAGGCTGCTCAACACCGCACCTCGGAAGCGCCGTCCCCGCGGGTCCACCGCCGTGAGCACATGCCCCGCTCCATCGAACGTGTATCCATCGGGAATCCACACCGTCTGCTCCGTGGTGCAGTCCGCCGCCAGCGTCACCCTCGAGTCCTCCAGCGTCGCGGCGCACGGCGGGAACTCGCCGCACAGCAAGTCCCCCCACTCCACCGTGAACTCCCGCGTCGCGCTCAGGCCCGAAAGGTTCGTGACGGTCAGCGTGATGGTCGGAGGCGTGTCCACGGGAATACAGGACAGCACCACCCAGTCCACCGAACCCGAGTCCCTCTCGCGCACCGCGTTCCCCAGCAGGCCCGTGTTCGTCGTCCACGCGAAGGTCAGCGGCTCCCCCTGAGGGTCCGCCGCCATCGCCGTCAGTCGCACCGGCCTCCCCGCCGACACGTCCGTCTCCGACTGCGAGGCGTCGATGATGCTCGGCGGCAGCGGGTTCGTCACACACAAGTCCAACGAGCGCTCACGATGCGCCCCGAAGCCATCACTCGCTCGCAACGTCAGCCGACAGTTGTCACACGCGGCCTGAGGCGCGGCGCTCGGCGTGAAGCGAGTCGCCGCCGCCGCCGCGTTCTCAAAAGTCCCTTCACACGTCGCGGTCCAGGCGAAGGTCAGGGCGTCTCCGTCGTCATCCACGCCCACCGCCTGGAGCGTCACCGGAAGCCCCACGCGCGCCTGGGACACGGGCTGGGCCCCCAGCTCCGTCAGGACAGGCGCGTGATTGAGCGAGGCCGTGTGCACCAGGTCCCCGCCGCCCGCCAGCTCCACGTCCACCGAGAAGCGCAGCGTGCTCACCGCGCCTCGCGCGCTCGTCACCGCGAGCGTGAGGTTCACCGCGCCACGCCGCAGCGGCGCCGTCCACTCCGCGTCGACAGCCGTCGCATCGTCGAAGGTGCCAGAGGTCGCGCTCCACGCATACGTCAGCACCTCCGACGCATCGACGGCATGCGCCAGCGCACGGAGCTTCAGCGCGGCTCCTGGAGACACCGATGCCCGCGAGCCCACCACCGCATCGATGACGGGCGCCGTGAGGGGCGCCTCCGAGTCCGTCGCGCGAGGCACCAGCACGACGAGCGCGTCATGGTGTTTCAACAACTCCACGCCCGGGACGTCCACCTGTCCCAGCACAGCGCCCGTCGCATCGAGCACCCGCGCCCCCACCGAGGTTCCCGCCCCCGAAGGCAGGCTCCGCAGCAGTCCCTGCCACAGCGGCGCCTCGGAGCTGCTCAGGGCCGCGGTGACGACAGCACCCCGAGCCGGCGTCGCGGACACCTCCACGCGAGCCACGGTGTCGAGCGGCAGTGAGCGCGGCAGCACGGTGACCACCCGCAGCGAGCCCGCGGGCTCCACCCGCACGCCCAGCGGTTCCTCCTGATGACACCCCGTGGCCAGCACCAGCGCGCTGGCAAGCAGGGCCAGTCGCATCGCGTTCGCTCGGTTCATGGTGACGTCCTCTCGGCGATGTCCGGTGTCTCACGATACCGGCAAGCGGCCATGCGCCCAAGCAACCGGCCGAGCCAGCCCGGAAGCCCGCCTGCTCGCGCCGCCCCGCAAGGCAGCGCCGCGTCGAGCGGACGACATCGGGTGAACAGCGCGGTTCGGAAGCGGGCAGTGCGTCAGGAGCGGCGGCGCGGCGTTGACGCACGGTGTTCTCCTGCCGCGTCGTGCGAGCCCCTGAATCACGTCGCCCACAGCCCTGGCCCATCCGCGTGGCCCACTGGGTCAACGTGCCACTGCTCGTCATCATGGCGGGCAGCGGGCTGCAGATTCTCGCGGCCTATCCCATGCTCGGCACGCAGGGGCGGCCCTATGGCTGGTATCCCTTCCAGGGCACGCCACCTCCCGAGTGGGCCCGAATCGGCGACTGGCTCGCGGGCGCACGAGGCTGGCACTTCGCCTTCGGCGGGTTCCTCGCGCTCAATGGCTTCGTGTATCTGCTCTATCTCGCCCTCAGCGGCGAGTGGCGGCGGCGGCTCTTCTTCCCGCGTCGCGACACGCGCAACGCCGTGAGCACGCTCGCGTTCTATCTGCGCCTGCGCAAACAGCCTCCCGACCAGGGGCTGTACAACGGCCTGCAACGGCTGGCGTACACGGGCGCGCTGATACTGGGCATCCTCGCCGTGCTCTCGGGGCTCGCGCTCTACAAGCCCGTGCAGCTCGGTGCGCTGGCAACGCTGCTCGGCGGCTATGACTCCGCGCGCGCCATCCATCTGCTCGTGCTCGCCTCGTTCGTGCTCTTCACGGTGGGGCACGTGGTCATGGTGTTGCTGCATCCGCGCTCGTTCGGGGAGATGGTGACGGGCGGGAGGAAGCCGGATGCCTAGGCTCCTCGTTCCGTCGCGACGTCCTCTGCTCCTCACGCGTCGCTCCGTCCTGCTCGGGGCGGCGGCGCTCACGACGTCCGCCTGTGACAGCGCGCGTCCTCGCGAGGGTTTCCTCGGGGCCATGGAGCGCATCAATCAGCGGCTCCAGGGGGCTCTCTTCGACGAGGACCAGCTCGCTCCGGAGCTGCCGCCCGAAGAGGCCACGCCGCCTGGTGACTTCCCCCAGTACTTCGTCTCCGAGTCCATGCCGCTCGTGCCTCAAGGTTGGGCGCTCAAGGTGGGTGGGCTCGTCGAGCGGCCTGGGATGCTGTCACTCGCGGACCTGCAGCGGCTGCCGCGCACGGAGTACCGCATCCGGCACCACTGCGTGGAGGGCTGGAGCGCGGTGGCGTCGTGGCATGGCGTGCGCGTGAGTGACGTCGCCAGGTACGTGGGCGCGGACCCGAGGGCTGGCTACGTGGAGCTGCGCTCGTTCGATGCGGGCTACTGGTCCTCGTGGGACAGGCCGAGCGCCTTCCACGCACAGACGATTCTCGCCTACGGGATGAACGGGCAGCCGCTGTCACCGGCGCACGGCGCGCCGCTGCGCCTCTACTCGGCGGTGAAGCTCGGCTACAAGATGGTGAAGTACCTCACCGAGGTGAACTTCCTCCCCGAGCCCACCGGCGGCTACTGGGAGGAGCGCGGCTACGAGTGGTACGCGGGCGTGTAGCCCCACCCCTTCAAGCAATGTCGGCCCCGCCTGCTATCCAGGCCGTCTCTTGCGGCGGTCCTCCTCGGCTATTACCCTGAACTGAGTAGAAACTGAGTATTAATGACCTCAGTACACAGCAACCCCAAGAGAACGGAGCCCGTCGTGCCCCAGACCGAACGTCTCCAGGCGTCCCTGCCGTCCTTCTCGATGAAGGAACTCACCCGCCTGAGCAAGGAGCTGGGGGTCGACAAGAGCACCGTGGTCCAGGAGGCCCTCTCCCTCTTCACGAAGGCCGCCCTGGAAGCCAGGCGAGGGTCCCGGCTCGCGTTCCTCCCACGGACGCCCCAGGGCACCGTGCGGGAGTTCAGCACGCCCCTGCTCACGCACATGGAGCAGGCCTCACAGAAGGACCCCGTCGAGATTGTCCTTCCGGATGCGGACTTCGACCGGGTGGTGAAGCGACTCGAGAAGCCCGCGAAGCCCACCGCCGCGCTCCGCGCACTTGTTCGCAAGCAACGCCGTCGCTAACCCGCGTGGACTTGCCTGGGATTCATGCCACCACCCTCCTCGTCCGACATCGTCCTTCCCGCCCCCATCACTCAAGCGGTGACCCGGAGCGACACGGGCAGTGGCTTCACGTGTGAGCACGAAGCCCTGAATCGCTTCTTCCGTGAGTCCGCCCGGCAGAACCAGGAGCGAGACATCAGTCGGACCTGGGTCCTTCGGCGCACCGCGTCCGACGACCCCGCTCTACCGCTGGTCCTGGGCTACTACACGCTCTCGCTGACCACCCTCAAACGGGAGACGCTTCCGCCCGACCTGGGCAAGAGACTGCCGCACTACCCGCTCCCGGCGGTCCTCATCGCGCGCCTCGCACGGGACTCTCGCGTGAGAGGCCGGGGCCATGGCGAAGACCTCCTCGGAGACGCCCACCTTCGCGCGCTCACCATCAACGCCCAGAGTGGCGCCGTGGCGGTCATCGTGGACGCCAAGGACGCCCACGCTCGCGACTTCTACAAGAGGTTCGGCTACGAGCCGCTGCTCGCCGAGAGCGAGCCTCCGACCTCGCCCTGGCCCCTGCGGCTCTTCCTGCCCATGGCCGAAATCCGCGCCGCGTATTCCGAGGCGTCCTGACACACCCGCGCGAGGGGGCCGAGCACAGGCCCCACCCTCACGCCTTGCTGCCGGCGAAGCCTCCACCGAACGGAGACGGCCCGCGCTGACGCAGGGCCTCGCGCTCGGCCTTCAGCGCGGCCAGGGCCTCGTCGCGCGTGGCGTAGTGATTCACCGCCGCGCCGTTGATGGCCCCGCTGGTGAGCACGAACATCTGCGTCATGTCGTCCCCACCAAACCGGTACGAGCGATGCGTGAAACGCTCCAGCACCTCACGCCGCTCCTTGCCGAACACTCGCCCCGCCGTGAACTTCACCACCAACCCATCCAGGTTGATGAGCAGGTCCACCTTGCCAGACCCCGCGTAGCGCGACAGGTGCACCTCCACCTCCCGCCGCCAACGCAGGACGTCCTCCTCATTCACCAGGACGCAGTCGGTGAAGTAGGCCGTCACGACGTCGTTCTGCGCGTCGTACTCGAAGGACATGTTCCAGGCCATCGTGCTGCCTCCTCGAAGCCGGAATCAGGCGGGCGCGGAGCCCGCCAGAAAGGCGGACAACACCGCCGCGGTCTCCTGGGGGCTCTCCACCTGCGGATAGTGTCCAGGGCCCGGAATGTGAGCCATGCGCGCGCGCTTGATGGGCTCCACCACCGCCTGCCGCAAGAAGGCCGGCGGCAGGAAGGCGTCGTCCGTCGACACCACCAACGTCGGCGCCGCGATTTTCGACAGCCGGTCCGCGAAGCCACCCTGCGTCCACGCGTCGAACGCCTGCTCAATCGACGCCGCGCTCACCGACCCCGAGTCCTTCAACAGCGACTCCAGCGACTCCGGCGACAGCTTCTTGCAGGCCAGGCCCAGAATCATCTTCTGCTTCTCGCGGTCTCCCGCCGACGTCCGGAACAACCCCGCGGCATCCGGCGGCAACGGCAGCCCCGACGCGGGCACCGAGTTGAGCAAGAGCAACGCCTCCACCCGCTCCGGCACGTGCGACGCAATCCACTGCGCCAACTGCCCACCCATGCTGTGCCCCACCACCGAGAAGCGCTGGGCACCCACCGCGTCCACCACCGCCAGCACGTCCTTCGCCAGCCCCTCCAACGAATGCCCACCCGCCGGCTTCCCCGACTGACCCGTGCCGCGCGCGTCCGGAACCACCAGCCGCAGCCCCGTCAGGTCCAGCCGCTCCACCATCGAGTCCCACACCGCACCCGACACCATCCACCCATGCACCAACACCACCGTGCGCGGTCCTTCGCCGATGACGCGATAGTGAAGCGAGGTCCCGTCAGATGCGGAAATCGTGCTCATGTCGTCTCCTCAGACGAAAAGGATAAAGCAGTATTGAAGAAATGTGCAGAAGCGAAAGCAAGCCATGACACTCAGGAGAGTTCCAGGGGGCGCATGTAGGCGTTCGCGGTGGGTATGAGTCGGGTTGGCGGGGAGCGGAGGTGGTGGGTTGTCTCACGGGCGGCGTTCCGCTCTGGCAGAGTCCGCCGCCTCATGGCGGACGAACGGGATGGGACGGGCGGCGCGCGGCACGAAGCTCGGCGCACGGTGCACTGCGAGGACGCGCTGACGTGGCTGGCGGCCCAGCCGGTGCTCGCGGGGTGCTCGGCGGTGGCGTCGCTGCCGGACGCGTCGGAGTTCCCCTCGCTGTCCCTGCCCGAGTGGAAGGCGTGGTTCATCCGCGCGGCGGCGCTGGTGATGACGCGCGTGCCCGACGACGGTGTCGCCATCTTCTACCAGACGGACGTGAAGGACGAAGGCCTCTGGGTCGACAAGGGCTACCTCGTCTCACGCGCCGCCGAGGAGACAGGCCTGGGCCTGCTCTGGCACAAGGTCGTCTGTCGCCGCGCCCCCGGGACGGTGACGTACGGCCGGCCCGCGTACTCCCACTTCCTGTGCTTCTCGCGCGGCGTGCGCCCGGACCTGGCGAAGTCCACCGCGGATGTCCTCGCGGACGCGGGCGAAGTCACCTGGACGCGCGGCATGGGTGTCGACGCGTGTCAGCTCGCCTGCCGCTTCATCCTGGAGAACACGTCCACGCGCACCGTGGTGGACCCGTTCTGTGGCCACGGCACCGCGCTGGCCGTGGCCAACGCCATGGGCCTGGACGCGGTGGGCGTGGAGCTCAGTCGCAAGCGCGCGCGCAAGGCCCGCAACCTGCGCGCGGAGTGGCGCGAGGGGAAGCTCGTGCTGGTGGCGAGCGACTACCTCGCGCAGCCCTTGTCGTAGTCCACGGTCCGCGTCGCCCCTACTTCACTGAGGACGATGCCCGCACCGCGGGGGTGCCCACGTCGGAAGCCGCGAGGGCCGAGGGTGACGGCAGCGCCGCCAGCTCCCTCTCCACGGCGGGCTCCAGCTCCGCGAGGAACGCTCCGAAGAGGCGCTCCTCCAGGGCCAGCGCTTCCTCCAACGAAGCACCCACGGCGGTGAGGCGCGCCACGCACGCGTCCTCGATGGTGCGGCGGTGGCTCTGCTCCTCGGTGACGACGCGCCCCAGTTCCTCACGGACGCTCGTGTTGCGCGAGGCCGCCTTGTAGAGCGGGTAGAGCACCATGGCGCGGCGCTCGATGGCCGTCGTGGTGAGCAGGTAGTGCAGGTACACGTCGGGCTGGCCGGTGTGCGCGGTGGCCCAGGTGGCCAGCTCGTGGTCCAGCCCCTGGAAGTAGCGGCCCGCCGCCTCCGGACAGAGGAAGGTGGTGATTTCACTCCCGGCCACCTCGGCAGACAGGCGCTTGAAGGCGAACGCGTGGCGCGTCTCGTCGGACAGATGTCCGAGCACTTCCAGCGAAGGATGACGGTCCGCCACCGTGCGCGAAATCTTCCGCGCCCCGATGAACTCCATGAGGGACAGGGTGTGCAGCCAGCGAGCCTCGAGCTCGGGAGCCTGGGCCAACTGACGAAGCACCGCCTGGATTCGGTCACGCATACCGCGCCTCTAGCGCGAGGACGGCCCGGGAGCGAGCACCAAGACGCCGCCCCCGCCAAGGCACCAATACGCGGCGCCCGTCATGCGGGCGCGGGCGCCTCCGAGCCCCAGAGTTCCTCCGCCACCGAGCGCGTCGTCGCGTGACTCACCGGCGACACCCCTTCCAGGAAGCGGAACAGCTCCATCGCCACCGCGTGCGGCGCGTCCCACATGACGAAGTGCCCCGCATTCGGGACCTTCATCCACCGCGCACCGGGGATGTCCCACGCCAGTCGCTCGCCGTACTTCGCGGGCAGGATGCCGTCCTTCTCCCCCCACAACACCAGCACCGGCACGACCAGGTGCCCCAGCTTCGACGCCAGCTCCAGCGTCTGGTTGGTGTTCAGCGCCACCGCGTCGCGTGACAGCGACACCATCCCCACCTCCGTCGCGTACGGCGCCAGCAACCCCTCCAGCATTTCCGCGGTCTGCGGCGTCGCGAAGCCCTTGCGCTTGAGTGCCTGCGTCAAGAAGCGCGTCAGGCGCTCCGGCGTCAGCCTGCGCGCCATCGCGGGCGTGCCCAGCTGCGCCATCAACCCCTTGGGCCACGCGTCGTAACAGACGCTGTCCATCAGACACAGCCGCCCCACCCGCTGGGGAAAGCGCACCGCGAGCTGCTGCGCCACGCCGCCGCCCACGTCGTGCCCCACCACCGTCGCGTCCACCACGCCCAGGCGGTCCATCCACGCCTCCAGCGCCTCCGCCTGCCGCGATATCGAACGGTCGAACCTGTCGCGCCGGTCGGAGAACCCGTAGCCCAGCAGGTCCGGCGCCAGCACGCGGTACGACTCGGCCAGCCCCGGCGCAATCCCGCTCCACAGGTAGCCCCAGTTCGGAATGCCGTGCAGCAGCACCACCGGCGGCCCCGAGCCCCAGTCCACGTAGCTCACGAACCGACTGCCCAGCTCCATCACCTCTTGTCGCCCCTGCCACTCGCGCCAGTTCATCGCAGCTCCTCCGCCGCCACCCAGTCCGGCACCAGCCGGGACGCTCCCGGCATCGGCTGACGCAGCATGTCCGGCACGTCCTGCACCAGCCGCGACAGGTTCAACAGCAAGGCCGGCGAGCGCCGCTCCAGCGCCTGCGTCACCTTCAGCACCGCCTCCGCGTTCTCCCCCAACGCCGACACCCGCTCGCGACTCAACGCCACCGGGTACGGCAGCGCCCGCGCCCGCCGTCGCGCGGACTCCAACAGTTGCTCCGATGCGCGCTGGAAGGCCTCGTCCTTCATGCGCGGCTTCAGCCGTCGCCACGCGGTCTCCAGATACGAGGGCCAGCAGCCCAGCGCGCGGTACTCACCCGGCACTCCCGGCGGCCCCACCGTCTTCACGATGTCCGCGAACAACGTCCGCAGCACAGCGTCGCCCGGCTTCTCCGCCACCCAGTCCATCGCAGCCATGCGCGAGGGGACGCCACGCTCCAGCCGCTCCGACGTCCCCAGGGCGCCCTGCTGTCCCACCGGCTGGCCCTCCAGCGCCATCCGCACCGCGGACACCATCAACATCACCCGAGGCTGCATCGTCTCGAACAGCTCCAGGGCTCCGCGCGCGTGGAAGCGCTGGCTGGGCCCCAGCCTCGTCGCGCCCCACGCGCCCAGCGCCTCCCACTGCACCGTCGAGTCCAGGACCTCCTGCCACAGGCCCAGCGCGGACTCCTCGAAGGCGCGCGTCTCCACGTTCGGCCCCAGCGCTTCCCACATCGCCACGAAGAAGCGCGGGTATGCGGCCCACGTGCGCAAGGACACGTCCACGCCCGTCACGCGCATCGTCCGCCGCAGCTCGTGGTAGACGCGCTCGACACCGCCCTCCGCCCCGTGCTCGCTCACCTGTCTCACCCTGGCCATGCCGGCACCCCCGGCAACGGTGGGAACGGCGGGGCGCGGTGGACACCTCCCTCAGCGCACCCGGCCGCCTGGAAGGCCCCGCTCCCAGGGCAGTCGCCTCGCGGACATCACGTCGGCTCTCCACCACCTCGCCACCCTCCGGGGCGGTGTCGCCGGACACTAAAGAACACTCGCGGCCCCGGCGGTTTGACTCCGTCCTTGACGGCTCGCTTTGCTTCCGTTCGCGCGACGAAGGAGTCGTGCCTGCCTGGTTCGCGGGGGGCAACCAGCATGTGGCTTCGACACGTGTCGCATCGAAAGCCATTTCGAAGCAGCCCCCCAGGTGCGCGGCGAGAGGCGGACGCCCCGCGTGAGGCGTCTGGCCCCGCGCGCCACCACCACCACCGCAGCGAGGGACGCCAGCGGGCGCCCGGGGGAGAGACGACATGAGCAGCGACAACGACACCTGGGGACCCCGGCTGGTCAGCGTCCCCCTGGTCGGCGCGGTGAGCGATTACCTGCAGCGCATCCAGGACCTGGGCGCCGTGGAAGGCCCCGGTGGCGCGGTGGGACTCAACCCCGCGCTGGAGCCGGTGATGGAGGCGCTGCACCACCTGCTGGCCGGTGGAGAGGTGGAGGTCCGCGTCACGCGGCGCGGACACTCCCGGCTCGTCCAGGAGCTGCGTCAGCGCGTCGAGGACGCCACGCGCGAGGTGAACGAGCTCCAACGAGTGGCGGGCTGCACCCTGTCCACCACCGTATGAAGACACGCTTCGCCGGCGGCGCCGCCGTCACGGCCTCGTTCCGGCGCTGGACGCGTGCCCAGGACACCGCGGAGGTGCTCGCCGCCGCCGGCGTGGGGGCCTGGTGGGCGCTCACCACCGTCGTGCTGGCGGTGCTCGCCGCCGTCGCGTGGGCGCCGGGCGCGAGCACCCTCTTCGGCATCTCCTTCGTCGACGGGCTGCTGTGCGCGGCGCCCATGCTCGTCAGCGGCCTGCTCTTCTCCGCGGTCCACCGGAAGCGGCGCCATATCGAGACGTGGGGCTGGCTGTGGCTGCTGCTCGGCGTGACGTCGCTGCACTTCTTCCTCGCCGCGCTGATGGCGATGTCGGAGCTGCAGGGCGCCACCGTCATCACCTCCCTCTTCCTCTTCACCACCGCGTTCCACGGCCGGCTGCACCGCGTGACGCCCCGGCAGCCCTTCCTCGCCCTGGGCACGGCGCTGGCGCTGGTGGCCGCGCTGCCTTTGCTCGAGAGCCCAGAGCACCTGGTGTTGTTCGGCGTCATCGGCCCCGCCGCCCTCACCGCGGAGCTGTACCTGGGCACCTTCGCCGTGCAGCACGACCAGGCCCGCGCGGAAGCCGAGCGCCTGCGCGCCGCCGTGCAGGCGCAATTGCTGGAACAGCAGGAACAGGACGTGGGCCGGCTGTCGCGCGCGCTGGGGGAAATCCTCGGCTACCACCACGAGTTGGACAGCGCGCTCATGTCGGCGGGCACCGCGGCGGACATGCTGGCGGTGATGGGGGTGCAGCGCAACGCGCTGGCCCGAGGCGACTTCGAGGACCTGGTCAAGACGCTCAACGACAGCCTCACCCAGATTCGGAACATGGTCGGTGAGATTCGCGCGAAGGGCCGGCGTTATGTCGGCTCGGAGCCGGAGCCGGTGGAGCTGACGCCGCTCCTGGAGGGCGTGCGCACCAGCATGGGCCTGCGCTTCCCGGACGTGGACTTCGAGGTGGCGGTGGAGCCGGGGCAGCCGCTGCGCGCGCTGATGAGAGGCGGGGCCACCACGCTGCGACGGGTGGTGGAGAACCTGGTGCTCAACGCCTGCGAGGGAGACGGCAAGCAGGGCGCCTCGCGCGTGCGCATCCAGGCCCGGGTGGAGCCGCTCAGCGGCCGGCTGGAAGTGGTCATCGCGGATGACGGGCCGGGCTTCCCGGCCGCGCTCCTCGACGTCCCCGCGGAGGAGCTCTACACGTCCAAGCCCGAGGGCACCGGCCTGGGCCTGTACACCAGTGAGTGCCTGCTGCGCGCCAGCGGCGGAATGCTGTACCGACGCAACGCCCCGGACGGCGGAGCCCTGCTGCGCCTGTTTCTGCCCAGGGAGTACCGATGAGCGGTGGAGCCCTTTACCAAGAGGCCCTGCGGGTGCTGCGGCGACTGGAGCTGCCCGAGGAGTCGGAGCACGACGTGCTCGCCGCGTTGGAGGCCGCCCAGCCGGGCCCCCTGCCCCTCTTCTACGAAGCCGGCGCGGAGGCCGGACTGGAGCGCCCCGTGCTCACGGCGCGCGGCGTGGGCCTCTTCTTCATCTTCTGCGCGGGCAACCTCGCCGACGACCTCATCGACGGCGACTGCACCTACTACGACACGCCCCTGCGCATGGGCCCGTGCGCGCAGTTCCTCCTGCAGAACCTCGCCTGGGCCACGCTGGCGGAGCCTCGCGCCCGCGTGCTCCCGAACGCCATGGAGGAGAGCGCACGGCTGTTGGCGCAAGCCGCGGGACCGCAGGCCCTGGAGGTGCGCGCCCAGGCGTGGAGCGAGCCCTTGTTCCGCCGGGTGGCGGAGGGCATCGCCGGGCGACAGTGGGCCGCGTACCTGCGCGTGCTCTGGGCGGGGACGTGGCTGGAGGAGCGCGCGGTGTCGGTGGGCCTGAGCCTGGGTGTGGCCGCCCATGTGGCGGAGGACATCCGCTCCAAGGACCCGCGCTTCACCTCCATGCCCCCGAGCGACCGGCTCACCGTGGTGACGTGGGGCAGGCAGGCCGCGGAGGCGCTGCGCGGACAAGACTTGCGCTGCCTGGACGCGGCGCTGCGCCGCATCGAACCGATACTTCCGGAGGTGGAGCCATGAGGGCGGAACCCCCACGGTGTGAAGCCCGCCATGACGCGGTGGCCGCCTACTACGAGGAGAAGACGGAGCGCATCCTCCGTCGCTACGGGCCCGGCCCCCGCATCCACTTCCACGTGGGGCTGGTGGACGACGTGCCTCCACCGGGCGAGCCGGAGCCGCTCGTGCGCGAGCGCGTCCACGCCTCCCAGGAGGCCCTGCTCGCGGAGCTGGCGCGCGCGGTGGGCTCGTTCCCTCGCGGAGCCGACGTGCTGGACGTGGGCTGCGGCCTGGGCGGCGGTTCGCTGTACTGGGCCGCCGAGCATCAGGCCTGGGTGACGGCGGTGACGAACGTGCCCTCGCACGTGGAGCTGGTGCGCACGTTCGCCGAAATCGAGGGCGTGGGCGCGCGCGTGAAGCCCCTGCACTGTGACGCGCTCGCGGTCCCGGGCCGCGCCTGCTTTGACGCCGTGGTGGCGGTGGAGAGCAGCAGCTACCTGCCGCGCGCGGAGTGGTTCCGCCGCGTGCGTGCGCTCTTGAGGCCCGGAGGCGTGGTGGCCATCGCGGACTGCTTCCTGGGCCGCCCCGAGCTGGCCGCGCCCTTCGACCGGTACTGGCGCACGCGCATCGGCTCCCTGGACGAATACCTGTCCGCCGCGCACGCCGCCGGACTGGAGCTGGAGGTCCGCGACGATGTGTCCGCGCGCGTGGTGGGCTTCTGGTCTCTCACGCTGGAGCTGCTCGCTCACGAGCGCTTCACGTCCCCCGGTCAGCCTCCGGCGCGCGTCCTCGCCCGAGGGGAGTCCCGCCGCGAGCACCTGCGACTCCAGCAGGCGTTGATGGATGGCGGACTGGAGTACGCGCTGCTCGTGCTGCGCCGCGAGGACTGAGCACCGCGCCTGTCCTCCGGCCCGGGGCTGACGAGCAAGCAAGCACCCTGGGACACCATGCCCCGCGCGCGGTGCGGCCCCAGCCTTGGGCGAGCCTTAAAAAAGGGAGGAGCGCGCGATGAGGACTTTCACGCGATGGCTGACGGTGGCGGCGGTGGCGGCGGCCCTGACGATGACGGGGTGCCGTGAGCGGAGCCGTGAGGACAACTCCGGGGCCATGGGTGGCTCTGGCGACAACAAGGGCGCCCTGGACCACCAGGGCACGGGCGGGTCCGGCAAGCCGACGAAGGGCACGGACGCGGGCACCGTGCGGTAGCGCCAACCGCGCCAGGTGGGCTCCGGCTGTTATCGTGACGACTCGACGTCGTCGGACAGCCGGAGCACATCATGCGCGGGTGGAAGTGGGGGAGCGTCATCGCGGGGGTGCTCGCGCTCCTGGCGTGGTGGATGCTCGGAAGCACCGAGCCCATGGCGCCCGCGCGCGAAGTCGCTCCAGCGCCCCGGCGCGCCTCGGGGGATTCGCTTCCGCGCACGTCCGCGCCCACGCGGGCGGAGCAGGCGGGAGCGGGACTGTCCATTCGCGGCACCGTGGTGGACTCGCTGGGTCGACCCGTGGCGGGCGCGCGCGTCTCCGCGTCGTGGCCGGAGGCGGGCGAGACGCTGTCGGAGCTCCCCTGTCCGGAGGAGGTGCTTCCCTCCTGGGAGGCGCTGGTCGATGCGTCCCAGGGTCGGCGCAAGCTCCCGTGGTGTCTGCCGCAGGTGGAGGACACGCTCACCGCGCTGCTGCTCGCGCGGCAGGGTGAAGCTCCCATCCACGCGGAGACCGTGTCGGGCGACGACGGCGCCTTCGTATTGGAGGGACTGCCCGAGGGCCCTCAAGCCCTCCTCGCGCTCTCCGAGCGGGGCACCGCGCTGCGCCCCGCCGTTCCTTCTGGCAGCCAGGACGTGGAGCTGCTGCTGGAGCCGCCGTGGTTCGTGGCGGGCCAGGTCCACGGGGACGGCGAGCCATTGGCGGGCGTCGCGGTGACGGCGGTCAGCATGCACCACACCCGCTTCTTCGACACGAGCACGGATGACCAGGGCCGCTTCAGGCTGGGGCCCCTTCCCCGCCAGAGTTATCAGGTGCTCGCGACGAAGGAGGGCTGGCTGCCGACGCTCGCGCCGGAGCGGTACAGCGACCAGTTCCGGGAGGTGACGCTGTATCGGCCCCGCGCGCTCCATGGCCGGGTGTTGTCCGACGGAGCGCCCGTGCCAGGAGTGGAGGTCCGAGCGGCACGCGCCGACCTGGACGACGGGGCGCCGGTTCCCCGGACGAAGACGGACGCGGAGGGACGCTTCACGCTGGAGCTGAGCACGGGCAGGTACGCGCTCACAGTCGAGCAAGGGGGCCGGTACGCCTTCGCACGGGTGGTGCTGGGTTCAGCGCCTCCTCCCGAGGTGGTGTTGAAGCTGGGCGAGGCGCTCCAGGTCGAGGGCACGGTGTTCGATGATGCGCACGGCGCGGTGGAGGGCGCGCGTGTGAAGGCGCACTTCAGACAGGGCGGACGGGAGTCCCTGGAGGCAGTCACCGCGGCGAACGGCCACTACCGCCTGGGCCCCGTGGAGCCCGGCCCGTGGGAGTTCACCGTCGAGGCGAAAGGCCATGTGGACCTGACGGTGGGCCAGGAGCACGAGCTGGCCGCTGGCATGGGCCCTCGGGACTTCACGCTGAAGCGCACGCAGACCATCACCGGTCGCGTCGTGGACGGCGCGGGCCAGCCGATATCGGGCGTGCCCCTGGCGATGGAGCTGATGGGGACCGAAGGCCCCGAGGAGTACGAGGCGCAGGAGCTGGCCTTCTCCGACCGGGACGGACGCTTCGTGATGGATGCCACGCGCGCCGGCGGCTCCTACGAAATCACGGCGCGCAGCGACGACTACGTCCATGAGACCGTGGTGGCGACAGCCCCTGGCCCCGAGGTGACGCTCACCTTGCGCGCGGGCGCGACGGTGGAGGGGACGCTGACGGATGCGCGCGGCCTGCCGGTGGCGCGGTTCATGGTGAACGTGCTCCCGCTGGACCACGACGACGAGCAGGAACGCCTGCTGGAGACCGAGGGCACGGACGACCAGGGCCACTTCCGCCGCAAGGGCATCTACCCGGGGCGCTATCGCGTGGAGGCCAAGCAATGGGCGTCCAGCGTGGACCGGAGGGTCTGGGCCGACGTGGAGCTGCTGCCGGACACGGTGACGAAGGTGGAGCTGCGGCTCCAGGAGGAGCACTCGCTGGAGGGCATCGCCGTCGACACCGCCGGCCAGCCCGTCCAGGGCCTCTCCGTGCGAGCCCAGTCCCTGGCCAGGGTCGATGGCCCCAAGTTCATCGAAATCCACGGGGACCGGCACGAGAGACCGCGCGGTGTCCTCACGGACGCGGAGGGGCGCTTCGTCCTTCGCGGCCTGGGCCCCCTCGACCATGCGCTGTTCGCCATCAAGCCAGGCCATGAGCTGCTGCCGGAGCGTTGCTCGGGAGTCGTGCGCAGCGGCGAGGACGTCCACTTCACGGCGGACACGAAGCAGGTGCGGCTGGTGTTCCGGCGCCACCCCCACGTCCGGGGACGGCTCCTCGGACCAGACGGCGCGCCCCAGCACTCCTTCACCGTGGGACACACGCGGGTCCAGAGCGAGGACGGCACCTTCGCCGTCCCCCTCCACGAAGAGCCCATCACCCGTCAGTACCTCTTCAGCGTGTACGAGATGCCCACGGCGACGCGCGCGGTGAAGGGCGGCGTGGACGTGGCGGATGTCGACCTGGGGGACATCCGGCTGGAGGAGGGGCGCTACATCCAGGGGCTGGTGCTCGACGCGGAGACAGGCGCGCCGGTGAAGGGCGCCACGGTCGAACTCGACGCCGAGCCTGACGAGGACGGTGAGCGGGGCCAGCTCGCGGGCGCGCGCACGAACAGCGACGGCGAGTTCTATCTGGACAAGGTGGCCTCCGGTCCCCACACCCTCCGGATGAGCCACCCGGGCAACTACCGCGAGCTGCTCGTTCCAGTGGCCGCCACGCAGGAGAAGGTGACGGCGCGGATGGAGTCCGGCGCTCGCGTGAAGGTGACGGCCAGGGACCGCCAGGGCCGTCCGGTGGACGCGTTCATCAGCTACCAGGGAGCGGGCGACGAAGGCCTGGTCGAGATGGGCAAGGGCGTGAGCACGCTGCGCGGCCTGGAGCCCGGCCGCTATGCGCTCAAGTTGATTGCGCGGCACCGCAACGAGTCACTGCCGGACTTCCAGCCGTTGAGCGTGGACCTGCCCGAGCGCGGAGCGCTGACGGTGGCCTTCCTGCCCGCGACGGGAGGGGCCACGGTGAAGCTGCGCCTGCCCTCGCAAGTGGGCGTGGGCCTGGGGCTGGTACCCGGCGTGGTGCCGCCTCCCAGCACCTCATCGGCGCTGCGCCACCTGATATTCCAGGGCCTGCCCTGGCAGTACAGGGAGGACAACCCGGAGGTCGTCTTCACCCATGTCCCCGAGGGCAGGGTCACCGTCTTCTTCCACACGTCCGACGTGCCCGGTCAGTTCCACACCGAGGAGCTGGACATCCCGGCGGGAGGGACGGTGTCACTCACCCTACAGCCGTCCTGGCGGAGGCTCGACGTCGCGGAGAAGTGAGCGCCTCTCGCCTGCCTGACAGCGCGCGGGAGCCACGGGTGGAAAGCAGGCTCCTCGCCGTGCTTCGGGTACGGTGCGGGGCCCGACATGCACTTCAAGTTCGTCCACGCCGCCGACCTGCACCTGGACACTCCCTTCCGTGGCGTGGCCGCACAAGGACCCCTGCTGGGACGCTTCCAGGAGTCCACCTTTCGCGCGCTGTCGCGCATCGTCGACCTGTGCCTGCGCGAGCGCGTCGCCTTCCTGCTCCTGGCCGGGGACTTGTTCGAGGTGAAGGACCGCTCGGTGCGCGCGCGACTGGCGCTGCGGCGCGAGCTGGGCCGGCTGCACGACGCGGGCATCGAGTCCTTCATCGTCCACGGCAATCATGATCCGCTCAGCGGCGACACCGGGACGCTGGGGCTGCCTTCGTCGGTGAAGGTGTTCGGCCCGGACTGGGAAGAGGCGGAGGTGCGGCGCGAGGGACGTCGGCTGTGCCGCGTGCAGGGCATCTCCTATCCGGACGTGGAGGTGCGCGACGACTTGTCCGCGCGCTTCCGTCGCACCGGGGACGGCTTCAGCGTGGGCCTGCTGCACGCGAACCTGGGCGGCGCGGAGGGACACGCCAACTACGCGCCCTGCACCCCCGCGGGCCTGGGCGCGCGCGGGCTGGACTACTGGGCGCTGGGACACGTGCACACGCGCAGCGAGCTGATGCTGCCCGGTGGCGGCATGGCGGTGTACCCGGGCAATCCGCAGGGACGGCACGCGCTGGAGACAGGGGAGCGCGGCTGCGTGCTGGTCGAGGTGGAGGACGGGGGCATGCGGCGGCGCTTCGTGCCGGTGGACACGGTGCGCTGGCATCGGCTGGAGGTGCCGCTGACGGGCGTGGCCACGCTGGACGCGCTGCTGGGCACGGTGGGTGAGGTGGTGGACGCCGCGTGCGCGCGGGAGCTGGACGGCCACGCGGTGCGCCTGGTGCTCACGGGGCGCGGGCCGCTGCATCGCGAGCTCACGCGGCCCGGAGCGCTGGCGCAGTTGGAAGAGGACTTGCGCGCGCGACTGGCGCGGGGGCATCCGCCGGTGCTGTTGGAGTCACTGCGGGATGGAAGTCGTCCGGAACTGGACTGGGAAGCGCTCCAGACGGAGGGCGGCTTCGCGCGCACCTTGCTGGAAGAGGCGCGCTTGCTGGAAGAAGACCCGGTCGCGCTGGCGCGACTGTGGGAGCAGGAAGCGCTGGGCAGCCTGGGCCAGCGGCTGAAGCGCCTGGGGGTGGATGTGCTGGAGATGCCACGGATGGAGTGGGTATCCCGCGCGAGCCTGCTCGGCGTGGAGGCGCTTCACGAAGAGGAGGAGGGGGCATGAAGCCAGGGTTGCGCATCGACACGCTGCGGGTGCGGCGCTTCGGACACTTCTCGGACCTGACGCTGGAGCTGGGGCCCGGGCTGCATCTGCTCTACGGACCCAACGAGGCGGGCAAGAGCACGCTGCTCGCCTTCCTGCGCGCCGTGTTGTTCGGGTTCGAGCGCCGGGGGAACCCGGAGCGGTATGCCGCCCTGGACGAGGACACGACCATCGGCGGTGAGCTTCGACTCTTCACGGCATCGGGGCCGCTGCTCGTGCGCCGCATGGCCGCGCCTCGGGGCAAGAAGTCGGAGACGCTGACCGTGCTCGGGTCCGAGGGCGAGCCCGTGTCCGAGGAGCGCCTGCACGCCGCGCGCGGCCACGTCACACGCGAGCTGTTCTTCGATGTCTTCGCCTTCCGGCTGGAGGAGCTGACGGGGTTCGAGCAGTTCGCGAAGGAGCGCGGAGTGTCCGAGGCCCTCGTCGCCGCGAGCATGCAGGGCGCGCGACGATTGCCCGTCGCCATGTCCGAGCTGAGCAAGAGCGCCGAGCAGCTCTACAAGCCCACCGGCTCGAAGTCCGAGTTGAACGTGAAGCTGCGCGAGCTGGAGGAGGTGCAGGAGCAGCTCCGCGACGTGGGCAACCGGCCCGCGCTCTACTTCGCGAAGCGGGAGCGGCTGGAGTCACTCGGCGTCGAGCTGGGCGGCCTGGAGTCGCGCGTGCACGAGGACGGCCGCGAGTTGGAGCGACTGGCGCGGCTGGAGTCGGCGCTGGGAGATGTCGCCGCGCTGGCGACCGCCCGCACGGAGCTGGAGTCCCTCCCCGCGCTGGAGACGTTCCCCCAGGGCGGCGAGGCGCGGCTGGAGGCAGCGCTGAATCAAAGCAGGACGCATCGCGGGAACGTGGCCCGGCTCGCGGAGCAGTTGAGCTTCACGGAGGCGGAGCTGGCGCGGCTGTCCGCTCCTTCGCCGGTGCGAGGGCGGGAGGACGCGCTGAGGGCCGCGGTGGCGGCGTACTCGGAGCGCTCGGAGCTGG
The DNA here is from genome assembly GCF_013336715.1 of Myxococcus sp. CA056. Taxonomy (NCBI): domain Bacteria; kingdom Pseudomonadati; phylum Myxococcota; class Myxococcia; order Myxococcales; family Myxococcaceae; genus Myxococcus; species Myxococcus sp. CA056. Next base: position 1,509,046 of record NZ_JABUMT010000001.1, read on the forward strand.
TGCGGGCGTTGCCGGCGCGGCGCGCGGCGCTGGGGATGAAGCGGCGACAGGTGGAGTCGGCGCTGGAGGAGCTGGGGCTTGGTGTGGATGGTCCGGGGCTGGTGGCGCTGGATTTGAGCGCGGGGGCTCGCGCGGGGTTGGAGGCGCTGTCATCCCGGCTGGACGTGGAGGAGACGGGGCGGCGCGAGGTGGGTGGCGCGCTGGCTCGGGCTCGCTCGGAGCGGGAGCGGCTGGAGGGGGTGCTGGCGCGCGCGGAGTCGGAGCTCGCGGAGCTTCCAGACGTCCGTCCGGCGCAGGTGCGACAGCAGCAGACGGGGCTGGCGCGGATGCGCGACGCGCGCCTGGACCTGGAGCGGCTGGGTGAGCAGAAGATGGTGGCCCGGCGGCGGATTGAAGAACTGCGGGGGCTGGTGACGGAGCCTCCGACTGCATCGAGCCCGGTGATTCCAGTGTGGTGGGTGCCGGTGGCGGCGGCCGTGGCGGTGACGCTCGCGGTGGCGGCGTGGCTGCTCGGGGGCACGGTGGTGGGAGTGCTGGGGCTCGCGGGTGGGCTGATGTTGACGGGCCTGCTGGAGCTGGCGCGGCGGCGGGTGGAGTCCGCGCGGGATGCGGAGCGTGGGGCGCGGGAGGCTCGGCAGCAGTCGCGAAAGCAGGAGGAGGAGCGGCTGCGTGTGGAGCTCGCTGGGTACGTGGCTCGCGAGGAGCTGGCGCGTCGGGAGCTGCTCGCCTCCGCGACGGAGGCGGGGCTGTCTCCGGCGGCGACATCCTCGGACATGACGGCCCGCGAGAGCGTGCTAGCGGAGGCACTGGAGCACGCGGGGCGACGCGAGGCGCTGTCACGCGAACGGGACACGCTGCGCGCCACGCATGACCTGGCCCTGCGCGACAAACGACAGGCTGATGAACTGCTGCGCGGGCACGAGGTACGGCACGCGGCACTGAGCACGGAGCTGACGGCGTGTCTGTCGGCGCGACGTTTCCCGGCGGGGCTCCCCGCGCAGGCGGCGCTGGCCCTGTGGCGCGATGCCTCGGCGCTGCGGCAGCGGTGGCAGGACCTGGTCGCGGACGAGGCGGCGCTGTCCGCCGATGAAGCGGCCTGCGCGGACGTGGTCTCTCGGCTGCGTGCGTTGGCAATGGAAGGCCTCCTCCCTGAAGCTGAAGCGCCCGTGTCCCAGTCATCAGGTTCCATGGACCTGGTGGTCCTGCGCGTGAACGCGGCCCTGGAGGCAGCACGCGAGCAGGAGACGGAGCGACGCGCGGCGGAGGAGCGGCGTCGCGAACTGCGCGAGGAGAAGGCCCGCCTCGATGAACTGTGCCGCACGGAAGAAGCCGCTCTCGCGGCGTTGCTCTCCGAGGGCGGTGGCGGTGACGAGGAGACCTTCCGTCGGCGCGCCGTGCAGGCACACCGCCACGCGGAGCTCACCCGCCATGCGCGAGAGCTGGCCCACCGCATCGAGGCTCGCACGGGACTGTCCGACACCGAGGCCCGCGAAGCCCTGCGCGCCCTGGGCGGAGAAGAAGGTCTGCGCACGGTGCTGAGCCAGCTGCGCGCGCGACATGCGGAGGCGCAGGAGAAGTCGAAGGAGGTGCTCACCGAGCAGGGCGCCACGCAGAACCAGCTCGAGCAGTGGGAGAACGACGACCTGCTCGCGCGCCTGCGCATCCAGGAGGAGACCCTGCGCGCGAAGGTGGCGGAGCTCGCCACGCGCTACGCGGAGGACAAGCTGGCGCTGGCCCTGCTGGGACGCGCGCGTCGACGCTTCGAGGAGGAGCAGCAGCCGCGCGTGGTGCAGCTCGCCTCGGAGCACTTCGCCCTGCTGACGGAGGGCCGCTATCGCCGCGTGTTCATCCCCGCAGGTGACGAGCGCGAGCTGCGCGTGAGCGACGGCGAGCGGGACTGGAGCGCGGCCCAGCTCTCACGGGGAACCCGCGAGCAGCTCTACCTCGCCTTCCGCCTCGCGGTGGTGCGCGACTTCGGAGAGACCCGAGGCGCGCTGCCGCTCATCGTGGACGACGTGCTGGTGAACTTCGACCCCGGCCGGGCCCGCAGCGCCATCCATCTCCTGGCCCGTCTCGCCGAGCACCAGCAGGTGATTGCCTTCACCTGTCACCCCTGGCTGCGCGAGCTGTTCGAGGCCGAGGGCGCGCAGACACAAACGCTGGAGTCCCGAGACTCCACCGCCGCGCTCCAAGCTGGCTGAATCGAGACTCCGGGTCTCGGGGCTCTCGGGACGTCCGCTGCTACACTCGCGAGCGTGGCGAGCGGAGGCGGCATGCGGACGTCGCGAAAGATGGCGGTCACTCTCGGAGCGCTCACGCTGGTGGGCGCGCTGGGCATGTGGCACCTCCCGAAGCCTGGGGATGCCCCGTCTGTTCCCCGAGCATCCGCGCCTCGCGGGAGCACGGGCCTCATCCTGCCCGCACCCGCGCCAAAGGCCGAAGGCACCCTGCGCATCCAAGGCATCGTCGTCGGAGACGAGGGTCCCCTGGCCGGAGTCCGCGTCACGGCCACGCTCCCTGAGCCAGGTCGAACACTCTCCGAGCTGCCTTGCTCGCAAGTGCTGCGGCGGCACACCGGCGGGAGTCACGCGAAGTTTCCAGAGTGCTTCTTCGATGAGGAAGACACCACCCTGGAGTTGCTCCTCGCACGCCAGGGAGAGGCCCCCGTGTACGCGGAGGCGCTCACCACGGAAGACGGTCGATTCACCCTCGACAACCTGCCCGAAGGTCGTTTCACGCTCTGGGCCATCGGAGCGCGCGACGCACGACTCCAGCCGGAAGTCGCGGCGGGTACGGAGGGACTTCAGCTCCGACTCGGAGAAGCCTTTTTCCTGAAGGGACAGCTCATCGACGAGGACCTCGTGCCCCTGGCCCAGGTCCGGGTGATGGCCGTGCATCAAGGGTCGACCCGCTTCTTCGACGGGGAAACCGGAACGGACGGCAGCTACCGCATGGGTCCGCTTCCCTCCGGAAGGTATGCCATCACCTTCGCGAAAGACGGCTGGCTTCCCACGTTGGCGAACCAGAGGCCCGACAACCCCCTGACACTCCTTCGCCCCAGGCGCATCACCGGCCAGGTGTTGAACCAGGGCTCGCCCGCCCCCAACGTGACGGTCTCCCTGAATGACGTCACCCAGCGGCGGTACAGGAGCCCTCCCTCCGCGATGCGCATCACGGACAAGCAGGGGCGCTTCACCTTCGAGGAGCTTCCGCCCCAGTCCTTTCAGCTCAGTGCCAGCCAGGGTGAGCAACACGCGCTGGCCGAGGTCGACTTGACGGTCCCTGGGACCTCGTCGGAGGTCACGCTGGTGCTGGGCCATGCGGCCCTTCTCGAAGGACGCGTGCAAGACGAGGCTGGAGCTGGCATCGAAGGAGCCACCATCACCGTCCGTGACGTCGACAACCACGAAGCCGCGAGTGCGAGAACCGACGCCGCTGGCCACTATCGGGCGAGCCCTCTGCTCCTCGAGCCCCATGAGGTCGAGGTCTCGGCGAGTCGCTACCTTCGTATCAAGCAAGCCATCCCTGAGCTGGGTCCCGGCACGAAGCGACTCGACTTCACGCTCCGCCCCACCGTCTGGGTCGATGGCGTTGTTCTCGATGAGGCAGGTCGCCCGATTCCGGACGTCAGCATCGAGATTCATGAGAAGCCGCAAGCGCCCAGCGGTGGATCATTCGTTATCGCCAGGACCCAGTCAGATGGAGCAGGACGATTCCACCTGGACCTCGCCTTGCCTGGCACCTTCACCCTGAAGTCTCGGTCAGAGCGCTTCGCGGAGGACCAACGCCAGGTCCAGGCTCCCGACACGAATATCCGCTGGGTCCTGAAACAGGGGGCGAGTGTTTCGGGGACGGTCCGGGATGAACTGGGAACGCCCTTGCCCGAGGTCAGCGTGAGCCTGTGGAGCCAGGAGCCCGATGCGCCCCACATGAGCGAAACCACGACGGACCCACAAGGCCACTACACGCTCGGGGGGCTCAAGTCGGGGCGATACGTGCTCGAAGCCATACACACCTCCGGAGCCGTGGAGCGCAGCGCATCCCAATCGATGGAGCTGCGCGACCAGGAAGAAGCGCAAGCGGACCTGCGCCTCGCCGCGGGCTGGACGCTGTCGGGAATCGTCGAGGACACCGCCGGCAACCCCATCGCGGGAGCCGCGGTCGGCCTCCTCGAGACTTCAGAGTCGGCGCCGGAGTGGCGACGTCATCAGAGGACCTGTGAAGGGCCACCCGTTACCATCACACAAGCCGATGGACGCTTCACGCTGCGGAACCTCCAGCAACCGAAACTGAAGCTGGGCGCATGGACCACGGGCGTCAGCTTCGCGCCCCACCTCTCCACGGGCGGCCACCATGACTCCGGGGACTTTCTCGTCCGCGAGGGTGACACCCACGTGCGCCTGGTCATGAAGCGGGAGGGACGCGTCCAGGGGCGCGTCGTGGGCCCCGACGGAAAGCCCATCACGCACTTCAACATGCCCTGGGAGGTCAAGCACCCGCGCGGCGAGTTCTCCGTGAACGTGGACAGCCCGGGCTCATTCCGCCTCAACATCAGCGCACGGGGAATGGCGCCGATATCCCGAGCGGTCGAGCTGCATGACGAGTCCGAGGTCATGGACCTGGGCGAGCTGCGGATGAGCCCTGGACGTCAGGTGGCCGGGCGCGTGCTGGACGCGGAGACGTCCGCGCCCGTCGCGGGTGCCACACTTCGCATTGCTCCAGACCGGATGCGCGGAGAGCCACTCCACCGTCTCGCGGAGCAGGTGGAGACAGCCCGGGATGGTTCCTTCTCGCTTCCCAACGTGGAGGAGCGTTCCCTCACGTTGTTCATTGAGGCCGGTGGCTACCCCTTGAAGCAACTGACCTTGGCACCTGGACCTCAGGAAGGTCTCGCGGTGCTCCTCGAGCACGGTGCGAAAGTGGAGTTCTCCGTCCTTGATGCGCGGGGGCAGCCCACCAACGCCACCGTCTACGTGGACCGCGATGGCGAGGTCATGAACTCTCGCTACATCGAGGTCCCAAAGAGCGGCCTGCTCGTCGTGCGAACCCTGGGGCCCGGCGACTACCAGGTGCGAGCCATTTCTTCCTGGGACCGCCCCGCCACCTACGCACTCCAGCGCGTCCAGATTCCAGCGAGCGGGAGGGTTGCCATCACCCTCAAGGCCCGGCACGAAGGGGCAACCCTGAAGCTGGGGGTGAAGACCGATGACAGCTTGAGCCCCATCCTCCTCGTGGGTGAAGTCCCCCTGCCGGAGCGCACCAATGACGTGAGTGAGCTGGATAGCCGTGGACTGCCCAGCCAGCTCAGCGATTCCGGAGCCAGGGTTTTTCGAAACCTTCCTCCTGGCAAGGTGACGCTCTTCCTGATGAGGCCGAACCAGGAATACATTCACTGGGAACTCATCGACATCCCCGAGGAAGGCACGGTGGTGCGCGACGTGACGCCTGCATGGCGGCGACTCAAGCGCCACACCCCGTAGAGGATTGTCGAGTCTCACGAACCGCGTCGACGCACGACACGCACGTGGGTGACGAGCACGCGAGGTTCGCGTCAGCGCCCCGGGGTCCTCCACTGCTACATTCCCGGACGTGGCGAGTGGACACGACATGCGGAAGTCGCGACGGGTGGCACTCACCCTCGCGGTGCTCACGCTGGTGGGCGCGCTGGGAGTGCCGTACCTCCTGAAGTCCGAGGATGTGCCCGCCCCCCGCCGAGCCCCCGCGCCTCGAAAGAGCACGGGCCTGGTCCTCCCCGCGCCCGCGCCACGGGCCGAAGGCTCCCTGCGCATCCAAGGTGTCGTGCACGGAGACCAGGGCCCCCTCGCGGGAGTCCGCATCACCGCCACCCGCTCCGAAGCACATCAGACACTCTCCGAGCTGACGTGTGAGGAAGTGCTGCCCCACCGTCGCGGAGACCGTCGCGATTTCACCCAGTGCTTCTACACGGAACCCGCCACCACGCTGGAGCTTCTGCTCTCCCGTCAAGGAGAAGCGCCCCTGTACGCGGAGACCGTCACGGACGAAGACGGCCGCTTCACCCTCGAACAGCTCCCCGAGGGAGCGTTCACCCTCTGGGCCATCGACCCGCGAGGTGCACGGCTGCAACCGGGAGTCCTCGCGGGAACGGAGGGACTCCAGCTCCGGCTCGAAGGGGGCGTGTTCCTGGAGGGCACGGTCATCGACGAGGCCCTCGCGGCCCTGCCCCAGGTCCAGGTGATGGCCGTGCATCAAGGCTTCACCCGCTTCTTCGACGTGGAGACGGACGCGGACGGGCGCTTTCGCATCGGCCCGCTCCCCGCCGGAGACTACGCCCTCGCCTTCACAAGAGACGGCTGGATTCCGGACCTCAAGGGCTCCTGGTTCGCCGAGTCCGTGAAGCTCCTGCGCCCCCGCCGCCTCGTCGGTCGAGTGACGAAACAGGGCGCCCCCGTCCCCCAGGCCACAGTCCAACTGCGAGACATCACCCTCAACGAGCGGGGCATCATGCCCCCAGGGTCCGCGAAGCAGCAGACCACGGACGCCCAGGGACGCTTCACCTTCGAGCCGCTCGCCTCGCATCACATCCAGCTCGACGCCACCCAGGGCGAGCACCACGGCAGGGCCCTGGTCGACATGAAGACCCACGACACCCAGAAAGAGGTCGTCGTGGAGCTGGGCCCCGGAGCCATGCTGGAAGGCACCGTGACGGACGAAGCCGGAGCCGCCATCGAAGGCGCACGCCTCCTCATCCAGGAACGTCGAGCACAGCGCCAGTCCGTGGAGACCACCACGGACGCCATGGGCCACTACCGGCTCGGCCCGCTGTCCCTCGCGCCCCATGAACTGGAGCTCACCTCCCCTCGACACTTTCCCACCGGCGAATCCTTCGCGGAGCTGAGTCCTGGCACGAAGCGGCTCGACTTCACGCTGCGCACCCCGCTATGGGTCGACGGGGTCCTCGTCGATGAAGCAGGGAGCCCCGTCCCGGACGTGTACGTCACCGTCGACAATCCTCCTTCCGAGGACACCGACGACACGCTCCTCCTCGCGCCCTACGAGGCCCGGTCGGATGAGCAGGGCCGGTTCCACCTGAACTTCCCCGCGCCGGGGTCCTTCCTCCTGAAGCTCCTCGACGAGCCTCGCTTCCGGATGGAAGAACTCCAGGTCCAGGCACCGGACACGAAGGTCCGCTGGGTCTTGAAGCGAGGAGCCACTGTCTCCGGCACCGTCTTCGACGAGCTGGAAACGCCCATGCCTGGGCTCCTCGTGCGCCTGTCGACCGAGCCGCCCGAAGAAGGAACGACGAGCAGCCCGTGGCCGGAGGTGCTGAGCGAGACCCGGACGGACACGCGAGGCCACTATGCATTCGGGGGCATGAAGCCAGGACGGTACGTGCTCGAAGCCGTCCACGAATCCGGCGCCGTGGAGCGCTTCGTCACCCGACACCTGGAGCTGGGAGCGCGGCAGGAGGCCCAAGTGGACCTGCGCCTCGAGGCGGGCTGGACGCTGTCAGGCACCGTGGTGGACACCCAAGGACAACCGCTCTCCGGAGCCGACATCCTCATCCAGTCTCCGCCGGACTCCACTCCCAAGTGGCGCGTGGGACATCGCCACCACGCCGCGGACCCCGTCACGCGCACCCGGTCAGACGGGCACTTCACGCTGCGAAACCTGCCGAGCCAGGACGTGGAACTGAGCGTGACGAAGCAGTCCTTCCGCCTCGCGCCTCACCTGTCCACCGGCGGCAGACCCGGACTCGACTCACTGCATGCCCATGAGGGCGGACCGCCTGTCCGCCTCGTCATGTCGCGACGGGCCCGCATCCACGGACGCGTGGTGGGCCCGGACGGCAAGCCCCTCACGCGCTTCCAGCTCATGAGAGAGGACGTGGAGCATCCCCAAGGCGAGTTCTCGCTGGACGTGGGGAGCGCGGGCTCGTGGCCCGTCATCCTTAAGGCCGAGGGCCTGGCGCCGGTATTCCGTCAGGTCGAGGTGCCTCACGACACGGCGGTGGTGGACCTGGGCGAGCTTCGGATGAGCGCGGGACGCAAGGTGGCCGGACGTGTACTGGACGCGGAGACCTCCGCCCCGGTGGAGGGCGCTCTGCTCGTCCCCGACGTGGAACACTTCGACAGCGTGACGCTCCACCCCTACACATACTGGACCCAGGCGTACACCGCGAAGGATGGAAGCTTCTCCATCGCTCGCGTGGACGAGCGCTCCTCCGCACTGAACGTCCGGGCCCGCGGCTATCTCTCCAGGAAACTGAACCTGGCCCCAGGTTCCCAGGAAGACCTCACGGTGCGCCTGGAGAAGGGCGCGCGGGTGGAGTTCTCCGTCCTGGACGCGCGGGGTCAGCCCACGAGCGCAACCGTCTTCCTGGACCGTGAAGGCAGGGAGTCGTCCCCCTACACCATCGAGGTCCCCGCCGAGGGACTCTTCGTCATGCGAGACCTCGCGCCAGGCGCCTACTGGATGCACGCCGCTGCTGGCGAAGGGAGGCTGGAAAGCTACGACTCGCGGCGCGTCCAGATTCCCGCGAGCGGCGGAGTCTCCATCATGCTGAAGGCGCGGTCCGAAGGCGCCACCCTGGAGCTGCGCGTGCGCAGCCCACCGCGCTTCACCCTGGTGCTCGTCTCCGGCGAAGACTCCTGGTCACGCGAGGGCTACGACTTCTCGCGACTGCGCGAACGTTCCCTTCCTCATGAAGTCAGCAAGGAGGGAACGATGACCTTCCGGAACCTCCCACCCGGCAAACTGACACTCATCCTGATCTCCAACGACTGGCGGGGCAGCTATCGCGAGGTCATCGACATTCCCGAGGCGGGCACGGTGGTGCGCGACGTGACGCCCGTCTGGCAGGCCATCCGGCGGTAGGCGCCCCGCATACGCGCACGTCTCGCGATAAAGTCATCACCGCGCGAACCAAATCCCAGCCCAGGTGTCAGTGCTCCGGACACAGCCGCGGCTGCATTCGCGGGCGTGGCGAGCGGAGGCGGCATGCGGGTGCAGCGACGGGCAACGAGCGCATTCGGAGTTCTCGCCCTGATGGGCATCCTGGGTGGACTTCTCCTCCTCAAGCCCGGAGCCCCTACCGCCACCTCTGCGCCTCGCGCATCCGCACCTCGAACGGGAACGGGCATCGTGCTGCCTCCTCCCGCGCCGCGTCCCGAAGGCACCCTGAGCATCCAGGGCGTCGTACACGGAGATGAAGGCCCGCTCGCCGGAGTCCGCGTCACGGCCACGCGTCCCGAGGCAGGTCATACACTCTCCGAGCTGCCCTGCTCGCAGGTGCTGCGGAGTTACACCGGCGGGAGTCATTCGAAGTTTTCAGAGTGCTTCTTCGATGAGATAGACACCACGCTGGAGTTGCTCCTCTCACGCCAGGGCGAGGCACCCGTGTACGCGGAGGCACTCACCGGGGAAGAGGGTCGCTTCACCCTCGACAGCCTGCCCGAAGGTCGCTTCACCCTCTGGGCCATCGGAGCGCGCGACGCACGAATCCAGCAGGAAGTCGCAGCGGGCACGGAGGGACTTCAGCTCCGGCTCGAAGAAGCCTTGTTCCTGGAGGGACAGGTCATTGACGAGGACCTCGCGGCCCTGGCCCAGGTCCGGGTGATGGCCGTGCATCAAGGCTTCACCCGCTTCTTCGACGGGGAAACGGGAACGGACGGCAGCTTCCGCATCGGTCCGCTTCCTTCCGGAAGATATGCCCTCTCCTTCGCGAAAGACGGCTGGCTTCCCACGTTGGTGAGCCAGGAACTCTCGGAGCCCCTGACACTCCATCGCCCCAGGCGCATCACCGGCCAGGTGTTGAGCCAGGGCTCACCCGTCCCCGACGTGACGGTCTCCCTGCATGACGTAACCCTGCGGTGGTACAGGAGCCCGCCCTCCGCGATGCGCATCACGGACAAACAGGGGCGCTTCACCTTCGAGGCTCTCCCTCCCCGTTCCTTTCAGCTCAGTGCCAGCCAGAGCGAGCAACACGCACTGGCCGAGGTCGACTTGACGGTCCCCGGGACCTCGTCCGAGGTCACCCTGGAGCTGGGCAGTGCGGCGCTTCTCGACGGAAGCGTGCGGGACGAGGCTGGAGCTGGCATCGAAGGAGCCACCATCTCCGTCCGTGGCGTCAATCAGCACGAAGCAGCGAGCGCAAGGACCGACGCCGCGGGCCACTATCGGACGGGCCCTCTGCCCCTCAGGCCCCATGAGGTCGAGGTTCAGGCGAGTCGCTACTTCCGCATCAAGCAAGCCATCCCCGAGCCGGGTCCCAGCACGAAGCAACTCGACTTCACGCTCCGCACCGCCGTCTGGGTCGATGGCGTCGTCCTCGATGAGGCAGACCGCCCGATTCCAGACGTCAGCATCGAGCTTCACGAGGAGGAGCAAGAGCCCGTCGATGAATCACTCGCCATCGGCAGCCTCCAGACCCGGTCGGATGAAGAGGGACGGTTCCACCTGGACTTCGCCCGGCCTGGCACCTTCACCCTGAAGTCTCGGTCAAAGCGCTTCGTGGAGGACCACCTCCAGGTCCAGGCTCCCGACACGAATGTCCGTTGGGTCCTGAAACAGGGGGCGAGTGTTTCGGGGACGGTCTGGGATGAACTGGGAACGCCCTTGCCCAAGGTCAGGGTGAGCCTGTGGAGCAAGGAATCCGATGCGTTCCCGGTGAGCGAAACCACGACGGACCCACAAGGTCATTACACGCTCGGCGGACTCAAGTCGGGGCGGTACATGCTCGAAGCCCTCCACGAATCCAAAGCCCTGGAGCGCAGCGCTTCCCAGTCGGTGGAGTTGCGCGACCAGGAAGAAGCGAAAGTGGACCTGCGACTGGTGGCGGGTTGGATGCTGTCGGGAATCGTCGAGGACACCGCCGGCCAGCCCATCACGGATGCCGCGGTCGGCATCTTCGAGACCTCGAAGCAGGTGCCTGAGTGGCGACGTCGCCGGAGGAGCTGTGGCGAGCCGCCCGCCGCTAGCACGGGGGCCGATGGGCGCTTCACGCTGCGGTACCTCCAGCACCCGGAATTGGAGCTGGGCGTATGGAGTACGGGCTTCCGCTTCGCACCCCACCTCTCCACGGGTGGTCACCACGACTTCGGGGATTTTCTCGTGCGCGAGGGTGACACCCAGGTGCGTCTGGTCATGAAGAGGGAGGGGCGCGTCGTGGGGCGCGTCGTGGGCCCCGACGGAAAGCCCATCACGCACTTCACAATGCCCTGGGAGGTCAAGCACCCACGCGGCGAGTTCTCCGTGGACGTGGACGGTCCGGGCTCGCTCCGCATCAACATCAGCGCACGGGGAATGGCGCCGGTGTCTCGCGGCGTCGAGCTGCATGACGGGTCTGAAGTCGTGGACCTGGGCGAGCTGCGGATGAGTCCCGGACGACAGGTGGCTGGGCGCGTGCTGGACGCGGAAACATCCGCCCCCGTCGAGGGCGCCAGCCTTCGCGTCGCTCCAGGCCAGATGCGCGGAGAGCCACTCAAACGGCTCGGGAGGCATGTGACGACGAGTCGGGATGGCTCCTTCTCGTTTCCCAACGTGGAGGAGCAGCTCCTCACGCTGTTCGTCGAAGCCCCTGGCTACCCATTGAAGCAACTGACGCTGGCACCCGGTCCTCATGAAGGTCTCACGGTGCTCCTCGAGCGAGGTGCGAGCGTGGCATTCTCCGTCGTGGATGCGCGGGGGCAGCCCACTGACGCCACCGTCTACTTGGACCGCGATGGCGAGGCCATGGCCGCTGACCCCATCCTCGTCCCTGAGAGCGGCCAGTACGTCGTGCGAGACCTGGGGCCCGGCGACTACCAGGTGCGAGCCATCTCTCCCTTCGAGCGCCCCGCCACCTACGCGCCCCAACGCGTCCAGATTCCTGCGAGCGGGAGGGTGGCCATCACCCTGAAGGCCCAGCCCGAAGGGGCTGCCTTGAAGCTGAGGGTGAAGACCGATGACAACCTGAGCCCCATCCTCCTCGCGGGTGAAATCCCTCCGCCGAAGAGCGCCGGTGACGTCAGTGAGTTGGAAAGCCGCGGACTGCACAGTAAGCCCAGCGACGCCGGAGCCAGGATTTTTCGAGACCTGCCTCCTGGCAAGGTGACGCTCGTCCTGATGAGGCCGAACCAGGATTACATCCATTGGGAACTCATCGACATTCCCGAAGCGGGCACGGTGGTGCGCGACGTGACGCCCGTCTGGCAGGCCCTCAGGCCGTAAGCGCCCCGCATACGCGCACGTCTCGCGACAAAGCCATCACCGCGCGAACCAAATCCCAGCCTGGGTGTCAGTGCCCCGGACACAGCCGCGGCTGAATTCGCGAGCGTGGCGAGCGGAGGCGGTATGCGGGTGCGGCGACGGGTGACGAGCGCAATCGGAGTTCTCGCGCTGGCGGGCATCCTGGGTGGGCTTCTCCTCCCGAAGCCCGAAGCGCCTACCGCCACCCAGCGCGCATTCGCGCCTCGAACGGGAACGGGCATTGTGCTGCCTCCTCCCGCGCCACGTCCCGAAGGAACACTGAGCATCCAGGGCGTCGTGCTCGGAGATGAAGGCCCGCTCGCCGGAGTCCGCGTCACGGCCACGCGTCCCGAGGCAGGTCAAACACTCTCCGAGCTGACCTGTGAGCAGGTGCTGCCTCACCGTCGCGGAGACCACCGCCGATTTCCGCTGTGTTTCCTCCGCGACCCGGGTCTCACCCTGGAGCTGCTCCTCTCTCGTCAGGGAGAAGCGCCCGTGTACGCGGAGAGCTTCACCACGGAGGACGGTCGCTTCAGCCTCGACAACCTCCCCGAGGGAGATTTCACGCTCTGGGCCATCGGCCCGCGAGGAGCACACCTGCAACCGGGAATCCCGGCGGGAACACAGGGGCTCCTGCTCCGGCTCGAGGAGGGCGTGTTCCTGGAGGGACAGGTCATCGACGAGGACCTCGCGCCCCTGCCCCAGGTCCAGGTGACCGTCGTGAATAAAGGGTCCACGCGCTTCTTCGACGGGGAAACGGACGCGGGCGGGCGCTATCGCATCGGGCCCCTCCTCGTCGGAGACGATCATGTCCTCGCCTTCGCCAAGGACGGGTGGCTTCCCTCCCTCCGAGCCGATGGGATGGAACAGCCCGTGAAGCTCGTGCGGCCCCGGCGCATCGTCGGCCGAGTGATGCTCCAAGGCACCCCCGTCCCCAACGCGACAGTCCACCTGTGGGACCTCACCCTCAAGGGGGAGAGTCTGGCCCCCCGTGGTCCCGGGACAACTGACACCACGGATGAACAAGGACGCTTCGCCTTCGAGGCGCTCCCCTCGCATCTGCTTCATCTCGAGGCCAGCCAGGGCGAGTCCCAAGCCAGGACCCTGGTCGACATGGCAACCCATGTCCCCGCATCCGAGGTCATCCTGGAGTTGAGTCGTGCGACCTTCCTGGAGGGAACCGTGCGCGACGAGTCCGGAGCCTCCATCGAAGGCGCCACCATCACCCTCCTGGAGCTTGTTGAACCCAAGTGGCGCACGGAGTTCTCCACGGATGCCATGGGCCACTACCGGCTCGGCCCGCTGCCCCCCATCCCCCACAACATCGCAGCCACCACGCCTCGGCATTTTCCGGCCAGCTCATCACTCAAGAAGCTGGGCCCCGGCACGAAGCGGCTCGACTTCGTGCTCCGCTTCCCCCGCTGGGTTGATGGCGTCCTCGTCGATGAAACAGGGCACCCCGTGCCAGACGTCCTCATCGATGTCGACACCGCCGCCATGTCCGACACCTATGACTCACATCTCCTCGCACCCTACGAGACCCGGTCGGATGAGCAGGGCCGGTTCCACCTGAACCTCCCCGAGCCCGGAACCTTCCTCCTCAAAATCAAGGACGACCCTCGCTTCAGTATGGAAGAGCTCCAGGTCCGAGCCCCGGATGCGAAGGTCCGCTGGGTCTTGAAACGGGGAGCGACGGTCTCCGGCACGGTCTTCAATGAGCTGGACACGCCCATGGCCGGGCTCCTCGTGCGCTTGTCGACCGTGCCTCCCGAAGGCACGACGAGTGAGCCGTGGATGGACTACACACTGGGAGAGACCCGGACGGACGCGCGGGGCCACTATGCGTTCGGCGGAATGCGGCAGGGACGCTTCGTGCTCGAAGCCGCCCACGAATCCGGAGCCGTGCAGCGCTTCGCCACCCAGCACGTGGAGCTGCGCGACCAGCAAGCGGCCCACGTGGATCTGCGCCTCGCGGCCGGCTGGACGTTGTCAGGCCGGGTCGAGGACGGCGGCGGACAACCTCTCTCCGGTGCGGGGGTCTTCATCCATGGGACTCCGGACTCCGCTCCCGCGTGGCGAGAGGGCCATCACCGCTCCACGGAGCCCTTCACGCAAACCCAGGTGGATGGTCGCTTCACGCTGCGGAACCTGCCGAGCCAGGAAGTGGAGTTGAGAGTGATGAAGGAGTCCTTCCACCTCGCCCCCCACCTGTCCACTGGAGGCAAGCCTGGCCTCGACTCAGTTCATGCCCGAGAGGGTGGACCGCCCGTCCGCCTCGTCATGTCGCGACAGGGACGCATCCACGGACGACTGGTGGGCCCAGACGGTCAACCGCTCACCCGATTCCAGCTCCTGCATCACACAGTGGAACATCCCCGCGGCGAGTTCTCCCTCGACGTGGAGGGCGCGGGCTCGTGGACTGTCGTGCTCCAGGCGAAAGACCTGGCGCCCGTGGTCCGCGAGGTCGAGGTGCATCATGACACGGAGGTGGTGAACCTGGGCGAGGTCCGGATGAGCCCAGGGCGCAGGGTGGCCGGACATGTGCTGGATGCGGAAACCTCCGCTCCGCTGGAGGGCGCCATGTTCTCAATCAACCCGGAGACACTGCGAGGCGAACCGCTGGAGCCGCACTGGACCGAGCAGCACACCCTTAAGGATGGTTCGTTCTCAATCCCTCACGTGGACGAGCGCTCCACCTCGCTGGACGTCTGGGCCCATGGGTACCCCACGAAGCGGTTGATGCTCGCCCCGGGTCCCCAGGAAAACCTCACGGTGCTCCTTGAGAAAGGCGCGCGCGTGGAGATCTCCGTCATGGACTCACGAGGTCAGCCCGCCGAGGCTTCCGTCTTCATGGACCGCGAAGGCGGGAGACTGTCCCGTACGAGGGTCGATGTCTCACCAAACGGCCCGCGCGTCGTGCGAGACCTCCCTCCAGGCCACTACCAGGCGCGAGCCAGCCCCCCTGAAGGGAGTTTCGAAACCTACGCGCCCCAACACGTCCAGATTCCCTCGAGCGGTGACGTTTCCGTCACCTTGAAGGCCCGCTCCGCGGGAGCCACCCTGGAGCTGCGCGTGAACGGCCCTTCTCGCCGCGTGACGGCCCTGCTCGCGGGCGAGGTCCCTCTCCTGGTCTTCACCCACGACATCGTCGAACTGCGTGAACGCTCGCTACCTCACGAAGGCAGCAAGAAGGGAACGATGACCTTCCGGAACCTTCCGCCCGGCAAGGCGACGCTCTTCCTGGTGACCGACGACTGGCGGGGCGTCTACCGCGAGGTCATCGACCTCCCCGAGACGGGCATGGTGGTGCGCGAGGTGACACCCGTCTGGACGCCCATCAAGCCGTAAGCGCCCTGCCCGCGCTCACCCGTGCGTGGACGCGAGCAAGACCTTCGTACAAGGGCTCGCATCATCTTCGAACGCGCGCGCGTGCCCTGAAACGCGGTCGACGTTGAGGACTCGGCATCCACCCCTGGTGGGCATCCTCGCTCGTCATGTCCGGACTTACTTGGCAACGGCGCCGCGCAGGCCCGCTGCCAGAAGAACGGAGAACCGCTCCACCATGTCCCGCATTGCGAGCACCGAGGTCGTCATCCCCCAGTCCCTGTCCGCCGAGCAGCGACGACACCTGACGGACGCGCTCTACGCCGTGCATCAAGAAATCTTCGAGGGCGTCACGAAAGAGGGCTTCGCCAGGTACGTGGTGGAATCCACCGCCGAGCACACCTGGATTCAGCTCCACCGCAACGAAGAGGGCGCGCTCGTCGGCTACTTCGCGTTGCACGTCTTCGAAAAGCAGCTGGGCGGCGTGACGACGGCGGTGTTCCGCGCGGAAGCCGGCTCGCTGCGGGCGTACCGGGGCGGCAACACCAACACGCGCTTCGGGCTGTTCCACATGCTGAAGTACCTGCTGCGTCACCCGGGCCGCCCCGCGTACTACCTGGGCGCGCTGGTCCACCCCTCCAGCTACGCCCTGTTCGCCAAGTACTGCACCGAGCTGTGGCCTCGCCGCGAGCAGCCCATTCCCTCCCCACTGCGCGCCTTCCTCGACGAGCTCGGCTCGGAGTTCGGGCTCGCCCGCGTGGACCCGACGAACCCGCTCTTGCGACAGGTGGGCTGGTGCACCCGCGACTCCGAGGTGGAGCGCGACTACTGGCGACAGTGCGACAAGCTCTCCGCGCGCTACTTCATCGAAGCCAACCCCGGCTACGCGCAGGGGCACGGGCTGCTGACGCTCGCTCCGGTGACTCGGGCCAACATCGTCGGTGTGCTGCGCGTCATGTGCGGGCGCGGCCTGCGCAAGCCCATGGAAACGGCGATGAAGTGGGCGTACCGGCTGCCAGGAGGCTCCCGCCTGCTGCGCGGGAAGGTGGCGCGGCAGCTCAAGTCGTCGCCGCTGTTCGCCCACTTCGACACGCGCGCACTGAAGGCGCTCGCCGCTCGGGCCCAGATACAGGAGCTGCCCGCGGGCCACGATGTCTTCCGCCAGGGAGAAGTGAGCGACGAGCTGTACCTGCTCGCACGGGGCGCGGCGTACGTGCTCGCCCGGAACGGCACCGATGAAGACCTGGTGAATCAGCTCGGCAGCGGCACGGTGTTCGGGGAGCTCTCCACGCTCGTGGGAGGTCGGCGCTCGGCGACGGTGCGCACGGCGGCGACCTCCACCGTGGTGCGGATTCCGGGCGCCGCGCTGCGTCTGCTGTTGGAGCAGGACGCGGGCCTGAGCAGGAAGGTCTGGGGCACCCTGGCGGAGCGCCTCTTCGACGACATGCTGCGGGGGCAGCGCCGCTATGCGCACCTGGCCCGGAAGGAGCGACGCGCGTGGCTGCTGCGCGGAGAGGAGCATGTCCTCGCGCCAGGACAGGAGCTGCTGATGGCGCCGGGCTCCCATCTGTTCATGGTGGCGGGCGCGGTGGAGTTGACCCACGCGCCACCCCGGCTGACGGCGCGAGGCGTCCTGTTCCTGGAAGTGGAGCGGCCGCTGCCCCTGGTGGCGCTCGAAGCCACGCGGCTCGTCGTGCTGCCACGACTGGCGTCATCGGAGTATCAGCTCGCTTCTGATTTTCCGACGCACCTGCCGCTCCCCGCCGCGCCAGTGGCCATCCACGTGCGGGCGTGACACCTCGCCCAACTCCCTTGCCCTCCGCTCGCGGGCCTGTGGCACACTGCGGGCGCCATTCGACTCCTGTTCTCCATCCTCTTCTGGACGTTCCTCGCGCTCTCCAGCCTGGTGCTCTTCCTGGGCGCCATCGTGGTGTGGGCTGTCACCACGCCGTTCGACCGCAACGGCCGGGTGCTGCACCTGTACTCGTGCTTCTGGGCGCAGTTGTATTTCTACGTCAACCCGCTGTGGCACCTGCGGGTGGACGGCCGCGAGCACCTGCCGTGGCACGGGCCCGCCGTGCTCGTGTCCAACCACGAGTCGCTCGGCGACATCCTCGTCCTCTTCGGCCTGTACCGCCCCTTCAAGTGGGTCTCCAAGCAGGCCAACTTCCGGCTGCCGCTCATCGGCTGGAACATGAGCCTCAACCGCTACGTGCCCCTGGTGCGCGGCGACAAGCCGAGCATCATCAAGATGATGCGGCTGAGTGAGCGCTGGCTGGAGCGCGGCGTCCCCATCCTCATGTTCCCGGAGGGCACGCGCTCCGCGGACGGCCAGCTCAAGCCCTTCAAGGATGGCGCCTTCGCGCTCGCCCTGAAGATGCGCTGCCCCATCATCCCCATCGTCCTCACCGGCACGGCGCGCGTCCTGCCCAAGCATGGACTGGTGATGCAGACCTCCGCCCACTGCCACGTCCAGGTCATGCCCCCGGTGGACGTCAGCGGGTTCGACGACGTCGCCGTCCTGCGCGACCACGTCCGGGACCTCATCGTCGCGGAGAAGGCCCGCCTGGAGTCGCTCCCCGCCCGCGCCTGAGCCCCCGGCGACTTCGCCCCGAGCGCCCTGCTAGCGTGGGCCCCCGACGGGAGGGGACCATGCGAAGGCCAGCCGTGGTGGCGCTCATGCTCGGGGTGATTGGCCTGAGTTCGGTCATCGCCGTCGTCACCTTCCGCGCCCCCGACGATGGCGACGCCACGCCCACCGTCTCCAAGCCCTCCTCCCGGGAGCTGCCCGGCCCCAGCGAACCCACGCCTCCGCCGCGCGGCTCGCTGTCCCTCCGAGGCCGCGTGCTCACCGAGGACGGAGCGCCCGCCCCGGGGGTGGAGGTCTCCGCGTCGCGGGCCCTGCCCGGCGAGTCCCTGTCCGCCCTCCCCTGCGGCAAGGATGTCGAGACGCCCCTGTCCTCCTCCGCCTGCGAGGACCCGAGGGCCCTGCATGACTTGCGAGGACTCATCGACGAAGGCCGGGGCACGGCCCCCCTGCTGACGCGCGCCACCACGGCCCAGGACGGCACCTTCGTGCTGGAGGGACTGCCCGAGGGCAGCGTCGCGCTGTGGGCCGTGGGGCCCCAGGGCTCCGCGCTGGAGCTGGACGTGGAGACCCACGCGCAGGACGTGGAGCTGCTCCTCCAGCCGAGCGCCGTGTTCTCCAGCCGCGTCGTGGACGAGGCCGTGAGGCCCGTGGTGGATGCCAGCGTGACGCTCTTCCACGCCGAGCACTCGCGCTACTTCGAGACCCGCACCGACGCCGAGGGCCGCTTCCGCATCGGACCGCTGCCCGAGAGCGACTACGCGCTGGTCGTCTCCAGTCCGGGGTTCTTGACCGCGCACCAGACGAACCTCGTTCCGGAGGAGCTTTCGGCCGAGGACCTGGTGCTGCACCGGCCCCGGCGCATCCTGGGTCAGGTGCTCCTGGACGAACGTCCCGTCCCGGGGGTCCAGGTCCGCGCCCACGATTCCGACTACGAGCCCGAGAGCGACTCCGAGGACCCCCTCACTTCCATCACCGACGCGGACGGGCGCTTCATCCTGGAGGACATGGCGCCGGGCAGCTACGTGCTGCGGGCGCGGCGGGGCGACCAGCAGGGAGAGACGGAGACCACGCTCGCGGAGGAGCAGGCCGACGTGGAGGTGACGCTGCATCTGGGCACCGTCGTCAAGGTGGTGGGCCAGGTGCGCGACGAGGCGGGACAGCCCATCCCGGACGCGCTGGTGACGCTGAACACCCACGGCGACGTGTCCACGAGCACCGATGTCACCACGGAGGCGGATGGGCGCTTCGTGTTCAATTCGGCGACGCTGGGCCACAACGACTTCACGGTGTCCGCCGTGGGCCACCAGTTCCTCTCGGTGAGCGACGTGGTGGTGACGGCGACGCCGGCGCCCCTGGACTTCACCCTGAAGCGCGCGTTCGTCATGGAGGGGCTCGTCACCGACACGGAGGGCAACCCGCTGACGGAGGCGGAGGTCATCGCCATGCCGTCGCGCCACGACTCGAAGCTCCGGCGCGACGGCACGCCCGCCTCCTTCGAGGCAGGGGACGTGGACGACCCCTTCAACAACGCGGAGAGCGTCTACACGTCGACTGACGAGAATGGGCGCTTCGTGCACAACCTGGCCGAGCCGGGACTCCACCGCCTCAAGGCGCAGGCCCTGGGCTTCCTGGACACGGAGTGGCAGCAGGCCCAGGTGCCCTCCCAGGACGTGCGCCTGGTCATGAAACGCGGCGCGAGCGTGGAGGGCACCGTGGAGACCACCGACGGCGCTCCGCTGCCCGCCATCCAGGTCTCCCTGGTGGAAGACGGCAAGGACTCCGCCGGCACCACCGAGGCCGTGACCGACGCGCGCGGCTCCTTCAGCTTGCGGGGAATCGCTCCGGGCCGGTACTCCCTCCGCGCCATCCGCAACCGGGGCGGCCCGCCCCGCGCCTCGCTCTCCGTCGTGCTCGTGGGCGCGGAGACGAAGACGGTGACGCTGCGCCTGGAGCCGGGGCTGTCGCTGTCAGGGCTCGTCGTGGACGAAGCCGGCAAGCCGATGCCCGGCGCGGAGATTCACGCCTACGTCCCCAGCGAGGATGGCGCTCGCCCGCGATTCTTCCACCACGGCCGCTCTCCCTTCCATGACGCCTCCAGCGCCATCACGGATGAGCAGGGCCGCTTCACGCTCGAACACCTGTCGCCGACCCCGTGCAGGCTCAGCGTCAGGAAGGAGGGCTATCAGTTGATAGCGGAGCCGCTTCAGGGAGACGAGTCGGCCCGCTCGCGAACTCCCCAGGTCATCGCGGCGGCCGGGTCGACGAACGTGAAGCTGGTGCTGCGCTATCAGGGGGGCATCCGGGGCCGGCTGGTGCGCGAGGACCGCACGCCCATCACCCGCTTCGAGGTCAACGAGGAGTTCTTTCGCGAGCCGGACGGCACCTTCCACATCCCCGTGGAGGAGCCGGGCCGCACGTGGTTGACGCTGGAGGCGCCGGGCCTCGCGCGCGTGCTGCGGGAGGTCCACGTGGAGCCGGGCCAGGACACGGACCTGGGTGACGTGGTCCTCAAGGCGGGGCGTCGGCTGCGCGGCCGGGTGCTGGACGCGGCGACGTCCGCGCCGGTGGTTGGCGTGGAAGTGCAGGCGTACCTCCCCCTCACCCCGTCCGCGGGGGAGGAGGACCCCGAGGAGCAATCCCTGGCGCACGCGCGCACCGCCGCCGATGGCGCCTTCGAGCTGCCTCCCATGGAGTCGGGCGCCTCCTTCCGCCTGGAGGCCTCCCATCCGGACTACCTGCCACTGAGCCGGCAGGTGGGCCCGGGAGAGACGACGCTGGAGCTGCGCGTGTCCACGGGCGCCCGGCTGGATGGCACGGTGAAGGACCGCGAGGGCCGGCCCGTGAGCACCTTCCTCTACCTGCATCCCCTGTCTCCGGCTGGCGCGGAGGCCGTCATGTTGGAGGAGGACGGCGGCGACTTCCACGCGACGGGACTGGCGCCCGGGGAATACACCCTCATCGCCAGGGAGACGACGACGCAGCAGGGAGACACCGTCCGCTTCATGCCCCTGCGCGTGAAGCTGGGGCCAGGCGAGCGCAAGGTGATCCACCTCCAGGAGCTGGACGGCGGCGCCACGCTGAAGCTGCGACCTTCGCCCCTCGCCACGAACCCGACGCATGCCGTGACGGTCATCCGCTACCACCTGTTCGCCGGCACCGTGCCGGCGCCAGGCAGTTGGGAAGAGCTGGAGCACCTCGCGGAGACGCTGGGGATTCCCACCGCGTCGGACACCACCTCCACGTTCGAGCACCTGCCCGCGGGCCGCTACACCTACGTCCTGATGGGCAGGAACCACCTGACCCCGCACTGGGTGATACACCGCGCGGAGGTGGACCTCCCCGCGCAGGGGGTTGTCACTCCGGACATCCAGCCCACCTGGCTTCCCCTGTCGAGCAGCGACCCCTGAGGTCCGACGCGCCCCGTTTGCATCCCGCGAGGGTGCCACTTAAGGCTCCGCGACATGGGCAACAAGCCTTGGGCGGGAAACGACGCGGAGCTGGAGCTGGACTGGGGCGCGCGCGCGCCGCGTCCCACGGCCGACGAGCAGGGTGTTCCCCAGGAAGACCCGCCCCAGGAGATGCTCGCCGGAAAGGGCCCTCCGGGAGACCTGCGCTACATGAGCGTGGAGCTGCGCCTGTCGTTGGAGGCCGTGCTGACGGCGGCCCAGGTGCGCATGCGCCAGTTCCGGGAGGCGCTCGAAATCCTCATCGGCTGGGAGGGGAAGAACCGCTACGAGGTCTGCGACGCGGAGGGCCGCAACACCGTGTACGTGGGCGAGACGGGCGATGGCTGGGCGTCACAGCTCCTGCGCAACTTCTGGCCCTTCTACCGCGCGCGGCTGGAGTGCATGACCGTGGGCGGCACGCTGGCCCTGGCGGTGGAGCTGCCCTGGCACATCTTCTTCGCGCGAGCGGAGGTGATGGCGTGGGACGACCGGCCCATGGGCACCATCGTCCAGCGCTTCCGCTTCTTCAGCCGCCGGTTCGACATCCTCTCGCCCGCGGGCGTGGTGATGGCCACCGTGGAGGGGCCCTTCTTCAAACCCTGGACGTTCCGCATCCTCCAGCGGGGTGAAGAGGTCGCCGTCATCCGCAAGAGGTGGAGCGGACTCTTGCAGGAGACCTTCAGCGACGCGGACAACTTCAGCCTCGACTTCCAGCCCGCGTGCAACGACGGCAGGCTGCGTCAAATGGTGCTGGCCGCCGCGCTGCTCGTGGACCTGACGTACTTCGACAACCGGAAGAACAGCTCCGGCGGGGGCGTGGACCTGGGCTCGTAACCGGGCGCCAGGCTCGGTGGCCTCGCGGAACAGCCGAAACCGAGAACTCCCGGACCCCATCGCTCCCCCGCTGTCCAGGCAGTCGGCTTGTGGTAAGTCCTCAGGCCCATGTCGACGAGCGATGCGCTGAACGCAGCAGACCTCGAGCGGTTGGCCCAGGCGGAGTCGCCGGACCTGGCCGATGCCGTGCTCGCCCTCCTCGAGCAGTCGGAGCCGGAGCCCGAGGAAGGCAAGGCCCCGCCCAAGGACGCCTTCACCTTCGAGAAGCTGCTGCGCTCGCTCTCCCAGGCACAGGCCCGGTACAGCTCCGAGAGCCGCCGCGAGGCCTCCTCCGAGGCGTGGCAGCGCTTCAAGGCGCAGAAGGACGTGCCCCAGCCCGCGCGGCTCGCGCTGGCGGACCTGCTCGTCTCGCTCTACGCGAAGAACACCGACGCCTCCCGCGCCATCATCCTGGAGCTGGCGCGCAAGGCGGACTTGAAGTTCGGCCTGTGGGGCGGCCTCAAGCGCATCTACAAGCTGGCCGAGGCCAACCACGACGCGGAGCTGTTCGGCGTGCTCGCCTGGCGCTTCGACGTGGAGCGCCGCCAGTCGTACCGGCACGAGGTCTCCGGCGGCACGCTCCAGTACCTGCGCCGCCGCGCGTGGCGCTACCTGCGCCACCTGGGCGCCGCCGTCCCGGAGCTGTACCCGCAGTTCGCCGTGGAGGTGCTGCGTCACTACGACGAGGACACGTCCTGGCACTCCGTCTGGGTGGCCCACCACATCTGGGCCACTGAAAGCGGCAACTACACCGCCAGCGCCTTCCCCATCCAGCCACCGAACGACACGCTGAAGCACCGCGCGTTCCCCGACGCGTGGAAGCGCTCGCCGGACGCGCTGATGCGGCTGTTGGACACGTGCCTGTCGGACCCGGCCGCGCGTTTCGCCATCCAGGGCCTGCGCAAGGACTTCCCGGAGGCGCTGCGCAAGGTGACGCCCGCGTGGTTGGACAGGCTCGCCCGCCGGCCGCTGGGCAGCGCGCACGACTTCCTCGTGGAAACGCTGCAGGGCTCGCCGGAGTTCCACCAGGGCAAGCTGCGCGCGCTCGGCCTGCACGAAGCGGTGCTCGCGTTGCTCTTGTCTCCCAGTGGCAAGGCGCGCACGTACGCGATTGAGTACGCGCGGGCGCACGCGCAGGACCTGGCGGCGGACCGGCTGGCGGAGCTGGTGGCCCAGGGCGAAAGCGACGTGAAGTCGTTCGCCGCGGCGGTGCTGGAGAAGCGCAACCCACGCGAGCTGGGGCTGGAGCTGCTGGGGCGGCTGTTGTCGTACAAGTCCACGGCGGCCTTCGCGGCCAAGTCCCTGGAGCAGTCGTTCGACCGCGCGGAGCTGACGTCGGGCTTCCTGCGGGACATGTACCTGGGCACCTCCGAGCAGCTCAACTGGGCCAAGGGCTTCGTCTCCTCCAAGTACGCCGCTGGCGAGATGCCGGTGGCCTTCTGGAAGGAGCTGCTCGAGGACCCGCGCCTGAAGAAGAAGCGCTACCCGGTGGAGGGGTTGGTGGTGAAGGCGCTGTCGGCCTACACGCCCGCGGTCATCGGTCCGGAGTGGATGCTGGACAAGGCGGCGAACCCGAACTTCGGCGACCAGATGGCGACGTGGCTGAAGCGCGCGGACAGCCTGCCCGGGCTGGACGTGGAGAAGGTGAAGGGGCTGGTCTTCAGCGCGAAGCACCGGGAAGTGGCGCTGGCCATCCTGGGCAACCGCAAGCTGTTCACCGCGCGGCAGCTCACGGTGCCCTGGCTGCTGGCTCTGGCGCGCCGGGCGGACCCGACGCTGCACGACTTCGCCCACCGCTACCTGCTGGAGTACGTGGTGCCGGCGGACTTCAGCGACACGGGTGACGCGGCGGCGGGCCTGGAGCGCCTGTTCGAGCTGGCGCTGGGGGCCAAGCAGCCGGTGCCCGTGCGCACGTTCGCCCAGACGTACCTGCGCTGCCACCACCCCGTCATCGGCCCGGAGCAGCCGGAGTCGAAGTCGTACGAGCTCAAGCCGAAGGCGCCTCGCAAGGCGTACACGCCGGAGAAGCTGTGGCCCGCGCTGTTCGACGCGCGCGACGACGTGCGCCGCTTCGCCCTGGCCATCACCCGCGCGGAGCTGCGCGCCTGGGGCTGGCACACGCGGGTGTACGAGCTGGCCGAGGCCGAGGCGAAGGAGATTCGCAACCTGGCCTATGACGCGCTGTTGCGCGCGGGCGAGGACGGCGCGGACGCTCGCTACGTGCTGCACCCGGAGGAACTGGACGCCGTGAAGGTCTTCTCCCTCACGGAGAGCACCAAGCGCAGCACGCGCGAGGTCGCCGTGGAGCTCATCCGCCGGCACTACGCGCGGCTGGGCGGCGCG
Source organism: Myxococcus sp. CA056 (assembly GCF_013336715.1). Taxonomy (NCBI): domain Bacteria; kingdom Pseudomonadati; phylum Myxococcota; class Myxococcia; order Myxococcales; family Myxococcaceae; genus Myxococcus; species Myxococcus sp. CA056. Next base: position 1,533,829 of record NZ_JABUMT010000001.1, read on the forward strand.
GAGCGGCTCGCGTGGCTGATGCAGAGCGCGGACCGTGAAGTGGGCCTGTTCGCAGTGCGTCTGCTCTGGGAGAAGCACCGTCCCACGCACCTGCCGGAGGGCTGGAAGCCGGCGGGCGCGAAGGAGGCTCCGTCGGCGGGTGGCGGCGAGCGCTTCGCGGATGTCGCGGCGCTGCGGGACTTCCTGCGCAAGATGCTCTTCGGTCTGCCTCCGGGCCGGGCGAAGGAAGCGCGCGAGGGCGAGGTGCAGAAGCGCCTGTCGGCCAGCGTCGCCAAGCGCCGCGTGATTGAGCTGGTGAGGGACCTGGGCCTGGATGACGAGAACTTCGCCCGCGTCGTGTCGCCCGTGCTGGGGGAGTTCACCGGCTCGATGGCGAAGGGTGAATGGCAGAGCTGTCTCGCATCCCTGGTCCAGCTGCGCACGGCGCATCCGAGCGCGCAGCTCGGGGGCCTCTGAGCCTCGCGTCACTCGCCTCCAACGAGTTTCGAAAGAACACCATGTCCGTCCTTTCCATCGGCAACATCGAGAAGCTCCGGGCCCTCGCGGCCAGCCCCCGGGTGCTGCTGCTCGGCGGCGCTCGCGCTTCCGTCTCCAGCCGCGTCACCGCGTATGAGCCGGGCACCAACAAGGTGCTGTGGAGCACCGAGCTCCCCTCCGCGGTGAATGCCCTGGCCCTGTCGGGCGAGCGCTTCGCCGCCGCCTGCGCGGACGGCACGCTGCGCTTCGGCACCCACGCCGACGGCAACGTGCAGTGGCAGCTCGAGGGCGCGCACCCCGGCGGTGTCACCGCGCTCGCCTCCAGCCCGGACGGCAAGGTCCTCTTCAGCGCGGGCGCGGACGGCATCGTGCGCGGCTGGGAGTGGGACTCCACGCGCAAGCTGCACGAGTGGAAGGCGTCGCCCCAGTCGCTGCGCGCCGTGGCGGTGGACCCGTCCGGGACGTATGTCGCGACCGCGGGTGACGACGGCGTGGTGCGCTCCTTCACGCGCGCCTCCGGTGAGCGCCGGGACATGGTGGGCCATGAGGGCGCGGTGCGCGCGCTGGCCTTCACGCCTCGGGACGGTCGGCTCGTGTCCGGCGGCGACGACGGCAAGCTGCGCCTCTGGTACCTGGTGGGCGCGGTGGAGTTCGAGGTGCGCGGCGACAAGGACTCCGGCCATGCCGGCTCCGTGCTCGCCCTGCTCTTCCCGCCCACGCCCGCCGCGAAGGATGACGAGGAGCCGTCGGACCGCGTCTGGTCCGCGGGCAGCGACGGCAAGGTGAAGGCGTGGCGACTGGACGAGCGCCGCAAGCCGCGCACGTTCGACTGCGGCAGCAAGCCCACGAACGCGCTGGTCTTCCTGCCACCCGCGAACCCGCGCGCGGCGCGCACGGCGCTCGGCTCCGTCTTCACCGCGAGCGACGACCGGCGCGTGCTGCGCTTCGGCATCGAACTGGACGGCAAGCCGGGCAATGACCAGGACACCTCGCAGCACGGCCTGGACCTCCTGACGGAGTCGGTGAAGGCGGGCCGCCCCAAGCGCGAGGCCGCCGTGCGCGAGGCCGCCGCGCTGGACGAGCCGGAGGCGCTGGAGTTCGTGCTCCAGGTGCTCGGCACGGACAAGGAGGCGGAGGTGCGTCGCCTCGCCGCCCGCGAACTGGGCGCCAGGGGTCGCACCGCCGCGCGGCCGAAGCTGCGCGAGCGGCTCAATGACGACCATCCGCAGGTGCGCGAGGACGCCCTCAAGGCGCTCGACGTGCTGGAGACGGAGTCGCCCCTGGCCGCGCCCCGCGCCGCGCTGGACTCGCGCTTCGTGGACATGCGCGTGGCGGGTCTGCGCCGGCTCGCGAAGCTGGGGGGCACGTCCCCGCTGGTGCCCGGCCTCATCGCCGGCAAGCTGAGCGAGACCGAGGCCGCGGTGGGTCTGGCCGCGCTGGACGCGCTCTGCGAGGTGACGCCGGGCGGTGACACCGAGCCCCTGCGCACCGCCTTCGAGCGCGGCCCCGCGCGCCTCCGCGTGGAGGTGCTCATCCGCGCCGCCGGAGCGGGACTGTTGGGTCATGCGCAGCTCCAGCCGCTGGTGGCTCGGGCGCTGGACGACGCGGACGCTGACGTGCGCCGCGTGGCCTTCACCATCCGCGTGATGGAGCGCCGGGCCCTGGCCCACGCCCTGGAAGCCCGCGACGAGGACTTCGCCCGCTCCGTCAAGGACGTGGCCCGACGACTGGTCGCGCGCACGCGCGGCCCGAGCGGCGCCGCCCTGGCCATCACTGACGCGGACCTCCAGGCCGCTCGCGACACCATGCCCGCGCAGGGCGCCGTCGGTGGCGCGCTGGCGGAGAGTGATTTGGAGCCGCTGCTGGCCGCCATGGCCTGCCGCACGCCGGACACCGCCGTGCGCGGTGCTCGCGGCCTCGCGCAACTGGGTGACGCGCGGGCGCTGGGCGCGCTGCTCCAGCTCTCCCGCGAGCCGGAAGCCCCCATCCGCCGTCAGGCCGCCGCCGCCCTCCAGGCGCTCCAGGATGCCCGCGCCCGCGAGCGACTGGTGTGGATGCTGGACGACGAGGACGCGGACGTGCGCGCCGCCGCGCTGGACGCGGTGGTGACGCTGGACGTGGAGGCGCCCCTGTCCTCCGCCGAGGCGGCGCTGCGCTCCGGCCACGAGGACGTGCGCGTGCGCGGCCTGGACCGGCTGGTGAAGCTGGGCGCGGCGACGCAGGGCGCGGAGCCGCTGCTCGGCGACGCGCTGGAGGACGAGTCCGCCAAGGTGCGCGGCGAGGCGTTCCGCACGCTGTGGGCGTGGAACGAGAAGGTGCCGGAGAAGGCGTTGGACCGCGCGCTCGCCGGCCGCTTCCCGGACCTGCGCAACCGCGCGGTGGAAGTCCTCTCGCAGCGCGGCACCGAAGGCTGGGCGCAGGAGCGCCTGAAGAAGTCCGTGGAGGACCGCGACGCGGGCGTGGCCACCGCCGCGTACGAGGCGTGGGTGAAGCTGGTCGGCAAGGAGAAGCCGGAGCCGCACCTGGCGGCCCTCGCTTCCACGCATCCATCGGTGCGCGTGCTGGGCGCCAAGGGCTCCGTGCATGCCCCGGTGGAGACGCTGCGCTCGCCGCTGCTCAAGCGCGTGCAGGACGAGGAAGTCGTCGTGGCCGTCGCCGCGCTGGAGGCGCTGGACAAGCTGGTGCCCGGGGAGAACGGGCCGCTGCTCGCGGGCATCGCCGCCGGAGAGCTGCAGGTGCGCGTGAGGGCCGCGGAGCTGCTCGCCCCGCGCGGCGCCGAGGACATCATCGAGCCGATGCGCGGGCTCATCACCGACAAGGACCTGGAGCGGCTCTACACTCCGGCGTACCTCATCCCGCTGCGCATCCGCGCCGCTCGCGCGCTGGCGTCGCTGGGCTCGCGGCGGCTGCTGTCGTTCTTCGCCACCGTGCTGGTGCCCAGCGAGCTGGGCGACCTCCAGGAGCAGGGCGCGCGCGGCCTCGCCACCGCGGGCCGTCGGGGCGACGAGGGCTACCTGCTGGACACGCTGGGCCACGCCAACGTGGCGGTGCGCTCGTGGGGCGCGGACGGCCTGTCGCGCCTGGGTGACGCGCGCGCGCTGCCCGTGCTCACCGGCAACCTGCGCAATGACCACCTGCCCATCCGCCTGGGCGCCATCCTCTCCTTCGCGGCCCTGGGCCCCGAGGGCGACGGTGGCCTCTTGCACGGCCTGGAAGACCGCGCCCGCGAGGTGCAGGAGATGGTGTTCGCCATCGTCCTCGCCCGTGACTTGCGCGCCAGCCGTCGGGGCGAGCCGCCCGACCTGCTCGCCAGCGCCCTGTCCAGCGGCAGGCCGGAGGTGCGCTACGCGGCGGCCCGCGCGCTGGAGCTGCGCACGGAGACGGACGCGTACCGCACAAACCTCGTCGAAGGCCTGTTGCCGCCGCGTCCGGAGAAGGTCGGCGACATGAAGGAGTGGCCCGCCGAGGACGAGCGCGCCCGGCGCATGGTGGGACTCGCCGAGGCCCTCTCCAGCGAGCAGCCCGAGCAGCGCTACGCGGCGGCCCAGGTGCTGCTGCTGCGCAACAAGCCGCTCGACTACTTCCGCGAGGCCCAGAAGGTCGCCCGCCCGCGCACGCTGGAGGCCCCGTGGAAGCCGGAGACGGCCCCTGGCACCTCGCCCGTGCAGGCCACGCCCGCCAAGAGCTGGCTGCGGCGGCTCTTCTCGGCGGTGAAGCCGGGGACGCCGGGCACTTCGCCGGAGGCCAGCGCCAGCGCGGAGCGACAGCACCTGCGCCGGCTCGCCTTCGGCGCGTACGTGGGCCTGCTGCGACAGGTGTCCGCGGGTGACGATGAGAGCCACCGCGTCCGCCGCGATGCCGTGGACCGCGTGGTGAAGCTCACGCTGGAGGGCTTCGCCGGGACTCCCGCCGCCGTCGCCGCGCTGCTGCGCGCGCTGGAAGATCCGCACCAACTGGTGCGCAAGGCGGCCCTCACCGGCCTCAAGGAGCTGTTCCCCGCGGGCAGCGATGAGCCGTTGTCGTTGGCCCTCGCGTCGCTGGCGCCGGACGTGGCTCGCGCCGCGCTGGACGAACTGGCGGAGCGCGGTGACGCCGCGAAGCCGCGCATCACCGCCGCGCTCAACTCGCCCCTGGCGGACGTGCGTCGCTACGCCTTCGAGCTGCTGGAGAAGCTCAGCCCGGCCGGAAGCCTGGAGCCGCTGCTGGCCGCGCTCGGCAGCGAGCACGCGGACCTGCGCGTGGGAGTGATTGAGCGGCTGGCCGGTGCCAACGACTCGCGCGTCACCGAGGCGCTCGGTCGGGCCATGGCCAGCGAGCACGAGGACCTGCGCCTGCGCGCCTCGGAGCTCCTGGCGTGGCGCGGAGATGACCGGGCGGTGGAGGTGCTGGCCTCCTTCCTGCGCTCGGAGACGTCCGCCGTGGCGAAGCGCGCCTCGGAGGCGCTGGCCCGGCTGGCCACGCCCTCCGCGGTGAGTGCCCTGGCCGCGCGCGTGGCCGTCGCCACGGAGGCGAACGAGCGGCTGCGATTGGTGGCCGCGCTCGGACAGACGAAGCGCGCGGAGGCGCTGGACGTGCTCGCGCGACGAAGCACGGAGGACGACGCGAGCGCGGTGCGCGTCGCGTGTGTCGCCGCCGCGATGAACATCGCGGGCACGGACGTGAAGAAGCGGGACGCGGCGCTCGCGGTGCGCTTCCTCCGCTCGCCGGTGAAGTCCAACGACGTGGCGGTGCGACTGGCGGCCCTGAAGGAGCTGGAGCACGGCGCGGAGGCCGGTCAGGCCGAGCTGCTGGTGGGCCTGTTCTCTGACCGGGACCTGGCGGTGCGCGCGGAGGCGGTGGCGCTGTACTCCAAGCGCGTCATCGAGCACGGCATCCCCGTGGGTCCGCTGGAGGACGTGCTGCGCGGTGGGGCGCGTGAGCTGATGCTCCCGGCCGCCGAGGGCGTGGCGCACCTGCGCGGCATCAGCGCGCTGCGGCCCCTCTTGCTGTACTCCCGCGCGGGTGAGGATGGACAGCGCGAGCGCGCCCTGCTCGCCCTGGGCACGCTGGGTGACCCGCGCGCCTTGAGCGAGCTGGAGACGGTGGCCGCGGGTGGCACGCCCGAGGCTCCCACGGAGCCGTCCATGGTGTGGGCGGCGCTGGAGGGCCTGGGCCGCCTCGCCGGTCGCCTGCCCGAGGGCGAGGAGCGCCGTCGCGTCGAGGAGAAGGTGGAGGCCGCCGCGGTGGAGGGCTCCACCACGGAGCTGCAGCAGGCGGGCGTGAAGGGCCTGCGCGCCATCGGCGGCGAGCGCGCCCGAGTGAAGCTGGAGGCGCTGCTGCTCGACACGGGCACCCGCGACGAGGTGCGCATCACCACGGCGCAGGAGCTGGGCAAGCTCAAGGACGTGGAGGCGGAGGCCACGCTGGCCACCATCCTCGACGACGGCGACGACGACCTGCGCCAGGAAGCGCGCAAGGCGCTGGACGCGCTCTTCCCGAAGGAGCGCACCCGCGTCGAGTTCCTCGCCGTGGCCAGCATCAACGAGGACATCTCCGAGCCCGCCGCGGCGTACCTGTCGCGCGAGGGTGACCCGGTGCTGCTCGTGCCCCGCCTGGCCACGCTGACCAACGAGGAGCTGCGGCTGCGACTGCGCCGGGGACTCGCCCGTCGTGGCGCGCTGCCCGTGACGGAGACGGTGGCCCTGCTGGCCCACGACAAGCCGGAGGCGCGACAGGAAGCCGCGCTGCTGGTGGGCACGTGGACCGGTGAGGCGCGTCAGGCCGATCAGGTGGATGTCGCGGCGCTGGCTCGCGCGCTGGTGTCGGCCGAGCGGAAGACGGCGGCAGACTGGACGGCCTCGCCCCCGGGCAAGAAGCGCGAGTCACTGGCCACCGCGTGGGAGCGGCTCTTGTGGGCGGGCTCTCGACTGGGCGCGGCCAGCCTCGCGGACTCCGCGCGCGCCATCCTCCAGGGTGGCGAGTTGGCGTCTCCGGCCACCGTGCGCCAGGAGGCGGCGCGCGTGTTGTCGCGACTGGGCACGGCGGGTGCGACGCTCAAGCTCGTGGGCCAGGACACCGGTCCCGTGCTGACCAACGCCAAGGAACTCGCGGCGTCGGCGGAGGCGCTGAAGGGCGCGCTGGTGGACCCGGACGCGCAGGTGCGCTCGGCGGCGGCGGACGCGCTGGCGCGACTGGCGCCCGAGAAGGCCTCGGCGTGGGCGCTGGAGGTGAAGCCCTTCGACCCGGTGGCCCTGGGCCCCACGGGCGCGAAGGTGCCGGCGGAGGCATTCACGACGTCCGAGGGCCGTCGCCTCGCCGAGCCCGCGCTGCTGGCCCACGGGAACATCGCTCCGCTGAAGGCCCTGGCGGAGAATGCGAAGCCGGAATTGAAGCAGGAAGCGTGGGCCGGTCTGGGTAGGCTCGGCGGTGAAGAGGCGGCGAAGCTGCTGCACGAGGCCGCCTTCGACAAGTCTCAGTCCGTGGAGCTGCGCAAGGCCGCGTGGCGCGCCCACAAACGTGCACGTCGCGCCGTGGAGCGCGCGCGCAACCGGAAGGAAGGAACCCCGTCGTGACGACCGCCACCCGACACCCCGTCGAGCTTCGCTACGCCACCGCGAGCGACGTGGAGTCCACGTCGGACGCCTCCCGCGTGCTGCTGGCCCTGGAGGGCTCGCGCGGCACCGTGGGCGTGCGTGGACGGCTGAAGGACCCCGCCCTCTTCCGCGACGCGCTCACCGCCGCCTTCGGCATCCTCTCCAGCGACTTGCGCTACCGGGGCAAGGACCGCACCGCGTACCTCGCCTACCTCATGTCGAAGGGGAAGCGGGCGAGCGCGCAAATCTGGGAGGCGCAGAAGGCGTTCCTCGACAACGCGCTCGACGGTGAGGAGAAGCAGGACGAGGTGCTGGACCCCGTCCTCACCGTGGACCCGGACAGCGTGTCCCTGGAGGTCTTCTCCCGCGACGAGAGCGCCTACGCGCGCCTGTCCTTCGACAACAGCCTCTTCGAGGGCCGCGAGGCCGCGCACGGCTCCACCTTCCTGGACGTCCCCGCGAACCTCTCCTCGCGGATGGACCGGCTGCGCACCTACCTGCCCGTGTCGCTGGAGGCCCACGTCGCCCTGCCCGCGAAGGCAACCCGCGAGCCTCGCAACGTGGAGGTGCCTCACGCGTGGCTGCGCGGCTTCCTCCAGGTGCAGTCCGCCGCCACGCTGCCGGCGAACTCCTGCGTGCTGGCGCCCATCGACCTCTACAACCTCCTCTTCGCGCTGCGCACCCGCAAGGCGAAGAAGGCCCCGCGCGCGCTGCGCTTCGAACTGGTCCCCGGCGCCCCGCCGCGTCTGGTGCTGGAGCCGTGGGAGCTGGTGCTGGAGTGCCATGGCGGCACGTACACCGGCACCGCGCCCGCCGTGGTGCGGACGTTCGGCCGTCAGCGTCTGGTGGCGCTCGCCCGACTGTTGCCCCACGCGAAGTCGGTGCGCCTGCAGCTCATGGGCCCCGGGCTGCCGGTGTTCTGGGTCATCGACATGGGCGCGGCCACGCTGACGTTGGGCCTCACGGGCTGGACGGAGAGCGGCTGGTCCTCCGCGGCGGCCTTCGATGTCCTCATGCCCCGCGCGGTGCCGGACGGGCTCGCGGAGAAGCTGCGCGGCAAGCTGCGCGCGGACGGGCCCCTGCCCTTCGACACCCTCGTCGCCGCGGCGGGTGGCGCGTCGAAGGAGCACGTGCGCGCCGCGCTCCAACTGGAGTGCCTGCGCGGCAGAATCCTCTTCGACGTCGCCAAGGGCCAGTACCGCCCCCGCGAGCTGATGGCCACGCCGGTGGACGAGTCCGTCATCCGCTTCGGCAGCGAGCGCGAGGCGCGGGCCCACCGCCTGCTGGGTGATGGCGGCCCGGGCGCGGGCGAGGTGAAGCTGACGAAGGTTCACGACATCGTCGGAGAGGGCACCCGCATCCACGGCGAAGTCGTGGACCGCGAGGCGGTGCGCAGCTTCTTCCCGAGCTTCACGTTGGACCTGGAAGGCCGCGTGAAGGACGCGTCCTGCGGGTGTCCGCACTTCCGCCGCTCCGGCATGCGCGAAGGCCCCTGCGAGCACCAGCTCGCGCTGCGCCTGGCCTACGCGCGCCGCCGCACCGAGGAAGAGGCCCTGCGCAAGACGCCCGAGGGGCGAAAGCTCATCCGCGCGGAGACGCGCTCGTACGTGCGGCGCGACGCGGAGAGCGGACAGGAGATGGTGTATCGCGTGTCTCTGGACGGTCAGGTCGTCGCCGTGGAATGGGGCCCTCGCACTGGCGAGGCGCGTCATCAGCGGCTCTGGTTCGACACGGACACGGAGGCGCGGACCGCGTATTTCACGCGCCTGGAGAAGCTTTCGGCTGAAGGCTACATCGACGCGGCGTCAGCCTTGGTGTAAACCCCCATTCACGGCTCGGCCGCTCACGCAGCGGCCAAAAGGGCAGGTGCGACGGAAGACACGATGAGACGCGCTTCACGCGCGAGCAGCCGAGAGAGGTCTGGAGTGCATCAGCCTGAGCGCCTCGAGCGCGGGAGCGGCGTTGCGCCGCTCCGGTTGGAATGCAGGACACTCTCCGCAAGGTAGCCTGTTCTTGGCTCTCTCCCTCCTAGGCACTACGGCCTGCGGGGGCAGCTGAGCCAACGACGCGATCGCCGTTTGCCCCCGCAGGCCGTAGTGCCTAGGAGGGGAGAGCCGGTGAGGCTACCGTGCACCAGGTAAGATGGTGGTGCTTTCCTGGCCTCCCTCGACTGCTCGTGATGATTGCCCGCCTCGTCCGACGCCGACGCGCCCCCTCGAGGTTCTGACATGACCGCCAGGCTGGAGTCGTTCGTCCCCGCAGCAGCGCCGCAGGCCGTTGCCACCCCTGCGCCCCAGGCTCCCGCCGCCAACGCGGTCGCCCAGCGCGAGGCCCGCCGCGCCGCGCATGAAGCCCTGCTCATCCGCTGGAAGGCCATCGTCGAAGCAGGCGGCGCCGAGTCGTGGGCCCAGGGCCAGCTCGTCTCGCGCGGCCTCGCCGTGGCGGACCTGGACTTCTCCGGCGCCTCCGAGAAGGAGAAGACCGCCTGGAAGGAGAAGAAGAAGGCCGAGGCCGCCGAGCTCCGCGCCCTGGGCCGCCAGGCCCATGAGGCCTGGAAGGCCACGCACATCAGCCATCTGGGCGCTGGCGTGCACTGGAAGGAAGACGCCGGCTCCGACAAGTTCGACGTCGCCCACCGCGAGGAGCGCGCGAAGTCCAACGGTCTGCCGGAGCTGGGCACCGTGGACGCGCTCGCCAAGGCGCTCGGACTCAGCGTCTCCAAGCTGCGCTGGTTCGCGTTCCACCGCGAGGTGGACACCGGCTCGCACTACATCAGCTGGGGCATCCCCAAGCGCGACGGCGGCACGCGCACGATTACGTCCCCCAAGCCGGAGCTGAAGCAGGCCCAGCGCTGGGTGCTGTCCAACGTGGTGGAGCGGCTGCCCGTGCACGGCGCGGCGCACGGCTTCGTCGCGGGACGCTCCATCCTCACCAACGCGCTCGCCCACCACGGCGCGGACGTGGTGGTGAAGGTGGACTTGAAGGACTTCTTCCCCACCGTGACGTGGCGGCGGGTGAAGGGCCTGCTGCGCAAGGGCGGCTTGCAGGAGAACACCGCCACGCTGCTGTCGCTGATGGCCACCGAGGCGCCTCGCGAGACGGTGCAGTTCCGCGGCAAGACGCTCTACGTCGCCAAGGGTCCCCGCGCGCTGCCGCAGGGCGCGCCCACGTCTCCCGGCATCACCAACGCGCTGTGCCTCAAGCTGGACAAGCGCCTGTCCGCGCTGTCGAAGCGCCTGGGCTTCATCTACACGCGCTACGCGGACGACCTCACCTTCTCCTGGACGAAGACGAAGCAGCCCAAGGCGAAGCGGGCGCAGGGCCCCGCGGTGTCGGTGCTGCTCGCGCGCGTGAAGGAAGTCGTCGAGGACGAGGGCTTCCATGTTCACCCGAACAAGACGCGGGTGAGCCGCAAGGGCACGCGTCAGCAAGTCACGGGGCTGGTGGTGAACAAGGCCCGGGACGGCGTGGCGTCCGCGCGAGTCCCGCGCGACGTGGTGCGCCGCCTGCGCGCCGCCATCCACAACCGCCAGAAGGGCAAGCCCGGCCGAGAGGGCGAGTCCCTGGAGCAGCTCAAGGGCATGGCCGCCTTCGTCTACATGACGGACGCGGACAAGGGCCGCGCCTTCCTCAAGGACGTGGAAGCGCTCGAGGCCCGCGAGAAGGAAACCCCGAAGGTCGCCTGACCGTCGTCGTCAGGGCACCGCCGGGGCCGCGCTTCCGGCGGCACCCTCCCCGCCCGACAGCAGCGCCGCATCGAAGAAGGCGCGCAGTCGGCGGGGATACTCCTGGGGCTCCACGTCGCTGAAGCCTCCATGACTCGCGCCCTGGATGCGCCATGTCTGGGCGTACTCGCGCACGTGGGCGAACAGCTCGTCCGCGAGCGGCTGGCCGGACTCCTCCGTGCCCATGACGATGAGCAGCGGCCGGGGACGGATGTGGTCCACCGCGTCGATGGTGCGCACCTCGTCGAGCGCGATTCCCCGGCGCCAGAAGGGCACCAGCGCGCCGGACTGGGACACGAAGCCGAAGCGGCGAAAGTCATACGCCGCCGCCAGCCACAACGTGTTGAACGGAGACAGCAGCACCACCGCGCGCACGCCCGTGTCCTTCGCGGCGACCTCCGCCACGGCGGCCGAGCCAATTGAAAAACCGAGGGCCGCCACCTTCCCGGGGTCCACGTCAGGGCGAGCTCGCACGAAGGCCAGCGCGGCGCGCACGTCCAGCCGCTCCTTGTCACCCCACGTGGATGTCTCACCCTGGCTCTCGCCATGGGCGCGCAAATCGAACAGCAGCACGCCGTAGCCCGCGTCGCGCAGGATGCGCGCCTCTGGCAACAGGTCCGCGCGTGTCTGGGATAACCCATGCGCCATCACCACGGCGGCGCGGTTGCGCGAGGGCACATACCAGCCACGCAATTCCAGCCCATCCTCGGTGAACAAACGCACGTCTTGCGCCTGCGCGAAATCAGCGGGCCGCGTGGGAGGCGTGCGGGGATAGTGGAAGTACGCCTCCGAGTGGCGCAGGGCCCGTCCGAAGAGGGCCAGGGCGACGAGCACCCCCAACACCAGCACGCCCGCGACAACCCTCCAGCCCTTCATGAAACACCTTCCCCGGGTCATGCCCGGCTGCCCGTCCAGCTTCACGCGAGTCACCCGCGACACAGGGGGGCGTCCATGGTCAACCTCGCGCGTGCCAGCTTACACTGGCGTGATTCAACTCGCGGTGACGCATACCGCGCATCACCTTTGCACTCGCAGGGATGCTGTGAGCACGTCCAAGAAGACTTTCGATGCGGTGGTGGTGGGCTCCGGAGCGTGTGGCGGCTGGGCAGCCAAGCAGCTCACGGAAGCAGGGTTGAACGTGCTGGTGCTGGAGGCCGGGCGGAGCGACCGGGCGGACCGCCTGCTCTGGGTGTGGCACCGCCTCCGTCAGAAGCTGCTCGGCTACCAGGCGGAGACGGACACCACGCGCAAGCAGCGCCAGTCGGTGCAGTCCACCACCTTCGCGTGGCCCTTCCATCCGCACGCGTTCGTGGATGACGTCGACAATCCCTACACGACGCCGGGCGACGCGCCCTTCACGTGGATTCGCGCACGGCAGGTCGGCGGGCGCACGTCGGTGAAGGCGCACGGCCGCCAGTTCTACCGGCTGTCTGACTTCAACTTCAAGGCAGGCGGGCTCGACGGCCAGGGTCCGGACTGGCCCCTGACGCTGGCGGAGCTGGCGCCGCACTACGAGACGGTGGAGCGGTGGATGGGCCTCTCCGGCAACACGGACGGGCTGGACACGCTGCCCGACTCCGTCTTCGCCTCCTCCATCGCGATGAACCCCGCCGAGCAGCACCTCAAGCAACACGTGGAGCGCCGCTGGCCCGAGCGCCGCGTCGTCGTCCGTCGTACCGCGGGCGCCCCCATCACCCTCCCCGCCGCGATGAAGACGGGCCGCCTCACCCTGCGCACCCACGCCGTGGTGAACCAGGTGCTGCACGACGCGAAGACGGGCCGAGTCACCGGCGTCACCTACGTCGACACCGAATCCGGCAAGACGCACGAGGCGCACGGCCGCGTGGTGATTCTGGCTGCGGGGACCATCGAGACGACGCGGCTGCTGTTGCACTCGAAGAGCGCGGCGTTCCCGGACGGGCTGGGCAACTCCTCGGGGCAGCTCGGCCGCAACCTGATGGACCACACGTACCTGCTCGGCATCGAAGCGAAGATGAACCTGCCGCCCGAGCAGCAGCGCGCCGAGCAGAGCTGGGCGTACATTCCGCAGTTCCGCAACGTCACGTCCCGCGAGGAGGGCTTCGCGCGAGGCTATGGCGTGCAGGTCTTCACCTTCGCGGACAGCTGTCACTTCGTCCCCTTCGGGGAGATGGTGCCGCGCGCGGGCAACCGCGTGACGTTGAGCGCCACGGTGAAGGACCGCTGGGGGATTCCGGCGGCGCACATCGACTGCCGCCACTCGGAGAACGAGCTGCGGATGTGCAAGGACGCCGTGGCGGCGTGTCAGGAGATGATGAAGGAAGCGGGCTTCACGGTGGAGAAGGTGAACGACACCCTGTCCACGCCGGGCATGGCCATCCACGAGGTGGGCACCGCCCGCATGGGCACTGACGCGAAGACGTCCGTGCTCAATCCGTGGAGCCAGAGCTGGGACGTACCCAACCTCCTCGTCATGGACGGCGCGAGCTTCCCCTCGCAGGGGCCGCAGAACCCCACGCTGACGATGATGGCCCTCGCCGTGCGAGCCAGCGCGCACCTGGTCGACGAGCTGAAGGCCGGCAAGCTCTAGGGCCCTGACGCGAGGGACGCGGCCACTTCGCTCCACGTGGCCGCGTCCTCGAAGCAAGCCTCACGCGTCGGGCTTGGTGTGCTTCTCGTGCTCCTTGGGCTTCTCGCGCAGGCTGATTCTCGAGCTCCACATCGCGGGCGTCATCACCACGATGAGCAGCGTCAACAGCACGGTGCCAATCATCAACTCCCAAATCATGTCCATGGTCTCGCTCTACTGAAGGCGGGCTGACGGCATGCCGGAGCGACAGACCTCTCGCACACGGCTCCTGAATGCATTCCGGGGGCGAGGGCGCGCTTGCCCCAAGACACGGGGACGCGACCTCGCCCAGGGCACGGAGCCGCAAGTCGTGGGCCTCGACAGGAACCGAGGACACACCACGAGCCAGCCCCGTGCGCCGGAGCGCTCAGAGGAGCAGCGTGCGGATGCGGAGGAAGACAGGAGGCCCCTGTGACGGGGGCATGTTCCAGAGGGACAGGGAGCGTTGCGAGCCCCACTCGGGCGCCTTGAGCGGCAGCCAGGCGACCGGCGGCACGGCGACGGGCGGCGCGACGAAGGGACTGGCACTGGAGACACTGCCCTCGGTGGGAGCAGGCAGGTCCCAGTGCGGCTCCTCGCAGCAGTCCCACTGGAGCGTCGGCTGACCGTGGGAGTCCGCGTGGGAGGAGTCCGCTTTCGAGTGCTCATGGCAGCGGCACTTGGAAGCGCGCGTCTGGACCTGCTTCTCGCAGTAGTGCCCCAGCCCCGCCACACCGCTGGCGGCGACCTGCCAGCCGAGGAGCAGCACGAGCGTGAGGAGACGCGACAGTCCAGACACGATGCCTCGGGTATACGCCCCGCCAGCACCCTCCGCAACGCGCGCGCCCGGAGCGGACCGCGCCACACTGACAGGGCCCATTCGAGAAGCTCGCGGCCTCAGTAGAGCAGCCCGTCCTTGGGTTGCACGGGCTGGGGAAGCTCCGTCTCCCCGAGCATCTGTCTCAGGTTGATTTCGATGGTCCGGCTGAGGGCCGTCATCGGCGTGTCGCTGAGGTCGTCCTCGAACGGTGTCTCGATATCCCGCCCGACGGCGTCCAGGCCGATGAACAGGAACGCGATGATGGCGGTGACGGCCGGAGTGAGCCAGCCCAGCTCCTCCACGACACCGAGCGGCAGCAGCACCAGGTAGGCGCGCGTCATCGCGAACAGCAGGCTGTCGTACTGGCGCGGCAGCGGCGTGTTCTTGATGCGCTCACAGGCGCCCAGCAGGTTGGTCATCTCGGTCAGTGTCCGGTCCATCGTCACGTGGAGGAACAGCACCTTCTGCGGGTCTGACACCTGGCCGTAGATGCGGCGAAGGCGCGTCGCCATCCACAGCAGAATCGCGGAGGGGACGTTGTGCTCCTCGCGCAGGGCGTCGATGACGTCGGGCCGGAAGAAGGCGACAATCTCCGGCAGCGGGTCCTGACGGCGCAGATGACAGCGCAGCGCATGTACGAAGCCCATCTGCGCGTAGACCAGCTCGCGTGCGTCCTCGGTGATGTCTTCGACCATGCGGGTGATGACGCCGCGCGGCTCGCCCTGGGCCTGAAGCGGAGTGCCGAGCACCGCGACCTCGCCCGATGTGTCGCGCGCCCCGGAGGGCACCCGTGCCTGACCGAACCTGTCTCGGACCGCGCCGTCGCTCGCCCGCGTGCCGCGCACCGTCAGCAGGGCACTGGGGCGGTCCACCGCGCTGCGCAGCAGGCGCGAGGGCACCGCGGCCAGCTCCAGCTCCGTGAGCTCGTCCCCCGGCTGGCGTCCGGGCCGGGGAAGCAGCGTGAGCACCTGACGAGCGAAGGTCCGAGACCAATTCACCACGCCGCCCCACAGCGTGCGGGCCTCCCACCAACGGTCGTAGGCGGAGTTGTTGCGGAAGGCGAGCAGCACACCCAGCGCCGCGGCGAGCACGGAGATGGGCATCGTGGGCACCGCCATCCAGGACGCGCCGAACACGCGATAGCCCACGACGATGGCCAGGGCGAAGAAGACATGCACGGCCACGGGGATGCCCGTGTAGCGGAGGATGATGTGCCAGGAGAGCCTCCGGCCGACAATCATTGCGCGAGCGCTCCAGGGTGAGAACTGCCTGCCCGGAGCGTCTAATTCCGGAGGTGCGGGCCGACAACGGCCAGCCGCGCACCGCCGCGAGGATGTGTCACGCAGACGCGCTGTCGGGTGGCGCACTGTCCTGGAGCGAGCAGAGCCGCTTCGGCGGTGGCCCCTCTCCGCGACGTCCTCACCCCGTCACGGCCCGCGATGGGCACCCATGCAGTCCGCGAGCGTCGTCGCGAGCAACACCTCCGATGACCCGCGCGCCGCCGCGTCAGTACCGCTCGCCCCGTCCACCGAGCACCGCGCCGCCGCGTCAGTACCGCTCGCCCCGTCCACCGAGCACCGCACCACCGCGTCAGTACCGCTCGCCCCGTCCACCGAGCACCGCGCCGCCGAGCAGCGCCACCGCCATCACCAGCGCCACGGGCCCCAGCCAGTTGCCCCACCTCCGCGCCAGGAAATAACCCGCGGTGTGCCAGGGCACGCGCATGACGGCGGTGCCGCGCTGGCCATCGCCAATCTCCGTCAGGATTTCGCCCGTGTCGTCGATGAGCGCGGAGACGCCCGAGTTCGTCACCCGCACCTGGGGCCGGCGCGTCTCGATGCTGCGGAAGACCGCGTGCGTGAGGTGCAGCCTGGGCCCGGGCGTGCCCCCGAACCACGAGTCATTCGACAGCGTGAGCAGCAGGTCCGCGGTGGCAGTCGCCTCGTCCGCGACATAGGAGGGGAAGAGGGTGTCGTAGCAGATGAGCGGCGCCACCCTGAGTATCCGCCCGTCGCGCCGCTTCAGCAGCACCGTTCGCGGCCCCGCGCCCGGCGACCAGCGTCCCGTCCACGGCAGCCACTCGCGCAGGCCCGGAGAGTCGATGAGCTCCGGCACCCACTCCGTCAACGGGAAGAGCTTCGACTTGCGGTACACCTTGCGCGTCGGGGCCTCTCCTTCTTTGTCTCCCGGTGACAGGAACATGGCGGCGTTGAACTCCTTTCCGCCCTCCACGTCATACGAGCCGAAGATGAGCGGCACGTTCCGCGCGGCGACATAGGCGGAAATCTCGGCGTCCAGCTCCGCGCCCGCCTCGCTCTTGGGCACGCCGAAGGGCGTCGGGTACACCGTCTCCGGCCAGATGAGCACATCCAGCGGAGCCTCGCGCAGCAGCGAGTCCGACAGCGCGTAGTGCGTGTCGAGAATCATCCGCACCACTTCGTAGGTGCCGTGCTCCGCCTTGAGCTTCTCGTAGTTGATGATGTTGGCCTGCACCGCGCCCACCACCAGCGCCGTCTGCGAGCTCCGCTCCACCACATACTGGGCGAGGCGGAAGGAGCCATAGCCCAGCATCACCACCACCAGCGCCACCGCCGCCACCAGGGGCTTCAGCGCGCCCGGAGCCCCGCGCGTCCTGAACGCGCGCCCCATCGCGAACACGCACTCATTGACGAACAGCAGCGCCAGCGTGAGTCCGGGCGCGCCCGCGACGTCCGCGAACTGCCGCAGTCGCTCCGAGTAGACGAAGCCCTGCCCCAGCGTGTCCGCGAAGGGCTTGGGCGCGAGCCACTCCACGCCCACGTACACCAGCACGCTCACCATGGGCGGCAACCACCCGGCCCGATTCCCCACCGCGCGCCGCGCCAGCTGCCGCGCCAGCGCCGTGACAGGGAACTGGAGCTGGAACACCGGCGCCAGGAGCAGCATCAACAGCCAGCACAGCCACAGCGGCGCGCCCGAATACGACTGCAGCGCGCCCGGAAACCACCCGAGGACGGCGGCGCTGAAGGTGACGCTGAGCCCCGCGCCCAGCAACAGGGCCTCGCGCGAGGAGCGGGCCCGGTCCACCACCACCAGCCACGGCACCAGCGCCACCCAGCCAAGCAGGGTCCACGGCATCCGGAGCAGCGAGAACACCCACAACGCCAGGGTGGTGGCGAGGACGGCGCCCAGGCCCCCGACGAAGCGCCGGCCGGATGACGCCTCCTCACGCCCCAGCATCTTCAAGGCGTGTCCTTGGACTCGTCGGACTTCGGCAGCTCCAGCATGCGCACGGGCATGCCTGGGGGCGCCAGCTCCGCGGGCACCACGCGATTCTCTGGAATCTCCAGCGGCTGCCCGTTCGCATCCACGGGCTGGTGGTCCGGGTGGAACATCAGGATGGCCTCCACGCGCTCACCCTCGTCCGTGGACTGGTAGTGGCGCACGTAGCCGGGAGGCAGCTCGAAACCCTCGGGCACGACGAGGCCACGCTTGAGCGGCTTGGTGCCAGGGCGATAGAGCTGAATCCCCGTGGGGCCGGAAGTGGGCACGTCGGGCTCCGTGGCGGGCGCGGGCGGGGCGGTGGGCTCCCCCATGACGGGCGTGGCATCCCCCAGCAGCGGCTCCTTCGCCGGCGGCCTGCGCACGGGCGCGCGCGCCACCACGGGCTCAGGCGCGGTGACGGGCGGCGGCGGGGCTTCGACATAGGGCGTGTCCTCCACCTCCACGTCGGAGGCGCTCAGCCACGCGCTCAGCGCGATGCACAGCACGGTGAAGACGAGCGCGCCGCCCACCAGCCACCGCGCGACACCGCCTCCAGGGGAAGCGCGAGTCGGGGCGACATGGGTGACGCCGTCACGGTCGACACGCCGTTCAGGGGATGGGTGCTGCGGCCGCATGCTCGCCGTGAGACCTCCGCGCTGCGTATGCTACGGACACCCTCTCGCCGAGGCAATGTGGCCACTCCCGGCGACCACTCCCCGCCCCTCGCGCCATGAGCTCCCCTTCCGTCGACACCCTCCCTGTCAGCGCGCCGCCGCCCACGGCTTCGCCCACCGTCGAGCCCGAGCGCTTCACGCTCCACGCCTGGACGACCGCGCGACGCGGCGTGGCGATGTCGGCCCGCTTCGTCACCGTGGGTAGCCTGCTCTTCTTCACCGCCTGGTTGCTGTGGGACATCCTCGAGGGCGCGGAGACGCTCAAGGCCGAGCCCCTCGTCTGGAGCCTCGTCCTGGGCGGAGGTCTGCCCGTGGCCCTGGTGGCCGTGCTGCGCTCGCGCGCCCGCGCCACGCTGGAGGTGGGCGCCAGCACCCTGACGCTCACGCTGCGCGACGGCGCCCGGCTGGAGATTCCGCTCGACGCCGTGGAGTCCGTGCGTCCCTGGCGCCTGCCACTCCCCGGGCCCGGGCTGACGCTGCGCCTGAAGTCAGGGCGCGCGCTCGGCTACGGCCTGGAGGCCGAGGACGCAGTGCCGCTCCTGGAGGCGCTCGCTCGACGCGAGGGCTCGCTGGGCGCGGCGGTGACACATCCGCTGGTCCGCTATGGGCGGGCGCGCCGGGAGCTGTGGCGCAAGCGCTGGTATCACCTGGTGCTCAAGCTCGTCGTCTTCCCGCTCGTGCCCGCGGGCATCTTCTTCCGGGCGCACCAGTACATCGCCTTCGGCGGTCCGTTCGGCGAGTACCAGCTCAACGGGCTGAAGGCCTATCTGCTCTCGTTCGGTCGCTACTACGCGCCGGTGACGCTGAGCCTGCTGCTCATCGCGTGCTTCTGGCGGGGCGTGGCGGAGCTGGTGTCGTTGGCCGCGGCGCGCTTCACGCCGTCGTGGACGCGGGGCGTGCGCAGGGGCGTCGAGTGGCTCTGCCGGCTCGTGTACTACGCGGGCATCATGGCCTTCACCGCGTCGCGCTTCCTGATGTGACATGAGCGGCGCCGGAAACGACGAAGCCCCCGACTCTTCGCGAGAGTCGGAGGCCTCGAGGTGAAGCTCACCCGCCCGACGCGGGTGCGAGCATCAGGGAGCGGTGGGGTTGAAGCGCGCGCTCTCCCAGCCCATGCGCTCGTGGCCCGTCTTGTTCCACTCGGGGTTCTTGCCGTCGACCACCTGCGCGTCCGTGAACTGGGGCGCGCCCGTGCCGGAGCCCGAGCCGGAGAAGATGCTCACGCTGATGGTGGTGCCGAAGTACGTCGGGTGGGTGTTGTCCGACTGGATGTAGTCGTAGCTGGTGCTGGCGTTGACGAAGTGCGTGTTCGCGTCGCGCAGCGTGGAGCGCAGCGCGCCGGTGATGCGAGCGACATACGCATCCTCCGTCTCACCCGCGACGTAGCGCAGGGCGGCCGAGTCCACCTGGCCGTCGCCGTTCGAGTCGTAGTCCGCGCCCATCATCTCCGCGAAGGAGTCCGCGCACTGGAAGCCGTACCGCGCCGCCAGGTTGCAGGTGCGCCAGTTGCTGCGGGCCAGCAGGGGGAGGAACTTCACCTGCTTGTTGATGGTGGCACCCGTCGCCGAGTCCTTGCAGGCCGTCTGGACGTTGTCCGCGGCGAAGCCCGGGTAGTAGATGTTGGAGACAATCTTGACCTTGGCGGAGGTCGCGTACTGGTTGATGGCCTGCATGGCCCTCTCCGTGTACGTGGTGCAGGCCGCCAGCGCCGCCTCCAGGCCGCTGTAGTTACAGGTGCCCGTCTGGTCCGTGAAGGCGCTGCGCGCCTGCAGGTAGTCGTTGCCGCACATCTCGAACATCACGGCGCGCGTGTTGGCCGTCTGCATGTACGAGCGCTCGGAGACAATCTTGTTGTTGTAGATGTCGTCGGCCCGCGCGCCGGACTTCGTGCGGCGGATGACCTCGATGTCCGTGTTCCACAGCTTCGCCAGGTACTCGCCCTGGACGACGGGGGCCGCGCGGCGCGCAACGCCACCGATGCCACCGTTGTAGCCCGCATAGATGGAGTCGCCGTAAGCCACGACGCGATACTTCGTCGTGGACGTGGACCGGTCGATGGTCCACGACGTGTTCTGGTTGATGGTGCTCGCCATCGCGCTACCACTCACCGTGGCGGCCGCGACAACGGCGACGAAGGACAGCCCATTGCGACGGAAGGACATGCCCGCTCTCTTTTCTTCCCGCTGGGGGAATGTAGGGGGAAACCGAACGCTACACGCCGTCGATTCGCGAATCACCCGCAAACTAGAATAACGCGAGCAGTCAGAATTCGCGGATTGCATGGAACCCAAAGTGTCGCGCCCTTGGGTTGTCTGATTCCTGACGCGCCGCGACGTATGACGCGGTGTTTCACGATGTTTCAACAGTCTCGGAGGGAGGCGCGGTGAGGTGGACGGGAGGAGCGCGAGTGCTGGGGCAGTGGTTGGTGCTCGGGGCGTTGGTGGGGGTGGTGTGCGGCGTGGCGTCTGCGGGGTTCCTGTGGCTGCTGGACGCGGCGACGCAGCTGCGGGAGCGACAGGGCGCGCTGGTGTACGCGCTGCCGTTGGCGGGGTGGGTGTTGGGGGCGGTGTACGCGAAGTGGGGCGGGCCGGTGCGCGGGGGGAACAACCTGGTGCTCGACACGGTGCACACGGGGGATGCGCAGGTGCCGCTGCGGATGGCGCCGATGGTGTTGGTGGGGACGGTGCTGACGCACCTGTTTGGCGGCAGTGCGGGGCGCGAGGGCACCGCGGTGCAGATGGGCGGGAGCCTGGCGGACTGGGTGGCGCACCGGTTCCGTGCGGGGGTGGATTTGCGGCGGGAGCTCTTGGCGGCGGGAATCGCGGGGGGATTTGGTTCGGTGTTCGGGACGCCGGTGGCGGGGGCGGTGTTCGGGTTGGAGGTCGTGGTGGTGGGGCGGCTCGGCTACGAGGCGCTGCTGCCGGCGCTGGTGGCTTCGGTGGTGGGGGATTTGGTGACGCGGGGGCTGGGCATCCACCACACGGTGTATCCGGTGCCGGGGGTGTTGCCGCTGACGGCGCAGGTGTTGGGGAAGTGGTTGGTGTTCGCGGTGGGGGTGGCGCTGGTGGCGGTGGTGTTCGTGGAGGGGCTGCACCGGCTGAAGGCGCTGTTGGAGCGGCGGGTGCGGTGGTTGCCTTTGCGGATGGCGATGGGTGGGACGGCGGTGGTGTTGCTTTGGTTGTGGGTGGGGACGGATGCGTATCTGGGGTTGGGGGTGCCGGGAATCATCCGAGCGTTCGAGGACCCGGCGCTGCCGGTATCAGCGTTCGCGTGGAAGCTTGCGTTCACGGTGGTGACGCTGGGCTCGGGGTTCCTGGGCGGAGAGGTGACGCCGCTGTTCTTCATTGGCGCGAGCCTGGGGAACGTGCTGGCGCGGGTGTTGGGATTGCCAGTGGACCTGGGGGCCGCGGTGGGGATGGCGGCGCTGTTCGCGGCGGCGGCGAATACCCCGCTGGCGCTGTCCATCATGGCGGTGGAGCTGGTGGGCGCGGGGGTGCTGCCGCACGTGATGATTGTGTCGACGGTGGCGTATCTGCTGACGGGCCACCGGGGGATTTATCCGTCGCAGCGGATTGGGCGGAGGAAGCACGGCGGGCCGCTGCTGGAGCGGTGGGTGCCGCTGCGGGAGCTGGAGGCCCCCGGGCCCCGTGGGCCCGGGGATTCAGGACCGGGAGGTCACGGCTCCGGGTAGTGGAACACGCGACCGTCCTCACCGACGATCCACAGGTCTCCTGCTGCTGTGATGGCAATGTCGTTCAATGGCACGTTCGCCAGGCTTCCGGTCAGGTCCGGGCCCTTGGCCCAGCCATACGGTGTCAGCCGGTGCAGCCTGCCGCCAGTTCCGCCCGTGCGCTTGTCCACCATGTAGCACTGCTCATTCAACGGGTTCTGTGGGTTCTGCGTGTCATAGCGCATCACCACGCTGGTGAAGTCGAACGCCGAGGGGGCATCTGTCTTGTCCCACGTCGTCGCGCCGTCCCAGCGCCACACGGCCCCGTCATCACCCACTGCACAGGCTTTGTCCGCGTCTCCCATCCACACCGCAGTGGCATAACCGCCCACGTTGTTGGGAATGAGCGTGTGCGTGCTAGGAGTGGCAGGCCCCCCAGCCGTCACGGCGTAAGACACGATCTTCTGCCCACTGCCCCCTCCCGTTCCTCCCCCCACCGCGAGCAGGAACTCCTCACGCAGAGCATGGAAGCCGTAGTAGTTGAGATTGTTGTTATGCAACTCGGTGAACGGATTCGGACCCGGCACCCACCTGTACAAGTGCCCGCCCGAGTTGCTGACATAGAGAGTCGTCACCCCACCAGACTCGAAGCCCACCATTCCCGTGATGTTATCCGTGGTGGGCAAAGTCCCAGGAGCGCAGACCACACTCGTCCCAGAATGCTTGGTCACCCATCCTCCCTCCCCGCCCAAGTACACACTGCCTGCGGAGTCCACCCAGGAGACCGTCCAGTTGTGGTCCCCGCAGTGGTTCGTGTTGAGCGGAGGGCTCCCGTCAGGGGGCGACGGATTCGCGGTGTCCCCGTAGCTGAAGCTCTCGAACTTCAGATTGGGCGCCTTGCGCACCGCCAGCTTGCCGGCTCGGCCCGCCACCCAGACGGGATATCCCCCCTGCCCCACCGCCACCGTCCTCCAGTCCTGGCTGTCTGAACTCAGGTGATAGCTGACCACATCCCTCAGCGTGCCACCACATGACAGCGGCTCGTCGCTCACGCCCGCGTTGCAGTTGTTGTCGATGGCGTCACACACCTCCGCGAGTCCCGACCTCGCCGCAGGGTCCACGTCATCGCAGTCTCCGTGGACGTTCTCCACGTGGCCGACTTGGGGCGTCTCGTTCGCGCAGACTTCGTCCACCGTCGCGTTCTGGTCTCCGTCTCCGTCTCCGTCACGGTCGGGATAGAACAACCTCGGCGCCCTCGCGTTGCACTCGACGGCCACCTGGTCCCCCGTGCAGGCCCACGTCCCAGCGCAGCTCACGCTGGGGAGGTTGCACGACGTGCCCTTCGTTGGAAACACCTCATCCGCATTCCCGTCGCAGTTGTTGTCGGCGTTGTCGCACGACTCCACCCTGCCCGGCGTGTTGTTGCCGTCATGGTCATTGCAATCGAAGGCCTCGCTCTGAAACCGTTGACGATAGGAGGCGTCAGGCTGACCACACTGGACCTTGACCGTGGCCACACTAAGCGAACCATCCTGGTCGCCGTCTTGGTACCAGTTCTTGTCGCTGCCCTCGTCAGTGGCCCCGTCGCAGTTGTTGTCCTTGTCATCGCAAACATCTGTCTTGCCTGGGATTACGGCCGGATCATCGTCCCTGCAGTCCCCGCCAGTGGTCGCGTACCCCCACACACCGCTCGTCGGCACGCAGTGCTGAATGGCCTCCCCACCAACCCCGTCGCCGTCTGCATCACGGAACATGGCAATTCGGGTCAGGCCCTCATCAGCCCCACCGACGCAGTTGTTATCCTTGTCGTCGCAGATCTCCGGCAGTGAGGGGTTCGTCCTGACGTCGCCGTCATCACAGTCCGTCCCCCCTCTACTCCCCCCCAGCGTGGCAACGTACCCGTCACCGTCCACATCAGGAGTGGCGAGCACCGCCGCGAGTGACCTGCCGACCTCCCCCACCAGTTCCACCCGGTCCACTGCCTTGCCCGCGCAGGTCTGCTCGTGCGCGGTGAGGGTCACCCGCACCTTCTTGCTCCAATCCCCCCTGCGGAGTGCCCTCAGCTCCAATGGCGGCGTCTGACGAGAGAGCGCGCTGCTCTCGACGGTCTGCTCCGTGAAGTTCGCCGGATTCGCTTCATCCTGGGTTCGCATCACGATGCACCCGGTCTTGAAGCTCGGCGAGTAGTCGACCGTGATGCGAACGCCCCTCTCGGCCTCGAGGTCCTCGAGGCTCGGCACGGAACAGCCTCCGAGCACCAGCAGGCTCACGACGACCAGTCTTCCCATGCGGCTCATCGCGCACCTCCCTCGGCCACGGTCGCTTCGGAGGAGTCCATCAAGAGCCACGTCGCCAGCGCGCCCACCGCTGCAGCCGTCGCCGCGCCGAAGAGGATGTTCGCTGTCTGCGCACTGCTCTGTGCCCGTGAATGGTGGGACTCAAGGTCCTCCTGGAGTTGAGCAGACCGCGCATCGTCGATCTGACTGCGCGACGACAGGCCGAACACCGTGCCCACTCCACCTGCCGCGACTCCCGCGCCCAGCAACGCCCAGCTCACCACTGGCACCCGTCGTCCTGCGACGCTCACCCCCTGGGAGGCTCGCGCCAACTCTTCTTCCACGACGCCTGGTGCCCACGCTTCCGGGACTCCGTCCTCCTTGCTGGGAGGAACCAGGTGAGTCACGGCGACCTCGGTCTCCTTGGACGGGAGCTTCGCGTCCACTGGCGCGACCTCCACCGCCGATGCCGGGGGCGCTGTCGGCGAATCCGCGCGTCGACCGGCCACTGACGCGCGGACCTTGGTGCGCTGCGTCTCGAACTCACGACTCACCTTGGGCGAGACGTGCAAGGGAAGCTGGATATCGAGCTGGCGTTGGAGCGCCTCGCGGAAGTCCTTGCGCGCCGCCTCCCACCTTCCCATGTCCGCTTGGACAATGCCTCGCAGCAGGGAGAGGGAGACCGCTTCGTCAGGACCATGCGGCAGGCGACTGGCGTGCTTCAGTCGCTCCAGCGCTCGCTCGTATTCGAGGTCCTCGTAGAGACGGATGGCCTCTGTGATTTGACGTTGGACCTCACCTTCGGCCCCGTACGCGCTCAGCGGCATCGCCACTGACACGCAAACGAAGACCACCAGGCATTCCCCCCACAGGCATGACTTGGACATGCCCGGACTCTAAGTCCAACCAGGAACCAGCGGAAAATCCGAGCGGGACTTTCATGTCCAGGTCACCACGCTCCGGCAGTCCAAGTCCGAAGCGTGGTGGAGACCGCGAGAGACGACTACGGCTCGGGGTAGTGGAACACCCGGCCGTCCTCACCGACGATCCACAGGTGTCCGGCTTCCGTGATGGCGATGTCGTTCAACTGCACATTCGCCAGGCTTCCGGTCAGGTCCGGCCCCTTGGCCCAGCCATACGGCGTCAGCCGGTGCAGCTTGCCGCCAGTTCCGCCCGTGCGCTTGTCCACCATGTAGCACTGCTCGTTCAGCGGGTTCTGTGCGTTCAGCGTGTCATAACGCATCACCACGCTGGTGAAGTCGAACTCCGACGGGGCGTCTGTCTTGTCCCATGTCGTCGCGCCGTTCCAACGCCACACGGCCCCGTCATCACCCACTGCACAGGCTTTGTCCGCGTCTCCCATCCACACCGCGATGACCTTGCCATCCACGTTGGTGGGATTGGACGTGTGCGTTGTTGGGGTCCCAGTCGGGGTCGTCCCAGTCGTCACGGCGTAGGACACGAACCGCTGCCTGTCGGGCCCCGTGCTGCCTCCCACCGCGAGCATGAAGTCCTCTCGCAGCGCATGCAGGCCGTAGTAGTTGAGAGTGTTGTCGTTCAATAGCGTGAATGGGGTAGAGGCACCCGGCACCCACCTGAACAGACGCCCGCCCGTGTCGCTGACATAGATGGTCGTTTCCCCTCCGGACTCGAAGCCCACCATTCCTGTGATGTTGGGGGTGGGCCCGGAAGGAGGGGGAGGCAAGGTCCCCGGCTGACAGTCGCCACTCGTCGTCCCATCATGCTTGGCCAGCCATCCTTGCTCGCCGCCCAAGAGCACAGCGCCGCTGGAGTCCACCCAGGAGACCGTCCAGTTGTGGTTATCACAGTGGTTCGTGTTGAGCGGAGGGCTCCCGTCAGGGGGCGACGAATTCGGGGTGTCTCCGAAGCTGAAGCTCTCAAACTTCTGGTTGGCCGCCTTGCGCACCGCCAGCTTGCCGCCGTGACCCGCGACCCAGACAGGATATCCACTCTGCCCCACCGCCACCGTCCTCCAGTCCTGGCTGTCTGAAGTCAGGTGATAGCTGACCACATCCCTCAGCGTGCCACCACACGACAGCGGCTCGTCGCTCACGCCCCCACTGCAGTTGTTGTCGATGGCGTCACACACCTCCGCGAGGCCCGACCTCGCTGCGGGGTCCACGTCATCGCAGTCTCCGTGGAGGTTCTCCACGTGGCCCAGTTGGGGCGTCTCGTTCGCGCAGACTTCGTCCACCGTCGCGTTCTGGTCTCCGTCTCCGTCTCCGTCACGGTCGGGGTAGAACAACCTCGGCGCCCTCGCGTTGCACTCCACCGCCGACTGGGCCGCATTGCAGACCCACGTCCCAGTGCAGCTCACACCGGAGATGTTGCACACCGTGTTCTTCGTCGGGAACAGCTCATCCACGTTCTGGTCGCAGTTGTTATCGGCGTTGTCGCACAACTCCACCTTGCCCGGCGTGTTGTTGCCATCAGCGTCGTTGCAATCGAATACCTCGTTCTGAAGCCGGTTGCGATAGGAGTCGTCAGGCCGATCACACTGGGTCACGACCGAGTTCGCACCCACCACGCCATCCTGGTCGACGTCTTTGTACCAGTTCTTGTCGTGGCCCTCGTCAGTGTTGCCGTCGCAGTTGTTGTCGAAGTTGTCGCAAACTTCCGGCTTGTTCGGGGCGATGTTCGCATCATCGTCCTTGCAGTCCCCGCCAACATCCGCATAACCGGTGACACCGGCTTCCGGCACGCAGTGCGTGGTGGCCTCGCGACCAACCCCATCTTTGTCCCCATCAAGGAACATGGGCACTTTGGGGAGCCCCTCGTCAGCCTCTCGACCCTCAACCAGACCGACGCAGTTGTTGTCCTTGTCGTCGCAGAGCTCCGCCTGCCCGGGGTTCCTCATGGGGTTGGTGTCGTCGCAGTCCGTTCCCTTCTTGTCGCCGGCCATGGAAACGAAACCGTCGTCGTCCGCATCGACGGTCACAAGCGTCAACGCAGCCACGTCCTTGACGTCTTCGCTGGGGAATTCGAACACGTTCTCAGCGCTATCGACCTGCTGGCCAGCGACGGCCAACGTCTCGCCGGACCCGGCGCACGGTCTCTCGTACGCGGTGACTGTCACCTTGAACTTGTTACTCCAGCCGTCCTTCTTGACCACGGCCACCGTCAAGATGGGGGACGGAACTTCCGAAGTGGGCGTCGCCCGCTGCTTCGGAGCAACGACCTCCTCCAGCTTCAAGTCCGGGTTCGAATCATCCTGGACGACGACTTTGAAACACCCCTTCTGGAATCCAGAGGTGTACTGGACGGGGATTCGGACCGCCGCCTGCTCCTTCGACTTGGAGCACGCGAGGACCAGCAAAGGGAGCAGGCACAAGGCAAGGCGACGCATGGGGCGCACTCTACCGCAGCCTCCCCCCCGCTCGCGCTCCCCTCTTGCTTCCCGCCCCCTCGCCCTCACCCCTCTCGGAAAACTCCGGCCCGGCCGTCCAGGCACACAGGCCCCTGCCCCCCTCTCCCAGCATTCCAAGATTCCGAGCCCACCCACCCGCACCCGGGACGCCAGGGGCTCCTCGCCCCCGGCATCCCCAAGGCTGACGCCTACTTACAGGTGAAGGACCAGCGACACGTCCCCGACTGGCACTCGCGCCCGGAGCCGCACGCCGCCCCTCGGCCCTTCTTGTTCTGGCACTTGCCGGAGTTCAACCCCCAGCCACAGTACTGGCTCGCACCACAGTGCGAGTCGCTGTCACACAGGCAACTCCCCGTCGGATTCAGATAGCAGTCCGCGCTGCACCGGTCCGTCGTGCACTCGTTATCCGACTTGCACGTCTGCCCGTACGCCTTCGACCTCGGCGTGAAGCACCACCCCACCGCGTCCGCGCACCCACCACACGACCCCGACTGGCACTGCCCATCCCGACTGCACGACGTCCAGTCCGTCTTCTTCGGCACGCAGTCGTTGTCCGCCGGATTCCCCGGCGTGTCCTTCTGGCAGTACCCCACCCCGCCGCAGTCCTCGTCCCCGTTGCACACGCACCGTCCATCGAACGTGCTGCACAACACCGACGTGCACTGCTCGCTCAAGCACTCGTCGTCGAACCGGCACTCCTGGTTCATCTCCTTGCTGTCCGGCGAATAGGCCTTCCCACACACCGTCGGGTACGCCGCCTCCCGGTCCTCCGGCTTCACCCACGCCGCCACACCCGTCGTGTCGATATCCAGCGCCGCGTCCGCCATCCCCGTGCGAGTCACCGCCGTGCGCTCCCACATCCGGATGAACGTCTCCGCCGAGCCCGTCAGCCCCGCCGTGTTCACCCCCAGGTTGCGCAAATCCTTCACCATGTCCGGCAACAGGCCCACGTGCGCCAGGCCCTGCTCGTCGAACGCCGTCCCCAACCGCCCAGGCCCCTGCAAGGTCTGTTGCCGCGCCTGCGCGTCCGCCTCCGCCTGGAACCCCGCCGAACACGCCCCGTCATCTCCAAACCGCGGCCGCGTCTGCTGGATGAACCCGTTGAAGTCCGCGCCAAACGCCATCGGAACCTTGAGGCCCTGACGACCGAACTCGTACGCCTGCGCGAACGAACGCGTGGACCCCTGGCAGTTGTTCGCCACGCCGGACTTCGTATACGTCCGCGTCTCGTCATGCGCCGTGCGCAGACCAAACATGCCGCCCGTGCGCCGCAACATCTGCACCACCCACGCCGGCGTCGTCTTCTCGTTCTCCGCCAGCTTCCCGTTCATCACCTCGCGAAAGTGCCCGTGGCTCACATAGAGCGGGTAGTACTTGTTGCGCTCCGCCACCGAGTACGCATCCCGCACGCTCTTCTCCGACAGGTGCGCCAGGTCGATGAGCATCCCCTTGTCCATCATCGCCTGCATCAGCGACTGCCCCTCCGCCGTCAGGCCCTTCACGTTGCGGCAGCTGCCGTCCACGTCGAAGCCCAGCGTCATCCCGCCCACCGTCAGCCCACAGTCCGTGTCGATGTGACAGTTCTCGAGGAACTGCGCCGCCTGGAAGATGGCGTTGTGCGGCGCCGCGCCACCAAACCGGTTGTCCAACTGGTGCACCGGCTGCAACGTGCGCACGCCCAGCCCGTGGAAGCGCTCCAGCTCCGCGCGCCAGTCCTTCGCGCCAAAGAGCTTGCTCGTCTCGATGGAGAGCACCATCGCCAGCTTCCCCTCGGAGATGATGCGCCGCGCGTCCGCCGGCGTCAGCGCCAGGTCCACCCAGTCGCGAGTCGCCGCGAACTCGCGCGCCTTCTGCAACTGCACCTCCACATCCATCATCTCGTCACACGGCCGCGTGCGGTTCTGCGGCGGCAGCGCCTCACACAAGAAGCCGTTGCTCACCGCCGACACCACCACCAGCGACATGCCGCCCTGGTGCGCCTGCCGCAGCCACCCCTCCCACGACTGCTGGTGCGCAATCGTGTCCCAGCGCGGCCACTCCGTGTTCGGGTTGCGCCGCCCGTCGTGCAGGCCCGTGTCGCCCTGCGTGCCTTCAATCTTCCCCAGGAACTCCGAACCCACCGCCCCCGCGACGCCGAACAACTGCGACAACACCGGCACCCCGCGCAGGTCGATGTTGCTCGAGTTCGGACACAGGTTGAGCAGATGGCTCAGGTCCATCCGCACCCGAGCATGGTCGCTCTCCGGCCACCCGCCGTCACACCGCGTGAGCGCGTCCGTGACGGTGCCGTGGAACCAGCCCCCGCCAAACGCCTCCTCCGCGAACATGTGGTGATGCAGCTCCGCGAAGCCCGGTACGCCCAGCTCCTGCTGCTGGGCGCCCACGGGCTCGGCGGGCGCTTGTCCCTCCTCCTCCACCGGCACGCACGACAACGCCATGGCCAGTACCCAGGTGGAACACCATCGAAGACGACGCGAAAGGGACATGGGGGACTCCCTGCAAGTGGAAACCCCCACTTAGCGCCAGCCCACACCCCAAGTTCAAGCCGGACGTCGCCATGCCGTGACTGACGCAACGGTGCTGCACCGCGTCGCGAAATCTGGGGGCTACGGCGGCGTCTGGGTCGCCAGGCTCCGAGTCCCGGGAGCGGGCGGCACGAAGGCCGTGCGCTGGCGCAGCTCGGAGGAGGCCACGGCGAAGCCCTCGGGCAGCATGCGGAGGATTCGCTCCCGCCGGTGCTGGGAGCCGACGAGACGCTTCTCCAGAAGTGCCTTCTCCGCGAGCGTCGCCTTGTCCAGCGGCGCGGGCCGGGCCGCCAGCGCCGCGAGTCGCTCCCTCACCGCCTCCAGCTCCCGGTCGATGAGCACCGGCTGGATGTTTCGTCGCTCCCGGGCCTTGCGCCCCACCGCGTTGTTCTCAATCCACACCGGCAGCACCGCCACGTCTCCCAGCACCACGGGCGCTCCGGGCGAGGAGCGCGCCAGTGAGACTCGCAGCAGCATGGAGTCCCGCTTGTCCCCCGCCTCGCCCTTCTTCCCCGGCGCGTGGCGGTAGAAGCGGTCCTGGTTCGCCACCAGGTTGCCCAGGGAGAAGGCGATGAGCCCTCGCCGCCCGTCCGCCGTCGTGTAGCCCTCCAGCGGCTGGAGCACGTGCGGATGGTGACCGATGACGGCCAGCGCCCCGGCGTCCAGCAGCGCGCGACCCAGCTCGCGGTCCTGGGGGTTCGGGGTGTCGGCGTACTCGGTTCCCCAGTGCACCAGGACCACGAGCGCGTCACAGCGCGCGGCCACGGCTCGGACCTGCTCCACCGCCTCGTCGGTGGTGAGCCCCCGGTGCAGGCGGTGAATGGGATACGGCACGAAGGCCACGTGCGGAGCCTGCGCGTCCTTGGGATTGCTGAAGCCATTGAGCAGGCGCGTGAAGGACAGGAAGCCCACCTTCATCCCTCGCACGTCCATGAAGACAGGCTCCCAGGCCGCGGCCTTCGTCGCACCCGTGCCCGTGTGGCGCAGCCCTGTCGCATCCAGGTGCCGCAGCGTCTCCACCAGCCCCGTGGGGAGCTGGTCCCTCGCGTGGTTGTTGCCAGTGGAGACGAGCTTCACGCCCGAGGCGGCGAGTGCTCGAGCCATGGCCGACGGCGCGTTGAAGAGCAGCTCCCGCGTCACCGCCTTCTTGTTGTCCGTGACGGGCGTCTCCAGATTGATGACGCCCACGTCCGCGGTGCGCAGCACGTCCGCGATGGGACCGAAGACATGGTCCCAGCCTTCGTTGTTGAGCGACGGCGCCACGCCGCCCGTCGGTGGCACCGACCCGGTGCGCGCGTGCAGCTTCGCCACCGTCTTCACTTCGCCGTGCGGAATCACATCCCCGCCGAACACGAGCTCGACATGAGTGGCGGGCGCGGCGGCGAACAACAGCGGGATGAGCAACAGCGCGGGCGAAGGCACGCCCGCCACCTTAGTCCACCCTCTCCACGGACGCGGAATCCCTGGCCGTTGACCCGGGTGCTACAGGCCCCGCCCCGTGGACTCCGGCACGGTGACGTCTCGACACCGCCACGCACCGCGTCTCGCGCTCGTCGCATGCAGCGCGCCCCATCCAGGGGAAGCGCCGTGCCTTCGCGCACGGCGCCATCCTCCGGTCAGCGTGCTCGTGGGCTGGCGTTCACCTCGACGAGCAGCTCACCGGGCGCCTTGCAGTAGACCATCGTGCCCCGGTTGTTGCGGATGACGTCACTGACCTCGAGCCCCTCGGCGCGAGCCCGCTCCTGGAACCCGAGCACGGTGGCCTCGTCGTCGACGAGGAAGCCGATGTGGAAGCCCTCCGGGTACTTCTCCGTGGGCGACTTGAGGCGCTGGAGCACGAGCACCAGGCCCTCGCGGTCCGTGAGGATGGCGATGGCCGGGGAGGCGCGGTTGCTGGTGTGCTCGAAGTCGAAGAAGTGCTCGAAGAACGTCGCGGTGCACTGGACGTCGGGGACCTGCAGGTCGATGTGGTTCAGCTTCATGGTGAGACCCTCGGGGCATGGCGATGCCCACAAGGCCGGGGGTTCTCATCCGTGAAGGAGGAACAAGCGCTCCCACCATGGGAGTGACCGGGGCTCACCGAACCGGTCCGCCGTTTTTCGACCGGGCGCGAGTATAGGACAGGACCGCGCACCAAGGCGAGGCAAGCCTCACCACCCGCCCCGGCACGCACCCCGTCGGTCAGAGCACCAGCGAGACGACGCCCGCGACGTCCGTGACGCCCTCCGCCGTGAAACACCCCAACACGTCCGTGTTGAGCAGCGTCAGCGTGCGCACCACCGTCGCGCCACGAACCGACCGCTCACCACCGTCCCGGTGAGGACGACAACGACCTCACCCGCCGGCTTCACGTTCATCGCGGTGGTGCCCGACGCGACGCTCACGGTGTCATCACTCCACTGGGTGTGAATCGTGGAAGTTCCCTGGCCGAACCCACAGCCGAGGAGGCCATCCCCCTCCGTGGTGACGATGGCGGAGGGCAGACTCAGCGGCAACCCCGCGCACCCGTCGGTGCCGAGGGCGGAGACATGGGTCTGCCTGGCATCGTTGGTCAGACCCGGCTCGAATTCGGTGACTTCCGAACCCAGACACGCGAGGAGGACGGTCTGCGCTTGCGCCTCCATCGTGGCGAACAGGGACAACACCACGAACAACCCAGACACGGACTTGAAGAGGATGGTGGACTTCATGACGACTGCTCCTGCTCGAGGTGACGAACCCCCACGGACGTGAGGATGGCGCCAGTCATCACGGAGTCCGTTGCCGAGCCCACCTGCCGACAAGCGTGTTTGCCTTCACAGCCCCGAGGGAAAATTGGACTTGGAGCGTTCCCGGAAATGTCAGACCGACCCGGTATGAATCTCCCCGCGCGGCGCCATTCAGGGCGTCGCCAGAAGGATTGCCTTCACAATGAATATGTCATTGATTTCCCTCGGGCTTCTGGTCGGAATGACAGGGGTCGGCTGCGCGGGTCTCGACGATGCCGAGGCGGTGGACTCCTCCGTGTCGACGGACGAGACCTCCCAGGTCACCCATGCCCTGGTCACCCATGTCACCGGCACCAGCCCGGTCACCTTCGTCACCATGTCGGGCAACGAGACGAAGCCATACAACCAGTCCGCCACGTCGGTGGTGGCATACATGCGGGACTCGACGACCGGGGCGTTCACGGCCTATCCGGGCACGGGCTCCGCGGACGGCACCATCTCCGTGCCGAACGTCCCTTCCGGCCGCATCTACCTGAAGCTGGGCTCGCGCTACCTGGTGAGCACCGGCCGCGCGTTCGACCTGGGCTCCACGGAGTGGGGCCGCGATGGCACCTTCGTCTCGCTGCCCACTCCCGTGATGGTGTCCGCCACCGGCCTGTCTCCCTGGCAGCCGGCGGACTTCCTGGACATGTATTCGTTGAACCCGGGGGCGTTCGGCCACATCAACGGCAACGCCACGGGGTTCCCCCTGTCGGGCGCCACGTCGCTCTCCGGGCTGAGCTTCGATTACGCCAACATGATCAACCCGGTGCTGCTCGACAGCGGCCAGGGGGATGTGTTCTCGCTGGCGCAGATGCGGTTGCAGTCGAGCGCGAATGGAGTGCCCTACCGCGCGATGCACAAGGTGCTCGACGCGAGCGTGACGCAGGTGGAGGGCCAGCCCGTCACCGTCAGCGGAACCTTCACCCAGCCCGTCGCGACAGGCACCTTCGCGGTGGACTGGAGACGCTCGGCCTTCGAAGCCATGCGCACCCAGGTGAACCCGGGCGCGGTCAGCACGTACAGCGAGATCTGGATGTCCGCCCGGCCGGCCGCGCTGAGCTCGGCGCTCGGGTCCATCAGCGGGTCGCCCGTGCTCGTGAAGCTCAATCCTGACTCGCAGCGGACCGACATCGTCACGGGGAGCATGACCTACAACAACCCGCTCCCGGCGACGTGGCAGAAGGTGGCGCTCGCCGCCGCGGGCTTCACGAAGAGCTACGCGCTGGGGACCGCGACGCCCTACACCATGAGCGTGGACATCCGCATGGACCAGGAGGCGAGCGCGTTCACCGCCGCGCCCGTGCAGCCCCTTGTCGGGCCGGTGCAGGCACCCCTGGTGAACACGCGCGGCGCGTTCCAGAACCTCACGGGCGTGGGGACTGACGCCTCGCTGCGCTGGTCGAAGCCGCTGGTCGGCACGGCCACGAACTACGTGGTGAACATCTACCGGCTGGGCACGAGCAACGGCTCCACCACCGCGACGCGCGTGGCGGTGCTGCACACGGATCTCCAGAGCGTGTACCTGCCCCCGGACGTGCTGCAGGCAGGCCAGACGTACTTCGCGGAGATCCAGAGCTGGCACCAGCCCGGCTCGGACCTCGCGACGAGCCCGTACAAGCGCTCGCTGCCTCGAGGCCGCGCCAGCGTGCTCACCGGCATGTTCAGCCCGTAGACGCTGAAGTTCTGGGGAGAAAGGGAGCCCGCTCAAATCCATCGAGCGAGCGTTCGACTCCGCGGGTTTCGAGTACGACTGACCACGGTGGGCGCGAAGCACTGCCCTTCGCGCCCACCGTGAAACCACCGTCAGCTCACAGCGGGCAGTTCGGCTCGCCGCCGCCGCTGACACCGGACGGGTACGTGATGGACCCGACGTACGACGGGTGGCACGGGTAGCACGCGGCCCCCACGTCGGCGCTGGTGGCAGCGCCCGTGAAGACCTGGTCCGCCTGCCCCGCGCGCTTCACCGTCACCGAGTAGGGCACGGGGTTCTCCGACGACGCGGTCGGCGAGAAGCCCGCCGCCTTGAGGCAGATGTCATACGTGCCGTTCGGCGGCGTGAAGCCCGGGTTCCAGACGACGTTCTCCGGCCCCCGCCCACTCGACGCGTCCTGGTCCAGCTCGCCCCCATCCGTGCTCGGCCCAGGCCCGCGGTTGTCGTAGAAGATGATCTTCCCCGTCGGCGTCCGGACCACCAGGTCCGCATCCCCGTCACGGCCCCACATCGCGGTGACCTGCAGCGCGATGCCCCCACCACCGCCCGTGCACACCCCCGCGTTGCAGGTCTTCCCCGCCGCGCAGACGTTGCCGCAAGAGCCGCAGTTTTGCTCGTCCGACCACACGTCCACGCACTGCGAGCCACACTGGACCCGAGGCGGCGCGCAGGTCGCCGGCTGGCAGTAGTAGCTCCCCGGCGTGTTCACGCACTGCTGGCCCGGCGGGCAGTGGGCCGTCCCGTTGGTGCACTCATTGATGTCATTGCACGTCCAGCCATCCCCCGAGTAGCCCGGCTTGCACGTGCAGGTGTAGCTGCCCGGCGTGTTCGTGCAGTAGGCGTTCGGCGAGCACTGCGCCGTGCCGTTGGTGCACTCGTTCACGTCGTGGCAGACGCTGGGCTGGCCCTGACAGGTGTAACCCGGCTCCACCGCGCAGTTGGCGCTACAGCCGTCCCCCGCAGCGCGGTTGCCGTCGTCACATCCCTCGCCCGTGCCCACCATGCCGTCGCCACAGACGACCGTGTTCACGATGCTCGTCGCCTCCACCGCGTCCACCTGGAAGATCGCCAGCAACCCGGCGCGCAGCCTCACATAGCGGTAGGGCGTGGGGTTGTTGAAGGACACAACCGTCGAGTGCGTCCCCAGCCCCAGGTCCAGCAACTGCGCCTGTCCCGTGGAGATGACCTGCATGTTCGTCCCCAGGAACTCCACCTGCGCGATGACCGCCAGATTCAGCCCCCGGTAATAGATGCGCAGCGGCCCGGTCCCCTCTTCGCCCGCGCCCATGTCCAGCGTGAGCGAGGCCCCCAGCAGCCCCAGGAAGCTGGCCGTGGTCCCATTCGGCGCGCCCACCGCGTTCTGGGGGTTGTTCACACCGAGCAGGCCGTCCTGCACCACCGCATCGGCATACGGGTCGCCCGCGAACGCGGACACCTCGCTCGAAGTCTCAGCATCGAAGAGCACTTCTTCATCGGAGCTGGCGCCACACGCACCGAACGCACCGACAACGACGAACGCCAGGGCCGCGCTCAACCAGCGCGTCATAGACATACCGCGACTGACTTTCATGTTCTGCTCCATTCCATCCGGCTGAAGGGACGAAGCGCTCCGGTGAAACCATCCACCTCGAGCACCCGCCTTGCGTATGGAACGCATGAAAGGTTTTTCCGTGAGTTCCGCCCCCTAATTTACCTGCTTTACCCGTGTTCCACTCGACAAGCCAGACGGAGAATGGCCGCGCGGAGCAAGCCAGGCGACACCCTTCCCGCCCAAAGCATGACACGAAGTACGTGGGTGTCCTTAGCGCCCCGGGGCCTGGACAAGCCATGCGTCGGTCTCCACCCAGCACTGCGAGACAGGGTTCCCGTTGGACTCTCCACCAGCCCGCGCGGGGCGACACCCTCTCGCGGGCCGGTGTCTGTCATTTCTCGTGTCTCAAGGATAGGTAATGGAGCCGACGTAGCTGGCGAGGCCAGGCGCGCAATCTTCCTCAAACGAGCGCGCCGTGAACGTGCCAGTGAAGTCGACATCCGGCTGGCCCGGGCGCCGCACCTTGATGGCGTAGCCCAGGGGGGCCGCGGGCGAGGGTCCGGGGAAGAAAAACTGCGTCAGCAGGCAGACGTCGTAGGTGCCGCTCGGCGGTGTCCGGCCCGTGGCCCAGAAGATGTTCTCGGGTCCCCTCCCTCTTGAATCCACGTCCAGTCGTCCAAAGTCCGTCCCCGCGTTGGGGCCTATGTTGAGATAGTAGATGACCTTGCCCGTGGGCGTCCTCACGGCGATGTCCGCGTCTCCGTCCCGGCTCCAGGTCGCGGTGAACTGGAGATTGCCCGAGCCCACGCACACGCCCGCGGCACAGGCATTCCCCTCGCCACAGACGTTGCCGCAAGCGCCGCAGTTGTTATTGTCCGTGCGCGGGTCGACGCAGACCTCGCCGCAGACGATACGGGGCGGCTCGCAAACGGGCTCCTCACACTCGAAGCCTCCGGGCGTGTTGACGCACACCTCTCCCGGCGCGCACGTGTCCGTGCCCAGCGCGCACTCGTCGATGTCCGTGCACACGCTCGGCTGCCCCGCGCAGGTGTAGCCCGGCTCCACCTGACAGACGCTGCTACAGCCGTCTCCGGAGAGCTGATTGCCGTCATCACAGACTTCGACGCCTCCCAGCACCCCGTCACCACAGAAGGGACGGATGGACGTCTCCACCGCGTCCACCAGGTAGAGCGCGAGCAGCGCGCCCCTCAGGCGCACGTACCGGTAGGGCTCACTCCCAGGGTACGTCGCCACCGCCACATGTGTCCCCACGCCCAGCTCCACCAGGTGCACCGGGCTGGAGCCAATGAGCGTCCCATTCGCCCTCAGGAAGTCCACCTGCGCCACCAGCGCCAGCGACAGGCCCTGGTAATACACTCGCAAGTCTCCCGTACCTTCCTCACCCGCCCCCAAATCCAGCACCAGCGCCGTGTTCAGCAGGCTCAGCAGCGTCGCCGCCTGCCCGTCCGGAGCCCCCAGCGCCGCGCTCGCGTTGAGCACCGTCCCCGTCGTGCCAGACGCCACCGCGTCCGCGTACGGGTCCCACGCCAACTCCTGGCTCGTTTGCGTCACCTCCCCATCACCTCCGGGACGCTCCGCTCCATCGAGAGATTCCACGCCGCAAGAACCCAGCAACAACGCCAACGTCGCGCTCAGTCCCCACGACCACAGCGCGCTTGTACGGATACTCATGGGATGACTCCCCGAGGAACTGAATGAGACCCGGAATGGGCCACTCTTCCTCGCGGAATGAATCTCATGACCGCTCGCGCCCCACAGCTCACACACGCGACATGCTGGCTGGCAACGTCCTCCGGCCAGCAGCAGACATGTGCGAAGGGACAATGGACGGGAACCCAACCCCGTGTGTTTCATGATTCATGCATCAGCGGTGCGGGGCACGTCGCCAGCCTCCGAGCAGCGCCAGCGAGCCCGCAGGCGCGACTTCTCGCCAGCGCCTGCCTCCAGCAGCTCAATGGCTCCGCGAGACGAGCGATGCTCCGTCCATCCACCACCGGCCCGCGCGGGACACCATTCCCTCGCGGACCGGCGTCTGTCATTTCTCGGGTCTCATGGATAGGCAACCGAGCCGACGTAGGTGGGGTCTCCTGGGATGCACTCCTCGATGAACACCGCTTGGGTGATTGAGCCGGAGAAGTCGACGTCCGGCTGACCGGGGCGCCGCACCCGGACATTGTAGTGCACGGGAGCCTCTGGAGTGGGCTCCGGGCTGAAGAGGAACGCCATCAGGCAGACATGGTAGGTGCCGCTCGGCGGCGTCCGGTTCGGAGCCCAGAAGACGTTCTCGGGCCCATCCCCACCTGTGTCATCCACGTCCAGCGCGCCGAAGTCTGTCCCTACGTTGGGACCTCGGTTTTCGACGTAGATCATCCGCCCGGTGGGCGTCTTCACATAGATGTCCGCATCCCCATCCCGGCTCCAGGTCGCGGTGAACTGGAGGTTGCCCGTTCCCACGCACACGCCCGCGGCGCATGCCTTCTCCTCGCCGCAGACGTTGCCGCAGCCGCCACAGTGGTTGTTGTCGGTGTTCGGGTCCACGCAGGCCTCGCCACAGACGAGGCGCGGCGGATTGCACGAGGGCTCCTCGCACTCGAAGCCTCCGGGCGTGTTGACGCACACCTCCTCCGGCGCGCACGTGTCCGTCCCCAGGGCGCACTCGTCAATGTCCGTGCAGACGCTCGGCGCTCCCGCGCAGGTGTAGCCCGTCTCCACCTGACAGACGCTGTTGCAGCCGTCCCCGGAGAGCGGATTGCCGTCGTCACAGACCTCCACGCCACCCGGCACGCCGTCACCACAGATGGGCCGCAGCGACGTCTCCACCGCGTCCACCAGGTAGAGCGCGAGCACCGCGCCCCGCAGGCGCACGTAGCGGTAGGGCACGCTCCCCGGGTACGTCGCCACCGCCACATGCGTCCCCAGGCCCAGCTCCACCAGGTGCAGCGGGCTGGAGCCGATGAGCGTCCCATCCGCCTTCAGGAAGTCCACCTGCGCCACCAGCGCCACCGACAGGCCCTGGTAGTAGACGCGCAGGTCGCCGGTGCCTTCCTCACCCTGACCCAAGTCCAGCACCAGCGCCGTGTTCAGCAGGCTCAGCAGCGTCGCCGCCTGCCCGTCCGGCGCACCCACCGCCGCCTGCGCGTTGAGCACCGTCCCCGTGGTGCCCGATGCCACCGCGTCCGCGTACGGGTCCCACGTCAGCGAGGACTCCTCGCTCGTGTACGTCAACGCACCGTCACTTCCCCCGGCATCGAGGGACTCCACACCGCAAGAGCCCAGCAACAACGCCAACGTCGCACCCAAGCCCCACGACAACAGCGCACCTGTACGGCTTCTCATTAAATGTCTCCCCAGAGGGATGGGATGAAACCCGGAATGGGCCATCCCCCTCATGGAATGAATCGCACCACTGCTGACGACTTGCTGCTGCTCACGACGCGGGGCCTTCAATCCGGCCCCGCGCCAGTCCTGGGCCTATTGGCAGACGTAGCTGCCCGGCGTATTCACACACACAGTGTTCGCGGGGCACGCGTGAGTCCCCAGCGCGCACTCGTCGCGGTCCACACAGACACTCGGTTCTCCCGAGCAGGTGTAGCCCGTCTCCACCCGGCAGATGCTGTTGCAGCCATCCCCGGAGAGCTGGTTGCCGTCGTCACACAGCTCCCCGGTGCCGTAAATCACGCCGTCACCGCAGATGGCCCGGCGGCGTGCCACCACGGCGTCCACGTTGAAGGGCTTTCCGGCCACGCTCCGGATGACGACGTAGCGATAGGGAATGGTCTGCGAATACCAGACATACTGCATGTCCACCCCCTCCCACCGGCTCCGCAGGTACAGCACGCCGCTCGAGAAGTAGCCCCCGTCCGCCGTCAGGAATTGCACCGTCGCCTGGGCGGACGAGCCCACGGGGCCCTGGGTGTAGACTTCCAGGATGCCGCTGGACTCCTGCCCTTCACCCAGGTCCAGCATCAACCCTTCGCCGGCCTCGCTCGGGAGCGTCGCGAAGACGCCGTCCGGCGCGCCCACCGCCGCCTGCGGATTGAGCACCAGCGCCGTCGTGCCCTCACCCACCGCGTTCGCGTAGTTCGGGTCCTCCAACGAAGACGTCACCGTGCCCGTGACGTCTTCCTCCGCGACCTGCTCGACGCCACACGCGCCCAACAGCAGACACGAAAGCACCACCCACGCAGAGCCACTTCCCATGCGCATCATTGAAGCCCCCCATCCCCGAGGCGGGAGAGAGCTCGGCATGAGCCCTCACTCCCCCGGCGAAGTGGGGCGGCAGACTATTCCTGGATTTCCTGCTCTCGTCTGTTCAAGCCCGCATGTCCAAGCCAGTGTTGGCCCGCCAACAGTCAGCGGTGTCTGGAGCGGCGCCAGCCTCCCAGGAGCGCCAGCACGCCCGCGAGCGCAATCCCTCCCGGAGACGAGGAACAGCCCTTCGCGGAGGCGTCCTTCGTCACACACGACACGGTGGCGGAGAGGACCAGGTCGCGCTCCTCTCCATCGACGGAGACGATGAAGGTCTCCTCCTCGAAGCGCTCCTCCGGCTGCACCTTCATGGGCAGGGACAACCCGCGCCCGTCGGAGAAGTAGAAGGAGGCCTCCTCCTCCGGCAGCAGCTCCTCGTCACACCGCCCGCCTTCGCACTGGACGAGCGGCCAGCCCTTCAGCGTCACGGGCTCGTCACAGGCATTGCGGACGGTGCTCGCGCCACAGGTCGCACGCGAGGAGATGACGAGGCACGGCATCTCCGACACCACGCTCTGGCGCTCGGTGATGCACTCACACTGCTCGCTCCTGGCGTGGGCCGAAAGCGCGCCACCCACTCCCGCCAGCAGCATCCATCCGAACCACGCGGCCCCAACGCGGGGCCTGAAAGTCCTCGCTCGCATCCTGTCTACCTCCGTCTCGAAGTCCTGGCCCCCCTGAGGCGCGCATCCTGCCGCTCGACGGGAATCAACGCCAAGTCATCGTTGCCGGAGGCAACTACCCGGGGCGGCTACTTGGTGCCGAAGAGGCGGTCCCCCGCGTCACCCAGTCCAGGCAGGATGTAGCCGTGCTCGTTGAGGCGCTCGTCCACCGCGCCGGTATAGACATGCACGTCCGGGTGGTGCTCCCTCAGGTTGGCCAGGCCCTCCGGACACGCCAATAGACAGACGAAGCGCAGCGAGCCGGGCTTGCTCTTCTTCACCCGCTGGAGCGCCGCCACCGCGGAGTTGCCCGTGGCGAGCATCGGGTCACACACCACCACGTCGCGGTCCGCGAGCTGCCCCGGCACCCGGTAGTAGTACTCCACCGGCGTGAGCGTCTCCGGGTCCCGATACAGGCCGATGTGGCCCACGCGCGCGGAGGGCACCAGCTGGAGCATCCCGTCCAGGATGCCCTGGCCCGCGCGCATGATGGCCACCAGCACCAGCTTCTTGCCCTCCAGCACCGGCGCCGTCATGGGCGCCATGGGCGTCTGGATTTCCTCGTCACGGACCTTCAAGTCCCGCAGCGCCTCGTAGGCCAGCAGCAGGGAGATTTCCTGGAGCAGGGCCCGGAAGGAGGCGGTGCTCGTCTCCGCGCGGCGCATCAACGTCAGCTTGTGCTTCACCAGCGGATGGTCCACCACGGTGCAGTTGGGGAACTCCATTGCGTCCTCCCTCTTGGTCAGCGGTTGTCAGAACACCGTTCCGTCGCTCTCCACGCGAATCGGCGGCACGCCTCCGGGGCGTCGCTCGGCGGCCACCTTGCGCCCCGCCGTCCACGTCCCGCCCTGCAGCACCTTCGCCAGCGGCAGCTCCTCCGCGCTCATCCCCAGCCGGCCACGCACCAGCGCCGCCACGCGGTCCAGCAGCGCCACCGTCAGCGCGCGCCACTCGACGATGGGCTCCTCGCTCGGGTGCAGCGCCTCCTGGGTGAGCCGCGCGTCCCTGGGCACCAGCACGCCCAGGTCCACGAAGAGGCCGCCGTTGCGGTACTCGGGCAGGCCGGTGAGGCCGTCCAGCTCCACCACCCGGAGTCCCGCCTCCGCCAGCGGCTCCACCAGCGAGTACGTCAGCCACTGCGACAGCTTGTGGAAGGGCACCAGCGCGTCCACGCTCTCCACCGGGCCCAGCGCCGAGTGCGGCCACACGTCGCCCAGGTTCACCGCGTCCACCATGACGCGGCCCGGCCAGATGGGGCCCAGCGACTCCAGCACCACGCCCAACAGCTCCGAGCCGCGCACGCTCCTGCCCTGCGCGGCGACGATGTCGTGTATCGCGCCGGGTCGGGGCAGCACGCGCGACAGGCCGTGCATCAGGTGCAGCCGTCCCTCCAGCCCGTCCAGGGGATTCGTGTCGGAGACCTGGAGCCCGCGCGCCAGCGACTCGCGCGACAGCCGGCCCAGCGCCTCCGCGTCCGCGCGCAGCGGCCGGTCCGGGTCCGAGGAGAACACGCCGTCCATGAACATGCGGAAGCTGGCCACGGCCAGCCCCTCCGAGCGCGCCCACGTCGTGCCGCCCTGCTCGCGGTAGCTCCACTTGGGGCCGCTGCCCGCGTCCAGCAGCACGCTCACCACGGCGAGGTCCAGCTTCGCCCGCGCGCGCTCCTGCGGCGTGACGTCCTTGAGCCGAGCCTCCAGCTCCGCCACGCGCTGGACGCCGCCCGCGTCGAAGTGGCGCCAGCGGCTGTGCAGCGGGATGTCCAGCGTGGGGTACGCCTCGCGCGTCACCTCCAGCACCGTGTCCACCACCGTCGGCAGCCGCGAGGGCTCCACCCGGAAGTGCGACAGCTTGCCGGCCAGTCCCAGGTCCAGCAGTTGATGGCAGCGCTCGCGGATGGCGGCCGGCGTGCGCAGCCACGCCACCGCCGGGGACACGTCCGCCCTCGCCAACGGCCGCTCAGACATCGAGGCCCCGTCCCTTCACCTGGGTCAGCGCCGCGGCGTCCGCCACGGGCCCCTTCGTGAAGTAGCCCGCCGCCTTCTTCGCCTCCATCTCCACCTTCGCGTCGGCGGGGACCAGCTCCTCGGGGATGGGCACGCGCTCCAGGATTTCAATGCCCGAGCGGACAATCGCGTCGTGCTTCATGTCGCTCATCGACACGAAGCGGTGGATGCGGGTGATGCCCAGCCAGTGCAGCACGTCCGGCATCAGCTCCTGGAAGCGCATGTCCTGCACGCCCGCCACGCACTCGGTGCGCTGGAAGTAGGTGGCCGCGGAGTCGCCGCCCTCCTGCCGCTTGCGCGCGTTGTAGACGAGGAACTTCGTCACCTCGCCCAGCGCGCGGCCCTCCTTGCGCAGGTAGACGATGACGCCCGCGCCGCCCGCCTGCGCCGTGCGCACGCACTCCTCGATGCCGTGGGCCAGGTACGGACGACAGGTGCAGATGTCGCTGCCGAACACGTCGGAGCCGTTGCACTCGTCGTGCACGCGCACGGCCAGGGGGATGTCCTTGTTGGACACCGAGTTGATGTCCCCGAAGGCGTACAGCGTGAGCCCGCCGATGGGCGGCAGGAAGACGTGCAGGTCCGGGCGCGTAATCAGCTCCGGGAACATGCCACCGGTCTGCTCGAAGAGGCCCCGGCGCAGCGCGTTCTCCGTCATGCCGAAGCGCTTGGCGATGCCCGGCAGGTGCCACACCGGGTCCACCGCGGCCTTCACCACCTTGATGTCGCCGTTGGCGGTGAGCAGGTCCCCGTCCGGCTTGAGGCGGCCAGCCACCACCGCGTCGCGCAGCTCCGGCAGGTTGATGTGCGCGCGCGTGACGGCGATGGTGGGACGGAAGTCGATGCCCTGCTCGGACTGCGCGCTGAACGCCTGCGGCGCGACGGCGCCCCACGGGTCCAACGACACAATCCGGTCCGGGTTGCTCCAGGACGGGTGCGGGCCAATCCGCGCGGCCGGCGAGGTGTCCTTCAGGTCCGCGCGGTGGTCCTGCGGCAACATGCCGGCGGCCACGGCGAGCGCGCGATACACGGCGTAGGAGCCGGCGTGCGTGCCGATGACGTTGCGATGCGCGGGCTCGGTGAGCGTGGCCACCACGGGGCCGCGGCGCGTCGGGTCCGGGTCACCCCAACGGATGGAGACGGCGTCCCCATCTGGATGCGAGGTGAGGCGGATGTGATTGACGGGCTTCTTGTCTGCCATGGGAGCGCCCTCCTTGCGGGCGCGTTTTGGAGCTCGAGCGAAGCGGACGAGAGGGGCGCGCGGGCTCAGCTCATCCAGGAGCCGTCGGTGCGCGCCGACCACTTGCGGGTGACCTTCTTGAGCTGCGTCCAGAAGTCG
This sequence comes from Myxococcus sp. CA056, assembly GCF_013336715.1. Classification (NCBI taxonomy): domain Bacteria; kingdom Pseudomonadati; phylum Myxococcota; class Myxococcia; order Myxococcales; family Myxococcaceae; genus Myxococcus; species Myxococcus sp. CA056. Next base: position 1,578,051 of record NZ_JABUMT010000001.1, read on the forward strand.
AGGCCGGACGGCCCGGTGATATCCCCGTGGCCGAAGCGCGACTCGCCGGTGCCGCCGAAGGAGAACGGCTCACGCGGGACGGGGACGCCCACGTTGACGCCCACCATGCCCGCGCGCACGCCCTCCACCACCGTCTGCGCCACCACGCCGCTGGTGGTGAAGATGGACGCCGCGTTGCCGTAGGACGACGCGTTCTCCACCGCGAGCGCCGCGGACAGCGTGGGCACGCGGATGATGGACAGCACCGGGCCGAACAGCTCGCGCCGCGCGGCCTCCATGTCCGGCCGCACGTGGTCCAGGATGGACGGCCCCAGCCAGTTGCCCTGGGCCCACGCGTCGCCCTTGGGACGACGACCGCGCCCGTCGAGCACCAGCTTCGCGCCCTCCGACGAGGCCTGGTCGATGGCCGTCTCCAGCCGCTCCACCGCGCCCTTGTCGATGATGGCGCCCATGCCCGGGCCCATCTCGATGCTGCCCGCGCGGCGGACGATATCCGCCAGCAGCGACTCCACGTTGCCCACCGCGAGCACCACGCTGCCGGCCATGCAGCGCTGCCCCGCGCAGCCGGTGAACGAGTCCACCACGGCCTGCGCGGTGAGCTCCGGGTCCGCGTCCGGCGCGACGATGAGGTGGTTCTTCGCGCCACCCAGCGCGAGCACGCGCTTGCCGCGCTTGCTGCCCTCCGCATAGAGGTGCCGCGCCACCGCGGACGAGCCGACGAAGGCCAGCGCCTTCACGTCCGGGTGCGCCACCAGCGCGTCCACCGCCTCCTTGCCACCGTGCACGATGGAGAAGACCCCGGCGGGATAACCCGCCTCGCGCATCAATTCGCCGAGCGCGCACGCGGTGAGGGGGACCTTCTCCGACGGCTTGTGGATGAAGACGTTGCCCAGCGTCACCGCGATGGGGAACATCCACATGGGCACCATCGCCGGGAAGTTGAAGGGCGTGATTCCCGCGACGACGCCCAGCGGCTCGCGGCGCAGCTCACACGTGACGCCCCGGCTGACCTCCATGTGCGCGCCGCTGTCCAGGTTCTGCAGCGACAGCGCGAACTCGCACACCTCGATGCCCTTGAGCAGCCCGGCGCGCGCCTCCGCCACCGTCTTGCCCGCCTCGCTCGCGGCCAGGTTCGCCAGCCGCGCGAGGTTCTGCTCCAGCAGGTGCCGGAAGCGGAAGAGCAGTTGGGTGCGCTCGCGCAGCGGCGTGGCGGCCCACGAATCGGCGGCGGAACGCGCGGCCTCCACCACCTGGGATACACCCGCGGCGGAGGTGAGTGGAACTCGGCCAATGACGGTGCCGGTGTACGGACTGCGTACGTCCAGCAGCGGCGAGCCTTGAGGCAGCTGCCACTCGCCTCCCACCAGGTTTCGACACGGAACGACGCTCTCGGGAAGCTCTACGAACGACAAGCGCACCCCCAAAAAATTCAGGTGAGGACGTGCACCTCATCGTATCCGGGAATGCAGACAGATCGGCAACCCACCCCCCAGAAAGCCTGTCAGCGCGGCGGCCGAGTGTCCGGCACCCCAGCACTTCTCCTGTCGGAAACAGGACCGCCTCTCGCGAGGCTTCACCGGACTTCAATGCATGGCGTCATGAAGGCCGCGACGCGTCATGAATTGAACAAGGGTGAGAGTGGACTCAGGTGGGAGGGCCGTCTTTCAAGCGCGAGCCGAGGGCCCGAGCCAGGCGCGCAACCGGGTGAGGACGGCGGTGTCCTCGTCGTCGTGGGGACGTCCCAGGGCGCGTGATTCGGCATACAGCGCGAGCGCGTAGTGGAAGCGCGCGGTGGCGGTCCGCGTGTCGCCCTGGTCCTGGTGCAGCTCGCCGTCCTCGGCCACGAGCCGGGCCAGCACCTTCACTCGCAAGGGGTCTCCGAGCATCCGCGAGGTGGAGGCGGCGTCCACCATCAGCAGCGCGTCGTACTCCATGCCCAGCGTGTCGAGCGCGGTGGAGCGCATGAGTTGGGCCGCGTCCGCGAAACGCTTCTCCTGACGGGCCTTGAGGAGCCGGGCCAGGGCGGCGGCGAACTGCTCGACGAGGCGCTCGATGTAGTCCTTGCGGATGGACATGGGAGGTGAAGGCTGAGGCCTGGGTGGAGGCGACGCAAGCGGTACGGGCGCGCCCACTCGGCGGGGCCCGTCGCCGAGGGGAGCGCCCCACCCGGGAGGTCGTGGCGAAGCCCACATGCCCCGAGGACCGATGCGGCACGGCCTCGTGACGCTGGCCCCCCATGACAGGGAAGCCCCGCAACCTGCCCCCGGGTCCGAAGACCTCGCATAAGCCCGTGCCCCGCCGGGCCTTCGCGAAGAACACCTGCCTCGCGCTAACGTGCGGCGCCTTACTCACGGATGGGGCGGTGCATGAGTCAGAGCGGAAGCAGTGCAGAGGGTGCGCGCGTGCGGTGGCTGGTGGCCGGGGCCTTCTCCTCCACGCCCTCGGGTCGTCGCTTCCACGTGACCTCGGACACCTTCGCCAGCGAGCTCGCCAAGGCCGCCAGCCACGTGCGCTTCATCGTCCCGGACCGGCTCGGCGCCGAGGACACCTGCGCCCTGGAGCTGTCGTTCGAACGGCTGCGCGACTTCGGCGTCGCCGACGTGCTCACCCGCATCCCCGCGCTTCGTGACCTGCACGCGCTGCGCGACAAGCTCACCCCCGCCCTGTCGCCGGAGGAGGCGGCGAAGCGCGTGGAGGCCATCACCGGCCCGGGCCGCCTGCCCGAAGCCGTCGCCGCGGCCCTGCGTGACGCCGCGCCTCCGCCCCCTCCCGCCCCCGTGCCCACGCCCACGCCCGATGACGTGGCCCTGATGGAGACGCTGCTCACCGCGTCCGAGCCCGGCTCGCCGGCCACCGCGTCCCGCGCCGTCGATGCGTTCTTGAAGGCCCTCAACCCGCGCGCGCCGGCCTCCGCGTCGTCGACGTCCACCCCCGCCACCGCCGCGCGCAAGTCCGTGAGGGATTTGCTGGACGAGACGGTGCTGCGCTGCGCGACGGACGTGCTCATCGCGGAGCCCGTGGCCCGACTGGAGTCCGCGTGGCGCGGCCTCAAGTGGCTGGTGGACCAGTGCCCCACGGCCGCGGGCATGGCTGTGGAGGTGCTGGACGTGAGCCGCGGCGACCTGCTCGGCGTCCTGGACGGCGCGCTCTCCAGCGAGCCCTTCGACCGGCCCGACGCCGTCTTCGTGGTGGACACGAACGATGACGTGGCGGTGCTGGCCCGGCTGGCCGCGATGGGCGAGCGCGCGCAGTTGCCCATCGTCGTCGCCGTGGCGCCGTCGCTGTTGGGCCTGTCCCCGGACGAGCTGTCCCTGGGCCTGGAGGAGGGCCGGGAGCAGGTCTCCGAGTCGTGGACGGAGCTGCGTCAGGACGAGTCCTCGCGGTGGCTGTGCGCTGTCGTCAACCGCGTCGTCGTGGCCAGCGAGGCCCGGGCGAAGCGCGCGGCCTTCACCAGCCCCGCGCTCGCGGTGGCGGCGATGCTCGCGTCCAGCTTCCGCGACACCAGCGCCTTCGCGCGCATCTTCGGCCAGGCCGGAGGTGTGCGCGCCCCGACGACGTGGGAGATTCCCTCCGGTCGCGAGAAGGGCCTGTCCATCCCCACCGAGGTCTTCCTGCCCATCCGCGCGCAGGCGAAGCTGGAGGAGCACGGCGTGCTGGGCCTGGGCAGCGGGCGCAACGCGGACGCGGTGCTGCTGGCCGGGGCCCCCACGGTGTTCGGCGGCGGCTACGCGGTGCCCCTGCCCGCGCAGGTGCTCACCGGCCGAATCGTCCGCTTCGCGACATGGGTAAGGGACCAGCTCCCGCCCGGCTCCGGCAGCGCGGAGGTCTCCTCCATCTTCTCGCAGGCCGCGGAGGTGTTCCTCTTCCGGGGCGCCACCGAGGACGGCCAGCTCAAGGGCGAGGTCGTCTCCACCGGCAACGGCCACGGCGTCCACGTCACCGCCACCGTCCGGCCCGAGCACGCCGGCACCCGCTTCCAGCTCGCCTTCACCCTGCCGCTGCGCGCCTGAGCGTTCAGGCAGCCAGGCAGCGCTGACGCATGGCGGAGGAGAACTCGGGTTGTAGCGAGAGCTTCGCTACACTCCGCCCCGAGGTGCGCCAGACATGACGAGGAAAGACACAGGCGGACGGGACGCGGGCACGGGTCCGGAGGGCACCGGTACGCAAGACCTGGGCACCGGCCCCAAGCAGGACCTCTCCGGGACGGGGCCCGACGAGGCACGTCGCGCCGCGCCGCCCTTCTCCCAGATTGGGCGGTATCTGCTGCTGCGGCGGCTGGGCCAGGGCGGCATGGGCGTGGTGTACGCCGCCTATGACCCGGACCTGGACCGCAAGGTGGCGCTCAAGCTGCTGCATCCGGACGGTCGCCATGACCACTCGGAGGAGGCGCGCTCCCGGCTCTTGCGCGAGGCGCAGGCCATGGCGCGCGTCTCCCACCCCAACGTCATCCCCGTCTTCGACGTGGGCATGTGGGGCGACCAGGTCTTCGTGGCCATGGAGCTGGTGGATGGCGGCACGCTGGCCTCGTGGCTGAAGGCGTCGCCGCGCTCCTGGCGCGAAATCGTGACGCGTTATGTGGAGGCGGGCCGGGGCCTGGAGGCCGCGCACGCCGCGGGGCTGGTGCACCGCGACTTCAAGCCGGCCAACGTGCTGGTGAGCCGCGCGGGCCGCGTCTACGTGACGGACTTCGGCCTCGCGCGGACGATGGGAGACCTTCCCCAGGACGAGGAGCCCCTGACCGAGGAGACGCGGGAGGCGCTGGCGTCCTCGGCCGGTCGTCGCATGTTGGAGACGACGCTCACCGAGGACGGCCTGCTGGTGGGCACGCCCAACTACATGTCCCCGGAGCAGTTCCGGGGAACGACGCTGGACGGGCGCACGGACCAGTTCAGCTTCTGCGCCGCGCTCTATGGCGCCCTCTTCGGCGCGCGCCCCTTCGAGCCCGGCAGCCTGCGGGCGTATGCCTTCTCCAGCACCAGCGTCAGCGCCGAGTCGGAGCGCACGGAGTCGCTGGGCGCGCAGCGGCCCTCGGCGGCGCCCTCTTCGCCCGCGACGATTCCGGTCCCCGCCGTGCGCGAGCCACCGCGCGACTCCAAGGTGCCCGGCTGGGTGCGCGACGCCGTGCTGCGCGGACTGTCACTGGAGCCGGACGCTCGCTTCGCCTCCATGGCCGTGTTGCTGGAGGCGCTGTCTCAGGAGCATCGCCGGACGCTGCGGCGTCGGTGGGTAACGGCCGCCAGCGCGCTGGGCGCGACGCTCGCGCTGACGGGCGGCGCGGCGTGGCAGCAGTCGCGCGTATGCGTGGATGCCGGGGCGCGGATGGACGACGTGTGGTCGCCCACGACACAAGCGAAGCTCTCCACCGCGTTCCAGGCCACGGGCAGGCCCTTCGCGGAAGGCATGGCGCGGAGCGTGTCGCGGGCGCTCGGTGACTACGCGGACATGTGGAAGCACCAGCGCGTGCAGGCGTGCGAGGCCACGCGCGTGCAGGGCGTCAAACCCGAGGAGCAGTTGGACCGGCAGCTCGTGTGTCTGGAGCGCCGCCGCAAGGACTTCAGCGCCACGGTGGAGCTGCTGTCGAGCGCGGACGCGGCCCTGGTGGAGAAGTCCCTGGACGCCGCGCTCGCCCTGCCCTCGTTGTGGGAATGCGAGGACACGGAGGCCCTGGCCGAGCGGCAGCGCATGCCCACGGACCCGCTGCGCCGCGCGGATATCGAACTGCTGGAGGAGAAGCTCTCCCACGTCCGCGCGCGGATGGATGCCGGCAAGCATCCGCAGGCGCTGGAGGCGGTGAAGGCGCTCGTCGCGCCGGTGGAGGCCACGGGCTATCTGCCGCTGCGCGCGGAGACGCGCTTCTTGAATGGCTGGCTGCTGGAGCAGGTGGGCGAGTCGCCCGAGGCCGCCAAGCTCCTGTCGAGCGCCGTGTTCGACGCGGAGGCAGGGCACGCGGACCGGCTGAAAGTCACCGCCCTCAACAAGCTGCTCTTCGTGGAGGACGGGCTGAAGCACTACGAGCCCGCGGCCCGCTGGGGCTCCCTCGCGGAGGCCACGCTGGAGCGGATGGGCGGAGACCCGGTGCTGCTGGGCGACGTGCGCGTCAACCAGGCCAACCTCGCCATCTCCCAGGACTTGTACGAGGAGGCGAAGACCCGCGTGGAGGAGGCCCAGGTCCTCTACGAGAAGTCCCTGCCCGCCGAGCACCCCAAGCGCGCGCGGACGACGTTCCTCCTCGCGCACGTGGTGCACTCGCTCGGAGACTCCACGCGCGCGCTGGCGCTGATGGAGGACGCGCTCCAGAAGACCACCGCCGCCATGGGCCCCCAGCACCCGGACGTGGCCCGGCGCCATGGCCTCTTGTCCATGACGCTGCGCGAGCTGAAGCAGGATGCCCAGGCGCTGCCACATGCCCAGGCCGTGGCGGACATCTTCCAGGCCATCTACGGCGCGGACAGCCCGAAGTTCGCGGAGGCGCTCGACGAGGTGGGCATGTGCCAGCTCGGCATGGGCCGCTTCGAGGACGCGCTGAAGACGTATGAGCGTTCGCTCGCGCTCAAGCGCAAGACACTGCCCGCGGACGACGAGAAGCTCCAGCCGTCCTACGACGGCGTGGGGCAGGCCCTGCTGGGCCTGGGCCGCGTGGGTGAGTCGGTGGAGCCCCTGCGTCTGGCGGTGACGTTCGCTTCCGCGCCGCCAGATGCGCTGGCGGAGTCCGGCTTCGCGCTGGCGAAGGCCCTGGTCCAATCGGGTCAGTCCCCGGAGGCACGGGGCGAGGCCACGCGCGCCCGGGGCTGGTTCACGGAAGCGGGCCTGGACACACGCGTGGGGGACGTGGACACCTTCCTCGCGGCCCTGCCCGTGCCCGCACCCGTGAAGCCCGCCCGTGTGAAGCCCGCCCGTGTGAAGCCTGCTCGCCCTCGCGGGAAATGAGGCACGCGACTGACGGGTGGCGGCCTCTCCGGGCCGTGCTACCGTCCATGGGGTGTCAGTGCCGCCGGATGACGACGAGATGAACCTGGATGCCACGGCCACGTTGACGCGGGGCCGGGCCGGCCAGGTGAAGATGGTGCTCAAGGTCCTCTCGGGCCCTGACTCCGGCAAGGTGCATCCGCTCAAGCAGGGCGTGTACACCGTGGGCAAGGCCCCCACGTGCGACATCGTCCTGGATGACAAGGCCGTGTCGCGCCAGCACCTCCGCCTGGAGGTGCATGACGAGCACGTGGTGGCCACGGACCTGGACTCGCACAACGGCTCCTTCTGCGAGCGGCTGCGCTTCACGTCCCTGGAGCTGCGCCCCGGCATCGTCATCACCCTGGGCACCACCGAGCTGAAGCTGATTCCGGAGGACACCCGCGAGCGCTCGGTGCTGCTGTCCTCGAAGGACCGCTTCGGCGCGCTGGTGGGCAACAGCCGGAAGATGCGCGAGGCCTTCACGCTGCTGGAGCGGCTGGCCCCCGGCGGCGCGGACGTGCTCATCCAGGGCGAGACGGGCACGGGCAAGGACTTGTGCGCGGAGGCCATCCACCAGCAGAGCCCGCGCAAGAAGGGCCCCTTCGTCATCGTGGACCTGGCGGGCGTGCCGCCCACGCTCATCGAGAGCGAGCTGTTCGGCCACGTGAAGGGCGCCTTCACCAGCGCGCAGGGAGACCGCGCGGGCGCCTTCGAGCGCGCGCAGAATGGCACCGTCTTCCTGGACGAGGTCGGCGAGCTGCCGCTGGAGCTTCAGCCTCGCCTGTTGCGAGTGTTGGAGCGCCGACAGGTGAAGCGCGTGGGCGCCAACGACTACCAGACGGTGAACATGCGCGTGGTGGCCGCCACGCACGTGAATCTGGAGCAGGCGGTGACGCAGGGGAAGTTCCGCCGGGACTTGTTCCACCGGCTCGCCGTGCTGCGCGTGAGCCTGCCGCCCCTGCGCGAGCGCCCGGAGGACATCCCGGTGCTCATCGACCACATGCTCCAGACGACGGGCCGTCCGCCCAGCGCGCTGTCGGACCAGACGCGCGCGCTGCTCGCCCAGTACCCCTGGCCCGGCAACGTGCGCGAGCTGCGCAACGTGGTGGAGCAGGTGATGAACCTGGGCGAGGAGGCCCTGCCGGATTTGGAGTCCTCCGGCGAGGGGAGCACCAAGGTCGAGCTGGACCTGCCCTTCAAGGAGGCCAAGGAGCGGCTCATCGAGGGGTTCGAGCGCGACTACCTGAAGAACCTCCTGGAGCGCTGCGAGGGCAATATCTCCCGCGCTTCCCGCGAGGCGGACATCGACCGTGTCTACTTGAAGAAACTGCTGCGCAAACACGAGCTGGATGCGGGGCGGGAGACTTAACGCCCGGCCGGTTTCCGGGTAGGTTGGCCTTCCACGCTCTCCCTGTGCCCAGGAGCCCCCCGTGAGTGTCACCCTGCCCCCGAACCTGGCGAGGCCCCCCGTCGAGCAGTCGCGCACCGGAGTCGTGCGCGTGCCCGTCGCCGGCCCCTCGGCGGAGACAGAGACGCAGCCCGCCGCCCCCGTCGCGAAGCTGGAAGAGCAGCCCGCTGACGCGTACGGCGCGCAGGAAGCCTCCCGGCAGGCCTGGTCCCAGCGCTTCACCGCTCCCACCGCCGCGGGCGAGGTCTCCCCCGCAACGGCCCGGATTGTCAGCTGCGTGAAGGACATGGCCGAGGCCGCGCCGGCGCTGGGTGGCTGGGATGAGGACAAGGACCCGTCGGTCCTGGAGCAGACCAAGGACGTCAACTGCGGCTCCGCGGTGGCGGTGATGCTGGGCAAGGCGAAGGGCACCGGGACGACGGCCGCCGCGTCGGACCAGCAGACCATGGACGCCCTGGAGTCGCGCTTCACCGACGGCAACGGGACGACGGCGCACGAGCTGTCGAACATGATTGCCCACGAGGGCGCGCAGGTGACGCAGAGCGCCTCCACGTTCGACCGGGGGCTGATGGACGAGGCCCTGAAGCGCGACGGCAAGGCCGCCGTGCTGGTGGACTCCAACAAGGTGGACCCGTCGCTGAAGGACGCCGGCAAGGGCCGCGCGCACTGGGTCACCGTGGATGGCAAGGACGACCAGGGCAAGTACAAGGTGAAGGACCCTGGCACCGGCAAGACGGTCTCCCTGGATGCGGGCGAGCTGGAAGACGCGGTGGGCACCAGCTGGCGCGAGCACCAGGGCGGCGGAATGCTCGTCATCGACAAGGCCGAGGGCACCACCGAAGCGCAGCGCGCGGAGCAGGGTGGCCACAAGGTCGCGGCGCTCGGCAACACCGAGGGCGGTGGCTCCCGGTCCAAGTCGAACTTCGCCCGCGAATCCTCCTGACGGAGAGGTCGCGAGCGGAGGCCGAGGCGCTGTTCACCTCCGTGCGGTTCGACCCGGTGGCGGACCTGGCGCTGCGTCCCTCGCTGTTCCGCGCCTGAGCGCGGGAGTCGCTTCAGACGTGGAGCATCGCCACGGCCTGGAGGCGCAGGAGCTGTTTCGCCAGCTCCTGCACGCGCTCCACTTCCGCGTCACCGAGCGGCTTGCGCAGCGCGTTCTTGAGGTCCGTGGCGGCGCGCAAAAGGAACTGCCGCACCTGCGCGTTGCCGAGCATCGGATTGAGGCGGCGCAGGTGGCCCACCAGCGCGCCGAGCTGCGTCAGCGTCAGGCCGGCGACCATGACCTGCGTCGCGGTGCCCTCCTCGGGAGACAGCGCGACGGCGAGCTGCAGCGGCGACAGCAGGAGCGAGCGGGTGAACTCCGGCTCGCAGGGGAGCTGGAGGCGGGCGCATTCGGCCGCGAGCGGTCCGGTGTCGTGGCCGGAGATGACGGGCTGGATTCGCGCGGCCTCGTAGCGGGTCAGCACCTCTTCGTAGCGCACGCGGACCTGCTTGCCGGAAGGTGCGCGCTGGAACTCGTCGAAGGCCGCGTGGATTTCCTGGCGGAGCGTCTGGAGCAGCAGCGCGTCGTCGGCGGTGACGGGCAAGCCGAGCGACTGGGCCAGGAAGTTCCGGTCATCGGACTGGACGCTGACGAGCCTCCAGAACTCGTACGTGACGGAGCTCTCGCTGAGGACCACCGGGAGGGTGACGACGCCCTGGCGGCCGGGGTTCTCCAGGAACGTGGCCAGCTTCTGTTCGACCTCGGTGAGTCCTCGGACCAGCCGTTCCAGCACGGCGCCGCGGAGCATGGCGCGGCCTTCGAGCGCGCCGCGTGCGTCCTCGCGGGTTCCTTCTTCCGCGACGTCGCGCTCTCGCGGGGACTCGGTGGGGACGGCAGGGGCCTGACGCGCGAGCTTCTCTTCCGGGAGTCGCGGCGCCTGTGAGGGATTCGGAAGGTTGGGCGCGGAGGGGGTGGTGCCTCGGGCGGTGCCGGGTGCCAGCCCTTCCGGAGTCCCTCGAGGAGAGCCCCCGGCCAATCCCTCCGCGGAGCCGCGCTGGGTGCCGGACTCCATCCCATCGCGGTGGACGCCACCCTGCGCGCTGTCCTTGTCGCCCTCGGTGGGGCGGGCGCCGGCGCGTCCTCCGGTCGCTGGCTTCCCGGTGGGTCCCTTCGCGGCGGACTTGTTCGAGGGCCTGGCTTCAGCGGGCTTGGACTGCTCGCGAGCGGCCTCTTCCCTGGCCTGCCGGGCGGGGACCCCGGGTCGGGGGACATTCTGGGGCCAGCGGACACTCATGAGGGCGAGGGGGCCGACGCGGGGGCGTCGAGGTGGCTCAGGTCAGGTTCTTCAGGTGGACGACGAGGTTGCTGTCACCACTTCCCAGCGTGCTCGCGTCGTCCTTGGGGATGACGTAGCCCTGGTCCGCGCCGACGTGCTTGCGGAAGAAGTCTACCACCGACGAGTCCTGCACATCCGAGGTGGTGGTCTTCTTGATGCCGTACGCGGAGCCGTCCGGTCCCTTCGCCTTCACGGCGTCGGGGGCGGAGGAGAGCAGGTTGTCGAGGGTTCCCGACTTCCGGCCACCACTCTCCGGCTGCATCGTCATGGAGGTGTTGTGGCCCTCGATGTAGCTGACGTCGTAGTAGGTCTGACCCATTCCGCCGTTGAACTTCACCTCACCGAGCGTGGCGTTCTTGCCGTCACCGGCGTCGCTGCGGAAGTTGCCGGACCAGCCCTCGGGGAACTTCACGGTGCGGCTCTCGCCGGGCTGGAGGGTGACGGAGTCGACGGCCTTCTCGCCCGCGTTGGGGGTGAAGTTCACGGTCATCGGCTTGTCGCCGTCGTTGTTGAGCGTGAGCGTGTTGCCGTCCTTCTTCACGCCGTTGGGCTGCGCGGCCTTCTGGCTCGCGTCGACCGGCGTGGCGCCCGCTGCGGGCTGCTCGGTGGGCGTGCTGGCAAGGGCCTTCTGCTGGGGGACGGGCGCGCCCGGCATCGGGGGCAGCATGCTGTCCGGAATGCCCGTCTCCGCGCCCAGGTCGGGCACACCGCCGAACTGCGAGCCCTCACCACCGAGGTCCGGCACACCGCCGAACTGCGAGCCTTCACCACCGAGGTCGGGCACGCCGCCGAACTGCGAGCCCTCACCACCGAGGTCCGGCACACCGCCGAACTGCGAGCCCTCACCACCGAGGTCCGGGATGCCGCCGAAGGAATCGAGCCCGGCCGGCTGAGCGCCCGCGACAGCCTGATCCGCCAGCCCGCCCATGCGCGGCGCGCCCTCACCCATCGAGCCAGGGTTGCGCACTCCGCCCACCCGGCCCAGGGGAGCGGAGTCGCCGAGCTTACCCGGGCCGCCCTTGTCGCCACCGAGCGCCTGCGCCAGCTCGCCCAGGGACTGCACCTGCGCGGCGAGCATCTTCACGAGCTGCTGGAGACCCTCGGCGCTCTTGAGGCCACCCGAAGACTCGAAGCCATCCTTCTGGAAGAGCGACTGGACCGAGGACTCCTTCGTGCGCGGGGGAATCGCCTGCGACGACAGCTCCGTGCGGGCAGGGAGCGAAGGAGCGGAGAGGGAACCAACGGGGCGGGAGATGGGGGAGAGCGCCATGACGATGTTCCTCGGGGGATGGGTGGCGAAGGGACCGGGTGAGGTCAGCCGATGCAGGACCCTTGAGCACATGGTGTGCCAGGGTCTCCACCCAGGGCCGCATGGGCCAAGCCCCCGGAAACACGGAGGAAGCACGAGACGCCGAGCCCGAAACAGGGGCGGGCCTGATGACAGACGTCGGGGGGCTGATGACCGTGGTCATCAGGGCGGCGACTCAACGGGGCTTGGGCGAACGCGCTCCAGCAGTGAGCGCGGCACGAGTCCCAGAGTCGATACAGCGAGGAGCAGGCTCCCTCGGGCGCGAAGCAGCGAGCGCGCGGCTCCGAGCCCGAAGGTGCGCTCGCTAGTGCGTGGTCTCCTTGAAGCGCATCACATACGCCTCCAGGTACACGCTGGGCAGGTCGAGGTCGCCCGAGGGCTCACGCAGATAGCCACGGGCCATGTACATACGAACAACCCCGGTCGCGCCGCGACGGACATGCAGGCACACGGCGTCGACATCCCAGCGTCGAGCCATCGCCTCGGCGGAGTCGAGCAGGAGCTGCGCCAGCCCGGAGCCATGGAACTTCACGGCGGTGGCCAGTCCTCGCAGGTCCACTGCGCGAGGCAGCCAGGCTTCGGAGCCAGGAGCATCCGGGGGAAAGAGGGCCACGGTGCCCACGATTTCGCCCTCCACTTCGGCCACCAGCAACGTGGCGATTTTCCGACGGGCGGCCACGTCCCGCAGCTCCCGCTTTCGCTCGTCGGTGTAGACGACGTCGGGGAGCTTCTTCGCGTACTGCGAGGTGAAGGCTTCAATCAACAAGTCACCCACCGCCACGTCATCCTCGGGCCGTGCCTCGCGGATGACGGCCCTACCCACCAAGTCCCGGATGCTCATGCGCGCAGCCATTACCACGCGCACGTGTGACGCGCCTCCGTCCCGCGTCCCGCTCCAGTCCGCCCCTTAAGCGGAGGTTGAAGCGCACGTGAGCGAGTCATGCGACACCGACGACGCGGCTTCACGCTGAGCGAAGACTCGGGTGGGGCCGTGCCTGCCACCGGGCCAGCGCGGCAGGGCGAGGTGGCTTTCGCGCTTGTGCAGAGCGCTGCGCAATCCGCGCACCCCCGGTGTTGTCATCTCGCGCGGTTGCATCCGGCACACCGCTTGCCTTGGGGCGGCGCCATGATTTTCCACACCCGTCGACTCGTCATCCTCACGGTGCTCTTCGTCATGCCGGGCTCGACCTTCGCCCAGGAGAACGACACCCCCGGTCAGCCCCTGCTCATCGAAGACACGAGACAGGACACCGCGTCGTGGGGCACGGCGCTCCACTTCGGGTTTCACGGCCACTCCTTCGAAATGGATGAGGGCCCCACGCGGACGCCCGTGTTCATGGTGAACATGGAGCAGCAGTTGCAGCCGGCCTTGACGGTGTTCGGCGGCACGCACTTGGGGCTCGACATCAACGCCGTGGGCCTTCAGCTCGGCAGCCGCATCTACTTCAGTCAGCAGTCCTTCCTGGGCGCCTTCGTGTCGGCGCAGGCGAGCCACACCCTCTTCGACCTGGACGAAAACACGGAGGGGACTCGCACCTCGCTGAGTGGACTCGTGGGCTACGCCCATCCATTCGGGGACCGGTGGCACTTGTCGGTCAGCGCGGGAGCCCAGACCACGCATACCCGGACGGAGACCACGCGCGAGGTCACCCGCTGCTTCCTCATGATCTGCGAGACCACGGACGTGATGGAGAAGGTCGAGGAGCAGGAAGCAGTGGAGCCCCTCGTCCAGATGGCGGCCACCTTCCGCTTCTGACCGGGGCAAACCGCTCACCCTGGGTTCGTCAGAGATAGTCGCCGATGAAGCCAGGGAGCTGTTCGCCCAGGCGCTGCAGCAGGCCGCGGCGGCGCCACCCATCCCAGTGAATCTCCCGCGAGTGACGCAGGTCCTTCTCGAACGCGGCGGCGAGCCGTGCAGCCAGCGCCTCGTCCTCCACCACCAGCGAGCACTCGTCCGACGTACTCAGCGCCAGCGGGTCCAGGTTCGTCGAGCCCACCACGGACAGGTCCTCGTCCACGAGCATCGTCTTCGAGTGCATCATCGACAGCTCGTACTCCCAGATGCGCACGCCGCCCTCCAGGAGCCGCGCATACGTCGCGCGCTGCGCCGCGTGCACGGGCGCGATGTCGTGATGACGCCCGGGAACCACCACGCGCACGTCCACGCCCTGCTTCACCTTCTCCAGCAGCATGTCGCTGATGGCCTCGGACGGGATGAAGTACGAGTTGGCGATCCACAGCCGCCGCCGCGCCGCCGCGATGGTGAGCAACGTCATCCGCCGCGCGTCGGAGAGGAACCGGTTCTGCGTGCTCGCGACGAAGCCCGCGCGAGCCCCACCGCGCACGGCGAGCTCCGGAAACGCCTCCACCGGAAGGAAGTCCCCACCCGCCTCCTGCCAGTTCTGGGCGAAGGCCACCTGCATGTCCCGCACGACAGGCCCTTCGACACGCACGCTCATGTCCCGCCAGAACTCCTCCCCCTCCGCATCACCGAGCCAGCTCTTCCAGATGCCAAAGCCCCCGGTGATACCCACCTCGCCATCACGCACCACCAGCTTGCGGTGCATGCGCGTCTTGATGCGCGCCGCATCGAGTGACGGCAGTGCCCCCTGCATCGGCCGGAAGACGCGCACCTCGCAGCCCGCGTTCGACAGCTCCATCCCCACAGGCTCGAAGTTGACGCTGCCCAGCGGGTCCACCAGCACGCGACACGCCACGCCGGGATGCCGCTCGCGAATCGCGCGCACCAACTGCTCCGACGGCTCTCCCGGACGCCAGATGTAGCTGGCGATGTGGATGCTGGAGCGCGCGGCGCGAATCTCCGCCTCGAGCACGTCGAACACGTGCCCGTTCTCCACCAGCTCCACGCCATGCCCGGGGGCCAGCGGAACACCGAGCGACTGGAAGAACGCGAGCGAGCGCGTCTCTCCCGCTCCGGTGGGCAGAGAGCGCAGCCGGAGGTCATGCCGATGGTTCGGAGCAGGGCACCCGGCGACGAGCAACGCGACGAGCACGGAGCAGGCCAGCTTCACCGTCCGAAGCTAGTGGCTCCCCGCCCGGTCGGCACCTGCCAACGGACACACCCCGGGCCGTCCAGCCGCCAACACCTCGGGACGAGCACAGTGTGCGACGCAGGGCACTCGGGCCATGGGCCCGGTGGAGCCAGGGCCCGCGAGTGAGCACCCTCCTCGTCCGCACCCGGCCCGCGAGCCCCATGCCAAGACCGCCTCCGAGAGCACCTTTCCTCCTGAGCACCTGGCTCCTCGCGCTCCTGCTCGGAACCCCCTCCGCGTCCGCGTCACCAGGCCACTTCGCCGCGGACGCACCGCTGCGACGAACGGATCCGCGCGATACGAACGCCGAGGGGCCGCGCGCGCCGCACGACCCACGAAGCGCCCTCTCCCGCCGTGACGACACCACCTCCGCGGCAAGCCCCGACGGAACGCGCCTGCCCGGCATGAGCGGTGTCCCCGTCCCCTCGGCCCCAGAAGACCTCCCGCTGTCCACGGGCGCATGGGTCGCCCACGGAGGACTGGCCCTGCTGCCACTCAGTGGCGTGTGGGGCGCGACGCGCGTCGGCGGTGACACGCGCCTGGGCGCCACCGCGTCGGAGACCGCCGCTGGAATGCTCGCGGGATACCTGCCCTCACGCCTGCTCTTCCTCCGACCCACCACGCCGGGCGGAGGACGCTGGGCGGACCTGGAAGTCGCCGCATTCGGCGGAGGACTCCTGTTCACCCCGCCCCTCGCCGCGCTCGGCACCTGGGGAATGGGCGAGCTCGCCTTCGGACGCAGCCAGGACCAGACCGACGCCTACCTCGGAGCACTCGGCGGCGCGGCCGCGGGCACCCTGCTCGCCGCCGCTGTCGACGGCCTGCTGTCCAAGCTGGCCGAGCCCAGCACCCGCCTCAAGAGCGCACGCGCCCTCATCGGCCTCGCCCTCATCGGCGCGGGTGCGACCCTCGGCTACCAATGGGCCGGCGGTGGGCCTCGCTCCAACCAACACACTCGATAGTTACAAGCGCGCCACACCACCGCTTTGAGCAGCGATGTCTCACCGGCTCGCTGCGTGCGAGTCTTTCCGGCAAAGCCACACGCCCAGAGCTATTCTTGATTTCTTAGTTGTTATCAATTGCGTTCAATACCATGCTTGCCGGGCCGTACAGACACGCAGTCTGGAGACACACCCCCATGTCGGCTCTCAAGAACCTCCGTGTTGCTGCCGCCCTCACCGCGCTCGTCGCTGTCTTTGGTGTGACCACCGGTTTCACGACCGAGGCCCCCAAGTCCGAGTGCGCTCCGTTCTGTTACAAGCACCCCATCACCGGCCAGCTCATCTGCACCGGCCCCTGCCCGTAATTCCCGGGGTCTAGACGTTCAAAGGGGCCCTGTCCGCTGTACGCGGGCGGGGCCCCTTTTCGTGGGACACGGCGGGACTGCGGGTGGCGCATTACTCCGTGCGCATCGCCTCCACGGGGTCCAGCTTCGCGGCGCGAGCGGCCGGATAGATTCCGAACCCCAGCCCCACGCCGCTGCTCATCGCCAGGGCCACGCCCACCGCCCAACCCGGCACCTCGGTGGGCAGGCCGAGCACCCAGCGCGCCAGGTGCGCCAGCCCCACACCCAGGGCGACTCCCAGCACTCCGCCGGTCAGCGACAGCACCACCGCCTCCGTGGCGAACTGCGCGAGGATGCGCCGCTTCTTCGCGCCCAGCGCCTTGCGGATTCCAATCTCCCGGGTCCGCTCCGTCACCGCCACCAACATGATGTTCAGGATGCCGATGCCGCCCACCAGGAGCGACAGCAGGCACACGCCGAAGCTGGCCACGGAAATCACCTGGGAGATGTTGTTGAACATCTCCGTGGAGCTCTCGTTGGAGAACACGAAGAAGTCGTCCGCCTCCAGCGGCTTCAGCCCGTGACGCCGCCGCATCAGCACCGTCACCTCGTCCTGCGCCCGCTTCAGCACCTCCGCCGAGTGCGCCTGCACGCTCACCCGGAAGTTGTTCAGGCCGTACAGCGGACGGAACGCCGTCAGCGGCATCATCACCGTGTTGTCCTGGCCGCCACCGCCCAGGAAGCTGCCCTTGCGCTTCGTCGTCCCCACCACCGTGAAGTTGCGGCCCTGCAGGCGGAACGTCTGCCCCAACGGCTCCATCCCCGGCCACAGCGTGTCCGCCAAATCCGGCCCGATGACCGCGACGCGCCGGCCATCCAGGTACTCGGTGTCCGTGAAGGCGCGGCCGGTGGCCACCACCACGGAGTTCGTCTGGAAGTACTCCGGCGTCCCGGACCACACGCCGATGTTGGCGCGCGTCTCGCGCTGCTGCGTGGACAGCTTCTGTCCACCCTTGGAGTCCTCCCCCGCCGCCGTCAGCACCGAGGGCAGCTCGCGGATGGCGTCCAGGTCCTCGAAGGTGAACCGGGGCCGGCGCGACAGCTCCGCCAGGGACAGGTTGCCCGCGCCGAAGGGCAGCCGCTGCACCTGGAAGCAGTTGGCGCCCAGCTCGGACAGGTTCTCGTTCACCTGGTTCCGCAGGCCCTCGATGAGCCCCATCATCGCCACCACCGTGGTGGCGCCGATGACGATGCCCAAGAGCGTCAGGAAGGAGCGCAGCGGGTTGGAGACGAACGTCCCGAACGCCAGCCGCAACGTGTCCAGCAAGGCCATCATCGCGGTGTCTCCTCAGTCATGGCGGAGCGCTTCCACGGGGTCCAGGTTCGCCGCGCGCGCCGCGGGCCAGATGCCGAACAGCAGGCCCACCGTGGCGGCGAAGCCCACGCCCGCCACCACCGTCAGCGGCTCCACCGCCGCCGCCAGCGGCGTGATGAACGACACCGTCTTCGCCAGCCCCAGCCCCACCAGCGTCCCCAGGGTGCCGCCCACGGCGGACACGCTGGAGGCCTCCAGCAGGAACTGGATGATGATGGTGCGCTTCTTCGCCCCCAGCGCGCGGCGCACGCCAATCTCCCGCGTCCGCTCGCGCACCGACACCAGCATGATGTTCATGATGCCGATGCCACCCACCAGCAGCGTGATGAGCCCCACGCCCGTCGCCGCGCCGTACAGCGCACCGGTGAGCTTGGCGTACATGTTGGCGAGCTGCTCGGGCCGGTTGATGGCGAAGTCGTCCTTCACCCCGGGCGGCGTCCCGCGTGCGCGACGCAGCGCCGCGGTCATATCGTCCACCACGTCGAGCGTGTTTTCGGGCGAGTCCACCGACACCATGATGTTGGGCGAGTTGCGCTTGCCGAAGTGCTCCTGGAAGGTGCGGTACGGAATCAGCACCGTCATGTCCTGATTCTCACCGAGCACGGTGCCCTTGGGCTCCAGCGTGCCCACCACGCGGTAGGGCCTGCCCGCCAGGAGGATGCGGTGGCCCACGGGGTCCAGCCCGGGGAACAGCGTGCGCGTCAGCTCCGCGCCAATGACGACCACCGGCGAGCGCGTGTTCACATCCGCGTCGGTGAGGAAGCGACCCTTGTCCACGGTGTAGGAGGAGATGATGGAGTAGTCCGCCGTGGTGCCCGCGGCCAGCACGCCCGTCATGCGCCGGTCCAGGAAGCGCACCTCCGCCCTGTCGTAGAAGATGGGCGCCGCCGCCACCACGTGCTCCGAGGACTGGAGGATGGCGGGTATCATGTCCACGGTCAGGTTCTTCCGGTTGCGGTACTCCCACCAGTCACCGCCCATGGCCCAGGGGAACTTGGACACCTGGATGGTGTTGGCGCCGATTTGCGCGAGCTGGTCCGCGAAGGACTGGTTGATGCCCTGGATGATGCCGACGATGGCCAGCAACGTGCAGACACCCACGCCAATCCCCACCGTCGTCAGCACCGTTCGCAGGCGGTTGGCTCGCAGCGAAAACAGCGCGATGCGCCCGCCCTCCCACACGTCGACCCTGATGCTCACGTGAAACACCCTCTCGCGTCGGCGGTGGCGCCGCACCGGCGGCACGCTCCGGTACCACGCCCTACGCCGGAAGCGGGGCGATGATTGCACGGAGATTTCAGCCCGCCACCTGTCTCCACCCGCGCGCCAGTACAACCACCGCCTGATCCACTTCTTCCGGGGAAGTGTCGGGCCCCAGGGAAAGGCGCACCGCGCCCAGGGCGTCCGCTTCCGGGATTCCCATCGCCCGCAGGACAGGCGAGGCGGACTCACCCCCGTCGTGACACGCCGACCCCGTCGACGCGGCCACCTCCGGCGTCGCCGCCAGCACCGCTCCACCCCGCACCCCTGGGAAGCGCACATGGAGCGTGTTGGGCAGCCGCTCGGCCCCCTGCCCGCTCAAGACGATGCCCGGCACCGCCTCGCGAAGCCCCGTCCACAGCCGCTCCCGCAGGGCCCCGAGCGCCGCGCTCCCACCCCGCGCCAGCCGCCTGCCCGCCAGCTCACATGCGACGCCCAGCCCCACCGCGTACGGCACGTTCTGGGTCCCCGGCCGCAGCCCGCGCTCCTGTCCTCCGCCGAGCGTCACCGCGCGCAGCGGCGTGCCCTCGCGCACGTACAGCGCGCCCACGCCCTTGGGGGCTCGCAGCTTGTGCCCCACCAGCGTGAGCAGGTCCACGCCGAGCGCATTGACGTCCACCGGCACCTTCCCCACCGACTGCGCCGCGTCCGTGTGCACGGTGGCGCCGTGACGGTGGGCCCGCGCGGCGACATCCGCCACCGGCTGCAACACGCCCGTTTCGTTATTGGCATACATCAGTGACACGAGTGCGGTCTCTTCGCCCTCGGCGGCGAGCGCGCGCTCGGCGTCCTCCACGCGCACGCGGCCCTCGGCGTCCACCGGCAGCCAGGTCACGCGCCAGCCGCGCCATTCCAGCGCGTCGCAGGGCAGCGTCGTGGCCGGGTGTTCGATGGTGGAGGTGAGCAGGTGGCGCCGCTCCGCGCGGGCCTCGGCGGTGCCCCGGATGGCCAGGTTGTTGGCCTCCGTGCCGCCGGAGGTGAAGAGGATTTCGGAGGGCTTCGCGCCGATGAGCGCGGCCACCTGCGCGCGCGCCATCTCCAGTGCCTCATGGGCGCGGCGTCCATACGGGTGCGCGCTGGACGGGTTGCCGAAGTGCTCGCGGAGGTACGGCAGCATGGCGTCCACCACCTCCGGGTCCACGGGGGTGGTGGCGTTGTGGTCCAGGTACAGCGGGCGCTCGGGGCTCATGGCCCCGCAGGATTACGGCAGCACCGTGACGGTGTCTCCCTCCAACCGCACCGGGAAGGCCACGGTGTTGGGGTGGACCGTTCCCTCCTCGACGATGTCCCGGGTGTCCACGCTGACCTGGAACGAGTACGTGCCGTCCGCCACGTCGGTGATGTCCACCCACTGGCACGGGGTGTCGAGCGTGTAGATGTCCGACCAGCCCGCGGAGATGCCCATGGGCTCGTGGAAGGTCGAGGCCGCCGCGTCCGAGCAGTAGCTCTGGACGTCCACCAGATAGTAACCCTGCTTGCGCCCCGTCATCACCGCGTTGCCCGCCGAGTCGCGCAGCTCGTACGCGGCGAAGTTGGTGAGGTGGTCATGCCCGTGGCACTCGTCGAAGACGTAAAGGTCCGGGTTCTCCTCGATGGGCGGGAGGACCGCGGCCTTGTTGCC
Source organism: Myxococcus sp. CA056 (assembly GCF_013336715.1). NCBI lineage: Bacteria > Pseudomonadati > Myxococcota > Myxococcia > Myxococcales > Myxococcaceae > Myxococcus > Myxococcus sp. CA056. Next base: position 1,598,628 of record NZ_JABUMT010000001.1, read on the forward strand.
CAGGTTCTGGATGGAGGTGCTGAAGCGCAGGAGCTTGCGGCGACCCGGCGCGAGCACGCACTGCTCCTTCACCTCGCAATCCTCCTCCTCGAAGTTCCTCCACACCACATGCACCGTGCGCTCGAGCACGTCCTGGTCCACGGTGAGGTCCGGCTTGCCGTTCACCTCGTCCACCTGGAGTCCACAGGCCTGGGGCGACGGCAGGTGCGGTGGCGTGGCGGGCGTCGCGGGCACCTGCCCTCCGGCATGGATGGACACCTCTCCCATGGGCACGTCGAGGATGTCCCCGAACTCGGTGGTGGCCACCACCAGGTCATCGTAACCGTCGCCGTTCAGGTCCCCGGGCACCGCGATGGAGTAGCGCCGGTAGGTCCCATAGCCGCTGGGGACCGCGTCCGCGCGCGGCCAGGCCCAGACGGGGTGCATCGACTGGGAGATGCCGTCCTTCGGTGAGAAGAGGTACAGCCGTCCCGAGGAGTGCAGCACGAAGTCGTTGCGCACGCCGTCCCCATCCATGTCCCCCACGGAGGCCAGACCGGCGAAGCTGCTGACGTAGGGGAACGCGGGGTCGCCCTGGGTGGACCAGGCGGGCGTGGGGGAGAAGGTGCCGTCCGGCTGGGAGAAGTGGAACTGGAACGGGCCCGACTCCGAGAACGCGAAGGTCTCCGGATGTCCGTCGCCATTCAGGTCCGGGTGGAGGTTGCCGCGTCCGACCAGGGTCTCGATTCGCCAGGGTTCGGCGGAGATGGGGCCGTCGCACGCGAAGGCGCTCCCGGGCTTGCAGCCCAGGAAGTAGCCCAGGTTGCCACCGCCAAACCCCAGCGACACGTCCTCGGCCCCGTCTTTGTTCAGGTCTCCCACGAACGAGGCCCTCAAGTACCCCGTGCGCGTGCGAGCGAGAGTGAACAGACCGCCCTCTCCTCCCGCCCCTGGCGTGGACAGGTAGAAGCGCTGCGAGGCGCTGTGATTGGCGACGAGGTCGTCGAGCCCGTCGCCATTCAGGTCCACGAACAGGCTGTTCTGGAAGGTGCCATTGCCTGGCACGCGAAAGGACGGCGCGGACAGCATCGCCGCCAGGTCCGCCTGGCCCAGGAAGACGGAGACGCCGTAGCGGCCATACACGAGCAGGTCCGCGTAGGCATCTCCATTCACTTCGCCGGACTCCACGCGGAGCTGTTGTCCGGAGGCGTTCGGGTGCGTGTTCTGCCAGCTCAGCGCGGCGGACACGGCCTGCGTGGAGAAGAACTTCTCCTGCCCCACGAAGATGGACAGGCGTCCCGGGTTGCGTGAGCTGACGAGCAGCTCCTGACAAGCCTGCGAGCTCACCGCCAGATCCTTGCGACCATCTCCATCGAAGTCCGCGAGGGCCACGGAGCTGCCGAAGCACTCGTCGGGGAAGCTTGGGTCCGCCTTCACCTGCCACAGCGGCGTCTCGGAGAGCGTGGGCTTCGGCACAGGAGGCGGCTCCTCGTCCTTGCAACCCACCAGCGACGACAGCAGGCACACGACGACCAGCGACCTCGAGGACACACGCATGAGCGACTCCTCTGTGACCAGGAACAGGATTGAAGGCAGACGCATCGCGGGCGTTCCTCTCGAGCGCCGGGGGGGTAGAGGGGCCCAAGGCTATTCCCGCGGCCCCGCGACTGCTGCCAGATGCTTGTCCCATGACCAGCATCTCTCCACGCGCCAGGCGTCTGTCATCTCGCCAACGCGACCTGTGGGAGCGCTGGCACATCACGCGGACAGCGCCCAAGTTCGCGCGAACCCTTCGCACCGAAGGGCCTTCTCGCGAACATGGCTCCGTCCGCCGCGCCCACGTCTCCGGATGCAGCGCCCGCCGCGTTCCCCGCGTTCACCCGCGCACAGAAGGTCTTCACGATGCTGGGCGCGCTGCTCGGGCTGCTGCTCGCGGCGCTGGACCAGACGATTGTCGCCACCGCGGGCCCGGCCATCCAGGCGGACCTGGGGATTTCTCCGGCGCTCTACCCGTGGCTCACCACGTCGTACCTCGTCGCCTCGACGATGATGGTGCCCGTGTGGGGGAAGCTGTCTGACCTGCTCGGCCGCCGCGCGGTGCTGGCCGCGGGCATCGTCGTCTTCCTGCTCGGCAGCTTCCTGTGTGGCGTGTCGCGCTCCACGGTGTCGCTCGTCCTGTTCCGCGCGGTGCAGGGGCTGGGCAGCGCGGCGCTGTTCACCGGCGCACTGTCGGTCGTCGCCGACCTCTTCCCGCCCCGCGAGCGCGGCAAGTACCAGGGCCTGTTCGGCGCGATGTTCGGCCTGTCGAGCGTGGTGGGCCCGCTCGCCGGTGGCTTCATCACGGACCGGCTGGGCTGGCACTGGGTGTTCTTCATCAACCTGCCGGTGGGCACGGTGGCGCTCGCGCTCGTGCTGCTGCGCATGCCGAAGCTGCGGCCGGAGGGCGTGTCCCGGGGGAAGCTCGACGTGACAGGCGCGGTGCTGCTCGCGCTGGCGGTGGTGCCGCTGCTGCTCGCGCTCAGCCTGGGACGGGGCTCGGACCAGGTGGCCCATGGGGGCGGCTGGGCGTGGGGCTCATGGCAGGTGCTGGGGATGTTCGCGCTGGCGGCGGCGGGCACGGCGCTCTTCATCCGCGAGGAGCGACGCGCGCGGGAACCCCTGTTGGACTTGAAGCTGTTCCGGCAGAGGACGTTCGGCCTGGGGAACGCGGCGGTGTTCATCATCGGCGCGGTGTTCCTCTCGGGCGTCGTGTTCCTGCCGCTGTTCATGGTGAACGTGGTGGGGCTGTCGGCGACACACTCGGGGCTGACGCTGACGCCGCTGACGTTGGGCGTGGTGGCGGGCAACGTGCTGAGTGGACAGCTCGTGTCGCGCCTCGGCCGTTACAAGGGGCTGATGCTCGGCTCGCTCGTGTTGCTGATGGTGGGCTTCACGGTGATGGGCTTCACGCTGACGCCGGACTCCACGCAGGCGGAAGTCACGGTGAAGATGGTCCTCGTGGGCGTGGGCCTGGGGCCGTCGATTCCGCTCTACACCCTGGCCATCCAGAACTCGGTGTCACCGCAACAGATTGGCGTGGCCACGTCGGCGGCGACGTTCTTCCGACAGCTCGGGATGACGCTGGGCGTGGCGCTGATGGGCGCGGTGTTCGCGACGACGCTGTCCCATGAACTGGGGACCCGCGTGGCCAGCGCCACCGAGGGACTTCCACCCCATCTCCGCGCGGAGCTGGTGTCCGAGGTGCCTGGCGCGGGAGGCGAAGGGGGCGCGGCGCGAACGGCCTTCCACGCGGAGGAGGTGAAGCAGCGGGTGCGCGCGGAGCTGGAAGCCGAGCGTCAACGGGTGAAGGCGTCGGACAGCGCCGTGGCGGGTGTGGATGCCCAGGAGCAGCGCGCGCTGGAGGCCGTGGACCGGACGGACCGGGCGCTGAAGGAGTCCTTCACGCGCGCGGTGAAGGCGGTGTACCGCTGCGCCATCCTCGTCGCGTTGCTCGCGTTCCTGGTGACGCTGCGACTGCCGGAGCAGCCGCTGCAACGCGGGAGGGTGCGGACACCGGCGAAGTGAAGCGCGCTCACGCGAAGGTGCGCGCGGAGGACTCCGACTCGAGCGTGTAGATGTGCACGGGGTGGGGCACGCCCTTGACGGGCTGGTGGCCCAGGTCCTTCACGCCGCCGCGGTAGTGGGCGACGAAGGATTCGGAGAGCAGCACGGGCACGTTGTGCCCCGCGCACAGGCCAGCGATGCGGCTGGCCAGGTTCACCGCGGGGCCAATGACGGTGAAGTCGAGCCGGTCCGAGGCACCAATGTTCCCGTACATCACGTCGCCCACGTGGAGCGACGCGCCGAACTCGTAGGGCGTCAGGCCCTCGCGGCGGCGGTTGGCGTTGTCGCGCGCGCAGACGGCCACCGCCTGATGGATGGTGCGCGCGGCGGCCTCGCACCGTTCCTCCACCGGCGAGTTCTCGTCGATGCGATAGATGGCCAGCACCGCGTCGCCCATGAACTTGAGCACCTCCGCGCCGTGCGAATGGAAGGCGCTGACCATCGTCTCGAAGTAGGCGTTGAGCAGCTCCAGCAGCGCATCGCGAGGCAGCGCGTCCGACAGCGCGGTGAAGCTGCGCAAGTCACTCAGACAGATGACGGCGGACGTGGTCTCTCCGTCACCGCGTCGAATCTGTCCCTGGAGGATGCGTCGGCCGGTGTCGCGGCCCAGGTACGTGTCGAGCAGCACGCCCGTCATGTCCCTGCGAGCGATGACCTCCAGCACCAGTTCGAGCAGCGGATGCAGCGCCTGGAGCATGGCGCGGTGTGCGTCGGTGAAACCTCCGGGCACGGACGTGGACCAGGAGACCGCGTGGCGCGAGCCGTCGCTGAAGCAGACGGGCAGCGCGAGGTACTCGGTGAGGCCCTCCGCGCGCAGCTCGGCGAACATGGGGAAGTCGTCCTCGCCCAGAGGCGCCTCCAGCCGACGGTCGATGATGGGCAGACCTTCTTGCAGGGCCTTGAAGGGGCTGCGCGAGAAGGCGGGCAGGTGCTGGAGGCCGTGGGGGTGGACCTCCGTGGTGCCGTGTTGACCGGGGCGCCAGCGGAAGCTCTTCGCGTGGAGGAGGGGGTGCAGCGTGAAGAGGACGATGGACACCCGGGACAGCGGCACGCCAAGCGCGAACAGGCGCTCACACAGGCCTTCCAGCAGCGGGGCGGGACTCGCCAGCCGCCTCGCCTCCGAGGTGAGCCAGTCCATCACTTCCCCGGCAGGGGTATCACGGCGAGGCCGCGAGTCTCCAGCAGTCACAGTCACGAAGCACTCACCACTTCCCCGGCGGGGCCGTGCCGGGAGAAGCGTCACGGAACCATGACGTCACCAGGGCGTCAACGACGTGCCAGGGGAGCGGGCAGACAGGTGCCCGTCCTCGCCCCATCCCGGACTCAGGAAGGAAGGGGCCTCGATTCGAGCCACACGTCGAAGGCGGTCGTCGCGAAGAGATGACCTTCCGCGAGGTGCTCCAGGTACTTCGCGTCCGTCACCTCGACGGCCAGGTCGAAGCGGTGCATGCGCGCCCAGGCGGCCTCCAGGAACAGCCACCGCCCCTGGTCCTGGAGGGGAGAGATTTCCTCGAAGGTCTCCCGGAGCTTCTCCTCGCCGACGTCGTTGTACCGCTCCAGGACGGAGGTGCGCTCCACGAAGCGGGGCGTATGCCGGGCATGCCACTTCGCCTCGAAGACGTTGGCATTGCCCGCGTCCTTGTGGAGCGACGAGGGCGCCTTGGCGGTCTTCTCCGCCAACGCGAGGTGCGCGTTAGCCACGGCGGGCGGCGCGCTCCTCACCAGATAGCGGGTGTCCCCCGCGCGCTCCTTCGCATCGAGGAGCAGCATCAGCGCGAAGGACCGGGTGTTGGCGTAGTCCGCCAGACCTCCCGCGAACCCCGTCAGACACTGGAACGTGACCGTCCGCTCCTCGACCTTCCCCACTCGAACGTAGAACGCCTCGGACATGAGCCCCTTCCGGGATGAGTCAGCAGGGGCGGCATCCTAGGTCACGATTGCCACCTGGATACAAAAGCAAGTAACACAGCATTCGAGAGAACCCGCGCGAACGAGCCTCAGGGTCAGAGCTCCGCGAACAGGTCGACGACGGCCTGGGCCAGCAAGGCGCGCTCCTCGTCTTCATGGCTGGCGGCATACGTGAGGACATCCTGGACACCCTTCGAGTGAGCATTCCAGAAGAGCGTCAGCAACCTGTCGCGAAGTGCTCGCCCGTCCTCTCCAGCAGCCTGGAGCGAAGCACGGACAGCCTCGGTCCCCACCAGCTTGACGTATACGAACATGTCGAAGCTGTCCTTGGCCTTTTCGGGTCGAAGCTCGCGTTTGGCGCGCTCCTTCATCGAGAGGAAGCCCGCGGCGTCGGGCAATAGAATCGACAAGGACTTGCCACCCACCTTGAGCGATACGAGCCGACGCCGACCCAGCGCGATACGTGCATCTGGAAGCGGCGTCATCCGCGTGAGGAGCTCCGAGACCTCGCTGCCGTCAGGCGCGAAGAGGTCCAGGTCCATGGTTTGTCCACTCGGCATGGTCTTCGACCAGCGGAAGTCTCGCGCTTCCCTCTTGAAGCCCCGCTCCCTGAGGACCTCCAGAAGCCGCCCCGCCATGAACTCCGACCCATCCAAGTCGAACAACAGGTCTGGCTCGAAAGAGAAACCTCGCTCGACCACCGTACCGGTGTCCGTCTCGACAGAGATGACTCCGGTGCCACCTCGCAGACGAGACTCCATCGCGAGCACCTGCCCTCCAATAAGCATCACACTGAAGGAGAGGTCCCCCAGGTCGAGCAGCAGTTCTCTCAACTCCTCCAGGATTTCATCGAAGCGCTCTTCGTCCGTCACCGTGCCTCTTAGGAGACAGGCAGCGCCCGCGCGAAGCGTTTGAGGAGTTCCTCCGCCTGCTCGGGTCCCCTTCCACCACTGTGATGGAAGTCCACCGTCAGTTGGGGCAGTGCAACACCAGGGCCGTGCCGCAGGTGTCGCTGGGCGAAGTAGATGCCCCCCTCTTCTGTCTCCGCGGCGGGGTCCGCGCGATGAATCAAGAAGTTGTGCGGCGTCATCCTGCGCAGGCCGAAGGCGCTAATGGCGGCATCCAGTGAGCCGGAGAGGTAGAGCCCATGGGGTACGCCCGAGACGAACCGCTCCTCCGGCGCCAATGCACTGGCCAGTGTGAAGACGGCGCGAATGCCCTGGGACGCCAGCTTGAAGTACCCATCGTGGAGCCGGTCCGGCGTCGTGGACGGTGCGTTGAACCCCTCCTTCGAGATGGCCGTTGGCCGACCGCTGTTCTTCCACTCCTTCAGCAATCCCGCCGGCTCTCTCAGCCGGAAGCCGACGCCTCGGCCTCCCTCCACATATCCGGACTGGATGAGCTTTTTGATGACGCCATGGGCATACGCGTAGCTCGTCTGCGTCCGCTCGGAGAGAGCGCGCACCGTCCACGTCTCCTCGGGCGACTGGAGCAGGACGCGCACGATGCGGCTCCCCTTGCCGTGGAACACGGGCTCCCGGGGAACACGACTCGAGACTCCTCGCCCTTGGACTCGGACAAAGGTGCTCCCGGTGCGCAGGAAGAAGGTTCCCCGTGAGTCGACCAGCGCCATCTCCGCTTCCGCGCACGCATCCAGCACACGGGGAGACGCCGAGTCCGTGACGAGCATCGGCAAGCGGAAGGCGGGCAGTCCGTGAGCCTCGGATTCTCTTCGCCGGAGCTGCTCGCGCAGATCCGCCAGCTTCTCCCGCTGCGCCAGCACATCCACGGGGAACAGCGGTGCCCGGTAGCTCAACAGCACCGGCACCCGGGCCTCCGGCAACCGGACCTCCGCGAGGTCATAGGTGGACTCGCCGCCCGGCCCCGTTCGGGGAACGACCAACGCCTCCTGGCGGACCAGCTCCACGCCTCGTGGAAGTGCGGGCGGATTTTCCCAGAATTCTTCCCTGAAATGAGGTCGCTCAGGCTTCATTCAATTTTGTCGATATTGGCGGTTTTGACAGCAATCTGGCAGCAGATTGACAGCAAACCGCCCGATATCGACAAAATTGAGCGCTTCCACGCGCAGCGAACCGCGAGTCCGCTCCTCAGTGCCCCGCGCTGGCCTTCTGGGGCGCGGCCACGGGCGCAGAGCCGGGCGGCGCGGCGGGTGCCTCCGGGCGGACGAGCGTGTCCGGGGACTCGGCCAGGGCGTACGTCACCCACGCGGTGGCGGCGGTGCTGCGCGCCAGGTCCTGTGGGTCCACCTTGTCCAGCGTGTCCGCATGCGTGTGGTGCACGTCGAAGTAGCGGCTGGAGTCCACCTCCACGCCGAAGAACGGCACCCGCGCCGGCAAGAGCGGGCTGATGTCCGCGCCCCCCGCCTCACGCGTGGAGAAGTTGGCCGCGCCCAGCGCCACCAGCGGCGACAGCCAGGGCTTGAGCAGTTCCTGCCCACCCGCGCCCGCGCGCAGGCTCACGCCCACCGGACGCCCACCGCCCGCGTCCATCTCCATGGCCGCCACGTGCCGGGACAGCTCCGCCGCGTGCGCCTCCGCGTACGCGCGCCCACCGCGCAGCCCGTTCTCCTCGTTCATGTAGAGCACCACCCGCACCGTGCGCCGAGGCGCCTGCGGCAGCTTCGCGATGAGCCGCGCGGCCTCCATCACCATCACCACCCCCGCGCCATCGTCATGCGCCCCCGTGCCCACGTCCCACGAGTCCAGGTGCGCGCTGATGAGCACGATTTCCTGCGGCTTCTCCCGGCCCCGAATCTCCGCGACGACGTTGTGCGAGTCCGCGTCCGGCAGCTCCGAGCACCCCAGCACCAGCTTCACGCGCACCGCTCCCTTCTCGAGCTGGCGGTGCAGCAGATCCGCGTCCTCCGTCGTGATGGACGCCGCGGGGATGCGCGGGCCCTCGTCCTCGAAGCGCGTGGACCCCGTGTGCGGCGTGCGCAGGGACGCCGTCGCCAGCGAGCGCACCAGCGCTCCGGCCGCGCCCGCCTTCGCCGCCAGCGCGGGGCCTCGGCCACGCAACCCGGCGAAGCGGCCGTAGTCCGCGGCCACCGACATCGTGTGATTGAAGAAGACAATCTTCCCCTTCACCCCGTCGCCCAGCGCGGCGAGCGACTCCAGCGACGTCACCTCCACCACCTCCGCCGTGAGCCCCTCCGGCGCGGTGGGAGGACTGCCGCCCAGCGCGAGCAGGAACAGCGGATGGCCACGCGTGCGCTCGGACGCGAGCACCTCACCCCGCTCCTCCCCTCGCACCCAGCGCGGCACCTTCACGGGCTCCGTCCACGCCTTCACGCCGTCCGCCTTGAAGCTCCGCAGCGCCCACTGCACCGCGGCCGCCGCGCCCTCGGAGCCCGACAGGCGCGGTCCAATCCCATCCGTCAGCTCCGCGAGCCGCGCATAGGAATGGCCTTCCGTCAGCGCGGGCCCCACCAGCTTCTCCGCGACGGCCAGGGGCGGCGTGAAAGCCTTCGCCGTCTGGGCGGGCTTCGTGGGCGCGGACTTCGTGGCAACCTGCGCGGCCCCCGAGACGAGTTGCAGCGCGAGGGATGAAGACAGGATGAACGTGGAGACGGGCAAGAGGACCTCCGAAAGAGGCGCCCACTCTCCGCCCGGCCCTGGGGGCTCGCAAGCGAGATGCGCTCCACGCGGGGTGCGAGCGAGGCGTGCCTGCCTGGTGATTTCGAGGAGCTTGCCGGGAATCCCAGGGGCCACCGCGCGCCGAGAGGGGGAACGCGGCGCGCGGGGCTCAACTGGGACTTCATACGGCGATATCGCTTTTGGGGGAGGCGATTACCGCCGCTGCGTCTCACTCTTTGGGAGGAAACGTGGCGGGCATGTTGAAGATCATTCTCAACGACGTCAAGCCCGGTACCTCACTCAGCGTACAAGCGGACATAATTTCCCGGGTGAAGGTTCACTTTTACAGCACCGCTGACAAAAAGAGGGTGTGGAAGTGTGTTCTGGGCTGGCGGGGAGATCAAAGCCTGCCATCCGGACGCGCGCCTCCGCCCCACGACGTCTGCCCAAACCTCCACCCTTCCCTGACGTGGTGGATATGGGTTGCCGTCCTGGAAGACAGACGTGGTGCGCACTGAAGCCCTGCGCACCCAGCCTGCGGTGGATTCGCACCCCCCTTGGCAACCTGAACAGCGCTTCGACAATGCGACAGGAATTGGCACGCGCCGTCACCGCTCGGCTCCGTGGTTGCCCAGCACCCGGGCACACGTCCGCGCGCTCGGCCCAACGAATTACGGACATGCATTTTTTCCTGAAATGGTGTCTATGTCCGTGAAGACTCGTTTATCCCCGTCATGCACCAAGCGACGTACGGCCCCCTCCCCCCAGGGCCGTGGCGTCTCGCGCCCCTGGGCGTTGAAGGAACGCAATGTTGATGGAGCAGTGGGCTCACCGCTTCTTCGAGCTCTCCACCGAGTTGTTCGTGGTGCTGGGCGCGCAGGGTCGGATTCTGGAAGCCAATCCGGCCTGGAACGTGACGGTGGGTTGGTCTCCCACGGAGCTGCGACTCGAAGGCTCCCGGGGCTTCATCCACCCGGAGGACCTCTCGGCGGTGGAGGCGCGGCTGGAGTCGCTGGCGCGTACCACGGGCACCATGCGCTTCTCCTGTCGGTGGCGGTGTCGGGACGGCACGTGGGCGTGGCTCGTGTGGAGCGCGGCCTGCTCCGCGGCGGGTGGGCCGCTGTACTGCACGGTGAGAAGGCTGGAGTCGCCTCCCGCGCTCGACAAGGAGCGCGGCGCCGTCGCGGAGGCGAATGGCCCGGTGCCACCGTGGGCGATGAGCGACAGCCTGCCGCTGGGTCTGTACGTGGTGGAGGTCCGCTCCGGCACCGTCCTCTACGCCAACCACCGCTTCTGCCAGCTGTGGGGCATCGAGTCGCTGGAAGGCGCGATGCGCAAGGGCCAGGTCTCCCACGAGGACGTGCTGGGCCACTGCCTGCGCGCGGGTGAGGCCGCGGCCTTCCTGCGCCTCAACCCCACCACCGCGGAGTCGGACGCCCCGCCACCGCTGCACGGGGACGAGGCGGTGCTCGCCAACGGCCGGATGCTGCGTCGGCTCTCCACGCCCATGGGCGCCAGCGGCGACGAGTCGCGCTACCGGTTGTTCGCCTTCGAGGACGTCACCGAGCGCAAGCGCACGGAGGAAGCATTGCACCGCTCCGAGCAGAGCTTCCGCAAGCTCATCGAGACGGCGCCCGAGGCCATCTTCGTCCACCGGGACCAGCGCTTCATCTACGTCAACCCGACGCTGCTGCGCGCGCTGAGGTACGACCACGCCAGCGAGCTGATGGGCCGGCCCATCTGGACCATCGTCCACCCGGATGACCTGGACGTGGTGCGCCAGCGCGTGCACGCCGTGGTGGCCCGGGGTGAGCTGGCTCCGCTGCGCGAGATTCGGTACATGCGCCGCGACGGCACCTGGTTCGACGCGGAGAGCGCGGGCCTGCCCGTCGACTTCGACGGCGTGGGCGCGGTGGTCGTCATGGCGCGCGACATCACCGAGCGCAAGCGCATGCAGGCCCAGCTCCTCCAGTCGGACCGCATGGTGCTCGCCGGCACGCTGGCGGCGGGCGTGGGGCACGAAATCAACAACCCGCTCACCTACGTCATGGCCAATCTGGAGTCGGCCATGGAGTCCATGGTGCGGCTGGGTGGGGAGCTGGGGCGGATGCTGCCGGATGGGGCGCTCGCGCCGGGCTGGTCCGTGTCCCTGAAGGACACCGGGGAGCTGCTCAAGGAGGCGCTCGAGGGCGCCACGCGCGTGCGCAACATCGTCCGGGACTTGAAGTACATCTCCCGCCAGGAGGAGGAGCGGCGGGAGCTGCTGGACGTGAGGGAGTCGCTGGAGTTCTCCCTCAAGCTGGCCTCCAGCGAGCTGAAGCCCCGAGCCCAAATCGTCAAGCGCTACGAGGACGTGCCGCTCGTCCACGCGGATGCGTCCCGGCTGGGGCAGGTCTTCCTCAACCTCGTCGTGAACGCGGCGCAGGCCATCCCCGAGGGAGACCCGGCGAACCAGCAGGTGACGCTCTGGGTTCGCCCCGGCGTGAATGGCGGCGTGGCGGTGGACGTGAGCGACACCGGCTCCGGCATGCCACCCAGCGTGCTCGCGCGCATCTTCGACCCGTTCTTCACGACGAAGGCGGTGGGCTCGGGCACGGGGCTGGGGCTGTCGATCTGCCACGGCATCATCCAGGGGCTGGGCGGTGAAATCACCGTGCGCAGCGAGCCGGGGCGAGGAACCACGTTCACGGTGCAGCTGCCACCCGCGCCCGCGGACGCGGCGCCTCGCGAGGTGCCTTCCGTGGCCGCGCCGTCCTCGGAGCGCAGCGGCCGGCTGCTGGTGATTGACGACGAGCCCGCGGTGGGCCGCTCACTGGCGCGCATCATCGGAAAGCGGCACCAGGTGACGGTGGTGGGAAGTGGCGAGGAGGCGCTGACGAAGCTGACCTCCGGCGGCCCGTTCGACGCCATCTTCTGTGACCTGATGATGCCGGGCATCACCGGCATGGATGTCTACGAGCGGGTGCGGGAGCGGGAGCCCGGGCTGAGCCTGCGCTTCATCTTCATCACCGGTGGCTCGTACACCACCCGGGCGCGCCAGTTCCTGGAGCGCATTCCGAACCCGCGCATCGAGAAGCCCTTCGATGCGCAGATGATTCAACAAATCGTCGGAGAAGTGCTGGCGGTCGACGCCTGACGTCGCCGGGCTTGCCACGAATGAGTGAGACTTCACCGCGCCGGATTTCCCGGTGCGCATCCGAAGGGAGTTCCTGGTGATTGGCGGCGGTTTCGTCATCGATGCGGTTACGCATGCGTACAACCTGCACCCGTCCAACTGGCGCGCGGGGAAGTACGCCGAGTCCCTGGCACAGCTCATCTTCGGACTGCACAGCGGGTTGTCCAACGACTCGCACCGCGTCCCGCAGGCCGACCAGTTCATGAAGGACTGGTCCGTGGACGAGCTGGCGCACATCCTCTTCGTGGAGAGCGACATCGACCTGGCGGTGCACCACGTGCTGCCGCTCCAGACGCTCTACACGGATGGGCTGTGTTCGTACGAGAAGACGGTGGACATCAAGCGGCGCTTCCCGGACCGCTTCCTCGTCTACGCGGGCGTGGACCCGCTGCGGGGCACGGCGGCGCTGGAGGACCTGGAGCGGCAGGCGGAGGAGCTCAAGCCCACGGGCCTGAAGCTCTATCCGGCCGCGTGGCTGGGAGACTCGTTCAAGCACACCGGCTGGCGGATGGATGACCCGAGCATCGCGTTCCCCCTGTTCGAGCGGGCGCGCAAGCTGGGCATCAAGAACATCGCGGTGCACAAGGGCCTGCCGATGGGGGCGGTGCCGCTGGAGCCGTACAAGGTCGACGACATCGGCGGCGCGGCGGATGCGTTCCCGGACCTGAACTTCGAAATCGTCCACGGCGGCATGGCGTTCCTGGACGAGACGGGCATGCAGCTGTCGCTGTTCCCCAACGTGTACGTCAACCTGGAGGTGACGGGCGCGTTGCTGGTGAAGCGGGAGCGCTGGTTCGCGGAGTCGCTGGCCGCGCTGCTCAAGTGGGCGGGCCCGTCGAAAATCATGTGGGGCTCCGGGACGGTGTTCAGCCACCCGCAGCCGGCGCTGCACAAGTTCTGGCACGACTTCCAACTGCCCGAGGAACTGGTGCAGATGGCGGGCATGCAGGTGACGCCAGAGGTGAAGCGGATGATTCTCTGCGACAACTACGCGCGCTACGCCGGGGTGGACATCGAGGCGGTGAAGAAGCGCATCGAGAACGATGCGTTCTCGCGCAAGCGCGCCAGGGGCGACATCAAGCCCTACAGCTACCAGCAGGAGGCGCGGCCGTGACGATGGAAGCGGCGCTGCGCGAGCGCATCCAGTCGATTCCGGACCCGTGCAGCCTGGCGACGGGGGTGCCGCTGGGCATTGGAGAGATGGGGCTCATCCAGAGCGTGGAGCACCGCGACGGCAAGGTGACGGTGCGGCTGCACATCACGTCTCCCATGTGCATGATGGCGGCGTACTTCATGCGGGAAATCGAGCAGCGCCTCACGGGTCAGGAGGGCGTCGAGTCGGTGCACGTGGAGTTCGACCACGACCTGAAGTGGACGCCGCAGGACATCCAGCCCGAGGCGCGTGAGCGACTGGCGGCTCGGCGCATCACCATGCTGGGTGGGCGCCTGTTGCCGCGCACGGAAGCACCGGCGACAAGCGGGAGCTGAGCGACGCGGACGCGCGGCGGGCCCGAGGGTCCGCTCGTCGCGGCGCGCGGTGAGGTCGAGGCGAGAGGCTTTCGCCTCGACGCCACGCGTGAACTACAGCACCCGCCGCACGAGCTGCGGGAACACCTTCGACACCTTCCCCAGCAGATAGTCACCGTAGGTGCCCTCGAACGCGTGGACGCTCGCTCCGTCCCAACGCCGAGCCCGGTCCTCGTCCACATCCGCCGAAGCCACATTCGGCAGCGGCTGGACCTCCGCCGCGAAGTCCGGGTCGAAGAAGAGCGGGAACGAGAGCCTGTCTCGCCCACTCACGTTCTTCACCCGATGCGGCGTGGAGCGATACCAACCACCCGTCAGCCGGTCGAGCATGTCGCCGATGTTGCACACCAGCGTCCCCTGCAGCGGCGGCGCCTCCACCCACCCGCGTCGCGACTTCACCTGCAGCCCACCATTCGAGTCCTGCGCGAGCAACGTCAGCAACCCATAGTCCGTGTGCTCCCCCACGCCCCAGCGCTCTTCGCCATCCGCGGGCTCCGGCTCCGCGGGGTAGTGGAAGACACGGAACAGCACCGTGGGGTCCGCCGTGTACGTCCGGTGGAAGTAGTCCCGCTCCAACCCCAGGCTCTCCGCCACGCCCTCCATCAGCGCATGCGCCGCGCGAGTGACACCGGCCATGTAGTCGAGCACCACCGCGCGCAGCCCCGGCACCTCCGGCGGCCACAGATTCGCACCGTGCAGCGGCCAGCCCGCCCTCACTCGAGGATGCTCGGGCCCCAGCTCCGTGCCCAGATAGAGCCCTTCCTTGCGGTCCGGCTTCCCCGACGTCAGCTCGCCTCCCAGCGGGAACCAGCCACGCCACGCAGGCCCGCCGTGCGCCATGGCGATGGCCTCCTTCGCCTCACGCGGCAGCGCGAAGAAACGGTGACTCTCATCCTCCAGCCGCGCGAGAACCTCGTCCGAGACCCCGTGGCCGGAGACATAGAAGAAGCCGGTGTCACGACACGCCTGCTCGATTTCACGCGCCACCCGCTTCCGTGCCTCGGAAGGGGACGCGTCGAACAGCGGGGACATGTCGATGACGGGCAGACGCTCCGGCGCGGTGGTGACTCCAGCCATACCCGGAAGCCTACACCGACCCGCACTCGTGGAGCCCGACCTCACACCTGTCCTCCACGAGAACCCCTGCGCACTCCCTGGCCCGGCGTTACTTCCCTCGCACCCATCTACCTCGCGGCTTCCACGCGTGCGGTGCTCCCGCTTTCCCCTCGACCACCAGGACAAACAGGCTGACTAAAGCCTCACGTGCTGTTGAACCCGGGCGCACTCCAGGAACCCCCTCCACCTCACGGCATCCACGCGCGCAGTGCTCCCACGCACTCCGTGCCCACCAGCAAGCAGGCGTGACGCGCCTCACACGCCGCTGGACCTGAGCGCACTCCAGGAAGAGAGTGCGCCGCGCCTCCCATGTCGACACGAGCACCCTCGGAACCGTCTCACACCACCCTCAGCTCCGGGCTGGTGTGGCTCATGGCCGCCGCCTCCGGCGCCACCGCCGCGAACCTCTATTACAACCAGCCCCTGCTCGGAGACATCGGCAGGGAGCTGAACGCCTCCGGCAGCTCGCTCGGCCTCGTGCCCACGCTGACCCAGGTCGGCTATGCGGCGGGCATGCTGCTCATCGTCCCGCTCGGTGACAGCCTGGAGCGACGGCGCGTCATCGTCACCATGTCCGCGCTGGTGAGCCTGGCCCTCGTCGGCGTCGCGCTCGCGCCCACCCTTCCGTGGCTCGTGCTCGCCAGCTTCATCGTGGGCGCCACCACCATCGTCCCGCAGCTCCTCGTGCCCTTCGCCGCGCACCTGGCCCCCGCCGCACAGCGCGGCCGTGTCGTCGGAACCGTCATGAGCGGCCTGCTCATCGGCATCCTCCTGTCGCGCACCGCCGCCGGCTTCGTGGGCACCCACCTGGGCTGGCGCTCCATGTTCTGGATCGCCGCCGGGATGATGCTCCTGCTCGCGCTGCTGCTGCGCTTCACCCTTCCCTCGCAGCCGGCCGTGGCCGCCATGCCCTACCCGGAGCTGATGCGCTCGCTGGTCCATCTGGCTCGCACCGAGCCCGTGCTGCGCATCCACTCCGTCCTCGGCGCGCTCACCTTCGGCGCCTTCAGCGTCTTCTGGTCCACGCTCGCCCTGTACCTCCAGAGCCTCCCCCAGCACTACGGACCCCAGGTCGCCGGTCTCTTCGGAGTCGTCGGCGTCGTGGGCGCGTTGATCGCCCCCCTCGTGGGCCGCTACGCGGACTCGCACGGGGGACGGCGCATCAACATGCTGGCCATCGGCGTGCTGCTCCTGTCCTTCGTGCTGATGTGGCCGCTGGGCCAATGGCTGTGGGGCATCGCGCTGGGTGTCGTGCTGCTCGACCTGGGCGCCCAGGGCAACCACATCTCCAACCAGACGCGCGTCTACGCCCTGCGCCCGGAGGCTCGCAGCCGCCTCAACACCCTCTACATGGTGACGTACTTCGCGGGCGGCGCGGGCGGCTCCTGGCTGGGCACCACCGCGTGGACCCACTGGGGCTGGGCGGGCGTATGCGCGTCGGGCGCGGCCCTGTGCCTCGTGGGACTCGCCGTGCTCGGACTGAGCCGAAACAACGCTCAGCCCTCCGACGACACACAGCCCCACCACCACTGAATCGAGCGAACGGGCAGCGGCTCCAGCGTCGTGACGTCCACGAGAGGCATCTCGAGCGCCACGACGCCTTCCGCGGAGGAGCGCACCTCTCGCTCGAAGTAGCGACCGGACCGGTTGCTCCAGTCGATGTTCGCGCGCACGAAGTTCCCCAGCCCCTTCAGGTACAGCGACAGTTCCAGACTCGCACTGGACTGTCCCTGCGCCAGCAATCGCAGGAACAGCGCCATCACCGCGTCCCGCATCCTCACCGCCTCGCGAGTGGCCTCCTCCATCGAGCAGCCGCGCTCGTGCATCAACACCGAGAGGAGGTTGTGCTGGTCCTCGCCACGGCGCGATTCCTTCCCGTGGGAGATGAGGTCGTTGTCCCAGACGACAATCGTCCCCGCCACCTCGCCCGCCGCGCGCACCAGGGGACGCGCCAGCTCCTCGGTGGACACCTCGTGCTGGTTGACGATGTCGATGAGCGTGGGACACACCATCGCCGCGCCGCTGTAGAGCCTGAGCACCGTGTAGCTGTCGACGTCGCAGACGCGCTGGTCGTCTCGGTTGGCCGCCTCCCAGACCTGCGAGTACAGATAGGAGCGGACCGCGTCGGACCAGCGACGCAGTTGCACCGGGCTCGCATGGACCTCCATCCGCAGCCGCAAGTCCCGCAGGCTTTGGGCATACGGGTCGTCGGGAAGCACCTCCGCGTGGGGCGAGTCCAGCAGATGCCCCAACCAACCGGCATACACAGCCATCCCGTGAGGCCGCTGTCCGAAGCGGCCCTCGTCGCAGAAGGCGTCATCGAACGCGAAGAGCCACATGACGAAGTCGGCGGCGGCCTGGAGCGATGCCTCCGTGCCTGAAGGCATGATGCGCGCGACGAATTCCCCCACACGAATCCGGGAGAGGCGCAGCCGCTCCTGCTCATCGGGGTAGATGCCCTGACGCGTCATCCACTCCACGCTCCGCGCCTCCACCTCCTCCGCGCGAGGATGGAGCTCCGGGGAGATGGGGCAGTACAGCGACAGTTTCTCACGCGCTTCCGAGGGGTCCACGTCACGACTCCGGGTCCACCGTCTCCTGACGACGATGGCCCCAAGAGAAAGCACCTCGTTCCGAAACCGGAAGGTCGCACCGTCCCGCGGGGCGCCCGCACCTGCTCATCAGTCCACGAACGTCATGGACCCCAGAACAGGTGGGAGTCCCGTCACGGACATTCCCCACGCACTCCGGGACAAGCGATATGCGGGGCGCGATGTTGCCCGCACCTTCAGGCCGGCGGCTCCTTCGGCTTCGCCTCCGGCGTGAGCACCACGAGCAACTGCTTCGCGGACACCTGTCCGCCCACCGAGGCATTCACCGCCTCGACGACGCCAGGAATGTCCGCCGCGAGCTGGAACTCCATCTTCATCGCCTCCAGCACGAGGAGGACGTCACCCGGCTTCACCACGTCGCCCGGCTTCGCATCCACGCGCAGGATGCGTCCGTCCATCGGCGCGAGCAGTCGGCCTGTGCCCGCCCCCTCCGACGACTTCGCCGGACGAAACGTCACGTCCGTGAGGCGGCGTGCCCCGACGCCCAAATCCAACCAGAGCGAGTCCCCGCTCCGGAGATAGCGCGCACGGCCTCGCGCCCCGCCAACGGAGTAGTCGAACACGCTGTCCGCCAACCCCAACACGCCGACTTCGAGCGACTCGCCGCCTGCGCTCACCTCGTACTGCGATGGAGACACCGGCCGCACGGAGACCTTCGACTCACCGCTCCGGTCCTCCAGCGTCATCGCCACCGGATGCGTGTACGCCGTGTTCCAGTTCACCAGCGAGCCATCCAGCCCGCTCCTCTTCGCGAGGACCTGCGCCTCATCGTGGAAGAGGGCCGTCGCCGCCAGCGCCCGCTCACGGGGAGTCGTCTCGTACAGCCGCGCCAGCGTCGCGCCGTCCGCGTGCTTCCCGATGAAGCCCGTGTCGTAGACGCCGGAGCGGAATGTCCCGTCCTGCAGCACGTGGAGCAGCAGGGCCTTGTTCGTGGTGACACCGAATACGGTGAGCTCGTGCAGCGCCTCCACCAGTCGCCGCCGCGCCTGCTCCCGGTCCGAGCCGTACGCAATCACCTTCGCCTGCATGGAGTCGTAGAAGGGCGGAATGTCCTGCCCCTCGCGCACGCCATGGTCGATTCGCACGCCCTCGCGCGAGGGCAGCCGCCACGTCAACAGCCTCCCCGCCTGCGGTGCGTATTGTTTCGCCGGGTCCTCGGCGCACAGGCGCACCTCGATGGCGTGCCCCTTCCACGTGATGTCCTTCTGCTCGCGCGGCAGCACCTCGCCCGAGGCCACGCGGAGCTGCCACTCCACCAGGTCCAGGCCGGTAATCTCCTCGGTGACGGGGTGCTCCACCTGGAGACGGGTGTTCATCTCCATGAAGTAGAACTCGCCGCTCGGCGCGAGGAGGAACTCGATGGTGCCCGCGCCCTTGTAGGCAATCGCCTGGGCCGCGGTGACGGCCACCTGTCCCATCCGCTCTCGCAGCTCCGCGCTGACGGCGGGGGACGGGCTCTCCTCGACAATCTTCTGGTGACGGCGCTGAACCGAGCAGTCGCGCTCACCCAGATGCACCACGTTGCCGTGCTCGTCCGCGAAGACCTGAATCTCCACGTGCCGCGCGTTGATGACGGCCCGCTCCAGGATGAGCTCACCGCTGCCGAAGGCGTTGGTGGACTCCGAGCGTGCCCCGCGCAGCGCGGCGCGGAGCTGCGACGCCTCGTGCACCAGTCGCATGCCGCGCCCACCACCACCGGCCGCCGCCTTCACCATCAGCGGGAAGCCGATGCGCTCGCCCTCCACCGCCAGCGCCTCGTCGTCCGCATCCGATGCCTCGTAGCCGGGAATGCACGGCACGCCGGCGGCAATCATCCGCAGCTTCGCCTGACGCTTGTTGCCCATCAGGGTGATGGCCTCGGCGTCCGGGCCGATGAAGACGAGCCCCGCCTCCTTGCACGCGCGAGAGAAGGCCGCGTTCTCGGAGAGGAAGCCGTAGCCCGGATGAATCGCCTGGGCCCCCGACGCCTTCGCCGCGCCAATGAGCTTGTCGATGACGAGGTAGGACTCCTTCGCGGGCGACGCGCCAATCGGCACCGCCTCGTCCGCCGCGAGAACGTGCGGCGCACCCCGGTCCGCCTCGGAGAACACCGCCACCGTCCGATAGCCCAGCCGCTTGCACGTGCGAATCACCCGCACGGCGATTTCGCCCCGGTTCGCGACGAGGACCTTGCTGAAACGCTCCATCCCGTTCGCTCCTCTCACAGGCGTGCGACTCCGAAGCTGTTGGGATTGACCTCGCGTCGCCCCGCCTCGCGGCAGATGGACAGGACGAACCCGAGCACCCGTCGCGTATCGCGCGGGTCGATGATGCCGTCGTCGAACAGCCGCGCCGAGGCGTTGAAGGGGTGCGACTCCTTGTCGAACTGGTCGACGATGGGCTGCGTGAAGGCGCGGATGGCCTCCTCGTCCACCACCTCACCGCCGCGCGCGAGCTTCTCGCCGAAGACAATCGACATCACCTTCGCCGCCTGCTCGCCGCCCATGACGGCCGTGCGCGCGTTGGGCCACGCGAAGATGAAGCGCGGATGGAACGGTCGGCCGCACATTCCATAGTTGCCAGCGCCGAACGAACCGCCCACCAGCAGCGTCACCTGCGGCACCGTGGCGTTCGCCACCGCCTGAATCATCTTCGCGCCGTGCTTGACGATGCCGCCCTGCTCCGGCTGCGTCCCCACCAGATACCCCGTGGTGTTCTGGAGGTAGATGATGGGCGTGCCCGACTGGCAGCAGAGCTGGATGAACTGCGCCGCCTTCGTCGCGCCCTTCGGGCTGATGGGGCCGTTGTTGCCAATGATGCCAATGGGCGCGCCGAAGAGGTTCGCCCACCCGCAGACGGTGTGCGCGTCATAGGCGTCCTTGAAGCCCGTGAAGTCGGAGCCGTCCACGAAGCGCGCGATGATTTCGCGGCAGTCGTAGGGCTTGCGGTAGTCCGCCGGGATGGCGCCGCACAGCTCATCTGGCGAGTAGCGCGGCTCCTCGTAGAGCGTGGGCGCGGCCGCCGCCAGTCGCTCGTTCCAGCCGAGCTTGGACACGATTTCCCGCGCCATGCGGATGGCGTCGGCGTCGTCCTCGGCCAGATAGTCCGCGGTGCCCGCGACGGTGGCGTGCATCTCCGCGCCACCCAGGTCCTCGTCGGTGGCGACCTCGCCCGTCGCCGCCTTGAGCAGCGGCGGGCCCGCGAGGAACACCTTCGCCTTCTTCTTCACCATCACCACGTAATCGGACAGGCCCGGCAGGTATGCACCACCCGCCGTGCTGGAGCCGTGGACCACGGTGATTTGCGGAATGCCCGCCGCCGACATCCGCGCCTGGTTGTAGAAGGTCTCCCCGCCCGGGATGAAGATCTCCTGCTGGTACATGAGATTCGCGCCGCCGCTCTCCACCAGCGACACCATGGGCAGCTTGTTCTGCAGCGCGATGGCCTGCCCGCGCAGCGCCTTCTGCACACCCCAGGGAGACGCGGTGCCACCCTTGATGGCGGAGTTGTTGACGAAGACGAAGCACCGCACGCCGGACACGTAGCCGATGCCCGCGATGCTGTTGCCGCCCGCCAGCGAGCCGTCACTGTCGTCGTGGTAGCCGTACCCGCACAGCGTGGACAGCTCCAGGAACGGCGAGCCCCTGTCCAGCAGCATCATCAGTCGCTCGCGAGGCAGCAGTTGGCCGCGCTTGTGGAACTTCTCGGTCGCCTTGTTCTCGGTGGCGCGGACCTTCGCCTCCACACTCCGCAGCTCAGCGAGGCGCCCGAGCATGTCCGTGCGCTGTGCCTGAAACGACTCCGAGCCCGTGTTCACCCGCGATGTGATTCTTGGCATCGGCCTCAACCCTCTCCTTCACGCAGCAGCGACTCGGGGATGTCCACGTGGCGCGAGCGGAGCCACTCCCCCAGCGCCTTGCCCTGCGGGTCGAAGCGCGTCGACGACGACACGCCCTCGCCCAGAATCCCGTCGACCACGAAGTTCACCCCTCGGAGCTGGGGGAAGTCGTGCCGCTCAATCGCGAAGGCCGCCGTCTCCGGTAGCAGCTCGCGCAGCTTCTCCGCCGTGAGGAAGTGCGCAAGCCACCGCCAGGCCGCGTCCGTCCGCGCCCACACGCCGATGTTCGCCGTGCCGCCCTTGTCCCCACTGCGCGCCGCGACGATGCGCCCCAGCGGTGCCCGCCGCGTGGGACCCGAAGGCAGCGCCTCCGGCAACGCGGGCTTCTCGACAGGAGCCAGCTTCAGCGACTGCTCCGTGGGCGCGATGACCGTGCGCGCGCCATCCGGCAGGACGGCGACGTGCTCCACGCGCGTCGCATCGACATAGGCCGGCGTGTAGACACCGTAAGGCGCGCCATCCGACGGCGGCGCCGTCATGGTGAAGCCAGGATAGGTGCCCAGCGCCAGCTCCACGGCGGCGCCACTGAAGGAGCGACCCACGAGCTTCTGGTCCGCGTCCTTCACCACGACGCGCAGGAAGGCCGCGGCCTGCTCCTCCGTGGCGGCGTCCTCGCGGTCCGTGCGCACCAACGTCCAGTGCGTCTCCTTCGGCTTGCGCGTGAGCGCCGCTTCCATCTGTCCTCGGATGAGCGCCGCCTTCTCCTCGATGTCGAGCCCCACCAGGATGAACGTCGCCTCGTTCTTGTAGCCACCCAGGTGGTTGAGACAGACCTTCACGGTGGGCGGAGGCGGCTCACCCTTCACGCCCGAGATGCGCACGCGGTCCTTCCCCTCCGCCGCCAGGGTGATGGAGTCGAACCTCGCCGTCGCGTCAGGCCCCGCGTACCGGGCCCCGGTGATTTCATAGAGGAGCTGCGCGAGCACCGTGTCCACCGTCACCGCGCCGCCCGTGCCCGCGTGCTTGGAGATGACGGACGAGCCATCCGCGAACAGCTCCGCCAGGGGGAAGCCGGGCCGGCGGACATCCAGCTCCTTGAAGAAGGAGTAGTTGCCGCCCGTCGCCTGCGTGCCGCACTCCAGGACGTGGCCGGCCACCATGGCCCCGGCGAGCTTGTCCCAGTCGTCCCGCTTCCAGCCGAAGTGCGCGGCGGCCGGGCCCACCACCAGCGAGGCATCCGTCACGCGACCGGTGACGACGACGTCCGCGCCCGCGCGCAGGCTCTCGGCGATGCCCCAGCCGCCCAGGTACGCGTTCGCGGTGATGGGAGAGCCGAGGCCCAGCTCGTCCGCGCTGCCGGAGAGGTCATCCCCCTCCACGTGCGCGATGCGCGCCTTGAGGCCCAGCTTGTCGTTCAGCTCGCGCAGCGCCGTCGCGAGGCCGGACGGGTTCAACCCGCCCGCGTTCACGACGACCTTCACCTTCTTGTCCAGCGCGAGCCCCAGGCACTGCTCCATCTGCCGGAGGAACGTCTTGGCGTAGCCGGTGGACGGGTCCTTCATCCGGTCCCGGCCAAGAATCAACATCGTCAGCTC
Source organism: Myxococcus sp. CA056 (assembly GCF_013336715.1). Classification (NCBI taxonomy): domain Bacteria; kingdom Pseudomonadati; phylum Myxococcota; class Myxococcia; order Myxococcales; family Myxococcaceae; genus Myxococcus; species Myxococcus sp. CA056. Next base: position 1,621,556 of record NZ_JABUMT010000001.1, read on the forward strand.
CGCCAGGTAGTCGCCCGTGAGGACGTCCAACTGGCCGCCTTCGAGCATCTCCCGGACGGCCGAGAACCGGTCTCCATAGAAGCCCGAGGCATTGCCGATACGGAGGGGGGACTCGCTCATGCGCTCTCCACGTCCAGCCTGAATGCGGGCAGTCTGGGAGCCCATGCCTAAAAAAGCAAGCGCGCTTGCTTTTTTCGAGGGTGCCTTTCAAGCTGACTTCGTGAGCGACGCACCGCCGCCGGGCAGACAGGAACAGGAGCGCAGCCGCGTGACACGGCAGCGCTTGATGGAGGCCGCCATTGGCGCCCTGTCGGAGCTGGGGTGGGCTGGCTCCACGATGACGGTCATCGCCGAGCGAGCAGGCGTGTCTCGCGGCGCGTGCCAGCACCACTTCCCCACGCGAGGCGACCTGGTCGCGGCGGCGGTGGAGTACGTCGGGCACCAGCAGGTGGAGGAGCTCAGTCGGAGAGCGGCCCGCCTGCCAGCGGACGTGCGGCGGACCGAGAGCATCCTGCACATGCTGGCGGGCTTCTACACGCAGCCGCTCTTCGCCGCGGCAGCGCAGCTCTGGGTGGCGGCGAGCGCGGACGCGGAGCTGCGCGCGCAGTTGTTGCCGGTGGAGGCGAAGGTGGGGCGGGAGGTACACCGGCTCACGGTGGCGCTGCTCGGCGTGGATGACCGCGAGCCGGAGACGCGCGAGCTGGTGCAGGCGACGCTGGACCTCATCCGGGGCCTGGGGCTCGCCAACCTGCTGCGGGACGACAGCGCGCGCAGGAAGAAGATTCTCCACCGCTGGGCGCTCACGCTGGAGGACGCGCTGCGTTCCCGGCGCGGGCGGAAAGCGGGAGACTGACGCCGCGAGGCGACCACGGACACCACGGGCCCTCTCGCCACGCACGGGGCCACTTCGGGAGACGACATGGGTTACCGCTCTGTATTCGCACCGGGTTGTTTCAAGGGACAGAACATCGTCGTGACGGGAGGCGGCAGCGGAATCGGGCGCTGCACCGCGCACGAGCTGGCGGCGCTCGGCGCGCACGTCGTCCTGGTGGGCCGCAAGCTGGACAAGCTGGAGAAGGTCGCCGCGGAGCTGCGCGAGGACGGCGGCGAGTGCTCACTGGAGACGGTGGACATCCGTGACGAGGAGGGCGTGAAGGCCACGGTGGCACGCATCGTCGCGGCACGCGGGCGCATCCACGGCCTGGTGAACAACGCGGGCGGACAGTTCCCGTCACCGCTCGCGGCCATCTCCAAGAAGGGCTTCGAGGCGGTGGTCGCCACCAACCTCACGGGCGGCTTCCTGATGGCGCGCGAGGTGTATCTCCAGTCGATGAGCAACCACGGCGGGTCCATCGTCAACATGCTCGCGGACGCGTGGGGCGGGATGCCGGGGATGGGGCACTCGGGCGCGGCGCGCATGGGCATGCTCAACCTGACGCAGACGGCGGCGGTGGAGTGGGCGGCGACGGGCGTGCGCGTCAACGCGGTGGCGCCGGGCTGGGTCGCGTCCAGTGGCATGGACAGCTACCAGGACGAGGGCGTCAAGGCGCTCATCCCGCTGTTGAAGAAGGAAGTGCCGTTGCAGCGACTGGCCACGGAGGCGGAGGTGAGCGGCGCCATCGTGTTCCTGCTCACGGACGTGGCGGCGTTCATCACCGGCGAGGTCATCAAGATTGACGGTGGCGCGTCGTGCAACACCAAGATTTTCCCGCTGGAGGAGACCTCCGCGTCCAAGCCGTACGAGGGCTTCCACCGCGCGGCGGCGCCTCGCATCCTGGCGGGCGACGAGAAGAAGTAGCGGCGGAGACCTCGGGACTTCCCGCGGGGATGCCGAACTTCACGGGGAGGACTCACGCGTCCCCCCTCGGCGCGTCTCTTCTCCTTCTCTTGGCGTTCATGCCAGAACCCCGCGCATGAAATTCCACGTTGTCTTGATGAGTCTGGTCCTGGCGCTCTCCACCGGCTGCGCGGGCTCCCGCGCGCTGTGTCCCCGTGAAGGCGGGCGGACCTGGTCCGAAGTCCAGAGCGAGCACTTCCGCATCCAGACGAACCTGACGCCCCAGTCGGCCACCACGACGGCGCTCGAGCTGGAGAAGCTCCGCCGCGCCCTGCTGCTGGCGTGGGGAACGGACTTCAATCCCCCCGGCTCCGTGGACGTCATCCTCCTGCGCAACACCAACGAGCTGAAGGAGTTCATCCAGGGCGACTACGTGGGCTTCGTGGCGCCGACGCAGCAGGGCACGCTGCTCGTCATGTCGGGCGAGGGCTACGTGCTGGACGACGGGCCCGAGCAGGAGCTGCAGACGCACGAGCTGGCGCATGAGCTGAGCCGGCACGTGCTGCTGCGCCAGTCCCGGTGGCTGGCGGAGGGGCTCGCCCAGTACCTGCAGACCACCCACGTCAAGGTCAGCACCCAGGAGGCCGTGCTCGGCCGCGCGAACAAGAACAGCCTCGCCTATGTGCGGCAGCACGGCTGGCTCGACGTCGACGACCTCTGGGCCTGGGACCAGAAGGAGTCGATGAGCGCGGCGGAGACGCAGCAGCACTACGCCTCTGCCTGGGTCTGGGTTCACTACCTCATCAACATGCACACCGAGCGCTTCGACGAGCTTCAAACCCGGCTGGCCCGCGCCGAGGACCCGCGCACCGCCTGGGACATCGCCTTCAAGGACGCGGGGGACCTGCGAGGGGACCTGCGCACGTTTGTCTGGAGCGGGCGCTCCGCCATCCTCACCCTGCCCCTGCCCCCCGTGCCCCGAGACGTCACCGTGCGCGAGCTGGACTCCGCGGACGTCCACGCTCTGCGCGGGCGCTTGCACCTGCATGGCATTGGCGCGCGGCCCCAGGAAGAGCGAATCCAGAAGGCGCGCGCCGAGGTGGAGCAGGGCCTGAAGGAGGACCCTGTCAGCGTGAGCGTCGCCGTGCTCGCCGCGCAGCTCCAGCAGAACCCCCAGGAGCACCTGGCTCGCGCCCGCACGCTGGTGCAGGCACACCCCGACGATGGTCGCGCCTGGGACCTGCTTGCGGAGCACCTGGACATGAACAGCGAACGCCAGGCGCTGGAGCAGGCCCGACAGCGCGCCGCCGAGCTGCTGCCCAACGACTCACGCATCCTCGCCAGCCTCGCGGCGCACTACCAGCAGACCCAGCAGCCGGAGAAGGGCCTCCCCGTGGCCCGTCGCGCGGTGGAGCTCGCACCGGGAGACCCCTACGCGCTGACGCTCCAGGCGGCGATGTCCTTCCAACTGGACCGCTGCAAGGAGGCGCTCGGACTCCAGCGTCGCGCGCTGGACATGCTGCACGAGTCCACCCCGGACTCCTACCGCAAGCAACTGCGCGACAGGCTCCAGCTCTTCGAAGCGAAGTGCGGGACCAACACCCGCGGCGCTGCGCCCTGAGCACGACAAGCGCGGCCGTCCTTCGTATTTCACTTCCACCGCGCGGCGGCGCCTCGCATCCAAGAAGTAGCGTCTCGGACAGCGAGGAGAGAAGCGGGCCCTCTGAGCAATGGCCCGCCAGGTCCTCCTGTGAGGTGGCCAGCAGAGAGTCGAGGAGTGCTGCAGACAAAACGCTCCCGACCTAGAGTAGGGCCATGGATATGCGGGACCTGCTCCGGCAGTCTTTTCCCAGCTATGGCCCTCACTGGGACGCCGCCATCGATGCGGGCGTGGACGTGTCCCTTCTGCTACAGAACCTCGAGCTCACTCCGACGGAGCGCATCGAGCAGTTACAGCGCATGACGGAGCTGTACGAAGCACTCCGCCCCAAGGATGCGAGCAGCGATGCAGCGGACTCCTGAGATTCTGACGCTGTTGCTCGATGCACAGGTTCAGTTCGTCATCATCGGAGGCGTCGCGGCGGTTGCCCACGGGTCGGCCACCTTTACCCTGGACCTCGACATCGTCGCGCCATTCACCGAGCACAACTTCACGAAGCTGTTCGATGCGTTGGCTCCGTACCATCCTCGCTATGCCCTGGCCGTTCCCAAGCGCCCTGTGACGGAGCCACCCACGGAGCTTGCGACCTACCAGAACCTCTACCTGCTGACGGACCTGGGGAGGCTCGACATCCTCTCCACGGCGCAGCCTGTTGGCACGTATGACGACGTGGCATCCAAAGCCGTGTCCATGGAGCTGTACGGGCATCCGTGCCGAATCATCGGTCTGGATGATCTCATCGCCATCAAGCAGCACGTGGGTCGCGACAAGGACCGCATGGTTGCACGTGAGTTACTAGCGCTCCGTGACCGTCAGGCAACGAAGCCGCGCTGACTCCACCACTTCACGAGAGCGTCCTGGCATTCCTCGCGATGGTGAGCGTGATGGAGAGCCACGCACTCGCACGGATTGGCTCGGTCTCGATGCCGTGGCGCTCCCCTTCCAACACCATGAAGTAGAGCACGTCCTCCGACAACTCACGTCCATGGACACCGCTGTACAGGACCGTCGTGCTCCTGGATGACCCTGGCGGATAGCGCGGGTCATCCAGCCTCCACGGCAGCAGGCAGCTCGTGCCGTGCCCCTCCGGGCCCACCCACCCACATGTGTAAACCCCTCTCGGACATGCCCACATCCAGGGTGGGCTGTTTCGACACCTCCCCCCCGTGAGTCCGTTTGCCTTCCATCCGACTCCACTTGAACTTGACCACTCGTCCAACAATCATTATTTGAACGAGCGTCCAAGAACGCGCGGGGCCTCCGGGTCTCGCGAGGAGCAGGCATGGGGCGACCCAAGACTTTCGACGAGGACGCGGTGCTGGACCGCGCCATCGAGCAATTCTGGACGACCGGCTACCACGCCGTGTCGGTCCGAGACCTCGAGGCGGGAACAGGTGTCCTGAAGGGCAGCCTCTACGCAGCCTTCGGTGACAAGCGCGCGCTGTTCCTCGCCTCGCTGCGCCGCTACGCGGACCAGAGCGCCGTGCAGATTCGAGAGCTGCTGTCCCACGGCGCCGACCCTCGCGCCGGCCTGGAGCACTACCTGCGCGTGCGCGGCAAGGGCTGCACAGGGCCAGGACGGACGCGTGGCTGCCTGCTCGCCAACACCGCGGCGGAGGTCGCGCCGCATGACCCCGAGGTTCGTGCCGTGGTCGGACAATCCTTCGCCAAGCTCGCCGCCGCGCTGGTGCCCGCCATCCTGGAAGCCCAGGAGCAGGGACTCCTCAGTCGACGGCATGACGCGCGGGAGCTGGCCGCGCACCTCGTCGTGCTCGTGCAGGGGATGAGCGTGGTGGGCAAGACGGAGCCCGACTCCGCGCTCGTCCGCTCCTCCCTGCGCTTCGCCCTGTCGCTGCTGGAAAACGATTCCCCGGAGAAGTCCCGATGACCCACACCCTGTCTCGCATCCTCGTCGACCCGCGCACCGCGGACCGCGCTCTCTCCACCGGCCTGCTCGTGCTGCGGGTCCTCACCGGTGGACTCATGGCCCTGCATGGCGCGGGGAAGATGGTGACACCCTTCACGTGGATGGGCGAAGGCGCGCCCGTGCCCGGCGTGCTCCAGTTCCTCGGCGCCGCCGCCGAGTTCTTCGGAGGCCTGGCGTGGATGGTGGGAGTCGCGACACCGCTGGCCACGCTCGGCGTCGCCGTGACGATGCTCGTGGGCATCGTCATCGCGCACATTCCCTTTGGCGACCCGTTCATCCGGCTCAGCGTGATGGGACTCACCACGGGCCCCGGTGAGCCGTTCGGTGGACTGCCCACCTGGCTCGTCCGCGCGGGAGGACGCAGCGCGGGAGGCTCCGGCTCCTCAGAGCTGGCGACGCTGTACATCGCCGTCTCCGTACTGCTGCTCTCCGCGGGGCCCGGGCGCTTCTCGCTCGATGCGCTGCTGTCCCGAAAGCTCGCGGCCCGCGCCACCGCGTGAAACACCCTGCGGGGTACGCTGCGGGCTCCGCGCGTTGGACGAATGTACAAGCGCGATGACTCACAACCGATAGGGTCCCCAAGCCCCGTGCGACCGCCGTGCGATGCACCGTTACGGTGTCTCCACCTCCAACCCCGAGGCGGACATGCTCGCACGACAATCCTGGCTGTGGCTCACGACGTTCTTCCTGATCTCCAGCACCCTCTCTGCTTGTGGCACCGACGCCCCACCGACGCCTCCGCTCGAATCCACGCTGGAGTCCAGCGAGGCGCCGCTCCTCGGCACCGTGACATGTCTGCTTGGGACGACGACCATCTCCTTCTCACCGCCCCTCACCAACACCCCGCAGGACACGACTGTCTCAGGCGTCGGCAGCCTCACCAACTGCATCTCCCTGCTGACCAGCCCCGTGACGTCCGGCACCACGAACTTCCCCGCCGCGCTCCGACCGGGCCTCGCCTGCGATGACCTGCTCGGCATCCGCGGCGGCACGGTGAACATCGTCTGGAACACCGGAGAGACGTCTCAGCTCTCGCTCACCCAGGTCGTCATCAGCGGAGGTTCCTCCGTGAAGGAGACAGCCCAGATTGGCACGGTCGTCTCCGGCAAGTACGCGGGAGCCACCGCCGTGCGCACCCTGACCTTCGTCACCGCCGACCTGGAGAATGCCTGCGCCTCCCCTGAGGGGCTTCCTCAGTACACGGCCCTCCAGACGCTGGCGCTGACCCTCATCCCCTGACTCGCGGCAGCACACCGGCTCCGGGGGCCACACGCCTCCCCGGGGCCGTCACGCCCGATTCAGCGGGGCGCCGCTCCCGCATCCGTGCCGCCATCCGTCCACCAGGAGGGAACAGGCTGGAGCGGCTTGCCCCACGTCGTATCGCCCACGGGGATACCGGCGTCCGGGGACATGCCCGAATCAGGCTCCGTTCCCGCATCCGGCGACAACGGCTCCTGCGCTCCGTCGAAGCGGCGTCGGAGGATGCGCCCATCCATTCCAATGGCGTACGCGGCGCCGCCATCCAACATCCGGGGCTCCGCTCCGCACGCGGAGGGGTTCGCGGAGATGCTCACGAAGAACACGTCCCCCTGTCGGAGCACGCGATAGAGGTACGACTCCTGCCGGTTCCAGCACGAGCGCCCGCGCGACTCCAACGGCAGGAGGTCCTCGGCGGCAATCGAGAGCGCGCCCAGCATCGCGCCATCCAGGACATAGGCCTGTCCCTCCGCGCCCAGGGAGATGGCGTCCTGTCCCAGCGCCTCCGGGAACTGGATGGACGGGTCCTCAGGCGGATTCGCGGTGCGCGCGCCCGCATGCCGGACGCAGCTCGACAGGAGCACCAGCAGCGGAAGGAGCAGATGTTTCATGGTGTATGGCTCCTTTCGCACGGCGCGCTTCCTTTCTGGACCGAGAACGTTCGTGTATCAGCGTCCGACCAGCGCACCGAGCCCGTCTGTTCGCACTGCCAGTTCGCCCCACTGCGAGACCACTTCAACAACTGCCCGGTCAGCGGGATGTACTGGTGGAAGCCGTCACACGAAGGCTCCGCTGCGTTCCGGGAGAAGAAGGCGACGACGGAGAGCCGCAAGCGCCCATCCTTCGTCTCGCTCTCGAAGCCATGCGCGAGCCCCTCCGAGACAATGAACCGGATGTCGTTCTCCGTCAGGCTGCTGCCATAGGGATGGTTGTGCAGGGCGTAGATGTATCGGATGGCGTCGGGCGGATAGCGGGGGTCATCCACCCAGGAGGGGAGCAGACAGCTCTTGCTCCGCTGCAACGGGTCGACTCGCGACTGGTCCGTCAGCTTGCTCACGACGTATTGCTGGTCCGGCGTGTAATACATCCAGGCGCAGTACTCACTGGAGACACGCCACCGGATATCGAAGTCCTGGTGGTCCCGAGCACCCGCGCTCGAGTGGGGCTTCGTGAGAATCTTCCGGCAGGCCGCGAGCAGGGCGCTGGAGGGCGAGCTGAACGGCCCCAGCATTGGCCCCGGGAGCTTGTCCAGGAACGGCGCTCCCGGCGCGGGACGCACGATGTCGGGGTCAGCCACTTGCGGCGACGAGCACCCGCACACCCCCAGGGCGGCGATGGCCAGCGCGACCCCTGGCCCTTGCGCGTTCACCCACATCTTCCACGGCCTCCCCAGGTGCCCACCGACGGTGCTCGGGCAATCTAGGAAGGACTACACCTATCTTCAAGACAAAGCCGACAAACCGCGAATAGACGGAAAGCACGGGAGCGCTCGCGGGTGGCCTTTTCCGGCCGGAGCGGTCTCGGGCTCCAGGGACACTCTCGCCCCCGGAGCCCGAGTCACATCACCCGACGCTCAGTCGCACTCGTGCGTGTGCGTGTGCGCGGTGGCCTTGGGGCTCCAGCCCTCGTTGCCGTCCTTCTCGAAGTAGAACTTCGCGCGCTGCCGCTGCCGCGTCCCCACCTCGTTGAGCGTGGCCGCGTCGAACAGCCGGCCGTTCACCATGGTGAAGCGCACCGAGCGGCTGTTCATCAGGTCCTCCAGCGGGTTCTTGTCCAGCACGATGAGGTCCGCGAGCTTGCCCTCCTCCAGCGAGCCCAATTCCCCATCCATGCCCAGGTAGCGCGCTCCGCCCAGGCTCCCCGCGCGCAGCGCCTGCAAGGGCTTCATCCCGCCCTGACCGAACATCGACAGCTCCCAGTGCGCCGCCAGGCCCTCGCGCTGACCATGCGCGCCCAACTGCACGTTGACGCCCGCGTCGTTCAGCTCGCGCGCCGTCCTCGCCGCGTCCACGTGGTTGAGCTCGTCATCCGGCACCATCGTCCGCCGACGGCTGCGCGAGTCCACCACCCGGCGCGGCACGAAGGACAACAGTCGCTCGTCCTGCCAGACGTTCGTCTTCTGGTACCAGTAGTTCTCGCCCCAGTTGCCGCCGTACGCCACGCCGAGCGTCGGCGTGTAGCCCGTGCCGCTCTTGCCCCAGAGCTGCTTCACGTCCGCGTAGATGCGCGCCACCGGAATCGCGTGCTCCACGCCCGTGTGCCCATCCACCACCATCGTCAGGTTGTGCTGGAGCAGCGAGCCGCCCTCCGGCACCACCAACATGTTCAGCTCCCGCGCCGCCTGGAGCACCTTCTGCCGCTGGTCTCTCCGAGGCTGGTTGTAGCTCTTCACGCTGAAGGCCCCCATCGCCTTCATCCGCCGCAGGTGCGAGCGCGCGTCGTCCAGCGTTTCAATCGGCGTGCGGTACCCCACCCCCGCCGCGCCATACAGAATCGTGCCCGTGGAGAAGATGCGCGGAGAGATGAGCGCTCCGGCCCGGCCCAGCTCACTCGCCGCGAAGACCTCCTCCGAGGAGTTCGACGGGTCATGCAGCGTCGTCACCCCGAAGGCCAGCGACGCCGCCTGCACCCAGCTCTGCTCGGGCATCAGGCCTTCCACGCCCATGGCCCCGTGCCAGTGCACATCCACCAGCCCCGGCATCAGCGTCTTGCCCTTCACGTCCACGACCTTCGCACCCGCGGGCACCTGCACCTTGCCCACCGGTCCCACCGCGATGATGCGGTTGCCGCGCACCACCACCACGCCCTGCTCGATGACCTCGTCACCCTTCATGGTGATGACCCGGCCGCCCACCAGCGCCAGCGTGCCCTCCGGCGCGTCCGCCTTCACCTGGAAGGACAGGTCCACGCCCTTCTCCGGCACCGCGGGCAGCTTCTCCGGCGCGCCGTCCACGAAGGAGAAGGACTGCTTCAGCTCCCGCGTGAAGAGCTCCGGCCCCAGCGCCCAGTGCAGGCTCTTGCTGTCGCCGGACCAGTGCAGGTACTCACCCGCGTCGCGGCTCACCTTCGCCACCGGCAGCGCCTTCGCCTCGGGCCCCACCGTCGCCGCCTTGGCGCCCTTCGGGAAGGGCGTGACGAAGGCGTTGAAGTTCTCCCGGAACGCCACCCACCGCTCATCCGGCGAGACGCGCAGCTCCGTCGCCTCCGCGCTCGTCACGTGCGTGCGCTCCTCGCCGCCATCCAGGCCCACGCTCTTCAGCGAGCGCACGTCCTCCTTCTCCTTGTGCTCCACATGCAGGAAGTACACGCGGTCCGAGCGCGCCCCGAAGTGCGGCTGCTCGCCATCCCGCGCCAGCCTGCGCGGCGTGCCACCCGACGCGGGCTGCACGAAGAGGCCCGTCTCCCGGCTCCACTGCCCCGGCATCAGGTAGCCATCTCCCGTCGCGCGGTACACCAGCGACTTGCCATCCGGGCTCAGTGACGGCTCCACGTAGTAGCCCGGCTTCGACGTCACCACCTTGCCCTCGCCGCCCGTCGCGGACACCACGCGGATGGCGCCCAGCTTCTCGTCATCCCACGTCGTGTAGACGATGGAGCGCCCGTCGCGAGAGAACGACGGATAGAACTCCAGGTGGTCCTCCTGCTTCGTCAGCCGCTTCGGCGCGCCGCCCGGAAGCTCCTTCACGTAGAGCTTGCCCAGCGACTGGTACACCACGCGGTCTCCCTTCGGAGACACCTGCACCCAGCGCAGCATCTTCGTGGCGAAGCGCTCCGGCGCGACGGCCTGCGGCGAGCGCACCGCCTCGAAAATCGTCCGCGTGCCCTTCACGTGGAAGGGGATGGGCGTCAGCTTCTTCGTCGCCACATCCAGGCGCTGCAGCTTGCCGCCCGCCCAGAAGACAATCGCCTTGTCGTCCCGCGTCCACGCCAGCGTCGGATACACGCCGTGGATGGCCCACGTCTCCTGCATGTCCCTGTCCAGCCCGTCGTACAGCGGGCGCTCCGCGCCGGAGGCCACGTCCGTGACGTAGAGCACCGACTTCGTCCGCACCCGGCGGATGAACGCCAGCTGCTTGCCATCCCGCGACGGCGTCGGACGGATGGAGCCACCCGGCCCGGAGACGAACGGGTCAATCTCCTTCGTCTCCACATCCAACCGCTGGATGGCGTAAATCTCGCCGTTGGGGTCCTTGTTGTATTCGAACGTCTTGCCCGGCGTGACGTCCTGGCTGAAGTAGACGTAGCGGCCGTCGGGAGAGAACACCGGCTCGCCCAGGTCCTTCTGCTCGTTGGCGCGCTCGGTGAGCTGCACGCCCTCGCCGCCGGAGCGGTGATACATCCACACCTCACCCGCGCCCAGCGAGCGCCGCGAGGTGAAGTGCTTGCGCGCGATGAGGAACTGTCCGTCCGGGCTCCACGCGGGGCTGTTGAGCAGGCGGAACTTCTCCTGCGTCACCGGCTTCGCGTCCGAGCCATCCCGCTTCATCACCCAGATGTTGTCGCCGCCACCCCTGTCGCTGGTGAAGGCGATGGACTTGCCGTCCGGGCTGAAGCGCGGCTGCATGTCCCACGCGACACCGGAGGTGAGCGCGCGCGCCTCGCCGCCCGCCAGCGGCAACACGTAGATGTCGCCCAGGAGGTCGAAGACGAGCTCGTCCCCGCTCGGGCTCACATCCACGTTCATCCACGTCCCCTCGGTGACGTCGATGTCCACCTGCCTCGCGGGGAAGCCGGGAGCGTCCACCTTCCAGGCGTCCTTCTCCTTGTCCTCCTTCGCACCCGGCTCGGCGGACGGCGCGTTGGGGTCCACCTCCACGGCGCGGCCGGCTTCGCGCGCGGCCTCGTCCTTCTTCTGGGGAGCAGGCAGCGGATCCTGCCGAGCGGAGGGAGGGGTCGCCACGGGCTGCGCGGCGAAGAGCGTGCCCGGTACCAGCAGGGCGACGCAGAGGGCGGAGGTCAGTCGTTTCACCGGAGGTCCTCGTGATGGGGGACTGCGCGAGACACGGCCGTGCGGGGCGGGGAGACTACCCGGCCCAGGGCAGACAGGCTCGACGAGCGTGAACAGGGGACCGGGCAGCCCTCTTCCTGAGCGGCCGACAAAGGCTCGACGCGAAACGTCACGCGCCATCCGGACCTGATTCTGTTATCCGCTCCCCATGTCGGACTTCACCCTTCCCGAAGACAAGGCCGAGCGGATGGAACGCGCCGCCCTGTTCTACTCGGACATCGTCCCCCACAACCACGCGCTGGGCCTGAAGCTCCTGGACATCGGCCCCGCCGAGGCCACCGTCGAGCTGCCCTACGCGGACTTCCTCGTCGGCAACCCGGAGACGGGCGTCATCGCCGGCGGCGCCGTCACGACGCTCATCGACGCGGCCTGCGGCTCCGCCGTCATCCTCAAGCTGGGTCGCATCCAGCCGCTCGTCACGTTGGATTTGCGCATCGACTACCTGCGCCCCGCCCGCCCCCACGTCTCCCTCATCGCCGTGGCCGAGTGCTATCGCAGCACGCGACAGATTGCCTTCGTCCGCGCGCTCGTACACCAGGGTGACAAGAGCAATCCGGTGGCCTCCGCGCAGGGCACCTTCATGCGGCTGGAGGAATGACGTGAGTGACGCCAAGTCCCCCTCCGCCCTCGCCGAGCTGGTGCACCACGTGCGCAAGACGCGCGAGTACGGCCAGCTCACCGACGCCATCCCCTACACGCGCTTCATGGGCATCGGCGTGGAGAACCTGGCCGGGGAGATGCTCTGCCGGATGCGCTACACGCCCAAGCTCATCGGCAACAGCTTCATCCCCGCGCTGCACGGCGGCACGCTGGGCGCGCTCCTGGAGTCGTCCGCCATCTTCGAGCTGCTGCTCCAGACGGAGACGCCGCGCGTGCCCAAGGTCATCTCCATCACCGTGGACTTCCTGCGCTCGGGCAAGGCGCAGGACACCTTCGCGCGCGCCTTCATCACCCGCCAGGGCCGCCGCGTGGCCAACGTCCGCGTCGAGGCCTGGCAGGACGACCGCACCCGTCCCATCGCCAGCGCGCACGCCCTGTTCCTGCTCGCGGAGCCCTGAGGCTCGGGGCCCTTCCGGGGACGGAGCCCCTGTCCGCTCCCCTGGTGTTCCCTGGCCACCGGCGCTTCCCCATCGCCACCTTGCCTCCTGGAGTTCCACTCTCGGGAGGCTGGCGATGATGCGATGGCACGGTTGGATGCTCGTGGGTTCGCTGGTGCTGGGTGGCACCGCGGGGGCGCAGGACAACCAGGACGCGAAGGCGTCGGACACACCGACGACGCAGAACAATGGCACCGGTGACAGCCAGGGCATGATTCGCATGGGCGAGGCGGACGCCATCGACCATGGAGAAGACATCCAGAAGGACCCGAGCGCCTGGCCCGGCACGGGCGGCTCCGGGCAGCCCGACGCGCAGGCCGCGAAGTGGATGCGCGAGGGCCTGCTGCCCATCCCCACCGAGGAGAAGGCCTTCCTGGAGGAGCTGCACCACGCGAACCAGATGGAAGTCCAGATGGGGAAGCTCGCGCAGAAGAACGGCGGCTCCCAGGCGGTGAAGGACTTTGGTGCCCGCATGGAGCGCGAGCACGGACAGGCCGATGAGAACCTGCTCGCGTTCGCGAAGACGAAGAAGCTCCAGTTGGGAGAGCCGAAGGCGGACTCGTCGCTCGCCAAGGCGATGCAGGGCGCGGAGCACGCGACGATGGAGAAGCTCCAGGCGCTCCAGGGCCCCGCGTTCGACCGCGCGTTCCTCGCGGCCATGGTGAGCGACCATGACGTGGTCATCGCCAAGGTGATGGCCGGACAACAGCAGTTCGTCGACAACACCGCGCTGAAGACGATGCTCGACAACCTGCTGCCCCAGCTCCAGCAACACCGCCAGAGCGCATACCGCCTGCTGGGCCAGGAGACGCCGCGTCAGGCGCGACAGGCTCCGCGCGGCGGACGCTGACCGCACCACGGGCTCGAAGACCGCGAACGGACGACGTGTCACCGGGCCGAGCTTCCGTTCGCGGGCCACCGCCGCACCGAGGCTTCGACGGCGTGAGTCCCCTCCTCTCCCGCGCGCCGCGTCCGAGGCGAACGCAGCCGCGTTCCATCGCTACGCCGCGCGTCGGGTGAGGCCCCCGGACCTTGGACAGCAAGCCGCTCCGCGCGCACGGGCACGGTGGGTGCAACTCCGGGCGCCAGCCTTGCTCCCTCCTGGCGTCCCGGAGAACCCATGACCCAAGCCTCGCGCCCCAACATCCTCCTGCTGACGGTGGACCAGCTGATGTTCCCCCGGTTCGCCTATGGCCCGGAGGGAGGCTTCCTTCCCGGCATCAAGGACATCCTCGGCTTCATCGACGAGGGCGGTGAGGACAATCCCTACCGGAAGTACTTCCCCGGCTTCACCGCGCTGCGGAAGAACGCCGCTGTCTTCCGCAACCACACCATCGCGACCTCGGCCTGCATCCCCAGCCGCGCCGCCATCTACACGGGCCAGTACGGCACGCGCACCGGCGTCACGCAGACGGACGGCCTGTTCAAGAGCGGCGACGCCTCGGCGTTCCCCTGGCTGGAGCCCGATGGGATTCCCACCATCGGCCACTGGTTCCAGAAGGCCGGCTACCACACGCACTACTTCGGCAAGTGGCACGTCAGCAATCCACCGGACCACTCGCTGAAGCAGTACGGCTTCGATGACTGGGAGCTGTCGTATCCGGAGCCGCACGGCTCCTCCGTCAACAACCTGGGCACCTTCCGCGACATCGGCTTCGCGGACCTGGCCTGCACCTTCCTGCGCAGGATGGCGCTGGGTCAGCCCTACAACCGCGCGCTCGCCCAGCAGTCCTATACGGCCCCGCTCGGCGAAGCGCCCTCCACCGAGCCGCAGCCGTGGCTCGCCGTCGCGTCCTTCACCAACCCCCACGACATCGCGACGTATCCCATCCTGCCCCGGCAGTTGGACTCCGAATCGCGCCCGCTGGGCCCGCTGCACGTGCCGACACAGACGGCGCGCTCCGTGACTCCTGTCTCGGGGAGCCTCTCCTTCTTCCTCAATCCCCAGGACTTTCCGCAGGAGAACGCGCACCTGCCTCCCAACGTGCACGACTCGCTCGTCAACAAGCCGAGCTGTCAGCGCGACTACGCATACAAGATGGGCCTGGCGCTCGCGGCCAAGACGGGGCTCGTCCTGCATCAGGCGAACGAGAACATCGACCCTGTCGCCGTCACCCTCAACTCGGGCATCCCCTTCCAGCTCACGGCCGCCCCGGACGTGTCCACGCTGCGCTTCAACCAGTACTACACGTGGCTCATCCACGTGGTGGACGCGCACATCGCCCAGGTGCTGCGGACGCTGGACGAGAGCGGCCTGCGCGAGAACACCCTCGTGATGTTCCTCTCCGACCATGGCGAGTACGCCGGCTCGCACGGCTACATGATGGAGAAGTGGCACACCGCCTATCAGGAGGCGCTGCACGTGCCCCTCGTCGTCCAGTTCCCCGTGGAGAAGGACGTCGCTCCGGAGACGCGGCAGATTGAAGCGCTCAGCAGCCACGTGGACGTGCTGCCCACGCTCCTGGGGCTCGCGGGCATCGAAGGCGCCGCGCTCGACGCGATTCGCACCGACCTGCGCCTCCACCGCCCGGTGCCTCCCTTCGTCGGCGCGGACCTGAGCCCGCTGGCGCGCGGAGAGACCGACACCGTGACGGAGCCCGATGGCACGCCTCGCGCCGGAGTGCTCTTCATCACCGACGACGAGATTACGGAGACGCTGCCGCACACCGGCGACCCGCACCAGGCGCACGATGATGCGCTGTTCGCCGTGTTCACGCGCTCCGTCGACGCCCTGCGCGAAGGCACCACGAAGACGGGCAAGGTGCCGGACCTCAAGCCCGGCGCGGTGTGCCAGCCCAACCACGTCCGGTGCGTGCGCACGCCGCGCTGGAAGCTCTCTCGAACGTGGGACCCGTCGGGCGAGCACGCCGACCAGTGGGAGCTCTACGACCTCCAGAACGACCCGCTGGAGCTGGAGAACCTGCTCGTGTTCGACGGGCCGTTCCCCACGGTCAGCTCGACGCTGCCCAAGGGACTCGGCCACGCCGAGGTCGAAGCCGCGGCGCGCGCGACGCACGCCCTGCTCGGGAAGTACGAGACGCAGATGCTGTCACCGTGGCCCGCGTAGCTTCCGCGAAGGCTGTGACGATGCGGCCCGACGGTGTTCCCGTCGGGCCCGTGTCACCGCGTGACCTTGAAAGCGTGGGTCAGGGGCTCGTGACAGACACGGTGTAGAGCCCCCTCTTCCCATCGCGGGTCCAGACCAGCAGGTGGGTGGCGCCGGTGGAGAGCGGCGCGAGCAACAACCCGT
Source organism: Myxococcus sp. CA056 (assembly GCF_013336715.1). Lineage (NCBI taxonomy): Bacteria > Pseudomonadati > Myxococcota > Myxococcia > Myxococcales > Myxococcaceae > Myxococcus > Myxococcus sp. CA056. The sequence continues at coordinate 1,637,532 of NZ_JABUMT010000001.1, forward strand.
TCTCCACGGACTGGATTTCGACGAGGTCCGAGCGCCCGATGGCGACGCGACTGAGTCCGGGCAGCTCCAGCTTGCGCGCTTCCCCAAGCAGCATCGGGAAGAAGACGTTGCCGCTGGCCTTCCGCACGGACTCCACCTCCGACAGGAAGGCCTCGCTCTCTTTCGGAGCGAACTCCGGCTGGAGCCACGCCCGCGCCCACGTGCCCGCTCCGAGGAGCACCACCAGCACGAGCGCCATGCCCCCCAGCCACTTCTTGCTCACGGACGAGGGCCCGGAGAGCGCCTGGAGCAAGGCCTCCATCGAGGGGTGGCGTGCCTCCGGTTCACTCGCGAGCCCTCGCGCCAGCGCGGCCCGCACGTGCGCCGGCAACCTGGGGCCCTTCTTGCCGCGAGCCTCGACGGAAGTCCGCTTCGACAACCTGACGGGACGCTCGCCGTGGAGGGCTTCGTAGAGCGCGACACAGAAGCTGTACTGGTCACTTCGCGCGTCCACGGTCCTGCCCTGGCGCTGCTCGGGTGACATGTACGCGGGCGTGCCCGGCGTGGTGCCCTCTCGCGTGAGCGCCGTCTCCTCCTGGTCCGTCGCGAGCGGCAGCGTCGTCGTGGAGACCTCGGCGGCGGCGCGTGCATCACTGTCTTCGCGCCGCCACCGACGGGCGAGACCGAAGTCCGTCACACGAGGACGTCCATCCCTGCCCACCAGCACGTTGGCCGGCTTGAAGTCGCGGTGGACCAGCCCCTGTTGATGCGCGGCAACCAGCCCCGCTCCGGCCGCGAGGAACAACTCCAGCACGTCACGCCAGGGACGTTCCCGCTCGCGCAGCCAGCCCGCGAGCGTCGTTCCCTCCACCCACTCCATCGCCAGGTAGTCCCGTCCATCCACCGAGCCCAGCTCGAAGACAGGCAGCACGTTGGGATGGGACAGGCGCGCCATCGCCTGCGCCTCTCGCGACAGGCGCACCCGATTCTCACCCTCGATGCCCTCGCGGAGGGGACGCAGCAGCTTCACCGCGACCCTTCGCTCCAGCCTCGGGTCCTCCGCCGCGTACACCACGCCCATGCCTCCCACGCCCAGCAGCTCGCGCAGGACATAGGGCCCCAGTCGCGTCCCTTCGAGCAGGAGTTCTCCCGCGGCGCCCGGCTTCTCCCCTTCCAGGGATGGCACCCTCGAGTCCAGCCGCGTGGGCCCCTGGGACAGCCCGCCTGGATTCGGCGCGGAGGCTTCGGCCGCCACCGCGGCGACCAGCGCTCGACAGTCCTCGCAGACGTCCAGGTGCGCGGCCATCCCCGGGACATCCGCCGGAGGCAACACGCCACTCGCGAAGCCGGCGAGCGCGTTCTCATCCGGACACGCCGGGGACGCGGAAGTGGGCAGCGGGCTCATGTGCGTGCGTCGCAACTTCACCACCTCGCCCCCCTAGAAGGAAGGAGAGAGGGGCCCGGCAAGGACTCGGGCCCTCCTCCCCATGCGCCACGACACACCCGCCGCGCGGCCTACTTCTCCTTCGCGGCGCCGTCCGTCACGACGATGGAATACTCCAGCCGCTCGCCGCTCTTCTTCCACACCAGCAGCTTCGTGGTGCCCGCCTCCCTGCCGGTGACTTCAAGCTGCCCCTTGCCCAGCGTCTTCACCTCCGCCGTATTGACGTTTCCCAGCGCCACCCGCGTCAGGTCCTTCAGGTCGAGCACTCGCTGCTCGCCCGGCTTGAGTTCGATGCGCTCTTCCGCCGCCGCGCTCGTGCCCACCAGCGCCATCAACGTGAATCCCACCAGTCCGTTCCGCATGAGGTGTGTCCTTCCTTGAGTGAACCGAGGCGCGTTTGCCCCGCCTTCATTCCGGTGACACCGCTCCCCGTGGCGTGTTGCACGCGGACCGCGAAAAAAGTGGAGAGGGCCTCTGGGTCTATCCGGTCCCGGGCTCGCCGCGCAGCAACCCCGACAGGCTCATGTCGAGCTGGCTGCGCACCGCGTGCATCAGACTGTGCAGCTCGCCCGACGACAACTGGAGGCGCTCCGCGAGCCGCTCCCGCACGCCCACCAGCACCGTCTGCCTCGCTTGCGACATCCAGCGCGACACCGTGGACTTGTGCGCCCGGTACATGACGCCAATGGACTCCAGGCTCACCCCGTCCACGACGTGCAGCCGCAGCACGGTGCGCTCCCGGGCGGACAGGGTCGCCAGCGCTCCCGACAGGGCGTCACGGAAGTCCTGCTGGTGACGTCGGCGGAGGTAGTCCAGCTCGATGTCCCGGCCGGCCTCGCCCACCCGCTCGAACATCGTCCCGTCCCCGTCCTCCTCCGCGCGCGCACGCCGGCCCTCCGCGCGTTGGAGGTTGAGCGCCGTCCGCACCGCCGCCGCGCGCAGCCAGGCCGCCAGCGGACCTCCTCCCTGGTACTCGGCGATTCTCGGCTCGGCGCCGTCCTGGGCGGGGACCAGGAGTCGCTGACGCAGTTGCTGGAGCACTTCCTTCGCGTCCACGCCGCCACCCCGCACCCGAGAGATGGCACTGGCCACCTTGGGGAAGAAGTGCCGCTCCAGGGCCGCGTGGGCCGCGGGCAGTCCTCGCGCGCAGGCACAGGCCAGATAGAGGTCCGACACGGGCACGGCGGCGAGCGTGTCCACGGGCTCCTGGCCCGGCACGAGCCGCTGGGCGACATGGCGGAGGAAGTCCTCTTCGGGAAGCACCACGTCCGGCCACGTGTGTCGTCCGGTGGACACCCACGACTCCAGCAGGGCCTCCAGTCCGGGCACCTCCGCGCAGCGACGGGCGGCGGGTGGCAGGTGCTGGACGAAGAGGTGCGAGCGGCTGTGCTGCTTCGACATGCACACCTCGGAACGGGCCACCGCCGGTACACACCGGGCTTTCATTGTTACAGCGCGGGGCGCCTTTTCTACAGGCTCTCCCTTAGGTCGCGAGCCTCGATGCGCGTCTCGCCTCGCCCTGGAGTCTCCGGTGGATGCTCGCTCGAAGACGGGCTTTCGCGCCATGAGCCAGTGTCTCCGGTGGACAGTGGACCGTTCGAGCGTGCGCGGGCGCCACGGCATGCCGCCTGCTTTCCCCCGCAGGGCATCCGTTCCGGAGGACAGGACGATGAGCGAGCGCGCACAGGCCCAGTTGAGAGCGTTGAAGGAAGCCGCGCAGTTGTTGTTCGTCCAGGAGCGGTACGCCGAATGCGCGGAGGTCCATTCGCGCATCCTTCGGATGGTGCCCAAGGACCCGAACGCTCGGGTACGTCACGCGGAAATCTGTCGCCGCACAGGGGACCGGCAGGCCGCCATCGCGTCGTATCGCACGGCGGCGGAGCTGTTGCTCGCGCAGGGCTGTGAGGCGCGGGCCCGCGCGTCGCTTCGCGCGGCGCTGGAGCTGGACCCGAGGGACCCGGTGCTCCTGTCGGACTTCACGCGCATGGGACAGGCGTCGCTGCCGCCCTCGACGGCGCTGGAGGACGAGCGGCTCTACAGTCACGCGGCGGGGCTCGTCACAGTGAGCGAGGCCCCGGTGGCGGTGGCTCCGCGCACCACGGACGCGCGAGTGAAGACACCGCCTCCTCCGCCGCCTCCTTTCGTGCTGCGAGCCGCGGAAGAGACTCGAGTGCCGGGGCCGCTGCCCTCGGCGCCGGCCATTGCGCCCGTGAAGGTGAAGCCTCCTGGGCCCGCGACTCGGGCACCCGTGCCCTCCGCACCGACGATGCCGAGTTCGTTTCCGCCGCGCGGTGCGGTCGCGCCACGACAGGTGGAGGCGCCGCGTGAAATCGCCGTGCCCGTGGTGCGCGGGACGCTCGTCGCGGCACGGGACACCACGGCTCCGCGGACAGGCGTGCTCCCGACTCCCGCTCAGGCACCACGCGCCACTACGATTGCGCCCCTGTCTCCCGCGCAGGCATCAACGACACCTATGCGCGCGGCCGTGTCTCCCACGCAGGCACCTCACGCCACCGCAAGCACGTCTCTGTCTCCCGCTCAGGCACCACGCGCCACTACGATCGCGCCCCTGTCTCCCGCTCAGACACTGCCTGCCACCGCGAGCGCACCTCGGGCTCCTGCCCAGGCACCACGCACCACTACAGTCGCGCCCCTGTCTCCTGCGCAGGCAGCAACTGCCACCATGAGCGCAGCCGTGTCTCCGGCTCAGACACCACGCGCCAGTACGATCGCGCCCCTGTCTCCCGCGCAGGCAGCAACTGCCACCATGAGCGCGGCCGTGTCTCCGGCTCAGGCACCACGCACCACTACGATCGCGCCCCTGTCTCCCGCTCAGATACTGCACGCCACCGGCAGCGTGCCCCTGTCTCCCGCCCAGGCACCACGCGCCACTACAATCGCGCCCCTGTCTCCCGCTCAGGCACTGCACACCACCGGCAGCGTGCCCCTTTCTCTCGCCCAGGCACCACGCACCACTACAATCGCGCCCCTGTCTCCCGCGCAGGCAGCAACGGCCACCGCGAACGCACTCCGGTCTCCCGCCCAGGCGCTGCACGCCACCGCGAGCCCGCCCCTGTCTCGCACGACAGTGCTGCACACCACCGCGAGCGCGTCCATGTCTCCCGCCCAGGCGCTACACACCACCGTGAGCGCGTCGGCTCCCGTGCCTCGCGAGACACCCAAGGTCGAGGTGAGCGCGAGTCTCTGGACCACCGGGGGCCCCGTGACGGTGACGCCCGTGGCAACCTATCGGCCCGAGCTTCGATGGCTGAGCCCCAACAGCGTGGCGATGAGAGTCTCGCCTCAGTCCCACTGGGTCATCATCCGTGCCGAGGGACCGCTGTCGTTGAGCCGCGCGGAGTCCCTCCCGTTGCCCCCTCGAGATGTGTCCTCACACCCCCGCGACGAACCCATCTCGGACGGCACGCCGCTCATCGCGCACTGACACGGACACCGCCAACCCGCGCAGCACGAACGGGTTCGGCGACCTCTCCTGGCAACCGACCTGCCCTCGCGCTCGCGACTCCACGGTGCGCCGGTCCCAGCCGTGACTCCTGGCGCTGACGCTTGCCCCTCGCGGTCCCCGCCGACCACGATGCACGTCACCGCCATGACGCCCCTCACCCTTCGCGAGACGCTCGCCTTCGTCGCTCCCGCCCTCTCCACTCGGCGCCGTGTCCTGGAAGTCGGCTGCGGTGACGGCTCCCTCGCGGGCCAGCTCGCCGCCCAGGCCCATGACGTCGTCGCCATCGACACTCGCCTGCGCGACACGCCACGCTCACCGCGCGTCCGCTTCGAGGAAACAGACCTGCTGCGCTTCACCTCCGAGCAGCCCTTCGACGCCGTCGTCGCGGTGACCGTCCTCCACCACCTCACTCCGCTCGACGCGAATGTGGCGAGGCTGCGCGAGCTGCTCGTCCCCGGAGGTGTGCTCGTCGTGGATGACTTCGACCTGGCCGCGCCGGACGAGACCACCGCGCGCTGGTACTACGACACCCAGGACCTGCTGGCCGTCGCCGGACGCTTTCCCGCCGAGGCCGTCCACGGCGCCCCCTCCGAGCCACCCCTGGAGCGCTGGCACCACGAGCACGAGCACCACGACGAGCCACTCCACACCGGAGCCGCGATGCTCACCGCGCTCCGCGACGGGGGCTTCGAGGTTTCCCAGGTGACTCGCGGTCCCTATCTGTTCCGTTATCTGGCGAGAGGCGCCATCGAGGCCCACGACAACACCGTCTCCGGTGAGCGCGTAGCCGAGCACCTGCTCACCGTCGAGCAACGTCGTCTGGACGAGCACTCGCTCCAGCCCGTGGGCCTGCGCATCCTCGCCCACCGTCGCTGACACGCGTCTGGCGGAGCGCCTCCACGACACGGAGGCGCATCCAGCCTTCACACCAGGACTTGCGCCGCGCGCGCGGACTACATCGGCACGGACTTCTTCGGGTCGAAGCGCTTCTTCTCGTGCGTCGCCGGAGGCTGCGGGGCCTTCTCCTGCTCCGTCGTCTTCGCCGGCTCCGACTCGCGGCTCTCCAGCACCGGAGCCTCCGCCTTCTCCTCCGACACCTGCGCCTTCACCGGCGCCTCGCAGTGCTCACCCTTCCGGTTGGGATGGCAGTGCCGAATCCCATACACGTGGTGACAACCGCACGCATCGACGCGCTTCTTCGCGCAGATCGACGGATTGAACACCGGCCCCGCCAACGTATCCGCCGGCACCGCCTGCAACGCCACCGCCAGGAACATCCCACCGAGGAAACCCATCGCCCACCCCCTGCCTGGATGGGAGATGGATGGGCCTGGAGCCGGAATGCGGCAAGTCCTCGGCCGATCCAATTCCCGCGCTTCGCACGCGAGCCGACTTTCGGTCGACTGTCCGGGTGTGCGAACCAGGCCTCGGGGCCACCACGAGGATGCGTTGCCGACGTCGAGACGGCAACAGCACCCGCCCTTCTTCATCGTCCCAAGGTCCGGGGCAGGCGCCACCCACGCACCGCGTCGCGCCCTGGCGCCCTCCCCCGTTCTCCGAGGGAAAACCCCGGAAATTCGCTCGCTTTCCCGCCCGCTCTCCCAGCATCCTCGGAGGCACGGAGAAACCCGGGCGCCAGGGTCAGCTTCTTTCGGACGCTCCCGTCCCTCGCGCGTGTTCACCCCTGTCCAGGGGCGTCAGGGGAGGCAAAGCCATGAGTTGGAAGCAGCGTTTGGAAAAGGCCGCCGAAGGCCATTACGTCCTGCCGAAGACCAAGACCATGAAGGTCGACGCGGACCTGTTCCTCTCCGACAAGCTCCTGTGGGGAGAAGGCCCCGACTTTCCCGGCATGGAGGACGCCGTCTTCGACCAGGTGGTCAACGCCGCGTCCTTCCCCGGCGTCACCCGCGTCGCCGTCACCCCCGACTGTCACGTGGGCTACGGCGTCCCCATCGGCACCGTGGTGGAGACCGACGGCATCCTCCTGCCCACCGCCGCCGGCTACGACATCGGCTGCGGCATGGTGCAGCTCCAGACGTCCCTCAACGCGGAGGACGTGGCGGATCCGGCGAAGCGCCGCCAGTGGATTGAGCAGGTCACCCGCCGCATCGCCGTGGGCGTGGGCGCCAGTCGCGTGCAGGCGCAGCGCAAGGTGTCCGACCGAGCCTTCGCGGAAGTCGTCCGCCACGGCGCCAAGGCCCTGGGCCGAGGCTCCGCCATCACCGAGCGCGACTTCATCCCCGTGGAAGACGACCGGGTGGACATCCCCGACCGGGCCTACGAGAAGCGCGGCCAGTTGGGCAGCCTGGGCGGTGGCAACCACTTCACCGAGATGCAGGTGGATGAAGAGGGCCGCGTCTGGGTGATGCTCCACACCGGCAGCCGGGGCTTCGGGTGGAACATCGCCAAGACGTTCTTCGTCAAGGGCGCCGCCCAGTTGGGCCTGAAGAGCCGCAGCGAGGACTTCGTCTGGCTCGACGCCGACAGCCCGATGGGCCGCGAGTACTGGAACCTGCACAACATGGCGGCCAACTTCGCCGTGGCCAACCGGCTCATCATCGGTGAGGCCGTGTGCGCCGCGCTGGAGGACGTCTTCGGCGGCACCGCGAGCGTCTATTACGAAATCTCCCACAACCTCATCCAGAAGGAGGCCGGGAAGTTCGTCGCCCGCAAGGGCGCCACGCGCGCGTTCCCCGCGGGCCACCCCGCGCTCAAGCGCACCACGTGGGAGGACACCGGCCACCCCATCCTGATTCCAGGCTCCATGGAGACCGGCAGCGCCATCCTCTTCGCGGAAGAGGGCGCGTCCAAGTCCATCTACTCGGTGAACCACGGCTCCGGCCGGCGCCTGTCCCGAGGCGAGGCCCGGCGCGTGCTGGACCAGGGCGCCACCGACGCGCGCATGGCGGAGTCCGGCATCATCCTCAACACCCGCCAGACGCCGCTCGACGAGTCCGGCCCCTGCTACAAGAACCTGGACGACGTGCTGGAGACGGTGGAGATGGCGGGGCTCGCCCGAGTCGCCCGGCGCCTCAAGCCCGTCGCCTGCATCAAGGGCGCGGATTGACCCACACGCGAGGGGCGCGTGGACTTCCCGGGGAGCCTGCTACAGTGCCGGCCCTCTGGAGTCCCAAGAATGACCTCGCCGTCCCCTGCCGCCCGCGTCCCCCCGTCGGGCCCCCGTGAGGCCGAGCTGGCTCGCGCCGAGAGCGAGCTGTCCGCCCAGGAGTCCCGCCTCGCGGAGCAGGTGACGCGCTCCCTCGCCGACGCCGCCGCCCTCACCTCCCGACTCGACGGCGTGCGCGCCGCGCTGGCCCGTGCCCACCAGGAACCCGACGCCGACCCGCAGGTGGGCGAGCAGGCGGCCAGGCTCCAGGCCGCTCGCGTGCCGTCCCTGGACGTGGAGGCCGCGCGCGCGAAGGCGCTGGAGGCGCGCGAGAAGGCCCTGGAGGCGCGCAAGCGGATGGGGACGGAGGTGCAGGCCGCGCTGCGCATCCAGCAGGAGCAGACCGCGCAGGTGTCACGCGCCGTGGCGGACGCGGAGGCCGCGCTGAAGCAGCAGGTGGAGGCCAGCGCCGCGCGGACCCGGGCCCGACAGGAGGCCGCCACGCGCGCGCAGCAGGAGGCCGCTCGCGTGCGTCAGGCGGAGCTGGCGCAGGCCGCCGCCACGGTGAAGTCCCAGGGACTGGCGCTACCCTCCCCTCCGGCGCGGGGAGCGGCGAGCGCGGACGGCCAGGAGGCCCGGCGCAACGGGCGCGTGCGGATGCACACGTCCATCGACATGCGCAGCGACTCCAACTTCTTCACCGGCTTCTCGATGGACATCAGCGAGGGCGGCGTCTTCATCGCCACGGTGGACGCGGTGCCTCGCGGCACACAGGTGGAGCTGGACTTCACGCTGCCGGGTGGCCGGCCCATGAAGGTGACGGGCGTGGTGCGCTGGGTGCGCGAGTCCAATCCCCGCATGCCGGAGCTGATGCCCGGGGTGGGCGTGCAGTTCACCGGACTGCCGCACGAGGTGGCCTCCGTCATCTCCTCGTTCGTCATCACGCGGGACCCGATGTTCTATCCAGACTGAGTCAGGCCTCACCCTTCGTCGGGTAGTCGACCCAACCTCGCGCGAGGTGTCCATGAGCGGCGGTGTCTGGATGGAAAGACAGACATCCGTCCCGGGCCTCGTGCATGGTGGATTCAAGACTCCGCGTCCTGATAGGAGAGACCCCGGAATGAGCGCACCTCCCCGAAGCCCCAGCACCAGTTGCGCGCGCCCGCCCCGCTGGGACTCCCGCCGCCGCGTCGAGTCCGACACCGCGGAGGCGGAAACGAATGAAGTGAGCACACACATGGCATCGCCGAGCGTGGACAAGGTCAACCTTGCCCAGAAGCTGACCCTGTTCTCCGAGCACTGGTCCCCCAAAGTGGTGGGTGAGCTGAACGGACAACACGTCCGGCTGGCGAAGCTGATGGGCCCCTTCACCTGGCACCACCACGAGCACGAGGACGAGCTGTTCCTGGTCCTCCACGGCCGGCTGCGCATGGAGCTGCGCGAGCGCACCGTGGAGGTGGAGCCCGGCGAGTTCATCATCATCCCCCGGGGCGTGGAGCACCGGCCCGTCGCGGAGGAGGAGGTCCATGTCCTCCTCTTCGAGCCGGCCACCACCCTCAACACCGGCAACGTCCGCGAGGAGCGCACCGCGGACACGATGGAGAAGCTCTAGCCTAGGTCGCCCCGGGCGGCGCCGGCTCCATGGCGTCGTCCTCCAGCTCCGCGCCCAGCTCCATCAATGGCAGCTCCACCGTGAAGGTGGAGCCCTCGCCCGGCGTGCTGTCCACGTGGACGGAGCCCGCGTGCGCGTCCACCAGTTGCCGGACGATGTAGAGCCCCAGTCCGAAGCCCGCGTGGCGGCCCGCCGAGGGCACCCGCTCGAAGCGGTCGAAGATGCGCCGCTGCGACTCCAGGGCGATGCCCTCGCCGAAGTCGCGCACCACCAGTCGCGCCCGCGCCAGCCCCGCGCGCTCCACCCGCACCACCACCGGATGTCCCGCGCCGAACTTCAGCGCGTTTGACACCAGGTTCGTCACCACGCGGTCCAATCGCAGCCGGTCCCACTGGCCCACCAGCCCCAGCTCCGCGTCGAAGACAAACTTGCTGCCCACCTCCGCGGCGTGCGCGGCGAAGCGCTCCACCACCTCGTGCGCCAGGTCCGCCAGGTCCACCGGCGCCACGTCCAGCACCAGTCGCCCCGAGGACAGTCGCGACAAGTCCAGCAGGTTGAGCAGCAATTGCCCCAGCCGCTGCGTCTGCTTCAGCGCCGTGCCCAGGCCGTCACGCACCTTCTCCCGCTCCACCGCCTGGTCCGTGCGCAGCAGCCTGCGCAAGAGCAACTGGAGCGTGTTGAGCGGATTGCCCAGGTCATGCGCCGCCACGCCGATGAGCTCCACCGCCTCACGCGCCTCGCGCAAGAGCCGCGCGTTGTCCAGCGCCAGCGCCGCGCGCCCGGCCAGCTCCTCCATGAAGACCTGGTCCGACAGCGTCAGCCGCCGCTCCGGCAGGGACATCAGCAGCACCAGCACCCCCTGCGTCCGCTCTCCGGCGCGCAGCGGTACCGCCAGGTACGAGCGCACGCCCACCTGCTCCATCAGTCTCAAGTGCTCCGCGTCCTGCGCTCCCTGCGTCAGCATCTCCGGCGACACGTCCGGCACCCACTGGGAGCGCCCCGTGCGCACCACCTGCCAGAGGCCCTGGGGGACATCCGGCGGAGGTTGATAGCGCCGCACCGCCTCCCACAGCGAGGGCTCCTTCTGCGCCACCACATGCTTCACCGCCCGGGGCCGCAGCTGTCCGGACGGGGTCAGCATGTACAGCAGACAGACATCCGCCACCTCCGGCACCATCATCCGCGCCAGCTCCGCCACCATCAGGTCCGGGTCCAGGTACTGCTGGAAGACGCGGCCGGCCTCCGCGAACAATCGCTGCGTGCGCTCGGCGCGCTGTCGCTCGGTGATGTCGCGCGTCACCGCCGCGTAGCCCCGCACCTCGCCGTCGTCGTCGAGCAGCGTGTTGATGAGGGCCTCCGCGAAGAAGTGCGTGCCGTCCTTGCGCGTGCGCCACCCCTCCGTGCGCAGCCGCCCGTCCCGCCGCGCGCGCGCCAAATCTTTCTCCGGAAGCCCCAGCGCCACCTCGTCCGGAGGGTAGAAGCGGTCCACCGACTCGCCCACGACCTCCGCCGCCTGATAGCCGGTGATGCGCGTGGCGCCCGGGTTCCAGCTCGCCACCCGGCCCCGCTCGTCCAGCAGCAGCAGCGCGTAGTCCTGCACCCCCTCGACGAGCAGTTGGAAGCGCTTCGTGCTGGCCTCGGCCTCCTCCCGCAAGGGACGCAGCCGCCGCAACAACACCCACGCCAGCACCCCGGCCAGGGCCAGGCCCAGGCTCGCCGCCACCAGGGTGAGCACCAGCACCCGCTCGTCCACCTCCACCGCCGCCTGGATGCCCAGCGCGAGCCGCTCCTCCACGCTCGCGGAGAGCTGCTGGAGCGATTCATAGGCGCGCAGGCGCGTGTCCCCCACCCGCTCCTCGAAGAGGGTCTCCAACCGAGAGCGGGGCACCTGGCTGGCATGCGCCACCACCAGCTCCCGCACGGCCTGCTCATGCTCCTGCTCCGCGCGCATCACGGACTCCAGGAGCGACGCCGAGGGCTCCGTGCCCAGCCGGGGCTTCAGCCGCTCATAGGTGGCGATGAAGCGCTCGCGCGACGCCACCATCTCCTCGGCGAAGAGCGCGTCACCCGACAGCGCATAGCCCCGCTCGCTGGACACCTTGTCGCTGAAGGCCCGGCGCAGGCGCTCCACCTCCAGCAGGTCCATGGACAACTCGAGCAGGCTCGCCTTGTGGCCGGAGCGCACCGACAGCAGCGCCACCGCCGACGTCACCGCCAGCGCCAGCGCCACGAGCAGGGACGCGATGAAGCCAGCGCCGACGCGCTGTGAGAACGTCCACGGCCGCCCCACGCCGCCCCCCTCCGGACATCAGCCTCCAGCCCGAACCTCACCCAGCCCACAAGGTGGCGCTGCCGGCCATGAGCCCACACCCCCGCCCATGGGACGGCTTGGCGTCGGGTGGCGGGCAGTCGGGCCCGCCGCGAGTCAGGGGAGTGCCTGGAGCGGAGGGACTACCGCGAGCCCGCGGTGGACGACGGGGCCGCCGCTTCCGGGGCGCCGGTGGGCGCGGGCGCCACGTCGCCGGACGGGGCCTTGAAGCTGCCCGTCTCCGGCTCCACGGACCACGCGGAGAACTTCTGCTGCTTCACGTCCCTCAGCTTCCCGTCCTCGTAACAGACCGAATAGACGAGGAAGAACTCCTTCTCCACCGACGGCGCGCCGTGGCGGTAGCAGTCCGCGCCCGTCGCGTCGCGCTCGCGCGTCATGGGGCGGCCCAAAAGCGCCATCACCTGGTCCGTCGTCATGCCACCGTGCATGGACTTGAAGCCATGGGGCGTGACGACCTGGAACGTCGGGCGCTGCTCGCGCACCATCGTCCAGAACACCACCGCGAGCACCACCGGCACCAGGGCGGCCAGGAGCGCCAGCGCCCAGCGGCCTCGGGACGCCTTGCGGTCCTCCTTGTCATAGGCCGTGAAGAGGTTGCCAGCGTCCGTCGGCGCGGAGACCAGGGAGGCATTCAAGGGGTTCTCTGTCGGGCTCACGTCGACTGACATGCCGTTCCAACAGCGCGGATGCAAGAAACTCCACGCGGGCCTTCCGGTAACGCCCGCCCGGCAACTTCCCGGGCGTGTACCGTGCGCTGGAGGGCTTCCTTTCGTGACATCGAAGTTCACAATCGGTGGGAGGCCGGCCTGCTACATCCCCGCCGAGGTAGGAACCAGGAGTCGTGAAAGATGGCGAAGCGAGGCGCCGCCGGACGCAGCGTCCCCCCCCAGAAGTCCTTGGAGCGGGATGCCCTGCCAGCGGGGGCGGAGATGGATGAGGGGCTCTTCTTCAATCGCGAGCTGTCCTGGCTGGCCTTCAACGACAGGGTGCTCCAGCTGGCGGAGTCCGCGGACGAGCCGCTGCTGGAGCGGCTCAAGTTCGTGGCCATCTACGCGCGCAACCTGGACGAATTCTTCATGATTCGCGTCGCGCGCCTGCACGAACAGGTGCGCGCCAACGTGGCTCGGCTGGTGCCGGACGGCGCGGCCCCGGGCAACACGCTCGACAAGCTGCACGAGGGCATCTTCGAGCAGAGCAAGCGCCACAGCGCCATCTTCGAGAAGCTCCTGCGGCCCGCGCTCGCGGAGAAGGGCCTGCGCATCCTCAACGCGAAGGAGCTGGACGCCGACCAGCGCGCCCAGGTGGATCAGCGCTTCCGCGAGCAAATCTTCCCCGTGCTCACCCCGCTGGCCATCGGCCTGGGCCGGCACTTCCCCTACATCTCCAACCTGTCGCTCAGCCTGGCGGTGCTGCTGAGAGACCCGGAGGCCGGCGAGGAGAGCGTGGCCCGGGTGAAGGTGCCCAAGGAGCTGCTCCCCCGCTTCCTGCCCCTGAAGAACAACGTCTTCGTGCCGCTGGAGGAGGTCATCGCCCAGCACCTGGGAGACCTGTTCCCCGGCATGGAGGTGCTCAGCTGGAGCCTGTTCCGAGTCACCCGCGACGCGGACTTCACCGTGTCCGAGGACGCGGAGGACCTGCTCAAGGCGGTGGAGACGGAGCTGCGGCAGCGGCGGTTCGGCGACGTCATCCGCCTGGAGGTGCAGGCGGGCATGAGCCCCAAGCTGCTGGAGCCGCTGGTGGAGGCGCTGGGGCTGGAGTCGCGGCAGGTGTACGAGGAGCAGGGCCTCTTGGGCCTGGGGGACGTGCAGGCCATCGCCTTCGCGCCCGGCTTCCCGGAGCTGAAGGACCCGCCGTGGGTGTCCGTCACCCAGCCCCGGCTGCGTCCGGACACGGACTCGCCCGAGGGCGTCACGGTGATGGCGGCGATGCGGCGCGGGGACCTGCTCGTCCACCACCCCTACGACTCGTTCGCCTCGTCGGTGGAGCGCTTCGTCACGGAGGCGGTGGCGGACCCGGATGTCCTGGCCATCAAGCAGACCGTCTACCGCACGTCCGACAGCTCGCCGCTGGTGCCCGCGCTGATTACCGCCACGGAGAACGGCAAGCAGGCGGTGTGCATGGTGGAGCTGAAGGCCCGCTTCGACGAGCGCACCAACATCAAGTGGGCCAACGCGCTGGAAGAGGCGGGCGTGCACGTCGTGTACGGCATCCCCTCGCTGAAGACACACGCGAAGGCCATCCTCATCGTCCGGCGCGAGGGCGAGCGGGTGCGGCACTACGTGCACATCGGCACCGGCAACTACAATCCGAAGACGGCGCGCCTCTACACGGACATGGGCCTGTTCACCACGGACCCGGACATCGGCGCGGACGTGGCGGACCTGTTCAACTACCTCACCGGCTTCGGACGCCCCAAGAGCTTCCGCAAGCTGCTGGTGGCGCCCCTCACCATGCGCGAGGGCCTGCTGGAGCACATCAAACGCACCGTCGTCGCCCACACGCTGGAGCGCCCCTCGCGCATCCAGATGAAGATGAACGCGCTGGTGGACCCGGGCATCATCCGCGCCCTCTACGACGCGTCGCGCGCCGGAGTGAAGGTCGAACTCAACGTGCGAGGCATCTGCTGCCTGCGCCCCGGCGTCCCCGGCATTTCGGAGAACATCCGCGTCGTGTCCACGCTGGGCCGCTTCCTGGAGCACGCGCGCGTCTACATCTTCGAGCGCGGCACGGAGCTGCGCTGCTACATCGGCTCCGCGGACCTGATGCCTCGCAACCTGGACCACCGTGTGGAAATCCTCGCGCCGGTGGAGGACACCACGCTGGCCGCGCAGGTGCGTGACTCGCTGGAGCGCAGCCTCGCGGACAACACCCACGCGTGGGAGCTGCAGGCCGACGGCGCCTGGCGCCGGCTGACGCCTCCCGCGGGCGCGGAGAAGCGCTGGGCCCAGGGCGAAGTCATGGAGCGCGCCACCCGCCTGGCCCAGTTCCAGGGCGGCCGTCCCCTGCCTTGAACCACGGGGCCCCGACGTCCGGAGCCCCACCGACAGCCCGCTTCAGCGCGCCGACGAGGGCCGCCGCGTCGTCCACCACGAGCACTTCGCCTTGCGGCGCGGGGTGCGCAGGGGCGGACGCTGACGCGCCCTCGGCGCACACACCTGCTTGGGCGTCCTCGAACACCGCCAGACCCCACGCGCCTGGGACCAGCGCGGTGAGTGACCAGCAAAACGGATGCACCAGGTGGCCACGCGAGAACTCGCTTCCCTCAGGGATGTGGAAACAACGGACAGACCGGATAATCAGGTGCGCCTGTGCCACAACTGAAGGTTGGAATTCAAGCATTACTCATAAAATGATGCCGACGCTGTAATTTCGTAAGTCAGCCTCCGAGGTCCCTGGAGACCTCCTCACGACGATGGGCCTCCACCTCGAGGACCTCCTTCCACTGAATCCACCCGGAGCGGGCCGCGTGGCGGGCAGCCGTCGTGGTGTCGTCCACGACGAGCAGCTGGCTGCCGGCGTCGCGGATGTCGGCGGCGATGCGCTCCAGCTCGCGTGCGCGGTCGGGGTGGCCGGGCACGTTGCGGATGTAGACGCAGAGGACGCGGCCGGGGAACTCGCGGACGATGGTGCGGTAGTGCTCCGCGTCCTCCTGGCCGCTGTCGCCGATGAGGATGAAGGGCAGGTGCTCCAAGTCGCCAAGCAGCCCGCGCATCTTGTCCAGCTTGTGGCCGTGGCCGCCGCCGGGCGCGAAGCCCTGGCTGGACAGGCCCCAGTCGCGCAGCAGCAGCGGGCCGGTGGGGATGTGGTGCAGCGCGAGGAACTCGTCCAGGTGCTCGTACAGATTCCACGGGCTGCTGGAGACGTAGAAGATGGGGTTGTCGCCCGTCCCCTCGGCGCCCGCCTGGAGCGCGGCGTAGAAGGCGTCCACGCCCGGGAAGGGCAGGCGCACGCGGTGCTCGGTGAGGAACAGGGCCCAGGCGCGCTTGAGCGGGTCCGTCACGCCAGTGACGATGACGGTGTCGTCGATGTCGCTGATGACGCCGTAGCTCGCGCTCGCGCCGGCCACTCGCACGGGGGCCGCCACGCGAGGCACTCCTTCCGGCTCCGGCGACAACAGCTCCAGCTCCACCATGTGCCAGCCGGAGCGCACGCCCTCCGGAGGGGTCACCCACAGCTCCAGGAAGCCCTCCTCGTCGGTGGTGCCCTCCCAGCGCTTGTCGCCCCAGCGCACCGCCACGTGGGCGCCCGCGATTTCGCGCGTCATGTAGCGCTTGTAGGAGGCCACCGCGCTGCTCCACAGCGTGTGGCGCTGCTTCTGCGGGCGGATGTGGCGGTCCTCCAGGACGCGGGCCTTGATGACGGCGCGCTCGGAGGTGCCATGGCCCCGGTAGGGGAGGATGCGCAGCGGCGGGGCGATGCCCAGCGAGCGGCGCAAGCTCCGGCTCATCGCGTCATAGTGGGCGTCGACGCGGACGGCGAGTCGGTAGAAGGCGAGTCTTGGGTCGGCCATGGCGCGGAGCGTAAGGAGTGGGGGAGCCCGACTGTAGAAGACTCCGGGGCGGCTCGCGGGGCAAAGCCGCGAGGAAGTCGCCGTGGCCCGTGGAGCCGTCGGCCCGCGTATCCCTGGTGCCGTGCCTCTTTCGACAAGGAGTCCTGCCTTGCTGCGTCGTCACTTCCGGTGGTTGCTGGCCGCTGTCTCCGTGCTCGTCGCCTCGGTGGCCGTGTCTCAAACGGCGCCGAGCATCACCTTCCAGTCCCCGTCCCAGGGCTGGAATGTCTTCGCCTCCTCCAACCCGCTGCCCTTCGGCGGCGCCGTGAGCATCGTCTACGACGCCTCGCGATTGACGCAGTGCCGGGGCAACATCAACGCCAACACGCCGGGGTGGACGATTACCGGCCACTACCAGTTCAACAACGGCCCGGTGCAGAGCTTCTGGGTGGCGGGCTTCTCGTCCACGCCCAACCCGCCCGCGCCGTCGATTCCGCTCAACACGCGCGGCGACCTGGCCATCTGGTTCGAGAACACCAGCCGCTGGGGCTGCCAGGCGTGGGACTCCAACTTCGGCAACAACTACCACTTCAACGTGCAGTGACGTGACTCGAGCGCGCGAGGCTTCACGGGCCTCGCGCGCTCCAAAGTCATGAGGGCCGGGTGACGAGCTCCGCGCGGCCGATGGGGCTCTCTCCCTTGGCGAGCAGCGCGCGGGCGGCGAGCACGGACACGCAATCCTCCGTGCTGTGGATGTCGCCGTAGAAGGTGAGCAGCGTGGCCGGGTCCACCACGCGCACGCCGCGCGCCTCCACCGACGGGACGCTCCGGACGAAGACGTCGAGGATGACCTTGCCGCCCGCGTCATGCCGCGCGTAGCGGTAGAAGTGCGTGCTCGTCGCGTCGAAGCGCGTCCAGATGCGGTGGTAGCCCCGGGCGGTGAGCACCGGGACGACCTCCGGGAAGCGCGAGGGCTCCACGAAGAGGTCCACGTCCTTGTGGTCGTGGTAGAGCTTCAGCTCCTCATGCGGGGGCGCCATGAAGTGCCACGCCCAACCGCCGGACACCGTCACCCACGGCGCCAGCGCGAGCACTTCCTCCTCGCTGACGCGCAGTCGCTCGGGGTTCCAGGGCTCGTTCGCCCGCTTCGGATTGCGTGGGTCTCCCATGGCCGTGTCCTTTCGTGCGCCGGCCGGACGCGGGCGGACAAGGGCGGCTGACACGGGTGGAGACGCGCCGGGCGCCGGGCCTCACATGCCGGCGATGCCGCCGATGCCGGGCTTGAAGCGCCAGATGAAGTAGGGGCCGTTCGCCGCGATGTGCGCCTTGGACTGGAGCATGTGGTGGGGAATGGCGCTGTCGGCCACGTAGAGCCAGCCGTCCGGCCCGTGGTTGAGCGCGTCCGCCCAGCGGATGCGCGGGGACTTCACCAGCGTCTCCAGCCGTCCCTCCGGACTCATCCGCAGCACGGCCCCGTGCTCCACGTCGGTCATCAGCACGTTGCCTTGCGCGTCCGCGCTGAGCCCGTCGTTGAGCGGCTTGCGGCCCACGGCCTGGAGCCGCTGGGCGAGCGCCTCGTCATCCAGGCTGGCGTCGCGCAGGTCCTGGGTGCGCACCCGGTACATGGTGTCGTGGTTCATCGCGGCGAACCACAGCCACTCGTCGCTCGGGTCCAGGGCGATGCCGTCCACGCCGCACTTCAGCGCGGCGAGCCCGCCGAAGAACACCATCTCCTTGATGGGATTGCGGATGACGAAGTCGCGCGGGAAGACGGACTCGTGTTTCTCCAGCACGCGGCGCGCCTGCTTCGCGGCCACGTCGTAGACGATGAGCGCGGGCGAGCGGCGCCAGAAGCCCACGTCCGCGATGAACACCGTGCCGCCCTGGGCATCGACCCGCAGGTCCTGGAGGAAGGAGCCTGGCGGCGCGACTTGCGGCGGGAAGTCGAACTCGTGCGCGAGGTGCCCGTTGGCCAGGTCGAAGGCGAGCAGTCGCGGCACGCCGAGGCCGTGATTGCCATGGTCGATGGTCCACAGCCAGTCACGCCGGTCGATGGTGATGCCGAGCACCGTGTCGAAGAGCCTCTTCTGGAGCGCCTCCGCGGGGAACGGCACGGCCTTGCCGTCCACCCACTCCCACAGCTTCGCGCCCTCCGGCCGACTCTCCGGGTGGAGCGTGTAGAACAGGCGCCCCGTCGAGGACACCGCCACGTTGCCGATGGGCTCCGCGCTGCGCACCACCTCTTCGAGCGCGCTGTCCGGCAACAGGGGCATGCCCGTCACGTCCGGGTACGGTTCGCCTCCCCCGTAGCGAAGGCGCACGCCGAGGGTCGCGAGCACCAGCAACCCCACGACGGCGACAACGCCCTTGAGGACGCGGAGGACACGAGCGCCGGGTGCGGGGGAGGACACGGGGACGGACGGAAGCGGAGCGGCCATGAAGGGAACCGGAGAGGTGAGCCCACCTGACGCGGTGGAGCCTCACTCTCCCTCAATACGGAGGCCGACGACGAGTGGTTCTGCGTCCCGTCAGTCCTTGCGCCCCAGCGTCCGGTCCAGGTTGTACGCGGCGCTGATGAGCGACAGGTGGGTGAGCGCCTGCGGGAAGTTGCCAAGCGACTCGCCCGACATGCCCGTCTGCTCCGCGTACAGCCCCACGTGGTTGGCGTAGCCCAGCATCCGCTCGAAGGTGAGCCGCGCCTCCTCCAGCAAATCCGGCCGCACCGGGTTCGCTCGCGTCATCGCCTCCACCAACCAGAAGCTGCACAGGTTGAAGGTGCCCTCGCTGCCGGCGATGCCGTCCAGCGTGGCCTCCACGTCGTAGCGGAACACCAGCCCGTCCGACGTCAGCCCGCCCTTCGATGGCGGCTGGCGCATGTGGTCCAGCGTGGAGATCATCCGCGGGTCCACCGGCGACAGGAAGAACACCAGCGGCATCAGCAGATTCGCCGCATCCAGCGTGTCCTTCCCATACGCCTGGATGAAGGAGCCGCGCTCCTCGCTCCAGCCCCGCGCCATGATGTCCTCGAAGATGGCGTCGCGCGTCGCGAGCCACCGGGGTCGGTCCGCCGGGAAGCTGCGCTTGTCCGCCAGCCGGATGGCCCGGTCCACCGCCACCCAGCACATCAGCTTCGAATACACGAAGTGCCGCCGCCCTCCGCGCACCTCCCAGATGCCCTCGTCCGGCTGGTTCCAGTGCTCGCACACCCAATCCACCAGCCTCCGCAGGTGCCGCCAGAAGTCGTAGGAGATGGGCGCCGCGTACTTGTTGAACAGGTACACCGAGTCCATCAGCTCGCCATAGATGTCGAGCTGGAGCTGGTCCGCGGCCCCGTTGCCGATGCGCACCGGCTTCGCGCCGCCATAGCCCGCCAGGTGCGGCAGCTCCACCTCGTCCGGCACCCGGCTGCCATCCAACGAGAACATCAGCGGCAGCGGCCCGTCCCCCTGCTCCGCGCACCGCGCCTCCACCCACCGCATGAAGGCCGCCGCCTCCTTCTTGAAGCCGATGCGCAGGAACGCATAGACGGTGAAGGCCGCGTCCCGCAGCCAGCAGTAACGGTAGTCCCAGTTGCGGGTGCCACCGGGTGACTCGGGCAGACTGCACGTGGGCGCCGCGACAATCGCGCCCGTCGGGGCGAACGTCATCAGCTTCAGCGCCAGCGCCGAGCGCTGCACCGTCTCCCTCCAGCGCCCCGTGTACTGACAGCCCGACAGCCAGTGGCGCCAGTACTCCACCGTGGCGCGAAAGACCTTCTCCGCCGAGTCGTGGCTGTGCACCAGCTCCTCGCACGACACCCGCATCCCCTCGCGCAGCGTGAAGACGGCGGACTCGTTCTCCCGCAGCACGAAGCTCGCCGTGACACCCCGCTCCGCGCGCCGCATGGGCACGGAGGACGCCAGGGTGAGCTGGAGCTTCTCCGACTCGAAGGCGGCCCCGCCGGCGATGAGGTGCGTCGTGTGCGTGTCCCGCGCGTAGTTGAAGGCCGGGAAGCACTCCATCTCGAACGCCATCTCTCCGCGCACCACGCGCACGCGCCGGAGCACCTCGCGCACGTCCTTCTCGTCATCCCGCCCCATGGGCATGAAGTCGATGAGCTCCCCCACGCCGTCCGGCGTGTAGAAGCGCGTCACCAGCACGTTGGTGTCCGGCCAGTAGAACTGCTTGCACATCACTCCGTCCGGCTGGGGATGGAGGCGCCAGTGGCCACCCTTCTCCGGGTCCAGCAGCGCGGCGAAGACACTGGGACTGTCGAAGTGCGGGTAGCACATCCAGTCGATGGTGCCCTCGTTGCCTATCAGCGCCACCGTGCGCAGGTCGCCAATGACGCCGTGGTCCTCGATGGGCACCGAGCCCCCCGCCACCGAATGTCTGCCTCCCTGCATACGCACCTCGCCCTCAGCTGAAGGTGATGACCTGCTTGATTCCCTTGCCCGCCTTGCCCGTCACCACGTCGAGGAAGGCCTCCGGCGGATGGCGCGAGGTGATGAGCCGCTCCAGCCCCCCCGGCCAGCGCGCACGGAAGCGAGCCAGGTCCTCCAGCGCCGCGTCGAAGTCCGTGGCCGCCGCGTTCACCGTGCCCAGCAGCACCTGGTTGCGCAGCACCACCTGCTTGAGGAACTCCGCGCCCTCGAGCGTCAGCGGCTGTTTGTCCGACGGCACCCCCGTGAAGATGAGGACGCCATTGTTCGCCAGCGCCTCGAGCGCGTCGAACGCCGGCTTCACCACGCCGGTGGCCTCGTAGATGACGTCCGCGGGACCCACGCGGCGGACCAGCTCAGCCGGGGACACGTCCTGGGTGGAGAGGTAGGGCGCGCCCACCGCCTCCGCCGCGTCCGCCTTCGGGTTCGGCTTGCGGCTGTGCGAGTACACCGTGGTGGCGAAGCCCCGCCGCAGCAGCGTCAGCACCGCGAGCTGTCCCACCGGACCCGCGCCCAGCACCACCGCGCGCCCCGGTGCGGGCCGCCACGGCAGGCGCTCCTGGATGTGCTCCCACTGGCGCAGGCCCTTCTCGGCGATGGTCAGCGGCTCGGTGAGCACGGCGACCTCGCGCAGCTCCGTGGGCACTCGGTGCACATACGCCACGTCCTCCACGAAGTGCTCCGAGCAGAAGCCATGGGCCTCCTTGATGCCGCGCTCGGTGAAGTCCCCGGTGATGCAGAAATCGGGATGACCGCCGCGACACGCGGGACAGGTGGCGTGAGGACACGGCCTGCGCACGCGCGGGACGACGAGGTCCCCGACTTGAAGCCCCTTCACGGCCGAGCCCACCTCCACCACCTCGCCCAGACACTCGTGGCCGAGGATGAGGAAGTCCGAGCCCGGAGGCGGCGAGCCGTAGGTGAACGAGACGATGTCCTTGTCCGTGCCGCACACGCCCACCTCGCGGGTGCGCACCTTCACCTGAGTGGGAGACTGGAGCTGGGGCTCTGGCGCGTCGATGACGCGCACCTCTTTCTTCCCGGGAAAGACGGCGACGGCCTTCATGCGCGGCTCCTGCCCATTCGAGTGCCGAATCCTGGTTGAGGTGTTCACCGCGCGGCTGGGACACCAGGGTCAAGGGTTGGGGGGTACACAGCGCCCGGTCGCCCGCTGACCGGGGGCGGCTGTCGACGAGTGCACGAAACCGCTGCCAGCCGGAGGCTCCCGGTCTATGAGTGGTGACCGTGAGCGAGCCCCTTCCCGCTGCCCCCACCGACGACACGCCCCTCGCCAGCCGCTCCACGGCCATTGGCACCGCGGCCTTCCTCCTCCTCGCCCTGCCCTTCCTGGTGTTCGGCCTGTGGCTCCTGGACGGAAAGTCGCGGATGGACCTCCGCTGTGAGCCGGGTGGGCCCTGCACCCTCACTCGCTCCGGGTGGCTCACGCGCGAGCCTTTGGCCACGCTGCCGCTGGACGCGATTCAGGCCGTCAAGGTGGAGCGCAGCCGCAGCGCCCGCCGCGCGTCCGTGCCCATCTTCCGACCCCAACTGGAGACGACGCAGGGCAAGCTGCCCCTCTTCGCGCAGTGGGCCACCGAGGAGGCCGAGGCCACCGCCGTGAAGGAGCAGGTGGAGCGCTACCTCGCCGCGCCGGGCGCGGGACCGCTGGAGGTGACCCGGGATGACCGGCGCGCGTCCCTGCGCGTGGGCGGCGCCTTCACCGGCGTGGGCGTGGCGCTGTTCATCTTCAGCCTGTGGCTGGCGTGGCGCACGCGGACCCACCGCCGCGTCGAGCGGGCCGCTCAGGCTTCAGCGGCCTGACACGGTCACTCCGCACCCGGTCAACCCCAGACATCCAGCGCGTGTCCCGTGGGCTCGCCGCCCCAGGGGGGTGGATTCCTGTCCACGGCCTCCGTGCTAGCTTTGCCAGACATGGAAGCTTCGACGAACCCGAGAAGCTGGGGGGCCTGGGTGGTGGTGCTGTGGGCCTGGCTCGCGCCGGGACTGGCCACCGCGAATCCCCCCGACGCAGAGAACTCTTCAGGGCTCTTCCGCCACCGCATCGAGCGCGCGGGGACGCTGTACGAGTCGCTGGAGTACGAGAAGGCGCTCAACTGGCTGACGCAGGCGAAGCAGGTCGCGTCCACCACCGACGAGCAGGTGGAGGTGGCGCTCTATCGGGGGCTGGTGCTCGCGGACCTGGGCCGCAGGAAGCAGGCGCTGGAGGAGTTCCGCACCGGCCTCACACTGCGGCCCCTGGCGAAGCTGCCTGTCGCGGCGGCGCCCAAGGTGGAGCGGGACTTCGAGTCGGTGCGCAAGCAGGTGCAGCTCAAGCAGGGCACCGAGTCCGCGAAGGCCGCGCCCGTGGAGGCCCCTCCTCCCGTCGTCGAGGAGCCGAAGGCCGTCGCGCCCGCGCCCGTGGAGAAGCAGGCGGACGCCACGCCCGAGCCGAAGCCGCTGCCCATCCACGAGTCGAAGCCAGGCTTGCGTTCGCGCCTGGGCGCCGCGGGCTCCTCGCTGGGAAAGAATGTCGGCTCGGCGCTGGGCTCCGCGCTGGATACGGTGATGGGCCCGAAAGACAAGCCCGCGACTCCGCCACCATCCGAGCAGCCCGCCGCCGCCGCGAAAGATGAGCCGTAAGCGCTCCGTCCCGCCGCCCGCCACGCGGGATGAATCTCGGCTCAGTCCTCCTGCAACAGATTGAGCTTGAAGACATTGGCCACGCCCGCCTTCACCTCGAAGCTGCGCGTCACCTTCTTCCCCAATCGCGGGTTGGAGGCCGTCACGGTATGGATGCCCGCCGGGACGTCGATGACGGCGAGCGGTGTTTCGCCCAGCAGCCTTTTGTCGAGATACACGACGGCATAGGGGCGGATGCGAAACTCCACCGAGCCCAGCGCGCGCTTCACCGCTGGTGACGCGGGCTCCTTGCTCTCCACATGATTGTCACTCGCGGGAGGCACCACGGGCGCGAGCAGGTCGAAGTCGTCTGTGTCGGGGGGCCCTTCGTCCTGCTCCCGCTTCACCGCGAGCTGGGCCTCCAACTCGGCCTCGTCCGGCTTCTCCTCCACGCCCTTCGTGTCCTTCGTGTCCGCGGGGACCGTGGGCGCGGCGGCCACGAGCGCGGTAGCCCCTGGTGCCTGCGTCGCCGCTCCCGGCTGAGCCTGGGGCACAGGGGACGGAGTTCCTCCGAGCAGCGCGTAACCACCCCCCGCGACGAGCAGCGCCGCACCCACGAGCGCCACCGGCACGAGCCTCTTCTTCCGCGCGGCGCCCGCCTCCGAGCGAGGACGCTGCTCCGTGTCCTGTTCGAACACCGAGGGAGCGGGCGGGTCCTGTGTCTCGGGGTGCTGCCTTCGTGAGGGGCCGGAGGGCACCGTGCGCTCGGGCGTCTCCACCCGAGCGTCCCGCAGCTCGGGCCGAGACGACATCGGCGCGGGCGTCGGAACGAGGCGCTCCTCCACCACCTGCCCGACGGCCTGGGCAATCTGATACGCGCCCACCGGCTCGCCCAGGGACAACACGAAGCGCTCCAGGTCCGCATGAAGCGCGCGACAGTCCGCGTAGCGGTCCTCGCGGTCCTTGTGCAGCGCCCGGGTGATGATGGCTTGAAGGGCGCTGGGAACATCCTTGCGATGACGGCTCACGGGCACCGGTTCGCTCGAGACGATGGCCTGCATCATCGCCAGCTCCGAGGGCCCATCGAAGGGCAGACGTCCCGTGAGCAGCTCGTACAGCACCACGCCGAGCGCATACACATCCACGCGCCGGTCCAGCGGGTCCGCCCGCACCTGCTCGGGCGGCATGTACGCGACCTTGCCCTTCACGATGCCGGTCTGCGTGCGGTGCTTTTGTCCCGCCACCTTGGCGATGCCGAAGTCCACCACCTTCACCGCGCCCTGCCGGGACACCAGGATGTTGTCCGGGCTCACGTCGCGGTGAATCAACCCGAGCGGCTGGCCCGTCGTCGGGTCCGCGAACTCATGCGCGAAGGCGAGGCCCTCCGCCGCCTGCGCCACGACCTTGGCGCAGATGCCGGGGGCCAGCGGCTGCCCTCGCGTCGCGGCCTGTCGCTGCCAGCGCCGCAGGTTGGGCCCGTCGATGAGCTCCATCGTCAGGAAGTAGCTGCCCTCGGCTTCACCGAAGTCGAAAATCTGGACGACGTTCGGGTGGTTGAGCCCCGCGACGAGCCGCGCTTCGCCGAGGAACATCTCCACGAAGGACGGGTCCTCCGCCAGATGCGGGAGGATGCGCTTGAGCACCAGCGTCTTCTCGAAGCCCCCGGGCCCGGCCGCCTTCGCCAGGAACACCTCCGCCATGCCTCCGGTCGCCAGCTTGCGGACGAGTTCGTATTTCCCCAGGTGCATTGGCGGGAGATTCCCCCAGGTCTCTCTCCAAGGGAACCCCCACACCTGCCCTCCGGTCCGGGACAGCCGGGCGGGCACCGGAAGCAAGCGCCTCCGGAGTCCCTACGTTTCAGAAGCCGAGGTCACGAAGTGCTTGTACCCACGTCCAAGCACCGGGCCTCCCTGGTTGCTGGACGAGGAAGCAGGATGGCGAGCGCTCTCGAAGCGGCTCGCCACCCCCTTCCGCCCTGCCCACATGTGCCTAGTTTGTGGCCGATGCTGCGTGCCCTCCTTGGCCGATGGCGAAGCTCGCTGCGCCTGCTCCGGCCAGCGCACGTGGAGGCCGACCACGCGAAAATCTCCGTCACCCAGCTGGGCCACCGCTACGCCAACAAGGTCGTGGCGCTCCAGGACGTGGACCTGAACGTCCGCTCGGGGGAGCTCGTCTGCCTTCTGGGTCCTTCGGGCTGCGGCAAGTCCACGCTGCTCTACGCGCTGGCCGGCCATGTGCAGCCCACCGGCGGCACGGTGTCCATTGATGGACAACGCATCCGAGGCCCCGGGCCGGACAGGCTCCTGATGTTCCAGGAGGCGGCCCTCTTCCCGTGGCTCACGGTGCGCGGAAACATCACCTTCGCCCTGGCCGCGCGAGGCGTGCCGCGCTCCCAACGCAAGGAGCGCGCGGACCAGTACATCCGACGCGTGCAGCTCCAGGGCTTCGAGGAGACGCTGCCGCACCAGCTCTCCGGCGGGATGAAGATGCGCGCCAGCCTGGCGCGGGCGCTCGCGGTGGACCCGACGGTGCTGCTCATGGACGAGCCCTTCGGCTCGCTGGACGCGCAGACGCGCATCCACATGCAGGAGATGCTTCAGTCCATCTGGATGCGCACCCACAAGACGATTGTGTTCGTCACGCACGACGTGCACGAGGCGCTGATGCTGGGCACCCGCGTCGTCCTGATGGCGCCGAGGCCGGGACGCATCGTGAGGGATTTGGAGGTCCACCTGCCCATGCCGCGCCACCCGGAGGACGCGGCGCTCACGGAGATGGTCCGCCATGTCCAGGGCCTCTTGCGCGAGGTGGAGCGAAACGCCCTGCCGGAAGCGACACCGCCGAGGGCAACCTCGTCCACGACGGCGTCGACCCACACGCTGCCCGCGTCGGGACTGCCTCGGCCCGTGAGGTGAGCCATGAAGCGCGATGCCCCCTTGAAGAACTACGGGCAGAAGCTGGGCCTGATGCTGTTGCTGCTGGGCGCCTGGGAGGGCCTGTCCCGGCTGGGCATCTGGTCTCCGTACCTCTTCCCCGGGCCAGTGACGGTGGCCAAGAGCCTGTGGAGCATGGCGGTCGACGGGCGGCTGTTGGATGCCACGCTGCGCTCCCTGGGGCGACTGGGCCGTGCCTATCTGATGTCGGTGGCCATCGGCGTTCCCCTGGGCCTGCTGATGGCGCGGCTGGCATTCTTCCGCAACGCGGTGAAGCCGGTGGTGATGGGGTTGCAGGCGCTGCCGTCCATCTGCTGGCTGCCGCTGGCGCTCCTGTGGTTCGGGCTGACGGACACGTCCATCCTCTTCGTCGTGGTGATGGGCAGTGTGCTGGGCATCGCCATCGCCACGGAGGACAGCGTGCAGGGCGTGGACCCGCAGTTGTTGCGAGTGGCCAGCACGCTGGGCGTTCGCGGCCTGCGCTTCCAGTTCGGCGTGTTGTTGCCGGCGGCGCTGCCGGGCATCGTCACGGGGCTCAAGCTGGGGTGGAGCTTCGCGTGGCGCGCGTTGCTGGCTGGCGAGCTGCTGTTCGTCTCGGGGGGCCTGGGACAACTGCTCACGGTGGGGCGTGAGTTGATGGATGTTCCTCAAGTGATGGCGGTGATGGTGGCCATCATCCTCATTGGCATCACCGTGGACCGTGTCTTCTTCCAGACGGTGGAGGGGCGGTTGCGGCGTCGGTGGGGGCTGGAAGGCACGCTGTGAGGCGTGGGACGTGAAGCGCCCGACGCTTGTGCTTCGACACCCGTTGCCAACCCGTCCCGCCGTCCCTCTTCTGGGTGCCTATGCGCGCGTTTCGTTCCCTGGCTGTCCTCGTGCTCGCTGGCCTCATGGGGCTGGGGGTCGGTTGCAAGCGTGACGCGTCTGGCGGTGCCGACGCGCCCTTGCGCATGGGGTTCTTCCCCAACATCACGCATGCGCAGGCGCTGGTGGGCAACGCCGAGGGCGCCTTCGCGGCGGAGCCTGGCGTGGGGAAGCTGGAGGTGAAGCAGTTCAACGCGGGGCCCGCGGCCATGGAGGCGCTGGTGGGCGGCTCGCTGGACGTGTCGTACGTGGGCACGGGGCCCGCCATCAACACGTACCTCAAGGCGGGCAAGGACCTGCGCATCATCGCGGGCGCGGTGAATGGCGGGGCGGTGCTGGTGACGCGCACGGCGAAGTCGGCGGCGGAGCTGAAGGGGAAGAAAATCGCGACGCCCCAGCTTGGCAACACGCAGGACATCGCGCTGCGCCACTGGCTGAAGCAACAGGGCTTGAGCACGAA
This sequence comes from Myxococcus sp. CA056, assembly GCF_013336715.1. Classification (NCBI taxonomy): domain Bacteria; kingdom Pseudomonadati; phylum Myxococcota; class Myxococcia; order Myxococcales; family Myxococcaceae; genus Myxococcus; species Myxococcus sp. CA056. Next base: position 1,665,254 of record NZ_JABUMT010000001.1, read on the forward strand.
CCTGGATGGACAGGGTGACGTGCAGATTGTGCCGCTGACGAACTCGGACATCCTGGTGCAGTACCTGCGGGGAGGAATCGAGGGCGCGTGGGTGCCGGAGCCCTGGGGCACGCGGATGCTGCTGGAGCCGGAGGGCGGCGGGCAGATTCTCGTGGATGAGAAGACGCTGTGGCCGGAGGGGCGCTTTCCCACCACGGTGATAGTGACGACGCGCAAGGTGTTGGAGACGCAGCGTCCGCGCATCGTGGCGCTGCTGCGCGCGCACGTGAAGCTGACCGAGCGGTGGCAGCAGAACCCGAAGGGCTTCACGGCGGAGGTGAACCAGGCGTTCGGGAAGCTGACGCAGAAGCCATTGCAGCCGGCGATTCTGCAGGGTGCGTTCTCACGACTGGAGCCGAGTCTGGACCCGGTGCCCACTGCGCTGAGCACCGCCGCGAAGCATGCGCAGGAGCTGGGCTTCATCCCCACCTCGGACATCAACGGGCTGGTGGATTTGAGCGCACTGAATGAGGCGCGCGGGAGCGGGGCGAAGAACTGAGGGACTGCTCTGGTCCGACACGAAGGGCCGCGCGGGACCTCAGGGAACGGGTGCGTCAGCCGGGGGGATAGACGAGCACCCGAACGGAGGAGATTCGCGCGAAGGACTCCTGGATGAAGGGGAAGACCTCCGTCCACGCCAGGCCTCCATTTCCGCAGCCCAGGGCGGGAACGGCCAGTGATTGAATCCCCCGGCGTTGGACCTCCTCGACGAGGGACTCGAGGCCCGTGCGAATCCACTCCAGGCGCGAAGGCTGGCGCCAGCTCCGCTTCGTCGGGAAGTTGATGATCCACCGCGGGCCCTTCAGCGCTCCCAGGTCGAAGACATGGACGCGGCCCGTCTCGAGGCGACCCGCCTTCGCCTCGCGTTCGTACTCCTTGAACATCGCGGGGAAGGCTCGCTTGAACTGGAGTGCGATGCCCTTGCCCATCACTCCTTCCGTGTTGACGGCGTTGATGAGCGCCTGGACGTCCGCTTGAAGGAGATTGCCTTCGGCGAGTTCAATCATGGGTGTTCCTCTTGATGGGTTTTCGCGGCGGGAGCGACACCTTCCTGTCGGGCGCACCACTCGCATGCCTCTGGCGTCAGCGATGCTAGAAGTACGACTCCTGCCATCGAAGAGGGAGCACTACCGAAGCCCCTTCAACGGAACGTTCATGAGCGTTCGACTCGGATGTGCCGCAGCGTTCTGTGTATTCCTGGCCTGCTCCACGAGCACGCCCGTTCCTGGTGGAGAACGCGACTACTGGAGAGAAGGCCCCCATGTGCATGTTCGTGGGCCCTGGACCGCTGTTACCCCATCGACGGACGTAGATGAGGTCATCGACCAACTCTGCCCGGCCATCATGTCGCAACCACGCGCACGGGACCGTGACTACGGCCAGGAGTACTGCGGCGTCATCTACTCTCTGAGCGATGGCCAGTACTACGCGAGCATGCCTTCTCCCTTGGGAGAGCCCGTTCCTGTCGGTCCCTCGAAACAGAAGAAGTGCATTCCCCCTCGCTACGTTGTCGATGCGCGAGGCCGCCCCGTCGTCCTCGCGGACTTCCACAGCCATCCCTGGGCACCCTCTCCCATGTCTGCGACAGACCGGATTGCCGCGACTCAGGTCTGGAGCATCCGCATCCAATTCGACAATGCATGCACCGTCATGAAGCTGGTTCCTCATCTGGGCAGTTCGCTGCCAGGAGAAGTCTACGTGCGGACGGAGAAGCAGTGGAGTCTGGTCGGCATCATCAGGCCCGCCGACAAGCGGTATGGCATCGTCACCGCGGTAGACCAGAACTGAAGGCGTACCGTGCGGACGACCCAGGTTCGTGACACAAGAGGCACCGCAGCCACGAGGACCCCATGACGCGCGCGTTGATGATTCTTCTATTCCTCCTGCCCGCCTGCGCTCTCTTCCAACGCCCTCCTCGCCCTGTTCACGCGTCCCAGGCAGAGGCAGCAAAGGTCGAGATCCCGCTCGCGTTTCCTGAAGAGGGGCGTCAGATCATCCCCGGAACAACGCTGAGGGCCATCCAGCTCGCGATGGAGGACTACCTGCCCTGGGACTACAAACTCCCCGGAACGGCGACTCCTCTTCAGCAGTGCCTCGCTCGCCGCGAGGCCTACGATGTCGTGGCCGCACCGGGTCCTCACGGTGTCGTGTTCGTCAGCATCGTTCCCAACCCGGAGGTCTGCGACGTCGGCGGCCCTCCGCTGCTGGACATCGGCGCCACCTACGCCATTGATGTCACTGGCTGGCGGATCCTCTCTGTACAGCAGTAGCGACTCAGTGACCCAGGCTGTCCACGCCGCGCAGTGGGCGCATCAGCGCGGAGATGAGCCGCTCGCGTCGCACGACGAATTCCGCAGTGCCCGTCATCCCCGGACGCAGCCGCACGGGCACTCCCGCCGTGGAGCGGGGCTCACCGGGGACTTTCACGTCGACGCGATAGGGCGCGGCGCCCAGCGTGTCCTCCTGCCGCCGCGTCGTGTCCCCCGCGATTCGCGACAGCTCCCCCAACAGAACGCCGAAGTCCTGGAAGGGATACGCGTCCAGCTTGATGCGCACCGGCTGCCCGTCTCGCAGGAAGGCGATGCCCTCCGATGCCACCACCGTGCGCAGCACGAGCCCATCCTCCGATGGCACCACCAGCGCAAGCACAGTCCCCGCCTGCACCACGTCCCCTCGGTCGAACACCGTCAACCCCTGCACCGTGCCCGCTCGCGGCGCCACCACCTCCAGCCGCGCGGCCTCCAATCGCGTCTCCTCCAGTTCCCCCGTGTAGCGCTCCAACTCCACCTTCGCCGCCGACAGCGCAGCTCCATCCGAGAGCGAAGCCACGCGCGAGTCACCCTCCAGCCCACGCTGCTCCAACTCCAATCGCCCCAGGCTCGCTTCCAGCTCGCGCACGGAGGCCTGCGCCGCCACCACCTGCGAGCGCGCCACCTCCGCTTGCACGGACGCGTTCTCCGCTTCCACCAAGGCGACGAACTCCTTCTCCCGCAGGTGTTCAGCGTTCCGAGCATCCCTTGAGCGCGCCTCCGCCTCACGCTCCTTCGCGTGGATGAGCGCTCGCGCGGCTTCCAGCCGAGCCGCTGTCTCCAACGCCGTCGCCTTGCGCACGCGAACCTGCATCCCGAACGACTCCGTCCGCGACGCCACCAGCGCCTCCAGCATCACCACCCGCGAGCGCGCTTCCACCACCTGCTGCTCCAGCAACCTCACCCGAGAGCGCACCTGCGCGTCATCCAGGCGCAACAGGACAGCGCCCTGCTCCACCTGCTGTCCCTCGCGCACCGCGATGTCCAGCACCACACCGGAGCGCGGCGCCTGCACTCGCGCCGTCTCCCCCACGGGAGCCACCACGGCCTGGCCCCGGACCACCACATCCATCTCGACGAAGAACAGCGCACCGAAACCCAGCAGCGCCAGCCCCGCGCACACCGCATACAACCCACGCAGCACGCGGCGCGTCCGAGGAAAGTCGAGGACCGGCAACAACTCCCGATAGGTGTCCTCAATCACCGCCATGAGCATCCTCCGCTCCATGGAGCTTCCCCGCGCCGCTTCCCCGCCGCGTTCTCAGTCAGAACCATGAGCACCCTCCGCTCCATGGCGCGTCCCTGCCCCATTCTCAATCACCGCCATGAGCACCCTCCGCTCCATGGCGCTTCCAGTTCGGTGTCGCCTGCGCGAGCGCGCTGTACAACTTGCCCTGCGCGGACATGAGCGACTCGTGCGTCCCCATCTGGGAGATATGTCCCTCGTTCATCACCACGATGCGGTCCGCGTGCTGCAACGTCTGGAGCCGGTGACTGATGATGAGCGTGGTGCGCCCTCGGACGATGTCGCGCAGCCGGTCATGAATCGCCTGCTCCGCCAGCGGGTCCAGCGCCGCCGTCGCCTCGTCGAAGATGAGGATGCGCGGGTCCGTCACCAACGCTCGAGCGATGATGACCCGCTGACGCTGTCCCCCCGACAACGTCAACCCACGCTCCCCCACCAGCGTCTGGAACCCATACGGCAGCTCCGTGACGAAGTCATACGCCCCCGCGAGCCTCGCCGCCCGCACCACCGCTTCCTCCGTCACCGGACGCCCACAGGCGATGTTGTCGAACACCGTTCCGGAGAACAGCTGCGTCTCCTGCGTCACCATCCCTATCTGCCCACGCACCGACTCCGGAGTCACGTCCCGCAGGTTGTACCCATCAATCGAGACCGTCCCCTCGCTCGGGTCATGCAACCTCAGCAGCAGCCGCACCAGCGTGCTCTTTCCACACCCCGACGGCCCCACCAGCGCCACCACTTCCCCTGGCGCGAACTCCAGGTCCAGCCGCTCCAATGTGTTGGACTCACGGCCAAGCCCATAGCGGAAGCTCACCCCCCGGAAGCGGATGTGCCCCTTCACCTGCGGCAGCTCCAGCACCGCCGACGCCCGCTTGTCCCCCTCCCCCGCCACGTCCTGCACCGCACCCACTCGCTCCAGATGCGCCTGCACCCGCTGGTAGTCCCGCCACTGCGTCGCCAGTCGCACCACCGGCCCACTCATCTGCCTTGCGAACAAGGTCGCCGCGATGAGCGCTCCCACCGTCAGCTCCCCCCGCAACACCGCGCGCGAGCCCACCCACAACACCAACGCACTGCCCACCAGGTCCAACGTCTGCGACACACTCGCGCCAATCGCCCCGTGCATCGAGGCCTTGAAGCCATGCTGCAGCGACGGCGCCAGCAAGCGCTGCATCGTGCGCAGGAACGGCAACTCCAGCGCATGCGCCTTGAGCGACTCGAAGCCCTTGAACGAGTCCATCAGGTGCGTCTGGTACAGGTCATGCTGTGACAGGTACGCCACCGTGTGGTTCCGCACCCAGCGGCCCACCACGGCCGACACCAAGAGGTGCAGCGGCATCAACCCCAGCGCGAGCACCGCCAGCGTGGGCGAGTACATCATCAACACCCCCGCCGTGCTCAACACCAGCGCCACATCGATGGTGATGGCGATGGCGTTGTCCACGATGAAGCCTCGAATCAGCCCCACCTCCATGAACCGGTTCAGGATGTCGCTCGTCGTGAAGCGCTGGAACAACCCCGACGCCCCATCCAGCACCCGTCGATAGAGCGTCTCCACCACGTCGCGTTCGATTCGCGTGGACACCTCCAGCACCAGATAGCTCCGCGCGAAGGCCAGCACTCCCGACAACAGCGCCGTGCCCACCAACCCCGCCAACAACACATCGAGCAGCTGCGCATCCGCCCGCATCAACACCCGGTCGATGACCACCTGACTTCCCAGCGGAAACGCCAACGCCAGCACCTGCAACAACAACGACAGACCCACCAACTCCGCGATGACCCCTCGGTACGGTCGCAGCAACACGGAGAAGCGCGCCAGCGCGGACTTCTCCTGCTGCTTCGGCGGAAGCGCCGCCACCGCCGTCGCCATCCGGTCCGACGGCTTGAGCAACAACAGCACCCCACGCCAGGAGCGCAGGAACTCCTCCCTCGGAATGAAGCGCGTGGAGAACGACGGGTCACCCACGACGACACCCTTCCGGGTGACTCGCCACACGACGACGAAGTGGTGCCGGTCTTGAAGATGCGCGATGGCCGGCAGGTCCACCGAGCGCAACAGCTCCCAGTCCGCCTGGACGCCCGTGGTGATGAACCCGAGCTGCTCACCCGTGCGCGACAAGTCCAACAGGCTGGTGCCATACCGGCTCACACCCGCGAGCTTCATCAGCGACGGGTAGTCCAGCTCGTGCCCGTAGTACCGCGCCACCATCCGCAGGCACGCGGCACCACAGTCCATGTGCTCCTGCTGTCGATAGAACGGCACCTGTTTCCACGGCGACGCGGCCGTGGGGCGCTCCGGCAGCTCCATCGAGGACTCCTCTTCGGGAGGTGCCTCGGGTGGAGCATTCACGTCCGTGAGGACCACGTGCGGCCAGCGATTGAACTGCGCGCTGCTCCTCGCCACACGCCGACCCAGCGCGCGTCGCACGCCCGGGAAGCGCAGCAACACCTCCGCCGCGGCGCCTCTGGGAGCGGACAGCAGGGTGCTGGTCTCCAGCGCTGTCGCCGCCGCGAAGACGGGTGCGTCCAGCAGCAGCGCATCCAACGCGAAGTCCTCGCCCGGCCCCAGCGCCCGCTCGCCATAGCGCACCGAGCCCTGCCTCAACACCCACCACTCCGCCGCCGTCGCTCCCGCCGGCATCAACACCGTGCCCTCCGGAACCGCGCCCTCCCGGAAGCACGCCGCGAGCCGCAACACACCCTCCGGCTCCACATCGTCCCCGAACAAGTCGAGCAGCGCCCGGCGCAACGCGGGACACAGCAGCGCCGTCAGCCCACCCGTCTCGTCCAGCGCCAACGCCTCCCGGAAGTCCGCGCCGGGCACCTCCAGCACGCGCGTCCCTCCACCCGTCACGACGTCGAAGCCGTGCGTCGCTCCGTCTTCACGCGCATGCGCGCCATACAGCTCGCCCGCCGCCACATGCGTCACCCGGAGGAAGGCCCCGTGATTGGCACCCAGGTGCCCCATCACCAACATGCCCTCAAGGACCAGGCGCACCGTGTCGCAAGGCTGACCCCGATTCGCGACGAGTTCCTGCGACACGTACTCACGCACGCGGCCCGTCTTCATCAAGTGTCGGCGCACCTCATCCGGCAGAATGCGCAGCACGCCGGACACGCGGCGCGCGTCCAGCGGGGAGACCTCAACGGAGTCCGCGAGCACACTCATCTCGGGTGGACTCAGTCCTCCACGGTGAAGACCGTCGGCCCTTCCTCCGGGCCGTAGAAGTCGAGCAGCTCGCGGTGATAGGCCATCGTCAGCCGGCAGAAGGTGATGAGCCGTCGCCGGATGCGCGCCTGGTCCGCCGCGGTGAGAGGGCCCGCGTCCGCGAAGGGCTCGCGACCGAACTGGTCATGGTCGTCGCTGCAATCCCCCACGTCGTGGTCCCTGAACGGCCCGAACGCCTCCACCGGCAACACCGCGTGCTCCGTGAAGCGCTCCCAGAACTTCCCCACCGTGGCCAGCGCCGTCGGGTCTCCCTCACCCACGCCGATGCAGGCCGAATACGACAGCGGGTCCGCCATCCCCAGCCAGCGCAGGTGGTTGATGAGCGCCTGCATCGCGATGAGCGGCGACGCGCGCTCCAGGTCCGCCTCCGTCAACCCCGCCGCGAGCAACCCGCGCTTCAACCACGCGTGGTGCCAGTACTCGAACGACAGGTGCTCGCTCAGGATGGTCTTCAGCCGCTCCGTCGGCTGTGACGCCACCGCCGCGCTCTGGTGCGACGAGGCCGCCGCCGCGAAGTGGTAGTTCTCCAGCAGGTAGCCCACCGCCAGACGACGCGACACCGGCCCCGTCCAGAACCGTCGCAGCATCGACGACGGCCCCCAGCGCTGCTGCGCGATGCCCGCCAGCGAGCGCAGGTGCTCGTAGTACGTCAGCGCATCCACCTCCAGCCCGCTCGTCTGCACCAGCACCGCGCGGTGATACAGGTCCTGCGCCACCGACGACACCAGCTCAAGCCCCAGCCGCGTCTCCTTCGCGATGTCCGCCAGGGTCCGCTTGCCATCCAACAACTGAATCACGCGCCACGCCTGGTCGGCGCTCTCGCTGTCGATGGTCATCACCTCCCAGGGCTCACCCTCCGCCGCGCCGAGCACCAGCTCGCGCCGCGCCAGTCCCTCCGGGCGCACCCAGTTCGCCAGGGCAAGTCGAGTCGCCGGCAAGAGCGGCCCCGGCTCACGGGTAGAGGGATGCCAGGCACGTCCGATGATGGGAAGGTGGCCGTTGTTGTCACTCATGGGTTTCACCGCCTGCGGATGGGTTGCTTGTGGAAGGGTGGGCGACGAGCGAGACGAGTTCCTGCTCGGCGAAGGCACTCAGCGTGTCGCGGGTGATGGACCGGGCCAGCTCCAGCGCCCAGCCCCGCTCGCTGTGCAGCGCCTCCGCCACCTGGGCCACCGTCCTCACGCCGTCACAGGCGCGCCAGACGGCGTCGGTGCCTTCGTCCAAATCGAAGTAGTAGTTGTCGAGGATGAGGTGCACCTGCCCCTCGGCTCGACGGCGCCGCACACGCAGGTGCGTGACGGGAACGAGCGTGTCCAAATCCATGGCGCTCATTCCTCGATGACATCCGTGAGCTGGTTGCACAGCCGGATGCATGTCTCCAGATAGGTCTTCAAATCCTCCGGACGCTGACGCAGCCGCGCGCCATCCGGGAACTGGAGTTCCCAGAAGCGCTGCTCGAACTTGCGCGCCTCTTCGTCTCCACTCGCGACGAACTGCCCCAGGATGCGTGTGCGCCACTTGCGCCGGATGTTCGTGCTACCCCGGTAGTGACAGAAGGCGTCGCAGGTGGAGTTGAGCAACTCCCGCGCGCGCATCAGCGCCACGTCCGGCTGCTCCATCATCCCGTAGAGGTCCTCGAGCGCGTCGTCGACCTCGCGAATCTTCACCTCCAAGAGCCACCGCGACAGGCGACGGAAGTCGAAGCGCGAGCGCAGCCTGTCCAGCCGGCCGTCATGCATCAGCGCCACCCCCGTGCGCACACGGTGCAGGAAGACGATTTCGTCCTCCGTCATCCGCCGCTCCATCATCACGTTGTCCCGCCCGCCTTCTTTCAGGTCCAACGCGGCGAGCTTCGCGGCGAGCACCTCCACCGACGCCTCGCTCCAGTACTCGAAGTCCACGCGGCGCTTGCCGAGCATGTGCACGGAGAAGAGCGCGTCCCCGGCCTTGTGCAGGCTGGTGCCCGTCGGTTCGCCTCCGCCGACGACGAACACGTCGATGTCGGAGAAGGCATTGCCCATGCCCTCCACCAGGGAGCCGGACAGGAACACGGCGGCCTCGATTGCGGGCGTCAGCGACTCCAGCGCCAGCAGGTGGCCAAGGTCCACGCCAAGCAGGTTCATCAGTTCGTCACGCGAGGGCTGAGTCATGAGGGCGGCGACACCAGAAGCGAGAAGAGGAAGGAAGGCGCGAGCCGGGTTCAGTGGCCCGCGCCTCCCCTGCATGAGCCTCAACGGCTCACGCGGTCAGCCTTCACCCGGCAATCACAGCACCGGGAAGACGCGGCCCGGCCCGATGACGATGGGACCGGGCAGCGTGACGATGGGGCCGGGCAGCGTGACGACGGGACCCGGGATGGTGGAGATGGAACCACCGACGACGCACTTCATGGTGTCGGCGGACAGCTTGATGGCAACGCTACGGGGCTTGTTCATGGTGTTGCTCCTTGAGGTGTCTGCGTTTCACTACGTGCTGCGTGCTGCACCTGGCGCGGCCAGGACTCGGGCCGCTTGAATCGGAAGAGACGTGGGAGACACACGACACGGCGGCCATGCGAGGATGGGCCCCTGGAACCCGGAGGTCCGTCGATGCGTGCCCCTGTGCCGACACCCCTGCTGCGCGTGGGTCTCAACAAGGTCGCCCTGCTGCGCTCGTCGCGCGGCGGCGCCGTGCCTGATTTGACGGAGGCCGCGCGCACGCTCATCGAAGGCGGCTGCCGCGCGCTGATGGTCCACCAGTGGTCCGACCACCGGCACGTGAAGCCCCACGACATCACCGCGCTCGCCGCCCTGGACGCCGTGCGCGAAGGCCACGCCACGCTGCATGTCGGCGGAGACCTGCGCGAGGACCTCGGCGCGCTGCTGGAGCGCACCCCCGGCGTCGGCTGCTGGGTGGTGACACCCTTCGAGGCCCAACACCTCACCACCCAGCGCGGCTGGCGCCCCGAGGACGACCAGCCCCGGCTGGCGCACTGGGCCCAGACGCTGCGAGGCCGCACGCGCATCTCCGTGTTCGTGGACCCGGAGCCAGAGGCCGTGGACCTGGTCGCGCGTGCCGGCGTCGCCGCCGTGGAACTGAACTGTCGCGACTATGTGGAGGGCTTCGGCACGCCCACGCAGGAGCGCGCGCTGGAGGCCCTGTCGCGCGCCGCGGACCGCGCACGCGAGCACGGCCTGGACGTCAATGCGGCGCATGACCTGGACCGCCGCCACCTGTCTCCGCTGATTCGCGCCGTGCGCCCCACGCTCGTCTCCGTGGGGCACGCCTTCGTGGCCGCCGCCGTCATCGCGGGCCTGCGGGCGGTGCTGCCCGGCTTCCTCCACGCGGCCTCGCAGGACTGAGCGCTTCTTCGCGACGCGCGTCATCGCGACACCTCCGCACCCCGGGTGCCGTGACGCTCCAGCGCCTCCGCGAGCAGCCGCACGCCCGTGGCATGCAGCACCTGCGCGATGTCCTCGGTGCGAGGAGTCACCGGCGCCAGTTGGAACGGCGCGTTGGCCAAAAGCAGCAGCGGCGTGACGAAGTCCCACCGCACGCGCCAATCCGTGTCCCCTCGCGCCAGTGCCCGCGCGGGCAGCTCTTCACCCAGCCACACATCCAGCGCGGCGAAGCGCTCCAGGGCGGGACGCGCCCACAAGGCCCACTCCCACGACAGGCGCCCTTCCTCCTCGGACACCCGGGCCGCGCCAGCGCGCGCCAAATCGTAGAGGCCGCTCGTGCACGTGCGCAGCTTGGCCAGGTCCTCCAGGTAGTCGCTGTCGGAGTCCCCCGTGGCGGTCGAGCCCCTCGGGTCCAACAACAGGAAGCGACCCGTGGCCGGCTCCAGCAGGACGTTGTCGAACTTGAAGTCGCCGTGGAACCGTCCCACCCGGGGAGGATGCAATCGCGCGAGCAGCGCCGTGTCTCGCTCCAGCTCACGCACCAGCTCGGCCGCGCTCCGGTGAAGCCGGCCGTTGAGGTCCAGGCTCCCCGCGGCGCACAGCCGGTCGAAGCGGGCGGACAGCCCCCGGCCCGCGCTCGCGCGACGCCAGTACTTGTCCACATAGCTGGCGTGGAAGAAGCCCTCGGGCGCGGGACGGTGGTGGTCCGCATAGAGCGTGTCGAAGGCGAAGGACACGATGCTCCGCGTGCCGCTCACGGCCTCACCCACCGTCAGCGTGCCGTCCACCAGCACGCGCGACAGCTCCGGCCACGGACAGAAGTCCATGTCGTATTCGGCCCAGTCCGCGCCGGTGCGCACCTCCAGCACTCGAGGGAAGCGCTCTGCCGCGCGCGGAGGCAGCTCGCGCAGCCACGCCACCTCACGCAGCAGCTTGTCGCGCCCATGCGTGGCGCGCTTGGTGACGCGACTGCCCGACACGCGCACGTCGCGCACCACCCCGCGCCAGTCGCCCTCTGCTCGCGCGCCGCTCACAGGCCCGCCTCCCGCTGGTGCCGGAGGACATCCAGTCCCTCGGAGAGAGAGAATGGCGTCTTCAGTCCCAGCGCCGTCAGTCGCGTGGACACCAGGCGGTTGTCCCGAGGCCGCACCGCGAGCGACGACTCCTTGCGCGCGCGCACCAGCGACACATCCAGGTTGAAGGCATGGGCCAGCCGCCGCGCCCACGCGTACTTGGTGGTGGCCTCGGCGCCACTGAAGTGCAGCACGCCGCGCACGCCGCCGCCCGCGAGCCGCGCCAGCAGTCCCGCCACCTCGTCCACCAGCACCGGGTAGCGCACCTGCTCGCCGTCCACGTACACGGGCAGGCCCGTGGACAAGTGCTCCAGCGTGGACGTGACGAAGGTGGACTTCTCGTCCGGGCCGGTGAGGCCGTAGAGCAACGGCACGCGCAGCACCAGCGCGTCCTCCAGCGTCAGCGCCAGCAATTCCCCCTCGCGCTTGGTGACGCCGTAGTGCTGGAGCGGCCGGGGTGCGTCCGTCTCCACGTACGTGCGGGCGGGGGCACCATCGAAGACATGGTCGGTGGACACGTAGAGCAGCCGCGTGCGCGTGCGTCGGCACGCCTCCACCACGTGGCCCGTGCCTCCCACGTTGATGCTCGTCGCGGCGGACCGGTGACGCTCGCAGTCGTCCAGGTTGCAGCGCGCCGCCGCGTGGATGCACACGTCGAAGCCGCCCTCCACGAAGGCCGCGTCCACGGCGCGTGCGTCGGTGATGTCCAGGCGCATGAGCCCCTGGCGCGGCGTCGTGCTCCAGGTCCCCTGGGCCTGGACGCCCTCCATCAACAGCGCGCGCATCACCCTGCGCCCCAGAAATCCGCTCGCCCCCGTGACGATGACCTTCATGGCCAGCCCCCCGTGTCCCCGCCGCCGCTAGAGCAGCGACAGAGACGCGCCCCCGCTCGTGCCCAGTCCCACACCCAGCAGCGCCAGCCGGTCCACTCCCGCGCGCGGCCCCGGGACGCCGCACTTCACCGCCGCCACCTTCGTCGCGAAGCGCAGCGCCTCACCAAAGCCATGCCCCGCCTGCACCGCCGCGATGTAGCCCGCGTGGAACGCGTCCCCCGCTCCCGTCGTGTCCACCACCTCGCAGCGCTCCGCCGCGACGCGGTGGTGCTCACCCTGCGCCGTCCACCCCTCGCAGCCCTCCGCGCCCAGCGTCCCCACCACCACGCGCAGTCCCCCGGCCAGCAGCGTGCGCGCGGCGGCGGACAGCTCGCGCTCCCCCGTCAGCTCGCGCAGCACCTTGCCCGGCGCGACCAGGCTCGTGAGGTACGGCAAGAGCGGCCGTGCCTCCTCCGCGACCTCCGCGTCCGCCAGCACCGGCAGTCCCTGGGCCCGCGCGCGCCTCGCCAGCGCCCGCGAGAAGGCGGGCTCGTGCCCGTCCAGGTACACCAGCCCGCATTGCTCCAGCGGCGCGGCGTCCGCGGGGATGCCGTCCATGCGCAGCCGCGCGTCCTTGTGCATCACCAGCGAGCGCGTGCCGTGCGTGGTGTCCACGATGATGGCGGCCGAGTGCTGCGGACAGTCCGCCACCGTGAGGCTGCCCTCCACCACCACGCCGGACTCCACCAGCGAGCCGCGCGCCAGCCGTCCGAAGTCCCCGCCCCCGAAGACGCCGAAGTAGCGCGTGCGCACGCCCAGCGCGCCCAGCATCGCCGCGACGTTGGCGCCCTGCCCGCCGCCGAAGAAGCGCAGCCCGTCCGCCTGCACCTTGCCGTCCGTCACCAGCGCGTCGCGCGTGGAGAAGACGATGTCCACCGTGTTGTTGCCGATGACGAGCACTTCCATGGTGCCTTCCCGTGCCTGCATTGCCTGCCCTTTCCTGGCGCTGCGCCGCTCCCCCGCCCTGGCCACCTAGCGAGCCACCACCGGCCGCACCTGCGCCGGGGCCTCCGCATGCAGTCGGCGCAGCACGTCCGTCGCGATGCGCTCCGCCACCTGCTCCGGCCGCAGCTCGCTGGTGTCCACCACCGTCCAGCGCTCCTCGGCGGGCAGCAGCGACACGAGGTACTCGTCGTAGGCCTGGTGCCGCTCCGGGTTGTCGCGCAGGTACGTGTCACGCACCGACTTGGAGGGACGCAGCAGCGCCCGCTCCCGCTTCGCCTTCGGCGTGGACGTCAGGTAGTAGTTGAACGCGAACGGCAGGTGCTCATCCCAGATGAGCTGGCTGGGCAGCCCCGACACATCCGGGTGGAAGAAGCGGTTGCGCCCCACCTGGCTGAGCCAGTGTCTGTCCTGGACGAGGAAGCCCGACGGCAACCCGCGGTGACAGCGCGCCAGGTCGAGCAGGATGTTCGCCGAGTAGAACCAGTCAATCTCAAGCAGGTCCGGCGTGCGCTTCGCCTCGGCCAGGAAGTGGTCGAGGATGGGCATGTCGAACACGTAGCAATGCCCCAGCCGCGCCGGCAGTCCCGCCGCCGACAGGCGCGCGCCCAACAGCTTGCATACCGTCGTCTTGCCCGCGTAGTCCGTGCCTTCAATCAGCAGTCCGTGAATCATGTGCGCCTCGCTCGGGCTTCAGGGTTGGAGGACGACCTTCAGCGCGCCGGCGGGAGGGCCCTGACGCCGGGCGCCCACGTCACAGCCCACCAGCGCCAGTCCCTCGCGGAACGACGCCAGCGGCAGGCGGTGCGACACCAGTCGGCGTGCGGGCACCACGCCCGAGGCGATGAGGTGCAGCGCGGTGGCGAAGCTGCCATCCAGCGAATCGATGGAGCCCTGCACGGACAGGCTGCGGTCCGCGATACCACCCACGTCCAGCGCCACCTCGTGTCGCTTGAGGCCCACCAGCAACAGCTGCCCGCCGCGAGACAGCTTCGTCAGCGCCTCACCCGCCAGTCGCCCCGTGGTGTCCACCACCACGTCCAGCGGCGTCGCATCCGAGGCGTGGCGTGCGCAGACCTCGTCCAGGGACTCCGCCACCGTCCAGCGCCGGTCCACCACTTCGCGGCACAGCTCCCGCCGCGCGGCCGAGCGCTCCACCAACGTGCCCGTCAACCCCAGGCCCGCCAGCACCCACGCGTACAACACGCCCATGGGCCCACCGCCGAGCACCACCGTGCGCAGCGACGGACGCAGGCGCAGCTGGTTGGCGCCCGTGACGGCGCAGCTCAGCGGCTCGGTGAGGCTGGCCTCCTCGAAGCCCACGTGCGCGGGCAGCGTGTAGAGGAAGCGCTCCGTCGTCTTGTGCAGCGGCGCCATGGTGCCGTCAGCGCTGACGCCCGTCTCCGTCTCACCCTTGCGCTGGCAGTGGTTCTGCCGTCCGGTGCGGCACAGCCGGCACTGGCCGCAGTGGAAGGTCGGGTCGATGACGACGCGGTCCCCCACCTGGACGTGGCGCACGGAGGGGCCCACGGCGACGACTTCGCCCGCGGACTCGTGGCCCAGCACCACACCGGGCTTCGCCGCGTACTCGCCGCCAATGATGCCCAGGTCCGTGCCGCAGATGCCGGTGGCGCGAACGCGCACCATCACCTCGTCGTGCACGGGCGCGGACGGCTCGGCACGCTCGCGCAGCTCCAGCTCCCAGGCTGTCGTGTACACCACTGCCCTCATGTGCTCCCCCTCGAGTCCCGACTCAGCCCACGTCCGCGAGCGCGCGTGACAGCCGCGCGACGATTTCTTCCAGGTCGTCCTGCGTCGCGATGAGCGGAGGCCGCACCTTCACCACGTTGCCGAAGCTGTAGCGGGAGCCACGCAGCACCAGTTGGTGTCGCTCACCCGCCACGCGGATGAGCGCCAGCGTCTTCTCCACGTCCGGCGAGCCATCCGCGCGCACGATTTCCAGGCCCCACATGTACCCGAGGCCCCGCACGTCGCCGATGCACGGATAGCGCGTGGCGAGCTGCCCCAGCAGCTCTCCCAACACGATTCCGTTGCGCCGCACGTTGGCCAGCAGGTGGCCGGACGTCATCGCCTTCAACGTCGCGGACGCCGCGGTGAGCGCCAGCGGATTGCACCCCGAGGTGAAGGAATGCTCGTGGCTCTCCATCACATCCAGCGCGCCCTCGAAGAGCACCGCCGCCACCGGGATGCCGATGCCGCCCAGGCCCTTGGCCAGGGTGACGATGTTCGGCTTGAAGCCGAGCGCCTCCGAGGCGAACAGGTGCCCGGTGCGCCCCATCCCCGTCTGCACCTCGTCCGCGATGAGGAGGATGCCCTTCTCTTCACAGAGCTTGTTGAGCGCCTGGAAGTAGCCAGGGGGAGGCACCACGTTGCCGCCGTTGCCCAGCACGGGCTCCACCAGCATGCACGCCACCGAGCCGCTGCTCGCGTACTCGACGAAGTCGCTGATGCGCTCCACGCACAGCATCCCGCAGCCGGGGTACTTCGCCTTGTAGAAGCAGCGATAACAGTACGGTGCCGGCACCTTCACCGAGTGCGGTGACACCGACTCCGGGAAGCCCTTGCGACGAAACGCGTTGCCCGAAATCGCCGTGGTGAACTGCGTCTGTCCATGGTGGGAGAGAAAGAGGCTGAGGATGTCCGTCTTCCCCGTGGCCTTCTGCGCCACCTGCACCGCGCACTCGTTGGCGGTGGAGCCGGTGATGTCTCGCATCCACCCGGCCGTCAGGTGCGCGGGCGCATGCGCGAGCAGCTCCGAGAGCACCTGCTTCGCCTGCCCCGCCATCAGCGAAGAGCTGGCGTGCGCCATGCGCCGCAGCTGCTCCATCACGGCGTTCGTCACCTCCGGATGGTCGTACCCCAGAGGCACGTTGAAGGTGCCGGAAGCCGCGTCGAGGAAGGCCGTGCCATCCTCGCGGATCAACCGGATGCCCCGCCCCCGGACGAACTCCTCCCCCGAGCGAGCCCCTCCTGACGCGACTTCGGACGCACCCTCTCGTACATCCGGCCCTTCCCCAGAAAGGACCTTCAGGTTGAGATTGGACAAGCGTGTTCCCCCAACGGCGTGAAACGTCCCCCCTTGGACGTTTCAATTCCCCGCGCTGCTGGAGAGTGAACGGAGCCTCGAAAAATCCTTCGGTGAATCAACGGGGGTTGGCCACGCGAAGGCGTCCGGCCAGGATGTCACGCCATGAAGATGGAGCACGTGGAGCAGACGCTGGAGCGCATCGCTCGCGAGGCGCGGGCCACGCCGGGGGGCCTCCTGGCGTTCGACGGAGACGGCACGCTGTGGAGCGGTGACGTCGGGGACGACTTGTTCATGGCCGTGACGGGGCGCGACGCCGTGCGCGACGCGGCCCGCCCCCGGATGGAGCAGGTGGCCGCCGCGCACGGCCTGGAGCTGGAGGGCAGCAACAGCACGCTGGCCCGCAGGCTGTTCACCGCCTTCCAGGCCGGCCGCATCGCCGAGCACGACATCTGCGAGATGGCGACGTGGCTGTTCGCCGGCTGGGAGGTGGAGGAGCTGCGCGCCTTCGCTCGCGGCGTGGTGGAGTCACACGGCGTGGCCGAGCGCGTCCACCCGGAGGTGCGCCGCGTGGTGGACTGGGCCCGTGAGAATGACGTCCCCTGTTACGTGGTGAGCGCCTCGCCGCTCGCCGTCGTGGAGGCCGCCGCGCGCGTGGTGGGCATCCCCTCCGAGCACGTCATCGCCAGCACCCCCCAGTCCTCGGGCGGCACGGTGCTGCCGGACGTCATCGCCCCCATCCCCTACGGCCCCGGGAAGGTGACGTGTCTGAGAGCGCGCACCGAGCGGCCCTTGTACGCCGCCTTCGGGGACAACGTGTTCGATTTGGAGCTGCTCACCGAGTCCCGGGTGCCTGTCGCGGTGCGTCCCAAGCCCCGCCTGCTGGAGCGCGCGGACCGCCTGCCCCCGCTGGTCCAATTGCACCCAGTGACCACCCGCTGACAGCGTCGGCTGGGGAACGCGTCCGGCGAGCTTTTGGCGGCGCCCTCGGGCGCGTCCGTGCTAACTCAGGCGCCGCACTTACTCGAAACAACCGCCACGGAGAGACACAGTCATGCCGCTCATCGCCCTGCGTCCCCTGCTCGACTACGCCGCCGCCAACAACTTCGGGGTCGCCGCGCTCAACGTCAACAACATGGAGCAGATCCAGGCCATCATGGAGGCCGCTCGCGCCACCCAGAGCCCGGCCATCATCCAGGCGTCGCGCGGGGCGCGGAAGTACACCAATGACTTGTTCCTCCGGAACCTGATGCAGGCCGCGGTGGAGCTCTACCCGGAGATTCCGGTGGTCATGCACCAGGACCACGGCAACTCGCCGGAGACCTGCATCAGCGCCATCCGCATGGGCTTCACCAGCGTGATGATGGACGGCTCGCTGGAAGAGGACGGCAAGTCGCCCTCCACCTACGAGTACAACGTCGCCGTCACGCGCGAAGTCGTCAACGTGGCCCACCGCTTCGGCGTGTCGGTGGAAGGTGAGCTGGGCGTGCTGGGCTCGCTCGAGAGCGGCATGGGCGAGAAGGAGGACGGCCACGGCGCCGAGGGCAAGCTCACGCTGGAGCAGCTCCTCACGGACCCGGACCAGGCGGTGGACTTCGTCAACCGCACGGGCATCGACGCGCTCGCCGTCGCCATGGGCACCAGCCACGGCGCCTACAAGTTCTCCCGCAAGCCCAGTGGTGATGTGCTCGCCATGAGCCGCATCGAGGAGATCCACAAGAAGATCCCCAACTGCCACCTGGTGATGCACGGCTCCAGCTCCGTGCCCAAGGAGCTGTGCGACATCATCAACGCCAACGGCGGTCGCATCAAGGAGACCTACGGCGTGCCGGTGGAGGAGATTCAGCGCGGCATCCGCGCGGGCGTGCGCAAAATCAACGTCGACACCGACAACCGGCTCGCCATCACCGGCGCCATCCGCAAGGCCTTCTTCGCCAAGCCGGAGGAGTTCGACCCGCGCTACTACCTGACGCCCGCGCGCGCGGCCATGCAGGCCATCTGCGAGGAGCGGATGAAGCAGTTCGGTCAGGCCGGCCACGCGAAGAAGGTGCCGCACGTCACGCTGGAGCAGATGGCGCGCGACTACACGGCCGGCAAGTTCGGCGAGAACGCGCGGCCCGACACCGTCGTCGGCGCCCAGAAGAAGTAGTTCAACGCGTCGGGAGCTTCGGGGGAGGACCGCCTGCCGTGGCGGCTCCCCCGAACTGCTTCATGAGGCGACCGTGGCTCACTTCTTCTCGCCCGCGAGCGCCGTCGCCATGTTCTGCGTCTCGTTCTCCACCTGGTAGTCGGCAATCACACGCCGGCCCTCCTCGGGAGTCTGCTTCAGCCTGAGTGCCTCCAGGCTCAGGGGCACCACCGCGCCCTCGTCGGGTTGGACGTAGAGGACGCTGCCCTCCAGCGCCACGACGTCGCCCTCAATCTGACGGGTGCGCTTGGGGTCTGGCGTCAGGTCCACGTCGGGCCCCTGGACGATGCGGGTCATGCCCTGGGTGGGCGTGACGTCGGCGCCAATCATGCCGCCCACGTTGAGCGGGGGGACGTTGCCGGCGAGGTTGCCCGTGCGGTCCAAATCTATCTCCAACTGCTCCTGTTCCGCCGTGTTCTGCTGGGGGTCCCTCGCCAGACCCGCGGTGGGCGCCGCCAGTGCCGCCAACACCGGGGCGGCCAGGGCGATGCGCTTCCACCGACTGGACATCGTTTTTCGCGTCATGACTCGTACTCCGGCTGGGGGTCCTTGGACCCGTCTCCCCCGAAGGTAGGCCACGACGTGACGCTCACGCCTGGACCGTGCCCCGGCCACCTCCCAGCGAGGCGGGCCACCGCTCCCGCCGAGTGTTCAGCCGTCGAACGCCACCGCCCCAGGGGGCCGGGAACAGGCTAGGGTGCACCCGCAGGGCCCGGCGGGCGCCCTCCTGACGGAGGAAGCGCCGGGGCTCCATCCGCGCCGCACATCGGCGCCCTATCGCGCCGTACACCGGCGCCTATCGCAGAGGCCGCACGTGAACGGTCGCACCAACGAGCACCGCATCGCCCTTTTTCTCGACTTCGAGAACCTCGTCACCAACACCGGTATCAGCGCTTCCAACTTCGACCTCCAGCCCTCGCTCGACCGGCTGCTGGAGAAGGGGAAGGTGGTCTTCCGTCGCGCCTACTGCGACTGGTCCCGCTTCAACGAAGCGAAGATGGGCCTGCACCGGTTCGGCGTGGAGCTCATCGACGTGCCCCCCTCCACCCGCGCGGGGAAGAACGGCGCGGACATGCGCCTGGTCATCGACGCGCTGGAGCTGTGCTACGCGCGAGAGAGCATCGACACGTTCGTCATCGCCTCCGGCGACAGCGACTTCTGCCCGCTCGCCTACAAGCTGCGTGAGAACGGGCGCACCGTCATCGGGTTGGCGGTGAAGGAGTCCACCTCCCCCCTCTTCGTCAACGCGTGCGACGAGTTCATCTACCTGCGCACCACGCGCCAGCGCTCGGAGAAGGGCGACAAGGGCCGTCATGGCGCGGCGGCCGAGGAAGCGGGGCATGGCAAGCGGGGCCGCCATGGCCGCGACGCGACGGGCAAGGCCGGCAAGGCCGAGGTGGAGAAGGCCGCGCCCTCGGGTGGCAAGGGCCACTCCAAGACGGAGGTCCCGGAGATTGCCCGCGAGGTGGTGCAGAACCTGATTGCCCGCGCCACCGGCCCGGTCAATCCCTCGCTCATCAAGGAGACCATCGTCCGCAAGGAGCCGGACTTCGACGAGCGCGAGCACGGCTTCCCCACGTTCGCCAAGCTGCTCGCCGCGCTGGAGACGGAGGGCGTGCTGCGCCGCATCCAGCAGGGCCGCCAGTGGTACGTCGTCGGTCCGGACGCGGACCTCGCCGGTGGCAGCGAGGCCAAGAGCGAAGGCAAGGGCAAGAAGCACGGCCGGGGCCGCACCGAGGAGGAAGACGAGCTCGAGTCGTACCCGGACCCCGAAGAGGACGACGGGCTCTAGTCGTCGTTGCTTCGTCGCTCCCGCTCCGCCTCCCCTGAGTAGAACCTCGGGGAGGTGTGAGCCCAGGGCAAAGGTCGGGCCCGCGCTGCCCCAGGACCTGCTGGAGCACATGCGGGCCCAGGACTGGCACTGTCCCGTGCTCACCCAGCGGCGGCTGATTGAGGTCTCCGAGGAGCTCTTCAAGGAGCTGAAGAAATCCAAGAAGTTACGGCGACGTTCCTGACGTCGTCTGTAACACGCGACGCTACAAGCGCCCCGCTGTTGTAACGGCGGGCGCTACAGCGCTTCCGACTCTTGCTCGGAAGACTTCATTGGCACGTCCACTGCTCTGTGCGGGGTAGCCGGTTCTCTGTCCCCCGCCGGCTTCATCCCCAGAGCAGGAGTACACATGTCACAGGGTTATTTCCGCCGCCGCCTCACCCAGGCGTTGGTGCTGATGGGAGCGCTGAGCGCTCCCTCCGCCTTCGCCGTCGTGCAGGACTCTCACGGCGCTCGCAACCACGACGCCCGCATCGCCCACAACGTCGGCGTGAAGAAGGCCGTGAGCGCGCTGCAGAAGGACCGGGAAGCCTCGCTGCGCCGCAACGTGCCCGAGCTGCGAGTGGAGCATGACGCCTCCACGGGTCTGGTCCGCTCGCTCGTCAACCCGGTGGGCGCGCTGTCCGGCCGCAGCAGCGGTGACGCGCTCGCCATCGGCCTCTCCTTCGTCCAGTCGCAGCGGGAGCTCCTGGGTCTGGAGCTGACGGACCTGGCGAACCTGGAGGTCACCGACCGCGTCTACTCGCGGCAGAGCGGTGTCACCCACCTGTACCTGCGCCAGACGCACCAGGGCCTGCCGCTCTACAACGGCCAGCTGCAAATCAACGTGGACGGCGAAGGCCGCGTGGTCAGCGTGCACAGCGACTTCCTGCCCTCGCTGGCTCGCGCCGTGCCGAGCACCCAGCCCCGCCTGGACGCCGCCGCCGCCGTCTCCGGGGCCGCGCGTCACCTGGGTCTGAAGCCGCTGACGGCGCCTCGCGCGCTGGAGAAGGACACAGGCCCGCGCCAGCGCACCCGCGTGGAGCAGTCCGGTGTGTCCACCGAGCCCATCGAAGCGCAACTGGCGCTCCTGCCCGTCAACCAGGGCGACGCCCGGCTGGTGTGGAACTTCCAGGTGCACACGCCCGACCGGCGCCACGTCTACGACCTCACGGTGGACGCCACCACGGGCGAGGTGTGGACGCGCTTCGACTGGATTGCCTCGGACGCCTACTCCGTCTATCCGCGCCCCGTGGAGAGCCCCATCCACACCACGCCGCTGCCGCCCATGGACGCGCGGCTCAGCCTCCTCAATCCCGCCAACACCACCGCGTCGCCGTTCGGCTGGCATGACACCGACGGCGTCGTCGGCGCCGAGTACACCCTCCACCGCGGCAACAACGTCCATGCCTACGACGACATCGACGACAACAACCTGCCGCCCGCCGTGGAGCCCGACTGCGGGACGGCGCTCACCTGCAGCTTCCTGTTGGACTTGAGCCTCGGCCCGAGCGCGTACACGTCGGCGGCCGTCACCAACCTGTTCTACTGGAACAACATCATCCACGACATCCAGTACCAGTACGGCTTCGACGAGGCGGGCGGCAACTTCCAGGTCAACAACTACGGCAACCCCGGCCTGGGCAACGACTACGTGCGCGCCGAGGCGCAGGACGGCGAGGACGTCAACAACGCCAACTTCTACACCCCGCCGGATGGCCAGCGTCCGCGCATGCAGATGTACACGTGGACCACCACCTCCCCGGGTCGGGATGGTGATTTGGACAGCGGCATCATCGTCCACGAGGCCGGCCACGGCATCTCCAACCGCCTGGTCGGCGGCCCCAGCAACGTGTCCTGCCTCAACAACAACCAGGCGCCGGGCGAGGGCATCAGCGACTTCCTCGCGCTCGTCTACACCGCGCGCCCCACGCACACGGGCCCCCAGGGGCGCGGCATGGGCACCTACGCGCTGGGCCAGCCCACCACCGGCCTGGGCATCCGCGCGAAGCGCTACAGCACGAACCAGACGGTGAACAACTGGACGTACGCGAGCATCAGCGGCATGGCCGTTCCGCACGGCGTGGGCTCCGTCTTCGCCCAGGCGGCGTGGGAGGCGTACTGGGCCCTGGTGGACCGCTGGGGCTTCAACAGCAACCTCTACAACGCGACGGGCAGCGCCGGTAACCAGCGCATGATGCTGTACCTGACCGAGGGCCTGAAGAACACGCCCTGCAGCCCCACCTTCACCCAGGTGCGCGACGGCATCATCGCCGCGGCGACGACGCTGCACGGCGGCGAGGACGTGTGCCGGCTGTGGACGGCCTTCGCTGGCTTCGGACTCGGCTCGAACGCGGTGTCGGGCACCGCCAACAGCACCTCGCCCACCAACGGCTTCGCCGTGCCCGCCGCCTGCGAGACGGACGTGTGGGGCAAGGACAAGCCGTGGGACACGGGCAACGAGCCGGATGCCGCCACCGCGTCCAACGGCATGTGGGAGAGCGAGGACATCTGGGTCCGCAACTCGACCACCAACGGTCCGCACGAGAACCCGGAGTTCGGTCAGACGAACTACGTCCACGTGAAGGTGCGCAACCGCAGCACGGTGGCCGCGCACAACGTGGTGGTGAAGGTGTACGGCACCAACGCGGCCACCAGCACCTCGTGGCCGGCCGGTTGGACGGAGCTGGGCCAGGCGACGGTGGTGTACCTGCCGGGCGGCGCGGATGACGAAGTCGTCGTCGAGTGGAACCCGGCCGTCCAGGGCCACTACTGCCTGCTGGCGCGGCTGGTGACGCCGGCGGACCCGATGACGACCGTGGAGATTGGCAACCCGGACTACAACACCCGCCAGAACAACAACATCATCTGGCGCAACACCAACGTGGTGAACATGGTGCCGTTCGGCTTCTCCAACGCCACGTTCATCCTGCGCAACACGCTGCGCGAGGCGCGCCAGTTCAACGTGCGCTTCCGTGAGCTGAACGTGGACGTGAAGCGGCCGTTCATCGGGCGCGGCACCATCGTCGTGGACCTGGGCCAGGAGCTGACGGCGCTGTGGGAGAAGAACGGCGGCAAGGCCGAGGGCATCGAGCGCGTGGGTGAGACGCAGTTCCGCGTCGCCGACCCGACCCGCGCGGTGTTCCAGATTCCCCTGCAGCCGCTGCAGGAGTTCAACGTCGGCCTGGAGTTCAAGGACAACGAGTTCACCGGCAAGCAGACGGAGGACTTCGAGCAGTTCGACTTCGCGGCGGTGCTGGAAGACCCGGCGGCCGAGGGGAAGACCCGCGATATCGGCGGCGTGACGTACTACCTGCGCGTGGCGAAGCAGTAGGCGCCTCGCCAGCCGCTTGAAATGAATGAGGCCGGGTGGAGCCGTTCGGGCCACCCGGCCTTTTCATGTCCGCCGACCCAGGCCCGCGGTCAGCGTTCCGTCGGCCCGCTCAGGACGCGGCGCGGGGCGTGGTCGCCTCGCACAGGTGCTCCAGGAACTCGGGCAGCAGGGCGGAGGAGATGATCCACAGCTTGCCCTCGCCCAGGTCGGCCAGGGCGGCGCGCTCGACGTACTCCACGCACGTGGACTCCACGTAGTGGACGAACACGCGGCGGCCGCGCGGCCGGTACCACTCCGCCGCGTGAGCCAGGAGCGCCAGCATGGCCCGCTGCGCCTCCGGCAGCGCGTCATCCACCAGCGGGAACAGGCGCACGCCGTCCAGCACGTTGAAGAGGTTGAGGCCCGGCTGCGCGGACTCCAGCACCGCCAGCGCCACCGCGCGGCCGTCGACACGGGCCACGCGCAGCTCGCGCTCACGGCCCAGGCCCGCCTCGCCCCACTTCGTCCGCGCGCGCGACAGGTCGAAGCGCTCCTCCACCAAATCGAGCGCCTCGCGGTAGGCCACCGGACGGGTGCGCTCCACTTCCTGGAAGAAGCGCGCGCGCTCGGCGTCGGTGGGCACTCCGACGTCGACGTCCGCGGGCACCTCCCACTGGCGCTCCACCTCCGCCTCCATCAGCCGGAAGGGCGTGAGGGACGCCTGGCCGGTGTGCTCGTACCAGTGGGCGAAGTCGAACTTGGTGAAGCGCACCCAGCGCACGTTCGCCTCGCAGAAGGCGATGAACCACTTCACGTCCGGGTCCACCTGCGTGGGCTCGTAGCCGCGCAGGTAGATGTCGCGCAGCGCCTCGCGCGCCGAGGAGCGCTGACCGGGCACGGCCTGGCGCGCGAGCTGATGCGCCATCCACGTCCCCTCGTACGGCTTCACCACCGACAGCGTGGCCTCCAGCGAGTCACCCGACGGGCGCACCACCCGGTAGCCCAGCTTGGTGCGGCCTTCGAGCCGCTCCTGCGTGGCGTCGAACCAGGGACGCTCCTCCACGAAGTCCTCGGGCGACTTGCCCGGCAGGCCGAAGTAGCCGGAGCCCTGGAAGAGCTTCCACGTCGCGTCGCCCCAGTCGCCCTCCACGCGGGTGGACGGGTGCATCTGCGCCTCCACCAGCGCGCGCCACGCCCGAGCACCTTCCGCGTCCAGCGGCCGCACGGACATGCCGCACCGACGTCCCGCCGCGGTGCCGGAGATGTTGCGCACCTCCGCGCGCAGCCGCACCGGCGCCAGGCCCTCCATGGCCACCTCGAGCACCGGCTGACGCAGGCCCGGGTACAGCAGGTCCTCGCCCGGCTCCGTCATGAAGGCCAGGCCCTCGTAGGACAAGTCGAGCACGGGCCGCTTCACATGCACTTGCGGCCACATGGGGTGGTTGAAGGACAGCGTGCACGGGCTGCTCGGCGGCGCGCGACGCAGCCAGCGGTGGCGGTAGCGCACCAGCTCCGAGGGCACCGGCATCACCACCCAGCCGTCCTCCTCGCGCGCCTCGCTCACGTCCAGGTGCACCACGCTGCTGTAGCCGAACGCCTCCAGCACGAAGGGGCCCTGGAGCATGGGGCCATCGAAGCGCCAGCCCATGCGGTTGTTGAGCGCGTCGAAGAAGACCGCCGTGACGGAGACCTTCTGCCCGTCCGCGGTGCGCGCCATGCCTCGCGCCTGACGACCCGCGAGCGCCTCGCAGATGCGCGCGACGCGCTCCTTGCGGTCGATGCGCTCCTTCCACACCGGCCGCGTCTCCGGCGGCAACAAGAGGCCGTTGTCGCGCAGCGCCTCCAGCACCGTGACGATGCGACGGCCCGCGTCCAGCGGCGGCGACACGAAGCGAAGGCTGACCTCCGGCCTTGTGCCGCGCACCTCCATCACCTCCGCGTCCAGCGACGTCGCCCAGCGCTCACCCTGGCCCAGCACCACCGACGCGGCCTGCCCCGGACGCGGCAGCGCGTTCGAGTCCAGGTGCAGCGTCAGGTGCTCCAGCGAGAGCTGAATCAGCCGGCCCGGCGTGTCGCTGTTGCCGAACGAAGCCACCGCAGTCAGCTCCGTCCCCACCCGGTAGCCGAGCACCGACTCCCGGCCGCGCGTCCCGTCCCGTGTGTCCGCCTGCATGCCAGCTCCGTTGTGTGAATGGAGACGAGTGTACGACTTCGGGCGAAAGGAAGCAGTCCCCCGGTATGGGTACCACCAGGGTGAACCGGGGTTCATATAGCCTGACCATTCTCAACAGGCCGGAAACTTGTTCCTCGGTACAGGCGTGGCGGAACCACATTGGGTGCGGGCCACCCCTGGGATTCAAGGACAGCGCGGCTCGATGAACGAGGACAGACCGTCCGGACCGGCGTCGGGTCTGCTTCCACCCACGGCATAAACGCGTCCGTCGGCGCCTCCCACGAGGGTATGGCCCAGACGGGGCGTCGACATTGACGCAGCAGGAGTAAAGCGCTCCGACGCGGGGTCGAACCATGCGGCAGAAGCCCCTTCCCTGTCCTCGACGTACACCCAACCGTTGCCCGCGAGAACCGCACGCGGCGCGGCGCGAGGTGCGTCCATGGAGGACAGCTCCCGCGCCCTCACCACCCCGGCATTCCGCTCCAGGAGGAATGCGCGCGAGGACGGGACGATGCCGCCTTCGCGTCCGCCGAGGATGAGCGCCCGTCCCGACTTCAGCTCCACCACCGCGGGCGACATCAGCGAGGTGGGCAGGAGCGGCCCGGCGCCGAGCAGTCCTGGGGGTGCCACGACATCCGTCCGCTCGGAGGGGGTGAGGCTGGTACAGCCTCCCGCGAGCACGAAGGCGTCTCCCAGCACCGCGCCTCCCGTGGGGCATTTCAGGGAGAGCCTGCCCAGACTCTCCCAGGCCCCCGCGTTCTCGCCGCGCAGCGTCATGCGGATCGCCGAGTCCGTCGTGGGCCTGCCGAGCCCCGCGGTGAGCTCTCCTCCGGCGATCACCCCATCCGCTCCGAGCCGGCCCGCGAGCACGCGGCGAAAGCCCAGGGGTGGGGAGAAGGGGATGAGGGTGGTGCCGCCATCGGTGTCGAGCCACTCGGCGCTCGGCTCGAGCACGTCTCCCTCTCGCACGCCGCCGAGCACCACCACGGCGCCGTCATCCAGCACCAGCGCGGCGGCCTCCGCGCGGCCCACGGCGAGGTCGCTCGCGATGAAGCGGCCGGTTTCGGGGAAGAAGATCTCCACGGTGGAGACGGGCTTGCCCGCGCCATCGCGGCCTCCCAGCATCACCAGCGCTCCAGCATGGGGGCCCGTGGAGGGCGCGACGACCAGGGGGTCCGAGCGACGCGCGAAGCCCGGGCGTTCGGTGATGACGCCCGTGACGCCACCGGGACAGGCGCACACGCTGTTCGCGCAGACGAGTCCTCCGGGCTGACAGCTGGCGCCGACACAGTCGGGGTCCGCGCAGTCACCGAGCCCGTCACCGTCGTCGTCCACGCCGTTGTCGCAGGACTCCACGGGAGGACCGGCGTCTGGCGGCTCGGGGACGGCGGGCAGGGTGAGCGACAGCCTGGCGCCGGAGCCGGGAGTGAGCGCGGCTTCGCCAGAGGCGGTGGACTGGATGATGCCGGAGCGCTCGGCGGTGGCGCGCACGAAGACGCGGGTGCCTTCCGGCGTGGCGGGGCCGGACTCGAAGTTGAAGGTGGCGGGGAGGCGGAGTGCGGCGCCCTCCAGCGTGGCCACGGCGAGGGGCGTGCCATCTGGAAGGGAGGCGATGACGGACAGACGGTCGAAGTCCACGACAGGCGTCAGCGGACCGTCGACCACCACATGGACGCCACCGGGCGTCTTCTCGCACGCGAGCAGCGTCGACAGCAGAGCGAGCGTCAGGACTCGGAACGCGGCACGCATTTGCCCCACTGTAGTGCAGCACGGCGCGCGAGCGAGGGCCCCCCTCGCGAGAGGGTTGTGCCCCTCGGGACAGCACAGGCTCTCTCACGAGAGCATCTGCCTCCTCGGTCTGGTAGCTGGCCCCCGCGAAAGTGCCGCCCTCGAACCCGGTTCGACTTCTCTCGACAAAGCATCTGCCTCCTCGAGCCAGGACCGGACCGGCCCCCACGAGAGTGCCGCCCTCGAACCCGGTACGACTCATCTGACGTGCGGGCGCCTCGCGGACGAGGGAGCGTGCGTGCCTTCCCCGCCTCGCCGCGATGGAACGTCGTCGCGCGACGGGTTAGTGGAGGGATTCCTTCCCGTTCCGAGGCCCCATGCCCCTGTCCACCCTCTGCCTGCGCTGCGGCATGTGCTGCGACGGAACCCTCTTCACCCACGTCTCGCTCCAACCAGAGGAAGCCCAGGCACTGGAGCGGCGCGGAGTGCCCCTCGACCGGCGCGAGGACGGAGTTCCCGCGCTCGCGCAGCACTGCTCCGCGCTGGATGGGCGCACGTGCACCGTCTATGCGGACCGCCCGGGGAGCTGCCGCCGCTACCACTGCCAGCTCTTCGCCGCGCTGTCGGAGAAGGAAGTCACGCTCGACGAGGCGCTCGGTATCGTCGACCAGGCACACGCATGGGTGGACGCCATCGCTCGCGAGCTGCCTCCCGCCACCGAAGGCGAGCCTCGCTCGGTGATGCAGCGAGCCCGCCGCGCCGCCAAGGCCCACCCAGAGCAACCCCTGTCCTCCAAGGCCCAGGACGCCTACGCGAGCGCCGAGTACTACCTCGACAAGCACTTCCGCGGACGCTTCGGCCGTCGCGGCTGACGTCGGTGGGAATCCAGGTGCCTGGTGGGCCCGCGTGGATACGATGCGCATCCGCTTCCGCGCCCGGGACTGTCACGCGCTCGCATGCACGCGGCACCCGCGCCCTCACGAGGTCCCTTTCATGAAGACGCAGCTTCCCGCCCTCGCCGTGACGACCTTCGCGCTGCTCGGCGCGCCGCTGGCCCAGGCCGGTGACGAGCTCCCCACGCAGTCCGCGTCCGCCGACCTGAATGGCGACGGCAAGCCGGAGGCCATCGCCGTGAAGTGGAAGGAGGGCGACGAGGAGTTCGTCCTCACCGCCGGCACCGCCACGCTCCGCGGCAAGACGGACTCGGAGGTCCTCGGCCTCTCCATCATCGACGTGGACAGCGGCGACAAGCGCAAGGAAGTCGCCGTGCACACGGGCATGACGGACAACGACCGGCTCACCACCGTCTACGCCTTCGATGGCAAGAGCCTCAAGGCACTGGGCAGCGTCCACGCCCTCACCGAGGTGAAGGGCAACGGCATCATCCTCTCCGACAGCTGGGAGCAGTTCTGGAACCGGCGCGACAAGTTCGCCCTGGATGCCAAGGCCGGCAAGCTCTCCCTGGTGCCGCAGGAGCTGTACTACGTCGGCCAGGAAGCCACCGTGCGAGAGGGCTTCCCCATCACCCACTCGCGCACCGACAAGAAGCCCGTGGCCACCCTCGCGGCGGCATCGAAGATTCTCGTGCTCGCCGCCGCGCCCGTCTCCGTGCAGGGCGGACGCTCCACGTCGTTCGTCTACCTCGTGAAGTCCTCCACCGGGCTGCTCGGCTGGGTGAGCCACGACACGCTGCTGGCGAAGACCGAGGGACTGACGGTCGCCGGGTAGTCCCGCTCACCGTGACGCGTCGAGCGACGCGCGCGCGAGCAGGGCTTCTTCCAGCAAGGGCAGGCGCTCATCCTCGGGCCGGGCCTGACGCAGCCACTCCAGCGCGCGCTTCGCCCGGCCCAGGTCTCCCTCGAACACGAGGAAGCCCGTCGCCTGCAAGCGCTGCTCGGCCGTCGCATCCTTCGCGCCCAGCACCGCCTCCCAGCTCAGCGCCGCCTCATGGGGCGCGCCCAGCTCCTGGAACAACTTCGCCCGTGTCTCCGCCACCGACGCGGCCTCCACCCCACCCGGCGTCCCGCGCGGGAGCCGGGCCAGGGTGTCACGCGAGCGCTCGAACAACGCGCGCAGCTCCGGGATGACGGTGTCACCCGGGGACATCGACTCCAGGCGCTGAAGCTGTGTGAGCGCGGAGTCGAAGCGCCCCGCGCGCGCGAAGGCCATGGCCAGATTGAGATGCCCTCTCCGGTAACCGGGCTGCTGTCGCACCATGTCTTCAAAAAGGGTGATGGCCTCCGCGTGCTGACCCAGCTTCGTCAGGCACAGCGCCAGGTTGTTGTAGCCCTTGATGCCCGTGAAGCGACTCTTCTGGCGCACCGACTGGCGCAGGTGTCCGAGCGCCTCCTCGTATCGGTGCGCTTCCATGTAGAGCCCGCCCAGTTGCTGCTGGACGAAGGCGTCATCGGGGCCAGACACCTGCTCCGCCACCCGCCACAGCCGAAGCTCGTCCATCCAATCGCGGTTGCGCAGGTGCGTCGCACCGGCGAAGGCCGTGAGCGTCACGACGGCCACGGCCAGCCCCGCCCTCGGACGCAACCGGGCGGCTCGCTCGAGCGGTGCCACCAGCGCCACCACGCCCATCGCCACGGGCACGTAGAGGAAGCGGTCCGAGGCCAACGTGTGCAGGCCCAGGGGAATGGCATGGAGCACCAGCGCCAGCGCGCACGCGGCCGTCGCCAACGCGGCCTTCTCCAGCGGCGTGAGCCGGCCTCCCCACTTCCACAGGGACAGCCCCAGCGCGACGAGGACCCCCGCGCCCAAGAGGACCCAGGCGAGGGGATGCTCGCCCAGGACTCCCTGCTGGAGACGCGGGCGCAGCGCATCCACGAGCATCACCGCGTAGTGCCCCAGCGCGGCGAGCCCCGCCTCGGCGCGCTCGAGCAGGGACAGCCCCGACGAGGTCCCCGCGTCCAGCTCCCGCACGTCCGAGCGCAGCGCGTTCAGCCGCAGGCCGCCATACAGCGCGAGCGCCACGCCCATGGGCAGCAGGTTTCGCACGGCCTGTCCGAAGCGGCGCTCCCGCGCGCGCACGGCGGTGAGCTCCAGCACGACGAGCCCCACCACGCCGGCCACCGCCACCTCCTTGCAGAGCAGGCCCGTCAGCACCAGCGCCGCCGCGCCCCATCGCCGTGAGGCCGTGTCCGCGCGGTACACGAGCAGCGCCCCCAACGTGAAGACCGCCGCCAGCACATCCGTGCGTCCGGCAATCCACGCCACCGACTCCGTCAACCGGGGGAAGACACCAAACGCCGCGGCGCCCACCGCCGCGCCCCAGGGCGAGGCACCCGTACGCCGGCACAGCAGGAACACCCACGCCACCACCACCAGGTGGAAGAGCAGGTTCATCAGGTGGAAGCCCTCGGGCGCGCCTCCAAAGAGCGCGTACTCCACCGCGTAGCCGAGCGTCACCAGCGGCCGGTAGTAGCCGCGAGAGACGCCCATCGGGTCGCTCCAGAACATCCGCGTGAAGTAGTCCGGCAGCGGCGCCAGTTCGCGCACCACCTCCTGCTCCTCGATGAGCGAGTGGTCGTCCCAGACGAAGCCGCCTCGCACCGCGTTGCCGTACGCGAGCACCACCAGCAGCAACGGCAGCAGCACGGCCCGGCGCCGCAAGCGGGCGCGCGCGTCCTCGACGACGGGAGGGGAGGGTTCGCTCATGAAGAGGGCGGGAGTCTATCGCCCCCCGCTCGAAGGGCGGCGACCTTCCCTCGGGGGGCGAGCGGGAAGCCCGCCGTGCGTCCGCCTACTCGACCAGGGACAGCTCCACGCGGCCAAGCTGCTCGTCGGTGGCGGCCACCTTCACCTTCACCGGCATGCCCACGGTGAAGGTCCGCGTCTTGCCGACGAGGGACAGCTCGCGCGCATCCGGACGGAAGGGGCCGCCCGGCAGTCCTTCCGCCGGCAACATCCCCTCGACCAACATGCCGTCCAGCTGTGCCACCAGCCCGAAAGGCCGCACCCGGACGAGGCGCGCGGAGAACTCCCTGCCCACGTGCCCCGCCAACCACCGCGCTTCCAGCACGTGGTGCCGGTCCGCCTCGGCGCGATTCGCGGCGCGGGCGCGCGCGTTGATGTGCACCGCCAGCGCCTCCATCTCCGGGTCCTCGTCCAGGTAGTCGCGGCGGCCGTGCAGGTAGCCCTTCAGCGTGCGATGCACCGCGAGGTCCGCGTACCGACGGATGGGCGACGTGAAGTGCAGGTACAGCGGCGCCGCCAGTCCGAAGTGCGGCCCCGGCTTCACCGTGTAGCGAGACGGGCCCAGCGAGCGCCGCAACACCGAGCGCAGCGCGGGCTCCGCCGCCGCACCCGCGATTTGCCGGTCGAACGCCGTCAGCGCCAGCGGCGTCAGCTCGCGTCCGAAGCCCGCCGCGAAGCCCGAGTGTTCCGCGAACGCATTCAGGTCCGCCACGCGCAGCGGGTCCGGCTGCTCATGCACGCGGAACACGCCCGGCAGGCCGCGCACCAGCATCCACATGGCGATGGCCTCGTTCGCCGCCACCATGAAGCGCTCAATCATCCCGTGCGCGGACGTGGGCTGCTCGTTCACCAGTCCGGAGAGTTCGCCCGTCGCCGCGTCGAAGGTGAACCGCGCTTCATCTCGCGCGAACTCCATGCCGCCACGAGCGCCGCGCGCCACGGCCAGTCGCGCCGCCGCCAGCCGGAACCACGGCATGACGTCCCGCACCGGCTCCATGGGCGCGGACACCTCGCCCCGGTCCAGGAAGGCCGCGACTTCTTCGTAGTTCAGCCGCGCCCAGGAGCGGATGACGCTCTCGTACACGTCCGCCGCCGTCACCCGGCCCTGCGGGTCGATGCGCAGCTCCACCGTGAGGCAGCGTCGCTCCTTGCCCGGCACCAGGCTCAGCCAGTCCGAGGACAGCGACTCCGGCAACATCGGCAGCACGCGCCCCGCCATGTACACACTGGTGGCCCGCTCGCGCGCCTGCGAATCCAGCGCGGTGCCCTCCTTCACCAGCTCGCTCACGTCCGCGATGGACACCAGCAGTCGCAGCGCTCCATCCGGCCCCGCGGGCAGCACGGAAATCGCGTCGTCGATGTCTCGCGTGGACGGCGCATCCACCGTCACCGTCGGCACGTCGCGCAAGTCACGTCGCGCGCCCACCTCGTGCGGCACCTCGCGGGCGACTCGCGCGTCCTCCAGCGACTCGGGGGAGAAGTCCTTGCTCAGCGCGTGCCGGGCGATGATGCGCTCCAGCGAGCGGTCCTCTCCAGGCTCGATGCGGTAGAGCAGCGAGAGCTTGCCGTCGGTGATGCTCGCCACCACCGCGTCGCCGTGCTGGACGCGGGTGGTGCCCGGGTCGAGCACCCAGTCCGCGTTGCCCACCTCGCGGTCGATGCGCAGGAAGAACGCTCCCTTGCGGGCGACGACTTCACCGTAGACGCGGGTGCGGGGCCGCTCCACCAGCGTCAGCCCGCTGGCCGTCCAGCGCCCGTCCGCGCCCGCCGTCACGGTGCCGGTGACGATGTCTCCGGCCAGCAGCGGGTTGAGGTCGGGGGGAGGAATGAAGGCGGACAGCACCTCTTGCGTGCCGGGCGCCTGCACGGTGAGGAAGCCGAAGCCCCGGGGGTGAACGTCGATACGGCCGGTGACAGCGCGGGGAGAAACAGAAGTATCCATGGAACCTTGGGAGCGCGTCTTAGCCCAGGTCCACCGAGGGACGGGCAGGAGGGACGCGCGGAGTGTGAAGTGAAAGGGGGGCAGCTCCGGGGCCGACTCTCGTAAGGAGCCTGTGCTCGCCGGGGCGCGGAAACCTGAGATGAACGCCGGCCAGGACGCGCGGCCACCGTCTCTCCTGACGCCCCTACTCCTTGGGCTTGTCGAGCATCGCCTGTCGATTCTCGAGCGGGCCGAACAGCGTCTCCACCATCTGCTTCATGGAGACACCCCGAGGAAGGGGCGGGGCGCGCATCCCCTCCTCCGTGTAGACCACGCGTCCCTCCTCGACGACCCGGAACCACGCGCCCCACCAGGCGTACAGGGTGACGTGGCCCTCGGGGTGACGCTCCACCTCGAGCTCTCCCTCCTCCGGTCCCTCGCAGATGACGTCGAGGCGGCCTCCCGGCGGGATTTTGAACGGCATCCCCGAGGGCTCGAACCAGACGTCGACCGACGTGTCCCGCGTGTTCTCGAAGTCGAACCGCACCGTCTTCACACCCATCGCCGAGCCCTCTTCCCGGGCCACTCCCTCCAGCGGCCGTCGGTCCGTTCTCACACAGGTGTTCTCCGAGGTGCCACCCAGGCCTCGGACCACGAGCCCCGGCCCTCGTCCACGGCCTCACGGGTACACCTCCGTCACACATGGCGCCGCGACAGAGTCTTCACGGAGGGTGCGTCCCGCGAGGAGCGCGGAGTAGGGTGCCCTTTTGCGGTGGCGAGCGAGCCCCGCGTCCTTCCCGACGGGCGACGAATGAAGACCGAGCTTGGAGTCCACCTGGGCCTGTCCGCGCGGATGGCCCGAAGGAACCTGGGACTGACCCAGGCCGCCGTCGCCGAGCGCCTCGGTGTGGCCCGTGAGGTGTACGCCCGCCTGGAGCGCGGCCACATGCTCCCGAGCATCCACACCCTGCGCGGCCTGTGCACCGTGCTCCACGTCCCACCCCACGCGCTGCTCGCCCTGGACGCCACCATCGAAACGCCCCCCGGCCGCAAGCGCCCACCCCAACCCGCCCGCACCGAGCCCACCGCCCTGGTCGACCTCCGCAAGAACCTGCGCGG
Organism: Myxococcus sp. CA056; assembly: GCF_013336715.1. Classification (NCBI taxonomy): domain Bacteria; kingdom Pseudomonadati; phylum Myxococcota; class Myxococcia; order Myxococcales; family Myxococcaceae; genus Myxococcus; species Myxococcus sp. CA056. Next base: position 1,699,347 of record NZ_JABUMT010000001.1, read on the forward strand.
CCTGTCCCGCTCCGACTTGCGCCTCCTCAACGCCCTCGCCGTCACCCTCCCCGCCTCCCCCGCACGCCGCCGCTCCCCACCCGAGGAGTGACATCGCGAATTCACAGAAAAGTCAGAGATGTCGATATTCGTGGACTTTTCTTCGACCCTGACTTTCGCGTCCGTCCGGGTGCCAGTGTAGATTGGGCACCTTCCGATGAGTGGGACGACGCTGCCGCTCGCGCCGGATGCCTCCAAGGGCCGGTCGCTGGGTAAGTATGAGGTTCTCAGCCGCCTATCCACGGGCGGGATGGCGGAGATCTTCCTAGCGTCGCAGCGGGGACTCGCCGGCTTCCGCAAGTTGGTGGTGCTCAAGCAGATTCTGCCGGACATCCGAGGCGAGGAAGAGTTCATCCGGATGTTCCTGGACGAGGCCAAGGTGACGGCCGCGTTCAACCACCCGCACATCGCCCAGGTGTTCGACCTGGACATCGCCGAGGGCGAGCTGTTCCTGGCCATGGAGTTCGTGCCGGGAGCCACGTTGGTGGAGGTGGCGCGCGCGTGTCGGCAGGCCAGCCACCCCATCCCCGTGGGCTTCAGCCTGATGGCGGTGCGGGACACGGCCGTGGCGCTGCACTACGCGCACACCTTCACGGACCCGCTCGGCCACCCCTCGCCCGTCATCCACCGGGACGTGGCCGAGAAGAACATCATGGTGACGTACGAGGGCGTCACCAAGCTGTTGGACTTCGGCATCGCCAAGAGCCTGGCGCGCGCCAGCCGCACCGCAGTGGGCATGGTGAAGGGCACCAGCGGCTACATGTCGCCCGAGCAGATCATGGGCGAGCCCCTGGATGCCCGCAGCGACTTGTTCAGCCTGGGCGTGGTGCTGCACGAGCTGCTCACCGGCATGCGGTTGTTCTACGCGAAGCAGGCCGAGGCGATGATGAACGCGGTGCTGAAGTGCGAGGTGACGCCGCCTTCACGCGCCAACAAGCAGATACCGCCGGAGCTGGACGCCATCGTCCTGCGCGCGCTGTCGAAGCGCCGTGAGGACCGCTACGCCTCCACGCTGGAGTTCGCCCGCGCCCTGGAGCGCGCGGTGGGCCCGCTCATCTGGCACCCCGAGCAGAGCAGCGAGGTGATGCGCCGCCTCTTCGCCGACCGGCGCGAGCAGACGCGCCAGCTGCTCATCGCGGGCCCCACGGGCGACACCACGGGCGAGACGAGCGTGGCGGCGATGCTGGCCATGGGCGGCTCCAACAGCGTCCCCGAGGCCCCCGAGCCGCCCACCGTCAACACCAACTCCGGCCCCCCGGACTCCCCGCCATCCCGTCGCTCCGCCGTGGCGACGGCGGCGAAGCAGCCCGCTCCGGCGGCGACGCCTCGGCGCGCCACCAGCATGCAACCGGCGACGACGCCTCCCCCGCCGCCGCCCCCCGACCCGCAGCCGCGCAAGGCCGTGCTCCAGGCGCCGCCCCACAAGCGACTGGCGGGACGCGGCGCCCCCTCGGAGTCCGCGCGTCCACCACCGCCGCCCCCACCGGACGCCCTGCCCCCGCCGCCGCCGCAGGAAGCGCCGCACCTGGCCCGCACCCTGCCGGGGCGGCCCGCGCTTCCTCCTTCGGGGCACACCGTCCGCGCTCCCGCGCCGGCCCCGCGCGCCGTGCCCGTGTCGGAGGAGCCCGTGCCCCGGAGCGAGGCACGCCCTCGCACCGGCCGCACCGTGGACACGCTGCGCGCCGTGGCCCCTCCCCCGCAGCCTCCCGAGCGCAACGAGGAGACGGCGATGGTCCGCGTGCCCTCGCTCTCCGCCGAGCCCGGCAGCCACGCGGGTGTTCCCTCCCGACGCGCCGCCGGACCCGCCCGTCGCCGGCCCCAGCCCCAGCTTCCCGCCGCCTTCCCCGACGCCGAGGTCACCACCCGACCCTCGCGCGGCTTCCAGGAGAACCGCCGCAAACCCGAGGACGAGGTCCCCGACGACGAGGACTCCCACGTCCACACCCTGCGCGGAGTCCCCGCCGTGGGCTCCGAATCCCGAGGCGGGCGCAAGGTCCTCGCCGGCGTGCTCGTCCTCGTCGCGGTGGCCGCCGCGGTGGTGGGACTGGGGCTCGATGGAGGCGTGGTGTCCGCCTGGGCCGCTCCCCTGCTGGGGCTCGAGCAGAAGCCGCCGCCGCCGGCGCCTCTCGGAGACACGGCCAGGCAACGCGTCCCGCTCCCTCGGGAGCAGACGAAGGCCCCACCCGTCATCGTCCCACCCGTCGTCGTGGAGAAGGTCCCGCCCCCACCCGAAGTGCTGGCGGAGACCGTCGACCCCGACCCGGAGCCCTCCAACGCCCCTCCCACCCTGGACGAGGTGGAGGACAAGCCCGCGCGCAAGCCGGGTCGCTCCACGGGCAAGCGGACCACCAAGGAGTCGACGACCCGGAACGGCAAGCGCGCGACGTTCGACTCGGGTGAGGACAGTGCGGCCACGCCCACCGGAGAGCCGGGCTTCCTCACCCTGGTCACCGAGCCCTACGCCAAGGTGTATCTGGGCGGACAGTCCCTGGGTGATACGCCGCTCTTCAAGGTGAGCCTGCCCTCCGGCAAGCACACGCTGAAGCTCGTGGACGGCGATGGGAAGGCACTCAAGCTGTCGGTCGACATCAAGCCCGGCGACACCACCGCCGTGCGAGTCCCGCTGGAGATGCTCTCCCGCCAGTAGTTGCCCCAGGGGTGGCAATCGCTCGGAGCGCCGCGCGTAGCCGCCATGACGGGGCCCCTGCCGGGTCCCATGCCTTGGGAGCGCGCCATGAAGACCGCCCGGATGTCCCTGCTCGTCCCGCTGCTGATGTTCGCGGGAACCTCCTTCGCGGAGGGCGCCCAGAAGGGTGAGGCGCGAGATGTCCCCGACTTCGAGAGCCTCGCGGTGGGCCACGGCATCAAGGCCCAGGTGAAGGTCGGCCCCAAGTCGGTCCGCGTCGAAGGGCCCTCGGAGCTGCTGTCCCGCCTGCGACTCGTGGTGAAGGACGGACAGCTCACCACCCAGGTGGAGCGCGACGGCCTCTTCAGCCAATTCCAGGGCGGCAAGGTGCGCCTGTACGTCTCCAACCCCCACCTGGACGGCGTGGACGTCAGCGGCGGCGGGAATGTCGAGGCGGAAGTCTCCCCCTCCGGGGACGAATTCTCCGCCGAGGCCAGCGGCGGCGCGGCCCTCACGGTCCGGGGCGTGGACACGAAGAAGGTGGAGGTCGAGGCCAGCGGCGGGGCCGCCGTCAACCTGGCGGGTCGCGCCCAGGAGCTGGACATCGAGGCCAGCGGCGGCGCCGTCATCAAGGCCATGGACCTCAAGGGCGTGAAGTCCCTGGAGGTCGAAGCCAGCGGCGGAGTCCACGTGGAAGCGGACCCCTCGGAGAGCCTCTCCGTCAACGCGACGGGCGGCACCACCGTCCAGTGCGTCTCCCGTCCTCCCCGCACCGAGGTGAAGGCGCGCGGTGGCACCCGCGTCGTCTACCTGAAGGACTGAGCGCGGCGCCCCAGGCGTCCGGGCACGTCCCGGACGCGGGTGGGGGCCCCCCTGGGTAGGGACGGACACTGTCCCCAGGGCGCGGGCCACCTTGCTCCAGTCGTCGCGGACGATTGGAATGCGGCTCCCCCACCCGCCGGAGACGCCACACCATGACGGACCCGATTCCTCCTCCTTCCACGCAGGGCTCATCGGGACGCAAGGCAGCACTGTGGAGTGGCGTGGGACTGGTGGTGGCCCTGGTCGCCGGAGGTGCCCTGTTCTTCCGGGGCAGGCAGTCGCCTCCAGGCCATGACGCGCATGACCACGGCGAGCACTCCCCCAAGAAACAGGGCGCCGCGAAGCCCACCGTGTCCCCGGAGGTGCTGCGCCACACGGACCGCGCCGCGCGCGCCGCCGCCACGGGTGAGTTGAAGAAGGCCCGCGAGTCGCTCGGCGAGGCGCTGATGCTGGCGCCCAGGCACGCACCCGCCCTGCTCGTGCACGCCTGTCTGGCGCTCGAGGAAGGCAACGACGCGGAGGCCGCCACCGTGCTGGGCCAGCTCGAGGCCGTGGCGCCGGGGAGTCCGGAGCTGAAGTTGCTGGAGACGCTGCGCGAGCTGCGGCGCGCGCCGGGTGTCTCCTGGCAGCAGGCCTTCCGGGACGCGTGGGTGACGCTGGGCCGCCCCAACCTCGGCAAGAGCGAGCTGCTTCCAGGCGCCACGCCCCTGCCGCCGGACCCCACCGCCTCCGACTGGGAGAAGCTCGCGTGGGAGCGGGCCCCCTCGGACGACGTCAAGCTGAGGCTCGCGCTCGCCTCTCGCAAGCTGGACGCGGACAAGTCACTCTTCCTGCTGGCGCAGGTGCCCCGACTGGAGAACCCGGACCTCTACCTCGCGGTGCGGGACGCGCTGAGGGGCGAGTCCCTGCCGGAGTCCGAGCACGAGCGGGCGCGCAAGACGTTCCGCCAGAAGCTGGAGTCGCTGGCCGCGGCGCACCCGCGCTCGATGCAGCTCCAGTTGCTCCTGCTACTGGGTGACACCGAGTCCGGTACGGAGCTGACGGCCGCGGAAATCGACGCGCTGGAGCGCGTGGCCACGTTGCCCGCGTGGCGAGAGACCTCGTTTCACGATGGCTACCGGGAGACTCGCCGGCTCTTGAAGGAAGCAGGCGTGCCGGACGCCAGCGCGCTGGCGATGGCGGTGTCCCTGCGAGGCATCAACGAGCGGGGGACGTGGATTCTGCGCACGCGCAACGTGGCCACGCGCGGCGCGCTCTCTCCGGAGGGACGTCAGCGCCTGGGTCGCATCACCCGGGACATCGGCGCCAGCCTGGTCCAGCAGACCACCGTGGTGGAGCGGATGACGGGCCTGCAGTTGGTGCGTGGCGGCTCGCAGGACCTGGAGGACGACGCGGGCCGGACGCTGGCGATGAATCAAATCAAGGAGCTGGAGCAGGCCATCGCCGTGTTCCAGCAGACGGCGATGGAGCGGTGGCCGCTGAACTCGCTCACGGAGGAGCTGCTGGAGGAGAGCACCCGGGACGAGCTGCGCTACCTGCAATCCTTCGGGGCGAAGGCGCCCGCGGGCGCGGCCCGGATGGGGCCCTAGTCAGTGACGAGGTGACTCGGGCCCCAGGGAACGCGCATCTCCCCGGGGCCCGAGCGGGCCCCCCACGATGCAACGGAGCCGCCGCACGCCGGACCTCCAAGGTCGTCCGGGCAACCGCACTCCTTCCACACAAGCGCCGGGACCAAGGGGTGCATCCCGGGCAGGCCTCGCGTGGGCAATGTGGAACACGTCTACGTCTTTCAACGCAACGATGGCCGAAGAATATCGGGTACGCGGGGCATGTCCACCCGCAGGGTCGGTGACGCGGGGTGTGCCGTGTCAGGCCGGGTTTCTCCAGGTTCCAGGGCGGGTCCCGTTCACCACCCGTCCTGGAAATCTTTCAGGAAAATTCGAGGACGACCGATTGACAGCGCGCCCGAGCGCCGTTTTCGGCCCGTGCGCGACACCCGTCATGACACCTGACGCGTGATTCATGACGCACCGAGGCCGCCGACTCAGAGGCCCGGTGAAACCCACCCGCACGCAGAAGCCCTGTGGAGAAGTTGGGGACGACAACCCGGGTTGTCGGCGCTGTCCACGGAGTTGACGGGAGGCTCGCGTCGAATCCGCTGAATCCCTGGCGTTCCAAAGGCTTGCATCCCCGGGAGGCGCTGGCCGTGCCGTTGCACTGAGGCCCGGCCATGCACGTCGCCTTCTACCTGTTGCTCGCCATCGGCCTCCTGGGGGCCTTCGACGTCCTCTACTTCCACCTCTGGCGCGGCCGGCTCCACGAGCGCCCCGAGTGTCAGCGCGAGGTGCTCTGGCACACCGCGCGCCACCTCATCTACGCGCTCCAGTTCCTCTGGGTGCCGCACGTGCGCTTCCAGGGGTGGGCGCTGGGGTTGCTCGGGGTGTTGTACGCCGCGGATGTCTTCGTCGCCCTCGCGGATGTCTGGGAGGAGCGCGACAGCCGAGCGTCCCAGGGCGGTGTTCCCCGGGGTGAGTACTTCATGCATGTGGTGCTGAGCGTGCTGGTGGGGCTCTACCTCATGGCGACCTTCCACGCGGTGTGGGCGGACAGGCTGCTGCCCACGGGGCTTCGCGTGGACCCGCCCTTGGTGCCCGTGGCCTTGCGCGCGCTGATGACGGTGATGGGCGTGACGGCGCTCATCGTCTTCGCGAAGGACCTGGCGCGGTGGTTCGCGTTCCGGCGGCGGCCGGTGGCCACTCCATTCCGACAACCCCGGCTCCAAAGGATTGTCGCGGAGGTGTTCATCCCCGCGCCCGTCGAGGTGGTGTGGGAGCGCACGCAGGACCCAGCGCTGCACACGGCGTGGGACGTGCGCTTCACGTCCATCCGCTACCTGCCGGAGGCCGATGCCCGGGGGTTCCACCTGATGGACTACCGGACGCACCTGGGCTTCGGGCTCGAAATCATCGGCTGGGGTCGCTACCTGGCGAACACGCCGCACCTGCGCTCGACGTTCGAGTTCGGCTCGGAGGACTGGCGGAGCATCATCCTGCGCGGTCGCGGCGTATGGCTCTACGAGCAGCGGCCCGGGGGGACGTTCTTCAAGACGGTGTTCGACTACCGCGCCCGGTATGGGGTGGTGGGGGAGGTGCTCGACGCGGTGCTGTTCCGTCCCGTCATGCGGTTGGGCACGGAGTGGGGCTTCGAGACGTTGCGCCAGTGGTGCGCCGGGGATGAACACGCTCCGACGCGAGGGCGCTCGCGGTGGCGCTTCGGGCTGTTCATCCTCGCGCGGGTGCTCGGAAGGGCGCCAGCGCCGGGTGCGGCGAGGAGCTGGCTCGGCCGAGGCGTCGAGGACCATGAGTCCGCCATGGCGTATCCCTGTGGAGAACTTGTGGAGGTCTCTTCATGAGCGCCGAAGCCGTGGAGACGTATCCGCGACGGAAGCCGCCGCGGACCCGCTTCGAGACGCGAGTGGAGAACACCGTGTTCCAACTGAACTCGATGGCATCACCGCACCAGGATGCGCGACTGGAGGCCTTGCTCCGTTCGGAAGGCTCCCCGCTGGCGGACGCGCAGTTGGAGGCCCTGCGGCGGTCGGGAGAGCTGCATCCGGGGGACTCCCAATTGGAGGCCCTGCTCCCGATGGACGCGAAGCGGGAGGCCCGGCTCCACCCGGAGGAGCTCGACGAAGCGCGGACGGCCCTGCCTGATGCGCCACTCGGGGAGCTGCGGGACTTCGCCATCCGTCACCGCGCCTGCCGACTCTCCCTGGGCCTGCTCGCGGACTTCTACCGCGCGCATCCGTGCCGCATGGCGAAGGTGCACCTGCTGGCCGCGAGCGCGGTGACACTCGGCCGCTTCTGGGGGGTGTCGGAGCCCTTCGCGCGACTGGGCGCCGCGGTGATGCCAGTGGATGAGCGTGGATTTCCCCGCACCCGGGAGTGGGCGTCCTACGCGCGCGCCTGCGAGGACCAGCTCCCGCTCGAAGTCCGGGACGAGCGCTGGATTGAAGCCCACATGCGAGACGTGGCCCGGGCCCGTGACGTCGGGTACGAGGCCGCCTTTCTCGAAGAGGCCCGCGTCCACGGGAACGAGCCGCTGTGGCGCCTGCTGGTGCAGCACGTGGAGATGACGCTCGGCGCGCGCCTCTTCGACCAGCCCGCCCTCGCGGGCGCCGTGCCGGGTGAGACGGCCATCGCCCACGGCCTGGCGCTGTCCCTGTCACGCATGCTGAGCGCCAGTTGGAGCCTGCTGCGCCACTACGCCTTCGCCACCGTGCGCGCGCTGTGCCTGCCGCGCTGGCGCCACGACACCGGCCTCGTCGACGAACGGCGCACGGCGTGGCTGCTGCTCACGAGCTTCATCACCGCGTGGACGGCGGCCAGTGTCTACCGTCGCGGTGTGAAGGCCGTGCACCGGGGCCAGCGCGCGAGGCCCTCGGATGTCTGGCCCCTGCTCGCCACCGTGCTGGGCCCGGACATGTCCCGCGTGGACCCGCGCGTCATGCGCTTCTACGCGAACCCCGGTGCATGGAGCGCCCGAGCCTCCGTCACCTTCGCCTCGCGCACGGCCCGGCTGCTGGCCTGGATGGCCACGCGCCTGTCCGGCCAGGGCCTCTCCGAGCACGGGGCACGCACCTTCCCCGGACGCTTCCTCACCTTCCGCCGCGCGGATGGCTCCATGCACTTCGTCCGGGAGCTGTACTGCGACGGCGTGCTGCGCAGGTTCGACTCGGACTTCATCCTGCGCGACGGCCGACTCCACGAGGTCTTCGTCGAGCACGGCCTGGACCTGGAGCTGGACGTGTCCGTCCTCGAGGACGGCGGCATCCGCTTGCGAGGTGGGACGCTGCGCTGGCACGGCCTGGTGCTGCCACCGTTCGGCCGAGGCGTGGAGTTCCGCATCCATCCCACCTCGGATGCCACCGAGCGCGTGGACATCATCGGCACGTTTGGCGGGGGACCCACGGCTGGAGCCCCCCTGGGCCGCATCCACTACGAGGCCTGGAGGCACAGCGACGCCGTGCCTCCGGTGACGACGGATTGAGGACCGCTCAGCTTCCCTGGTAGGCGCGCTCCAGGGCGGCGATGTCAATCTTCTGCATCCCGAGCATCGCCTGCACCACGCGTCCCGCCTTCGCCGGGTCCTTGTCTCCCATCAGTCGCATCAACGTGGTGGGGATGATCTGCCAGGACACCCCGAACCGGTCCTCCAGCCAGCCGCACTTGCTGTCCTTTCCGCCCCCCGCCGTGAGCTGTTCCCAGAGCGAGTCCACCTCAGGCTGCGTCTCACAACTGACGAACAGCGAAATCGCCTCGGTGAACTTGAACCGCGGCCCGCCGTTGAACGCCATGAACGGCTGACCTTCCAGTTCGAAGGTGACGGACATGGCCGCGCCGTCAGGGCCCCGCGCAACCGAGGTGATTTTCGAGTTCTTGAACACCGACGTGTAGAGCTTCGCCGCCTCTTCCGCCTGGTTGTTGAACATCAGGAACGGGGTGATTTTCTGCATGGGGAAGTCCTTGGTGGGTGCGACACCTGGATGGCGCCGGCCTTGCCCTACGTCGGAACCGCGCCCGGCACTTCGACACGCCCCCCGTGTTTTCTTCAAGAAAAGGGCGCTCCCCGTCCCAACCTCAGTGGTCGGCCCCCTCGTGGTGGTCATGGCCCGGCCCGCCGAAAGTCCCCGGCCACGGCTCCTTCGCGGGCAACAGGCCCGGCATGGGGAAGCGCTGGAATCGCGACTGGCTGTAGGCAAACGGTGGGTCACACTCGCCACAGGTGGTGGCCCCGTCCATCAGCAGCAGGGCCCCGGGTGCCAGCTCCAGCAACTGCGGAATCGAGCGGGGCGCGTAGTCGAGCTCGCACTGGAACGCCTCGCCGCCGTCCGTCATGCGCACGCCCACCAGCAACTGCCTGTCGTCGCCATCCGTGGCCGTCGTGAGCACCAGCGTCCGGGGAGGAAACCCGGGCGCATCCGGCCAGGACGCGAGCCGCAGCTCCTTCGAGGTGAGGAGCTGTCCCGAGCGCAGGGAGTACGTCCACGCGGGACTCAGCGCGGGCAGGCCGTAGCCCTTCAGCTCCGTGGCCACGGGCAGCACGCCGCCCTCGTTCACGTTCACCGTGGTCCCCGGTGCGCTGGGCACCAGCCACTCGCGCGTGGCCACCGCGCGGCCGAACTGCTGGGGAAGAGTCCCAGCCACCGAGCCGTCCGCCGTGCTCAGCGCCTGCGTGCCCCGCTCCGGGAACAAAAGCCCGTTCACCACTGCCAGCTCACCGGCGCGCTGCGCCTGTGACTTGCGCCAGCGCGGCACGCCGTCCGACGAGAAGGCCATCAGCAGCGAAGGGGCCCCCGCCTGGAGCGGAGCCCCCACGTTCAACGTCTGCGAGAAGGAGACATACAAATCCCCCACCGCGTCGGAGACGACTCCGAAGGGGTGCGGGTGGTTGCACTCGGACAGCAGGGGGTCCGTGAGCTCCTGCGCGGACACCATCTGTCCATACGCATCCAGCACCACCAGGAAATACATGCGACACAACGTCTCGCGGTTCAGCCCCACGGGGTAGGCCTCGAAGAGGGCCGCCAGTCGGTCCGGGGCCATCACCGCCAGCCGCGCCAGGAAGAGGCTGGACGTGCGCTGCGCGATATCCGGCCGCGCGCTCGCCAGGGTGAAAGTCCACCGGGGCGCGCCCGTGTAGCGCTCCACCAGGGACACCGTGCCGTCATCCGGCAGGTCCATGCACAGCAGCCTGTCGTTCCACAGCATGCAGCGCCGGGCCGCGTCACCGCTGAGCATGGGCACGGGCGCCGCGGCGTCCAGCAGGGCTGACTCGTAGAAGCCCGCCAGCGTCACGTCACCTTCCGGCCCCACCAGCAGGTCATGCAGGTTCATGCTCCGCACCCGCGCGTCCAGCACCCAGTCCGGCGCGAGCGACACCGCGTCGGGCCGCTCGCACACGGGCCCCTTGCAGCGTCCCTCCGCCTGACACGGGCTGGCCGCCGCGCAGACGAAGCCATCCGGCAGGTTGCGCCGCGCGCACGCGCCTTCCACGCACACGTCGGCGGCATCACAGCCGCGCTCCGTTCCACAGAAGGTGCCATCGGGCGCATCCGCCAGGCCGCAGCCGAGCTTCGGGTCGCACGTGCCCACCTGACAAGCCCCCGCTCCGGGACACGGCGGCGCGGGCACGGCGCGACAGCCGTCCAGCGCATGGCACACGTCCGTGGTGCAGGCGTTGGCGTCGTCACAGGGACGCTCCAGTCCCTTGCACCGTCCCTGCTGACACATGGCCGTGGTGAGACAGGCATTGCCTGGGTCACACCCGGTGCCATCCGGGAGCACCGTCTCCACACAGCGCTCGGACACGGGGTCGAACACCGCGGTGGAGCACGTCACCGCCTGACACTCCGGCGTTTGCCGCGCCTCACCCGCGAGCACCAGCTCCGCGCGACCTCCATCCGACGCGGTGCCGATGAGACGGGCCTCGTACGTGCCCATGGCCTGGGGGCTGAAGCGCAGCCGCACCGGCACCTCGCCCGCGCCCACGCGCGAGGGCAACGCATCCACCAGCGAGAAGGGCGCTTCCACCGACGTCCAGGTGACGTCCAGCGGAGCGCGCCCCGCGTTGAGCACCCGCACCTCCGCCTCGCGGACACCGCCCGGGAAGGCAGGGGGGAAATCCAGCCGCGACAGCGACAACCTCAGTCGGCCCTCGGCACCCACCAGGGGAGGGTCCTCGCGGCACGCCGTCAGACAGGCGCCGAGCACCGTCGCCCACAGGATGAATGCCCACCCCACCCCGCCTGCTCTCGTCGCGCGTGCCATGGGTGCCTCCCGTGCTCCAGCCCTGGCGTATAGTCCTCGCGCCCGGAGGATGCGAGGGGTGCACCTCACCGCGCTGTCGGCCACCCTCCCTCCCAAGACCCTCCGGGAATGCTTGCGTTTCGGCTGCTGAACGCTCGCGCCTGTAGACTCCCGGCGTCCGTTCTCCACTGGAGTCCTCCATGTCCCCGCGTCCCACCTTCGTGCTCGTCCTGGCCGTGCTCGCGCAGTGGGCCCTCCCCGCAGCCGCGCAGGACGTGCCGCGCACGATGACCTTCCAGGGGCGCCTGGTGCGCGCGGACGGCACGCCCGAGAACTCTCCCCAGGACCTCGCCTTCGCCCTCTACGCCACGCCCACCGGCGGCTCCCCGCTGTGGCAGGAGAACCACCTGGCCGTGCCGGTGACGAATGGGTACTACGCGGTGGTGCTGGGCTCCTCGGCGCCGCTGGGGGACGACCTGGTGCGACGCTCGGAGATGCACCTGGGCGTCGCGCTCGCCAGCCAGTCGGAGCTGACGCCGCGCTTCCGACTGGCCTCGGTGCCCTTCGCCCTGCGCGCCAGCGACAGCATCCGACTGGAGGGCCGCGCCGCCTCCACCTTCGCGCCCACGAGCCACACCCATACAAACGCCACCACCACGGCCCCCGGCTTCATGTCCGCGGCCGACAAGGTGAAGCTGGACGCGCCCGCGCCCACGTATGGAGACGGGCTCATCGCCTCCGGCACGCCCCTCGCCGTGCGCGTCAGCTTCCCGACGGCGGGCGGCACCAATGGCTCGGCGCGCATCGCGGCCCGCTCCGACCACACCCACGCGAGGCCCCCACTGACATGTAGTTACAAGAGTGCCACGGGCAACGATACGCTCGACCCTCGCGCCGCCACCGCGTGGTGCGGCATGGGGGAGACGCTGATGGGCGGCGGCTGCAGTGGACTCGAGGACGGACCCGCGCCCGTGAGCGTCGCCTTCCAGCCCGCGGGCGTCACTTTCGAGAACGGCCTCACGCAGACCCCGGGCGTGCCCGGCTATCGCTGCCGAGGCCACCTCACCAGCAGCACCGCCCCCACCGCCTACGCCATCTGTTGTCGCATCCCCTGATGACAAGCCGAGCGTCAGCACGTCGAACACGACGGCGCGTTTGACCTCATCCACCCGCGCGAAATCGCAGTCTCGTCAGAGAGCTGAACGTCGAACGGAATCCCCATCCGCTCGGGTAAGTGAGCCAAACGAGCACACGAAGCCCTCGCCTCCTCGCGAACCCTTCAGGCGTCGGGTGACGAAACCCTGTGATTTTTTCAGACGGTCTCTTCGGACCCACTGCAACCGCGCGGAATGGTTGGATCCGAGAAGGGTACGGTTCTAGCAGTCGGAAACGGCATGACCTCCGTCTCCACCGCGGGCTCACCATCATCCCAGGCCTTCACCGTGCTCATCCCACGCAGCCTGCAGGGCAGCGTGGATGGACTGTCTCCGGAGACACGGCAGGCCCTGCTCTCGGAGCTGTTTCGCATGGCCTCGCTGGCGCATCAGGAGCGCGGCCTGCTGCCCATGTCGGAGCCCTACGCGTTGAACCTGGACCTGGATGGATGCCACGTCGTCGTGGAGATGGATCCATCCCGCTCGCGGCTGACCCTCTCGGGGCTCACGCGCGCTCGAGCGCTGGGCTGAGCCCGGCGATACGTGAAAAGCGATGTCTCGACGGGCCGGCTACGAAGAATCCTGGGACCTCACCTACCTGGTGGAGCAGTTGCGCGAGCTCATCAGTCGCGACCTCCAACTGGATGAGGCGCTCGCGGAGGAGCTGGAGGACACCCTGGCCCGGCTCGTCCTGCGCAACCAGCGTCTGCGGGGACTGCAGCGCATGGTGAACGCGGAGCGTGACGCGGAGGACCTCGAAATCCTCCGCAACGCGTTGGAGCGCACGGACCGCGAGCTGCTCGCGGGACTACCAGCACTCCTCGAACGCCTGCGCGAAGCGCACGCCTGAGCCGTCCGCCCTACGGCGTGGCCCCTGGATAGAGCGTGTGCGTGGGCCCCCGCGCGGGAGTGCCCCCCAGGCCCATTCCCACCGAGCCAGGCCCGGGAGGAAGCACGCCTCCCGCGGGCACCAGGTTTCCCAGCTCGGCGCGCACCGGGCCTTCGCAGACCCCCGCGCGACAACCCTCCAGCCCCTGACACGGCTTGCCCGCGCCACACACCACCGCCTGACACACGCCCGCGCGGCACACCTGTCCGGAGGCACACGGGCCCACCGCCGCGCAGGCCTCCGTGGCGGACAGGCATCCACCGGCGCGGCACACCTCGCCCGGGCCGCACTGCTCCCCGGTGGTGCAGGACAGCGCCAGGCACGCGCCCTCGCGACACACGCGCTGCGCGGGGCAACTCACCGCGGCGCAACCCGCGCTCGACACACAGCGGCCTTCTGGGCCACAGCGCTCATCGGACGCGCAGGCGAAGTCCGCCGAGCACGCGACACTCCGGCACTGCCCTCCGGACCGGCACACCGTGCCTTGGGGACAGGCGACGCCGAGACATCCGTCCCTCACGCACTCCGAGCCCACACAGCGCTCCGTGGGGAAACACGTCGCGGTGCCACCACAGCTCACGCGCCGGCACGTGCCCTCGCGACACACCTCGCCCGCCGCGCAGCTCGTCCCCAGACACGACGGATCCACGCACGCGCCGCGCTCGCACACGCGCCCCGCGCCACAGGCCACGCCCTGACATGTGGTGGCCAGACACCGGCCCTCCACGCAGGCCTGGCTGTCCGGGCACACCACGCTTGTGCACAACTCGGGCGGCACCAGTGGGGTGCTCTGCTCGCAGCCGCCTGGCATGACGAGCGCGCCCAGCACCACGAGGAGAAGCCCCCACCGCGACGTCCCCAGGCTCATGGCAAACGCTCCGTGCGGTCCGCCGCCGGCAGCGCCAGGGACTCCGGCCGCGTCAGCACCACGCCCAGCACCACCCCGGCCGCCGCCAGTCCCACGCCCCCCACGACATAGGGCCAGAACGCGCGCCGGGGAGCCTCCTCCAACGACGGCTCGGCCGCGGGGGACGTCGCCGCGTCACGCGCCGAGGCCACCGCCGGCGGCAGGTGCTCGGTGGCCTCCAGCCGCAGCGGCGCGCGCGGACTGCCCTGCTCGAAGAGGACGAAGCCTCCGGCATCCCGAGCCAGCGCATAGGCCTCCACGGCCCGCGCCGCGGGCGCCTTCACCGCCACGGGCCCCGAAGGCGGGCCCACCGCCGCGGAGAAGCCCGCCGCGCCCGGCAGGCGCACCGCCACCATCACCTCCGTGGCCACCTTCCGGGGCTGCTCCAGCACGGCCACCACCCGGCCATCCGCCAGCCGCGTCACCGTGAGTGTGGGCCGCTGGCCCTCCACCGCCGCCCGCGCCGCGAGGAACGGCACCTGGACCTTGGGCCCCAGCGAGTCCTTCACCTGGGCGGAGGGCTCCAGGACGAGCAAGGACTCGAAGGCCGCCTGAGCCTCCTGGCGCTGTCCCATGAAGGCGCGAGCCATGGCCAGCCCCCGCCATGCCCGCAGACGCTCCACGCGCGTCCCAGGGCCCTCCAGGGCCTCCAGGAAGGACGTGGCCGCGGCATCGAACTCCAGGGCGTCGAATTGTTGTTCGGCGCGCACCAGCGGCGGCTCCGCGCCCCAGGCCTGGGAGGCGAACAGCCAGAACATGAAGGTCCACGCGCGCACGGCCCATCAGTCTACAACCGTGTTGCACCCGTCCACAGGTGTTGTCCCCAGCGGCCTGCTGCTTCTAGAAAAGCTTTATGTAGGTATTGATCAAATAGTGGAAGCAGTAGAGGGCTCGGATTTGGGGATAAGTCAGCAAGCTCGCGGGATGACTGACGAATTCGGCCGATGCTACATGTGGGTAAACTGGCGGTTTCCCCCGGCTTCCCACAGGCGCTGATCCACGCCACCGTTTCTCCACAACCCACCCCCCGCTATCCACAGGCCATCCACAGGTCGCCGGTGGATGAGGGGGCGACCGTGCGTGACGGCGCATTCTCACCGCACGTCCGCGCCCTACAAGCCTGTTATCCTCCGTTGCGGTGCTGCTCCGGTGTCGGGGCGCTGTCGTGGAGGTTGCACCCATCGATTTCTATCGGGGCGAGCGCATCGGGAAGTACGAGGTCGTCACACAACTGTCCGTGGGTGGCATGGCCGAGCTGTTCCTCGGCTTCACCTCGGGTCCGGGTGGCTTCCGTAAATACGTCGTCGTCAAGCGCATCCTGCCGGACGCTCGGGACAACGAGCAGTTCGAGCGGATGTTCCTGGACGAGGCGCGCATCACCGCGGCCTTCAACCACCCGAACATCGCGCAGGTGTTCGACCTGGGGCAGGAGGAGGACGGCCTCTACCTGGCGATGGAGTTCATCGCCGGGCAGAACCTGAACCAGATTACGAGCGCGTGTCTGCGCAGCCAGCAGCCGGTGCCGCTGGGCTTCACGCTGTCGGTGGCGCGCGACGTCTGCATGGCGCTGCACTACGCGCACACCTTCACCGCGCCCTCGGGCGAGCCCAGCCCCGTCATCCACCGCGACGTCGCCCAGAAGAACATCATGGTGACGTACGACGGCATGGTGAAGCTGCTCGACTTCGGCATCGCCAAGGCGAAGGGCAGCCTGGAGCGCACGCACGCGGGCACGGTGAAGGGCACCACCGGGTACATGTCCCCGGAGCAGGTGCGCGGCGACAAGCTGGATGGCCGCAGCGACCTGTTCTCGGTGGGCGTGATGATGCACGAGATGCTCACCGGCGCGCGCCTGTTCGCGGGCAAGACGGAGCGCGACGAGATGATGAAGATTCTCGAGGCGCCCATCCCCTGGCCCTCGCACGTTACGCCGCACGTGTCCGAGCAGGTCTCCAAGGTGGTGATGCAGTCCCTGGAGCGCAGCCGTGAGAAGCGCTTCGCCAACGGCCGGGACATGGCGCGGGCGATTGAAGCGGCGGCGGGCTCGCTGATTCAGGACGCGGACCACCGCGGCTCGCTGATGAAGGAGCTGTTCACGGAGCGGATGGCGGCCACGCGCGCCCTGCTGGAGAGCGCGGACGGTACCGCCAACAGCCTCATGCTGGAGGCCGCCAAGCGCGCCCTGCGTGGGGACGACGGGCCGTACCTGCCGGTGCGCGAGAACCAGGCCACGCCGAGGACGGGCAACCCCTCCGTGCCGGGAGCCAAGAAGGTCTCTCGCAAGGTGTCGACGGTGAAGCCCCGGGCAGGTCAGCCCCCGGCGGACACGGACCTCACGCCTGGACAACGCCGGGGCTCGAACATCCTGTGGGGCCTGGTGCTGCTCGGCATCCTCGGGGGCGGTGGCTACGGCGCCCTGCGCTTGAGCAGCGCGCTGGACGCGACGATGGAGCCCGTCGTGGAGCTGAAGCCGTACAACTCGGGGCTGCCCATCTTTCCGGAGCCGGGAGATGGGGGCGCGCTGGCGAAGGCGCCGGAGCCGGTGAAGAAGCCGGAGCCGGTGAAGAAGCCGGAGAAGGTCCGGACGACCTCATCGCGTGAGGACGAAGACGAGGACAGGAAGCCGGAGCCCGCCGTCGTGAAGTCCTCGCGGGGGATGGGCAAGCTGACGTTCAGCGTGCATGGCGACAAGGCGCCCCTCAAGGTGGACGGCAAGGATGCGGGAGAAATCCCCGTGTTGGGTCTGTCCCTGCCGGCGGGCACGCGCACCCTGAAGGTTCGCGACCCTCAGGGGAAGTGGCGCACCCTCAGGGTGGACATCGTCGCGGGAGAAGCGACGACCCGCAGATTCGATAGCTGGCAGGATTTGCCGTAGGGCGACGCGGGCTCGCTCGCGCCCCCCATGAAGCTGGGGATGTGACACGCGGTCCTGTTATCTTCGCGCACCCTTTCAATCACCTTCGACGAGACTATGGCCGCGCTCACCATTGGCTTCCTGATGGACCCGCTCGAGACCGTGCGAGTGGACCATGACTCCACCTTCGCGCTGATGCTGGAGGCCCAGAAGCGCGGCCACCGGGTGCTCTACTTCGAGCAGGGCTGGCTGCGGTTCAACGGGCGCTGCGCGGAGGCGCGCATGCGCCATGTCACCGTGCGCCGGGAGCTGGGCCGGCACTTCGACGTGCTCGACGAGGCGACGCATCCGCTGTCGAACCTGGACGTGCTCTTCCTGCGCAAGGACCCGCCCGTCGACTCTGAATTTCTCCATGCGACACAGCTGGTGGAGCTATGTCAGGGCCGCAAGCCCGTCTACATCAACGACCCGGCGGGCATCCGGGATGCGAATGAGAAGCTCTTCGCCCTGCGCTATCCGGACCTGATGCCGGACACCCGCATCACCCGCGAGCTGCCGGTGCTGCTGGACTTCATCGCGCGCAACGAGGCGGGCACCATCCTCAAGCCCATCGACGGCTTTGGCGGCAAGGGCATCCTCTTCCTGTCGCGGGGTGACAGGAACGCGCGTTCGGCCGTGGAGCTGCTCACCCAGGGAGGCCGCGAGGCCGTCGTCGCGCAGGCGTACATCCCGGAGAGCCGCCTGGGCGACAAGCGCATCCTCCTGGTGGATGGCGAGCCGGTGGGCGGCGTCTTGCGAGTGCCGTCCGGAGATGACCACCGCGGGAACATGGCCGCCGGTGGGACGCCGCACAAGGCGGTGCTCACGGCGCGCGACTTGGAAATCTGCGAGCGGCTCAAGCCCGAGCTGCGCAAGCGCGGCCTCCTGCTCGTGGGCATCGACGTGCTCGGCGACTACCTCACCGAGGTGAACGTGACGAGCCCCACGGGCCTGGTGGAAGCCAACCACCTGGATGGCGTGTGCGTGGAGGCCCGAGTCATCGACGTGGCCGAACGCCTCGCCGCCGAGCGCCCCGCGTCCTGAGTCCGAGCTCGGTGCTCGGCGCTCGGCGCCTGGTGCTCTGACGAAGAGCACAGGGCATGAGGTGCCCTGCCCCGCCGGACCGTGGACCCCAGAGGTCCGCGCTCGGCTGGGGAAAGGCGGTCCTGTCACCGGGTGGCGCGCCGAGAGGCCCCGGAGTCGTCCTGGTGGAGGTCGGCTGCCGTGAGCCTGACGGAGGACGTTGTCTCGGTGTTTCGCGGGTGACGGCGGCCAGGGTCGGATTCCCGAGCGGAACGTGAACTGAAGAATGGTTCATGTTTCATGGAAATTCGACGCAGTGCATAAAATGAATCCTGGTTCATATTTCACCGTCGAGGCGACGCGGCGCGCCTTGAACCCGGGAGATGCGGGGGAGTCACGTTGCGGCCCGTGGCCGTCTCTTCCCCCCGGCGGCCCGGGAGGCACCATGTCCTCGCAGCGTTCCCGCTTCACTTCGACGTGTTCTCGATTCACCCTCGCCGCGTGGTTGTTCGCGGGGGCTGTGGGCTGTGGTGGGCTCGACGCCGAGCCCTCCGTGCAGGCCGAGCCGGAGCTGGGACAGTCCGAGCTGGGGCTGACGCAGGTGACGGGCTTTGGCAGCAACCCGGGCAACCTGGCGATGTATCGCCACGTGCCGACGGGTGTGGCGGCGAACGCGCCGCTGGTGGTGGTGCTCCACGGCTGCACGCAGAACGCGACGGGCATGGAGCTGAGTGGTTGGACGGCGGCGGCCAACGTCTACAAGTTCTACGTGGTGTATCCGCAGCAGGCGAGCGGCAACAACGCGACCAGTTGTTTCAACTGGTTCGAGCCGGGTGACATCGCGCGTGGCTCGGGCGAGGCGCTGTCCATCAAGCAGATGGTGGACGCGATGAAGGCGGCGTACTCCATCGACGCGTCGCGGGTGTACGTCGTCGGCTTCTCGGCCGGTGGGTACATGGCTCCGGCGCTGCTCTCCGTGTATCCGGACGTCTTCTCCGCGGGGGCCATCAACGCGGGAGGGCCGTACAAGTGCGCCACGTCGATGAACGCGGCGTTCTCGTGCATGAGCCCGGGCACGGACAAGACGCCCGCGGCGTGGGGGGATTTGGCGCGGAGTGGCTACGCGGGCTACACGGGGCCGCGTCCGCCGGTGTCCATCTGGTACGGGACGAGCGACTTCACCGTCCGGCCGATGAACGGCACGGAGGCGATGGAGCAGTGGACCAACGTTCACGGCATCGACCAGACGCCGGACACGACGGAGACGGTGTCTGGCTTCCCGCACAAGGTCTACCGCGACGGCGCGGGCCGGGCGCTCGTCGAGACGTGGGAAATCACCGGCATGGGTCACGCGGTGGCGTTCGACGCGCAGTACAACTTCCCCGGGAGCACCACGGCGTGTGGCTCCACGGGCGCGTACGTGACGGACGCGAACATCTGCGCCGTGTATCACCAGGCGAAGTTCTTCGGCCTCACCGGAGGCGGTGGCGAGCCGAGCGGTGACACCACGCCGCCCACGGTGAACGTGACGTCTCCGGCGAGTGGGACGACGGTGAGCGGCGCGGTGAAGGTGGTGGTGAGTGCCTCGGACGCGGTGGGTGTCGCGCGGGTGGAGCTGCTGGTGGATGGCAGCCCGGTGGCGACGGCCTCGGCGGCGCCGTACGAATTCACATGGAACAGCCAGGGCGTGGGGAACGGGGCGCACACGCTGGGGGCTCGGGCGTATGACGCCGCGGGGAACCAGGCGACGGACAGCGATACCAGCGTCACGGTGAACAACACGGGGACGCCGACGCCCACGACGGCGAGCTTCACGAGCATCGCGGCGGAGGATGGCTACCTGAAGGCGAACGCGGACGGCAGCGCGGCGGTGCTGGGGACGCTGACGAACCTGGCGCTGGGGCGTGGGACGGATGGGAAGTACAACCGCTCCTTCGTCTCATTCGACACGTCGAGCCTGCCGGATGGGGCGACGGTGACGCGGGCGTATCTCACGGTGAGCTACTCGTCGGGCTCGGGCGACGCGTGGTCGACGCCGGCGGGGAACACGGTGGTCATCGACGTGAAGGCGGGGACGTTCAACGCCGCGTCCACGGAAGTCACGGACTGGGCGGCGGCGGCCGATGCGACCGCAGTGGCGAGCATCGACAAGTTCGCGAGTGGGGCGAAGGCCTCGGCGGACTTCAGCGGCGCGGGCCTGGCCTCCATCAACCGGACGGGGAGGACGCAGCTTCGGCTGCGCTTCAGCCTGGAGCAGACGGCGACGCAGTACCTGTTCGTGAAGGACTCGACGAACGCCGTGCTCACCGTCGTGTACACGCCGTAGCGTGAAACGGAGGGGACGGTGGTGTGCCCACTGTCCCCTCTTCCGCCGTGGATTCAGCGGCTCTGCAGCCGGTTCCAGCCGCGTGTGAGCTGTGCCACCAGCGTCCGCGCCTGCTGTCGCTGCGAGAGGCTCCACAGTCGGGGCTCGATGAACAGCGCACCGCCGCTGCGCAGGGCGACCTCCCAGGCGAGCGCGGGACGGCGTCGCATCGGCTCTGTCTCCAGGGCCGTGGCCAGTCCCTCCGCCGTGAGACGAGTACCCCGCAGGTAGCGCTCCGTCTGAATCAGGCTCGCACGTCGCCCCGCCCACCAGTGCTCCACGGCGTGCGCATCCACGCGCCCAGGGAGGACTCGGGGCCCGGGCAGCGTCTCGCGCAGGTCATCTGGCGCGGGAGCCTCGGCGTCCTCTTCCTCCTCGGACGCGTCTTCCTCGGAGAGTTCTTCCAGGATGAAGGGCGGTGCGAGCGGAAGGCCGGTGATGGCCGCGAACGACGAGGCGGCGAGCAGTCCCCAGTCTTCGTCATGAAGCAGGGGGAGCAAGGCCTCCGCCGCGGCGGGCTTGCCGCTGAAGCCCAGTGCCCAGATGACCTCCTCGCGGACCTGCTCATCCGCGAGCCGACCCACGAGGTCCGCGAGGTCCTTCGAGTCTCCCGCCACGGCCAGCGAGAGCAGCCCCGCGCGCGGAGTGGGCTCCTGGGACGCGGCCCGCTCACGAGCCACGGTCCAGGCGTCACGTGAACCGAACAGCAGGCCCACCTCCAGCGCGGCGTCTCGCACCAGGGCGCTGTCGTGGCCTAGCGCGCGCTTCACCTGGGTGTCGCCCAGGGCGGTCCGAGGCACGTAAGGCAGGGCGCGGAGGACCTCGGCCTGAAGGGCGTCATCCCCGTTCAACGTGTCGGGCAAGGCGAGCCGCTGGAGTCGTCTCGCTCGGACGATTCCCGCCTGGACCTCGGGGGGAAGTCCCGGCAGTCGCTTCAGGAAGGCCGCGTGGAGGTCATCACGCGCGAGCAGCTCCAGCGCGCGAAGGATGCCTGGACCCGCTTCATCGGGAGTGGCTTCGAGGGACTTGAAGACAGCGTCGTGCCCGCTCGGGTCTTCGGAGGAGAGCAGCACCCAGGTGGCCACGGCGATGCGAGCGGGCTCCTCGGAGGCGAGGGCGGGCACGAGGAAGCGTCGGGCCGCGGGAGGACCGCCCAGGACGAGCGCATCCAGATGGGCGAGCAGGCGCCCCTCGTCTCCGTCCGAGACTTCCGAGAGGGTGAACTCCGGACTCCAGAGGGCCTGTTCCCACTGCGTCCAGAGGAACTCGGCCTCTTCGAGGTGATGTTCGAGCAGCTCCCAGCGAACGGTGGGCCGGCGAATCTTCACAGCTCCTTTTCGCAGACCAGGCACTTGGCCTTCATCTCGTCCTGGCCGAGCGCGACGACAGGCCCCTGGAGCAGCGGCGCGGGCGGGGTGTTCTTGTCGTTGTGGAGCATGAGGTCGAAGGTCCGGGCCACGCTCTTGCCTTCGAACTTCACGTCGAAGGAGTAGTTGACGAACTCGGCCTTGCCCTTGGTCTTGCTGGAGGCGACGCCGCCGCCTGCGGAGCCAGCCTCGTCACCGCTGCTGGTGCTGAAGTTGGAGTCCTCGACGCAGACGGGCTTGCCGTCCACGGAGACCTTCTTCGTGCCCTTCGCGGTGTCGGAGGACATGGCGATGTTGGGGTACGGGATGGGGACGGGGCCGGCGGGGCTGGGCGTCTTGCACACGTCCGGGAAGGCGATGGTGTTCCCGTTGGTATCCTTGTGGACGACGGACAGCTTGTTGACACCGACGGTCGCGCTCATGACGGGTGACTCCTGACGAGGCCGGGGCCTCGTGTGTCTCAAGCCGAGTGTATCGCTCCCGGAGCGCTGGTACGAGCGGGGGTGGTGGTTCGTGGTGACGCCTCGTGGAAGACTCTGTTTTCAGGCGACGGAGGCCGAGGCGCGCATGGTGGGATGGGTCCAGGTGATGGGAATGTCGTCGTCGTTGGGGGGGCTGGTGCCCGCCTCGGCGGCGTTTCGAGCGGGGATGGCCTGGCCATCGGCGGCGCCCGACTTCGAGGTCTTCCTGAAGGGTGACGAGGAGCCGAGCCCCGTCACGGTGCACGCGGCGGGAGATGCCACCCTGGGTTTCTCCGGAGTGGGGCGACTGGTGGCGTTGCTGGCGGAGGCGCTGGTGGACCTGGGAGCGCGGGAGGACCTCCGGGCGCTGGGGCCGCACGTGGGGCTCTACCTGGTGTTGCCGGATCCGGAGGCTCGGGGTTTCACGACCCAGAAGGACCCGTTCGAGGAGGACCCGGACGAGGCATCGGAGCGCATCGCGTTGCTGGTGGACCGGCTGGTGAAGGGGACATGGCAGGCGTTGGGCCTGCCGGCGTGGAGGGGCTCCGTGAAGGCGTTCCACGCGGGGAACGTGGCCTTCGCGCAGGCGTTGGCGGCGGCGGGAGAGGACCTGCGAGGTTCGAAGGTGGAGCGTGCGCTCTTGTGCGCGGTGGACAGCTTCGTCTCGCCGGAGACGCTGACGTCGTTGCACCAGCGGGAGCGGCTCAAGACGCCGGGGATGGCCACGGGGCTGATGGCGGGAGAGGCCGCGGTGGCGCTGTTGCTGGTGCGTGAGGCGCCGGTGGAGCCGAGCCTGGCCGTCGTGAGGGTGACGCAGGGGCGTGATGCGGCGACGCTGGATGGAGAACAGCCGCCGGACGGTCAGGAGCTGACGCGGCAGGTGCTCGCGGCGCTGGGGCCATGGGGGGCGGAGGTGTCCGCGCCGTTGCTCGTGTCGGACCATGATGGCCAGTACGCGAGGGCGTTCGAGTGGGGGATGCTCCAGGTGCGCCTGAGGGACACGGATGCCCGCTTCGAGCGAAGCGCGGTGTGGATGCCGGCGAAGAGCTTCGGGCACACGGGAGTGGCATCAGGGGCCGTGGCGACGGCGCTGACGTTTCGGGCACTGGAGCGGGGTTACGCGCCGGCGCCGATGGTGCTGGTGCTCTCCTCGGCGGATGCGGGAGAGCGAGCCGTCATCCACCTGACGGCGGGGCGCAAGCGGGGCACGTAGGCGGGGCTCAGAGCTCCAGGCCATCCCAGCCTTCGGCCTCATAGGTCCTGAAGCCCGTCAGCCCCGCCTGTTCGAAGGCGGCGAGGACGTCTTCGCGAATGAGGATGAGGCGGAGATACGTGGTGCAGCGGAACATCTTGGCCTGAGGGTTGATGGCGTCGTACTTGAGCACCAGATTCTTGACGCGGCCGACCTGGTCCTTGGCGATGGCATTCATCCTGTAGACCGAGCGGTCCATGTCGATGGCATCTTCGGCGCCGAGCAGATTGAGGAAGGCATAGTCAGGACCGACGACGTTGCCCTCTTGGTCCTTGAGCACGACGGGGAGCCACTCTGCGTTGGTGACCTCCAGCGACTCGATGAGCTTGCGTGCCCGCCCTGAAACCAGGAGGCCGCTCATCAGGTTGGGCTGGAAGTCGTAGAGGTTCCGGTCGTCGGGGTAGTTACGGGAGAAGGAAACCTCCCCGCCCATCGGGAACGCCCTGGCGAGGCTGATGCCCTTGTCGAACTTCCAATCCGTCGGGCTGCCACGAGGGTACTCGTCGACGAATCCTGCTTCCTCGGCCATGACGGCGAAGGCGAAGTATTTCACAGCAGGTCCCGTGGTTGAGCGCGCTTCATGCTTCCTCTTCGGACTCTTCCATCCAACGCAGGAAGCGCATGGCGCCCACCAGTGCGAGGACGGGTTCCCCCTCTTCATCACTGAAGCGGATGGCGTCATGTTCGTCCGACAGGCTGACCTGAATGCAGTACATGGCCATGTCCTTGCCGGGTCGGACCAGGTCCTTCATCCGCGCGTCGATGACGCGAGAATGCAGTTCCAGGACCTCGGTGTAGACCTCGTCCAGGGGGAGCAGAACCCCACGGACTCCCTCGCGCGCTGTGACGAAGCACGGCACCTGTTCCTCGAGGATGCGAGCGACGATGTCAGCGGGCTGTTCTTCGATGCAGTTGGCTTCGAACATATAGATTCAGAGCTCCAGGCCGTTCCAGCCTTCAGCGTTGTAGACCTTGAAACCAGTCAGTCCCGCCTCGACGAAGGCGGTATGGACATCCTCGCGAATAAGGATGAGGCGGCGCTCCATGGTGCAGCGGAACATCTTGGCCTGAGGACTGATGGCGTCGTACTTGAGCACCAGATTCTTGACGCGGCCGATCTGGTCTTTCTCCAGGGAATCCATCCTGTAGACCGAGCGCTCCATGTCGATAGCGGGCTCGGCGCCCTGCAAATTGAGGAAGGCGTAGTCGGGACCCACGACATTTCCCTTGTGGTCCTTGACGACGACAGGCAGCCACTCGGCGTTGGTGACCTCCAGCGATTCGATGAGTTTGCGAGCCCGCCCTGAGACCAGGAGATCGCTCATCAGATTGGGCTGGAAGTCGTAGAGGTTCCGGTCATCAGGATAGTTCTTGGAGAAGGAGACCTCGCCACCCATGGGAAACTCTTTGGCGAGGCTGATGCCTTCATCGAACTTCCAGTCAGTAGGGCTCCCTTTGGGATACTCGTCGATGAACCCTGCTTCTACCGCCATGACCTTGAAGACGAAGTATTTCATGGGGGTAATGGCCGTAGGTCTTGAGCGGCTCAGAGCTCGAAACCGTCCCAGCCCTCGGCTTCATAGACTTTGAAGCCAGTCAATCCTGCTTGCTCAAAGGCAGCGTGGACATCCTCACGGATGAGGATGAGGCGGAGATATCCTTTGCAGCGGAACATCTTGGCCTGAGGGCTGATGGTTCCAGGCTTGAGGACAAGATTGTTGATGCGATCAATCTGGTCCTTGGCAATGGCATCCATTCTGTAATCGGAACGCTCCATGTCGATGGCATCTTCGGCGCCCTGCAAATTGAGGAAGGCGTAGTCAGGGCCCACGACATTCCCCTTGTGGTCCTTGACGACGACGGGGAGCCACTCGGCATTGGTGACCTCCAGCGACTCGATGAGCTTGCGAGCCCGTCCTGAAACCAGGAGGTCGCTCATCATGTTGGGCTGGAAGTCATAGAGATTCCGGTCGTCGGGATAATTGTCTGAGAAAGAAACCTCGCCACCCATGGGAAACTCCTTGGCGAGACTGATGCCTTTGTCGAACTTCCAGTCCGCAGGACTGCCACGAGGGTATTCCTCGATGTAGCCCGCTTCTGTTGCCCTGATCTTGAAGACGAAGTAGTTCATGGAACTGTTAGCCTTCTGCTTGAGAAGACTCAGATCTCCACGCCGTCCCAACCTTCGGCATCATAGACCCTGAAGCCTGTTAGCCCAGCTTCTTCGAAGGCAGCAAGGACGTCTTCTCGGATGAGAGTGAGGCGGGTTTCCGTGGTGCAGCGGAATATCTTGGCCCGAGGGCTGATGGCATCGGGTTTGAGTACCAGCTTCTCGATGAGGCCAATCTGGTCTTTTGCTAGATGATTTATCTCGTAGACGGAGCGGTCCATGTCGATGGCCGGCTCGGCACCCTGCAAGTTGAGGAAGGCATAGTCGGGACCCACGACATTGCCCTTGTGATCCTTGACCACGACGGGGAGCCACTCGGCGTTGGTGACCTCCAGCGAGTCGATGAGCTTGCGTGCTCGCCCTGAAACCAGGAGATCGCTCATCAGGTTGGGCTGGAAGTCGTAGAGGTTCCGGTCGTCGGGGTAATTTTTTGAGAAGGAGACCTCGCCGCCCGAGGGGAACTCTTTGGCGAGACTGATTCCTCTATCGAATTTCCAATCGGTAGGACTGCCACGAGGATACTTCTCGATGAAGCCAGCTTCTTCTGCCATGACTTTAAGTACGAAGTATTTCATAGTCTTAAATCCTTTTATTAGTAAAGGGCGCCCCACTCGTAGCGACTTTTGGCTTTTAAGTCTTTGGGCGCATAGCGAACGAGGGCGTGTTTATATTCTTTGCCTTGGGTGACAGACGCCACCACTGCCCTACTCAGCTTTACGAGAAGGATCCAGTACCTGTTCTCGAGTTGCTGTAACTGTTTGAAGATGTCTTCCAGTAAGGCTTCGTGGGCTTGTTTTGAATCAATCTTTGCTTGGATATCCTTAGCGATGACCTTCATTTGTCGCATCACCTGCTGCGTGTAATTGGGATGGTCGCCCGGGTGTTGCAGGAGTGCATGGACTGGCACCGCCCAGGCCTGGTCTGGCAGCATGATGATGTTGTGGCCGTGATTGAGGTTGTACTCGGACTGGAGAATCAGCCGGAGCTGCTGGTACGTGAAGACCGTCCCATCCTCCAACTCGTAATAGAACGCCGAGCCCGGGAGGATGTGGTGGGCCTCCCATGCATACGGGTACTTCTGGAGCGCGGGCTTCTTCTCCTTGTCCTTCGCCCCTGGATTGAAGTTCTCCGGCGGTCCTCCCGGGAACTCCGCTGTCTCGCGCACCATGTCCCGGATTTCATCCAGGTGCGGATGGTCGAACACTCGGTACACGCCGCGCCCGTCCAACGACGCGATGTAGTTCGAGCCGTTCTGCGCATAGTAATTATCCTTGCCGAGCACCCCGCGCGGTGGCGCGTTGCTGTCGACATGGTCGGCGTCGTCCGCGGACTCCTCCGCTGGCTTCGGCTTCTTCTTCTTCGCTTCCTTGGCCGCTGCGTACTTCCGGTCCCGGCTTCGCTCGAAGATGGACAAGAGTCGCTGCGACAGCGCCGTGTTCATCTCGTTCGCACTGAGGTTGCTCATGCGCACACCCACCTGGAGCGAGGCTGGCGCAAGGTCGCCACCTCTTGACGTCAATGCTGCCCGAAGGCTCGTTTCCAGGCTACGCTTGCCCGCACTTCTCCCATGGCTCGCCTGATTTCCCTTCGCGCTGACGCGGCTGACTCACTGGGTGAAAAACTGAGCCGGTTCGACCCCGGTGCCGACCGCCCCAGTCTCATTACCCGGCTCGATGGCATCACCCTCGACCTGCACCTCATCGCCGTCGCCACCCTGCTCGTCGACGGCAACCCCCAGGGGTTCTTCCTCAACCTCTGCCGGATGGCCGAGAACGCTCGCCGCCTCCACCTCCTCCTCGAGACTCGCGGACTCCCTCATCCCCCCGCCCGGCGCAATACCCCCCTGTTGGGTGCCCTCGCCGCAGGCCACTTCCCCCTCGCGGAGGCCGTCGCCGCCAGCTCCAGCACCCAGTGGCAACAGGGCGCCGAGTACGAGGACGAGTTTCTCTGGGCCTCCACCCTCCAACTCCTCGCGCGCACCCCACCCGCCCCGTCCGTCGCCCTGGAGCGCGTGCTCGTTCCCCTGGAGAAGGTGGGCAAGGAGCCCTACGCCAGCCGCGTCGCCGTCGCTCGGGCCCTGGCCTCCACGGACCGGACCGCCTTCGCCGAGGCCTTCGCCACCGCGTGTCTCGAGTACGGCCTCTCCACCGAGAAGCGTGCCCGCTCACTGTCGACGCCCGTGACGTCCTTCGCGCCACATCGGTTCATCTGGCTGGAAGGACTCGCCCTGCTGCGGCTGGCCGAGCGCGCCGGCATCGCTCCCGAGGACACCAGCTTCCGTTACTGCCCTCCCCTCGCCCGAGTCCCCATGACGGTGAGCTACACCGGCGACTGGGCCCTCCAGACCACTCCGGCTGGGTAGCCCGCGTCATCTCGGGCGATGGGCTGCCCGGCGCCGCGCCGCACCCCGCCCTCGGTGGTCACCCCGGGCAGACGTGATGGCGTAAACGAGCCCCGCCGCGCCGTCGCGCGTCGCCCCAGCCCAACAGATTGACTGCGAGGGAGGCCTCGCCGCGCGTCTCACGTCATCCCAGTCCGACGGGTTCTCGGGAACGAGCCCTCGCCGCGCGTCGCACACCACCCCAGTCCGACGGGTCGCGCGGGAACGAGCCCCGCCGCGCCCTCGGACGTCACCCCGGCCCGACGGCTTGTCCGGGAACGAGCCCCTCCGCGCCGTCACACGTCACCTGGATGGAACGCAGCTCTGTCGGCTCGCGCTGCAAGGTGAACGTCCCTCGCCACACGAGGAACAGCTTCATCGCATCCGTGTCGATGACGACCGTGTCCAACTTCAACTCCAGGTCCGCGTCATCCAGTCCCCGCGCTCGCGGTGCCAGCACCCGTGGCGGTGACAGAGCGGGCAGCTTGAAGCCCATCACCCCTCCGGGCGCTACGTGCGCGAGCAACACGGACTCACCGCCCCGCAGGTACTCCGTGACGAGTTGGTCCTTGGGCGCCCCATTCAAGAATCGCCGGTCGAAGTTCTTCGGCAACAGCGGGCTGCGCGACTTGCGCCACGCGTCGTCATACGTCCCCGCATAGGACGCGCGCGGTTGCCAGTGCGGCTCGATGAAGCCGAACCCCGTGGGCGTCGGGCACTGGCCCCACATCTTCAACACATCCGTGGGCGACTCCAGATTCGGCAGCCGGAGCCCTTCCTCGAACCGACTCCCCTTGGCTCGAAAGCCCGTGCCCAGTGGATTACGAGGCTCGAACGTGTGTTTCGCGGCGTCCTGCGCGCTCTTGTCCCAACCCCCGAAGGACCGCTCGTAGCGCAGGGGGATGCGCTCGAACGCCAGCGGCTGGGTGATGCCGATGCCACCCAGGCTCTTGAACCACGTCCTGTCTCCCACCACGCGCACCTGCTTGTGGATGGGCCCGACATGCAACTCCGCGAGCAATTCGCGCGTCCCCACCTTGGGCGCATGCGCGTGTCCCAGCAGCACCACGTCCGTGCCGACCTTGGTGAACGCGCTCTCGGGCTCCAGGCGCGGACTGGAGGTCGCTGCTCCGTCCCAGCGCTCGCCCGCGACCATCAAGGGCGCCTGCTCCTCCGCGAGCACCGGCGCACCGCGAGGCTTCAAGTCGAACGTGGCCTTCACCACGGGCACGAACAGGGGCCGCAACACCTCATCGGTGAGGAACAGGGGCTCGAAGATGAAGGGGGTGCGATTCTCGGTGGACGGGTGCCCCATGTTTCATCTCTATCAGTCCTCGTGAGCCCGTGACAGGACACCCGCGCCACCCCAGTGGACGCGTGTGCGACGCGGATGCAAGCTTGGGGGACTCACCCCGTGACACCCTCCCACCTCCAGCCCGGCCCGGACGAGACGCTCGACTCCATCGGTACGGCGGGCGTGCGCGTGTTTCAACGACGCAATGGCTACCGCTTCACGCTGGATGCCGTGTTGCTCGCGCACTTCGCGGCCACCGAGTCTACCCCGAGCCCCGCGAGTCCTGTCCTCGAACTGGGCGCGGGCAGCGGTGTGGTGTCATTGCTCCTGGTGAAACAATTCGGCCTGGGGCCCGTGGATGCCCTCGAACTCCAGCCCGCCGTGTTCGCTCGGCTCACGCGCGCGGTGGCGCTCAATGCCTGTGAGGCCCGGGTGCGGCCGATGCTCGGAGACCTGTGTCGCATCCGAGAGTTCGTCACCGGTGGTGCCTACGGCCATGTCGTGTCGAACCCTCCCTTCCGAGTCGCCGACGCGGGAGTCCGCAGCCCGGATGACGAGCGCGCCATCTCCAAGTCCGAGGTGGCCTGTGATGCCCAGGCCGTCATCACGGCGGCACGCTACGCACTCGCTCCCGGGGGCCTGGTGAGCCTGGTGTATCCCGCGGCGCGCGCGGCCGAGGTCCTTGGGTTCCTGGCCCAGGCGAAGCTGCATCCTCGCGTCCTGCGCTTCGTCCACTCGCGCGTGGATGCCCCCGCGACGCGGTTTCTCGTGCAGGCCGTGCGTGACAGGGACAGGGGACTCACCGTGCGCCCACCGCTCGTCGTCCACGGTGAAGGACCCGGAGGCTACGCCCCCGAGGTCGCCGCGCTGATGGACCCGCCCCTCGCGGAGCAGGCACCGCCTCCGAACGAGAGCGACTGAGCGGCTACCCGACCGGAGGTGCGGTGCGGCGCATCACCACGGCGCTGGCGGGACACGCGCCTCGAAGCTCTTCGGAGGCCTGGAACTC
Organism: Myxococcus sp. CA056; assembly: GCF_013336715.1. NCBI lineage: Bacteria > Pseudomonadati > Myxococcota > Myxococcia > Myxococcales > Myxococcaceae > Myxococcus > Myxococcus sp. CA056. The sequence continues at coordinate 1,729,806 of NZ_JABUMT010000001.1, forward strand.
GGGAGGGAGGTTGGCTCGCTCGATGCGAGTGAACCCGAAGCGCGGGAAGTAGTCCTCCGCCGTCGTGGTGAGCAGGAACACCGTGCCGATTCCCTCTGCCTCCGCCTTCTGGACCAGCCGGTGAATCAGCTTTGCGCCCAGCCCCTGTCCCTTCCGCGCGGGGGCGATGACGACGGAGCGGAGCAAGGCGCCGGTGGCGTACACCTCGAGACCGGCGGCCCCGACGATGGCTCCCTCGTGTTCGGCGACAAGGAACGCGGGCAGGTGGCGTGCGACTCCCTGGAGCGGAAGTCCCGCCGAGGTCAACAGGGCTTCGACAGGGCCCAGGTCCTCGGGTCGGGCAGGCCGCAGCGTGACAGTCATCGTGACCACTCCTCTCGGGACAGGAAGTCGACCACACGGGCACGGACTTCGTCTCGAATCTCGCGCACCCGCTCGACGGGCTTGCCCTTGGGGTCTTCCAGCGGCCAGTCGCCTCGCTTCAACCCCGGGACGACAGGACACGCATCGCCACACCCCATGGTGACGAGCCACTGGGCGTCTTGCGCCAGCGCGTCCGTGAGGAGCTGGGGCCGAGCCGTCGACAGGTCGATGCCTACCTCCGCCATGGCGGCGCGCACCTCGGGATGGACCTGCGTTCCCGGGTTCGTTCCCGCCGAGAGGGCCCGTGCCTTGGTGGGGTCCGCCATCGCGTTGAAGAAGGCCGCCGCCATCTGCGAGCGCCCCGCGTTGTGGACACAGGCGAAGATGACGAGGTTCATGTCGAGGCCTCTGGAAAGAATCCGCGCCGGAGCCACAGCGACAGATAGACGAGGGAGATGAGCGCGGGCACTTCAATCAAGGGCCCCACCACGCCCGCGAGCGCTTCGCCCGAGGCCATGCCGAAGACACCCACCGCGACGGCGATGGCCAGCTCGAAGTTGTTGCCCGCCGCGGTGAAGGCGAGCGAGGTCGTCTCCTCGTAGTTGAAGCCCAGCTTTCGCGAGACGAAGAAGGCGCTCGTGAACATGACGGCGAAGTAGACGAGCAGCGGCAGGGAGATGCGAACGACGTCCAGGGGAAGGCGCGTCATCTTCTCGCCCTGCATCGCGAACATGAGGACGATGGTGTACAGCAGCCCCAGCAGCGCCGTGGGCCCCAGTCGCGGGAGGAAGCGCTGCTCGTACCACGCCTCGCCCTTCCACTTCGTGAGCACCCCGCGAGTCAGCGCGCCCGCCATGAGTGGCACCCCGAGGAAGATGAGCACGCTCCGGGCGATGCTCCACATCGACACGTCGAACACCGCTCCCGTCTGGCCGAACCACCCCGGGATGACGGTGAGGAAGAGCCAGCCGAGCACCGAGTAGAAGAGAATCTGGAACACCGAGTTGAGCGCCACCAGGACGGCGGCCACCTCGTTGCTTCCACAGGCGAGCATGTTCCAGATGAGGACCATGGCGATGCAGCGAGCCAGTCCGATGAGGATGAGGCCGTTGCGATAGTGGGGCAGGTCCGGGAGGAACAACCACGCCAGGGCGAACATCAGCACCGGGCCCACGACCCAGTTGAGCACCAGCGAGGTGGCGAAGAGCTTGCCCCGCGTCTTCAGTTGCCCGAGCTCGCCGTAGCGCACCTTCGCCAGCACCGGGTACATCATCCACAGCAGCCCCAGGGCGATGGGCAGTGAGACGGTGTCCAGCTTCACCGTGTCGAGCCGCGTGCCCAGGTCCGGGAATGCTCGGCCCAGGCCGATGCCCAGGACCATGGCCGCGATAATCCATACGGGCAGCAGCCGGTCGAGAAGGGAGAGCTTTCTGGCGACACCGACGGGGACTGTCGGCGAACTCATGGGGGCCTCAGGTGCATGCATCGGGGCCACACGCCTTGAGCAGTCGCGCCACTTCACGGCGAATCGCCTCCCGTGAAGCGAAGGCCGCGACGAGCGCCTTCACCTGGGAGTCGCACAGCGCATCCAGTTGAGGCGAGAGCCGGTAGTACACCCAGCTTCCTTCCCGTCGTGACTCGACGAGGCCCGCGGCCTTGAGGACGGCGAGCTGCCGAGAGGTGTTGGACTGCGGGAGGTCGAGCGCGCGCTCGAGGTGACAGACGCACAGCTCCGAATGCGACAGGAGCGCGATGATGCGCAGGCGCGTCTCGTCCCCCAGCGCCTTGAGGGTCCGACTCAGTGGACGGACTTCGAGAGTCGAGGCTGTGACTGGCATGATGACATGATAATATTCGAATATCGTCATGTCGGCAATCGAAACTCCCGTGTCAGGCGGGGGAGGCGTGCCTGGGTGCTCGGACAGGTGACTTGGCTATTCGGCGCCCAGGGGCTTCGTGTTCGTCACCTGGAGGCCGCCACCCTCCGACGCGGTGATGAACACCTCGCTCCTCGCCGGCACGTCGAGTGTCAGGCGGCGCTGCTGCTTGCCCAGGGTGAACATCACCTTCAATTCACGCCGCCCTGGTTTCACGTCCTGGATGACTCCACCCGAGCCTCCTTCGTCACCCTTGCGAGCGCCGTCCAGTGACACATCACAGGACTTGAGACAGCGGACATGGAGACGCGAGGCGTCCGCGAGTCCCGCCTTCTCACGGGCCTCTTCGACGTCCGCGAGCGCCCAGTGCTCCGTGAGGATGACCCGGCCCTTGGAGTCACCCTGATACCTGGCCTCCGTGCCCGCGGGCACGTCGATGTAGCTGGCGAAGAGCTTCCGCTGGAGCAACTCGGCCGTGCCCTCCACGCGGCGCTTGCCGGGCTCCACGTTCCGGAACTCCCAGGTCCGCTCGTCTCGACGCGTTCCCCTGCGCCCGTCGAGCATCACCGCGCAGTCTTCCAGACAGCGCACGATGGCCACGCTCTTCGCGGTGGCAGGTGGAGGAGGCGGCGGGCTCGGGGTGTGTTCGGAGACACGTGTGACTCGCGAGCTTCCCTCCACCCATTCAGGCGTGCCGGGTGAGGAGGTGCTCTCCTTCCGCACGACGATGCGCTGGTTGCTGACGAGATAGACGGTCGCCAGGGCCGTGTCGGGGATGTCCGCGAAGCCGCTCGCCAGGGGCCGGCCCAGCACACCCGTGGCCTCCACTCGCCGCGCTCCCGGGGCGATGCCCTGGAACTCCCAGAGGGCCTCGTTCACTCGACGCCCTCGCTTCCCGTCGAAGACCACCGTGCACGTCTCCGTGCAGCGCACGCTCACGGTGACGCCTTCTTGCGCGAGGGCCGGAGCGGACAGCGACAACGCCAGGGACAGGAACACGTCGCGGAGGGCCATGGACTCGCCAGTCTGGCGCCGGCCGTGCTCCGGGTCGAGCCGCCTTGACTGGTGGCCGTGAAGGGCGGAGCGGAGCGGCCGTGGGTCCGCCTGCCCTCCGAGGGAGGGGAAGGGGGCCACCCGTGCGACGCGCGCGGTCCGTTCCCAACGTACCCAGGTTTCCCGGATGGGCCCATGCATGGCCCTCCAGCAAGGAGAACAGGGCATGAACGCGGTGATGCTGACCGAGCAACCCGACATCCTCAAGGCGGCGGCCTTGCTGCCTCCGCGCCTGTCACTTGGCTCGACGATGGTGGTCCATGGGCTGGCCAAGCTGCGCAAGGAAGGCACCGAGCAGCACGCGGGCTTCTTCGAGCAGCTCGGACTCACTCCCGCCCGGCCCCTGGTGCTGGCCACGGGCGTGACGGAGGTGCTCGCGGGTGTGAGCGCCATCCTGGGCTTCGCCACCCGGCCCGCCGCGTTGGCGGTGCTCGTCACCCAGGCTTTCGCCATCGCCAAGGTGCATGGCTCCAAGGGCTTCGACAACACCAAGGGCGGGTACGAGTTCAACGTCGCGCTGTGTGCCATCGCCCTCGGGTTGCTGCTGCGTGGACCAGGGCAACTGTCGGTGCACAGCGCCGTGGAGGGGCGGGTGAAGCGCAAGGAGCTGCGTCGGCTGAGGCTGCTGCCTCGCCAGCGCCGTCGTTCCTGGCTCCTGGACCTGCTCGGCTAGGGGGCCCGTGGGGGGAGTGAGGGTGCCCGGTGACGCACATGCCAGCGCCGGGGGTGGGGGGCGTGTGTCGCCTGCCCGGCTGCTGATGGGCCGGGCACATGTGGGTTGTCCCTGGAGGGCCCGGAGCCTCGTAAGATGCGCGGGCCCATGCTTCCGTCCGCCTTCGTCCTGCTGGCGCTCGCCACCTCGCCGGGTACCTCCCCGGCGCACGAGCCCGCCCCCGCCCACAAGTTCTCCACAGCGTCCGTCACCGAGAGCGCCGACCTGCTGTCCTCGGCGGGCTCACGGTCCGTGCGCGCCGCGATGGGTGCCGAGGCATCCATGGATGCGGTCGCGAAACGCGCAGGAGATGGATCCGCGCGAGCGGTGATGAGCGTGGCCTCAGCCGCGATGAGTGCGGGAGATGGATCCGCGCGAGCGGTGATGAGCGCGGATCATCAGAGCGTGGCCACCGCCATGCTGAGCGCGGGCTTGGGTTCCGTGCGCTCCGTCGCGAGCCAGTCTCCGTCGAGCGTGGCCACCGCCATGCTGAGCACGGGCTCGGGGTCCGTGAGCGCCGTCGCGAGCCAGTCCCCATCCAGTGTGGCCTCCGCCGCGCTCCGCACGGGGACTCAGGCCGTCAGCACCGCGCTGGTCCGGAACACTCCCGTCGCCACGGTGCAGCCGGCCCTGGCTTCTTCGTCAGACACCCCGCCCACCGTGCAACCCGCTCCCGCGCAGGGCACCGTCACCGACCTGGGCAGCGCGGCGGCCCGAGCCGGCGCAGGCGCCCTCCGTGCCGCGGCCTTCGCCCTAGGCTCGGGCTCCTCGGCCATCCCCTCCCCCGCCGAAGCCGAGGCCCACTACGCCCGAGGCCTCGAAGCCCTCAAGTCGAAGGACACCGCCACCGCCATCACCGAGCTCTCCTCCTGCGTGAAGGGCCTTCCCTCCCGCGTGGACTGCCGCTGGGAGCTGGGCTGGGCCTACTCCGTCGAAGGCCGCTGGGCGGACTCGCTCGCGCAGTGGACCGAGGTCCAGAAGCTCGCGCCCGAGCACCCTGATTTGGAAACCGCGCTCGCCCAGGCCCGAGGCCAGGCCGCCCTCCAGGCCCGGCTCTCCCAGTCCCCCCTGGCCAGCAATCGCCCGCCCCCGCCCGCCGACGCCAAGGTGCGCATCCGCGCCGTGGGCGACATGATGCTCGGCACCACCATCCCCGAAGACAACCTGCCACCCGATGGCGGCGGTAGCGTGATTGCGGGTGTGCTCCCCTTGATGCAGGACGCGGACCTCACCTTCGCGAACGTCGAGGGCCCCCTCTGCGACAACGGGAAGACCACCAAGTGCCGCTCGTCCGGCAACTGCTACGCGTTCCGCTCGCCCACCGCCTACGGCCAGTTCTTCAAGGACGCGGGCGTGGACCTGGCCTCCACCGCCAACAACCACTCGGGTGACTTCGGCGAGCTGTGCCGTCGCGAGACGGAGGCCACGCTCGATGCGCTCGGCATCGCCTGGAGCGGACCTCCGGGCTCCGTGGCGACCGTGGACCGCAACGGCCTGCGCATCGGCATGGTGGCCTTCCACACGTCGCCCTCGTGCAACCACCTCAACAACCTGGCCACGGCCACGGCGCTGGTGCGCGCGGCGGCGGCCGAACACGACATCGTCCTCGTCTCCTTCCACGGCGGCGCCGAGGGCGGCAAGGCGCTCCACGTCCCCAACGGCCGGGAGATGTTCTTCGGCGAGGACCGCGGTGACTTGCGCGCCTTCACCCACGCGGTGGTGGACGCCGGCGCCCACGTCGTCATCGGCCACGGGCCCCACGTCGTGCGCGGCCTGGAGTTCTACAAGGGCCGCCTCATCGCGTACTCGCTGGGCAACTTCGCCACCTACGGCCGCTTCAACCTCAAGGGTCCGCAGGGGCTCGGCATGGTGCTGGAGGTGGAGTTGAACAACGCGGGTGACTTCACCTCCGGCCGCGTCCTCGCCACGAAGCAGGTGGACAAGGGCATCGCCGTCCCCGACGAGAAGGGCGCCGTCATCCAACTGCTGAAGGACCTCACCGCCGTGGACTTCCCCGACTCCGGCGCCCGCATCTCCGACGACGGCACCCTCCGACCCGCCGGCAAGGGCCCCGTCTCCTCACGCTGACGTCACCCGGGCGCGCGCTCGAATCCGCACGCGCGCACCGATGCCCCGACAATCACACACCCGCGCCCACGCAATTCCTCGCAGGGCTTTCATGAAATGCGTCGTATCAGGACATGCCTGAGCGACTGTGCCGTACGCCGCGCGCGTGAGCTGTGTCACAGCCCTGTCGAGCGAATCGTCCGTGTCGTCGTCATCCATCGCACGCTGAAGGCTGACTGCTGGGCCCACTGCGCCTCTCGTGATTGCGGCACCAAGCATGACGCGTCTCGTGGAAGCGCATCGCAGACGCGTGCGGTACAAGGGTTTCGCCGTGCGCGCACTTCGACTGCCCCATCTCTCCTCGCTTCGCGCCTTCGAACACCCCGGCTATCTCGCTGTCTGGCTGGGCGCACTCATCTCCAACATCGGCACCTGGATGGAGACGGTGGCGATGGGCGTGTACGTCACGCAGGAGACGGGCCGCGCCGAGTGGACTGGCGGCATCGTCGCCCTCGCCTTCCTTCCCTCCGTCGTGCTGTCGCCCCTGGGCGGCGCGCTCGCGGACCGCTTCGACCGGCGCGCCTACGTGGCGCTGGGCACCGGCGTGCAGCTCGCGCTGGCCGCGGTGCTCACGGTGCTCGCCTTCACCGGCCACCTCAGCGTGCCCATCGTCGGCGTCGTCACGCTGCTCAACGGCTGCGCGAGCACGCTCACCAACCCGGCCTTCTCCGCGATGCTCGCGGAGCTCGTTCCGCCCCGTGACTTGCACAGCGCCATGAGCCTCAACTCGGCGCAGTTCAACCTGGGTCGCATCATGGGCCCGCTGCTCGCGGCGCTGGTGCTCCAGATGGGCGGCGCGCCGTGGGCGCTGTTCGTCAACACGCTGTCCTTCGTCGCGGTGCTCGTGGCGCTGTCGCGCGTGCGCATGCCCACGCGAGAAGCCTCTCGCACGAAGGAGAGCCTCTGGGCCGGCATCACCCGAGGCGTCTCCGTGGCGCGCGGGGACGAGGACATCTCCCTGGTGCTGTGGGGCACGCTGTTCGTCGCCGCGCTGGTGGCGCCCTTCATCGGCCTGGTGCCCGTCTTCGCCATCAACGTCTTCGGTCAGGGCGCCGCCGCCACGTCGCTGCTCGTCGCCTGTCAGGGCGCGGGCGCGGTGGTGGCCGCCGTCGTCGTGGGCACGCTCGCGGACGCGCTCGGTCATCGCAAGCTCCTGGGCTTCGCCGCCATGTCCATTGGCGTGGTGTCCGCGCTCTACTGGATGTCGCCCACGCTGACGGTGGCCGCCGCGGCCATCTTCGTGCTCGGCGCCAACTACCTCACGCTGATGAGCGGCCTGCACGCCTTCGCCACCTCGCGCGTCCCCCGTGAACTCCAGGCGCGCGTGAGCAGCCTGTACAGCATGGTGCTCGGCAGCGGGTACGCGGTGGGTGTCTGGGCCCTGGGCGCGCTCGCGGACCGCGTGGGCGTGCGCTTCGTCACCATCAGCGCCAGCGTCCTGTTCTTCGCCATGGTGCTGACGCTGCGGCTGCTCAGCCCGCGCAGCTTCGAGCGCTCCCCCAACTGACCTCCCGCACCCGGGGTGCCCACGCCCTCCACGATGAGGGCGTGCCCCGGTCCACCTCCGGACATGAAGGCCGGTTCAGGTGTCGAAGGCCCTGCGTCCTCGCGCCCCTCGCGCTACACACGGACGCTGTCGCCGCGAGACACCGACCCCTTGCGAGGAGCCCGCTTCATGTCCTTCCGTCCGTCCCTCCTGGCCCTGACCGCCCTGCTGCTGTCGGCCCCGCCCGCCTTCGCCCAGACGAAGGGCGCCGTCGAGCCGCTCGGCACCGCGCTGGAGGGCCTTCCCTCCGCCTTTCCCGTGCAGAAACTGCCCCTGACGGTGGAGGGCCAGGACGTGCGCATGGCCTACCTCGACGTGAAGCCCACCGCGCGCGCCAACGGGCGCACCGTGGTGCTGCTGCACGGCAAGAACTTCTTCGGCGCGTACTGGGAGGCCACCATCCGCGCCCTCACCGCCGCGGGCTATCGCGTCGTCGCGCCGGACCAGCTCGGCTTCGGCCGCTCGTCCAAGCCGGACATCCACTACAGCTTCCACACGCTCGCCTCGCTGACGAAGCAGTTGCTCGACACGTTGGGCGTGAAGCAGGCCGTCATCCTGGGCCACTCCATGGGCGGCATGCTGGCCACGCGCTTCGCCCTCATGTACCCGGAGACCACCGAGCGGCTCATCCTCGAGAACCCCATCGGCCTGGAGGACTACCGCGAGAAGGTCCCCTGGCAGCCGACGGAGGCGTACTACCGCGAGCAGCTCGCCGTGACGGAGGCGTCCACGCGCAAGTACCACCAGACGTACTACGTGAAGTGGAAGCCCGAGTATGACGTCTGGGTCCAGGTGCTCTATCGCCAGACGCTCAGCGGCGACTATCCCCGCCTGGCCCGAGTGGCCGCCGAGACGTCGCAGATGATTTACGAGCAGCCCGTGTCCCACGAGTTCCCGCTCGTGAAGCCGCGCACGCTCGTCGTCATCGGCCAGGAGGACCGCACCTTCATTGGCCGGGGCAAGGTGCCCGCCGACGTCGCCGCGACGCTCGGCCAGTATCCCCAGTTGGGGAAGAAGACCGCCCAGGCCATTCCCCAGGCCACCCTGGTGGAGCTGCCCGCCGTGGGCCACATCCCCCACTTCGAGGCCCCCGAGAAGTTCCACGCCGCCGTGCTCGACTTCCTCGCGAAGTAGGCCCGCCTCGCCCCTCCTCCGAGCCTGTGGGCAACTTGGGGACGCAGGACACACTCCCCGCATGGGCTCCCGGCTACCGGGTTCCGGACTAGAGTCCGTGAATCCGGGGCTTACGGCCCTGGTGCAGACCGGGGGGAGCACATGAAGAAGCTGCTCGGGCCGATGCTGTACGCGAGGAACCAGCCATCCGAGGACACGTGGTCGTTCTTCGTGAACCTGTACCTCTCTGACTCGGACCCCACGAGGCCGCCTCCGTTGCGGCTTCGCTTCCAGGGGCTCGACGGCGTGGAGGTGGCGGGTGCTGTCTCCACTCCGCCGACGTCGGTCGCGGACTTCTCCTCGCTGAACAGCCCGGCCGCAGGTGTGTTGTGGCGGTGGGAGGTGACGCTCACTCGCGAGGCCACGCCCCGGCGGGTGACGTACCGCTTCGAGCCCGGGGAGGGCTGTGCCGCGCTGGAGCAGGTGGACTTCTCCTCGCGGGGCCATCCGGTGAAGCCCTGGGGCGAGGAGGACGTGAAGACGGTGGTGGTGCCCGCGAAGGGTGCCCTGCCTCGCGCGGCCTTCTTCTCCTGCAACGGAGCCAGCGACGCGAAGACGTGGGGCTCGGTGATGCGGATGAAGCGTCCCTTCGGCTGCTGGGCGGACATGTTGGCCCAGCACGAGGAGCCAAGAGAAGGCGGCTTCGAGTTGTTGCTCGGCGGTGGAGACCAGGTGTACGCGGACTCGCTCCTGGACCATGAGCCGCTGGTGGAGTTCCGCAAGCGGGAGCTGGAGCAGAAGCTCAACCGGGACTTCGGGCCGCCTCCGGGTTTCCACGAGGAGATGCTGGCGCGCTACGTGGAGCTGTACTGCGAGCGGTGGAGCGGCTCGGCGGGACTCGCGCCCATGCTCGCGCGGGTGCCAGGCCTGTTCACCTGGGATGACCACGACATCTTCGACGGCTGGGGCTCGCACGAATCGCTGCAGTCCTGCGAGTGGTTCGAGTCCATCTACAGCGCCGCCGCGCTCGCCTTCGAGGCCTTCCAACTGGGCGAGCTGAAGACGGCGGAGAAGAAGCCCGCGAAGCGCAGGCCCTGTGACGCGCACTATCTCCAGACGCTGCATTTCGTGGGCATGGAGTGCGACGTGGACCTGGTGGCGTTGGACCTGCGCAGCGGGCGCACGTACCGCAAGCAGGTCAACGGGAAGATGGCGCACGAGGTGATGAGCGCCGGGCAATGGGACACGTTGGATGCGTGGCGACAGGAGCACGGGAAGGACGCGGGGAAGAAGTCCAGGCACGTCATCGTGCTGTCTTCCATTCCGTTGGTGCACCTGCGCTTCGGTCCCTCGGTGGAGACGCTGGGCGGCGACACGGCGCTGCACGACGACATGCTGGACCAGTGGGAGTCCGTCGCGCATCGAGGCGAGCGCATCCGGTTGATGGTGGACCTGCTCCAACTGGCGAAGGTGTCGCACTGCGCGGTGACGGTGGTGTCCGGGGACGTTCACGTGGGGGCGCGGGGGCTCATCCGCTCGCGCAATCCGGAGCACATCCCGGCGGGGCTCGCGGAGGCCGCGATTGAGCAGGTGACGTCCTCGGGCATCGTCCACCCGCCGCCCAACATTCTCCAGTTCATGGGCATGCGGCTGTTGTCGGAGGAGTCGGTGGATGACCTGCCGTCGTACATGCAGACGGAGATGCTCCCGGTGGGCAAGAGCCGCTATCTGCGCGAGCGCAATTGGTTGTCATTGAAGGTGGAGCCCGCGCGCTCGAAAGTCTCGCGTCCGAAGCTGTGGCTGCGCTGGGAGGCCGAGCACACCTCGCTCTCCATGCAGGTGGTGGTGGAGCCGCCGCCGCTCGTCTCGACGCAGACCTAGCGACCCGGGCCACCTCGCCCACCACCCAGGCGGGCGGGCCCCGCTGTCGTCGCACGGAGCTTGGTGCCCGTGGTTGTCGCTCCGACATTGAGCCCTGTGTGGAGTCGGCGTGGGGATGCACTCCGCGCCCTTCGACGAGGAGCGCGACATGGGCACGGGCAACAAGAAGAACGACCCCTCGAAGGGTGGCGGGGCTGGGGGCCACCACAAGCCGACCTTCGCGAAGGACCGCGTGGAGCGAGGTCTGGAGGCGGATGACACCCTGCCCCTCTACGCCGCGGACTCCATCCGCAGCACGCGGGAGCAGAAGTTCGCGCTCGACAGCGACGGCCCCGTCGGCGGCGACGTGCCTGACATCCGCAGCCCCATCGATGAGGCGGACGAACTGGAGCGCGAGCGGCAGGGACGCGAACGGGCCCTGGAGCGTCAGGTCGAGGAAGAGGACTGATGCCCTCGCTGAAGAGGCCCGACGCGTCCTTCGTCGACGCGCCGGGCTCGCTGCTGGACTGACGACTACGGGCGCGCGCTCGCGCTGCCCGGCTGCGTGTCCGGCTCCACCGGCATCAGCTTGCCCAGGTTGAGCGGAGACACCTGCTCCTGGATGAGCAGCGGATCTCCCACGAGGATGATTTGCAGCGTGGCCGGGTCCAGGTACTTCTCGGCCGCGCGCTGCACGTCGGCCGCCGTGGCGGTGCGCAGCCCCTCCACGGTGCGGTTGAACTCATCCAGCGGCCGGCGCTTGCGGTACAACTGCGACGCGCTGGAGCCCAGCCCCTCCACCGACTCGAAGGCGCCGGGGAAGGCGCGGATGAGGCCCTCGCGCGCCGCCGCCAGCTCCTTCTCGGTGATGGGCTTCGACTTCAGGCCATTCAACTCGCCCATCGTCTCGTTGAGCGCGGGGCCCGTCACGTCCGCGCGCACCGACGTATAGGCCGTGAGCGGACCGACGCCCAGGCGCGCATCCGTGCTCGCCCCCGCGCCGTAGCTGTAGCCCTTGGCCTCGCGCAGGTTCATGTTGAGCCGGCTGCCGAAGAAGCCGCCGAACACGGTGGTGGCCAGCTCCAGCGAGTACTCGTCCGGATTGCCCGCGGCGATGGCGGGACGGCCCAGCATCATCACCGTCTGGTCCAGGCCGGGCTTGGGCACCACGTACACCATCTGGCGCGCGGGAGTGGACGGCGCGGGCGGCGCGGCGGGCGGGGTCGCGGGCGCCTTCCATGCACCGAAGTGCTGCTTCGCGAAGGCCACGGCCTCGTCCAGCGAGATGTCACCCGTCAGCACGAGCGCCGCGGCGGCCGGACCCACGTGCTTCTTGTAGAAGCCCTGGATGTCCTCCAGCGAGAGCGCCTGCACGGTGTCGGGCATGCCCGCGGACGTGTGCCCATACGGGTGCGTGCTCCCGAAGACGGAGGACAGGAAGACAATCTGCCCCAGCGCGCTGGGCTGACCCAGCCGGCGCACCAGGTCCGCGAGCTGCTGCTTCTTGCGCCGCTCGAAGGCCTTGGGAGCGAAGGTGGGCCGCAGGGTGACGTCCGCCAGCAGGGCCAGCGCGGCATCCACGTTGCGCGTCAGCACGCGCACGCCCACCTGCGCGCCATCCGGAGACACCTCCTGGAAGGCGGACACGCCCAGGTCCGAGAAGGCGTTGTCCAACGCCACCGTGTCGCGGGTGCCCGCGCCCTCCAGCAGCATGCGGTACGTCAGGTCGGCGAGGCCCTTCTTGCCCACCGGGTCCTGCGCGCTGCCCGCGGCGAAGGTGACACCCGCGAAGACGAGCGGCAGCTCACGCCGGGTGCTCACCAGCACGGTCAGCCCGTTGTCGAGCGTCGCCTTCTGGAAGGTGGGCAGCACCAGCTCCGGAGGCTTGCCCGGCTGGGGCGGCGTCGCGCGGAAGGCCTCCGCGTCGGCGGGCGTCGCGGGGTTCGGGGATTGGGGCGCGGCGGTGCCCTGGGGCTCGCTGGAGGCGGGCTTCTGCTGGCTGGCACAGCCGGCGAGCGAGACGGCGACGAGGGCGGTGATGAGGCGGCGCATCAGTGGCGCTCCTTCGGTTCGACGGGTGCCTGCTTCCGGGCGGGAGGCACGGCGTGGAGGATGACGCGAGCATCGGGGCGCAGCGTGTCGCGGGCGAACAGCTTCACGGACTCGGGCGTCACCGTCTCGTAGCGCGCCAGGTCCTGCGCCACGTAGCTGGGCTCACCGACGAAGTGGTTGTAGTTCTGCAGCACGTCCGCCTTGCCACCGAAGCCGCCGATGGACTGGAGGCCCGCCAGCGTGCGCGTGTCATAGCGGGTGCGGGCGCGCTGGATTTCCTCCGGGGTGATGCCGTTGCGGCGGATGTCTTCCAGCACCGCGTCCACTTCCTTGAGCAGCGCGTCCGTGGAGACGCCGGGCCGGGCCACCACGTCGAGCGTGAAGACCGACTGCGCGCCCTGGCTCTGCTGGGTGACGTTGACGCTCTGGGCCAGCTGCTTGTCCAACACCAGCCGGCGGTAGAGGCGGCTGGCCTTGCCGGTGCCGAGCGCCGTGGCCAGCACGTCCGCGGTGGCGTCCCCGTCCTCGAAGTACCCGGGCGACAGCCACTGGATGGACAGCAGGGGCAGCGTGGCCACGCGCTCCTCGTGGCGGATGACCACGGGCTGCGCGAGCTTCACCGAGGCGACCTCGGGCTTCGTCGGCTTGGGGTGGCTGGGCAGCGAGCCGAAGTACTTCTCGATGAGGGCCTTCGTCTTCGCCACGTCGAAGTCACCGACGACGGCGAGCGTGGCGTTGGACGGCGCGTACCACTTGCGGAAGAAGTCCTTCACGTCCTCCGGCGTGGCCGCGTCCAGGTCCTTCATCGAGCCGATGACGTCACCGTGGTACGGGTGCGGCAGCGGGAACAGGGCGTGCCAGGCCGCCTCGCGGGCGAGGCCATAGGGCGCCGTCTCGGTGCCCTGGCGGCGCTCGTTCTTCACCACCTCGCGCTGGGTGGCGAGCTTCTCCGGGGAGAGCGCGTCGAGCAGGAAGCCCATGCGGTCACTCTCCAGCCAGAGGGCGGTCTCCAGGTGGTGGGTGGGCACCGTCTCGAAGTAGTTGGTGCGGTCGAAGCTGGTGGTGCCGTTGAGGTCGGTGGCGCCCAGTTGTTCGAGCATGGAGATGTGCACGTCATCGGCCACGTTGCGCGAGCCCTGGAACATCATGTGCTCGAAGAGGTGGGCGAAGCCGGTGCGGCCGGGCTGCTCGTGGTAGGCGCCGACGTGGTACCAGACGTTGACGGAGACGACGGGCAGCTTGCGGTCGACGGAGAGGATGACCTCCAAGCCGTTGGGCAGCGTGTACTTCTCGTAGGGGATGGCGACCGCTTCGCGACCGGGCTCCAGCGGCTTCGCCTCTTGTGCTGAGAGGGCGAGTGCCGGGAGCCCGAAGACGACGAGGGCTGCGGCGACGAGGGCCTTCATTCGGGACAAGGTTCCTCCGGGGCTTCCGTGCCAGGGACTCACCTCTCGCGCTTAGCACGCGTCCCTCGCCGGGTGGGCAAGGAATGACAAGCGGAATGGGCGGCGGGTGGCAACTGTTGAGGGCCGGCTCCGAGCGGGATGAGGTGTCCGTTGACTCGCGTCCCAAGCGCGCGGCGCTCCATGAGACACTGGAGCGCATGGTTTCCTTGGTCGGTGTCACGCCTCGTTGCGCTCTCCACCCGGAGGTGGAGGCGGGGGGGACGTGTCAGCGCTGCGGCGGCTTCGTCTGTGAGGAGTGCTCCACGTGGGTGATGGGCGTGCTGTATTGCGCGTCCTGCTCCCTCCGCCCGGAAGTGAACTACCTGGAGACCTTCCGGCTGAAGCTCTGGGGGCGGCGCGACACGAATGCGTGGCTGGTGGGAGTCGGGACGCTGGCGGTGCTCGCGGGCGTGCTGACGGCCTTGTTGCAAGGCGTCTGGCCCATGGCGCTGGTGCTGCTCGGCGCCGCGGTCGTGGGTGGGGCGTTCTACCTGGGAAAGCGCTGGGCGAGGACGGCCCTGGTCTTCACGCCGGTGGTCGCGGGCGTGGCGGGCGCGGCGATGTTCGGCCCCGCGCTGCTCGTGGGCGGGTTCCTGCTTTTCGTCACCGCGTTGCAAATCTTCCTCGACACGAGGAACCGGCTCTTCTTCCGCGTGGACGTGTCGGAGAAGGAGCTGCGACGGTTGTGGGATTTGCGGGTCAACAACCCGATGGCGAGACATGCGCTGTCGTTGGGGTTCACGACGTTCATCTTTCCGGTGCTGGGGCCCGTGGCGGTGGTCTTCGGCCTCATCGCCTTGCGGAAGGTGGATTCGCGAGCGCGGCCTCCCATCGGTAAGGGGTGGCAGGCGGTGGCGGGCATCCTGCTGGGGGTCGGGGGCACGGTGCTGTGGTTGCTGCTCTTCGGGCCGCTCGTGAAGGGCTTCCTGGAGCGGCTTCCCGCCTGAGTGCCGGCCCGCCGCCCCGGCGCGCGGCGGGGGCATGCTGTCTTCTGGGAGGGAGGTGTCCACGGTGAGTGGGTGGGAGTCAGCCACCACACCCGGACAGGGGAGGGCCACGACATGGCGAATGAAAACGAGGGACGACCAGAGGCAGGCGAGCGCCCGAGCACGTCGACGGAGGAGCTGCGAGCGAAGCGGCGCGAGTCGAGGACGTCGCGGACGTACACGCTCTTCTTGAGGGACCTGGAGGCGAAGGCGGGAGTCGACCGTCCGCTCGCGGAGCGGGCCGCGGAGTCGGTGCTCTGCACGCTGGAGCAGCGGTTGATGGGCCAGGAGGTGGAGCACCTGGAGGCGCAGTTGCCGCAGAAGGTGAGGGACTTGTTGCAGCGCTGCCCGCGACACGAGGGCCTGCCTCCCCGCAAGTTCAAGATGCTGGAGTTCCTCCAGATGGTCTCCGACGACCTGGACACGACGCCGAACGAAGCGGAGCGCCTCACGCGCGCAGTGTTCGCCACGGTGCGAGCGCATATTTCCGAGGGAGAGGCCGAGGATGTGATTGGCCAGCTCCCCGCGGACCTGCGCGCGCTGTGGGTTCCGGAGGCATGAGGGGTGGGAGCTACCGTCGGTGATGGAACAGGGACCCGGTCGGACACTCGACGCTGAGGCTCGGGTGTCCGAGGATTCAGGGGTGGCATCGTTGACCTGGAACTGAACGCGCGGCAGGGTGGCTCCGTGAGACAGGGCTGGCGGCACTTCATCCATCAAGCGCTGGAGGGTGTGGCCGACGACCCGCACGTGCGGATGCTCCGCGAGCGGCTGCGCTCGGGGGGACAGGTCGTCCGGGTTCACTTCGAGGACTCGGGACCAGGTCCCAGCTATCGGGTCGTGTTGTCCCTGGACCGGCAGCTCTCGGAGCTGCGGGTTCCTCATTCCGAGAGCTTCACCCGCTGGTCACTGGAGGCCGGGGTGCGCATGGCCACGCTCGAGGACGAGGTGGCTCGGTTCACCCTGCTGTTGCGAGAGCGGCTCCAGGTGGTGGAGGCGGAGCTGGGACGGAGCTCTCTTCAGGGAGTGCTCGTCGAGGTTGTGCGGGAGCTGGGACCACCGAAGGCTCAAGCGAGCCTCTCGGGTCGTCAGGTACACAGTCTGTCCGAGGGGCGGGCTCGCCTTCAGGCGATGCGCACGGTGGAAGGGGTCATCACCACGCTCGTGAAGGACCTGGGCACCGGGCTCAAGTACGACGAGGCACAGGTGGCGGGGACTCTCGACGCGGTGCTGGAGCGCTTCGTGAGCGTGCCCTCGCCTCACCAGTCCTGAAGCTGAGCGGCGAAGTGCTGGAAGCTCTTGCGCTCGCGGAGGCGGTCGAGTGCATCGGGACGCGCCAATTGCTCCAGTGCCAGTTGGGTGCAGCGGGCATTGGGCGGGAGAGGATGTCCGTAGAACTGCTTCTTGAGCTGAGACCGGTGGTAGCGCGTCTCGGGAGGCCGTCCCCCGAAATCGTCACCGCGGAGCTGGAGCAACCAGGTTTCGAGCGTCTGGATGGGCACCACGATGCATGCTCGGTGAGACGTTCCCTTCCAGGATGGCGGGACGGCCTGGGAGAGCCAGCAGACCCGACAGTCGTCCTCCTTGGCACCGTGCTGTTCGGGCGTGTGGGAGTGCTCATGCTCCGGGCACTTTTTGCTCCCACCGTCGTTGTCGACGGCTACGAGTGCGCGATTGACACCGTTCGAGGCAGCGGTTTCCAGGAATGCCTCCGAGAGTTTGCGGACCCGCCGGAATCCGCCGCCGTGGAAGCTGATCTGGGTGGACCAGCGCTGGACTTCGACACTGAGCATTCGGGCGAGAAGGACGCGATAGACCTCCGCGTCCATCTCATCGTTCTCGCTAGCGATGGCGACAGTGAGCATGTCGTGGTGGCCTAGAAGTCCTGGTTGAAGAAACCGCTCTCCAGCAGTTCGCCTGGAGGCGCACTTGTCAGGGCTTCACGCAGGAGGGGGATGTCCTGAAGGCGGTTCACACGTGTCCCTGTTTCCGAGCGGCGGAAGAGGACGATGGCCTCTGGCTCGTCACGGAAGGCATTGAGCAGCACGGGGGAGTGGGTCGCGATGACGAACTGGCACTTTTTCGCGAGGGTGAGTTCCTTGAGCAGGTCCACCAGCTCGCGCAGGCGACGTGGGTGGATGGAGTGCTCGGGTTCCTCGATGAAGATGATTTGTCCGGGGCCTGCCTCGATGGCGTGCATGGTGAGCGCGGTGAAGCAGAGCACACCGTCGGAGAGGTGCTCGGCGTCGAACTCCTCTCCGTCGCGTTGACGCAGCCAGAGGCGCTGGTGTCCGGGCGTAGGCGCTGGGCGCACGAGCGCATTGCGGACTTCAGGGAGGCACTTCTGGAGAAAGGACTCCAGCTCCTCGACCTTCTCTGGGCGGGAGCCACGCCAGAGTCCAAGCACCGCCGCGAGCCCTGCTCCCTCGGGAGTGAGTTTTGGCTCGGGGACGACCTCGGAGTCCGCGCGCAGAGCCCGGAGCGACAGCTTGACCATCCGTGAGTGAGCGAGGGGCTGCCAGAAACTCAGCATCCTTCTGTCTTCGCCCGCGACAACGAATCTGAGAGCTGGTGCGAGGTCCCCAGTGGAGTTTTGGGTCTGGACTCCTCGGACGATGAAGTCGTTGGGGTACCGGAACCGAATGGTCAGGTCGGCTTCCGATGCGCTGATTTCCTCAAAGGAGGGAATGGCTCCGACGCGGGATGATCGTGATAGCTCAAGGATGTAAGTGCTCCCGAGATCCGTCTCCCAGCCCAGGGCAAGGTTTTCGCCGTGCTTGGGAGCGTGGATGTATGGGCGATGGAAGAGGAAGTGAGAGTCTCCTTCCTGCATCACGGCATCTTGTCCCTGACCGACGACCAGATTGGACACGAACCGGCCCACGGTCATGAAGCTGGACTTGCCCGAGTTGTTGGGACCGACCAGCACGGTGATGGGCTCCAGGGGAACCCTCTGCAGAGTGCCGAAACTCTTGAAGTTCTGGAGCGTGATGGACCGAATCATGAAGCCAGTCTAGGCCGGGTCCTCCCGTGAGCGGGCGGTTGCCGTGCCGTGAACGGGTGAGTGAAAGTCCGACCAGGTTGCGACACTACTGATGCGCCAGGTCCTCATATCACAAACAACCTGTCACGTCACTTCCTCGAGAGACGCCCTACTCCGCGAGGAGTGATGAAGCCAGACGTCTCACGTCCTCGGAGTCATCGCGGGCGACCACGTCGCGCAAGAGCTCACCGGCCAGGTGCTCCACGGTGAGCAGTGTCCCCAGCATCCGCACCACCTCGGCGCGGACCTGGGGCTCGGGCTCCGCTCGCAACACCTGCGCCACCGCGCGCAGGTGAGGACCAGCCACACGCCGCGAAATCATCACCGCCGCCTGCACGCGCACCCGTGCCTCCGGGTCCTCCAGCAGCACCGTGTCCAACAACACATCCACGTCCGCACCCGCCATCGCCCCCAGCGCCTCCGTGGCCACCACGCGCACCTCCGCCGAGCGGTGAGCCAGCGCCGCGCGCGCATACTCCAACCCCCGCGCCGAGCCCGTCCGCGCCAGCGCCCGCAAGCACGTCTCCACATCCAGCCGCTTCGCCTCGCAGCGCCCCATCAACCCATCGAGCACCCCGAGCGCACGTCCGGGCTCCGAGCGCTCCAACCCCTTCGCCACCGAACCGAGCGCGAGCACCACCGCGCGCTTCAGCTCGCCTTCCTTCGTCGCTCCCACGGCCCGAGCCAGCGCTTGCGTCAACTCCGCCGACGGCCGCGCCACCTTCCCCGCCGCCGTGGCCACCAACGCCCGTGTCGTCACCCTCAGCCGTGATTCCCCCAGCAGCCGGGCCAGCTCCCGCTGTGCCTCCGGAGTCCCCGCGCTCCCCAGCGCGTCCAGCACCTGCGCCACCCCGCTGCCTTGAGCCGCTGCCACCCGCCGCACGCGCCGCGCCGCCAGCACCGCCTTCGTGGGCAGCAGTCGGAACAGCGCCGCCAGTCGATCCCGGGCCTGAAGCAACTCCTGCTCCCGCGTCTCCGTCTCCAACACGCCGAGCAGGACCTCCAGCGTCGCATCCCCCACCAGCCGACGGTCCCCCTCCACCGTCGCCGCCCCCATGCGCGCGGACTCCATCGCCGACAGGGGCTCCGCGTGCAGCCGGCTCCGGGACTCTCGAAACACTCGCATCGACAGCGATGTCCGACGCGGCGTCTCCAGTCGTGTCAGCGCCACCCGGGTCTCCGCGCGCGTCTGGGGCAGTCCCGTCGCGCCGCCTCCCAGCTCCACCACGTCCGAGCCCGTCACCTCTCGCAAGAGCCCGTCCTCGTCGAGCATGAAGTCCAGGTGCCCCCGCAGCCGAGGCACCACCAGGCCCGGACCCCGAGGCCCCGTCGGCGCCCACAACGGCAGCGCCGTCCGCAGGTAGCGCCGCTTCGTCTTCACGTACGTGTTCGCGCTGCCCCCCGTGCGGTACTCCGACTCGTAGTCCCCAGTGGTGTCCGTCTCCTCCGTGCTCCAGCTCCGCCCGTCCTCCGCCACGAACTGGGTGGCCGCCAGCAGCAAGCGCACGAACCGCCTCTCCCGCGCGGCCAGCTCCCCGTCGAAGTGCACCGAGAGCACGCGTCCACGGGGGTCCTGGGCCACGTACACGGGCCGCTCGAAGCGCGAACGAAAGGCGCGCAGCTCGTCCTCGCCGAGTGGCTCTTCCTCCTCCACCCGCGAGGGCTCCACCCGAGCGGAGAAGAAGTGCTGTCCTCCCTCCTCGCCCAGATACGTCAGCTCCAGCACTCCGCTCCAGCCGGTGTGCCGCCAGGTGCGTCCCGTCTCCGCGCCGGGGAGCTGCTCGGCCGAACGCGCATCCAGGTCGAACGAGTACCGGTGCTCCAGTCCGGGCGTCAGCACGCGTTGGCGGCCTCGCTTCCCGGGTGGGACTGTCTTTGGGACAGCGGTGGGAAGGGGCTCGTCGGAGCGCGGTGCGGGGTGGCTCACCGAGATGACCTGGGTGGGCGCGGACGGCTTCCAGCCTCGCTGCGCCTCGAAGCTCCACAGGGCCATCACCGCCAGCAAGACGATGAGGGGCACCAGGCTCTTCAGGCGAGGGGACACGGCACCTGAGATACGGAGCCACCCCCCATTCCTGGTCGTCGGCCCGGCGTGACGCGGTGCCTCAACCCGGGGAGGAGGAAGACCGAACGCTCACTGACCGCCGAGCCGCAGCTCCAGCTCCGCCAGCTCCCGCTTCACGGTGGGGTCCGACTCCCGCAGCCCCTCCACCTTGCGCACGGCGGAGATGACGGTGGAGTGGTCCTTGCTGAAGCGGGACGCAATCTCCGGGTAGGAGCTCTTGGTCAGCTTGCGGCTCAGGTACATGGCCACCTGCCGCGCATGCGCCAGGGCCTTGTGACGGCGGTCTTCCTTCAACGACTCCACCGTGACTTTGTAGAAGCGGGCCACCTCGCGCTGGATGGCTTCCACGTCCACCACGTTCTGCGCGGGGAGGATGTCGCGCAGCACCTCCGCGGCGAACTCCTCCGTCACCGGCTGGCGCGTCAGGCTGTGCACCGCGGACAGCTTCACCAGCGCGCCTTCGAGCTCACGCACGTTCTTCTGGATGTGCTTGGCGATGAAGTGCGCCACCGAGTCCGGCAGGTCCAGGTTCTCCGTCAGGGCCTTCTTCTGGAGGATGGCCACCCGCGTCTCGTACGTGGGCTCGCGGATGTCTGTCATCAACCCCATGGTGAAGCGACTGCGCAGCCGCTCCTCCAGGCCCGGAATCTCCGCGGGCACCGTGTCGCTGGTGAGGATGATGGCCTTGCCCAGCTCGTAGAGCGTGTTGAAGGTGTAGAAGAACTCCTTCTGCGTCTCCTCGCGCTTGCCCAGGAACTGGATGTCGTCGATGAGCAGCACGTCGCACTCTTCCCGGAACTTCCGCCGGAAGTCCGTCATGCGGTGCTCGCGAACGCTCTCCACGTACTCGTTGGTGAACTGCTCGCTCGACAGGAACACCACCCGCTGCGTGGGGTCCTTCTCCCAGATGTGATTGCCCACCGCCTGCAGCAGGTGCGTCTTCCCCAGGCCGGTGCCGCCGTAGATGTAGAGCGGGTTGTAGTGGTGGCCCGGCTTGTCGGACACGGCCTGCGCCGCCGCGGCGGGGAGCTGGTTGCTGTCCGCCACCACGAAGGTGTTGAACGTGAAGCGGCTGTTCAGCCTCGAAGGACGGCCAATGCTCACCTTCACGGTGGGTGTGGGCGGGAAGAAGCCCTCCGGGACAAGTCCCTCCACCACTTCGTAGGCGACGGAGACGAGTCCGTCACCCAACCGGGCCAGGTGTCCTTCGAGCAATCCGCGGTAGTGGTCATCCACCCAGTCGCGGAAGAAGCGATCCGGAACACCGAGGACGAGCGCCCCGTCACGGACCTCCAGCGCGCGAACCCGGTCCAACCACTGGAGCGCGTACTGACGGCCTTCCTGACGGATGGCCTCCAGCATCTTGTTCCAGAGAATTCCAGCACTTGGAATGGAGGGTGCGGCCTGAGCGAGGGCGTTCAAGTGTGTCTCAACCGTGCAAAGCGGAGGGAGTTGCGAGCGTCTGGCGGTGCTAACAGACGCTTCCGGGTGGATCAAGCTACCGACCCAAAGCGGCGCCGTTGAAGGATCTTTTCCGGGTCCGGATGATCGGCAACGGCCATGCCGCCCCGGCGCGATTGTGGAGATCCGCCCGACGCCCCCCAACCGCTGGGGTTCCCCTGTCCCGACTTGACTGTGGGTACGGAATGCAAAAGGGCGCGGCTTCGCGCGCACGCGCCCTCAGGGGCTCCCGGTGGATCCGCTGGAGGGCACCACGCCCAGCGCTTCGTGGCTCTGGGCATCCAGCTCCGGGAAGCAGAGGTGACACGGCCCTGGGGGCAGTCCGCCGACGCGCGCGAAGCCCCGCGCATCCGTGCGTCCCTTTCGCTGGGTGCCGTCCGCGAGGATGACGATGAAGCGCTCGTTGGCGATGGGCATGTCGTTCTCTCCCACGAGTTCGAGCTCCACCCAGCCCTCTTCCAGGGGGCACGCCTGCACCGCGGCACTGTTGTCTTCGAGGCCCATGTCCTAGGTCCCTCCGTTCCTGAAGCGCTGTCGTGTCTGGGCGTTGCGTTCTTCGCGCTGCTTCCTACGCGTCGCCTCCAGGTGCAGGCGGCGCATCCGCTCGTGCGGCTCGGTGACGTCCGCGTCATCGAGCATCTGTGCGGCCCAGCGCAGCTCGGGACGTGACTCGAAGTCGAGCCCGTGCAGCGCCGTCACCTCCAGGTACCAGGTGAGGCCCTGCCTGGACGTGAGCGAGCGCGCCTTCGCCTGACTCATGCCCTCTCTCACGTGCGCCGCGAGCGCCGCGTCGTCCAAGGCTCGCAGCTCTTCGGGGAAGTGGCGCCGCAAGTGCTCGCGCAAGTCCGCTTCGAAGCGCTGCTCCGAGACGGCGCCGAGCGCGCTCAGCTGGTTCTTTCGAATGGTCAGCATGGGCGAGGGCATCCGTTAGAGCGTGGACTCCGCTTCGGAGCTGGGGAACTTCGAGTCGGGAGGCTTCGAGTCGGACACGGGGAGCTTCGGCTTTGGAGGCGCCTTGTGGTGCTGCGCGCCGGAGAGCTTTCCGGTGACGGTCCGCGCGCCGAGGGGGTTCTGTTGTTTCATCGCGTCGTCCCGAGTGGCGAAGACCTCGAAGCTCTCGTCGCTCACGTAGCGCACGGGGATGCCGCCGGGGCGCTCGTCGGTGGCCCACAGTTGAGCGAAGGCGAGCAGCTTCGCGTCGAAGGCGCCCCAGTCCCAGACCTTCTCCTCGCTCTTGTACGCGTCGCGGCTCGCCGGGTTCACGCTGATGCGGATCTCCTCCACGTCGTGGGCCCACTCGACGAGCCCGTGGATGTGGGCCTCGATGTAGGGGATGGCGGCCTTCTTCTGGGCCGCCCTGCGCAGGCCGTCGTTCTGTCCCCGCCCGGCGGCGTAGAGCTTCAGGTGGTCCTCCTGGAAGCGCAGGCCGCTGATCTGCTTCAAGAGGGTGAACGGGTGGGTGGGCGTGCAGAGGTCGTCGGGGAACACGCCCACGCTGAAGGTGTCGTTGTGCGTGAGGGTGATGCGCCGCCAGAGGTGGGGCTTGAGGATGTAGGCCGCGTCGCCGTACTTGGGGCACGCGCCGGACGTCGTCTGCGCCAGGTTGATGGCGGCGTACTTGGGCCGGCGCGCGCGGTCGAAGCCAGGGGACTCGCAGGGGGTCTGGTACTGGACCTTGAAGCGCTCGGCGTTGTCGCGAGGCACCGAGTCCGTGCTCGCGCCCACGCGCTGCTTGCCCGTCTTGAAGAAGATCTCCCAGTACTGGGCCAGGTGCGCCGGCAGCTTCGTGCCCCGGTCCACCGCGTCGATGACCTTCTCCAGGTCATCGCAGTTGAGGTTCGC
Source organism: Myxococcus sp. CA056 (assembly GCF_013336715.1). Lineage (NCBI taxonomy): Bacteria > Pseudomonadati > Myxococcota > Myxococcia > Myxococcales > Myxococcaceae > Myxococcus > Myxococcus sp. CA056. The sequence continues at coordinate 1,753,351 of NZ_JABUMT010000001.1, forward strand.
CGTGAGCTGGAACTGCACCAAATCCCGGCCGAAGTTCTCGACGGTGTAGTCCGTGGAGCCCGTGGTGTTGAAGGCCGTCAGGGCCTCGGTGGCGAGGGCGTGGTCGCGCGTCACGCGCTCGATGGTGTTGATGCGCGCGCGGACCAGCACCAGGCGCTCCTCGGGCGTGAGCTTCAGGAACTGGGCGTCCTTCGGGTCGAAGCAGGCGTGGAAGTAGTACTGGTAGAAGAAGGGGAAGGACCGAGGCTTCTGGACGATGGCCTCGATGAGCACCGACTCGTGGGCCTCGAAGTAGCCGCCGAACTGCTTCGTCACGCCCCGGAAGGACTTGAGCCCTTCCTCGAAGTGGACCCTCCCTGGCCCTCCGGGCTTGCCGTCGTCTCCGTCTTCGGGCGGCACGGCGATCTTCTCGGTGATGTGGACGAACCAGGCCGCGTCCGCGATGAGCTGCTCGCGGAACTCCTGCTTGCGTCCCTCCGCCAGCTTCACCCTGTCCAGCCGCTCATCGGTCAGGAACAGCAGTCGCTCTGGCAGGAACTTCTTGTTGTTGAGGACGCGGTGGATTTCGAGCGTGTCCGCGTCGTGGACAATCTGCTCGTTGAGGTCCCCCAGCCTCGGAGGCTTGGGCTCATCCGTGCGCGCGGTGTTCTTCGCGTCGCCCTTCTTCGCGGAGCGGCTGTCCACCTTGCTCACGGTGAGGACCTTCGCGACGGAGACGCCCTTCTCCTCCGGGGGCTTCGGCTTCTCCTTTCGCTCGTCGTCGTTCTGCTCGTTCTTGACGATCATCCTCGCGACGTAGGCGGCGTACTCGTTCCCGTAGCCGGACTCGCGCAGGTAGTAGAAGCAGTTGCGCGCGCTCTCGTGCTCCCAGACGTCCTTGCCTGAGCTGGCGCGGGCGCAGTCATGCATGCCGATGCCGTAGGCGATGGCGGAGATGTCCACCTCATCCAGCTCGGGCTCGGGCATCCGCGCGAGGGCTTCGTCGCGTTGCCCGTCGTCATTGGCTGGTTTGGTGCGCAAGCTCTCCGGTCGCGTGTCCCCGGGCAGGAAGCGCGGCTGGCCATGGCGCAGGTAGAAGTTCGCCATGGCCATGCCGAGTATCAGGCTGCGCGCGATGTGCTGGTGGTTGTGGTGGAAGTCGGGAACGTTCTGCTCGTAGTGCGCCAGGAGCGTGTTCATGTCCTGGCGCTGGAACTGGAAGAAGGTGGGCTGGAAGCCCTCCGCGGGCACGCGCTTGAGGAGGCTCTGCGTCCGGTCCGTCTGGATGGCCTCGGAGTCGTCTGGATGGAGTCGGGGCTCCAGCGTGAAGCCGCCCTTCTCCACATAGGTGGAGTACTTGGAGACGAACCCGCCCCCCTTGGGCTTCCGAGGTGAGGGGACGCTCGACGACTCACCGAGCACCTCCCAGAGGGTCCGTCCTTCGTCCACCAGGGTCATCAGGCTCTCGGCGCGCTCGCCGTTGATGACCGTCAGCGCGCTCGGGCTGGTGTGGATGAAGCACTTGGTGAAGTCCCGGTCGTTGTTCGTCGCGAGCAGCAGGGCCGTCTTGAGCTTCTTCTTCCGGCTGCTCTTCGTGCTCATCAGCGACTTCTTGAGGATGACGTCCGAGTCGCTCTTCTTCGTGGGCTCGGGAGACTTGCGCTCCTTCCGGGCAGACGACTCGCCCCCGAGCGGAGGCGGTGGCTGGGCCAGGGGCGCGGGCGGAAAGAGGGGCTCGAGCGCCCTCAACATCTGTCCCCGCAGCAGGTCGCAGCTCGCGCTGGTGATGAGGCCGAGCGGGTCCGCGGAGAGCGTCTGCCCCGCGCGCATCAGGGCCCGGGCGAACTGGATGACGTAGAGGCCGCAGTTGTAGCCATCCTCCTGCCGCTCGACGTCCGCGGAGGTCGTGAAGTCGAGCGCCCGGGAGAGATAGCCCTTCGCGTGGAGCTTCTGGATGAGGGCCCGGGCCGCGCCCGCGTTGCTCTCCCCCAGGGAGTCGTAGTGCACGAAGGCGCGGGTCGCCGCGGAGAAGACGAGCAGGCTCCAGTGGGTCTCCTCGGTGTTGACGGGAAAGAGGAGCACCGGCGCGTCCTTCGGCAGCCGGGTGGTCGCCAGGTCCAGGTGCCGCGCGGCGCCCAGCTCCGCGCCCAGGGAGTTGCCGAAGGCCTCGTCATCCCCGTCCTTGCCCGCCTTGACCACGGAGGGGGAAATCCACATCACCTGGTGGGCGTTCAGCGCCCCCAGCCCGTCGTCGTAGCCGGTGACGCCGTGGTCGATGAGGGTGTCCGTCATCCAGCCGGTGTCTTCACGCAGTTGGAAGAGGTCGTAGCGGCTCAGGAGGTTCCGCGTGGCGCGCAGAACGGTTGCGTCACTGTCGATGTAGAGAATCCACTCGTGGGCCATGAGGGCTTTCGCGGGCGCGATGTTGGACGGTGAAGGTCAGGAGCCGTGGATGGCGATGAGCTGGGTGCGCGTGCGGTCGTCGACGGTGGTGACGCGCTCGTACGCGTCGTCGTCACACGCGAGCAGGTCCTCCGGCGTCAGCTCCAGGCCGCAGTGCTCGCGTTTGAAGGCGATGACGGCGACGGCGAGCTCGTCCTCGTCCCCTTCGACGTCCAGGTAGCCCAGGTTGATGAGCCGCTGGCGCACGCCGCTGGCCTCCGTGGCCGGGTCCAACCGGCTCAGCTTCAACTCGTAGCGCTCCTCCCCTTCCAGCTCGAGCGTGGCCTGCTGGCTGCCCGGCATGACCCAGAACGTGACGTCCCCGGCGGGCCCGGTGGTGCCGGAGAGGGCCTCACCGTCGACCTCCAGGAGGTACCGGGCGTCCTTTCGGGGCTCCGAGCCGCTCAGGAGCCGCACCTGGACCTGCACGGGCACGCCCTTGCGGCGGAAGCGGTAGCGTTTGCCCGTCTGGGCGGCGTGGCGGACCTGCTGGAGGGCGGGAATCGTCAGGACATCGCCGGCCAGGAGCACATTGGGGTCCTGGCGCAGCTCACGGAGTTCAGCGTTACCCGGGTCATTCCAGATGGCCTCGGGGAGCAGGCCGTAGCGAGCCGCGATGTCATTCAAGCACTCATGTTCCTGGGCGACATGCACCTGGGGCATCGCCCGACTCTAACGCGGCGCGAAAGGTCGTTTGAGCGCATTGCAGGGCTTGGCGGAAGTTCCGAGCCCCGGGGTGATCGGCCCGGCGGCCTGGACTTCCGTTTCCGGACCCATGTAGGCAGGCAGGCGCCCCCTCTGTGGGCAGGGGGCGACGGTTTCGTTCCCAGGATCGGGAAAATGGGGCGGGTGGAGGTGATCCTCCGTTGACTTACCCTGGAAATGGGGTATGCCCCCGGCCCTTTCCCTAGTTCAGGTCGCGCCGGAGCAGCAGGAGGCGCCGCCTTCATCATCAAGGAGTTCGAGCCGTGTCCAAGCGCACGTACCAGCCGTCGAAGCTGCGCCGCAACCGCACCCACGGGTTCCGCAAGCGCAACGCCACCAAGTCCGGCCGGGATGTCCTCAAGCGCCGCCGCGCGAAGGGCCGCAAGCGGCTGGTCGTGTCGGCTGCGAAGAAGTAAGCGAGTCCGCGTGTGAGGGCCGAGGGTGCGACGCCGGGGCAGCAGGGCCCGGCAGACCAGCGCTTCCCCAAGGCCCTTCGCCTGCTCAGCAGGCGTGAGTTCCTCGAGGTACAGGACGGTGGGCAGAAGCTCCCCTCCGACTGTCTCCTCGCTCTCTACAAGCGCAATGGCCGGACGTACTCCCGTGTTGGCCTCACCGTGTCGAGCAAGGTGGGAAACGCGGTGGTACGGGCGCGCCTGAGGCGGGTGCTGCGGGAGTTGTTCCGCAAGCGCCGCATGCAATGGCCCCCGGGCCTGGACGTTGTGTTGGTGGCGCGCTCGTCCGCGAAGGAAGCCTCCTTCGTGGCTCTGTCCCGCGCCTTCGACGGTGTCACCCGTAAGCTGCAGCGGCTCCCGCCGGCCGCCGAGCCGAAGCCGAAGGAGCCTCCCAGATGAGCCCGCTCGCCTTCGCCATCTCGCTGCCCATCCGGTTCTACCGGAAGTTCCTCGGGCCGCTCTTGCCGAAGGTGTGCCGCTTCCACCCCTCCTGCTCCACCTACGCCATGGAGGCGCTGGAAAAGCACGGAGGCCTCAAGGGCTCCTGGCTCACCCTGTGGCGCTTGATGCGCTGCCAGCCTTTCCACCCCGGTGGCATCGACCCGGTGCCGTGACGGGGCTTCCACCCCTTGCCGCACCCTCCCCCGAGGGGAGGGACCTCTATGAACGATCCGCTTTCGCCCCAGTCGAACGACTCCCAGAAGCGGCTGCTGGTCGCCCTGCTGCTCTCCTTCGCCGTCACCGCCGGATGGATGTTCCTCTTCCCGCCCCCGCCGGCCGCCCCCGGCGCCGACGACGCGGGTGCGACGACCACCGGCACGACGCAGGATGCGGGCACCACGGCCCAGGCCGCCCTTCCGCCGTCCGGTGAGGGCACGCCGCCGCCCACCGGAACTCCCTCGGACGCCACTCCTCCCCCGCCCGCGCGGCAGGTGGAGATGATGCGCAAGGACTCCGTCTACCGCTTCTCCTCGCTGGGGGCGGGCCTGACGGAGGCCCAGTTGCAGGGCGTGAAGCTGCGTGAGCAGCACTCGCTCACGTTGGCCCAGGGCTGGCAGTTGCTGGTGGGCAAGGAGGTGCCTCCCGCGCCGCAGATGAACCTGGCGCAGCCGGTGCCCAACGAGCCGCTGCCCCTGTCCGTCACCATCGAGGGCTCAAGCCCCCTGCCGAAGAACGTGCCCTACACGGTGGAGGAGAAGAAGGGCGGCGGCGCTGAGTCCGTCACCTTCACCGGCCGCCAGGGCCCGTGGGAAGTCGTGAAGGTGCTCCAGTGGCCGCACGAGGGCTTCGAGCTCACGTACACCATCCAGGTGAAGAACACCTCCGGCCAGCCTCAGAACGGCGAGCTTCAAGTTCACTACGGCCGCGCCATCGACCCGAACTTCGAGCACGCGCCGTCCTTCTTCGGCGGCGTGGGCAACCTGAGCCGCTCCGCGTGCTGGGTGGACGAGAAGCTCCACAACATGAACCCGGGCGACGACAAGCCCGAGGACACCAAGGGGCAGATCCACTTCTTCGGCATCAACCAGCAGTACTTCCTGTCCGCGCTCTACCCGCTGGACGGGCCGCGCCCCGGCCACTGCATCCTCACCGCCACGCCCACCGCGCGGCAGGTGACGGCGGCCTTCCCGCTGAGCGTGGGCGCGGGCGAGACGGTGACGCTGCGGCTCGGCGGCTACCTGGGCCCCAAGGACCCGGACCTGATGGCCGTGGTGCCCGGTCCGGAGCTGCGTCAGGCCGCGGGCCTGGGCGAGGCCGTGTTCCACCCGAAGCTCGAGGACACCGTCGACTTCGGCATCTGGGCGGTCATCTGCAAGATTCTCCTGGGCATCATGAAGTTCTTCCACGGCCTCACCGGCAACTGGGGCGTGGCCATCATCCTGCTCACCGTCGTGGTGAAGCTGGTGCTGCTGCCGCTCACCTACCGCTCCATGGTCAGCATGGAAGAGGTGAAGAAGCTCCAGCCGCGCATGGAGGAGATTCGCAAGAAGTTCGCGGACAACCGCGAGCAGCAGAACGTGGAAATCATGAAGCTGTACCAGGAGGCGAAGGTCAATCCGCTCGGCGGCTGCCTCCCGCTGCTCATCCAGATGCCGGTCTGGATTGCCCTCTTCACGGCGCTGCGCAACAGCTTCGACCTGTACGGTGAGCCCTTCTTCGGTCCCATCTGGAGGGACCTGACCTACAAGGACCCCACGTACCTGCTGCCCCTGGCGCTGGGCATTTCGATGATCATCACCCAGAAGATGCAGCCTCAGATGATGGATGCGACCCAGGCGAAGATCATGACCTGGTTCGTGCCCGGCATCTTCACGCTGACGCTGCTCCAGTACCCGGCGGGCCTGTCGCTCTACATCTTCACCAACAACATCCTCTCCATCGCGCAGCAGTACGGGCTCCGGAAGTGGCTGGACCGGAAGAACAAGCCCCAGGCAGGGGGCGGAACGCCCGCGGTGGCGACAGCGGGAGGAAAACGCAAGTGAGCGAGCAGCAGGTTCCTCAGCAGGCCCCCGTGGGCGGCACTCCCGCCTCGGGCGGGACTCCGGCCCCGGACTTCCGGCCGCGCGTGGAGAAGCTCCTCGGGGACATCCTCGGGCTGATGGGCTTCCCCGCGCGCCTGGACATGCAGGACGCGGCGGATGGCAGCCTGTCCGTCGCGCTGCACTTCGAGGCGGGCCCTCCTCCCGGCGTGGAGCAGGGCCGCCGCAGTCAGGTGCTGGATTCGCTCCAGTTCCTGCTCAACAAGATGCTGCACCGTCCCGGCGTCGAGCGGCGCTGGGTGGTGCTGGGCTGTGGCGCGCACCCGGAGCCCCGTCAGCGTCGCGAGCCGCAGCAGCAGGCCCCCGCGCAGGCGCCCGCCCCCGTGGCCGGCGCGGCGGCGGCCACGGCTCCCGCTCCCGCGGTGGCGCCCCGTGCGCCTGCTCCCGTGGCTCAGTCGCAGGCTCCCGGGAAGCAGGCGCAGCGAGGGACGGCTCAGGCCGCGGCGCCTCGGAGCGCGGCGGCGCCCGCGCGGGCGGGCGGCGAGTCGGATGAGCGCTCGGTGGCCGTGGAAGAGGATGCGGCGCTGCGAGAGGCGGTCCGCCGGCTCGCGGAGAAGTCCGCCAGCCTGGGGCGCTTCTACGCGCTCGCCGCGATGAAACAGGATGACCGCGCGCGCGTCTTGAAGGCGGTAGAAGGTGTGGCGGGGTTGAAGGTGACGGCCGAGGGCGAGGGTCGCAACCGCCGTGTCGTGTTCACTCCGGAGAAGCCGGCGCCGCTGCCCAAGCGGAGCTTGCTCCCGGATGATGACGAGGACGATTTCGACGAGTGAGAGGGCGGTGCATGGGCAAGGCGAAGGGTCTCAAGGACAAGCTGTACGGCGCGGCGGTGCTGAAGATGAGCTTCCGCCTGCGCGGGGATGAGGAGTCTCCCGCCTTCCGCTTCGTCTACCCGGGAGTGCTCCGGGACCTGGAAATCGAAGACGGAGCGGTCGAGAAGTACATCGAGGAGAATCGCGAGGCCGTCGAGAAGGCCGCCCGTGGTTCCACGCCCCCCATGGGGCCCCGGTAGTCTCTCCCGCGCGGAGGGGAGCATCGCTCCCCAGCCGAGATGACTTCAGCCACTTCCACCATCGTCGCGCTGGCCACGGCACCCACCGCTGGGGCCGTGGGCATCCTCCGGCTGTCGGGCCCCGCCGCGCTGGAGGTGGGTCGCCGCCTGGCGCCGAGCATTCCCGTGGAGCCCACGCCTCGCCACGCGTACCTCGCGGGCTTCGTGGATGCGCAGGGCCGGGCGCTGGACGAGGGCCTCTTCCTCTACTTCCGCGCGCCCTCCTCCTTCACGGGCGAGGACGTGGTGGAGCTCCAGGCGCACGGCAGTCCGCGATTGCTTCAGTTGTTGCTGGCGCGTGCGCTGGAGGACGGGCTCGCGCGTCCCGCGGCGCCCGGTGAGTTCACCCGGCGCGCCTTCCTGAATGGCCGCATCGACCTGACGCGCGCGGAGGCGGTGGCGGACCTGGTGGCGGCCGACTCGGAGTCCGCGGTGCGTGCCGCCGCGGCGGGGCTCTCGGGTGCGCTCACGGAGCGGGTGCGTGCGCTGGAGGAGCCGCTGCGCTCGCTGCATGCGGACCTGGAGGGAGTGCTCAACTTCCCCGACGAGGCGGAGGGCGCGGACGAGGATTCGGAGGCGCGAGTCCAGGTGCTGCGGGCTCGGGCGGAGGTGCTGCTCTCCGAGGCGGGACAGGGTCGACTGGTGCGCCGGGGCGCGCGCGTGGCGTTGTTTGGCCCGGTCAACGCGGGCAAGTCCACGCTGTTCAACCGACTGGTGGGCGAGGCGCGCGCGCTGGTGGACGACGAGCCTGGGACGACGCGCGATGCACTGGAGGCCCGTGTCGAGTGGAACGGCCTGGGCGTCACGCTGTTCGACACGGCGGGACTGCGCGAGACGCCGGGCCGCGTGGAGGCGCTGGGTATCGCCCGGACGCGCGAGCTGCTGGCGGGCGTGGACCTGACGGTGCTCGTGCTGCCTCCAGGGACTTCCGAGTCTGACGCGGAGCGCTGGCGGGCCGAGGCGGGCGCGACGGACGTGCTGGTCATCGACGGCAAGTGCGACGTGGGGCCGGAGACCCTCGGTGCGCCGCTCCCCCGTGTCAGCGAAGCCGAGGCAGCATCCGATGCTGAGACGACGGCGGGAGGGACACTCCCGCCGCGTCGCCGCATCAGCGGGCTGACCGGTGAAGGCGATGGAGGGCTCGGCGTCGAAGCACCCTCGTTGGATTCCCCACCGCGCCCGCGTGTCAGCGGGCTGACCGGCGAGGGCGATAGCAGGCTCGGCGTCGAAGCACCCTCGTCGGCTTCCCCACCCCGCCCGCGTGTCAGCGGGCTCACGGGCGAAGGCGTTGACGCCCTGCGCGAGTCCCTCCTCTCCCGGCTGTGGGGTGGCGGTACGCCCTCCGCGGTAGCCCTCGTGTCCGAGCGCCACGCCGATGCCCTGCGTCGCGCCGCCGAGGCACTTTCTCGCGCGGAGTCCGCGTCGCGCCTGTCCACCCTGGAAGTCGTCTCCGGTGAGCTGGCCCTCGCCCTGGAGGCGCTCGGCGAACTGTCCGGAACCTCCGCTTCCGAGGCACTCATCGACGCAATCTTCCAGCGATTCTGCATCGGAAAGTGACGCGTTCCGAGCAGTCGGGGACGTGTCAGACCCCCTCCTAGAATGCCGCCCTCAACCGCCGCACCTTCGGAGGCGCTGTGACGGAAGGCATCATCCACCTGGCGAACCACTCGATGCTCTCGGCCCTGCCCTCGGGCTGGGTGGGAGAAGTCCTCGACGAGGAGTTCGTCGCTTCACCCAGGCTGACTCCCGCGCAGACTCGCGCCGCCTTCATGCTGGGGGTGGAACTGGGCGAACAGCTCGACCGACGCCGGGGTGGCAGTGGCCGCTGGTGCTTCCTGCGCGCCCCCGAGCTTCGGCTCGGTCACGACGTGCTCGTCCCGGACGTGGCCGGCTGGCGTCGAGACCGCGTCGCCTCCCCCATCGACCCGGACGTGCCCTTCCTCACGCTGGCCCCGGATTGGGTGTGCGAAGTGCTTGCGCCCTCCACCGCCGCGCTGGACCGCACGCGCAAGCTGCCCGTCTACGCGCGCCAGGGCGTCTCCCATGTCTGGCTGGTGGACCCCCTCGCGCGCACGCTGGAGACGTACCAGCGCGTCAAGCGAGGCTGGCTCCTCACCGGCTGCTACGAGTCCGACGCGCTGGTGCGCGCCGAGCCCTTCACCTCCGCACCGGTGGAACTCGAGACGCTGTGGCTCCCCGAGTCCTCGCTGTGCGGGGAGACCTCACTGCTCTCCGCCGTGCCCTGACTCCCGTCGCGCCCTTCAGCTGGCGCGGCGGAGAAACGTGGCATCACCCGCGGGATGCACCATCCTGCGCACCGCACGCAGCAAGAGGTCCGGATCCACCGGGGCGGCCAGGAAGCCTCGGGCCCCCACCGCCTGCGCGCGAGGCAGGTCCACCTCGGGCGTCTTGCCCGCAACCACCACCTGCGCGGGCACCTTGCACCCCAGGGCCTCCAGCGACGGCAGCGGCGTCACCACCACCTGCATCTCGCTCGAAGCCAGCAGCTCCTCGGTGCTCGCCACGCGGGAGGTGAGTCCCGCGCCCGCCAGCACCTTCACCAGCCCCGCAGCCGCGTCCACGCCCCAGCCGTACACCAGCACCTGGGCCATGGGCTCCGGACGGGCCGCCGTCAGCGTGGGCAGCTTCGAGCGCAAGGGCGCCCTCGGCGCGGGCACCTTCACCGCGGGCTGGGGCCGCGCCGCCTCTTCCTCCAGCGAGGACAGGAGCGGCAGCGCCTCCTCGGGCGGCGCCTCCATGTTCGTCAGCTCCACCATGCTGGCGCCGAGCACCATGGTCATCTGCTCGTCCGCCTCGGGCAGGGAGAACCCCTCCATGCCGGGCCGCCGGGCGACGACGTCCGTCTCGCCCCGGTACATCCGGCCAATGGCTCGGCGGATGGACGCATCCGTGGCCAGCTTCGCCACCACCCGCGTCCGCCCCGTCACGCTCTTCACCGCGTCCAGCGACGCGAGGCTCGCCGGAGCGGCCATGGCCACCACGAGCGTGTCCTTGGGCGCGTGTCCTTCCAGCCGCAGGGGCACCACCCGGTGCGCCTCCGCCACCCGCTCCGGAATCAGCCGCGCCAGGCCGGGCTCGGGCGCCTGCGCCGACAGGTCCACCGTCTGCATTCCCACCTGCTCCGCCAGCGCCTCCAGCACCTGATCCGCCGAGCAGAAGCGTTGATCCACGACCACCTGCCCCAACGGCACCCCCCACTTGCGCTGATACGCCAGCGCGGAGTGGAGCTGCAGCTCATCAATCACGCCGCGCGCCAGCAAGATGTCCCCCAGTCGCTTCTTCATACCCGGCTCCTCCGGCCCCCCACGGCGGCCACTACCCCTGGGAACGCACTCGTCCCGGAAAATTGAAACAGTTCTACGCTCGCACCGGCCGTTTCGGCTTCCTCGCCGACGACAGACGGTTCCGCGTCCACGACATCTGCAAGGCAGGGGCCCAGGGGCGCCCACCCACCGTGCCGCGTCGTCACGTCTCCTCTGGGAGACGGAGCGCGTCCAGGGTTGTGACGGCGCGAAAAGGGCTTCGAGGCGTGCAGCGAGCCCCGAAGCCCTTGGATCCACGGCGTTCCGACATCACGCCCCTGCGTCCGGAAGGCACGCGGGGCCGCGTAAAACGGAAGCCCCGCTACCAGCGCGTCTGGGGCATGGGCGCGTACAGCGAGCCGCGCTCGGGTGCGAAGACACCCAGCCGCACCCCCAGGCCATGCACCACACGCGTGGCCTCCACCAGCGGCGCCCAGGGCGTGACGACCGCCGTCGTGGCGGAGGTGTCCTCGCTGTTGTCCCCGGTCTCGCCCAGCACGGAGGAGAGCACCTCGGCGGGGCTCTTCTTGCGCGGATACTCCTCGATGCGCACCCGGGCATCCGCGGGGAGCTTCGCCGCTTCCTTCGCCAACTCGAGCGCCTTGGCATAGCCGCCCAGCGCGTCCACCAGTCCGTTCTCCAGCGCGTCCTCACCCGTCCAGACGCGGCCCTTGGCCAGGCCCTGCAGCTTCTCCAGCGGCATCTTCCGGCTGCTCGCGGCGCGCGTGGTGAAGTCCGTGTAGATGCGGTCCAGCTCCGCGTCCACCCGCGCCTGCTGCTCCGGCGTGTAGTCCGCGTCCGAGCTGGCGAGCGTGGCGTTGCGCCCCAGCGCCACGGTGTCGAAGTTGACGCCCAGCTTCTCCCAGAAGCCGTTGGTGACGAACTTGCCGGTGTACACGCCGATGCTGCCCGTCAGCGTGCCGGGCTGGGCGACAATCTTGTCCGCCTCCATGGCGAAGTAGTACCCGCCGCTGGCGGCGTACGAACCCATGGTGGCGATGACGGGCTTGCCCGCCTCGCGAGCGCGCTGCACCTCGCGGCGCACCGTGTCGCTGGCCACGTAGCTGCCGCCGGGGCTGTCCACGCGGAAGATGATGGCCTTCACGCGCGAGTCGTCGGAGGCCTTGCGCAGCGCCGCCGCCACGGTGTCACCGCCCATGGCCCCCTCGCCGAATGGGCTGCCTCCGCTCTTGCCGCGCGCCACCTCGCCCACCCCGTACACGAGGGCAATGGTCTCCCCCGTGGTGTGCGGCCGGCCCGCGCGCTCCAGGTACTTCTTCACGTACAGCAGCTCCGCGCCGTCGCCCGCCGCCTTCTTCTGCTCGGCGTAGACCTCGTCGCGGTAGCGCAGGCCGTTCAGCAGCTTGCCGTCCACCGCCTCCGGCGCGAGCAGCGGCGCCCGGTCGATGAGCGCGCGCACCGCGTCCTCCGTCAGCCCGCGCCCTTCGGCGATGCCACGCACCATCTGCCCGAAGAGGCTGCCCGCGAAGCGCTCGGTGGCCTCCAGGTGCGGCCCGGTGTAGCCCTGCTCGGTGTAGCTGTTGACCGCGTTCTTGAACTCGTAGCGCTTGTCGAACTGGGGCTTCACGCCCAGCTTCGCCAGCGCATCCCGAGCGAACGGCGTCTCGAACGCGAGGCCGATGATGTTCACCGCGCCGGACGGCTGCATGTAGATTTCATCGAAGGCCGAGGCGAAGTAGTACGCGCTGGTGCCGTTGGCCTCCTCGCCGAAGGAGTCGGTGAAGGCGATGGCCTGCTTGCCCTTGGCCCGGAACGCCTTCACCGCGTCGCGCAGCTCCTGCGTCGTCGCGGGAGTGCCGGGGCTGGTGCCCACGCGCACCACCAGCGACTTCACCCGCGAGTCCTCTCCGGCCTTCTCCAGCGCATCCACCACGTCGCGCACCGTGAGCGGGTCCTCACCGAAGGCCCCGGCCAGCGAGTCGCCCGACACGTGCTCCGGCAGCGGCTGCGACAGGTCCATTTCCAGCACGAGGTTGGACGGCACGCTCGGGCGGCTCGTGGAGGCCATCACGATGAGGGCGATGAGGCCCAGCATGAAGAGGACGGACATCGCGCCAATGAAGGCGAGCGCGCCGATGAGAAATCGTTTCATCCGAAGAAGCTCCTGGTACCTGGGAGACGGGCCACGAATCCGGCACGCGGTCCTTACTACTTAACGGGCCAGGGTGCCGATGCTTGCACGTCTCCCCACGCCTCCCCGCCGCCCGAGCGACATTCCGGAGGATGAAGACTGGACGCACGGGTCTTCCTGGCCCCTCGCCGGGGGACGGGGCGCTCGTTCCCCCCTGGCGCGGGTGGAGCCACCCGGCTCAGCGCGCGTCCAGCTCCACCACCACGGGAGGCCGCATCCCGAACGGGTGGAGGTGACAGTTGGCCACGTTGAGGAAGCGGGTGGGCACGTCGGGAAGCGCGTGCTCGCCCGGTGACTCGTGGATGTGGCCGAAGACGTGGAGGCGCGGGAGGACCTGCCGCACGCGCGCGAGCAAATCCGCGCAGCCCACGTGCGCCCCGAGGAACGTGCGGTCCCCGAGGCCCTTGGGGGGACCGTGGGTGATGAGCACATCCAGGCCCTCGGGGATGCGGTTCCAGTGGGTGAGGATGTCGGCGCCCCGCTCGCGGTTGAAGGCCATGCCTCCGAAGCGTGGCGTCACCGGGGAGCCCCAGAGGCGAAGCCCCCCGACGAGCACCTCCTCGTCTTCGAGGTAGTGCACGCCCGCATCTCGCGCCAGGGTCCGGGTCAGCTCGGGCTGCGTCTCGCAGATGAAGTCGTGGTTGCCCGCGACGAACACCTTCTCGCGGGCCGGGCGGCTGGCGAACCAGGCGAGGAAGGACTCCAGCTCCGGCTGCTTTCCCCGGCGAGAGAAGTCACCCGCGTGGATGAGCACGTCACACGCGGGGACCTCCAGCTCCTCGTGCCGTCGATGGGTGTCGGAGATGAGCACCAGCCTCATACGAATCCCTTCGCTTCGGGCGTGGAAGTCCGAGGCTGGAGGGGACGCTACACCGGCACGAGGGCCTTCCTCGCGGCACTTCGCTCGGGAGTCAGTGACTCAGTTCTTGAGCAGCTTGTTCAAGATGCTCTCGTGGGCTTGCAGCCGCCGCTCGGTGTCTTCCCGGTCGACGGTGAGCCGGGCGACCTTCCCGTTGACGTGGAACAGTCCCCGACGCAGCTCCGAGGTCGAGGCACCCACGTGTTCGCTCAACTTCGCGAGGGACTCGACGGCTTGCTCGAAGCCCGCTCGGACCACCTGGAGGTCACGGGAGAACACGTCGACCTTCTCCTCGACGACCAGGAGCCGATGGTCCGAGGCCTTCGACTTGTCTTCCAGCGTGTGGACCCTGTTGTCCAAGGTATGCACCTTGCTGTCCAGGGCATCCACCTTGCTGTCCAGGGCATCCACCTTGCTGTCCAGGACCTCCACCTTCTGCTTGAGCGCACTCACCTCATGTTTCAACTCACGGACGTCCTGCCTGACCTCCGTGACGTCCTGCCTGAACTCCGTGACCTCTCGTCGCAGCTCCCCGACTGCAACCGTGGCCTCTTGGGAGGCCCTCCGTCCGTCCCGGATGGCCTCCTTGAGCTCCATGTGGCTCCGGTCGAGCGCATCCAGACGCACTCGAGTGCGCTCCATGACCTTCGAGAGGTCCTTGAGCGCCGCGTCCACTCCCCCACCGTCATATCTCGCCATCCCGCCTGCCTCCCTCCGAGCGGCCCCATGCCGCTTCCAAGGTTGAAGACACCCTACCAAACCAATCTGACACGGTGGCAATCAGACAAACAACCCATGAGGTTGTCATGGGAAATCCAGACGAACCCGTGTGTCGAGGGGCCGAGGGGCGGGTCCGGGCGCTCCCTCCCCTGTCTCACGGTGGACGCCCGCCAGGAGGAAGTGCTGGCTTCCGGGATGGCGGATGACCCGTACCGGGTTAGAAGCGCCGTGCACTTTATGAAGACCCGCGAGGACCGCATGAGGCGTCGTACCCCGCTTTCCCTGTTGGCCCCCCTGATGCTGGTGGCCACCACTCCTGTATGGGCCCAGGCCCCTGCCCCCTCCCCTACCCCCGCCGCGAAGGCCAAGGGCTCCGCGCTCACTCCGGTGACGAGCGTGGAGGGCATCACCGAGTACCGCCTCGCCAATGGCATGCGCGTGCTCCTCTTCCCCGACCCGACCAAGCCCAACGTCACCGTGAACGTGACGTACTTCGTGGGCAGCAAGCACGAGGGCTATGGCGAGACGGGCATGGCCCACCTGCTCGAGCACCTGATGTTCAAGGGCACGCCCACCACCAAGAACGTGCCCCAGGCGCTCACCGAGCGGGGCGCTCGCCCCAACGGCACGACGTGGCTGGACCGCACCAACTACTTCGAGACGCTGCCCGCCTCGGACGAGAACCTGCGCTGGGCGCTGTCCTTCGAAGCCGACCGCATGGTCAACAGCTTCATCGCCAAGAAGGACCTCGACAGCGAGATGACCGTCGTCCGCAACGAGTTCGAGTCCGGCGAGAACGACCCGGGCAGCATCCTCCAGGAGCGCGTCCTCAGCGCCGCGTACATCTGGCACAGCTACGGCAAGTCGACCATCGGCGCGCGCTCCGATTTGGAGAACGTGCCCATCGACCGGCTCCAGGCCTTCTACCGGAAGTACTACCGCCCGGATAACGCGATGCTGGTGGTGGCCGGCCGCTTCGACGAGGCGAAGACGCTGGGTTTCATCCAGTCCTCCTTCGGCAAGCTGAAGAAGCCCGCCGCGCCCCTGCCCGTCACGTACACCGCCGAGCCCACCCAGGACGGTGAGCGCGAGGTGACGCTGCGCCGCGTGGGCGACAACACCCTGCTCGCCAGCGTGTATCACGTGCCCGAGGGCGCCCACCCCGACTTCGCCGCCATCGACGTGCTGACGCTCGCGCTGGGCGACCACCCGTCGGGCCGTCTCTACAAGAGCATGGTGGAGACGAAGAAGGCGTCGAACGTGTCCGCGTACAACTACCAGTTCCGCGACCCGGGCATCATCGGGTTCAGCGCGGACATGCGCGAGGACCAGCCCCTGGCCGCCGCGCGCGAGGCGCTGCTGAAGACGGTGGAGGACTCGGCGCGCACGCCCTTCACCGAGGAGGAGGTCTCCCGCGCGAAGACGACGCTCTTGAAGATGATGGAGCTGACGCTGAACAACTCCGAGCGCGCCGCCATCGGCCTGTCCGAGTGGGCCGCCACCGGCGACTGGCGCTTGATGTTCCTGCACCGCGACCGCATCGAGGCGGTGAAGCCCGTGGACGTCACGCGCGTGGCGGCCACCTACCTCAAGGCCTCCAACCGCACGCTGGGCGCGTTCATCCCCACGGCGAAGCCGGAGCGCTCGGAGCTGCCGCCGCCGGTGGAGATGGCGAAGATGATGGACGGCTACAAGGGCCGCGCCGCGGTGGCGCAGGGCGAGGCGTTCGACCCCTCCCCCGCCAACATCGAGGCGCGCGTGCAGCGCGGCGAGCTGCCGGGCGGCATGAAGTACGCGGTGCTGTCCAAGAAGACGCGCGGTGAGATGGTGAACGCGTCCCTGTCCTTCCACTGGGGCACGGAGGCGGCGCTGCGCGGGAAGGCCGACGCGGCGTCGTACGCGGGCCGCATGCTGATGCGCGGCACCAAGAAGCACACGCGGCAGCAAATCCAGGACGAGTTCGACAAGCTGAAGGCGCGCGTTGGCGTGGACGGGGGCCTTGCCGGAGCGTCGGTGTCCATCGAGTGCCCGCGCGCGAGCCTGCCCAAGGTGCTGGCGCTGGTGGCCGAGATTCTTCGCGAGCCCTCCTTCGACGAGAAGGAGTTCACCCTGCTCAAGCAGTCGCGGCTGGCGGACCTGGAGTCGCAGCGCAGCGAGCCGGAGACGCAGGGCAGCATCGCCTTCTGGCGGACGCTGTCGAGCCACTACACGAAGGGCCACCCCTACTACGTGCCCACGCTCGACGAGCGCATCGCCGGCGCGAAGGACACCACGCTGGAGCAGGCCCGCGCCTTCCACAAGGCGTTCTACGGCGGCGCCAACGCGGAGCTGGCCGTGGTGGGTGACTTCGACCCGAAGGAACTCGTGGCCGAGACTGGCAAGCTGTTCGGCGACTGGAAGAGCCCGGCGCCCTACGCGCGCGTGCCGGAGGTCTTCAACGACGTGGGCCCCAAGGCCGTGGCCCTGGAGACGCCGGACAAGGCGAACGCGTACTTCTACGCGGGGCAGACGCTCAAGCTGCGCGAGGACGACAAGGACTGGCCGGCGCTGATGCTCGGCAACTTCGTGCTCGGCGGCGGCTTCCTCAACTCGCGGCTGGCCACGCGCATCCGCCAGAAGGATGGCCTGTCCTACGGCGTCGCGAGCAACATCGACCCGGGCGATTTGGACGCGGTGGGCACGTTCATCACCTACGCCATCTACGCGCCGGAGAACGCGAGCCGGCTCGAAACGGCGATGCGCGAGGAAGTGACGAACGTCTTGCAGAAGGACTACTCGGCGGAGGAGCTGGAGAAGGCTCGCGCGGGTCTGCTGGAGTACCGGCAGGCGGCTCGTGCGCAGGACGGCAACCTGGCGCGCAAGCTCGCCGGCTACCTGTACCTGGGCCGCACCCTCACCTTCGACGCGGGCGTGGAACAGCAGCTCTCCAATCTCAAGCCGACGGACGTGCGTCAGGCCATGTCGCGACACCTGGACTGGACGAAGGTCACCCAGGTGAAGGCGGGTGACTTCGCCACCGCGGAGAAGAAGGCGAAGGCCCCCGTACCGGCTCAGGCCGCGCCGTGACGCGGTGACTGCTCACCCTTCACGGGGTTGAGCGCTCAGCCCCGAGGTGCCCGCGTGGCGCCTCGGGGCTTTTTCATGCCCGCGCGGGGGCGTGAGAGATGTGGGAGCGGACCTCGCCGATGCCCTAGGTCGAGGAACGTTCCTCATTGATGACGTCGTTGCACAGGCCGACGCATTCGTCGCAGATGAAGACGTTCGGGCCCGCGATGAGCTTTCTCACCTCGCGCTGGTACTTCTCGCAGAATGAGCATTGGACGTTGATGCCGGGGTCGAATTTCCGCGTGGCGTCGGCGATCTTGTCGAACCACAGAGAACTCCAATACGCCAGTGCTCTCTCCGCGTCCTCGGAGCGGACCAGGTCGGCCCGCCATTCGAGGACCATGGTTTTTTCAAGGCGGGCCCAGCTCCCATCCGGCGCCACATTCAGGGCCCAACTGTCAGGCTTGCGCTCACCGTCCTCGTAGACACCCAGATGCACCACCAGTCCGTCTGGACCGAGCTCCGCGTAGAGCCCCTCCTTCCGGTCGAATGAGACGCCCTCTGGCAACCACGAGCGGTCGAACCGTTCCTTCTTGTCCATGCGGTGGCACCTCTTCCCGCGAGGCGGATGGAGGAGAAGACCCACGTCGGTGCGGGAACCCGATGGTCCACACGAGAAGATAGCCTTTTCATGAGAGGCATTCTCTCGGGGGGCACCCGCGGGCGACAGGCTCGACGTCACATTTCACACATCACGTTTCGCCAACACGTGACGCCCCGGTCATCGTGGGCTCCGTGCTCGCGGTTCGCGAGCGCGCCCGGTGGCCCAGGAAGCCAGACAGCCACGCCAGCACGGCCGCCGCCAACACCACGCCGCCCATCGGCTTCGCGGTGTTGTCATTGAGCACGCTCACCGCCCAGGACGCGGAGGCCGCGGCGGTGAACTGGAGCGCGCCCAGCACCGCGGACGCGAGCCCCGCGTGCGCGGCGTGTCGCTCCAGCGCGATGGCCGCGGAGTTGGGTCCCACCAATCCCAGCGTCGGCACGAACAGGAACAGCGCGGCGGCAATCCCCCAGAAGCCCCCTACCCCACTCCACGTGACTGCCATCACCCCCGCCGCCGTCACCACATACAGCGCCAATGCCAGACGCAGCAGCCGGTGCAACGGGATGTGGCGCAGCAGCTTGCGATTGAGCTGAGCCAGCGCCACCAGCCCCACCGCGTTCGCACCGAAGAACCAGCCGAAGTCCTGCTCCTTCACGCCATGCAGCGTGATGAACACGAACGGCGCGCCCGCGATGTATGCGAACATTCCCGCGTACGCGAAGCCACCCGCGAGCGCCGGGCCGACGAAGTCAGCGTCCCGCAGCAGCTCCCCCAAGCGCGCGCGCATGCTCTTCGTCTTCGAGTGCTCGGGCGCGGTCTCCGGCAACACCCTCCACGTGGCGACCAGCGCCACCGCGCCGATGCCCGCGAGCAACACGAAGATGACCCGCCAGCTCGTGTGCTGGAGCACGAAGCCACCCAGCAACGGCGCGAGCACGGGCGCCACGCCCACCACGAGCATCAAGCGCGACATCGTCCGCGCCGCGTCCGCGCCGGACCACAAGTCCCGCACCACCGCGCGCGGCGCCACCAACGCCACCGCGCCGCCCAGCGCCTGGAAGAAGCGCATCGCCACCAGCGCCGTCGCCGTGGGCGCGAGCGCACAGCCGAGCGAGCCCAGCACATACACCGCCAGCCCCGCGTACAACGGCCGCGTCCGTCCGAACCGGTCGATGAGCGGACCGGTGAAGAGCTGTCCCAACGCCAGCCCCGCGAAGCACGACGCGAGCGTGAGCTGGATGACGGACTGGGTCGACTGCAGGTCCGTCGCGATGCGTGGCAGCGCGGGCAGGTACATGTCGATGGACAGCGGCGCGAACGCGGTGAGCGCTCCCAGCAGCAGCTCCAGCGACAGGGTGCCCGATGGGGGCGACTTCTTCGTGAGGGTGTTCATGCCATCCCAGGCGTGAGGCGCGCACCGCCGCGCGCGCGAGTTCGTTCAGGGCTCCGGATGCCGAGCAGGCGACCTCTCGGCGGGCCGCTCGCGAGCAACGCGGTGGCGACTCCCTGGGAGGTTCTCCGGAGCTTCATCATCGTCGACGCTGGATTAGCGGCGCGGACCCTGGCTGACCAGCGACACGAGGTTCCACGCAGTGTTCCACGCACGGAACAATCCCCGCGCCTGTCCCCGGCGGGCGTCACAAGTCCTGCCTCCGCCCGTCTTCAGGATGAAGCAGCCGCATGCGGGGGAGGGGAGTGGCCGGGTCCCACCTCCACGCCAACTCACCCTCGGAGGGGCCGGCCGGGCGAAGGCCGGCATGTCAGACCCTCCGGTTATTCCTTTCCCCGTCGCGCACACGGGGGTGCAGGACCCTTCGGAGTCTCGAGCTCGAGTTTACCGTCGCGCCCTCACCGCCACGGTCCCAGGTCCGCCCTCCGTGTGTGCGACACCATGAAGACGAAGCACGCGAGGAGGCAGGGGCCATCTCTCGCGCGCAGGGGGATGGGGCGCCGCGCTCGGGACGCGCGGGCCCCATGAGGTACCGGCGACGCCTTCGGGCTCGCCCGACATTCTTGAATCGCCATCCACGCCGGAGGGGAAGCCCGTTGCACGGGACCTGCCCTTCCGGAGGATGGCCGGTGCGCGCGAGGCAGGCAGCTCCTCAACCCCTCCCACTGCCCGCCTCGCGCGCTCCCGTAAACCTTCCCTTTGCTTGCCAAGGGGGCGCACCGGAGACATAGGGGACCTCACAGGTCGCGGCGCGCGGAGCGAGGGTGCTCGGTGCCATGACGGAGCGGGCGCCACGTCAGGTCCCGAAACCCTCCGGCGACCCTCGTGAGCAATGGGACTCCGGTACGACGTCATCGTGGTGGGCCTGGGCCATGCGGGCTGTGAGGCGGCGCTGGCCTGCGCGCGCCTGGGCCTGGCCACGCTGGGAATCACGCTCAAGCGCGAGCGCTCCGCGGTGATGAGCTGCAACCCCGCCGTGGGTGGCACCGCCAAGGGACACCTGGTGCGGGAGCTGGACGCGCTCGGGGGACAGATGGGGCGCGTGGCGGACCTCGCCGGCACGCACTTCAAGACGCTCAACGCCTCCAAGGGCCCCGCCGTCCAGGCGACTCGCGTGTTGTGCGACCGCGAGCAGTACTCCGCCCTGATGCAGTCGGTCCTCTTCAACGAGCCGAACCTCACCGTGCGCGAGGGCGAGGTCTCCACGCTGGTGGTCGAGGAGGGGAGGGTGACGGGCGTGCTGCTCGGCGACGGCACGCAGGTGTCCGCGTCGGCGGTGCTGCTCACGACGGGCACCTTCCTCCAGGCGCTGATGCACGTGGGCGAGAAGAAGGAAGTCGGCGGACGGCTGGGCGACGACGCGGCGCGAGGCCTGTCCGATTCGCTTCGCGCGCTCGGCTTCACGCTGGGCCGCTTCAAGACGGGTACTCCGGCGCGGCTCGCGCGCGCGAGCATCGACTGGGACGCGGTGCAGCCGCAGCACGGCGACTTCCCGCCGCGTCCGCTCTCCTGGCGCACGCGCGCGGAGTCGGCTTCGGGAGTGCCGTTTCCGCGTCAGCCCTCGGTGACGTGCGGCATCACGGCCACCACGCTCCAGACGCACCGCGTGCTGCGCGACAACCTCCACCGCTCGCCGCTGTACCAGGGGGAGATTGTCGGCCGGGGGCCGCGCTACTGCCCGTCGCTGGAGGACAAGGTGGTGCGCTTCGCGGAGCGCGAGCGGCACCAGGTGTTCCTGGAGCCCGAGGGCCCGGACTCGCCGCTGGTGTACCCGGCGGGCCTGTCCACCAGCCTGCCCGCGGACGTGCAGCTCGACTTCCTGCGCACCATCCCCGGACTGGAGCGGGTGGAGGTCATCCGCTACGGCTACGCGGTGGAGTACGACTACGCGCCGCCCACGCAGCTCAAGCCCACGCTGGAGACGAAGGCCGTCGCGGGCCTGTTCTTCGCGGGCCAGCTCAACGGCACCTCGGGCTACGAGGAGGCCGCCTTCCAGGGCCTGTGGGCCGGGCTCAACGCGGGCCTCATGGTGAAGGGCGAGCCGCCGCTGCTGCTCGGCCGCGACGAAGCCCATGGCGCGGTGCTGGTGGATGACCTGGTGACCAAGGGCGTGGACGAGCCGTTCCGCATGTTCACCAGTCGCTCCGAGCACCGGCTCCGGCTGCGCGAGGGCAACGCGGACCTGCGGCTGGCGCGTCACGGGCACCGGGTGGGGCTGTTGCCGCGCGAGGCGTTGGAGCGGGCGGAGGCGCGGCAGCGCGCGGTGACGGACGAAGTGACGCGGCTCAAGCGCACGGGCCTGGCGGCGCGGCTGAAGCGGCCCGAAGTCACGTACGGGCAGTTGGGGGAGGGGAGGGTGGACTGGCCCGTGGTGGCGGAGGACGTGGCCGAGGAGGTGGAGGTGGAGGTGAAGTACGAGGGCTACATCGCCCAGGCGGCGCGAGCGGCGGCGCGCGAGTCGGAGGCGACGGACCGGTGGCGGATTCCGGAAGGCTTTCGCTTCACGGAGGTGCGGGGGCTGAGCAAGGAGGCGGCGGAAAAGCTCGGCGCGCACCGGCCTTCGACGGTGGGACAGGCGCGGAGGATTCCAGGCCTGACGCCCACGGCGGTGTCGCTGCTCCTGGTCGCGCTCAAGCGCGTCTCGGGCCCCTCGGGCGGCGGCGAAACACCCCTGGAGTGATCAGAACAGGGGGTGTGGACAACGTGTGGACAACTTTGGGGATAGAAATCCCCTGAATGATTCCGGAGGGTTATGCCCCTCCGCGCTGTGGAGGTGCTGTGGATAACACGAGGTTCGTAGATCTGCTGGCATCCGGCTGCCAGGCGCTGGGCGTGTCGGTGGGGGAGGACGTGGGCCCCCGGTTGCAGCGGCTGATGGCGGAGCTGCTGAAGTGGAACGCGAAGGTGAATCTCACGGCGATTACGGCGCCGGAGGAGGTGCTGGAGAAGCACTTCCTGGACTCGCTCGCGGTGCTGCCGGAGGTGACGGGCGCGGCGTCGTTGTTGGATTTGGGCGCGGGTGCGGGCTTCCCGGGACTGCCGTTGAAGATTGCGTTGCCAGCGCTCGGCGTGACGCTGGTGGACACGGTGGGCAAGAAGGTCGCGTTCATCAAGGCCGCGTCGGCGAGCCTCGGGTTGCAGGGCGTGCGCGGGTTGCACGCGCGCGCGGAGGGACAGCCAGAGACGGAAGGGATTCCGCGCGCGCAGTTGTTGATTGCGCGCGCGTTCATGGACCTGCCGGACTGGCTGGCGTTGGCGCCGGCGTATGTGGAGCCGGGTGGGCGCGTGGTGGCGATGCTCGGCAAGTCGCAGACGGACGCGGAGCTGGCGTCGCGCGCCGCGGAGCGACAGCTGCGAGTGGTCTCCGCGAGGGCGTACCGGCTGCCGTTCTCCGGCGCGGAGCGTCAGGTCGCGGTGTTCGCGAAGGAGTAGGGCAGGGGAGGGCGGGCCCGCGCGTGCACGGTGGAGGTGCGCGCGTGGCGCCATGCGGACAACTGCTATCCAGTGTCAGTTGGGGACGTGGCGTGGGAGTGAGGGGGCAGGCATGCGAGGAGGGGCCGCGTTAGCTTCAAAGCGGAGGTGCCTCGCATGCAGCCGATTCCGACGGACCGACCGGTGGTCTGGGGTGACGACGAGCCTCATGAGTCTGAAGTCGCGGTGGCCCGAGCGTCCCGCGCCGACTTCGAGCAACGCTGGGGACCTCCGCACTTCCGAGACGTGGAAGGTGATGGACTCGGACCCACTGACTACTGGGGTTGGCGCGCGGACTGCGGCTTCCAGTTCTTCGTCTTCTATCTGCAGGTCACGGACGATTTCCATGTCATGACCTCGGAAGAAGAGCTGAGCCATGCGCTCGCGCATCTCGACTGGTGGCGCGATGAAGTGGTGTGGCGGGCCAACCCTGGAGCGCCGCCGCTGACGGATGGCTGGGCGGTGTACCGGCAGGACGACACGGGTCATCGACATGATGTCTGCGTGATGACGAGCCGAGGACATGCGGAGTGCCTGGCGCGTCGCATGGAGGCTCGGGCGCACAAGCAGTGGTACGCCGTGGAGCAGCGTGGAACACCGTCCGTGCGGCAGTCCCGTCCGCGTCAGGGTTGGGCCGTGATTCGGCAGGATGAGCACGGCAACCGGGCGGAGGTGGCCGTGTTTCGGACCGAGCGGCGCGCGCGGGAGCTGGCCGCCGCGTACGACTCCGAGCCTCGGCACAAACAGGCGTACTTCGTGGAGCCCGTGTCTCCTCCGAATCCGTGAGGTGTCGGCCCACGGCGCTGACGCGTTGGCCTTCTGCCATTGCCTTGCCGTGTGCGGACACGCGCGCCGGAGATGGCGCGATGCTTCCGCGACTTCATCGTGCACCGCGCACTGCTCGTCATTGAGTGCGCACGCGTCACGACCGTGAGACGCGCGAACCTTCACCGGGTTCGTTCGTGGTGAGGACGGACCTGGGATGGAGATGTGCAAGCTGCGAGTCGCTCGACCGACGCGGAGCCTGGCGACGGTGGTGCGGTTCTATCGAGAGGGGCTTGGCTTCGAGCTCGTGGGAGGCTTCGAGGACCATGCGGGCTTCGACGGGGTGATGCTCGGCCAGGTGGGGACGCCGTACCACTTGGAGTTCACGGTGGAACGCGGACACGAGGCGCCTCGCGCTCCTTCGTCGGACCATCTGCTGGTTCTCTATGTGTCGCGGCGCGAGGAGTGGGACGCGCGGGTGCGGCGCATGGTGCAAGCGGGCTTCCATCCGGTGCGCTCACACAACCCTTACTGGGACGTGTACGGGAAGACCTTCGAGGACCCCGATGGATATCGCGTCGTGCTCTACCAGGGAGAGTGGACGCGCTGAGTTGTGTCGAGGCGCGAGGTCTCGCGAACCCTGGGTTTGCGTTGGGCGTTGTTACCCCAGGTCGCGCAGGAGCGCGTCGCGGTCCGTGATGAGCTTCTTCGAATTGAGGTGCTTGCGAATCACGCGCTCCGCCTCCGCGCGGACCGTTGAGTCACTGAGTCGAGCGAGCCACTGCGTGCGCAGTGCTTCGAGTTGTTGTCGCTGGGGGAGGGGTGTCGATGCGAACCATTGCTCCAGCTCGAGGATGATGTCGGGACGGGGTGGTCGAACCGGAGGCTCCGCGATGAGGTCCGAGGGCTTCGGCGTGTATCGAAGCGAGGCCAGTTCATCGGAGAGCGGACCCCATGATTCGGCGAGTCCGCGCAGCCCGAGTCGGACCACGTCGAGCGGTGCTTCCTGTCGCGGGTCGGAGAGAAGGCCCCAGTCGACGAGTCGTTTCCGCAAGGCCTCGCGTCCGTGGACCTCGTCATGGACTTCTTCGCCCAGGTGGGCGGTGCCCCAGACGTTGAATTGATGGTTGTGGGAGAAGATGGCGCTCTCGACATGGGCATCGCCGAAGACGCAGGTGCCCAGGGGTTCGTCTTCGCCGAACAGGCGGCGGACTCGAAGGTCCCCGAGGATGACGAGGTACTCGGAGGTGTAGACGGTGTGCGCGATGAGGTTGCCGCGCACGAAGACGAGTCCGCCTGGGTTTTCGAGCCAGCCATCGACGACCAGGTCGCCGTCGATGAACGTCGAGCCTCGGGTGTTCTCCAGCCTGAGTGATGAGACGCGCCCGCCTGTGAACAGCCCGGCGCCGCTGAAGAAGCCGTCGGAGAGGACGAGGGCGTCCACGTCCATGCCGTTGCCGGCGCTTCGTTGCTTGAAGGCCGCGTAGGGACGGAGCACCTCGGCGGCTTCCTCGGGAGACAACCAGCGTTGAAGCGGGAGCACGGAGTGAGCCTTGCGAGTGGAGGTGTCGGCGTGTCGCCGCGGACGATGCCCGCGATGGGTCCTGTGTCTCGCGGAGTATCGCAAGGGTTCGAGCGCTGTGGTTGCCAGCTCAGGATGTGACCAGGCACTCGCGCGGATGCTGGCTCGGGGCAGGGGAGGGGAGTGCGAGCGGACGGTTCCTTCAGTCGGGGAACACGCCTGCCTGGTCTGGCGTGAAGCTGAGTGCGAGAGCACACGCTCGATGGGCCGTTCACTCGACCAGCGAGAGGTCTAGTGGTGGGCTTGTCTGCTCGCGAGGCGAGAGGTGAGCGAGCTTTGGACCACGGCGCGAACTCCGTTGCACGCGGCTGTGCTGCCACTCATCGCGCGGGAGTCTTTCGGCGCGTGTGGCATCGGGGCGACTGCTCTCGAAGCGGACGCGTGACGCCAGGACTGTTCGCGAGTGACTCCGTTCGAGCCCATGGCGTACTCAGGCGAGGTGCTGCGGATGGAGTCGCGTCACGAGGTTGGAGGAGGAGCATTCCTGCGTGCTCAGCCCTGCACGGTTGTCATGACTTGATGCGAGCGTCCAAGCAGGTGCCCGCAGGCCCTGTTGCGCGGGTTCTGAGCCCGCGGCTACTGCTCGTTCCACGTGGAACAGGGTGAGTCGGGTCCAAGTCAGCGCGGGCTCCGACCGTGAAGACGGAGGCGTCATCGTGAAGCGATGGCTTCGAACGGACCTCGCGTGAGTTTGCCGCTCGTGGCTGAAGTTCCTGCAGCCCGTGGTGATGCAGGCCAGCCCTTCGAACCACACGTCGGTGAGCTCCATCGTTCGTGACGCGTGGACATGAGGGCCGTTCGACGTGTGTATCCCTGGAGGTTCGTGCCCACGGTTCGGACGCCATGCGCACCGGCGCAGGTGATGGGCCGTACGCAGACTCTTTTCGGTGGGGCCTGCGGATTCTTCGCGAGACCCAGACCCACTTGAGCCGAATCGGTGAGGGCAGGTTGGTGGTGGTCTGGTCGTGAAGCGCGAACCTCCGCACGGCGAGGTGTCGCGAGTGAGGGACGCGGGGTGCTTGCGTCGCGGCAGCGGGACCGGACCTTCGCGGCGACTGCTGGCTCTGAAAGGACGGGCGCGAGAAGGGACCTCGCAAGGCAGTGAGGATGCGAGCGCGCCAGATGGGGGCGCATCGGATGTTCGTCCGGGTGAGGGTTCTTCGAGGTGCTCGTTCGTGGACCTTCGAGACGGAGCGCGGATGGGGGAGGGGAGGGGATGCTGTCCGTCACTTCTGCCCTGCACCCCACGGCGCGAACTCTGGAGTCAGCGAGTGCTCTCGGCTGTCGGACCGTTCTCCGGAGTTGCTGCCCCGTGAGGGATGTCGAGCACAGGGTCCTGCTGGTGGCGTGAAGTGAAGACCCACGCGACTGGCCCGTGCTGAGCCTGCTTCAACGAGAGGGGGAGCGCGGTGAGGTTCCATGTGGAACCCGAAGCGAGGAGTCGACTCGCGCCGCTTTCGCTGCAACGGCGTGCAGCGGACGGCGTGATTCGAGTGAAGGGAAGAGACTGCCTGGTGGGTGGGGGAGGGGGCGCCAGTTGTTGGCGGAGTGCGGAGCCGCCTGCACCGTCACCCCGAGAAGCCGTGTCTCGATGGTGCCCGACCATGAGGACGCGTGAGAGGTCTCGTTCAGCCGCGCACCCCGGGAACGGAGACGAGTCCATGCGGTGAGGGAGCCTCTGGCTTTCTTGAGAGGTCGCGCCCCGTGGTGCCCCGTTCATCGGTGCGCGACGTCATGCGGTCCCGCTCGGGTTGCTTCTCGCTGGCGAGGTCGCTCACCCATCGAGGCTTCGTGGTGCGGGTCCCCGTGGTTCACGGCTTGGGTGCCGCGGTCGTCCTCTTTCTGGTGAGGACGCCGAGAAGTCCCTTCAGGGTTTCGGTGGCTATCGACTCGCGTGAAGTCCGAACCATCACGCCTTGCCGCGCGTCAGGTTCCACGTGGAACGGCGAAGAGGGATGGGCGCCGCGTGCTGGCTGCACCTGGTTGAAGGGGCCGCTTCTGGAGGTCGTGCATGCCGACGCGGTGAAGCCGCTGCCAGCGTTGCCGCGCACCGTGTTCCATCGTGGAAGGTGGCGGGAGCCAGGGCGAGTTCTCTTGGTGGGGCTTCACCTGGTTGATGGCGGTGCTTCTCGATGGTGCGCCGAATCACGTGAGGCGGGCCTCAGTCAGCCAGCGGTTGCCATGCGCCGTGCTCCACCCAGAAGGTGGCGGGGGGCAGGGCGAGTTCTCTTGGTGGCTTCACCCGGTTGAAGTCGTGGCTTCTCGATGCCGCGCGCCGAATCACGTGAGGCAGGGCTCGGCCAGCCAGCGGTTTCCACGCGCCGCGCCCCATGTGGAGCGGTGACGGGGTCGAGGGTGAGTCCTCTGGGTTTCTTCACCCGGTTGAAGCAGCCGCTTCGCGAAGGCGTGCGCACCGGCTTGCGTGAGGTCTCGGTCATCCAGCGTTGCTACGCGCCGCGTTCCACGTGGAACGGTGACGGAGCCTTGGGTGAGGGTCTCGTTGAGTCCGCGCCCGGTTGGAGCAGGTGCTTCGCGATGCTGGGCACGGCGACGCGCGTGGTGCCTCCACCAACCGGAGATGCCGCGTTCCACGTGGAACGGTGGAGGGGCCTTGGGTGAGTTCGTCCTCAGCAGCTCAAGGGGTCGCTTCGCGATGCCGTGCCGGCGGACTCACCTGAAGTCTCTGCCAACCAGCGATGCCGTGCTCCGCGTGGAACGGTGAAGGGACCAGGGTGGGGCACGGGTCCTGAACTGGTTCAGGCAGTCGCTTCGCGATGCCGTGCACGGCGACTCGTGCGAAGCCCCCGCCAACCAGCGATGCCGTGTTCCACGTGGAACGGTGACGGGGCCTTGGCTGAGTTCCTCGTTGAGGGCGCGCCTGGTTGAACCAGTGGCTTCGTGATGCCGTGAACGGCGACTCGTGCGAAGCCCCGCCAACCATCGATGCCGTGTTCCACGTGGAACGGTGACGGGGCCTTGGGTGAGTTCCTCGTTGAGGCCGCGCCTGGTTGAAGCAGAGGCTTCGTGATGCCGTGCACGGCGACTCGTGCGAAGCCCCGCCAACCAGCGATGCCGTGTTCCACGTGGAACCCTGATGAGGTCCGGGATGAGGGCCTCGTTGAGGTCGCGCCCGGTTGAAGGAGGTGCTTCGCGATGCCATGCGCGGCGACTTGCGTGATGCCTCCACCAACCGGCGATGCCGTGTTCCACGTGGAACGAAGAAGAGGTCCAGATGGCCATCGCGTGCTGGCCTCACCTGGTTGAAGAGACCGCCGCGAAGCTTCTTCACGGTGTTGGTGCTGGCGAACTCGCATGAAGCCGCTGCCATCCCGCGATGCCGTGCGCCGTGTTCCACGTGGAACGAAGAAGGGGTCCGGATGAGCGCCGCGTTGGCTTCCTCGCCTTGCTGATGAAGTGGCTGAGAAGCCGTCTCGTGGTGGCGACGCCTGATGGTTCGTGTGCGGTGTTCCACGTGGAACCGATGCGAGCATGAGCACCGCTCCACGTGCCCGGGCATCGGCATCGATGCGCGGAGGAGGTGCGCCGCGATGCTCGGTCTGGCGACGCATGTGCCGCCTTCGCGCGCAGGTGTTCTGGTGAGCATCCGTGTTCCACGTGGAACGCATCACGCGCTTCACCACCTCTTCAACGAGATGCCGCGGCTGGTGGTGAGGGCCTCACGTGAGGCCTCCATCACCACGTGTTGCCGCGAAACGAGCTGATGGCGAACCCTCTTCCTGATGCGCGACGTGTGCCGTGTTCCACGTGGAACGCGGTGGTGCGTGGACTGTGTGGACCGTCCAGTTGCTGGTGCCGTGCGGCCCATGCACGCGCGTTCGTGTTCCACGTGGAACGCGAAGAGACAGCGCTCGCGATGCGTCGATGCCTTCGCCGAGAAAGGGTCGTGAGCGAGTTCTCGATGATGTCCGCATGTCGCCATGCGTGAGGTCATGCGAGGTCGATGCGGCGCGAATCGTGTTCCACGTGGAACACGAAAGCGGTCCGCGCGAGCGGTCGAAACCCGTGCTCACGCGATGCCGTGTTCCACGTGGAACGAGGTGACGCCTGAACTGGTCTCAAGGAGGCGTGCCGGTAGCGGAGCCTCATGCTCCCGTGTTCCACGTGGAACGCAGAAGCCGTTCACGTGGTGGCGCGCGCTACGTGCCGTTCACCTCATCAACGTGGTGTTGGACCTTGGCTGGTGATGGCGCAACGACGCTGACCTGCGTGACGCTGTCGCGAGCAGTTGAGGCGACGCGGTCGTGTTCCACGTGGAACGCGGAAGCCGTTCGCGAGGTGGTTCGCGCCGCGCGCCGTTCACCTCATCAACGTGGTGTTGGACCTTGGCCTGGCGAGGCTCAGCGGTGCCGTCCTGCATGACGCTGTCGCGAGCGGTTCGTGTTCCACGTGGAACGCAGAAGCCGTTCACGTGGTGGCGAGCTACGTGCCGTTCACCTCATCAACGTGGTGTTGGGCTTTGGCCGGTGATGCGCAACGGCGCTGACCTGCGTGGCGCTGTCGCGAGCAGTTGAGGCGACGCGGTCGTGTTCCACGTGGAACGCGGAAGCCGTTCGCGAGGTGTTGCGCGCCGCGCGCCGTTCACCTCGTCAACGTGGTGTTGGACCTTGGTCCGGTGAGGCTCAACGGTGCCGTCCTGCATGACGCTGTCGCGAGCAGTTCGTGTTCCACGTGGAACGCAGAAGCCGTTCACGTGGTGGCGCGCGCTATGTGCCGTCACCTCATCGACGTGGTGTTGGACCTTGGTCCGGTGAGGCTCAACGACGCTGACCCGCGTGACGCTGCGGCGAGCAGTTGAGGCGACGCGGGTCGTGTTCCACGTGGAACGGTGATGGGGGCGGAGCAGTGGTGGTGCGCTGGTGCCGTGTTCCATGTGGAACGCGGAAGCAGCCAGGGTGGTGACGGGTGCTCGGCCTCATCGACGTGGTGTTGAAGACCGATGAGAAGGTGTTCACACGCTGCGCTTTCGCGATGGTCTGAAGGCCCTCGTGCCGTGTTCCACATTGGAACGCGGACACGAGTCGGAAGGGCGGACTTCATCCGCGAAGACAACGTGCCCTCGCTTCGAGCCGATGTCGCGGACAGGCAGATGCCTGGTGCCGGCGCGTCGCGCGCGAGTTCCGAGGTCGCCGTGGCCTTTGAGGCTGTTCCACGTGGAACGCGCGCGCCGATGCGGTGCGCGGGTGTTCATCCGAAGCGCGCTTCAGCGTGGCGTGTCCCACGCGGGAACGGGTGTCGTGTTCGATGGGTGCGGACAACGGGCATCGTGTGAACACGGTGAGCCACTTGGGCCCGCGTTGCCGCCGCCGTGTTCCATGTGGAACGCCGCGGTGGTGATGCGTGCTGAGGCGGCGACGAACGCGTGTCGCCTTCCACGCGGAGCAGGTGAAGTGACCGCGCTGAGTCCTGGGGGTGGAGATGAGGACTCGCGAGGCCGGGTGCCGACCCAGGCTCCACGTGGTTCGCGTGTCGGGTCCGTCCCCGGTTGTGGCGATGCCGTGTGCTCATCCTTGCTGGCTTCAGCGTGAAGCGAGCTGTGTGATGGACGGTGGTCGCGCGCTGGAGGCCGGACAACGCTTCGATGACTTCACGGCATCGAGTGAGGGTCGCGGCGCGCACCAGATGGAACGAAGCAGAGCCTCACGCTGAATCGATCGATGCGGAGGATGTCTGGCGCGAGTTGGCCAGTTCGATGCCGCGCGCGCCGTGGCCCGCGTGAAACGGAGGTGCGGTCCGCGGCCCCGTGTCCAGATGGTGCCGAACGGGCAGCTGGGGTTCGCCAAGCACCGCAGGCCGCGCGCATCGCTTCATGTGGAGTGGCGATGGGGGTGCCGGTTCATGCCAGCGTGGTGCTCGCGGTACGGATGGCGTGTCGAACTGGCCGTTGAGCCGGTAGGGCAGTTCAGGCGGCGCCGCTGAAAGCTCTCGGATGGCGGAGCTCATCGCTGAACGAGGCTGCACCTCGCTTCATGTCGAATGGTCGATGGAGGTCGCGAGCCGGTTCGCGCCGCGTCAGTTGGAACCAGCGAAGAGTGTTCGCGCGATGCCCCACGTCGAACGGGTGCTGGCGGTAGCGAACTCGTTCATGTGGAGGCTTTCGATGATGCGGCAGCGATGGGCGCCGGACCGGATGGTGGTCGCGCCAATCCTCACGTCGAACGGCGACTGGCGGTAGCGAACTCGTTCATGTGGAGGCGTCCGGTGATGAGTCAGTGCTGGGCGCAGGACCGGATGGTGGTCGCGCCACTCCTCACGTCGAACGGCTGTCGGGAGTCGTGAGCGCGCTCATGTGGAGGCTTCCGATGATGAGTCAGCGATGGGCGCCGCACCGGCCAGTGGCCGAACTGCACCTCGCGTCGAACGGGTGCTGGGAGTGGTGAGCGCGCTCACGTGGAGGCTTCCGATGCTGAGTCAGCGATGGGCGCCGGACTGGATGGTGGTCGACCCACACCTCACGTCGACCGGCGGCTGGCGATAGCGAACTCGTTCCTGCGGAGGCTCGTTGATGAGGCGCGAGGGTTGCCACATGGGGCAGTGGCCAAACCGCACCTCGCGTTGGCTGGGTGATGGAGTGGGCGAACCGGTTCGCGCGGTGGCTCTCGATGAGGAGACCTCGACGGGCGACGCATTGGAGGGCGTGCCGTGCCTCACGCCGGATGAGCGGGGGAGGTGGCGAACCGGTTCATGCGGAGGCTCTTGGTGGTGACGCATCGGACGGGGTCGTGCAGCGCTTCACACCGGATGGGTGATGGAGGTGGCGAAGTGGCGCATGCGGAGGTCTCGATGATGACGCCTCAATGAACTGAACGGTGGTCGACCCACGTCTCAGGTCGAACGCGCGATGGAGGTGCCGAGCTCGCTCATGCGCAGGCTCTCGCCGATGAGCATTGAGGAGCGCTGCATCGGACGGTGGTCGACCCATGCATCAAGTCCAACGAGTGATGGATGGAGATGGCGGACCTGCCCGTGCGAGGGCGCTCGATGATGACGCATCGGACGGTGGCCGAACCGCACCTCATGACGAACAGGCATGAGCAGTGACGGCCCGGTTCATATTGGTGCTTCCGACAATGCATCGGGTTGCCGCACGGTGCCGTGTTGAACGGACAAGAGCCGTGGTGAGCCGACTCACGCGAGGGCGACCAACAACGCAGCGATGAACAGCCGCCACCTCCGATGACCCCGAGGCGACTTCATGTTGAACGGACGAGCGCCATGGTGGTCCGGCTCATGCGAAGGCGACCAACAGCGCAGCGATGAACAGCTGCCACCGCGGAAGACAGTCGAAGCGCACTTCATGTCGAACGAGTCACGGGCGAAGAGGTGGCTCACGCGAGGGCTCGTGACAGCGCATGGAGGGTGCGCGCCATCGCAGGGCAACCGCAGTGCGCTTCATGGCGGACAGGCGATGAAGGTTGCGAGTCGGTACGAACCGGCACTTCCGATGCTGCCTGGGTGGGCCTCATCGTCCGGCGAGGTTGCCCAGCGCTTCCACGTCACCCAACCCATTTGAACGGTGCACGGAGGTCGCGAGTCGAGCAGGCCCGTTCCATATGGAACGCGTGCGCGGACGGACTTGAGCGGCGACACCGACCCCCGTCACCCGCGTGCCCCCTTATAAGGAGGGCATCCGAGCAGTCTCCCCACGCCGCCCGAATCCAGGATGCGAACGCCCGGTCGGCCGGGTTCTGGACGTAGGAAACCGTGCTCCAAGTCTCCGGAATCAGGCCTTCCGGCTTGCTTGGAAGCCCTCGAAAAGAGTCGTCACGCTGGGAGCGCCGTGAATTTGATCCAACACCGAATCGCGTGCTAGCAGCGGATCAGCGTGCAGTCGTGCACCGCATCACGCACGGCGCCCGGCTCTCGCCGGGCAAGAGAGAGGATGGGGCTCGTGGGTCGAATCATCTGCATCTCCAATCAGAAGGGTGGCGTGGGTAAGACGACCACCGCCATCAACCTCGCCGCGAGCCTCGCCTCCGCCGAGCGCCGCACGCTCCTGGTTGACATGGACCCGCAGGGCAACGCCGGCAGCGGCCTGGGCCTCAAGCAGGACAAGCTCCACGGCACCATCTACGACGCGCTCCTCAATGGTCGCCCCATGAAGGAGCTCTTCCACCCGACCGAGCTGCGCTACCTCCAGGTCGTCCCCGCCACGCCCGACCTCACCGGCGCCGAAGTCGAACTCGTCAACCTGGAGAACCGCGAGTTCCGCCTCCGCGACGCCCTGCGCCCCCTGGCCTCCGAGTTCGACTACATCATCATCGACTGCCCGCCCTCGCTCGGCCTGCTCACCCTCAACGCCCTGTCCGCCGCGGACTCCGTCCTCATCCCGCTGCAGTGCGAGTACTACGCGCTCGAGGGTCTCTCCCAGCTCACGCACACCATCGACCTGGTGAAGCAGGGCCTCAACCCCGACCTGAAGATGGAGGGCATCCTCCTCACCATGTTCGACGCTCGCGCCAACATCGCCCACCAGGTCGTGGACGAGGTGCGCGGCTACTTCAAGGAACAGGTCTTCCAGGTCGTCGTCCCGCGCAACGTACGCCTGTCCGAGTGCCCGTCCTTCGGCAAGCCCATCATCCTCTATGACATCAAGTCCAAGGGCTGCGAGAGCTACCTCGCCCTCGGCCGCGAACTGATGAAGCGCGATACTCCCAAGACGCCCCGCCGGCGGGTCGCCTGAAGCCCTCCGCGAGCCTTTGCGTCGCCCATGCCCGTCGTGAGTCTCCTCGCGGCGCTGGAGTCCTGACTTGGTGAAAGCAGACACGCAGAAGCGCGCCCTCGGTCGTGGGCTCTCCGCACTCATCCCCCAGGCCGCTCCCGGCAAGGCCGCCGAACAGGCCGCCCTCAAGGCCGGCGTCCTCAAGCTCCCGATTGAGGCCATCCACCGGGACAAGGACCAGCCCCGGCGCTACTTCGACGAGGAGAAGCTCAAGGAGCTCACCGAGTCCATCAAGACGCAGGGCATCCTCCAGCCCATCCTCGTGCGCAAGGACGGGGACGGCGGCTACAAGCTCATCGCCGGTGAGCGCCGGTGGCGCGCCTCCCAGGCCGCGGGCCTCAAGGAAGTGCCCGCCATCATCAAGGACGTCACCGAGGTCCAGGCCTTCGAGCTGGCCCTCGTGGAGAACCTCCAGCGCGCGGACCTCAACCCCATTGAAGAGGCGGAGGGCTACAAGCGCCTGACGGACGAGTTCCGCCTCACGCAGGAGCAGGTCAGCCAGCGCGTGGGCAAGGAGCGCTCCACGGTGGCCAACGCGCTGCGCCTGCTCGCGCTGCCCGCGGACGTGAAGCTGATGGTGGCGGACGGCTCGTTGAGCATGGGACATGCGCGCGCCCTCCTGGGCGTCCCCCGCCTGCCCGAGCTGCAAAACCTGGCCAAGCAAGTGGCCGACAAGAAGCTGTCCGTGCGTGACACGGAGCGGCTGGTCCAGCAGAGTCGCACCCACGGCAAGAAGGATGCGGGCAAGACGCCGCCGAAACAGAGCCCGCAGGTGAAGTCCTTGGTGGAAGAGCTCCAACGTCGTTTGGGGACGAAGGTCCGGTTGACCGAACGAAGCCCCGGAAAGGGCACCATCGAGGTGGACTTCTTCTCCTACGATGACCTGGACCGGCTGTTGAAGCTGCTCAGGAAGGAGTAGCGCGTGGCGCTCCTTGGCGGGAAGAAAGACGAAGCACCCAGCAAGCCCCTGTTCAAGCGGGAGGAGGAATCCGTGTCGCAGCGCTCTGGTGAGGTTCATACGCTTCTGGGCAAGGGAAGCGAGTTCGAGGGGAAGCTTACCTTCGAGGGGCAGGTCCGCATCGACGGCAAGTTCCAGGGGCAGATCATCACCAAGGACGTGCTCGTCATTGGGGATGGCGCCAAGGTCAATGCCGAAATCCAGGCCGGCACCGTCATCATCAACGGTCAGGTCGAAGGCAACGTGAAGGCCACCCAGATCATCGAGCTCAAGACTCCGGGCCGCGTGAAGGGAAATCTAGAGACGCCGTCGCTGTCCATGGACCGTGGCGTCGTCTTCGAGGGCACGCTGAAGATGGAGAACCTGGGTGGCAACGCCGCCTCGGCGCGTCCTCCTCCTCCTGGCGGCGAGTCGAAGAAGTAAGGTGCGTCAGCGCGCGCACATCGCGCCAGCCCTGGTGCTGGCGCTGTCGCTGCTGTCCGGTTGCAAGGGCTGCAAGGACGAGGGTGCCGACTCCGGCGCCCTCTCTCCGGACGGCGCCGCGCAGACCCCTCGTTCCGGTGTGAAGGTTCCACTGCCGGACGGTTGGTCCGCGCAGGTCGCTCCCGACGACAGCTTCCAGGCGGGCCCGCCCGGCCGCCCGGTGCTTCGAGTGGACCTGCGCCGAGGCCAGGGTGAGCAGCTGCCCACCGTGGACGCGCTGGCGGAGCGCGTGCGCGAGGAGTCGAAGAACTTCGAGGTGTCGCTGGACCAGGAAGAGTCCAAGGACACCTACTCGCTCTTGCGCGTGACGATGGCGCCGAAGCTCGCGGACGGTGGCATTGGCCTTCAGGCCCCCGCGCTCTTCGGTGCCCGCCGCGTGGGCAACGACCTGTTCCTCTGCGCGACGCTGCCCGGCGCCTCACCGGAAGATGTCCGGCTTGCCACCGAGGCGTGCCGCGAAATCGAAGTCCAGTCCTCCCAGTCCAAGTAGCCGCGCGGCCTTGCGATGACGGGCCGGTGCCTCCTCGCCCCGCGAGCGAGCCACCGAGCCCCTGGCCCGGCCCATGTCCCCGCTCACGAAGAGGCGCGCGCTCCCGAGCACTGGACCTCCAGGGTCCAGTTGCCTTCCGCAGAACGAACGCGCCGTTTCGGCGTCGGACGGGTCGTCACCGGGAGCGAGCATGGCAAGGTTGGCTCCAGGAGGTGGTCATGGACTGGAGAGCGAATCTCGTCGAGGACGACGCGGGCGTGAGGGAAGTGCTGGAGCACTCGCGGAGGGTGGCGGTGCTGGGCATCCGCTCGGAGGCGCAGGCGCACAAGCCGGCGTACTCGGTGCCGGCGTTCCTCCAGAAACACGGCTACGACATCGTCCCGGTGTCGGTGCACGGCGAGAAGGAGCCCATCCTCGGCCGGCCCGTGTACTCCGCCGTGGCGGACATCCCGGGGGACGTGGACCTGGTGCAGGTGTTCCGTCGCCCGGAGGACATCGACGCGCACGTGCCGGACCTGCTCGCCAAGAAGCCGCGCGCGGTGTGGTTCCAGCTGGGCATCCGCAATGACGCGGCGGCGGAGAAGCTGGCCCGTGCCGGCATCCGCGTGGTCCAGGACCGGTGCATGAAGGTGGAGCTGATGCGGCTGCTCCAGGAGCGCCAACCTGGTGGCGCGCTCCCTGTCTGACGCCCGAGAGCAGGCAGGCGTGGCGCGGTGCTGAACATTCAGCGAGCGCCGGGCGTCCATCCGATTATGGATGAGAAGATGAACCGGATGGCTCCGAGCTTGGGACGAGGGGTGCACTTCCGTGCACGCCGCGTCGCCATCGTCGCACGGGGACTTCCAGATTCTTTCGCGAGTCCCTAACCTTGTCGTTCCCCCGGCCCGTGGTGGGTCAACACCCCAGCCCATCCTCCGGACCTCCACGCAGCGCCCCGCAAGGAGTTCCCCGCATGTCGTTCACCGGAATGCTCCCCCTTCACCTTGCCACCGTGGACCTCAGCCCCGTGGGGGAGCGGCTGTTCGCCGCTGGAGGGCTCGCCGTCACCGTCCTCGCCGCGCTGTGGTTTGCCTGGACTCGGCCCATGCCGCAGCCCGTGCCCGTGCGCGTGCAGTCCCGTCGCAACCCCCGACGCTAGTCGTCGGATGACGCCGGACCTGGTGGCCGGGTGATGCCCGACCCCAGGTCCGAGCCCTTGGAACTCAGCCGCGCTTGAGCGCGAGGGACAGGGCGAAGTCACCCGCTCCGTCCGTCCACCACGCCGCCAGTCCCAGCCCCGCCGCGTCCAGCTCCGCCTCGACGCGTGCCTGCTCGAACTTGCAGCTCACCTCCGTGCGCAGCACCTCGCCCTCGGCGAAGTCCACCCGGCGCTTCAGGGAGGACAGCCAGACGGACTGCGTGCGCTGCGACACCAGGCGCATCTCCACCCAGGCGTTGTGCTCGTCGAAGGGCGCGACGTGCTCGAACGCCTCCGGGTCGAAGTCCGCGCCCAACTCGCGGTTGAGCACGCGCAGCACGTTGCGGTTGAACTCGGCCGTCACCCCGGCGCTGTCGTTGTAGGCGGCGAACAGCCGCGCGCGGTCCTTGATGAGGTCGGTGCCCAGGAGCAGGCCGTCACCGGGCTGCAGGCCCGAGGACAGCTCGCGCAGGAAGCGCGCTCGCTCGGTCGGCTTCAGGTTGCCGATGGTGCCACCCAGGAACGCCACCAGTCGCCGTCCGCCTCCGGGCAGGCACGACAGGTGGTGCTCGAAGTCGCCCACCACCGCGTGCACGGTGATGCCCGGGTACTCGCGCGCCAGGGACGCCGCCGCGCGCCGGAGGAACGCCTCGCTCACGTCGAACGGAACGAAGCGCGACAGCTGTCCCGCCTCCTCCATCGCATCCAGGAGCAGGCGCGTCTTCTCGCTGGTGCCACTGCCCAGCTCGATGAGCGTCGTCGCGCCGCTCAGCCTCGCCACGTCTCCGGCATGGGCCAGCAGGATTTCCCGCTCACGCCGCGTGGGGTAGTACTCCGGCAGGCGGGTGATGTCGTCGAAGAGCTGGCTGCCCCGCTCGTCATAGAGCCACCGGGGTGACAGCTCCTTGGGCGAGCCGCACAGCCCCTGGAGCACTTCCTGTCGCAGGGCGCGCTTCGCGTCGCCCGGCTTCACGTACACCTCCACCTTCACCCCGGGGACGGCCCGCGTCCCCTCGCCCGAAGTCGTCTCCACCGGCTGCACTGTCGACCTCATTGATTCACCTCACCTCTGACGCACAACGGAAGCCGGCGAAAATCTGCCGCCGGATGGGGTAGTCCCAGTTGCGAAAGCCATTGCGTACCGCCACGGGCGCGCTCGCCCAGGCCCCGCCTCGAAGCACCTTGTAGTCGTCGCCGAAGAACACCTCCGAGTACTCGCGATAGGGATATGCGCGAAAGCCCGCATAGGGATGGAAGTCGCTCGCCGTCCATTCCCAGACATCTCCCAACAGGCCCCAGACGCCCTCGCTGCTGACGCCCTGGGGATGACTGCCCACTCGCGCGGGGCCCCACGCGTCACCGCCCAGGTTGGCGTGCGCGGGCGTGGGCGCGTCGTCGCCCCACGGGTGCTCGCGCGCGACGCCGTCCGAGCCGCGCGCCGCTGTCTCCCATTCGGCTTCCGTGGGCAGCCGCTTCCCCGCCCAGCGCGCGTACGCGTCCGCTTCGTACCAGCACACGTGCTGCACCGGCTCGTTCGAGGGCAGCGGCTCCACCTGTCCGAAGCGCCTGCGCAGCCAGTGCCCGCCCTGCTGGGGCAGCCAGAACTGCGGGTGGCGCAGTTGCTCCGCGCGCACGAAGTCCCAGCCCTTGGGATGCCACCAGCGCGCGTCGTCGTAGCCCCCCGATTCGACGAAGGCGACGTAGTCCCCGTTGGTGACGGGGTGCGCATCCATGAGGAAGGGCGCGACCTCGCGCGCGTGCGCGGGCCGCTCGTTGTCGTACGCCCACGGTGACTCGCTGCCCAGGCGCACCGTGCCGCCGGGGATGAAGACGGGCTGGCGGGTGATGGGAACGGGGCTCGGATGCGGACGCGGCGAGCTGATGCGGTACTCCACGTCCGTCATCAACTGGAGCGTGGCGGCGAGCGTCTCCGCGTGCTGCTGCTCGTGCTGCGCCACCATGCCGAAGACGTACCCGCCCACCAGCAGCGGGGCCTCGCTGTCCTCGGGCACGTGGTCCGACAGGTGCGCGCGCACGGCTTGACGCACGCGCGCGGCGTAGGCGAACGCGGACTCGGGGGACAGCAGCGGCAGCAGGGCGCGCGTGTTCCGGGGGTGCTGGAAGGCGTCGTAGATGGCGTCGAAGGCCGGGTCCGTCAGCGCCGGTGCGCCGAGCGCTCGCAGCAGCCACTGCTCCTCGTAGTTGGCGACGTGCGCGACGTCCCAGATGAGCGGTGACATCAACGGCGAGTGCTGGTTCATCAGCACGTGCTCCGGAAGTCCGGCGAGCATGCGCAGCACGCGGGCGCGTGCGGCCTCCAGCTCGGCCCAGGCCCGCGCCTTCCAAGCCCTTCCCGGTGCACTGCCTGGCTGTCGTGTCGTCGAGCTGTCCGTCGTGCGGGACATGGCGCCTCAAGCTAGGGCGTGGAACGGCGTGAGGGTAAGTCCCGGGCCCCTCGGCCGCAGGTCCCCGTGCGGGAATGTACGTTTCCGTGGGGGGCGGCCGACCTGGCCGATGCTGCGACACCTCGCTGGCACTCCACCCGTGACATCGCCTCGCGCCTCGCGTGTTTCCCGCGCGTCGTGAGCGAGCCCGTCCTCCCCGTCAGGATGCGTGGCGCCCGACGCGCGGGCGCACGATTCTGTCCACTTTCGCCGCGTAGACTCGCCCCCAGGGTCGCCGTGAGGGGGAGGGGACCTCTATGCTGTCCACCATGGCCAGCGTCGCGAAGCACAGCTCCGTGCTCGTCGTGGAGGACGAGGACGACATCCGTGCCGCCATCGCGGAGATTCTGGAGAGCGAGGGCTACGACGTCACCATCGCGACCAATGGGCGCGAGGCGATGGAGGAGCTCTCCGACGTGCGCTACGTGCCCCGGCTCATCCTGCTGGACTTGATGATGCCGGAGATGAACGGGCATGAGTTCCTCGCGCGGCGGCAGACCATCCCCCGGTTGCGAAACGTTCCGGTGATGGTGCTCACCGCCGTCACCACCGACATTCCACCCGGCGCCAATGCGCTCCTGCGCAAGCCCTTCTCCGTGGAGGAGCTGTTGGAGGCGGTGCGCAGCATGTTGCCCATCGCCGCCTGAGTGGCGGGGGGCCGGCGCTCACGGCTCGCGCTCCAGGGAGAGCAACGTCAACGTGCGCGAGCGCTCGTCCCACGAGTAGCCCAGGACGAGCCCATGGTGCGCCAGCACGTGTCGACCCAGGCCGCCGCCTTCGGGCAACGGACCCCGCACGGTGGTGTCCCCCAGCCGCTCCAGCGCGCCCTGCAGCGCCCCGAAGGCCTCCGCGCTCATACGCCCCACCTCTCGCCACGCCTGGGGCGAGTAGTGGATGCGGTGCGGTCCGGGTGGGCGGTGGCGGAGCTGCGGCATGTCCTGGCGTCGACGTTCCTTTCCAGGGGGACTCCCTTGCCAATCCCGTGCCCGCGCGGATCCACCCCGTTCTTCCCCTCTGGGTGCGGGGGAGATGGTTCGAAGCTGAAGGAGTTACAGGAGGAAGCAAAAGAGGCCGGAAGAAACGACAGGTGACGAGGGGTCCTCCGCTCGGAAGGAGGGCGGGGGATCAGCCTCGCCGTGCCCTCGCCCGAGAAGAGGACGAGCCCGCCCGGGTGGCCGGGGGGGAGGCGGCACCCCGAGCCGTCGTCGTGCCCTGGCTGCCCGCTCGCGGCCCGCGTGCTCACGTTTCGACACACGGGGAGGCACGTGGCCCCGGACAAGGAGAAGCCATGGCGGCACGGCGCAGATACACCCCCTGGTCTGCCACGAACGGGCTGCTGTTCGGCGTCATCGCGGGCGTGGTGTTGGGGTTGGCGGAGGTGGTGATGGCCCTGGCCGCGGGTGACAGTCCCATGCGGCCGGTGCGCATGTCCGCGGGCATGGTGCTGGGGCCTCGAGTCTTTGGCGAAGGCTTCCCCATGGGGACGATGGTGCTGGTGGGCGTGGGCCTCCACCTGGCGGTGTCCGCGCTGGTGGGCGTGTTCTATTCGTTCCTCGACGCCATGCTTCCGGTGGATGGACGGGGACGCTGGGAGTTCCAGGCCGCGGTGGGAATGTTGTTCGGCATCGCGGTGTGGCTGGTGGACTTCCAGTTCATCGCGCGGGGCTACTACCCGTGGTTCCTCGACGTGCCGCAGTTCCCCCAAATCGTGTTGCACGCCGTGTTCCTCGGGTTGCCGTTGGCGTTGCTCTTCACCGCGGCGGAGCGACGCCGCGCGCTGATGGACGTGGCGGAGAGCGCGTCTTCATCACCGTGACGTGCGAGTGAAGCGGAGGCCGCGAGAGGCGCGCGCGAGGCGTGGCGCGCGTTTGAAAAAACGCTGAAGGTATGGTGAAAGTACCCGACCTTCAGGGTTATCTAGGGGCTTCCGAGGCGCCTGGAGCGGGGCCCTCCTTTCGTGGACGACTGACACACGCATGGACACAGAACTGGCGAGCATGCTGGGCGCGGCGGCGAGGGCTGCCCGGGTGCGGATGGGCCTGACGCAGGCCGATGTGGCGGAGCGGATTGGGATGGCGTCGGAGGTGTACGGCCGCCTGGAGCGAGGTCACATGCTC
The DNA here is from genome assembly GCF_013336715.1 of Myxococcus sp. CA056. Lineage (NCBI taxonomy): Bacteria > Pseudomonadati > Myxococcota > Myxococcia > Myxococcales > Myxococcaceae > Myxococcus > Myxococcus sp. CA056. Next base: position 1,794,900 of record NZ_JABUMT010000001.1, read on the forward strand.
CCCAGCGTGCAGAACCTGCGGCGACTGTGCGTGGTGCTGAATGTGCCGCCCCACCAACTGCTGGGGTTGGGTGATGACCTGGCCGCGCCGCCGCCCGCGAAGGACAAGGCGGGCAGCAAGTCTCGCGAGGATGACACGCCGGAGATGCGGCGGCTGATGCGCAACCTGCGCAAGCTGTCCCCGGTGCAGCTCAAGCTGATGAACCTGGTCGCCTCGGCGATGCAGCAGAAGAAGAAGTGAGGCACCGGGCCCCGGCGCCGTGAGCGCGGGGGCTGTGTCCTGGGCTCGTGGGCCGCGAGGTTCGGAGGTCCGCTGGAGTCCGTGTGGATCCGACCGGTTCGTGCGGAGGATCCACCGACGTGCCCGCTGGGGTGACTCACCTCGGGACGGGTGATGCCACGAGCACCTTGTCGGGGCTCATCGTCCCAGAGAGGGCGGCCTCCGGTGCGCAGCGCAGGGCCGAGAGCGCCCACCCCAGCAGGAGGATCAACACGACCCACGCGCCCACCATCCAGGGGCTCAGCGTGATGCGGAGTTCTCGGCGTGCCTTGCGGGGCAGGGCCTCCCGGGGATGCGCCCGCGCGCCTCCTCCGGATGAGGACGTGGGCCTCGCCTGGGAACGGGAGCCTCCTGGAGGTGTCAGCCTCCTCGGGGGCCTGTGGATCAGGGGTGTGGGCCAGGGGCCAAGGGTGGAGGAATCACCCGGGGCGCGTCGGGAGTCCGTCGCGTTCTTCTCGGGAGGTGGTCGTGAGAACAGGGGCCTGTCCCAGTCGAGCGTCGCCGCGCGCAGCGCCGTTTCGAGCGCATCGTGCAGCGCGCCGCCATCCGGGAACCGTTCTTCGGGACGCTTGCGGAGCAGCCGCTGGGTGATGGCCTCCAGTGCGAGGGGGACGTGCTCGTTCAGCGTGGAGGCCGGTGGCGGCATGCGCGTCTCGATGTGCTCGGCCAGCACCTCGCGTGGGAGCGTGAGCGAGAAGGCGGGTGTTCCCGTGAGGACCTCGTGGAGCGTCACGCCCAGGGCGTAGAGGTCATCCGTGGCGCGGAAGGCATAGCGAGCGCTCTTCTGGGAGTGGTGCTCGCGGTGGAAGCGCAGGGCTTCCGGGCTGCGGTACTGGGGCGTGCCTGGAGGGAGGGGACCTTCGGTGAGTGGCAGGGACTCGGCGTGGTTCGCGCTGCCGAAGTCCACCAGGACCGGGGAGTCATCGATGGCGCGCACCAGGATGTTGGACGGCTTGAGGTCGCGGTGGAAGACGCTGCGCGCGTGGAGTTCCTGGAGCGTCAGTGCGAGTCGGGAGAACAGGCGCGCCACGCGGCGCGCGGAGGGGGCCTCGCGCTTCACCCAGGCGGCCAGCGTGGCGCCCTCCACGTAGTCGAGGACGACGTAGTGGTAGCCCGTCCGCGCATCTGGCCAGCGCCCGTGGGCCCAGACGCGCACGACATGGGGGTGCACGGCATGGAGCAGACACGCCAGCTCCCGGATGGCCCGTGCGTCCGTGCGGTCCAGGTCGTCACTGCCCGGCCCGCGCAGCGCGAACTTGAGCGCATGCAGTCGCCCGCCGTGCTCCACCTGGAACACCGCGCCGAAGGAGCCCTGGCCGAGCCGAGCGAGGACACGCCAGGGGCCCACCTTCATCCCCGGACGCAGCGCGAGCGGATGGCCCGTCATCATGGCGACCCCCGGAGCACCGTGACGGTGGTGCGTCCGAGACGCCTGGACCCCGCGCTCCGGTCGTGCCTCGTGAGGGACGCGTCCACGTCATCCATCGACGCGGTGTGCTCGTGGGTGCATCCGTGCCTCGCGAGAGTCCTCCTGGCGGACGCGTCGCACAGCGGACGCATCGACCGTTCCAGGTGAAGGCACGCGAGGCGGGAGAAGGGGGCAATCATCGACAGGACCCGGGGGTTGGGTTGGAACAATGGGTGACGACCTCCTGGGTCACAACCTAACAGGGTGGCCCCACGTTGGAAGATGGAACAGGTAGGGTCTCGCGCTTGGGGGACGGAGGACCCTCCTGGAATCCATGCACCTCCGGGCTGTAACCACGGGGCACGCGCCGACGTAGCGGGGAACGACACCCTTCGGGTGGGCCCATGGCCCGCCGTCACGTGACGAGGTCCCCCTGTGCGACTGTGCTTCGCGCCGTGCGCCGTGCTCCTGCTGCTGACCGCCTGTGGTCCGTCCTCCTCCGTGGATGAAGGGCTGGGCGTGGTGGGGGAACTGGACACGTCCGAGGCGGGCATCACCGCCTTCGTGCGGCAGGGGCTTTACCGGGGCTGGCTCGCCGAGCCCGCGCCACGCAAGTCCGTGAACTCCCATGGGGACAAGGTCCGCGTGTTCTTCAACCCGATGCTGGCGCAGTCGATGGAGGCGGGGAACGCCACGCACCCGGTGGGCAGCATCACGGTGAAGGAGCTCTTCGAGTCGGACGGGAAGACGGTGCGAGGGCACGCGCTCGACGTGAAGGTGTCCGAGGGCTCGGGCAAGAACACCTGGGTCTTCTACGAGGGCTTCGGGCCGGACTACGACGACAATTACTACGGCCGGGGACACGACACCTGTCATGGATGCCACGCGGCCAACGGGACGGACTATGTCGCCACCCCGCTGCCTCGCTGACGGCGCGTAGACTGCGCCCATGGTCGACGAGCTGATTCGCGGGCTGGGCCTCGTGCCGCATCCCGAGGGTGGTTTCTACAAGGAGACGTACCGCGCGGCGCTGAAGGTGGAGACCCCTCGGGGGACTCGCTCCGCGGGCACGGCCATCTACTACCTGCTGACGCAGGATACCTTCGCCGCATGGCACAGCGTCACCTCCGACGAGGTGTGGCACTTCTACGAAGGAGCGCCGCTCGCGCTGTACCTCGTGGGCGAGGACGGACGGCTGGAGACGGTCGTGCTGGGGCGCGACGTGACGAAGGGCGAGCAGCCTCAAGTCGTCGTCCCCGCGGGCGTGTTGCAGGCGGGGGAGTCTCGAGGCGCGTACTCGCTGGTGGGCTGCACGGTGGCCCCGGGCTTCGACTTCTCCGACTGGGAGATGCCGACCCCGGAGTCGCTGGTGTCCGAGCACCCCGCGCACTCGGAGCTGATGCGCCGGCTGTCTCGGACCCGTCCCTAGCCATGTGCTCGTGCGTTATGGCGCGTTGTGCGTGAAGAGGGGGAACGTCTGGAGGGCGAAGTTCCCCGCGGGGTCCTCCAGCCAGACCTCCACGGTGTGCGCGCCGTCCATCAGCTCGCGCGTGTCCAGCTCCGCGGTCCACAGGCCCTCCGCGTTCAGCGTCGCGCCGCGAATGCCCGAGCCGTCTCGTGTGAAGGCCACGCTCCGCACGCCGCTGACCGCGTCCGTCACGCTCGCCGTCAACGTCACCACGCCGCTGTACGTCCCCTCCGCCTGGGGAATCAGCAGCTCCGCCACGGGAGGCGCGTTGTCGTAGCGCACCGTGCGAGTGAGCGTCGTGCGCAGGCCCGCCTCGTTCGTCACGGTCAGCGTGAACACGTTGTCACCCTGCCTCAGGGGCAGCAGCGCCCGCACTCCGCCACCCCCGCGCGGCAACGAGTACATGCCTCCACCAGGGCTCACCTCCACCTGGGTCGCCGACTCCGCGTACACGCCGAGGTCGTAGGCCAGGACGTCATCGGGCTGCGGCCCCACGAGCCACCCGTCCGGAAGTCCCGTGGCCACCCAAGGGGCCTGCGCATCCACCCAGACGCGCACCACGCGCTCGGTGACATGGCCCACCGCGTCCGTCGCGCGAATCAGGACGTCATTCGCCCCCTGAGCGAGCCCCACCGTGTGCGTCACCGCGCCACCGCCCGCGGGAAGGTCGGTGACGTGAATCCAGTTCGTCTCCACGCGCACCGGCGACCAGTCACGCACCACCACGCGGACCTCCACCTGTCCGTCCGCCAGCGTCGAGTCCTCCTCGGGCGAGAGCACCGTGATTTCGGGCGCGGTGGCATCCACCATCACCGTTGCCTCCTGGCTCGCCTGTCCGCCCAGCGTGTCCATGGCGACCAGCCGGATGACGTTCGCTCCGTCGCGCAACGGAAGCTCGGTCCACACGAAGCCGCCGCTGAAGTCCGGCACCACCGGGTAGCGCTCGCCATGGAGGAGGAAGGCCACGGACTCGATGGAGGCACCCGGGGCCAGGGCCGTCACGAAGCCACACACGCCCACGGAGGTATCACTCGTGAAGCCAGGCAGTCCGCACAGCGTCACCGAGGGCCTCGGATAGGGCGACGGCAGAATCTCCACCGCGCGCGAGGAGGAGCTGCCCAGTCGGTTGTCCCGCATCGGCTGGAGCGTCACGCCCGAGTACACCGCGCGCACATCCGAGGCCCCCAGCACGTCCCACGTCGCACGCGGTCGCCACACGAGCGAGTACACGCCGTCCCCATCCGCGTCGTTGTCCGCGCCCACGGTGACACCCGCCACCATGAACGTCACCACACCCAGACCCGGGCCTCGCGCCTCCCAGCCGTCCTCACCCGTCACTCGCGCGGAGAGCACGTTGTCCAGCGCCACCGTGAGCTGTCCGTCCACGGGTGACTCCACGGTGGTGGTGGTCGGCAGGCCCTGGGTGGGCGGCGGCGGATTCGTGTACGTGGTGACGAGCACGGAGCCCTTCACGCCGTGCGTGCTGTCCGACGCGGCCACCACCATGACGCCCGACGAGAGGGACGGCGCGAGCCCCGGAGGCGCGGACACGGTGAGCGTGACGGTGGCCTCGGCGTCGGGGCCCAGCTCCAACGTGGTGGGGGCAATCGTCGCCGTCCACCCCGTCAGTCCACCCTGCGTGTCGAGCGTGTACGTGTCCGCCTTGTAGCCATGGTTGCGCACGGTGAGCGTGTACGTGGCGCTCTGGACTCGCGGCAGGTCCTGCTCCAGCGGCCTGCTCGGAGCGCCGTCCACGGCGACGCTGACGCTGTAGTCCCCGAAGCACGCGAGCGCGAGCGCGCCGAAGGTGGTGGGGATGTCCGGATAGCGCGTGCCCACGCCCCAGCTCCCGTCCTCGGCCTGTCGCGACTTGAGCCAGTCGAGCGCCTGGGTCATCCGTCCATCCGCGCCCGGCTTGCGACCCGCGAGGCACAGCGCGTACAGCGCCAGACTGGTGGACGTCTCGTCCGCGGGTGCTCCGTCCAGGTTGCCCCAGCCCGGTGCATCACCCAGGGCTCTCGTCGCGAGCAGTCGCGAGGCCAGCGAGTCGAGCGCGGCGGTGTTCTCGCCCTGCTCACCGGGGCCGGCGACCTTCATGCCCACGGCGGCCCAGGCCACCTGGAACGTGTAGCGCTGGCTGTCCTCCAGCGGCCCGTCGGTCATGTCATCCAGGTGCGCGCGGATGTACGCGGCGGCGCGTCGCAGGGACTCCTGGTAGCGCGCGGCCCTGGCCGGGTCCACGCGCTCGCGGGCCTGGGCCACAGCGGTCATCAGCCGCGCGGTGATGCCCACGTTGGAGGCGCCCACGGGCTCGAAGGGGAAGTCCTCCACCCACCGGCCACTCAGTTCCTGGGTGCTCACCGCCCAGTCGGCCGCGCGCACCAGCGCCTCCGTGTAGCGCGTGCCCACCTTCGCGTCGTAACCGGCGAGCCCGAAGGCCGAGTAGCTGGAGCGCGCGTTGCGGTAGTGGATGCGCTCGTGAATCCACGAGCCGTCGGGCTCCTGCTGCGCCTGGAGGTCCCGCGCCATCGTCTCCATGTTCTCGCGGTTGGTGCGGCCGTTGCGCGTGACGGCCTCCAGGTCGAAGCCGGAGGCGCCCGCGTGGGCCAGGCCGTAGAGGGCCGCGCCATGCCGGTGACAGGCGGTGCAGCCGAAGATGCCCGACCACCCCACCGCGTCCGCGCTGACGAAGTCGAGCGCCTTCTGCGCCGCCTCCGCGTTGGTGGCCGCGCCCGCCGACGTGACGGACAACAGCAGCGTGAGCACGAGCCCCAGCGAGGCGGACGAGACAGGACGAAGCGAGAGCGCGCGGAAGAGCATCGAAAGTGTGTACCCATGGGCCGGACCGCGCGTGTTTCACGCCCAGGTGCCTTGGCGCCTGAGACGAATCATCGCGCGTGCGGGCCTCATCACAAACAAAGCCACACGAGTGTCCGCGCCCCTCCGCGCGAGAGGGCGGAACGTGAAGTCGCGCCGTGCTCAGAGCGTGGATGACGCATGTCTGAAAACAGGAAGGAGTGTCAGCGCCGGGGCTGGAGAGAGGAATCCACGAGTCGTGTCATCGAGTCCGTGGAATCCCGAATGACAGTCATTGTGAAACAAGCCCCGGGCCCTGGGCTCGGCGCCAGGGTCGGAGAGCGGGCGAGCTGCTTCTCCCTCGCGCGGAGTTGGAGCGGCTTTCGTTTCGGCTCGCGAGGCTCCGTCATTCCCCGGTCTTTCGAGCGGGTGACTCGTCCTCACGTGGCGCGGGCCGCGACGGCTGCTCCGGCTCCAGGTCGCCGGCCGGAAGCTGGGGCAGCGGCCAGCCCTCGAACATGGGCCATGCGCGGTACATGGAGCGGCGCTCCTCGGGCGTGAGCGGGGGCGGTGCCTCGGTGGGCTCCTCGACGCGGGGTGCGTTCCGGGGTGCGGCGGGCATGGGCTCGCGCAGCAACACGGTGCCCAGCACGATGCACAGCAGGGACATCGCGACGATGCTCCACGCGCGTGCGGGTCCGCGCAGTCCCTTTGGCTCGTCCACGGGGGTCCTCGACCTCAGAAAGTACCCTGGCTCAACACGTCTCTCTTGGAGATGGTTCCGAGCAGCCGACGGCCACCGTCCACCACGGGCAGCCGCTCGAGCGCCGTCCGCGCGAACCGGGAGGCCACCTCTCCCAGCGACAGCTCGGGTGTGATGGGCTGCACCTGCGTGTCCATGACGTCCTCGGCGATGGTCGCCTGGAGCAGCGCGTGGTCCGGCACATGCCCCTTGAGTGCATCCAGCACCAGCATGCCCCGGTACCGGCCCTCTTCATCCGTGACGTAGAGGTCCTCCCCCGCGGGTGCCTCCAGCAGCAACGCGACCACTTCCTGGAACGGCGCCGAGGGCGATACGCGCTGGCTCACGGGCTTCAGCAACGCCCGCGCGCCCTCCTGTCGCAGCCAATGGGGGATGGTGGCCGGCATGCGCACGTTGCGACGGTTGAGCACGGATGTGTAGAGCGACTCGGGCTCCAGTCGCCGGCTGACGGCGGCGGCCACCACCGCGCTGAGCATCAGCGGCAACACCAGCGGATAGTCACCGGTCATCTCGAAGATGAGCAGCACCGCGGACACCGACGCATGCGTCGTCCCCGCCAGCACCGCCCCCATGCCCAGCAGCGCATACGCCCCACTGGGGGCACCGCCGGGAAGCAGCCGCTCGGCCATCATCCCGAAGGCGCCGCCCAGCAGCGCGCCGTAGAACAGCGACGGCGTGAAGAGTCCGCCCGGCACCCCCGCGCCCGCGCACAGCGACGTCAGCGCGAGCTTCGCCAGGGGCAACACGAGCAGCAGCGCGAAGGGCAGTCGCCCCAGCAGCGCCGAGTTCACCGCGTCGTAGCCGTTCCCCAGCAACTGGGGCAGCCACACCGCTGTGATTCCCACGAACGTCATCGCCAGCAGCGGCAGGAACGGCGCGAGCCACGACGCGGCGCGGTCCAGCAAATCCGACATCACGTTGACGCCCCGCACGTAGAACGCGGAGGCGACGCCGAGCACCGCGCCCAGCACCACCGCCAGGAGCAGCTCGCGCGGGTGCAGGAGCGCATAGTCGGGGATGACGTAGCTGGGGTGGTCCGCGATGAGCAGGCGCGAGACGAGCGTGGCCACCACGCAGGAGACGACGATGGGGCCGAACAGCTCCAGCGCGAAGCTGCCCAGCAGCACCTCCAGCCCGAAGAGGGCCGCGCCGATGGGCACGTTGTACGCGGACGCCATGCCGGCCGAAGCCCCGCACGCCACCAGCAGGCGAGCCTGTCCCGGACCCAACCGGAGCCACCGGGCGAGCGACGAGCCGCTCGCCGCCCCTGTGGACAGCAGCGCGCCCTCACGGCCCAGGGGCGCACCCATGGCCACGGCGAGGATGGAGACGAACCCGCGCAACAGCGCGCGCGGCAGGGGCAGTCGTCCCGAGCGCACCCAGATGGACTCGATGATGCCCGCGGTGCCGTGGCCCCGCAGCGGCTGACCGACGACGAGCGACAACAACGTCACCAGCGCCCCGCCCAGCACAGGGATGAGCAGTCGCCGCCACGTGGGCGCCGCCGCGACTCCGGACAGGAAGTCCTCCGATGCGCTCCGCCAGAAGAGCTCCTGGGTGAAGCGCAGCACCTTGAGCAACCCCACCGCGCCCAGCCCCGCGATGAGACCCACCGCCACCACCAGCACCCAGAAGCGCTTCTCCACCCGGGTGAGGTCGCGCAGGTAGTCCGCGACGGAGTGGTGGAACTTGCGCGTGACGTTCACGCCGGGAGGTCCAACCTCGGGGTCTGGCGGGGTGTCGCGCGGAGGGCCCACGCGTGTCCAACCTAGGCACCCTGGCGTCCAGGCTCCGCGCCCGTGGACTCGTCTGCCCATCACTCGAGGCGGGCCGCCTGTCCTCTTGTCCCCAGAGGTTCTCGGGTTCTCGCGAACCTGGATGCGGAGCACGCGCACCCGGGCGAATGTCCTCGGGTTTCCGGGAGCGCGAGGAGTGCATGCGCGCTTCCAACGGGACGCGGGCCCGTCAGAAGGGCCACACGGCGCTGGCCGACCTGTTGGCCTGAGGGGGTGAAACGACGACCCCGTCGCCCGGGAGGGCCTCCGTGCTTCGAGGCCACCCCGAGCGCGGGGAGGTGCATCAGTTGTCGACGAAGAAGTTGAAGCGCTGGACGGTGGAGTTACCCACGCCGTCGCTCATCCACACGTCGATGGTGTGCGCGCCGTCGAGCAACTCCGTGGTGTCGAGCAGCGCCGTCCAGTTGCCGTCCGGCTGGAGCGTGCCCTGGCGGATGCCGGACATGTCGCGGCTGAAGCCGATGTTGGACACCGGGCCGAAGTTGTCGGTGACGCGAGCGCGCAGGGTGATGGTGCCGCTGACGGTGCTGCCCGTCGTGGGCGCGAGCAGCGTGGCGGTGGGGGCCTGCACGTCGTAGTTCACCCGACGCGTGAGGGTGGAGGAGACGCCCGTCTCGCTCAGGGTGACGATGGAGAGGTTGTTGACGCCCGGGCTGAGGGTGAGCGTCGTCTGCACCGCGCCGCCGCCGCGTCCCACCGCGATGGGCGCGCCGCCGTTGATGCGCACCGTCGTCGCGGAGAGCGACTGGACGTTGACGGTGTACGTCAGGGCGTTGTTCGCCAGCGGGCCGTAGAGCTGGTTGTCCGCCGGGTTGGTGCTCACCACGGGCGAGCCCGGGTCCACCCAGATGAACACCAGCTTCTCCGTCACGTTGAAGGCGCTGTCCGTGGCGCGCACGAGGATGACCTGGTCGCCGTAGTTCATCGGCACCGTGTGCTCCACCGTGCCGTTGCCGAACTCCAGGAGCGACGTGGCCACCCACTGCGTCTCCACGCGCACCGGCGTCTGGTCCTGAACCGACGACGTCACCGTGACGTTCAGTCCGCTGAGCGCCGCGCCGTTGGTGGGCGCCAGGATGGTGAGGACGGGCGGCACGCGGTCCACCGTGAGGTTGACCTGCTTGGTGGTGACGCCACCGAAGCTGTCGCGCGCGGTGAGCTGGATGATGTTGGGGCCTTCGGTCAGGGTGATGGTGGTGTAGATGAGGCCACCGTTGCCGGGCGTGAGGGGGATGGTCGTCGCGCCGTTGATGATGAAGGCGGCGTAGGTGATGACGGCGCCGGGCGCGCGCGGCGTGGCATAGCCCCAGATGTCCAGCGTCGTCTCCTGCGTGAAGGCCGGCGGGTTGCCGATGGTGACCGACGGCGTGTCATGCGGGAACGCGTCGATGATGACGGTGCGCGCGTCGGTGCTGCCCAGCAGGTTGGCCAGGGGCGGCGCCAGCTCCACGCCCGAGTACACCGCGCGGAAGTCCTGCGAGCCCGTCACCGTCCACGTGTCGGTGGGCGGCACCCAGTTGAAGGTGAAGAGTCCATCGCCATCCACGTCCGCGTCTCCGCCCACGGGCACGCCCGCGACGTAGAAGGTGACGACGCCGCGGTTGGGACCGACGACGGGCAGGTTGTTCGAGTCCCGCACGCGCGCGGACAGCACGTTGCCCGTGCCAATGGTGATGTGCGCGTTGACGGCGGGCGCCTGGATGGTGGTGACGGTGGGCAGGCCGGTGACGGGAGGCAGCGGCGGGGTGTACGCGTTGACGCGGGCCGAGCCGGACACGCCCGGCGCGCCACCCGAGGCGGCGACCAGCGTGAACTCAGACGTGAGCGCGGGAATCAGGCCCGCAGGCGCGGTGACAGTCACGGTGACGGTGCTCTCGTCACCCGCGGCCAGGAACAGGCTGACGGGCGTGGGGAACGACGTCCAGCCGGGCAGGCCGCCCGTGGTGCTCAGCGTATAGGTGTCCGCCTGGTAGCCGTGGTTCTTCACGTTGAAGGTGAAGGTGACCTGCTGCGCCTGCTGCGAGCCGATGACCAGCTCCTTGCGGGCCGCGCCCACCACGGTGACGTGCACGCTGAAGTCGCCGTAGCAGGACAGGCCCAGCGACGCGAAGGTGGTGGGGATGTCGAACGTCGCGGAGCCGGTGCGCCAGCTGCCGTCGGCGGACTGGCGCGTCTTCAGCCACTCGATGCTGCTGCGCACGCGCGGGTCCGTGGCGGGCTCGCGGCCGGCGAGGCACAGCGCGTAGATGGCGCTGCCGGTGGCCACGTCGTTGGCGGCGGCGTTGGGCAAGTCTCCCCAGCCCGGGTTGCCGGGCGAGACGCGGGTGAGCAGCCGGTTGGCCAGGGTGTTGATGGCGGTGACATTCGCGTTGGCCGGGCCGGGGCCCGCGGCCTTCAGGCCCACCACGGCCCAGGCGACCTGGAAGGTGTACGGCATGCCGTTGCCTGTGGCGGACGTGTCGCCGTTGTCCAGGTTGGCCCGGATGTACGCGGCGGAGCGGTCCAGCGCGGCCTGGTATGCGGCGGCCCTGGCCGGGTCCACGCGCTGCTTCGCCTGGGCGATGCCCGTCATGATGCGCGCGGTGGTGGGCAGGCTGCCGTGGTCCACCGGGAAGCTGGCGTGGTCGGACGCCCACCGGCCACTGGCCTCCTGCGTGGCGAGCGCCCAGTTGGCCGCGGCCACCAGCGTCGCGCTGTACTGCGTGGAGACGTTCTGGTCATACCCGGCCAGGCCGAACGTGGCGTAGGACGTCTTCTCGTTGCGGAACGAGGCGCCCTCGTGAATCCACGAGCCGTTGGCGAGCTGCTCGTTCTTGATGCGCTGGCCGAGGAACTCCAGGTTGAACTGGTTCGTCCGGCCGTTGGAGGCGACGACGTTCATGTCGTAGCCGTTGGCGCGCGCCGCGGCGATGCCGAACGTCGTGGCGCCCACGCGGTGACAGGCCGCGCAGCCGTTGGCGGTGACCCAGTTGGACACGTCCGCGCTCAGGAAGTTGATGGCGCGCTGGGTGGACTGGGTGTTGGTCTGCGTCTGCGCCGACGCGGGCGCGGACAAGAAGGCGACGACGAGCGTCAGCAGGCCCAACAGGGCCGGCCGCCGCGCGGGACGCCGCGACGAGGTAGCAAGGGAAGACATGGTGCTCCGAAGAGGTGGATGGCTGGCGCCAGCCATTGGCGCCGTGCGCGACACCTTTCGGGGCTCTGGGACGTGGCCGTGCCGTTCCGGAGCCGGAATCCCTCCAGGGTTCCTGTCCGAACGGGTGTGTCCAAAGAGTGAGTGGCCCCCCCCACAGGCAGCGCGTATTCGTGAAATACTGCAAGGTTGCTGAAATTGTCCAGTAGCCGAAAATCGGACAGTCCCAGTGATAACGGGGTTTTGAGTGACACCCACCCTCTATGAGAGGGCCGTGCATCGCCTGTGGTCGTGAAAGACCCGGGAGCGTGGGAGGCGGGTGACTCGGGCGTCTGGTGGGGTTGTCCCAGGCCGAAGGCGAGGGTGGCGCCGACGGTGGGGCGGGTGTTCAGCCCGAGCCGGGCGTCATCCCAGCCGCCCCGCGAGCCCGCGGACGCGAGCCTGGATGCAGAGGCTCGCGCGCAGGGGGCCGTGAGTCGGTCGAGGCTCAGCCGCCGACGATGTCGAGCGTCTGGCCGACGCCTCGGGTCCGCGCGACGTCGTAGAGGGCGCGGGCGAGGGCGACGTCCTGGAGCGCGAGGCCGGTGGAGTCGAAGATGGTGACTTCGTCTCCGGCGCGGCCGGGCTTCTTGCCGGCGACGACCTCTCCGAGGGTGCCGGCGATCTGCTCGGCGCGCAGCAGGCCGTCATGCAGGGGGACGTTGACCTCGCCGGAGTGGAGGGCCTGGTCGGTGTCGTCGATGAAGACGCGGCCCTCGGTGAGGATGCGTGGGTCCAGCTCCTGCTTGCCGGGGGCATCCGCGCCCATGGCGTTGATGTGCGCGCCGGGCTTGAGCCACTCGCGCTTCACCACGGGGGTGCGCGAGGGCGTGGAGGTGCAGACGATGTCCGCGCCGGAGGCTTCCTGGAGGCTGACCACGCGGCCACCCTTCTCGGCCTGGAGGGCCTTGGCGGAGACCTCCGAGACGTCGGCCAGGAGCAGCTCCAGCTCGCCGAAGATGGCGCGGTGCGCGTCGATGAGGACGCGGGCCTGCACGCCACAGCCGACGAGGCCGAGGGTGTGGGGCTTGGGCTTCGCGAGGAACTTGGATGCGACGCCGCCAGCGGCGCCGGTGCGCCAGGCGGTGAGCAGCGTGCCGTCGAGGATGGCGAGCGGGGACGCGGTGTCCGGGTCGCTGAGGATGTAGAGGGCGCGCACGGTGGGCAGGCCGTGCTTCTTGGGGTTCTGGGGATGGGCGTTGACCCACTTCACGCCCGCGGCGCCGTCGAGGAACGCCGGCATGGCGCGGAAGTCGCCGTCGTACTGCGGCAGGGAGAGGTACACCTTGGGAGGCATGAGCGACTCGCCACGACCGTGGGCCCGGAAGGCCCGCTCGACGGCGTCCAGGCCGAGCTCGACGGTGTAGAGGCCGCGCAGCTCTTTCGCGCTGAGGATGAGGGTGGACATGGCGGCGCTATATACCGGAGCGGCCGGGATGGCGCCGTAAGCGCGGTATTGGCGGTGCTTCGGGAAAGGACTTCGCCCCATGGACTTGTTCACTTCGCCCCTGTTGGAGCGGCGCTGTCTGTACCTGGACGCGCTGAAGGACACGCGCACGCCGTGGGAGATGAACCTCGTCATCGAGATGTTCCGCGCCTCGCTGTCCATCCGGCCGTGGAAGGACATCCCGGTGTGACGTCGGGTGTGGGATGGCGCCTGGATTCCCAGGGAATCCTCGGGCGATGGAGCCTCCGACATGGCTTCCGACAGGTCAGGCCATGCCCGCCGCCATGACGGACAGGGCTAGGATGTCGAGGGCGCTGGGAGGGTTGGGAGGTCGCTGTCAGGCGGTCATCCTCGCGGCGTCCTGACCCGCCGATGCGCCCTGATCCATCTCTGTCCTCCGTCCTCTCGCCGGCCCCTCTCTTCCTCTCGAATCCGCCCATCGAGTCCGTGACGCCCGACCTGTATGCGCGGGTGCGGGACCTCTACGAGCAGGGCCTCTATGTCCAGGCGTACCGGCTGACCGAAGCGGGCGTGCCCCTGGAGCGGTGGACCGGGCCTCGGGCGCGGGTGCTGGCGGGGCGACTGCTGCACCAGCTCGGCGCCTCGCGCGCGGCCTGTCTCCAGTGGACGCGCGCCTTCCGCGAGTCGCCGAATCACGCGGAGGCCCGCTACTACTTCTCGGCACTGCTCGCGCGCCGCAAGGGCCCACTGGCCGTGCTGGACTTCCTGGAGGGCGCGGCGGACCTGGAGTCCGCTTCGCTGGAGCAGCGCGCGGATCTGCTGCTCGCCCGCGCGGAGGCGCTCGTCGTCCTTCGCGACTTCGAGGACGCCGAGCGCTGGGTGAAGGAGGCGCTCACCCTCGTCCCCGAACATCCCTGGGTCCACGTGGTGCGCGCGTCGCTCCTGGAGGAACAGGACCGGCGTGAAGAGGCGCTCGAGGCGGTGCGGTATTCGCTCTCGCTGCACCCCTTCTATCGCCCGGCCGTGCACACGGCGGGGAGCCTCCTCACCCACCTGGGGCAGGACGCGGAGGCGCTGGAGCTGCTGTCGACGGCGTCACAGCGGCTGGAGTGCTCGGCGGTGTCGGGACAGCTCGCGCGTCTCCAGGAGGAGCTGGGCCTGTACGACGACGCCTGGGCGAGCTGGGAGCGCGCGTTGCTGCTGGCACCGAGGCTGGAGTCGAAGAACTTCTCGATGCTGATGTCCATGTGCTCGGACACGGCCTACCTGCGCGGGGATGTGCAGCGGGCCATCGACCTGGCCCAACTGAGTGGCTCTCCCTTCCACGCCCAGGTGGCGGAGCGGATGGCGGCGAGCACGGAGGGCCGTCGGCGGCTGTTGCCCGTGCGCTTCGTGCGGCAGCACCACAAGACGTGTGCGCCCGCGACGCTGGCCTCGGTGGCGGCGCTGTGGGACGTACCGGTGGAGCACCTGCAGGTGGCGGAGTCCATCTGCTACGACGGGACGCCCGCGTACCAGGAGCGCCACTGGGCGGCGACCACGGGCTGGCACGTGCGCGAGTTCCGCGTCACCTGGGACAGCGCCCGCGCGCTCCTGGACCAGGGCATCGCCTTCACGCTCACCACGCAGGAGCCGGGCAACAGCCACCTGCAGGCCGTGGTGGGCTACGACGAGCGCCGGGGCACGCTGCTGGTGAGAGACCCGTCCTCGCGCCACCTCGTCGAGTTCGACACGGAGAAGGCGCTGGCGCACTACGCCTCCTGCGGTCCCCGCGGCATGGCGCTGGTGCCCGTGGCGCAGACCGCGCGGCTGGACGCGGTGGAGCTGCCGGAGGCCTCGCTGTACGACGCGCTCCACCAGATGGACGCGGCGCTGGTGGCGAATGACCGGACGGCGGCGACGGGCGTGCTGGAGTCGATGGAGCGCGACGCGCCCGGGCACCGGCTGACGTGGCAGGCGAAGCGCGCGCTGGCCGGCTACGACGACAGCACGCTGGACGCGCTGGCGGCGCTGAGCGGGCTGCGCGAGGCGTACCCCGACAACCTCAACTACCTGATGTCGTGGCTGGGCTGCCTGAACGAACTGGGCCGCCGCGAGGAGCTGCTTGGCGTGCTGCGCGAGCGCGCTCGGGAGAAGAAGGCGCACCCCATCCTGTGGCATGCGCTGGCGGCCGAGCTGATGACAGACGCGCGCGAGGAGGCCGAGGCGGAGCGACTGCTGGCTCGCACCTTGCGCATGCACCCCACCTTCGCGCCCACGTATCGCTCGCTGGCACAGCTGCGTGACTCCCAGCTCCGTCGGGACCAGGCGCTGCGGCTGTACCGCGCGGCGGCGTGCCTGGAGAAGCTGAGCGAGGGGTATGCCTGGAGCTATTTCGTGGCGGCCCAGGCGCGAGGAGAGACGGCGCGCGCGCTGGACTTCGTGACGGACCGCTTCCAGCGCTTCGGTGCGCGCAACGCCGCGCCCGCGCGCACGCTGTGCCGCGCGCTGGAGGAGCTGAGCCGGCCGCTGGAGGCGCTCGAGTTGCTGGAGCAGGCGTGCTCGCTGCGGCCCGAGGATGGAGAGCTGGCCCTCTTCGCCGCGGAGATGCACTCGCGCCTGGGCAACGAGGAGGCGGCGTCGCGTCACCTGCGCTCGGCGGAGGGCCGGGTGCGGGACGTGGCGTGGCACCGTGCCGCCGCCATCCTGTCGTCCGCGCGCGGAGAGCTCGCGGTGTCGCTGGGGCATTGGGAGCAGGTGCTCGCACGGGAGCCGCTGCCCTCGGATGCGCACCGGGAGCGGGTGCGGTTGCTCACCGACCTGGGCCGTGCTCCGGAGGCGAAGGCGCACCTGGATGCGGTGTGCGCGCGCTTCCCTCTTCACGCGGGCCTGCTGCAACTGCGCGTCGCGTGGACGCGGGAGCACGCGCCGTCGGCGGCCTTCGATGCACTGGAGGCCTTCCTGTCCGCGCACCCGGAGGACGCGTGGGCCCGGCGCGAGCGCGCGTCGATGTTGTCGGACCAGGGACGCCGCGAGGAGGCGCTGGAGGAGCTGGTGCGCGCGGAGGCGCTGGAGCCGCGCCACCCGTCGCTGCACTACTGCCGAGGACAGATTCTGGAGGCGTGCGGACGCAACGCCGAGGCGGAGGTCGCCTACCGCGAGTCCCTGAGGATTCAACCCTCCCGGCCCGGGATGCACGCGCTGATGGCACTGGCGACGACGCCCGAGGCGCGGCGAGCCTCGCTGGCCTTCGTGCGCGAGTCGCTGGAGGGCATGGCGCAGCTCGATGACTCGGTGCTGGCCTTCGAGAAGGTGGCGGGCGACGTGCTGTCGACCGAGGAGCTGGGGGCCTGTCTGGAGGGCCTGCTCCAGCGCCACCCCGACTGCTGGGAGGCGTGGGTGGCGCGGCTGCGTCAGTTGCTGCGCGCGCGGGACCTGGACGAGGCGGCGCGCGTGGCGGAGCAGGCCACCACGCGCTTCGCGATGCTGGCGCCGGTGTGGCTGGAGCGCGCGCTGGTCCACCGGGCACGAGAGGACGACGCAGGCGAGCGTGAGGCGCTGGAGGCGGCGTGTCGGCACTCGCCGGGCTGGACGCGTCCGGCGTGCGAGCTGTCGGAGCTGCTGGAGCGCGTGGGCGAGGTGGCCCAGGCGCGCGAGGTGCTGGAGCGCGTGGGCCGCGAGAATCCGCGTGATGGCATGACGCGGGGGTTCCTGGCGGACCTGCTGTGGCGCTCGGAGGAGCATGACCTGGCGCTGGAGCGCCTCTTCGAATCGCTGCGGTTGGACCCGACGTACGGGTGGGGCTGGGCGCGGTTGCAGGAGTGGTCGGAGGAACTGGAGCGGCAGGCGGACGCGGTGGCCTTCGCGCGGGAACTCTGCGAGGGCCCCCTGCCGGACCCCATGGCGCGGCTGGCGCTCGCGGAGCTGCTGGAGGAAGCAGGGGAGGCCACGCGCGAGGAGCGATTGGCGCTGCTCGACGGAGCGCTGGAGTCCTTCCCTCGCATGGATGACGCGCACGACGCGCGAGCACGGATGCTCGTCGAGGCGGGGCGACTGGACGATGCGCTGGCGGCCTGCGCTCCGGCGGCCTACGGCGGCGAGCCTCCCTTGGCGCTGCGTGGCCGGGCCGCGTGGGTGCTCTTCGAGAAGGGCGCGCAGCGTGACGCGGTGACGGCGATGGAGGCCGTGCTCGCGGAGGCGCCTCGCTACGGCTGGGGCTGGCAGACGCTGGGCGAGTGGGCGCAGTCGCTCGAGGACGACGCCCTCCTCACGAAGGCGCGGGAGGCCCTGGTGGAGCTGGGCCCCGAGGACCCGGTGGCGCACGCGCGGCTGGCCGACGTGCGCGCGAAGGCGGGCGATTTGAAGAGCGCCATCGCCGGGTGGGAGCGCGCGCTGGAGCTGGCGCCGGACTACGCCTATGCCGCGACGCACCTCTTCGACGCGCGACTGGAGCAGGGCCAGCTGGACGAGGCGGCGCGGGCGCTGGAGGCGGCGCGGGGACATGCCCCGGAAGTGTTGGTGGCCGCGCGTGAGGTGCGGCTGGCCTGTGCCCGGGGCGACGCGAAGGCGGCCGCGCGCCACGTGGAGCAGACGTTGGCGGTGGTGGGGGACAGCACCTGGGCGATGGAGCGCTGCACGGAGGCCATGCGCTCACGAGGCTGGGGCTCGGTGATGGAGCGCGCGGTGGACGCGGCGATGGCGGCGCGTGGAGGCGAGACCTCGGAGGTGCTCGCGCGAGCCTGGAGTCTCCAGCACGCGGAGCGGACGTGGACCTGGAGGGCGTGGGGAAGACTGCACACGCTGGCCTCGGAGAGCGCCGTGGGCGTCGAGGCCCTGGCGGTGTACGTGGAGCGACTGGGTGAGCTGGGGCGCACCGTCCTGCTGGCGCTGTTCGTCTTCCTGTACGCGACCCCGCTGCGCTCGCATTCGCGAACCTGGGGCGCCGTGGGTTATGCGCTGATGAAGCAGCAGCGCCGGGCGTGGGCATGGCGTTGGCTGCGCGACTGGCGCGAGCAGCCCGCCGACGAGCTGCGTCCCTGGATGATGATGAACGTGCTGGTGGCCTGCTACGAGCACGGACGCCGCGAGGACGCCGAGGCGGCACTGGCTTTGGGATTGGCGCTGCCGGAGGAGCCCACGAGCGGGCACATGAAGGTGTGGCATGCCTTCTTCACGTCGCTGCGGGATGACCCCGAAGCCTTGTTGGACGCGGCGCTGCTGGACGTGACGCACGTGCCCACGGATGGCCTGCTCAAGCTCGCCCTCGGGCTGGCCAGGACGGTGCAAGCCGCGCGGAAGTCGGGGGCCCGCGCGGCGCGCGCTGCGTTGGCCACGGCGGAGCAGGGCATGGAGGGCTTCCACTCGCATCCGTTGGCGCGCAGGGCGCATCGCGACGCGGTGGCCCGGGTGCGCGCGGTGGTGGGCTGGCGCGCGTGGCTGCGCTCTTTGTTCTGAGTGCCGCCGGCGGTCAGCGCCGCGAGTCCAGCCAGGACACCAGCACGTCGGCGTGACAGGGGCCGGGCTTGCACCAGCAACCCAGCCGCTGGCCCCGCAGCGCGAGCACGTCCTCGCGCCAGGCGGCGTCGTGACGGGTGCGCAAGTCCAGGTACCAGCGGAAGGACTCGAAGGCGTCTACGTCCGGGCCCATGCGACGCAGGGCCTCTTCGCGGACCTGCTGCTGCTCGGTCTCCGGCAGCGCGCCGAGCCAGGGGACGAAGTACTTCTTCAGCATGGCGCCCGGAGTGCCGACGCCTCCGGGTTTGAACGGGTTGCCGAAACGACCGGGCACGGGGTTGGTGGGGCTCGGCTTCGCCCACGCGCGGAAGGCCCGGCCCACGTACACGTCACAGCCTTCGTGCACATGGACCGCCGTGGTGCGCGTCCCGGTCATCGGCATCACCTTCAGGGCTACTTCTTGCGCTTCTTGCCGGACGCGGGGACGGCGGCGGGGGCGGCGGCCGCGGCCTGCTCGGCGGCGACCTTCAGCTCGTCGCGCTCCTTCGACACGTTGGCCAGCTCACCCTCCAACTCGCCGACCTTCGTCTTGAGCGCCTCGTTCTCCGCGCTCAGCGTCTCCTTGTCCTTGCGCAGCACGTTCACTTCGACTTTCGCGCGGTTCAGCTCGCGCGAACCACCGCATCCGACGAGGGGAACCACCGCCAGCATCGCCACGGCCATCCATGCCTTCATGTGAGTCTGCTCCTCTGTGCCCCGGGCCCGAGGGCCTGGGGACTTGATTCATTCGGTGAGGGGAAGGGGCCGGAGGAGCCCACCCGTCCCACCGGCATCGAGCCGGCGAGCCTAGGCATGGAGCCGTCACGAGCGGAAGCCACCGTTGCGTCGGATGCGCTCACGCTGGGGAGGGAGTGTTTGCATCTCAAAGCGCGGCGCCGGGCCCCGCAGTGCCAGCTCCTTGGACTTCGTGAATCCACACGGACTCGAGGCCCCAGGTGAAGAGGGCGCGGTGGCGGGAGAGGACGGTGAAGCCCTTGGCCTCCACGGGGCGGGTGACGGTGAGGACGCGGGTGCCGGGGCGGCAGGCGAGCAGGCGGGTGACGAGCCGGGCCCGGGTGTCTGGAGAGAAGGCCGTCCAGTTGATGAAGACGTGGGTGGCGTCGCCGAGCGAAAGGTCCGCCTGGGTGGCGTCCGCCTGCCGCAGCACCGCGCCCGTCCTGGCCAGGGGCCCCGAGGCGAGCGCGACGTGTTGTTCGAGCAGTTCGAGGCCCAGGGCCTCCGCGCCCAGCCAGCGCGCGGCGAGCAGGGCCCGCCCGCGTCCCGCGCCCAGGTCCACCAGCCGGGAGCCCTTCGTCAGCCCGGCTTTCCGGAAGAGCGACAGCGCGGTGTGCACGGGCGTCTCGCCGTACATCAGCTCGTGGAAGTCCTGGTGGCTCGCGCGCAGGACGCGGATCAACTCGAAGGAGCGACGCGGGCGGTAGGGCGAGACGAGCACCTCGCGCAGCCACAGTCGCAGCCAGGCGAGCAGGAGCCGGGGGCGCCACGCGAGCACGAGAAAATCCCCCAGCCGGTTCACCCCTTCCAGGCCCAGGCTCCAGACGCGGATGACGAGGAGTCGGGGGAGGGAGATGTGGAGGTCGTCGTCGGATGACGAATCTCGCCGCGCGGGCGGGCTGGGTGAGTCCTCGGCCATGGCTGGGGCGGGCGAGGGTAGCACTCGTGAGAGCAAGGCCGTGCCGAGGTGCCCCGCGACTTTTCGCGGGGACCCGGGTTCGTACCTCCAGACCCGATGAGCCGGCCTGACCGGCCTGACGCTGGAGATGAGCCATGAAGCGGAACGTGTGGACCGTGGGGACGCTGGTGCTGGGGTTGTTGTTGGCGCTGCCCGCGAGCGCGGCGAAGGCGGACCGTCGGCAGGTGCGCCAGCAGGCGCGCATCGTCCAGGGCGTGAAGAGTGGAGAACTCACGGGCCGCGAGGCGGTGCGGCTCCAGTCCCAGCACCGCGAGCTCCGGCGGGACATCCGTGCGGCGCGAGCGGATGACGGCCGACTCGATGTCCGGGAGCGCGCGAGCATCCAGCGCGAGCAGAACCAGCTCAACCGCCGCATCCATCGCCAGAAGCACGACGGACAGTCGCGCTAGCCGTTCGGGTGGAGTGACTCGATGCCCTCTGGGGTGCACGCGAACCTTCACCAGGTGCTCAACCCGGGCGGGTCCTCGTGCGAGGCATGAGGTGTTTCTGAACGACCTT
The DNA here is from genome assembly GCF_013336715.1 of Myxococcus sp. CA056. NCBI lineage: Bacteria > Pseudomonadati > Myxococcota > Myxococcia > Myxococcales > Myxococcaceae > Myxococcus > Myxococcus sp. CA056. Next base: position 1,815,674 of record NZ_JABUMT010000001.1, read on the forward strand.
CTCCAGTGCCCGTACTTCGTCGTCACTCAAGGCACTGAAGTATTTGGTCCGCTTGCCTTTGGACAAGTGGCCTCCATTCTGGAGGCAGAACTGGACGAAGCGATTGCGCGCCGTGTCCGGCAGTTCGACGATGCCATCGAGCTTTTCGCGGGCTTCACGGTAGCGGACGATGAAGTCCAGTTCGTCGCGGAACTCCGTGCGGATGGTTTCTTCAGTCCACCGGTAGAGGTCCTCCGCCATGCGCGTGAAGTCGACGTAGCGGTAGAAGCCGCTTGTCTTTCCTTTCACGGAGAGGCGCCCCATCTCGTCCACGGTGTAGTCGACGAGCTTCATGAGGGGTTTGGAGAAGGACTCAAGGCAGGCGTCGTACTGCCCTCGCCTCTGCAACATGATCGCGGAGATGGGGAAGATGAGCCCCTTGGGAGTGAACTCCGCCCGGGAGAGGATGTAGTGGATGAGCAGTCTATGGAGTCGTCCGTTGCCATCCTCGAAGGGGTGGATGAAGACGAAGCCAAAGGAGATGGCGGCCGCATGAACGATGGGGTCCACTGCGGAATCCGTCATCCGCTCCAATGAGGAGAGCAGTCCTCGCATCAGTCGGGGGACCATCTTGGGCTGTGGCGGAACGAAGTGGACGTGTTGACGCAGTCCCACGCCGACGGACTCACCCACATAGTTCTGCTCCGCGCGGTAACTCCGCTCCCCGAAGCGGTCCTCCACAATCACGTTCTGCATCTGGACCAGCGCGGCCTTGCTCAGGGAGTCCCAGGAGGGAATCTCACGCAAGAGGGAGACAAACCGCGCGGCGCGCTTCTGGCTGGGTTCCTCCCGCTCGATGTCGAAAGAGGAGCGGGTCTCCTTGGTGTAGAGGTAGTCGACAGCACGATGGAGCGCGTCCTCGTCGTAGGACTCCACGATGCGCACGGCCTCGCTCGCGAGCTGTTTCGCCTCGAACTCTTGGAGGACGGAGGTTCGCCGCACCAAGGGACAGAAGTTCACGTCGCCCAGCAGGTTGTCGCGCACGCGATGTCGCCGGCTGTTGATGGGCCGGGCGGTGTAGTAGCGCTTGGGGTCGAGCAGTTCGACGTAGTTGCCCTGGCTCACATCCTCCAGGGGAAGACGCCGCTCCGTGAGGAACTCATAGAGGAACCACAGTCGCCGGGTGTTCTGCCCCGTGGGGCGTGCCTGGATGTGGTAGGTCAGCTCGTCCTCGAAAGGCCCCTGCTTCACCGCTCGGAACAACGCGGCGAGAATCTCCAGGGAGATGCCTTCGTGTTTGAGCGCGAACTCCAGTTGGTCGCAAATCGCGGGCCCTGGATTGTACGGGTTCGGGTAGGTGACGAACTCGCGCCCATCGCTGCTCTGCATTTGCTTGCCCGCGACCGCCGCGCAGGATGAAAGCTGATGGGGCGGTAGCACCTCGAGATCATGATCCGCGATGACCTTCGCGTACCCGATGGGGCTGCCTTTTCCCGGCAACATCGCGGACCCCTCCTGTCCCTCTCTCCTCGGTTTGAGGGCCTGTTGCCTGCACTTGATTGCAGGACAGGCGCACTGCGGAGCTCGATAGTTCCGAGGGCTTTAGCCCATGACTGCGTTATTTTCTGTCGAAATCGTTAGAAAAAGCCGGTTCAGACAAGAAATAATTACGACGGATGCTTGATGAGAGAGCGGCCGTGTCCGGTTCACCCGCCCTCCTCAAACAAAGAAGGCCCCCACTGTGGAGGCCTTCACGCGCTACCCGCCAGGCGGCTTCGCTTCAGGGGCCACGCGTGGACGGCGGATCAGGCCGCGGGCGCCTTGGCGCGCAGAATCTTCATGAACTCGCGCATCCAGGCCGGGTGGTCCGGCCAGGCGCGGGCGGAGACCATGTTCCCGTCGACGACGGCGGCGGAGTCGATGAACTCCGCGCCGGCGTCCCGCACGTCGAGCTTCAGTGCGGGGTACGCGGCGCTCTTGCGGCCCTTGAGGACGCCGGCCGCGGTGAGCAGCAGCGGGCCGTGGCAGATGTGGGCCACGGGTTGGTTCTTGTCGAAGAAGTGCCGGACGATGCGCTGACAATCGGCGTCGTTGCGGATGTACTCGGGGGCTCGGCCGCCGGGGATGACGAGCGCGACATAGTCGGCCGGCTTCACCTCGGAGAAGGCCAGGTCCGCCTGCCACGTGTAGCCGGGCTTCTCCGTGTACGTGTCGAAGCCGTCCACGAAGTCGTGCACCACGAACTGGAGCTTCTTCTTCGACGGGGCCGCGAGGTGGACCTCGTAACCCTCCTCCAGCAGTCGCTGGTACGGGTACATCACCTCCAGGGACTCCGCCGCGTCGCCTGCGAGCATCAGGACCTTGGCCATGGGTGTCACCTCCATTGGGGTCTCAACGAACGACCGCTCCATCGTCTCCGCTGGTCTGACCATCAGTCAATCAGGTAGTCTGTCCGTCATGGTTTCCGGACGGACGTTCCAGGCGGTGGTTCGTAACCCCTTGTATCTCCAGGTGGCGGAGCGGATTCGGGAGGCCATCCTCAGTGGAGGGATGCCGCCTGGGGATGCGCTGCCCCCGGAGCGGGAGCTGGCGGAGCAGTTCGGGGTGAGCCGGGCCTCGGTGCGCGAGGCGCTCCGGGCGCTCCAGGCGCAGGGGTTGGTGGTGGGGCGGGGGAAGTCGCTGGTGGCTCGGGCGGCGAGCGGCCTGCTGAGCGAGGCGCTGACGCACGTGGTGCGGCTGCGGCTGGCGTCACTGGAGGATCTGGTCGACCTGCGGTGTGTATTGGAGGCGGCGGCGCTGGAGCGGGCGGCGCGGCGGGCGGACCGGACGCACCTGGAGGCCGCGAGAGCGGCGCTGGAGGAGATGCGGCGGCCGGGTGTCACCGCGGAGTCCTTCCATGAGGCCGACGTGCGCTTCCACGTGGAGTTGGTGGCGGCGTCGGGCAATCGGGCCATGCACCTGGTGATGCTCGCGCTGCGCGACGCGATGGCGAGGCACCTGCTCGACGCGTTGGGGACGGAGGGACCGGGAGTGCTCCAGCGGCTCGCGGATGAGCACGCGACGATGCTCGACGCGGTGGAGCGAGGTGACGCGGCGGGCGCGGCGGCGCTGCTGCGCGAGCACATCGTGGGGTTCTACCGCGCGTCCGTCTCGGTGCCGGCGGAGGCCGCGCGATGAGCGGCCAGGGCGCGTGTGACTTCACGCCCACGCCGCGCCAGGAGGATGCCCCATGACGACCGGTGGGAAGGCAACCTCGCTGCGTCAGTCAACTCATCGCCGTGAGGGCAGCCTCATGAGTGCCGGGATTGCCTCGCGAGGACGCGCGCTCACGTCGCCGCGGCAGGAGGTTGCTCCATGACGACCGATGGGAACGGAGCCTTGCTGCGAGAGCTGGCGGCGGTGCTCCCCGCCGAGGCGCTCGTCACGGACGCGGACGTACTCGACGCGCACCGGAGGGACCAGGCCGAGTGGGCCCCCGCGGGCATGCCCCAGGTCCTCGTGCGCGCGACGTGCACGGAGGACGTGCGCGCGGTGCTGCGCATCGCCTCGGCACGTCGAGTCCCCGTGGTGCCTCGGGGCGCGGGCTCGGGGCTGTCTGGCGGAGCGAACGCGCTCGACGGGTGCATCGTCCTGTCGTTGATGCGGATGAACCGCGTGCTGGAGGTCGACGCGAAGGGGATGCTCACCGTCGTGCAGCCCGGCGTGCTGAACGCGGAGGTGAAGGCCGCCGCCGCCGCGCACGGGCTCTGGTACTCGCCGGACCCGGCGAGCTGGGAGTTCTCCAGCCTGGGCGGCAACCTCGCCACCAACGCGGGTGGACTGTGCTGCGTGAAGTACGGCGTGACGGGGGACGCGGTGCTCGGACTCGAGGTCGTCCTCGCGGATGGCTCCGTGGTGCGCACGGGCGGGCGCACGGTGAAGAACGTCGCGGGCTATGACCTGACGCGCCTGTTCGTCGGCTCGGAAGGCACGCTGGGCGTCATCACCGAGGCGACGCTCAAGCTGCGCCCCAAGCCGCCCAAGGCGACGACGCTGGTGGCCACCTTCCCCACGCTCGCGAGCGCGGGCGCGGCCGTCACGGACATCATGGCGCGCACGCGTCCGTCGATGCTGGAGCTGATGGACCAGGCCACGTGCCGCGCCGTGGAGGCCTACAAACCCCTGGGCCTGGACGTGGACGCGGCGGCGTTCCTCCTGGCGCGCTCGGACGCGGGCGGCGAGCAGGGCGTGGCGGAAATCGAGGCCATGGCGAGCTGCTGCGAGGCCACCGGGGCGACCTTCGTCATGCACACCTCGGATGAAGCCGAGGGCGAGCTGCTCCTCACCGCGCGCCGCCTCGCCTACCCGGCGTTGGAGCGGCAGGGCGCCACGTTGCTGGATGACGTGGGCGTGCCGCTGTCGCGAATCCCGGAGCTGTTCGCCGCCGTCGAGCGCATCGCCGCCGACCGGGGTGTCCTCGTCGGCACCTTCGGTCACGCGGGTGATGGGAACATGCACCCCACCGTGGTCTTCGACCGCCAGGACGCGGCGGCGCTGGAGCGGGCGCGCGGGGCGTTCGACGACATCCTCGGCGCGGCGCTCGATTTGGGCGGCACCATCACCGGCGAGCACGGAGTGGGCGCGCTGAAGCAGCCCTTCCTGGGCCGGCAGTTGGGGGAGGAGGGGCTGCGGCTGCACCGCCGCATCAAGGGGGCGATGGATCCACTGGGCATCCTCAACCCCGGCAAGGTGCTCTGAATCCCCACGGCCTCGCGCGGCGCGTGGGCCTTCGACGCGCCGCGCATTTCCCGTGGAATCGCGCGCGGTTGTTCGCCGACCCGGGAGGTCGGTCGAATATCGTCATCGACGATGTCGAGACCTCGCTCCTGGCTCCGACATCTCGATGAACGCGCCCCAATGGAGGGGCGCGGTGCCAAGAGAAAGAGGGAGCCACCCATGAAGTACATGCTCATGATGAACACCCCGGCCGGTGGGGCGTACCAGGTCGCCAGCTGGCCGCAGAAGGACCTCCAGGCGCACATCGCGTTCATGAAGGGCTTCGCGAAGAAGCTCGGCGCCTCGGGCGAGCTTCTAGGCGCCGAGGGCCTCGCTGGACCCGACCAGGCGAAGAGCGTGCGGGCCGGGGCGGACGGCAAGCCCATCACCGATGGCGTGTTCCCGGAGTCGAAGGAGTTCCTCGCGGGCTACTGGATTGTCGAGGTGGAGAACCCCGAGCGCGCCTATGCCATCGCCGCCGAGGCCTCCGCCGCGCCCGGACCTGGTGGCAAGCCGCTCAACCTGTCGATTGAAGTGCGGCAGGTGATGAGCGGTCCCCCTCCCGACATCGCGTGATGGGGGTCGCGGAGCACGTCCAAATCGAGCACCTGTTGCGCGAGCATGCGCCGCGGGTGCTGGGCGCGGTCATCCGGCGGTTTCGAGACTTCGGAGCCTCGGAGGACGCGGTCCAGGAAGCGCTGCTCGCGGCGGCCCTGCAGTGGCCTCGCGAGGGCGTGCCGGACGACCCGCGCGCGTGGCTGATTCAGGTCGCCTCGCGGCGCATCACAGACCATGTGCGCGCGGAGGCGGCACGTCGCCACCGCGAGGAGCTGGTCGTCAGCCTGGTGCCGCCGGAGCTGCAGCTCGTGCTCTCGCTGGACAGCGACGAGGCGCTGGGGCGGGACGATGCGCTCGTGTTGCTGTTCATGTGCTGTCACCCGGCGCTGTCGACGACGTCCGCGATTGCGCTGACGTTGCGCGCGGTGGGCGGCTTGACGACGGCCGAAATCGCCAAGGCGTTCCTCGTCCCCGAATCGACGATGGCGCAGCGAATCAGCCGCGCCAAGCAGACCATCAAGAGCTCAGGGGTGCCGTTCCAGAAGCCCACGCCGGAGGAGACCGCGCAGCGATTGGGCACGGTGCTGCACGTGCTCTACCTCATCTTCAACGAGGGCTACACGGCGACGTCCGGTCCGGAGCTGCACCGCACGGACCTGTCGGGCGAGGCGATTCGCCTGACGCGGTTGTTGCACACGCTGCTGCCCGAGGACGGCGAGGTGGCGGGGCTCCTCGCGTTGATGCTGCTCACGGACGCGCGCCGGAAGGCGAGGACGGGGGCGGCGGGGGAGCTGATTCCGCTCGACGTGCAGGACCGGACCCTGTGGGACGCGAGGATGATTACCGAGGGAATCGCGCTCATCTCCGCGACGCTGTCGAAGGGCTCGCTGGGGATGTACCAGGTGCAGGCGGCCATCGCGGCCGTGCATGACGAGGCGGCGCGCGCGGAGGACACGGACTGGCCGCAAGTGCTGGCGCTCTACGGCGTGTTGATGCGCCTGTCCGACAACCCGGTGGTGGCGCTCAACCACGCCATCGCGACGGCGATGGTGCTGGGGCCGGAGGCGGGGTTGGTGCTGGTGAAGGGGCTGGATGAGGAGGGGCGGCTGGAGGGGAGCCATCGGCTCGATGCGGTCCGCGCGCACCTGTTGGAGCGAGCGGGGAAGCACGAGGCGGCGGTGGAGCACTACCGGAAGGCCGCGGCGCGCACCACGAGTCTGCCGGAGCGGAACTATCTGCTGACACAGGCGGCGAGGCTGAGCGACGCGAAGAAGTAGCGCGCGACGGACACTCTGGCGCGGCGCGGCGAACCGGTGACGGCCGAGTGGAAGGAAGGGGAAGCCGCTATGCCCTGAGGTGCATGCCGCGAAATGCGGAGCCTCGACTAGCGTTCCTGGACGGTGAGGGAGTTGGGGCTCTTTCATCGACGAGGGGGAAGACCATGTCCACCACCCATGTCATTCGACGTGGCGAGTGCATGTTGCTGGTCGCACGGCGCTACGGAATCCTGGACTACCGGCAGGTCTACGAGCATCCGGCCAATGCGGAGCTGCGTCGCAAGCGGCCCAATCCGAGTGTGCTCTATCCCGGGGACACGGTGTTCATCCCGGAGCCGCGCCCCTCGTTGATGCCGCTCTGTGAAGGGTTGCCGCGCTCTCTCACTGTCAATGCGAGTGCCCGTTATCTGCGGCTCGAGTTGCGAGACGACGTGGGCGCACCGCTCGCGAGCAGGCCCTATCTGTTGTTGTTCGGTCCCCGGGTGGTGGAGGGGGAGACGGACGGAAACGGCCTCCTGGTGCAGCGTGTTCCGCTCAGCGCGAGTCGTGCCGAGCTGGAGTGTGAGGACCAGTGGTGGGAGCTGGAGCTGGGCACGCTGCGTCCCATGCACGACGTGCCGGATGACGGTGTCGCGGGGGCGGAGGCCCGGCTCATCAACCTGGGGTACGCGCTGGCGCCGACGGGGCGGATGACGCTGGAGCTGCGCAGCGCGCTTCGAGCCTTCCAGCACCGCAATGGCCTGGCCGTCACGGGGCGGTTGGACGCGGAGACGTCGACAAGGCTCGAAGCGTTGCACGGGAGCTGAGGCATGACGGCGAAGGCGGCGAAGAGGCGGGGCGGGGCGGAAGCGGAATCTCCGAAGAAGGTCGCGGTGGCGACGGCGCCGGAGCGAGAGGCGCACCACGCGACGCTGAGAGAAGCGCAGTGTACGGACTGCGCGGTGGGACTGCTGCGGCAGTACGTGAGTGCGAGCCTGCGCAGGCAGGGGAAGGCGGACCCGGGGAACCGACGGTTCCACTTGAAGGGTGACGAGGCGCTGGAGTTCTCGCGGACGACGCCCCTGGCGCTTCAGCTCGTGGGACTGCGTCGGGAGCGCGGCGTGGCCCCGGGGTTCGAGGACCTGCTGCTCGTGCTCTATGACCCGGCGCTGCTCGTGGATGCGGAGCGGCCCCTGCTCGATGCGGAGGGCTTGCGCGAGGCGAACCTGGAGGACGCGCAGGCGTATGTGGACGCGGTGCTGGAGGACCGCGTGCATGCGCCACCAAGGGACTGGCCATTTCCGGGCGTGGATGTGTCCTGTCCGAAGTGCAAGCACTGGCGCGTGGCGATGTTCCCCCTCACCACGGAGACGGGCCACTCACCGGAGGAGGCCGCGCGGGGAACGAAGTCCCTTCACCTGAGCGCGATAGCGCCGGGGCTCTACAACGCGCACTTCCGAATCGCACCGCACGAGGAGGGAGCGGAGTCCTCTCCCGCACCGAGACGCTCTGACGATGCGCCTCCCGAGAAGAAGAGCCAGTCCAACCGGGTCGCACCGCGCCAGGAAGACGCGGCGGCGTCGCCCGTGCTGCGGCTCTCCGAGGACGCGATACCCGTGAGAAGGCGTCACCTCATCGCTGAGTTGTTGAAGTCCGCGCAGGCGGCACACGACCAGGAAACAGACGAGGTGATTCGAGTGGGCTTCCTCGAGAAGGACACCACGACGAGGACGTCTCAGGCGGGGCCCGCGCTGAACGATGCGGACGCGTCGGTGACGGAGCCCCAGTCACGGACCGACGTTGCGCGGGTGGCCGAGCACCGGAAGCGACAGGCGGTGTCAGTCTTCGAGGCGTTCAAGGCGAGGCTCGAAGCACAGGAGCGGTGTCTGCGCTTGGAAGATGCAAACGGGACGGAGACGCAGGACTTCACGGCACAAGGCAACGCGCTGGCTCATCTGGAGGTCGTGGAGGACGAGACGGCTCCGATGAAGTCGGGCCTGCGGTGTGTCTTCAAGACACCCCCGTCGTCTCCGCCAAGGACACTGCGGCTGACGGCGGAGTCCGTGCTCGTCACGCTCGGCACGACGAGTGGCGCGGGCTTCCATCCACCCGGAGTCGGAGGGTCGGGCGTCGAGGCCCGTCAGGTGTTCCGCTCACCCGAGGACTTCAAGACCTTCCTCCGGATGGCGGTGCTGTCGAAGCGAGCGCTCTGTCCCGCGCGCCAGTCGACCTGCACCGGGTCTCGAGGATGCTCGACTCGAATCCAGGACCTGGAGCCCTGTGACTTCGGAGCCTGTGGCTTCAGGTTCGACTACGTGCTGGCCGAGACGACTCGCGCGAACATGGAGGCGCTCGTGTCCCGACTGGGTGGCCCGGACTGGGACACGCTCTTCGCGTCGTCCTGAGCCTCCCCAGTTCCGCGATATCGAAACAACGACTCAGCTCCGGACGGTGGCGTGCTCGGTGGCCCAGTTGAGGGCGAGGTCCGCGACGGCCTCCCAGCCCGGCTGCGCCACGGTGTAGTGCGAGCGGCCCTTGAGCTCCACGTACTCCGTCACCGCCTTCGACTTCGCGTAGCGCTTCACGTTCTCCCGCTGGATTTTCGCCGGGAGGATGATGTCCGAGTCACCCGAGAGGAACAGCAGCGGCGCGCGCTCGTCGTTCTTCAGATTCACGGTGACTTCGGAGCGCGGCGTCAGGTTGGCGAGGGCGCCCTGGAACAGCGCGCGGCCCGAGCCCGGCACGTACTGCGTGCGGTACACCTCGTCCGACTCCTCCTGCGTCAGCGTGTTGGTGAAGGCGTAGTGGAACTGCTCGGGCGTCATCGGCGCGGGGCGGTTCACATTGGCGGGGTTGAGCAGCGTGGACGCGGTCGACTTGATGGTGGTGAACGGCAGCGTGTAAACGCCCTTCACCGGCGCGGAGTGGATGGCGACGCCCGCGGCGCCCACGCCCCTGTCCAGCAGCATCTGCACGAAGGCGCCGCCGTAGGAGTGGCCCATGAGGATGGGCGGGGTGGGCAGCGCGCGGATGATGCGCTCGTAGTGGTCGACAATCTGCTTCACGCGCAGGTTCTCCAGCGGCGTCGGGTCCTTCTGGAGCGCTTCCACGCCGACCTCCAGGCCGGGCCACGACGGGGCGATGACGCGGTAGCCGGCCTTCGTGAAGCGGTCAATCCACCCCTGCCAGCTGCGGGGCGTCATCCACATGCCGTGGACGAGGACGATGGTGTCGGGCTGGGTCTGGGTCTTCTGGACGGTGGCGCTCATGGCGTACTCCCTCTTGGGTTCACCGCGTCTGCCGCGGTGTGCGTTGCTGACAAGAGGAACAGTAGAGACCTGCGCGTCCGCGAAAAATGGGGCGCCAGGCAGAGGACTGTTTCCACGCGGGAAACAATCCTCCCCAGGGGAGACTCGCTACTTCGAGGCCGCGCCGAGCTTCTCCAGCATCATCACGGCGTTGGTGTTCTTGGGGTCCAGCTCCAGCGACTTCTTGTAGCGGAAGATGGCCTCGTCCTTCCGCCCGGCCTCGGCGTAGCCCTCACCCAGGCTGTCGTGGGCGTTGGAGTCCTGCGGGTAGAGCTCGACGTTGGCCTCGAACATCTTCACGGCGTCGGGGACCTTGCCCGAGCGCAGGAGCGAGTAGGCGATGTCGTTGAGGACGGCGGGGGACAGCTGCTTGTCCTCGGGTGGGGTGGCGCTCTTGCGGCCCTTGAACCAGGTGATGGCGGCCTCGGCGCCCTTCAATCGCGTCAGCAGGTCCACCGTGGTGAAGGCATTGTCGGGAGCGAGCGTGTAGCCCTTCCAGCCGTACTCGGCCATGACGCTCGCGATGATGGGCTCGAAGAGGCGCGAGCCCGCATCTGAGTTGGTCATGATGGCCACGCCGCTGCCCGACTCGAAGGCCATGAGGAAGCAGCGGAAACCCTCGTTCGAGCCACCATGGCCGAACCAGTCCTGGTCCGCGGGACGCTCGAAGCCGATGCCGAACCTCTCCGACTGGCGGGTGAGCATCTGCTTCGCCATCGCCTGGGACACCACGCGGCGGGACTGCCCCTTCGTCGCCTTGGACATCTCCAGCGCGACGCGGGCGAGGTCCGACGGCGTCGTCCACAGTCCGGCGGGGGCCATCTCCGGGTAGACATGCCAGCGGCCCTCGACGCTCTTGCCCCCGGAGTACGTGCCGCTGGCCGCCATGGGCGCCAGGTGCTTGGGCAGCGGCTGCTCGTAGGTGCTGTGCTTCATGCCGAGCGGCGCGAGCACGGTCTCCTTCATGATTTGGGGGAAGGGCTTCTTGAGCTGATCCACCAGCATCTGCTGGACGATGGTGGTGCCTCCGCCGCTGTAGCGCGTCAGCGTGCCGGGCACGGTGTCCACGCGCACGGCGGACGTGTTCGCGGGCTTCTCGCCATCGAGCACCTGCTGGGTCGTGGGCACGGGCCCGGTGACCGAGTAGCCGGGGAAGCCGCTCACCGTCGTCCCCGCGCTGTGCGAGAGCAGCCGGCGCAGCGTCACCTTCTGCTCCTTGGTGAACTCGTTGTCGGGCAGCTTCCAGGAGACGAGCGTGTCGTTGATGTCCGCGTCGAGCGACCACTTGCGCTTCTCCGCGTGGTGCATCGCGGCGAGCGCCGCCACGGGCTTGCTGATGGACGCGGCCTGGAAGAGCGTGTCGACGGTGACGGCGTCGGTGCCGCCCACCTGCTTCACGCCATAGCCCTTGGCCCAGATGAGCGAGCCCTGGTCGAACACGGCGATGCTCACGCCAGGGATGCCATACAGCTCCATCCACTGAGGCAGCGAGAGCTGACGTGGCGCCTCGCCAGGGAGGGTTACCGCGGGCAGGCCCTGCTCCACGCGAGCGATGCGGGCGGCCTCGGTGGGCCGGGCCAGCCACTGCGTCGCGGGCTTGCGGGTGTCCGCGGCGGTGAGGAGGCCCAGGGCCGTGAGGCCCGAGAGGGCCACGGTGAGGAGGCGGGACGAAGGTCTTGGGTTCATGGAAGGGGTTCCTGGAGGGACTCGCGTGAAATGCCGCGTCACACGAACCCTACGCGGTTCCCCCGGGTCGCTTGCGCTCGTCTGCTCATGAGGCGTGTCACGACCCCGTGGAAACCCCCGAGCGGACACCCACCAATGTCCTGCGGCAACCCCTGGAGGTGTCGAGCGGGGAACAGACGCGCTGGGTTCAGCGTGCGCTGGGAAACCCCGAAATCACCGAATCGAAAATGAGGAGACGGGCTTCGACTTTCCGGAAGGAAGTGACGCATGGGGGGCACGGCAGCGATTCGAGGTGGCTCACCGACGACGTCGTCGACGGGGACCGCCGAGGCGGATGCGGCCCGGCGTGCGGAAGAGGCTCGGCGTCGCGCGGAGGCGGCGAGGAAGGCGGCGGAGGCCGCGCGTCGTGCCGCCGAGGAGTCGCGTCGTGCCGCGGAGGCCGCTCGTCGCGCGCAGGAGAAGGCGCGCGCGGAGGCGGCGAAGGCGAAGTCCCAGGCCGAGGCGCCGGGGCAGACTCCGACAGAGGCGAAGGACTCCAGGAAGGAGGCCGTGGAGGCGCAGCGGGCGGAGAAGCTCGCCGCGCAGCGGACGGCTCGGGCCGAGGAGTCGCAGCGGGCCGCGGAGGAGCATGCCGCGCGCTCCGCCCAGCGTGCGCAGGGCGCGATGCGTGAGGCGAACACGCAGGCGGGTGTCCAGGGCCTGCCGCCTCCGTATGACGCGCAGCGCCTCTCGGGCGCCACGTCCAATCCGGTGCGGAGCAGTGTGTCGAGCTTCGAGGACGCCTCGCGCAACGTGCTGCGCGACAAGCTGCTGGGCCATGTGCCTGCGCCCCCGGGGAGCTCGGAGGCGTCGTCGCTGCTCACGGAGGACGCGAAGGACGGCAAGGTCAACTGCCTGGATACGGCGGCGGACTGGGTGGACAAGGCGTCGCCGGAGTTGCTCGCGCGCTCGGAGATGGTCTTCCTGAAGGACCAGCGGCCGGGGACGGAGGGCCAGACGGGGCACGTGGTGGTGCGCCAGGGCGAGCAGGTGTTGGACCCGACGACGAACCAGTCGTACGAGTCGTTGGACGCGTACAAGAAGGCGCAGCCGCAATACACGGAGGCGGGGACGGTGTCGGCGACGGATGCGAAGCGCATCTTCGACACGCCGCCCGGCTCACCCGAGCGCGCCACGGAGTTGGACAAGGCGAAGCTGTCTCCCGAACTCCAGTCGATGATGGTCGCGGACGTGAGCACGCCGGAGAAGGAGGCGTGGGACCGCTACGACGCGCACGTGAAGAAGGGCCTGGACTTGAGGGACGTTCCAGGGGGCCTGCGCCAGGAGCTTCGCGCCGAACACACCGCGACGACGCAGCGGTTGAAGGACGAGGCGAACAAGTCGTCTGTTGACCGACTGCGGCAGGAGTTGAGCGCCACGCCGGAGGGCCAGAAGGCGCTCGCGGACCTGGATGCGCGCGGTGTCCAGGTGAACGTGGTGGACGACGCGTCCTATCCGGAGCTACCCGGCGAGAAGACGGACGGCTACGCGTTGCCGGGCAACGGGGACATCACGTTGCGCCGCTCGGCGGCCACGTCGGACGTGTTGCTGCGCGAGGCCCAGAACTCGGCGCGGACGCAGGAGCTGAAGCTTCCGACGACGGAGGCGGACGGGAAGCGGCTGTCCGCGGCGGTGACGGAGCGCATCAACGCGAATCCAAGACAGCCGGTGGAGTTCGAGGCCGATGGCCTCCACGTGGTGGCGATGAAGAACGCCACGCCATCCGTTGTCGAGCATGGGGGCAGCATCGTCGACAACGTGTTGGGGAGCTGGGCGAGGCCGGAGGCGGCGAAGCCCTTCTCCAAGCTGGCGCAGGAGGAGGGGCGCCAGCCAGGCAGCGACACCATCATCAACACCAGCTTCTATGACGTCCCTTTCTCCGGGAGCAGTCCGGTGGGGAAGGTGATTGAGAACGGGAAGGTGCTGGGGGGTGAGTCGTCACCGGACCGGTTCTATGCGGCGTGGACGTCGAGTGGCCTGAAGTTCGGGCAGGGAGATCCGCCGGCGGATTCGAAGGTGGCGTTTGGTGGGGCGGTGCCGCTCATCATCAACAACACGCCGTATGGCGACGGGAATCAGTACAAGGCCGGGACGTCCTCGTCGGCGCCGCGCACGGGAGACCCGGGGGCGTATGCGTCCGACCTGACGCAGCGGAACAACGAGGGCTTCAAGGACCAGAACGAGCGGGGTGCGAACAGTGGAAAGGTCGTCGTCGGTTACGACCGGGACACGGGCACCACGTATGTCGTCGCGCAGGACGACGGGTCGAAGCCGGGCAAGACGCTCGCGGAGATTCGCGACTCGCTGGTGAAGCTGGGGGTGGATGACGCGGTGTCGTTCGACGGCTCGGACTCGGCCACGCTGGTTCGGGATGACCAGGTAAAGGTGGACCCTGGTGGCGTGAAGGACAGGACCATCCCCTACGGGCTCAAGCTGAGCCTGCCGTGACGTGGGGGACGGGGGCCCGGATGTGTGTCGGGCCCCGGAAAAGTAATTCCCGATGTAACCGTGTGGGCGCTTCTGGCGAAGAAGGGGTGTCTGTCCCTCATCGCACTTGGAAGGAAGTGACCCGTGAATTCGCTGACCAAGGTGGATGGCCGTTCGACGATGCGCCAGCAGGGCCCGAAGGCGGATGACGCGCAGCGCGCGGATGATGCGCGCAAGAAGGCGGAGGCGGAGGTTCGGGCGGCGAAGGCGGCGAAGGAGGCGGAGAAGAACGCGCGCAAGCAGGCCGAGGCCGCGGAGAAGGCGCTCGACGAGGCTTCGAAGAGGCGGGTGGAAGCGGAGATGAAGGCGAATGCGCCGGGGCAGACGCCGAAGCAGCAGGAGTCCTCGGCGAAGGCGCTCGCGGAGGCGCAGGCGGACGAGCAGACCGCCCTGGTGAAGCTGGCCAACGCGCAGAAGAAGCTCGAGTCCGCTTCCGCGAAGGCGTCCGAGTCCGCGCGTCGCGCGGATGAGGCGAAGAAGAAGGCGAACGACGCGGCGGAGCGGGCGGGGCAGCCTCGGCCATTTGGCAAGGAGCAGCCCAAGGCCAACGAGAAGTCGCAGTCGACCTTCGAGGACGGGCAGCGCCAGCCTGACATGGAGAAGATGATGGGCCGGACGCAGTCCGCGAACAGCATGGAGCCGGCGTTCTCCTCGAACATGCCGATGATGAAGCCCTCGGAGATGATGCAGTCGATGAGCGTCTGAGCGCTGCTCCGCTCACTTCGGCGTGGCGTGGTCCAGGACTTCCTTCCAGGCATCGAGCGCGCGGTGGATGTCCATGCGCTCGGTGGCGGTTGTCTCCTTCATCGCGAGGTCATGGATGCGGACGAGCGACTCCTCGATGACCCGGGGGTACTCATGCTTGGACGCGCGCTCCAGGTACATCGCCTTGAACTGGACGAAGCGCCGCGCCAGCCGGTCATCGCTGGGCGTCAGGGCTGGAGTCGAAAGCATCGCCAGCACGTGAGGGCCCGGCGCGCGCAGGGGCACCACGGAAGGAGGCGGTGGCGTGGGCTCGGGATGCGTGTCCGCTGACGACGGCGGCGCGGTGGCGACCTTGGGGGCCTGGAGCGCGCGCAGGTGCTGCGTCAGCGTGGAGATTGACGCGCTGACCTGTGTGCTCTCGGCCCGGGTCGTCGCCTTGAGTGCGCGTGTGTGGAGGTGCTTGAGCTCCTTCTCGAACTCCTCCGAAGGGGCGCGGCCCGAGGTCTGCTTCAAGTAGCGCTCCTCGAGGTTGTAGACGCGCTGGACCAGCTTGGGGTCCGGGGGCGCCTTCTCGCCGCGTGGCAGGAAGGCCGCTGGGTGCCTCGGCGTGGGTCGCGATGGCTGCTGCTTGGGGTCGGTCGCGGCCTTGTGGACGGCCGGGGTGGCCGTGGAGGCGTCCGCGTCGGAGACAGCGGGCGTGGATGCAGCCTCGTGCGCCGCCGAGTTGGAGGGCTGTGTGCTTCCCTCGGAGCCGGGCTCGGGGAGGTTTGGAGTCGCGCCTTTCGTTGGGAGCGCCGGGGCGTTGATCGCGAGAGGCTGCGCGGAGGCTTCTTGCGTGGGCGGCGGCGGAGCAGGAGCGGGCGCGCGCTCCGGAGGATTCTGACGGGGCGCCTCCGCCGCGGTGACGGTGGTCGGGACGGGTGTTGTCCCCGTGCGTCCGGGCCCCCAGGGTGAGAGCAGGAAGGTTGCCGTCGCGACGCTGGAGAGGAGCGCGGCGCCGGCGGCCAGCCAGACACGTCCGCGTCGTGTCGTGGGGTGGGGGAGCTTCACCTGGGACCAGGTGGATTTCGTCCCACCTTCACGGCCGATGGGTTGAACGGTCGCGGTCGTTCCGGGGCCGACCGGAGGGACGACGGTGGGCGGAATCCGCTTCAGCGCCTGTTGCACGGCCTCGGCGGACTCGGGGCGCAGGGCCGGGTCCTTGGCGAGCAGATGAAGGACGAGGGTGTCGAACTCGGGCGCGATGCCGGGGACGAGTGAGGAGGGGAGTGGGGGTGGTTGCTCGACGTGAGCGAAGAGGACCTGGAGCTGTTCGCCCTTGAAGGGGCGTTCGCCGGTCAGCATCTGGAAGGCCATGATGCCGACGGCATAGAGGTCGGTCGCGGAAGTGACGGTGGTTCCGCGAATCTGCTCGGGGGCCATGTACTCGGGCGTTCCGAGGATGGTGCCGTCCACGGTGGTGGGGCCGTCGTGGCTGCGCACCAGCTTGGCGATGCCGAAGTCGACGAGCCTGACGGCGCGCGAGCCGTCGAGCATCTCCGCGAGGAACACGTTGCCGGGCTTCATGTCCCGGTGCACCACGCCCGCCTTGTGAGCGGCTCCGAGCGCCGAGAGAATCTGGTCGAGAATCCAGGCGGTGGTGTTGGGGTCCAGGCGTCCGAGTTGCTTGAGGGATTCGGAGAGGGACTGGCCGCGCAGCAGCTCCATGATGATGTAGGGCCGCGAGTCGGGCAGGCGTCCGAACCCGAAGATGTCGATGATGCCCGGGTGGCGGATGGAATTGACGGCGCGTGCCTCGATGAGCAGACGTTCCACCTGTTGCTGGGTGACGTGCTCGGCGCGGAGGACCTTGATGGCGACTTGTTTGCCAATCAGGGGGTGGACGGCGCGATAGACGACGCCCATGCCTCCCTCGCCGATGCGCTCCTCGATGATGAAGTCATTGACCTGGGTCGAAATCAGCGAGTCTTTGACTCGTGGACTTCGTTCCCCCCTCGTTGTCTCTCTCACGGTCATCGGTCTTGCCACGGAGCCTAGTGCCGGCGTGTGAGGCCACTCAAAACGAGGTGCGAGGTGTTGGCCCTGACAATGTCAGATGTTGGCCATCTGAGGGGAGAGGTGTCTGCTGAGGCCCGCGCTGAGGCGTCAAGGCGTTGAGCGACCGCCGATCTTCGGGAAGCGCTCGTAGGCCCGTAAGAGCGCGTCCAGGTGGGCGGGGTTGTCGAGCTCGAGCGGCGCTTCGGTGAGCGGCACAATCCATCCACCCGTTGCCGTGCGCCGCGCCCGTGAGAGCAGGTCCGTGTCGCGGGCAGGGTCGGGGAACCCGATGGCTTCCGCGGCAGCATCCGACCAGTAGTTCAGCCAGCCGAGGTAATAGGGAATCTCAGGCGAGCGGATGTGCTCGAAGAGCTTCAGGGCGGGCAGCCCCCTGCGTGGGGACGGCGGCCCTTCCAGCGTGGGTGCTGTCTGATACGCAATGTCCAGCGCGGCGCTGTCCGGCGTCGCATGCCCCCAGAACGCGCGTGCGCCTTCCGCCATGCCCTCCAGCAGCTCCGCCGCTGCCGTGATGATGGCCGCATCCAGTGGCAACTTCGCATGGACTTGGAGCTGTTGCTGGCCGCCAGGGCTTGCGCTCGCGGAGCGTCGCATCCCAGAAATGGTTACTGGGTAGCTCTCTTCGCCGTTGCATAGCAGTGGGAACTTTCCGCGTGTTGCCGCCTCAGCGAGCCAGGCCTCGCGTTGTGGTAGCTCGATGGGGCGCCCTCCTTTGCTCACTTCCCACTCCAGGCGCAAACCGGGCAGCGCCCGTTCCATGCCACGGACGACAGCGAGTGTGCGGCCGTCGTGCTCCGCGAGTGTAGGCGCGTAGACGGTCATATCGAGGCGCTTTCGCGTGGTCATCGTTTGCATCCCGTGACGACGATTCTGAGGCTGGAGTCCTGTCGCAGCAGCGCATCTTTGTGCGCGGCACTACTCACCCCAACGACGAAGCTATATCCACAGGCCGCTGCGATGTCGCGGTCCTCCTGGAGTTCTTCCAACTGATCTTCGACGACCCGATCCCGGAGGAAGTCACTGTACGTGTCAAACTGATGGGTCTTGATCTCCTACAGCACACGCGCGCCGACTTGAAGCGCATCAAAGCGCTTGCCGCCAACGAGCACGTCATTGCCGGGATAGCGGTTAGGCGGAAACGTGTCGGCGCACTCGTTATGCGGAGCATCCTCGCCCGCGTGCGACACAGGGACGGGCCTGCACTCCGGATGGCGTTCTCGGTCCAGTGGATCGGTCGGCGCCGGCGGGAACCAGTCCTGCCCTGCTGGCTCGGGCTTTCGGTGCGTCAAACGCTCCTGCTCATGGGATGGCCGCGTTTGGGTCTCGGGCTGCGCACCCTCACGAGATGCCCTCCGATATGCAGCCAACTCCTCTTTGATGGCGACTGCCACCACGACTGTTCCAGCGACAATCACGGCTCCAACGACTATCTCGGGTGCTATCAGGATGCAGACTCCTAAACCCAAGGTCGCGGCCCCCGCGGAGGCGACAGAGCATCTTCCCGTGACATCGCGAAACTGGACCCGCTGATGGTCGAGCGCCTGATAGCACCTCTCCACAAGCACGGCCCATTCGTTGGATGCCTCCCGCACCACGCAGCGCCCGCCATCCGCCCACGGCAGCGTCGCTGCTCTCTGGAGGTTGGCGACCCTTGGGTTCAAGGGCACTTGCTCCCTTGGGCTCGGTGCCGACGTAGCGCACGCCGAGAGGAAGAGCAGAAGCGTGGCGCAGGCGCGGAGTCGCATGGGCGCGTCCTTTCAGTCGAGCCAGCGAGCCGCGGGTCAGAGTCGGCCTGCTCCGGAGTATGCCACGACGATGTGCGGTGAAGACGCCTGGGCCGTGCCAGCGCGGCTGCTCCGGCGCGACGGGGCTCGGTGGGGAACGCCGTAAAGAATGGCGTCAGGCAGACTGAAGGTCGGGTCGGGCCCAACCCTGAGCTATCCCCTCGTTTGAAGGTTCTCCTCGGAGAACCCATGGGCAGCCGAGCGAGCTTTGAGGGGAAGTCGATTCGCGCGCACCACTTGCTTCGCCTGGAGGCTCTTGGTGGTGAGTCAGTGCTGCAGCGGCTTCACGGCCTCGTTGACCTTCGGGGGATGTGCGAGGCCGCGCTCGTCGCCACCTGGGCAGACGTGGGGTGGCTACTCCGACTTCCCACCCGTCCGCTGCCAGAACTCACGGACCAGAATCGTCGCGAAGCGCGAGTCATTCAGGATGTACCGGCGCCACAGGCGCTTGGGTTCATTCACCAGACGGTAGAGCCACTCGAAGCCCGCCTTGGAAATCCACTGCGGCGCGCGCTTGGCCGTACCCGCGATGAAGTCGAACCCCGCCCCGATGCCAATCGCCACGGTGGGCCCTAGCTTCCCGGCCACCTGCGAAATCCACACCTCCTGCTTCGGACTCCCCAACGCCACGAAGAGCAGGTGCGGATCCTTCTCCCGAATCTTCGCCACAATCGGGTCGTTCTGCGCATCCCCTCCATCCGTCTTCACCATCGGCGAGTCCCATCCCACCACCTCCACGCCGTACGTATCCTTCACCTGCTTCGCCACCTTCGCCGCCACGCCAGGGCCCGCGCCGAGCAGGAACACCCGCCACTTGCGCTCCGCCCCCAGCTTCATCAGCGGGAGAATCAGGTCCGAGCCGGCGATGCGCTCGGGCAACGTCACGTCCATCGCCTTCGATGCCCAGACAATCGGCATCCCATCCACCACCGAAATCGTGGCGCGCGAGTACGCCTCGCGGAACTGCACGTTGTCCTCCGCCAGCACCACGTGGTCCACGTTGGCGGTGAAGACGTAGCCGCCCTGGTGCAAATCAACCAGGCGCCCAATCTGCTGCACGGCGTCCTCGAACGTCAGCTGGTCGATGGCCAACTGGCCAATGTGCAGGCGCGGGCGGCCCGTGGTGAACGGCGTCGGCTTCGGAGTCTCGGGGGTCGCGGCACTCATGGCTTCTTCACCGTCAAATCAAGCACTGTCATCGAGTAGGGCGGCAGCCGCTGCGTCAGCGTCCCCGCCGTCTTGCTTCCAGCCGTCTGCTCCAGGAATCCACCCGGCGCGCCCGAATACCCCAGCACGCGCGCACCCTCGAGCGTCCCACAACCCTTCAACTCAACCTTCGCCTGCGCGGCCTGGTCCGGATCAAAATTCAACACCACCGCCACCAGCTTCGTCCCCGACTCGTCTCGCGAGGCGAACACGCTGGTGCCCTCCTCCGCCTTCGCCGGCACCCAGTAGTCCTGGAAGTGCCCACCGCGCCCGTCGAAGTCCCTGAACGCTCGAAACGCCCAGAACACCGGGCTGCCATTCGTGGGGTACTGCCAGAAGTACGCGGAGTAGATGTTCTCCTGCGCGAAGCGACCCAGCGCCTCGGCCTGCGCCAGTCCGCCGCTCATGTGGCCGAACGCGCCGAAGTTGTACTCGCCGATGGAGATGCTCCGGTCCGGGTAGTTCTGCGCAATCCACTCCTTGAGGCGTGGCAACAGGCGCACGGGCTCTGCAATCCAGGACTCGTCCTTGTACGTCGGGTCCCACAGGCCCCGCGTCGAGCGGATGCGGCGCGCGTTCGTCTCCGGGTCCGTGTTCCCCTCGAGCCCCACGCCGACGTTCGTCTGCGGGTAGAAGTGAACGTCCACCACGTCGAGGATGCGCACGCCCGTCTTCTTCTCGTGCTCGCGAAGCTGCCGCAGGTACCACGGCAACAGCGGCACATCCCCGTGCGCGCGGCGGTCCGAGTGCGGCGCCTTGCCCGGCGCGAAGTCCGCCGCCGACCAGAGGTAGTTCGTCCAACCCCACTCGGCCGGGCCCGCGATGAGCGCCTCCGGGTCCGCCTTCCGCACCGCGGTGCCGTACGCAATCGTCCGGGACAACAGCCCGTCGTACGTGAGCGGCTCCGGGAAGACATCCCGATGCGTCGAGTTCCAGAGCATGGGCTCGTTGTCCAGGATGTACATCCGGACGTTGCGCTCCCCTCCGCGCGCGAGGTCCCGCTCGCGGATGGTGCGGACCCACTCGGCGACGAACTCGGGCGAGGCCTCGGTGCTCGTCTGGGACGGCGCGCCTGGCTTGAGCGGTGTGCCATCGCGCGTGACGCCGTTGCCGGAGCCGTTGTCCTCGCCGCGCTGCGGACCGAACTTCGACACCGGGAAGCCCACCGACGTCGTGTCCTTCGCCACCCAGCCAATCAGCGGCACCGTGACGGCGGACATCATGCCGTGCTTCCGGTTGGAGGCGATGAAGTCCTCGTAGCTCAGGCCGATGTCCACGTTCTGGAAGAACCAGTCGTTGGCCGTGTTCCACGCGCCGCCCAGCTTCCAGTTGTAGCGGGACGTGGGGTTGCCGCCCCAGCGGCGCGTCGTCGCGCCCATGCGGTACTGGTGCTGGTCCTTCTTCTCGCGCAGGCCATCCATGGCGATGCCGTAGATGAGCGGGCTGATGCGATGGCCGGGCGCGGTGCAGTCGATGGTCAGCTTCGTCTCGCGCCCGCTGCCCTTGCCGGTGCGTCCCCCGCCCGCGGCGAGCGCGGCGGCGACCTCGGGAGGCAGCGGCACCAGCGACACCTTGTCGAAGAGCACCCAGTCGCGCCCCACGTCCTTGGACGCGCGCAGCACCACGCGGTCGAACGCCTCTCCGCGCGGGTTGAGCAGCTCCATGGGGATGAGGATTTCAGACCACTCGCCGTCCTTGCGGACCTGGAGCTCGGAGGTAATCGGGATGCGCGGGAAGGAGGTGGAGCCCTGCGCGTCCAGCCGCACCTCCAGGAACTCGCCGTAGGACGCGGGCGCGCTCAGGCGCAGGGACAGCGCGCCGAACGAGCCCTCCAGCTTCGGGCGGTACAGAATCCAGCCGCCATAGTTGAACAGGCGCATGCGCGCCGGAGCGCCCCGAGGCAGCTCACGCGGCGCCCAGCCGATGTCCTTCCACCCGGTGCCCAGGCCCCCGTCGTAGAGCGCCTCCAGCGTGGCGGAGGATGCGGTCGCTCCGGAGGCCGCCGTGGTGCCGGACGCGTTCTTCACCTCGCCGGAGGTCTCCGTGGTGCCGGACGCGTTCTTCGCCTCGCCGGAAGCCTTCTCCGCCGAAGCTCCGGCTGTGCTCTTCGCCTCACCGGAAGCCGCCGTGGTACCAGACGCCTTCTTCGCCTTGCCCGCCGCCTTGGGCGACGCGCTGGCCACGGGCTCGGCGCCGGTGCCGTCCTGGGCCTGGAGTCCCTGGGCCACCGCCACCGTGCCGCCGACGACGAGCGCGCACGTCAACACGGCCGCGCCGGCCTTCCTCCGCGAACCCTTCACGCCGTCCTCCATGAACTCATCTCCCCCGGGCTCGCCGTGAGGCGGGCCTCACAGCACCACGTCGTCGGTGTCCTTGCGTGGGAAGACGCGGGCGGGAATGCCCACGGCCACGCTGTCCGGCGGAACGTCCTGGAGCACCACGGCATTCGCGCCAATCCGCGAGCGCGCGCCAATGCGCACCGGCCCGAGGATGCGCGCCCCGGCCCCAATCCACACATCGTCCTCGATGGTCGGGTAGCCGTTGTCCTTGGCGGTGCCCACGGTGTTGTTGCCGTAGAAGCGCACCCGGTCGCCGATGCGCGCGTCGCCGCCAATCACGATGCCCAGGCTGTGCACGAAGTACACGCCCTTGCCCAGCGTGACGTCCTTGCCAATCTCAATCCCCAGCACCGCCGTCTGCGCCACGCGCAGCACGTGGTTGACCAGGGGGATGTGGTAGTCGAGCGCCGCCTCGCGGGCGCGGTTCAGCGCGGTGATACGGTACGAGTCACTGGTGAGCACCATCTTCGCGATGGACTTCGCGCCGGTGTCGCCGTTGGCGGCCTTCGCCAGCTCCAGTGCATCGGAGACCAGCGCGCCGAGCATCGAGCGCTTCGACTTCATGATGTTCATCGTCTCCCCCCGCCCTGGAGGTAACGCGCGACCTCGCGGGCAATGCCAGTCCATCCACCCGCCTCGTTGCGAGCGCCCCGCAGGTACTCCATGCCGTACACCACGGAGGTGCCCGCGAACGCCGCCTTCTCCAGCCCCAGCTTGTCCGCCGCCTTCGCCGCGCGCATCACCGCGCCCGTCAAAAGGCGCGTGGCCTCCGGGGCCACCACGGTCGCCGCGAGCAGCGGGCGCGCCAGCGGGTTCGTCTCGAACAGGAGCCGCCACGGATTCACGCCGCGCACGTCCGGGTGCTTGCGCGCCACCTGCGTGTCGAACATGCCGTAGCGGTGCGCGCGCTTGAGCCAGCGCTCGAAGGACACGTGGTCGCTGCCGTGCAACACATACGCGTCGCTGGCGAAGACGAAGGAGCAGCCGGCCTTTTCCAGCCGCACGCCCAGCTCCACGTCCTCGGACTGGCCCAGCGACTTGTCGAAGCCGCCCACGCCCACGTAGTCCTCGCGATGGAAGGACACGTTGCCGGTGTACAGGTGGTTGCCGTGCGCGCGGGCGCCGGGGACGGAGAGCTCCTCCGCCATGCGGTGGTTGAGGTACGCGTACCAGCGCTCGAACAGCGGCATGTCGCCAATGGACGGGTCCGGCCGGATGCGGCCGAGCACCACGTGCCGCGAGCCCGCGGGGTGGTGGTCCAGGTGCCGCTCCAGGAAGTCGTTCGCCACCTGCATGTCGTCGTCGGTGACGAGCACGACTTCACCCCGAGCGGCCAGCACGCCCCGGTGCCGCGCTGCCGCGGCGCCCGCGTTGGCTTGCACCTCCACGCGCAGGGCATAGGGCAGCTTCGCGGTGAGGGCGAGCAGCGGCTCCTTCACCGGCTCCTTGGAGCCGTCATCCACGACCACGACCTCGAACCGCTCGGGCGCGAGCGTCTGGGTGGCGAACTGCTCCAGCAGTCGGGAGATGAGGGGGAGCCGGTTGTAGGTGGCGACGACGACGCTGAGGCGGAGCGACGGGGCGTCAGAAGACGTCATGGCTTCTTCTTCCTGGACGACGAGGCCCGGCCCTTCTTCTTCGGCCGGGGGAAGGTGACGCTGCCCACGAAGCGCTCCGCGCCGATGAAGTCCATCGTCTTGCGAGCCGAGCCGAAGTCGGTCTCCCCCAGGGTGACGCACAGGAGGACGCCGTCGGCGGCGAGCGCCAGGGGGAGGCTTGCGGGACGGGTGAGGACGGAGTCGATGACGGCCACGACGCGCTCACCCCGGGCGACGCGCTCGCGCAGCTCCAGCACGCGGCGGGGCGCCTCCGCGGGGGAGATGCTGGTGGCGTCTTCCAGGTGGATCTTCTGCGTGGCCGCGTATGGGGCGCCGGCCTCCAGGATGGCGGTGGCGGCCTCCAGCGCGGGGGCGCCCGGGTGGGCGGGGACCACGGTGAGCCAGGCCCAGCCGGTGCGCTCCAGGGCGAACCACAGCCGTTGAAGCGCCGGGGACGGCACGGTGCCGTCGGAAACCTCGGCGTCCGAGGGAGTGGAGGGTGCGCTGGAATCGGCCATGGAGCGCCGCCCGGTATAGCGCAACGCATGGCGTCGGCCCAACGACCTGCCCGGGCGGGCGGGGGAGCGGGTGTCTATCGACCTGCCCCCGGTGATTCCGGGGCCCGCCGCCCGGGCGTGGGGGCGGGCGTGTTATGGAAAGTTCGTGCAGAAGATTGGCTATCTCATCCCTGAGTTTCCCGGACAGACCCACATCTTTTTCTGGCGTGAGCTTCAGGCGCTGCCGGGCAAGGGCGTGACGCCGGAGCTGGTATCCACCCGTCCTCCGCCCGCGCGCATCATTTCGCACAGTTGGGCGCAGGAGGCGATGGCTCGCACCGAGTACCTCTCACCTCCGGGGGCCCTGGGCGTGGCCAAGGCGGCGGCGGAGGTGGCTCGCGCCATGCCCACGGGATGGGCCCGTTGTCTGGCGTCCATTGCTCGCGCGGAGGGCCTGGACGCGAAGGGGCGCGCGCAGCTCCTGGCCTTCGCCGTCATGGGTGGGCGCCTGGCGGCGCTGGCGCGTGAGCGCGGGTGGACGCACGTGCATGTGCATTCGTGTGCCAACGCGGCGCACGTGGCGCTGTTCGCGAACCTCCTGTCGGGGCTGACGTACAGCATGACGCTGCACGGTCCGCTGGACGACTACGGGCCGAACCAGAAGGAGAAGTGGCGCCACGCGAAGTTCGCCTTCGTCATCACGAAGAAGCTGCTGGGGGAAGTGAACCAGGAGCTGGCGGGGCACCTGCCTCCGCGCATCGAGCTGGCGCCCATGGGCGTGGAGCTGGGCAAGTTCAACCGCACGGTGCCGTACTCGGCGTGGACGGGCGAGGGTCCGCTGCGCATCTTCTCGTGTGGCCGTCTCAACCCGTGCAAGGGGCACGCGGACCTCATCGACGCGGTGGGCATGCTGCGCGCGAAGGGCATCGACGCACGGCTCGCGATTGCAGGCGAGGACGAGGCGGGTGGCACCACGTACCGCAAGGTGCTGGAGGCGAAGCTCGCGGAGACGAAGCTGGGCGACGCGGTGACGCTGCTGGGCGCGGTGAGCGAGGACAAGGTGCGGGGCGAAATCGAGCGCTCGCACATCTTCGCGCTGGCGAGCCTCCAGGAGCCGCTGGGCGTGGCCATCATGGAGGCGATGGCCATGCGCGCGCCGGTGGTGGTGACGGGCGCGGGCGGCGTGAAGGAGCTGGTGGACGACGGCGTGGACGGGCTGCTCGTGCCGCCGCAGGAGCCTCGGATTCTCGCGGAGAAGCTGGAGCAGGTGGCGCGGGACCCGAAGGAAGCCGCGCGCCTGGGCGAGGCCGGCCGTCGCAAGGTGGAGACGCAGTTCAGCAGCGAAAGAAGCGCGGACATGCTCGCGCTGATGCTTCAGCGCGCGGTGGTGTAGTCCGCACGGCGAGGGGTGGCTCGGAGGGAAGGGCGGCATGCGGGCGCCCTCCACGAGCCGCGCCGTGGATCCACGGGGCCTTCGGCGCTTCGCCGCCCAGTCGCTCGGACCCTGGCCACGCGCCCGTCGACATGACGGGGGAGCGTGCCACCGCGTCCCTGGCTCCATACCTTTGAGACTGAACCGGTGGAATCCTCGTGCTTCGCCGTGAGGAGGGCGACCGGGCGTCCAGGCCCTGTGTCGTCAGGGGCTGGGCGGGCCGAGGTGTCGTGGGGGGCTGATCATCGGGGCCGCGCTGATTAAGCGAAGGGGACCTCGGGAGAGAAGGGAGGACCGGCCTTGGAAGGCACCGAGCAGCTCACCCCTCGCGCTCCCGTCCAGGTGGAGCCACAAAGCACCCGCATCCTCATCGTGGACGACCACGCATCGAACCTGCTCGCGCTGGAGGCCATCCTCGAGCCGATGGGACAACGGCTGGTGAAGGCGTCGTCGGGGAGGGAGGCACTGAGATGTCTCTTGCGCGAGGACTTCGCGCTCATCCTCCTGGATGTGCAGATGCCCGGCATGGATGGGTTCGAGACGGCCCGCATCATCCGGCAGCGAGAGCGCACCCGCTACACGCCCATCATCTTCCTCACCGCGCACGGGCGCGACGAGTCGAACCTGGTGCACGGCTATGCGGCGGGGGCGGCGGACTACGTCGTCAAGCCGTTCCATCCGGACGTGCTGCGCTGGAAGGCGGAGGCCTTCGTCGCGCTCCACCTGCGTCAGCGCGCCTTGCAGTTGCAGGAGGCGGCGCTGTGGGAGCGTGAGCGGCGGGTGCTGGAGCGACAGGGCGAGCAGCGGTTCCGCCGGGTGTTGGACTGCATGCCCCAGTTCGTCTGGGCGCTGCTGGCGGACGGCACCATCAGCTACGCCAACCGGGGATGGCTGGATTACGCGGGGCTGTCACCCGAGCAGGGGCGCCAGCGCGAGGAGAACCTGCGCTGCTTCCATCCGGAGGACGTGGGGCGCGTGCAGCTCACCTGGAATGCCTTGCAGCGCTCGGGGCGGCCGAAGGAGCAGGAGTACCGGCTGCGCCGCGCGACGGACGGAGAGTTCCGGTGGTTCCTCTGTCGCACGCTGCCGGAGCGGGACGAGGTGGGGCGGCTCGTCGGGTGGATATCGACGGCGACGGACATCGACGACGCGCGCCGCGCGGTGGAGTCCCTGCGGGCGACGAGCGAGGCGAAGGACATGTTCCTCACCATGGCGGCGCACGAGCTGCGCACGCCGCTCCAGGCCGCGCGCAGCTACGCGGACCTGGCGAAGGTGAAGGCGGCGGCGGAGCTGACGCCGAACGTGGACCGGGCGCTGGCGGGCATCCATCGCAGCGTGAGCCGCATGGCGCGGCTGGTGGAGAACCTGCTGGACGTGGGGCGCCTGCAGCGTGGAGAGCTGTGCCTGGAGGAGAGCGACGTGGACGTGGGCGTGCTGCTCCACGACGTGGCGAAGCACTTCGAGCCCCTGCCGGAAGGGTGGCGCATCGAGGTGTCTGCGCCGGAGGACCTGTCGCTGCGGGCGGATGGAGAGCGGTTGGACCAGGTGTTCAGCAACCTGGTGTCGAATGCGCTGCGCTATTCGCCGGACGGAGGGGCCATCCAACTGGTCGCGAGAGCGGAGCCCGGGTGGGTGCACGTCGAGGTGATGGACCATGGGCTGGGGATTCCCTCGGACCGGCTGGAGAGCATCTTCGAGCGCTTCGGTCGCGCGCACGGCGTGGCCTACGGCGGGTTGGGCCTGGGGCTGGCCATCGCCCGAGGCATCGTCGAGCGCCACGGAGGACGCATCTGGGCGGAGTCGGCGGGCCGCGCGGGCGAGGGCAGCTCCCTCCACATCCTGCTGCCGAGGTCCTTGAGTTGATGCCCTCGCGCTGAGCGAGTCCTGCCCCCGCGAAATGTCGGAGCGCATTGGTATGGGTGAAGACCACTCAGGTGGTTTGGCGCCCCATGCCGGAGGGCTGCGATGGGTCGTGGTAGGGCATTGGTATGGTGGTTGTTGTTGCTCGGGGTGACGGGTTGCTCGTCGACCCGGGTGGTCCGTCTGGACACGGGCACGGGCTCGCCTCGGGTCCACACTCCGCGAGAGGACGAAGACGCGGCTCCGGTGGAGCTGGATGAGGACGCCTTCGAGGAGGCGGTGGCGAAGCTCGCGCGGGACGTGAGGCCCTTCGAGCATCCCTTGAGGGACGCGCGACAGCGCTTCGGCGTACCGGAGCGTGGCGGGGTGTATCTGTATGAAGGGCGCAGGCTCGTCCCGGTGGGGGACGGGGGTGATGCGTCAGCGCCCCAGTTGCTGGAGTCGTACGCGGACGAGGTGCTGACGCGTGACTACGGCCGCTGGTGTGAGCGCGAGCATCAGGGCGGCGACTGTCTCCGGCTGCTGGAGGAGGGGCCGCTGTTGGGGAGCGATGGCAGGTACGCGCTGGCGCTGGCCATCGCGATGGAGGGGGTCTGGGAGGAGACGGACGAGGCGCTGGAGGGCCTGGCGAATCCACACGCGGTCCGGGCGACGCTGACGGCGTCGGTGGCGATGTACCTGCTCTTGTGGTCGCTGCCGGAGCCGTTGTCGAAGGGGTTGGCGTCGTTGCTGACGGCGACGGCGATTGCGTACCTGGGTGTGGACACGGTGTGGCGGGCGTTGGAGGCGTGGGTGGTGATGGTGCGGAGGGTGGATGCGGCGCGCACGTTCGAGGAACTCAGCGCGGCGGGTGAGGCGTACGGGGACGTGCTGGGAGAGAACGCGGCGCGAGTCTTCGTGATGCTGGCGACCGCGGCGGTGGGGAGCACGGCGGGGCTGGCGGTGACGGGCGTGGGGCTGCCGGGCTCGGCGCAGGCCGCGTTGGCCGTCGAGGGGCAGGCGGGCTTCGCCTTCAGCGCGCTGCGGAGCGTGGAGTCGGTGGCGTTGACGGCGGAGGGCTTCACCGTCGAGCTGGCGCCCACCGCGCTGATGACGGGGCGCGACGCGCGGAAGCGGTAGGCGGGCCGCGGGTCGAGGTCGTTCAACCTGGAGGGGATACGGGTTCCTGTCCGAACCCGTGAAGGACTCGTCACGGCTCGTGCGCGCGGGTTCACACTCGTGCTCGCGGGTGTCCTCCAGCGGGCGTTTGAGGTTTCCACGCCTCGGGCGCCGTGCTTGAACGCGTCCCCAGTGCGAGGCCGGCATCCGGCCCCGTGCGTGCAGGGAGGCGAGCCGTGGCCCCCGAGTCGGACCCCATCCACGAGGACGAGCTGCGCGACGCGTGGCCCGTGCTCGCACCTCGAGACCGGGTCGAGGGCTTCCGGCTTTTGCCGCCGTCGAGCGCGGACGACTTCTTCCTCTCCCTCTCCTCGAATGACCAGGCGGGGCTCCTCCAGGCCCTCACCCCGAGCGAGCGGCGCATCTGGATGCGAGTGCTCCCCCCGGACGACGCCGCGGACGTCATCCAGAGCCTCCCCGTCGAGGAACACGCCGCCTGTCTCGCCCTGCTGGATGACACCTCTCGCCGCGAGGTGCAGGTGCTCCTGGCCTACGCCGAGGACGCCGCGGGCGGCCTGATGAACCCGCGCTTCGTGCGCGTGCGGCCGGAGATGAGCATCGACGAGGCGCTCGGCTACCTGCGCCGGCAGGCCCGCGAGCAGGTGGAGACCGTCTACTCCGCCTACGTCCTGGACTCCGAGCAGCACCTGCTGGGCGTGGTCTCCCTGCGCCAGCTCTTCCAGGCCGCGCCCGGGAAGACGGTGCGCGACGTCATGCGGACCGAGCCCGTCACCGTGCGGGAGGACACCCATCAGGAAGGCGTCAGCCGCCTGTTCGCGGAGCACGGCCTGTCGGCCATCCCCGTGGTGGACGCGCAAGGCCGCATGCGGGGCATCGTCACCGTGGACGACATCGTCAGCGTCGTCCAGGAGGAGGCCACCGAGGACATCCAGAAGGTCGGCGGAATGGAGGCGCTCGACGCGCCCTACTTCGACGTGGGCTTCTTCGCCATGGTGCGAAAGCGCGCCGGCTGGCTGCTGGTGCTCTTCGTGTCGGAGATGCTCACCGCCACCGCCATGTCCCGCTACCAGGACGAAATCGCGCGCGCCGTGGTGCTCAGCCTCTTCGTGCCGCTCATCATCTCCTCGGGAGGCAACTCGGGCAGTCAGGCCACCACGCTCATCATCCGCGCGCTCGCGCTGACGGACGTGCGCCTGCGCGACTGGTGGCGCGTGCTGCGGCGGGAGCTGCTGTCGGGCCTGGTGCTGGGCGCGGTGCTCGGCACGGTGGGCCTGGCGCGCATCCTGCTCTGGCAGCACCTGTTCCACAGCTACGGCGAGCACGCGTCGCGGGTGGCGCTGACGGTGGGCCTGTCGGTGCTGGGCGTGGTGACGTGGGGGACGCTGTCCGGGGCGATGCTGCCGTTCGTGTTGAGGCGGCTCGGCTTCGACCCGGCGAGCGCGTCCGCGCCCTTCGTCGCCACGCTGGTGGACGTCAGCGGACTGGTCATCTACTTCACCACCGCGGAGCTGCTCCTGCGCGGCACGCTGCTGTAGCCCTTCAGCTCCGCTTCGCCAGCGCCGGGTCGTCCGCGTTGACGTAGACGATGGCGCCTGGAGGCGGCTCGGGGAGCAGGGGCGCGGTGGGCACCAGCGCGCTGTTCGGCATGGGCCACGCGCCGGTGGCCACGGCGAGCTTCCCGGACGTCACCACGCACAGCGAGGTGATGAACGTGCAGATGTACGAGATGATGCCCATGTCTCCGAACACCTGATTGATGTAGCAGACGATGGCGCCGACGATGACCATGGCTGCGGCGCGGTGCTCGGAGATGTGCGAGCGGTGGTAGGAGCGCACCGCGAGATAGAGGGTGACGACCAGGTACATCCACACGCCCGTGTAGCCAACCATTCCACCGAACGCGAACAACCCCAGCAGGGAGTTGTGCGGGTGGTAGCGGTACTGGGGGAACACGAAGGCGATGTTGGGCAGTGGAATCGGCTCCAGGAACTCGTGGCCGTAGCCGGTGCCGAGCAGCGGGAACTGGGTCCACGTCGCGATGACGTCCAGGTTCTCGATGTCGCGATAGTCCAGGTTGCCTTCGCCGCCCTCGCCGTCGATGAGTGAGCGGACCTTGTGCACGGGCGCGAAGGCGCCGCCGCGCGCGTTCCACCCCACCGCGAAGTAGACGACCAGCAGCGGGGCCAGCAGCACCATGCCCCGGCTGAAGGTGCGCTTGATTGCGGGCCACGGGGTGATGAGGTAGCCGGCCAGGAGGCAGCCCACGAAGCTGACGTAGGCGAGCCGGCGGTCGTTGTACATCATGCCCATGAAGATGCAGAACATGAGGAGCAGCCCGCGCAGCGCGTGAGCGCCCTTGGGCTTCTCCAGGAAGCGCATTGTCGCCACCAGCAGCGCGAAGTTGAACGTCATCGAGTCCGAGTGACACGTGGTGTACTCGACGAAGACGCCCATGGAGGGCACGACGATGGCGCCGAAGTAGACGCTGATGGCGGCCTTGGTCAGCCCCGCGGCGATGACGGTGCGCGCGAAGATGGGCCAGTCCTCCGGCCCGCGCATCGCATAGTGATACATCGCGACGATGAACGGCATCATCGCGGCCTGGTGCCACTGCCACAGCGAGTTCTTGATGTCCCCGCCGCGCATGACGCCGCGCACCTCCATGAAGAGGATGGCGATGAGGGACAGCGTCACCACGGCGATGAGGGGCCGGGGCATGGGCAGCGCGGGCGGGTCGATTTTCGACCGAGTCACCCGCCGGTACATGGCCAGCCCCAGCAGGCCGAGGATGAGCACGTCGACCAGGGGGAAGCGCAGCGCTCCAATCTTGGTGATGTAGCTGAGCTGGGCGAAGAGCAGCTCACCCAGGGGGTGGAGCGGCGAGGGCCAGAAGCCGGACTGGGGGCGCTCGGGGACGTAGTCCACGGCGAGGACCAGGTAGGTGACGGCCATGACGGGGTAGCGGACGGGGACCTTCACCACCAGCCACAGGACGGCGGCCACCAGGACTGGGGCCAAAGCGACCACAGGGTGCAGCAGGGCCCCGCCCACGGTGGCGAGCACCAGGGTGCCGAGCAGCGCCACGAAGCGCAGGTAGGAAGGCCGGTCCGGGGCGTACGTCACGACGCGGGGGAGGCTACATCTGGAGGGCCGGTTGGGATAGATGAAGGCACACGTATGCCTGCTCCCAGACCACGCGTCCTTCTGATTGCCGAGCTGTGCAACCCTGACTGGGTGAGTGTCCCGCTGGAAGGCTGGTCGCTCTACCGTGCGTTGGCCGAGGTGGCGGACGTGCACCTCGTCACGCATGTGCGCAACCGGGAGAACATCCTGAAGCAGGGGGTGCTGGAGGGCGCTGGATTCACCGCGCTGGACTCCACGCCGGTGGAGAAGCCGCTCGACAAGGTGGGGCAGCTCCTGCGGGGCACGGCGGGCGTGGGCTGGACGACGGCGACGGCGTTGAGCGTGCTGCCGTACTACTACTTCGAGGAGGTGCTGTGGCAGCGCTTTGGCGCGCGCATCAAGGCGAAGGAGTTCGACCTGGTGCACCGCTACACGCCCATCAGCCCGACGACGCCGAGCACGCTGGCGCGGCGGTGCAAGGCGGCGGGGGTGCCCTTCGTGATGGGGCCGCTCAACGGCGGGTTGCCGTGGCCCAAGGGGTTTGGTGGGGCGCGTCGGCGGGAGAAGGAGTGGCTGAGCTACGTGCGGGATGCGTACAAGCTGATGCCCTTCTACAAGTCCACGCGGGAGAGCGCGGCGGCCATCATCACCGGCTCGCGGGCGACGCGGGGGCAGGTGGCGGACACGTGGCAGGGCAAGACGGTGTACGTGCCGGAGAACGCCATCGACACGAAGCGTTTCGGCACGTCGAAGTCGGAGGGGCCAGTGGAGCTGCCCTTGCGAGTGGCCTTCGTGGGGCGCTTCGTGCCGTACAAGGGCATGGCCATGCTGATGGAGGCGGCGGCGCCGCTCATCCGTGAGGGCAAGGTGGTGCTGGAGTACATCGGCGATGGGCAGGAGATGCCGAACCTCAAGGCGCAGGCGGCGCGAGAGGGCATCGAGTCCGGGGTGACGTTCGCCGGGTGGGTGAAGCACCAGGAGTTGCAGGGGCGGCTGTCGAAGAACCACGTGTTCGGTTTCCCGAGCGTGCGCGAGTTCGGCGGCGCGGTGGTGTGCGAGGCGATGGCGTTGGGGTTGGTGCCCATCGTGATGGACTACGGCGGTCCGGGAGAAATCGTCAGTCCGGCGACGGGGTTCGCGGTGCCCATTGGGACGCCGGAGGAAATCGTGGCGCGGGTGCGCGAGGTGCTCACGAAGCTGGTGGCGGACCCGTCCGTCATCCGTCCCATGGGGGAGCGGGCGCGGGAGCGCATCTTCAAATACTTCACCTGGAAGGCGAAGGCGGAGCAGGTGCTGGAGGTGTACCGCTGGGTGATGGGTGAGCGCGAGAAGCCGGACTGGGGCATGCCCCTGGCGGACTGACGCGCGCCTCACTTCCTGGGCCTCCAGGCCCAGGCTCGAGGACTCCACGTGGCGTCCTCTTCTTCCAGGAGGATGGGGTCGAGGAAGCCGCGCACCGCAGCGAGGAGCGCGTCGAGGGTCTTCCAGGGCAGGCCATCCTGCTCGGCCATGGCGCGGTAGGGCCCGCTCCACTCGGCGGGAGGCGGTGGAAGGAAGAAGGGCAAGGGGTGTGTCTTTCGGAAGGTGAAGGTCCGAGAGAAGGCCGCGCGCAGAAGGTTCGCGTCGATGGCCCGCACCGTCCCGAGCAGCGCCAGGTCCGGCAGGTCCTTGACCCGGGTGTTGGGTCGAGCGCGCGGCAGGGTGTAGGCGTGGAGCTTCTCCGCGAGATGCGTCTCGAGAGGATAGAGGCGGAGCCGGGGTGGAGGGATGCCCGCGAAGCCCAGTGAGTCCTCCGCATCGAGGACATCGGGCTCACCGAGCAGCGGGTCCCCGAACGCCACGTCGACGCCGAAGGGGTGGCCGAACAGTTCTCGCTCGATGCGGCACTCGGCGCGGAAACGCCGTCCGTCATATCTCAGGCCCTCGGTCTGGATTTCAGGATGGTGGGTGTCGAGCCGAAGCTCGAAGCGCATGAAGTCGCCGAGGTCGAGCTGCCCTGAGTGCTGAAGGCGCGCGAGCAAATCCTTGGGGCTTCCCGTGAGGCGCAGGTCCACGTCGCGCGTCGTCCGTGCCCGCTCGAGCCGCAGCTCGAGGACCAGTCCGCCCTTCAGGGTGACAGCGTCTCCAAAGGCCTGGGTGGTGCGCGCGAGGAAGCGATGGAAGACGAGCAACTGGCGCCGACGGCTGAAGTCGTCCCCGTGTTTTGAGGTCTTCTGCCGCCCGTCAGGTAGCGGCGAGTGCTCATCTCTTCCGGCGTCCTGTTGGTGGCGTAGCGGCCTGGATTCGCGCCACGTCGGACTTGCGGATGAGCCCCCGGGCAAGGGCCTGGGAGATGGCTTGATGCAGCAGCTCCGGTGAGAGCTGCGCGCTCGCGCAGTCCTGCAACGTGCGGAGCGGCGATGTGACGGGAATCGCGGCGGGCCGGGTGCGCTCGGCCTTGGAGATATCGGCGTGGTGGAGCACGACGCCTGGAGGGACGCGGAACCGGCGATGCTTCCAGTCCGCGGGCAAGGTCAGGTGGATGCGATTGGGCAGCACGTCGGAGAGCTGATGCAGGGACAGTGCCGTCTCGTGGGAGAAGACGCCCTGCTGCTCCGACCAGAGCCAGACGGTGACGAGCGCTTCATCCTGGGCGAGCGGGTAGTGCACCAGGCGGTACACCCCTCTCCGGACTCGGACGACCTTGCCGATGCGCACGTAGTGGACGAGGAGCTGGGGCGAATACCCCGCCTCCGCCGCCTGCTTCGTCGTGAACAGGCCCGCCTGCCCCAGCGCGAAGTCGAAGAGCCGATTCCAGTCCGGCGCCAGGGCGCGCTTGCGAGCCATGCACGAAACTAAAATGCCATTTGAGTTTCGTGCAAGGTCGGCCAGGAACCCGCACGAAACTAAAATGCCCTTTGAGTTTCGTGCGGAATGACCCGGGCCTCCGTGTCACTTCCGGGTCTGCTTCACGCTGACCGGGGCCGGCGGAGGCGGAGGCGGGAGCTCGAGCAGCTCCACCTTGACGCGCACGGTGCGGTTGGCGCGCAGCAGGATGTCCGAGCGGGAGTAGGTGTTGAAGTCGGGGTGCTCGAACCGCAGCGTGTACGTGCCCGCGGGCAGCATCGGCAGGCGGTAGCGGCCCTGCTCATCCGTCACCGCACCGCGCTCTCCCCTGAAGCTCGGCGAGGTCGCGATGACCGCCACGTCCGCGACGGGCTTGCGACTCTTCACGCCGATGATGGTGCCAATGAACACCCCGGGCGGAGGCGCGTGCTCGGGAGTCTCCGCCCGCGACAGCACTGGCACGGCGACCAGCAACACCAGCATGCACAGCGCATAGGGGGCGATGAGCTTCATCATGGAAACCTCGTTCAGACTCGCGAGTGAGGTGTCCATGTTCTCGACCTGGCCCGCGACAAGCCTCACGCCCGGCTCGTCGCTGCATCACGGTTTCAGCATGGCCGCCGGTGCCCACGCGGGTCCCACGCGCGCCCCGTGCCCGACGCGCTTCGCTTCAGCGCTTCGAGACGCTCGACACAGACGTCCGCGAGGACTGCTCCTCCAGGCTTTCGCGCAGGAGCTGCTCGGGAGTCCCCGGTGCCAGCTCCGCCAGGGACTGGAAGCCCCGCGGCGGACCTTGGAGTCCCATGCTCACGCGACGCTCGCCCTCGTCGGCCTCCGCGACGGGCGCGCCCTGGGCCTCCCGCGTTGCCCATGACCCGCGCAGGCTGATGAGGGGCGCGTTGCGCAGGCTCATTACCTCGGTGAACTCCGGGACGTCGGAGATCCGCTCCATCTCGTCCCCCATGCGGATGCGCACCTCCGAGCCCGTGACGGCGATGCGCCGGAGGAACTCCTGGTCCACCTGAACCCCCGTTGTCATGGAACCCACGTCGACGGTCGGCGCGACACTCCCCGGCTCCAACGTCTCGATGGGCCCGGTGGCTCGCGCCGCATCCAGGGCGACCACGGGACGGTTCGGGCGCCGCCTCACCGTGGACGTGCGGCTCGCTTCACCTGCCTCCAAGCGGGGCGCCTTCTCCTCCTCGCCCACGCACCCCGTCAGCGACTCGTCCGTGCCAGGTCCCGTGTTCCGAGTGACGGTGACGCGGACGTCCTCGGCTTGAGCCCAGGCGGCCGGGGCCACCCACCACATGAGTCCACACAGCACCCCACGAAGGACGGACTTCATGCGGTCAACCTCGAAGCGTTGAGAGAACGCCATCATCCGGAAGCTCCTCGGGATGATCTCCCCGAGAGGCTCCTGACCTGGTCATGGTTTCGTCACGGAGGAGGACGCGGTGGGGTGGATCCACCCGGGGGCAGCCCGGCACGACACCCGGGCGCAGCGTGTGAAAGCCGACCTTCCGTCCGGAGTGAATCCTCCGGGGTGCCCTGGACTCACTAGCCTTCCGTTCCATGCGCTTGCTCATCCAGGGGTTCATCCTGTCGCTGGTGCTGTCCGGGGTCTCCGCCGCCCATCCCCGCCCCGGCCCCGTCTGGGCCGAGAGCTCCATGGTGAAGATACGGCCCCAGACGCAGCCTCGGGTCGAACGGGAGGTGGAGCTGGTCGGCGCCCGGAACGAATACCTCTCCTTCCAGGTGGGCCTTCACGGAGGCACCTCGGGCCTGAGGGACGTCCGGGCCCGGCTGCCCGCCCTCTGGAACGGCCTGCGGCGCATCGACGGACCGGACATCCTCCTCTACCGCGAGGCCCTCCTGGACATCACCCGGCCCACCCCGCCGGACACGGAGCCGGGGCGCTGGCCAGACGGGCTGATTCCAGACGTGGACGAGGTCGTCGGTGAGCAGCGCTCGGCCTTCCCGTTCGACGTCCCTGCCCGGGAGGCTCGGGGCCTCTGGGTGGATGTTCGAGTGCCCGAGGATGCGCGCCCCGGGCGCTACCACGGTCTCGTCGAGGTGACGGGCCGGGGCTTGCGCGAGTACGTGAAGGTCCGAGTCACCGTGGTGGAGGCCACGCTGTCCAGCACGCCCTCCCTGCGCACGGCCTTCCTGCTGTGGCCGCCCCATGTCTGCCGCGCCTTCACCGGCGACCCGAGCTGTCCCGTGGACACGCAGGTGCGCCTGCTGAAGCAGTTCCACCAACTGGCGCTATCCCACCGCTTCACCCTGGCGAGCGCGTTCCCCCGCCTCCCCGAGCAGCCCACCTGGGACCTGCCCGACTACGACACCTTCGACGCGCGCTGGGGCCCGTTCCTCGACGGCTCGGCGCCGAACCCGCTGCCCGGTGCGCGCATGACGAGCCTCCAGTACCTGGGGCCTGGCACCGCGCCGGACCTCGCGGAGTTCGAGCAAGAGGCCCGCACCCGAGGCTGGCTGAGCCGCTCGTTCGACTACGTGGGCGACGAGCCGCCCTATGGCACGTCCTGGGAGGCCGTCACGGAGCGGGCCCGGCTCACGCGCGCCGCCGCGCCGGACCTGCGCACGTTCCTCACCACCACGGTGACGGAGACCCAGGCGCATGGACTCATCGAGGACATCGACATCCTCAGCGTCCTGGTGAACTTCATCGACGGGACGCAGCCCCCGTACGAGGGCAACCAGCGGCCGAAGTACGACGCCTTCCTCGCCAGGCCGAACCGTGAACTCTGGATGTATCAGAGTTGCATGAGCCACGGCTGTGTGGAGGGCGAGCCGCCGCCACCGGAGAACCAGCCGGGGCAGGGCTGGCCCTCGTACATGGTGGACCGCTCGGCGGCGAAGGCGCGGGGCATGCAGTGGCTGACCTTCCGCATGGGCGCCACCGGTGAGCTGTACTACCAGACGGTGGGGCTGCTCTCCACGGCGTGGACCACGCAGTTCCGCTTCAACGGCAACGGGGACGGCACGCTCTTCTATCCGGGGCTGACATCGGTCATCGGAGGCACCACGGAGGTGCCGCTGCCCTCCATCCGGTTGAAGCTCATCCGCCAGGGCCTCCAGGATTACGAGTGGCTCCAGCGGGTGAGTGACGCGGGCGACCCCGCGTTCGCGATGCAGGTCGCCGAGCAGCTCATCCCCCACGCGTGGGCGGTGCCCGACGACGGGGCGCTGTTCGAACGCGCCCGCCTCAGGCTCATCCGACGCTACCTGGAGCTGCGCGCGCGAGAGCGCTAGTTAGAGCACCGAGGGCGCCTGGTCGTAGTCCATGCTCTTCAAGGGGGCGAGCGACTCGAAGCGGTCCTGCCGCTGGTCGAGCGCCGCCGCCTTGCGGATGAGGTCCCCCAGCTCGCTCACGTCCTGACGGTCCTTCAGGCCCACGCCCCGCCACAGCTCCAGCAGCGAGTCGTACGTCAGGGGCCGCGTCCAGTAGGAGCCCCGGAGCTTCTCCGCGAAGGCCGCCGCCACGTAGGCCAGACGCGTCGTCGACTCGGCGGTGGCGAAGGAGGGCCGCAGCGCGGTGACGGGCAGCTTCATCTCCAGCTCCTTCGAGTCCCCACCCTCCGGCGCCTTGTAGCGGATGCGCAGCGTGCCCAGGTTCGAGGCGCCCTCACGCAGCTTCACCTCGTAGAGCGCGGTGACTGAGTGGCCCGCGCCCACCTCGCCCGCGTCCACGCGGTCATCGCGAAACTGCTGCTTCGTCAGCATCCGGTTCTCGTAGCCGAGCAACCGGTACAGGGAGACGTCCTTCGGGTCGAACTCCACCTGGAGCTTCACGTCCTTGGCCACCACCTGCAGCGTCCCGGTGAGGTTCTGCACGAAGATGCGGTGCGCTTCCTTCAGGCCATCCACGTAGGCGTAGTTGCCCTCGCCCACGTGGGACAGGCGTTCCATCAGCGCGTCGTTGTAGTTGCCCATGCCGAAGCCCACGGTGGACAGGGTGATGCCCCGCGCGGCGAAGCCCTTCACCTTGGCCCAGATGCCATCCGCGTCGGAGACGCCGACGTTGGCCACGCCGTCCGAGCAAAGGATGACGCGGTTGATGCCTCCCGGGATGAGGTGCTCGGAGGCGATTTGATAGCCCAGCTCCAGCCCCTCCTGCGCGTTGGTGGAGCCCTCGCTGTAGAGCCCGTCGATGGCTTCGAGCAGGCGGGCCTGCTGGGTCGCGCTCGTGGGCGCCAGCACCCGGCGAGCCTGGGAGCCGTAGACGACGATGGACACGAAGTCCCGCTCATCCAGCTCCTCCACCAGCATCCGCAGCGCGTGCTTCACCAGCCCGAGCCGGTTCTCCATGTTCATCGAACCGGAGACGTCGATGACGAAGATGAGGTGGCTCGGCTTGCGCTGCGCGTCGCTCACCTCGCGCGCCTTCACACCGATGCGCACCACCTGGTAGCCCTTGCGCACGGGCGAGGGAAAGCCCTCCACGTGGACGCCGAACGGCGCGTCCTCCGCGTCCGCGTAGCCGTAGTCGAAGGTGTTGACGAACTCCTCCACGCGCACGGCCTGCTCGTCGGGCAGGGCCTGTCGCTCCAGGTACGCGCGAGTCAGCGTGTACGAGGCCGTGTCCGTGTCCACGGAGAAGGTGGAGAAGCGCTCCTCCTCCGTGTTCACCGTGGGGTTCACCCCGTGGCCCTTGAAGTACATGTCGAGGAACCGGGCGCCGTTCGGCGGGACGAGGGGCGCTCGCGGCGGGCTCGCTGGAGCGGGGAGGGCAACGGGCGTGGCCGCCGGAGGCGTGGGAGCGGAGGCGTGGCTGACGGACGTGCCCGGTGGCGGGCCGTTGACGCCGTAGGAGCGGCGGGACTCGACGAGGCCGGCGGGACCGATGCCGTAGCTGGTGTTGGGGATGTTGGGGGAGATGGGGCCGGGGTTCGCGACGGGGACTCCGTACTCCTCGTTGCTGCTTGTGCCCGCGAGGGACTCATGGGAGCGAGAGGGTCCACCCCGGGCTCCGGGCCGAGCGACGGCGACGCGCTTGATGAACTCCTGGTCCACGTTGACGCCCGCCGCCGTGCTTGCCACGTCGATGATTTGCCGTGTGCCGGGAGGTGCCGTCCTGACGACCTCGATGCCTTCGCCGCGAGAGTTATCGGGAAGCAGGCTGGCGTCGGCGCGCTGGATTCGCCCTGCCTGGACGCGGACCTGGTGCCGGATGCTGGGATAGAACTGCTTGCCCGCGAAGCGCAGGGTGTAGACGCCCGGTGGAAGCGTGGTCATCCGGTAGCTGCCCCAGGTGTCGGTCTTCGCCGACCAGGAGCCAGACTGCTGGAGCGAGGTCGCGGTCACCTCCACGTCGACGAGAGACTTGTGACTGCGTGAGTCGATGACCGTGCCGATGAGGGTGCCCGTGGCCTTCCGTGCCAGCGCGGGCAGGGCGAACAGCAGCAACAGACCACACAGCACACCGCGAATGACTGGCGTCATGACGTCCACCTCGGAGCTTGGAGAGGTGTCCATCGTCCGTGAGTCGCACCGCGTGAACCGCACGTGCGCCTCTTTGCTGAGTCATCGTTTCATCATGGGGCACTCCACATGCTTCTCACGCGGCAAGGACCTGTCCCGGTGTCGTCCTTCGTCTTCACGAGAGGAGGCCGGGGATGCTCTGGTGCGGCGTCCTCTTGGGGTCAGGAGCTTTCATGCGACGTGGTTCGCGGTCTTTCTCGGCGTTCGTCGTCGTCCTTGTCGGGCTGCTCGCGGCGGGGCCCGCGGCGGCACAGGGCTCGCTTCGTGAGCGCATCG
The DNA here is from genome assembly GCF_013336715.1 of Myxococcus sp. CA056. Taxonomy (NCBI): domain Bacteria; kingdom Pseudomonadati; phylum Myxococcota; class Myxococcia; order Myxococcales; family Myxococcaceae; genus Myxococcus; species Myxococcus sp. CA056. The sequence goes on from NZ_JABUMT010000001.1 coordinate 1,856,064, forward strand.
ACGCGTTCGTTCGCGCGTTCGCGCGGAGCAGAAGCGTCAGGGCGTGGTGGGGCTCGCGGTGGGCGTCGTGCAGCATGGGCGCGTCGTCCTGGCGAAGGGCTATGGCTCCGCCAACCTGGAGCACCGCGTCCCCGTGGGGACGGACACGCTGTTCCAGTCAGGCTCCGTGGGGAAGATGTTCACCACAATGGCGGTGATGGCCCAGGTGGAGGCCGGCCGGATTTCGCTGTCGGACTCCATCACGAAGTACTTCCCCGACGCTCCGGCCTCGTGGGCACCCATCACCGTGCGCCACCTGTTGAATCACACCTCCGGCATCCAGGACCTGGAGGGCCAGCTCGACGAGCGCAAGGACTACACGGACGAGGAGTTCGCCCGGTTCATCTACGCGCTGCCCCTGGATTTCCCCGCGGGCGTGCGGTGGAGCTACAGCAACTCCGGCTATGTCCTTTTGGGGCTCCTGGTGAATCGCGTCGCGGGGACGCCCTACGGCGAAGTCCTCGCCACGAAGGTCTTCAAGCCCGCGGGGATGAAGACGGCGCGCGGCATCAGCGAGGCAGACGTCATTCCCAACCGCTCCTCCGGCTATCGACTGGTGGGCAGCGAGGTGAAGCACCAGACCTGGGTCTCCCAGTCCCTCAACACCACGGGAGACGGGTCGCTCTACTTCTCGTTGAAGGACATGCTGGCGTGGGATGCCGCCGTGCAGCAGCGCTCCCTGCTGAGCGAGGAGAGCTGGCGCGAAATCCTGTCCCCCGCGCGGCTCAACAGCGGGGCCACCCAGCCGTATGGGTTTGGCTGGCAGCTCCTGGAGCGCAACGGCAATCCCCTGCATCAGCATGGCGGTGCATGGCAGGGTTTCCGCACCGTCTACTCCCGCTTCCTCGGGGACTCGCTGTCCATCATCGTGCTGGCCAACACGAATCGAGCCAGCCCCGCGAGATTCGTCGAGGGCATCGCCGCCATCGTCAACCCCGCGCTCGCCGTGCCGAAGCTTGGGCCCATCGAGGACGGTGAGCCCCAGGTCACCGCCCAGCTCACGGAGTTGCTCGAGGATGTCCGGATGTGGACCGTGGACCGCGCCCGCTTCGCGTATGCCCCGAAGTGGCTCGTCGACGAGGCGCTGCCGCACTTCCGCGAGCTGCTCGAGCGCCTGGGCGCCGCGGGGCCCCTGGTGCTGGCCCAGAGGGAGGTGGTGGGCGATGACCGCGTCTACACGTACCTGGTGCGCTTCGGCGCGGATACCCATGTCTACAGGGTGGCGCTCATCCCGGACGGCCGCGTGACGGTCCTCAGCGTGAGCGAGCGGCCGAACTGACGGGGTCCCAAGTGTTCACCGGAGCGAACGACTCGATGCGGTCCTGGCGCAGGTGGCCCGAGGCCGCTTCGTGGAGGAGGTCGCGCGGCTCGCTGACGTCCTCGGAGGTGCATGACGAAGGAGGCGCGTGCGGCTCGGTGGCGCGCCGCGCCGGGGGCTTCTGGGGACCTCGACGCTGGGGACGGGATGGAGCCGCAGCGTCATCGACATGCCGGGCATGGCGGGGGAGAAGTTGTACCGAGGGGGCGCGTGGCTGACGGGGGGCTCCTGCTTTAAGGGCTCGGGCCTGGCCTCGGCCTCGGGCCAGCACTTGGACGCGCGGGAGTTGTTGCCCTGGCCCCGCGCGACCGGCCGGGCGACGTCGGTGCACTTGACGAACTCCTCGCTCATGTTGACGCACGTGTTCCGTGCGCCCGCGTCGATGAGGGGTGGCTCGCCGATGACCTCCAACGGCTCATCGATGGGGATGAGCGGCAGCGCGATGTTGACGCGGCGGGTGCGGTTCGGTCGCAGTTGGACGTTGTCGCGCATGAAGGGTTGGTACGGCTCCTTCTGGAACACCAGGGTGTGCATGCCGGGCGAAAGCTCCAGGATTCGATAGGTGCCCTGGGCGTCGGTGAGCACGGCGATTTCGCCCAGGAACGTGGGCGACGTCACGGTGACGACCACGCCGGCCAGGGGCTCGAGGCTCCGTGCGTCGACGACCGTGCCGACCAAGGCGCTGCTCTGGGCCAGCGCCTGCGAGGCGAGGAGCCCCAGCAGGCCACACAGCATCCGAGGAATGACAGCGTTCACGAGAGCCCACCCCTGCGTTTCGAAAGGTGGCCATCATCCAGAACGCCCGTGCCTCGCACCGCACGCGAGGCTCCAGGCTTCATCATGGTTTCGGCACGTCCTTCATTCGAGCCCGACGTCCTGGGGCCCCGAGGGTTCGTGGTCGAAGTCCATCGACTTCATCGGAGCGAACGACTCGAAGAGGTCCTGACGCTGGTCCAGTGAGGCCGCCCTTTGGATGAGGCCGCCCAGTTCGCTCACGTCCTCTCGTGCCTTCAGGGGGGCGCCCAGGCCCTCCCACAGCTCCACCAGGGCGCCGTACGTGAGCGCGCGCGTCCAGTAGGAACCCCGCAGCTTCTCCGCCAGGGCCGCCGCCACATAAGCCAGTCGTGCGGTGGGTGCCGCCGCCCCATAGCTGGCCTGGAGTGCACCGCGAGCCAGCTTCGTCTCCAGCTCCTTCGAGTCCCCACCCTCCGGTGCCTTGTAGCGGATGCGCAGCGTGCCCAGGCTCGGCGCGGGTTTGTTCAGCTTCACCTCGTAGAGCGCGGTGACGGAGTGGCCCGCGCCCACCTCACCCGCGTCCACGCGGTCATCGCGGAACTGCTCCTTGGACAGCATCCGGTTCTCGTAACCGAGCAGCCGGTAACGCGAGACGGCCTTCGGGTCGAACTCCACCTGGAGCTTCACGTCCTTGGCCACCACCTGGAGCGTCCCCGTGAGGTTCTTCACGAAGATGCGATGCGCTTCCTTCAGGCGGTCCACGTAGGCGTAGTTGCCCTCGCCCACCTGGGCCAGCCGCTCCATGAGCACGTCGTTGTAGTGGCCCATGCCGAAGCCCACGGTGGACAGGGTGATGCCTTGCGCGGCGAAGTTCTTCACTCGCGACCAGATGCCGTCCGCGTCGGTGATGCCGTTGTTGGCCACTCCGTCCGAGCAGAGGATGACGCGGTTGGTGCCTCCTTCGAGGAGGTGCTCGGAGGCGATTCGATAGCCGAGCTCCATGCCGGCCTGTGCGTTGGTGGAGCCCTCACTGTGCAGCCCGTCGATGGCGGTGAGCAGGCGCTCCTTGTCTTCCGCGCTCGTGGGAGGCAGCACCTGCCGCGCCTCGGAGCCGTAGACGACGATGGAGACCCGGTCTCTCGCGTCCAGCTCGTTCACCAGCAACAGCAGGGCCCGCTTCACCAGCCCGAGCCGCTGGTCTCCCTGCATTGAACCGGAGACATCGATGACGAAGACGAGGTGGCTCGGCTTGCGCTGCGCGTCGCTCACCTCGCGCGCCTTCACACCGATGCGCACCACCTGGTAGCCCTTGCGCGCGGGGGAGGGAAAGCCCTCCACGTGGACGTTGAAGGGGGCATCGGCAGGGGCCGGGTAGGCATGGTCGAACGTGTTGACGAACTCCTCCACGCGCACGGCCCCCTCCTCCGGGAGTGACGAGCGCTCCAGGTAGGCGCGCGCCATGGTGTACGAGGCGGTGTCGGTGTCCACGGAGAAGGTGGAGAAGCGCTCGTCCTCCGTCTCCACCGTGGGGTTCACCCCGTACCCCTTGAAGTACATGTCGAAGTAGTGCGCGCGAGTCATCGGCTCGCCGCGCCGGAGTCTCCTGAGGGGCTGCCCCGACGGAAGGGGATGGAGCCGCAGCGTCATCGACATGCCGGGCATCGCGGGGGAGAGGTTGTACACAGGGGCCGCGCTCACGACGGTGAGCGCCTCCTCGATGGGCACGCCGTACTGGTCGCTCTCGGCACTCGGGGCCAGCTCGGCCAGGGATTCGAAGGACCGTGACGTGCCGCCCGAACCAGGAGCGGCGATGCGCTTGATGAACTCCTGGTCCACGTTGACGCCCGTGGGATAGCAGCCCTCGCAGATGGTCGGAGCGCCGCAAGTCTCCATCACCTCACCGAGGGACTCGGGGAGCAGCTCGACGTTGACGCGGATGGTGCGGTTCAGCCGCAGTTGCACGTCGCTCCGCGCATAGAGCTTGTACTGCGCCTTCTCGTAGCGAAGGGTGTACACGCCGGGAGGGAGCTGGGGGATGCGGTATTCGCCCTGGGCGTCGGTGAGGACCGTCTGCTCGCCCTGGAGATTGGGCGACGTCGCGGTGATGACCACATCGGGCACGGGCTGACGGCTCTGCGCGTCGATGACCGTGCCGGTGATGGTGCTGCTCTGGGCCAGCGCCTGCGAGGCAAACAGCGCCAGCAGTCCACACAGCATCCGAGGAATGACAGCGTTCACGAGAGCCCACCCCTGTGTTTCGAGAGGTAGCCATCATCCAGAGGGCCCACGCCGCGCATCGCACGCGAGGCTCCAGGCTCCATCATGGTTTCCGCACGAAGCGGACGTCACGAGCCCCGGAGGGCCCGGCACATCAACGCATCAAGGGCGCTCGGCCTCGCGCGAGGTGCGCACCCACTCGCCGCGCTTCTCCGCGCCGGGGCCGCGCAACATCAGCCCCACCTTCCACACGACGTACACAGGCGCCCAGGCCAGGTCCAACAGGCCGCGAGGCCCCACGCCGGACACCCACCAGCCGCGCAGCACGTACGCACCCAGGCTCATCAGCCCGAAGCCCGCCAGCGCCGACGCCCACACCGCCGTGCCACCCGACAACCACACCAGCACCGACGCCGCCACCGCGCTGCCCACCGCCGCGAGCACCAACTGGCTCAAGGGCGGCACCAGCACGTCCATGGACAAGTCGAGCAGCAACCCACTGCGCTGCTTCAGCGCGTCCTTCAGGAGCGGCCAGCCGTGCAGCTTGCGCATCTGGCTGCGCCCACCCTCCCAGCGCTGGCGCTGCGAGCGGCTCTGCTTCTCCGCGGAGACCATCTCCCCCTGCACCTCCGCCTCCCAGGCGTAGTGCACGCGGTGGCCCTTGCGGCCCAGGCGGATGCCGTACTCCAAATCCTCCACCACGCTGAAGGCGTCGTGCGGCACCTCGCGCAGCACCGCGTGCGTGAAGCACATGCCGTTGCCGCGCAGGCCGCAGGAGACGCCCATCGCCTCGCGCCCCGACGAGCGCACCTTGTGGAACATGCCCAACGCAATCGTCATCAGCCGCGTGCGCCACGACGCCGTCGGGTTCATCACCCCGTAGTGCGCCTGCGCCGCGTGCGCGCCGTCCGCGAGCCGCCGCGCGTACGCATGCAGCAGGTTGGGGGACACCACCGTGTCCGCGTCCACCACGACGACGGCGTCAGCGAAGCCGTCCTTCTGGCTGAACTCGAAGGCGTACGCGAGCGCATAGCCCTTGCCGCGCTTCTCCGTGTCGTGCCGCTCCAGCACCGTTGCGCCCGCCTCGCGCGCCTTCTCGGCCGTGGCGTCCGAGCAGTTGTCCGCCACGACGAGGATGCGCCGCAGCGACGCGGGGTAGTCCACCGCGGACAGGTTCGCCACCGTGCGGGCGATGCCCAGCTCCTCGTTGTGCGAGGGAATCACCACGTCGAACTTGCGCGTGGGCGCGGGAGGCACCGGCGCCGCGCGCCGCCACGACAGCAGCGTCAGGAGCAGCAGGTAGCCGCACGCCACCACCACCGGCAACAGCGCCACGCACAGCGCCAGGTCCACCCAGGTCCACACCGTCACGAGACTCTCCCCCGAGCGCGCGTCAGCGCCGCTCCAGCTCCGCCAGCACCGGGAGCTTCAGGATTCGCTCCACCTGCCACTTCTCCAGGATGCGCCGACGGATGATGTCCAGCGCCACCGCCGCGAAGATGCCCATGGCGATGCCACCCACCACGCCCGCGGCGAGGATGAGCTGCACCTTCGGCTTGGACGGCTTCTCCGGAAACTGCGGCGGCGCCAGCACGCTGAAGCGGTGCTTCATCGACGCGCGCGAAATCTCCAGCTCCGTCTTCGCCTGGTCCAGTCGCCGCATCTTCTCCTGATGCCGCATCACCAGCATGCGCACCCGGTCCGCCGCCACCGACACCTCCGGGTTGTCCGCCGTCGTCGGCCCGCCGAACGCCGCCGCGCCCAACAGCGGCCCCGTCGTCCCCTGCTCCAGCTCGCCCGGGTCTCCGCCGTTGCGCATGTACTCGTTGATGAGCTCGTTGAGCTCCGAGCGCAGCGCCACCAACTGCGGCGAGTCCTCCGTCAGCGCGATGATGCGCTGCTCCAGGTCCGTGATGAGCGGGTGCTGCGGCGAGTAGATGACGCGCTGCTCGGCCAACTGGTTGCGCAGCTCCGTCAGCCGCCGTGCGCGGAACTCCTCCACGTCGGAGATGGCCCGGCGCTTGGTCTGCACCATGAACCGCATCTGCGCGAGCAGGTGGTTGGTGTTGATGCCCAGCCCCGCCTGCGCCTGCGCGTTCCGGCCTCCGCGCGTCGCGGCCTTGGCCTCGTCGCGCTTGCGCTTCGTCTCCACGCGCTTCACGGTGGCGTCCAGCGCGGCGATGGCCTGTTTGATTCCCTCGCCCTCGTCAATCACCTGCTTGTCGAGGATGGTGATGGCCTCCGACACCGCACCCATCTCCGCCGCCTGCCGCATCTCCAGGAAGTTCTTCTGCGCCGCTTCCACGATGTTGAGCGCCAGCTGCGGGTCGCTCCAGTCCACGCCGATGGTGACGGTGCCCGTGCCACCCTCCACCATGACGAGCATGGCCTGCTCCAGCATGGCGGTGAGCGCATCGCGCTTGTCGTCGTCCGACATGGGCGGCGGCGGCTTGCGCAGCAGCGTCTCCTTCAGCTTGCTCATGGGCGAGCGCTGCAGCTCCCAGTACTCCACCAGCTTCGCGTCCCGGACGATGGCCTTGATGTTGTCCGTCTTCATCACCATCTCCCACGCCGCGCGCGTGGGCTGGTCCGCGTCCACCGGAATGGAGCGGCCCGGGTTCGCCAGCGAGGCGATGATGAAGTTGCGTTGCGTCAGCATCCGCGTTTCGACGTGGTACTTGCGCGGCATGATTTTGCTGACGCCCGCCGCCAGCCCCGACACCGCGACCATCACCAGCAGCGCCAGGAACCAGTGCCGCAGCACCGCGTTCTTCACATAGAAGACCGCGTCAATCGCGAAGCCCCAGTCGATGAGGTCCGACGGCGCATTCGTCTCCGCCCGCTCCGGCGTGTACGCCGGTCGGGGAGGGACGGCCTGTGGACCCCGCGGCCCGGGGGCCGGCATCGTCACGACGTCCTCCTCGCCGCGGCGCTCTTCAGGAGCTGGCCCACCCGACGGGAGAACTCATCCTGCGTGAAGGGCTTGCCCAGGTAGCCGTTGGCTCCCGCCTCCTCGGCGTGGGCCTTGTCCTCCGGCAAGTCGCGCGCGCTCACCACCAGCACCGGCACGTCCGCCATGCCCACGGTGCGGCGGATGTGCTCGCACAAGTCGTAGCCGGAGATATCCGGCAGCGTCAGGTCCAGACACACGAGGTCCGGACGCGCCGCTCCCGCCAGGTGCTTGAGCGCGGCCTGGCCATTGGGCAGCTCCACCACGTCCTTGAATCCCATGGCACGCAGGTAGTCGCCCAGCATCTTCCGAAAGAAGGGCGCGTCCTCCACCAGGAGAACCGTGTGCATTTGGGGCTCCATCCGTCGTCAGCCTTTCTTCTCAGTCGCGCTCAGTGGAAGCCGAGCCGTGGCACCCAGACGATGACGCCGTAGGTGTATGCCGCGTTGAAGAGGATCACCCACAGGATGGCCTTCTTCAGTCCCCTCATCGGATTCTCATCCCTCGCCGCCATCGCGGGGAGGGTGATGGTGAGGATGAGGACGGACATCAGGATGAGCTTCGCCATGGGCCTTGAACTCAGAGGATACCAGTTTGACGAAGCGACAGGCCCAACGCCGCCGCCCACTGGAAGCGGGCCGCCGGCAACTCGGGCGAGCGGCTCCACGTCCCGCGTGTGTCGGCATCCACCGACATCCAACTGTTGAGAATCCAGGATGCCGTCACCCCGCCGGACACCAGCCGGTCGCCTGTCGCGCCGCCCACCGCGAAGGCGGTGCCGCCCGTGGTGGCCACGCGCACGCGAGGCCCCAGCGCCCACGTCCCCGTCACGGTGAGGTCCGCTCGCGGGTAGACGCGCGCCGTCAGCCGGTCCGTGAAGGGAGACACTCGCAGCCCCAACCTTCCGTCGAAGTCCGCGGTGCGGGAGGGAATCCGGTGGCCCACCGCGAGGGTGAGGTTGGGCAACAGCTCCGTGCGGGGGCCTGCGTCCGCGCCTTCCTCGCCGGGGTCCGGGTCGACTCCCGTCGCGGTGAGGGAGCGGACGATGCTGGCCCCGGCGCCGGCCTCGACTGAAGTCCTTCGCGTCATCCGCCGCGTCCAGCTCTCCGTCAGCGTCACGACGGTGTTGTTGGCGCCGGTGGAGAAGCGCGCGTGCGTGACGGCGGCGGATGTCGTCAGCGCGCTGAGCGAGGACAGCGCGTGGCTCAGCGACGTGTCCAGGCGCGGGCCGTACTGGAGGGGGACGGCTTCCCTGGCCGGGCCGTCCAGGCCGCCGCTGACGGAGAAGCCGGTGGTGGCGGACAACTGCCAGCGCCGTCCCAGCCAGCTCGTCTCGCCGGTGAGCGAGGTGGCGGACGACACGAAGTGGACGGTGTCCGTCTCCGGGAGCGGCTGGAGCGGACCGCCGCCCACGGGCGGGCGCAGCGGGCCGTCCGGGTCTATCGGGTCCGGGTCGAAGTCCGGCAGCGCGTCCGTGGTGAGCAGGTTGACGCTGCCCACCACCAGCTCCTCGCTCAGCCGGAAGGAAAGGCCGCGCTCGGGACGCCAGAGGGCGGCGAAGCGGCCCACGTGCTGCACTTCGGTGCGCGCCTGGGCGGTGACTTCGCGCAGGCTGATGCGCGGGGCGTAGTCCAGTTGGAGGGTGGTGTTCCCCTCGCGCCGCTCCAGGCCCAATATCGGCGTGAAGTCGGTGTCACCGGCGACGGAGGGCGCGTCCTCGGCGGGGTCCTCGTTGGAGCGCACGCGCGAGTCCACCCGCACCGACGCGGTGTAGGTGATGGCGGTGGAGGAGACCTCCAGCCACATCGCGGTGAGCGCCGCCCCCAGCACTGCTCACTCCACCACCACCACGTCACCAGGGCGCAGGCGGAAAGTCGGCGCGCGCCCCTCGGCGTGGATGAGGTCCTGGTAGCGGAAGCGGATGCGCAGCGGGCCCTGTCCGTCCTCGTGACGCATGACGAAGATGCAGTCCTGGTGCGCGTACTCGGTGAAGCCGCCCGCGCCGGCCAGGGCCTGCAGGAGGCTTGCGCCCACGTCGATTTCCAGCGGGCCAATGCGGTTGACCTCGCCCACCATGGTCACCTTGATGGGGCGCGCCATCTCCAGCGCCACGGTGACGACGGGGTGGTTGATGTAGTCCTTCAGCCGCGTCTGGATTTGCTGCGACAGCATGGCGGGGCTGTGGCCCGCGGCCTCCACGTCGTCCAGGAACAGCAGGCTGATGCGCCCGTCGTCGCGCACGCGCGCCTGCGTGGTGAGCGACTCCTGGTTCCACACGCGGATGTTGAGCAAGTCGCCCGCGGCGATGCGGTAGCTGGCGTCGGGCGGAGGCGGCTTCTCCTGGTACTCGTCCACCCAGGTGTACTTGCCCAGCCCGCTGCACGCGGAGGCCACGACGAGCAGCACGGCGCACGCGAGGACGCGCGGCGGGAGGTGGAGCGCGGGGCGATGGGTGCGGGGCGAGGACGACATGGGCTCTGACGGTTTCCTCTAGGGAGTGGGGGCGACGGCGATGACGGCCGGCTCCGGTTCAGGGGTGCCACGGCGGCGCGCGAGCTTCACCACGGCCAGGACTTCACCCGGCTTCACCGCGCCGAGCGCCAGGACTCCGAAGACATACAGCGTGGCCTCCACGCCCAGCCGGGGCCAGTCCTCCAGGGAGAGGAGCACCGTCCTGTCCAGCGCGACGATGGCCACGCAGACCACCGCCGTCTTGGCCACCCTGACGAGCAGCCGGCGGTCCACCGCGGAGCGGCCCATGCGGCCCAGCATGATGATGGTGATGACCACCTCCATCAGCAGGAGGGAAATCGCGGTGCCCGCCGCGCCGCCGCCGTCGCCGTAGGCCGCGTGCATGCGCGGCACCAGCATCAGGTTGAGCAGCGGGTTGAGCAGCAGGCTGCCGAAGATGCTGGTGCCCGTCACCCACCACTCGCGGTTCGTCATGGTGAGCCAGGCGCCGCACGTCATCGTCACGAAGGCGAGGACGAACAGGGGCGACTGGAGCCGCAACAGATTGACGGCCAGCGAGTAGTCCTTGCCGAGCAGCCCAATCCACAGGGGCGCGCCCATGACGATGAGCATCATCATGGGGACGGTGACGGCGAGCGTGCCCTCCAGCGCGCGGCGGGCGATGGCGCTGACTTCTTCTTCCGAGCGCGCGGCGGCGCGGGACATCAGCGGCAGGAGCACCCAGCCCATGACGGGGTTGAGGGCGAAGGTGACGTTGGAGATGCTCCACGCGGCGCTGTACCAGCCGACCTCCTCGTGGTTGCCGAGCATCCCCAGAATCATGATGTCCAGCCGCCCGTTGGTCGCGAGCGCCGCGGCGGTGAGGAAGTAGGGCAGGCCCGCCTTGAACACCCGCCATGTCGCGGGGAAGTCCACGCGGAACACCAGCCCCATGTGCTGGCGCGCCAGGTGCCAGCCCACCGCCAGCTTGATGGCCTCCGACGCGACGACGGGCACCGCGAGCCACGGCAGGGGCAGGCCCATGACGCCGACCGCGAACAGGCCGCCGCCCCACACCAGCTTGGTGACGACGTTGGAGATGGAGAGTCCGGCGACCTTGCCCTTGGCATGCAGCAGCGCCGCCATGGACGCGTTGCACATGACGAGTAGCTGCGCGGCGCCGAAGACGTAGACGAGCGCGCGCATCTCCGGCGGGTCGTCCCGGTAGTTCATGACGAGCGCGAGCGCGCCCATCAACACGCCCGTGAGCACCAGCCGCACCAGCATGGAGGCGCCGAAGAAGTCGCTGGCGTGTTCGGGCCGGCGCGACACCTCCTTGCGGATGTACATCTCCAGGCCGAGATTGGTCGCGATGAAGAAGATGGCGGAGAAGCTGTCCGCCCAGTTGAAGCGCCCGAAGGCCTCCGGGGACAGGTAGTGCGTCAGCAGGGGACGGATGCCGAAGGCGATGGCATACGTCACCAGCAGCGAGCCGCCGAGCTGCAGGCCGTTGCGCACCGCGCCCATCGCCTCATGGGAGCGTTCACGCTCCTGGGCGTCATGCTGAGAGGATTCGCTGTGGGTCGTCACGGTGGGAGCGGGCGCTCCGGCAATTGGCCGGCCAGCCCGTGTGCATAGAAGACGAGCGGGAGCGGCGCGTCAATGCCGCCCCCGAGGAAGTCAGGCCGCCTGGAAGCCTAGCTGGCCCCGCGCCCGGTAATCACGACGGGCACCGTCTGGAGCAACAGGCGCAGGTCGCTCGTGAGGGTCCAGTGGTCGATGTACTGCATGTCCAGGTACATCCACTCCTCGAACGAAATCTGGTTGCGACCGGAGACCTGCCAGATGCAGGTGAGGCCCGGGCGCACCGACAGCCGGCGGCGCTGCCACGTCTCGTATTTGGCCACCTCGTTGGGCACGGGCGGACGCGGGCCGACGATGCTCATCTCGCCGCGCAGCACGTTGATGAACTGGGGCAGCTCGTCGATGGAGAACTTGCGGATGAAGCGACCGATGCCGGTGATGCGCGGGTCGTTCTTCATCTTGAAGACAGGGCCGGTCTGCTCGTTCTGCGCGGCCAGCTTCTCCTTCAGCTCCTCCGCGTTCACCACCATGGAGCGGAACTTGAGCATGTAGAACGGCTTGCCGTTCTGCCCGACGCGGTACTGCTTGAAGAAGATGGGGCCCTTCGACGTGAGCTTCACCACGAGCGCCACGAAGCCCAGCAGCGGCAGCAGCATCCACAGCGCGACGGCGGACACGCAGATGTCGAACAGGCGCTTCATCGCCATCTGGTGCGGCTTGGGGCTCACCGCCGCGAAGTGCAGGAAGCCATCCGCCACCGCGCGGCTGTCCACCGGACGCGCGCGGTCCAGGCGGAAGCTGTGCGCGGGCAGCGCGAAGGGGACGCCGAAGCGCTCGGCCAGCTTGATGGACGCCTGCATCGCCTCGCCCTGCTTGAGCGTGTTGCCGGCGATGTAGACTTCGTCCACGGCGGTGTTGCGCAGGATGTGCTCCAGGTCATCCACCGTGCCCAGCACCTTGGCGGGCAATTCACCGATGGAGCCCGTGTCGTCGTGGAAGCGCACGTAGCCAATGAGCTGACGACGGCCGCGGCGCGCCAGGTCCTCGCCGGAGTAGCGGCCCATGGCGCCCGTGCCGACGATGACCACCGTGTCCGTGGGGCGCTCCTGGGAGGCCACCGAGCGGAAGACGAACAGCCGCAGGAGCAACGCCACGGGCCAGAAGAGGATGAGCAGCGGGGCAAGGCCGGGGACCTTCATCGTCTCCGGCAGCGCCAGGTGCACCACGGCCAGCACCGTGACGACGGCCAGCGTCGTCACCGACACGAGGGCCACGTGGTCCAGCTTGCTGCGCTCCGCGAAGCGCGAGTCGTACAGACACAGCGCGGTGCCGGTGATGATCCACACGATGAGGGACGCGATGACCAGCGCGGGCAACAGCCAGCCGGGCTGGGCCCACAGCAGCCCGTCCAGCCACGCCGAGGCCGTCAGCACCGCCGACATCAAGACCAGGTCTACGGTGAGGTTCAGCTTCGCCGCGAAGCCGGGCGCCAGCTTGGGCCCGGGAACCAGCTCTTCCGCCGCGCCCCCCACATTGCCCTGAGCGGATGCCGACCCAGGAGCACCGACCGCCGCACCAGTACTTGCGCTGCTCATCGTGTCCACCCCCCTCTACCCGCCCACTGAGTGTTCAGTTCCGGTAGAGGATGCCGTTGAGGCTGAAAATCTTCAAGTCGGAAAGAACTGCTTTTTGCCATGCTTGTGCGGCGCGTTGCAACCCCCCGCACTGTGAGTAAGACGTGACATGGTGTGAAATCTTTGGATCATCCGACTCTCGTCGCATCTCAGGGGGTCCCAGCGAACACCGGGAGTCGCCCCTTCGCTTCCCCGCGCGAAGGTGACGTCCCCCAACACATTGCATCTACGGTGCCGGTCTGACGCGAACGGTACGGAGCGCGTGGGTGGGATGGATGCATGGGGTCAGGGTCCAGGAGTTTCGCGGGGTTGCGCGGATTCCAGCCGTTCCGGGTGGGTGTGGACGTTGAAGCGCCCGTTCCGGACGAACGTCGCCAGCGTCACGTGGGAACGCAGCGCCAGGTCGATGGCCAACGTGCTGGCCGCGGAAACACCCGCAATGACTGGGATTCTGGCCATGACTGCTTTTTGGACGATTTCAAAGCTGACGCGTCCGCTGACGGCGAGCAGCACGGGCTGACGCGTCAGGGCGACGGGCGGCGCCGGGCTTGCGCGCGGAGCCCTGGCCAGGACGAGAGCGCCCACGACCTTGTCGACGGCGTTGTGGCGGCCCACATCCTCGAAGGACGCCAGCAATTGGCCGTCGGCGTCGAGCGCGGCGGCGGCGTGGACTCCCCCGGTCCGGGCGAAGTTGCGCTGCACATCGCGCAGGCGCTCGGTGGCGCGGGCCACGACTTCTGGGGAAAGCCGGGGGCCGGGCGGGAGCGGGGTGCAGCGGGACAGCAGGTCCTCCACGCTGCGCCGGCCACAGACGCCACATGCGGAGGTGGTGAGGGTGCCCCGTCGCGTGGCCTTTAGTGGATCAGGGTCAATGACAACACCTGGGGCGGGAGTGACCTCGAGCACGTTGCCCCAGCCTTCCTCGCCTGGCCGGCCGCAGTGGGAGAGGGTGCCCAGGTCGTCCGCGCTTCGGATGAGGCCCTCGGCCAGCAGGAAGCCCACGGCCAGCTCCCGGTCATGTCCGGGTGTCCGCATGGTGGTGGCCAGGGCTTCGCCGTTGACGCGCAGCTCGAGCGGCTCCTCGACGGCGATGGTGTCGTCCTCGGCGGGGAGGAGGGTGGCGCCGTTCCAGCGTCGCACCGGACGGGAGGCCACGCCCCGCGCATCCTGGGGCGGCAGTGGCGCGCGTCGGGGCGGGCGCAGGTGTTCGAGGAGGGCGTCCGCGATGGCGCGCGTGTCGACCGGTGACAGCAGCCGCGCCGCGGAGGGGCTCGACACGAGCGCGTCCGTGACGAGGGCGAAGACCTCCGGACGGGAGGAGGCGAGGGGCGGGCCCAATCCCTCGCGCCACACCTCCAGCTTGGGGAGGGGGCCGTCCTTCCAGCCTTCCACCAGCGCGAGGTCCAGGGTGCCCGCGAGGCGGATGAGCAGCTCCGGAAGGGCCTCCGTGGGGGCGGTGCCGGTGGTGAGCTGCACGCCCTGGGGTGTGGCGAAGCCGGTGAGGCAGGCGCCGGCCTCCTGGAAGCGGGCGGTGTCGCTGCCTCCCCGGTGGAGCGGGTGGGTGTCCGAGGAGTGCTTCACAGCGGCGACGCGCAGTCCTCGCGAGGCGAGCTCCGGGAGCAGCCGCGTGAGGAGCGTCGTCTTCCCGGCGCCGGACCAGCCGACGATGCTGAGGGCGGGCACGCGGCTCATGGCTTCAGGTCCGCGGCGTGGTGGTGGGGGCGGTCGAATGGCTCGACGGCGTTGAGAGCGGGCACATGGCTCACGGCGCGGTGTCCGGGGCTGAGTCCGCCGCGTGGTGGTGGGGGCGGTCGAATGGCTCGACGGAGTTGAGAGCGGGCACATGGCTCACGGCGCGGTGTCCGGGGCTGAGTGCGCCGGGTAGTGGTGGTGGCGGTCGAATGGCTCGACGGCGTTGAGAGCGGGCACATGGCTCACGGCGCGGTGTCCGGGGCTGAGTCCGCCGGGTGGTGGTGGGGGCGGTCGAACAGCTCCACCTCGACGAGGTCGTTCTCGTTGAAGTCGGCGCGGCCCGGAGGCAGGACGGCCCAGCCGTCTGCTTGAACGTTCTGGAGAATCTGCCCGGCGCCCTGGGGGCGCAGCCAGGCGCGAAGACCCTCGTCGCCGTGCTCCAGCGTGGCGGTGATGAGGTAGGTGAGGCCGGCCTGCTTGTGACGGGGCTCGGACAGGCGCGCGCGGACGCGGCGGCGCGTTTCGAGCACGCCCTGATGCTTGAGCAGCAGCGGCCTCGCGAGCTGGTCGAAGGCGACGGTGGCCGCGCCCGGGTTGCCCGGCAGGACGACGATGGCGGTGTCCCCCAGGCGCGCGACGGCCACGGGCTTGCCTGGCTTCAGGGCCACGCCGTCGACGAAGAAATGCGCGCCCAGCGCTGTGAGCACGCGCTTCACGTGGTCCTTGTCTCCCACCGACGCGCCGCCCGTGGTGATGAGCACGTCGACTCGCGGCGCGAGCTCGGTCAGGGCCTCGCGCAGGGCGTCCTCGTCATCGCAGGCCCGGGACATGTGGAGCACGTGGGCGCCCGCTTCGCGCGCGAGCGCCGCGACCAGGACCAGGTTGCTCTCGTAGACCTGATGCGCGAGCGCGGGCTCACCGGGGCGCACGAGCTCGTCACCCGTGGCGAGCACGGCCACCCGTGGTGCCGGACGCACGCGGACGGTGGTCTCGCCCTGGGACGCGAGCACGCCGAGCACGGAGGCATTCACACACTGGCCCGCGCGGAACAGCGGCGCGCCCGCGCGGACCTCCTCGCCCGTGCGGCGGATGTCGTGGCCGGGGGGCACGGTGATGAAGAGGTCCACGGCCAGGCCATCGTCCGAGGCGCGCGCGGCTTCCTGTCGCACGATGGCATCGGCACCGGAGGGGATGGGCGCGCCGGTGAAGATGCGCGCGGCCTCGCCGGGCTGGAGTGCGCGAGCGGGCAGGGCGCCCGCGTAGACGGTGTCGATGACGCGCAGCCTCGTGGGGCTGTCACGGTTGGCGCCGCGAGTCTCCTCCGCGCGCACGGCCCAGCCATCCATGGCGGAGTTGTCGCAGCCGGGCAGCGAGCGCGAGGCTCGGACGTCCGTGGCCAGGAAGCGGCCGTGGGCATCGAGCAGGGGCACGGGCTCGGGAGCCGCGGGAGCAATGGCTTCGAGCGCGGCCTGCCGGGCGGCGGAGAGGGACGTGAGCGGCATCGGGGACGCGCAGACTACGCCGCGGGCCCTGTCCGTTGTCCACGGGGCCGCGGGCCGTCTGTTCGCCTGCTGTCCTTCGCGGTGGGCTCGGGCATGGCGCGGCGTGGGATGCACCGCTTCGACATGGATCCTCGATGCAGGGCCTCGGTGCTCGGAGAGGCAGCGCGTGGACTCGCCGCGTCACTTCGCGAGTGACCTCGAATCGAAGGGGCGTGCTCACCTCTCCGAGCGAGGTGTGGCATTCTGAGGGGAAGGGCTCTCGTGCGTGCTTCGCGGCACTCGGGATGGAACGTGTGACGTCGCGCGTGGCCGGGGGCAAGTGCCGACGTTCCAGGGGAGAGCGAGACACGAGCCATGGACCCCAACAGCGGCAGTCTCGGCAACACATATCCGGACGTGACGCTGGCCATCATCGCGGGAGGCCAGGGACGACGACTGTCCGGTGTGCCCAAGGGCATGCTGGAGGTGGAGGGCCGCACGGTGCTGGCGCGACTGCTCGCGCTGGCGCCCCGCTTCGGTGAGGTGCTCCTGGTCGCCAACGCACCGGAGCCCTACGCCCGTTATGCGCTGCGCACCGTCGCGGATGTGGTGCCGGACAAGGGCGCGCCCGGCGGCGTCCACGCGGCACTCTCCGCGGCGCGGACGCCCTGGGTGGTGGCGGTCGCATGTGACATGCCCTTCATCTCGCCCGATGTCCTGCGCGTGTTGCTCGACGCGCGCGGTGACGACGTGGACGCGGTGTGCTTCGACGCGGGCGGACGCGTGGAGCCCCTGCTGGCCGTGTACCGCGCCGCGCTCGCGCGGGTCTGGCGCGCGACGTTGTCCGAAGACCCGTCGCTGCGTCAGCTCCTCTCCCGCTTCCGCGCGCGACTGCTGCCCGAGTCCGCGCTGCGCGCCGTGGACCCGTCGCTGCGCGCGCTGGTGAACGTGAACACCCCTCAGGACCTCACGCGGTACGCGGTGACGCTGCCTGGCGAGTAGTCCTCACTTCGAGACACGCGCCATGAATGCGTGCCATCGCCTCGCACCGCCCGGCGCCGTCAGGAGCGAGGCGTCGGGACGGGCTGGAGGAGGGTGGGCAGCTCCGCCAGGTCGAGCACGAGGCTGGGGCGAATCTGGCCGACGGCATCGGACATGTCCTCGCCCTGGCCCTGTACGCCCAGGCCCACGGTGAAGCGGTCGCCCACCATGACGCGGGTGGTGGCCACGACGCTGGCGCGTTTCGTGTCCGTGTTTCCCAGTTTCAACAGTGACTGGGTGGCTTCGAGCTTGAGCTGGAAGCGCTGCGAGGCGACGCCGAAGGACAGGCCGACGTCGACCCATCTGTCCATGGAGAGCTCCGGGCGCGGACGTTCCTGGAGTACGCGCACTTGCATGGCGACCTCGAGGTTGGAGTCCGCGCTGCTCAACAGCTCCAGCGTGGCCGCGCCGAAGCCGCGCTGGATGGCGACGCCGTCGCCGTCATGTGACTTGAGGCCGGGTGTCACCCAGCGTCCGCCGACGGAGAAGAAGAGGGCGCTGGAGGCCTGGCGTGTCTCGCGGGTGCAGGCGGGGAGGCCCTGGCGAATCTTCGCGATGCCCGCCTGGCGCGCGGCCTCCATGGCGAGGCGGTAGTCCGCGAGGGCCTTCTCGAAGTCGGCGGGATTCACATGGTCGCCGGGCAGGGGCTTGTCGGGGAACTCGTAGAGGCTCGGGTCCGCGAGGACGCGGGTGATGCAGGTGTTGTAGGTGGAGCCGTAGATGCTGCGCTCGCCGAGGACGTCCACGGACAGGCCGGCCATCACGGTGGCGAAGCGGCCCTTCTCCGGGACGGCGTCCTGGAAGGGCGTGTCCTGGCCCACGCCGAGGGTGAGGGCGGTGTCCTGGAGCAGGCGGGTGAGGACGGAGGCGTTCCGCGCGGCGACGGCCTCCGAGTAGAGCCGTTCGAAGCCGTCGGTGAGCAGGTAGGGGTTGAGCTGGAGCGCGAAGGACGCCTGGGTGCCGTCGAGCACCGCGCCCACGCCGCGCAGGCTGGCCACGAGGGCGGAGGGGTTGGAGGGGTGGACGACTTCTCCGGCGGTGGCGATGTCCAGGCCGGCGGCGGTCTCCGAGCCGCCTCGAAGGATGCTGGGGAAGTCGAGCTCCACGGTGCCCGCGTCCGGCGTGCCACCATCCTGGGCGTTCGCGACGGAGGCGCAGAGGAGGAGCAGCGCGAGGAGCGCCCTCATTCCACCACCGTCCAGGTGAGGGTGATGAAGTCGGCCACCGCGCCCTGCTGGAGGGAGAAGTCGTCCCAGAGGGCTTCCTTCTGGCCCTTCTCGAAGACGAGCGTCGCGCGCTGGAGGAACCGTGCGCCCGCGCCCGTCGGGTCCGCGACGGAGAACACGGCGCGCACCCACCCCTGGGCGGCGGTGGGCAGGAAGTCGTCGGGCAGGGGGACGGTGCCGTCGCCGGTGAAGACGTCCGAGTGGAGCTGGCGGCGCTCCTGGCCCTGCATCTTCCCGCTGACGACCAGGCGCATGGCGACGGTGTTGAGGACACCGGAGGGCCGCTCCAGCACCAGCTTCACGCCCTTCCGGTCCGCGCGTGGCACCTGGATGATGGACTCCAGCTTGTCGTTGCCTGACATGGTGTTCCCCCCTCGACGGGTGATGGCGGGCTTTGCCGGCCTCACCCGGTTCATTCTAGTGGGAGGGATGACGTGGAAAGAAGCCAGGCGGGCGGGCGACCGGGTGCGTCACCCTGACGCATGGACGGGAGGGTCGGAGGGTGGGAGACAGGAGGGGGAGAGCGCCATGTTGAAGACCCCTCTTGGACGGTTCCGCGCGGTGGCCTTGTTGGAAGGCCTGTCGTTCGTGTGCCTGTTGTTCATCGCGATGCCGCTGAAGTACGCGGCGGACATGCCGTTGGCGGTGCGCTTCACGGGAATGGCGCACGGGCTGTTGTTCGTGCTGTACCTCTTCGCGTTGATGGAGGCGGCCATCGCGCTGCGCTGGTCCTTCGTGCGCGTGGCGGTGGCGTTCGGCGCGTCGCTGGTGCCCTTCGGCAACTTCCTGCTCGACGCGAAGCTGCGCAAGGAGAACGCCCCTGTTCAGGGGTGATACGGGG
Organism: Myxococcus sp. CA056; assembly: GCF_013336715.1. Taxonomy (NCBI): domain Bacteria; kingdom Pseudomonadati; phylum Myxococcota; class Myxococcia; order Myxococcales; family Myxococcaceae; genus Myxococcus; species Myxococcus sp. CA056. Next base: position 1,875,273 of record NZ_JABUMT010000001.1, read on the forward strand.
CGCGCTCGAGGAACCGCCCATCCGGCGCGATGGCGTAGACCTCGAACCAATCGAACTCGAGCGTGACGCCGGGGCCGAAGCCAGGGCACCTGTCCACGCGTCGCTCGACTTGAACGAAGTAGATACCGGCCTCGAAGCCGACGCGCAGCTCCAGGGAGCGGGGCGAGAACGCACACTGCTGGGTGTGCTGCTTCGGAAAGCGCTTCATGGCCTCTTGCAGCGCGGTGTGCGCGGCGAGCACGGCGGGGCCATCCAACGTGGCCAGCGGGCGAATCTCCTCTGGCCATTGAATGGGGCGTTCGCCCGTTGCAGTCGGAGAGAGCCCCGCATCCCTCGTCGTCGTGGGCTGAGGTCTCACGACTCCCGCATCCGGGCTCCCCGCGTCGGGCGTGGGCGGAGCAGCGCCGCCATCCGTCAGCAGGGACACCAGCAGGAGCAGGGGATTCAGTCTCAGCATGTGGCACCTGATGAACGTGCGGGACGGCGGGACGTGGCGCGAGGGCTCATGGGCGTGGCGTCGAGCAGCCTATGGGGACATCGCGGAAGAGCAATCAGGAGGAGTGCCGTGAGGCCTGATGGCGCTGGAGGGGCGAGGGCGACAGGTGGCCTGGAAGCTCCATTTCTTCCGGGCGGAGTCCCAGAGAAAGACCTCACCCGCCGGGTTCCATTTGTAGAACCGAGGCGCGCTTCGATGGCCCGTGGCGAGCCATCCCCAGGTCGAAACGGGTTGCCCTCGCGCATCTCGGGCCAGTCTGCCGCTCGGCGTGGTCGCATACGCCATCATCACCCAGAGTCCCTCGCCCGACTTCGCCAGGGGCCAGACGACGAGGTCCTTGGCGCTGACCTCCGCTCCGCAGGGATGGTTGTGGGCATAGCCGAAGATGGGCAGGTCCCTTCCGAAGTCCACGTCATCCACGCCGCCAAATGGAGGTCGGCATGCGCTCGCTGATGTTCCCCCATCGCGAATGGGCCAGGACACACGCCAGTCGTCCGGCGTGCGGTAGATGGCGACGCAGTACTCGGTCGCATCGGGACGGGGACGCCCCGTCCGGGCGTCGCAGGCGTCCATGGAACTGGGGAGCGCCATCAACGCCTGGAGGGTGGGCAGGACCAGGTCATCCGGAACGGCCGCCGACGTGTCGAGCACGGTGGGCACCTCGGGCCAGGGTCCCGGCGCCACCGCCAGGAAGGTGTCACCGTCCAGCGAAGGCAACTCCGAATGCAGGTAGTAGCGTCGTGTGCTCGCGCAGGCGATGACGAGTGGCAGACCGAGCCAGGCAATCCACCGCGGCGCGAGGCGCCGGAGCCGTGCGGGAATGCGCGAGAGCGTCATTTCACCCAACGTAGTGCATTGGCCGCATTCCCAGGAACGGGACGCGCCAGGGTGTGGATGACCTCCAGGAGTTCGCGCGCGCGAGGAAGCTGTGCGAGCATTCCGCGCGCTTTTTCGCGGTGGAGGTCGGCTCATGGAACGCGGCACTTGGAACACGCCAGAGGCAGTGCAGCGGGAGCTGGATTCGCGGCTCGCCCTCGTGCAGTCCTCCGAGCACATTCGCGGCATGCACTTCGCCGCCGTGCTCGACACCGTGCGCTTCCTGGGCGGTGAGCAGGCGGTGAAACACATCGTCGACGCCGGTGACTTCCCCCCCGACCTTGACCCCACCGAGCTCTACCCCGTCCCTCCCTTCATGAGGCTGTTCTTCGCCTCCGCCAACCTGCTCGCGCCCCAACTCGGCGGCGTCGAGGAGGCCATGCGCCAGATTGGCGTCCAGGGCACGCTCGCCTTCGTCCGCTCCATGTTCGGCACCGAGGTCCGTCAGCAGGTCGGCGGAGATCCAAAGCTCCTCGTCAACATGCTCCCAGAGGCCTACCGCATGGCCATCGACTTCGGCGAGCTCCAGGTCGAATGGACCGCGCCTCGCGCCGGCCTCATCCACATGCGCCGCATCTTCACCCCCGTCGCCTACAACGAAGGCATGCTCGAAGGTGCCCTCCAGGCCGTCGGCGCCCAGGACATCCGCGTCGAGGGCCGCCAGACATCGCTGCTCGACAGCGAGTACTCCCTCTCCTGGGACGACTGAGCGCTTCTACCGGGACGCGCCCCTCGCGGGCGCATCCGCATCGAAGACGAAGGCGCCGTACCCAATCACCTCGTCCCGTGCCCCGGCCGCATCCCCGGAGCTGCGCAGCGCCATCAACCTGGGCCGCAGCCCCCGCCGCTTCGCCACCCGCAGCAGACCGCTGATGGCCTCCGCGCCACACGCGCTGCCCGCGTCCAACGGCCCCTCCAGCGCCAGCACCCGCGCCGCCGTCGCATGGTCCGCCCGCCGCGCCTCCTCATACGGCCGGTAGTGCGACAGGTCCGACGTGACGACGAGCAACACGTCCTCGTCCCACAACGCCTCCAGCACCTGGGCGACCTCCTCCTCGTCCGTGCGCCCCACCACCAGCGGCAACACCGTGAAGCGCTCCAACACGCGCTGGAGGAAGGGGAGCTGCACCTCCAGCGCATGCTCCGACTCGTGCGCCTCCGTCGAGGCGCTCACCTGTCCCAGCGCGGTCGCCCGGCGCAGCAGGTCCACATCCAGTCGCACGTCCCCCAGCGGCGTACACAGCAGGTCCACCTCCGGGTACGCCAGGCCGCGCAGCCTGTGGAAGTGACACGGCCCCAGCAACAACACCCGCGTGCGCTCCGCTCGCCGAGCCCACAACGTGGCGTAGGCCGCCGCCGCCACCGCGCCTGAATAGACATACCCGGCATGCGGAACGATGAGCGCGGTGGGAAGCCCCTCCCCCGGCCCCCGCGCCTGCTCCAGCCACGCGTCTACCTGCGTCATCAACGTGGTGGGATTGGAGGAATAGAAGGTGCCCGCCACCGCGGGCGCACGCACACGAGGCATGTCCTCCAACCCGTCCTTCCCTGGGCGGCGCCGCGAGCACTGACGGGCGGGGCGGGCTGTCCCACCAGCGGCCCCGGGCTCCACACGAACGTGGCTCCGGGTGGAATCCTACGGACAGACGGCAACGCGAGGATATGCGAATCATTGCAAGTCTGTTCGCTTATGGGACGTGCGGGTCCCGACTTCGAGCGCCTCGCGCCTCATTCCCGGCCCTCCACGAATGACAAAGGATTGATTTCACCGGCCGTTCGTCTGGCGTGAGGCTTGCTACCGGTGACTTCGTTCCGTGCGCTCCTTCCGAGCGGTTCAGGGCCGTTCGGGGCACGGAACCTCGCGCATGGGAGGGCCGGCTGGGACTTCTGACTCCTCCACCCTGGCCGACCTTCCCGTCCGTGAGCCCTGGCCCATGCGGGCCCGCCGCGCGCCCGTGTCCAGGCCCGGGCCCATGTCTCAGCGATGTCTCACGCGCGGCGTCTCCGGGAGCGAGTTTCCTCGGCAGATGGCGCGAGGAACGGCTCCGCCGAGCGAATTCTCAAGTTGCGCTCATGCGGTACATGACACACAGGGAACGAAAAAAGGATGCGCGCAGGCGCGCATTGACTAGAAGGGGCCGCCGAGCGCCCGGGAATGACCGCGGGCACACGCAACGGAGGGACGCTTCATGAAGGCAAATCAGTGGCAGGCCATGGCCGTAGCGGCCGGGTTGATGGTGTCGACGAGTGCATTGGCGCAGTCGACGGGTGGTGGTTCCGGTGCTTTCGGCAACGCCGGGCAGATTGTCGTCAGCTCGGATGCGTCGGCGAACCTGGGCTACACGACGGAGGGCGCGGGGTACGGTTTCTTCAACCTGGCGCCGAGCGTGGATTACTTCCTGAAGGAGAACCTCTCCATCGGTAGCGGCGTCAACCTGGCGGTGTTGTTCGGCGAAGGCGACACGGTGGCCGCCTTCGGCATCAACGCGCGCGTGGGCTACAACATCTCCCTCACGGAGAAGGTCTCCGTGTGGCCCAAGGCCATCGTCACGCTGTTCGTCGGCGACAACATCCTGTCGCTCCCCGACGGCACGGGCTCGGCCTCCACGGTCATCCTGGAGGGCTACGCGCCCTTCCTGTACCACGTGACGTCCCACTTCTTCGTGGGCGCCGGTCCTCGCCTGGCCTTCGGCCTGGGTGATGACGTCGACGTGACGTTCAGCGTCGGCACCACGGTGGGCGGTTACTTCTAGCGGTTTCGAGGCCCCGCGCGCGGCAGGCTGTGTCCCGCCGCGCGCCGGGGCTTCGTCGTCTTCGTCAGGGCAGCGTGAGGCGGCTGACGCCCCCGCCCGGACGGAGTGGACGGCCCACGCGGGTCTCCTCCACCCAGCCCTCCGCGGACGGCGCGTTGCCTTCGTGGATGAGCCGCAGGCCCAGGTGCAGCGTGCGCGAGCCCGTGCCCGGTGAGTAGAGGCGCAGCACCGCCGCCGCCTCTTCGACGACCCGGCGTGACACCGACCGCGTCGTGTTCCCCCGGCCCGCTCGCACCACGCGCCAGCCCTCCAACTCCCAACCCACCACGCGGCCGTCCCTCACGTGCACGGACACGTCCGCCCACACCGTGCCGTCCACGGGCACCCGCACCGGCATGAGCAGGCGTTGGACGCTTGCGGCCATCCAGGTCGACTCGGGCGTCGAGGCCTCACGCCGTCCGGCGAGGTGAAGGGCCTCGGGAGGCCGCTCGGTGGAGAAGGACGCGCTCGGCTCCAGGGCCCACGAGGACGCGTCGCGACGCAGCCGCAGCACCACCTCGCCCGCGGAGTGACTCGTGGTGGACATCAGCGCCCGGGCCACTGTTCGCCGCAAGTCATCCGAGTCGATGCCGCGTCCCGGCCGTCCGCCGCGCTGCACCGACTGGTAGCCCACCAGCGTGAGGGCGCCGCGCTCCGACCAGAACGTGAGCTCCAGGCGCGAGCCGACGTCACGCACGCCACCCGCCAGCGCCGCCACCTGCCGGGCCACTTCCCGCGCTTCCTGGCGACGGGCCTCCTCGTGCTCGAAAGGCTCGTCCGTCCCCGCGCGTCCCGAGCCGCCCGTGCCGCCGGACGCGCACGCGAGGCTCGTCGCGAGGATGACGACACCCACGGTCCGAGCGCACACCCGGAGTCCGTGGTGAATGGACCGCATGGACATGGCTTTCCCCCTCCGGGTGACAGCGTCACCGGGTTGGATTGGGCTTGCGCGGGGCGCGCGGGCCGACAGGGTATTCCTGTGAGGCAAAGACGCGCGTGGTGAGGGATTCCTGAGCGCTCGGGACTGGCGGACGGGACGTTTGTCCATTCCCCCACGCCCGGCTGCCCGGTGCGCCGGGGTCGCCGCTCACCGCGCGAGGTGGCGCAGGACGAACGCGAGGTTCGCCGGACGCTCGGCCATGCGGCGCATGAGGTAGGGATACCAGTGGGGTCCGTACGGGACGTAGATGCGCACCGGATGACCCTGCTCGGAGAGTCGTTGCTGGAGGTCTTCCCGGATGCCGTAGAGCATCTGGAACTCGAACGCTTCACGCGGCAGTTGTCGCCGCGCGGCATGCTCCAGCGTCGCGTCAATCATCCGCTCATCGTGCGTGGCGATGCCGTGATACACGCCGCTGTCGAGCAGCACCTTCATGCACCGTACGAAGCTGGCATCCACGTCCTTCTTGTCTGGAAAGGCGATGTCCGGCCCCTCCAGATAGGCGCCCTTGCACAGACGGATGCGCACCCGCTCGGCGCACAGCGCGTGGGAGTCTGCTTCCGTGCGCCGCAGACAGCTCTGCAGCACCGCGCCCACGTGTCGCTCGCCGTGCTTCGTGTGCAACTGGCGGACGATGTCGAGCGTCGCCTGGGTCACCGCGCCGTGCTCCATGTCGATGCGCACGAAGGTGTCTCGTGCTCGCGCATCGGCCACGACGGTGCGCGCGTTCTCCAGTGCCAGCGCCGGGTCGAGCAGCAGTCCACACTGCGTCAGCTTCAGCGACACGTTGGCCTTCACGCCCGTCTGGTCGATGCGCGCCAGCAACCGTCGATACTCGCGCACCTCGTCCCGCGTCTGGGCCGCGTCGCGTACCGCTTCGTTGAGATGGTCGAACGACGCCCAGAGTCCGCGCGCGGTGAGTGCCTTCACCGCGTCCATTGCCTCTTCCAGACTCTCGCCCGCGACGAAGCGCCGTGAAAGGCGTCGGAGTGGTCCCAGGCGCGTTGCCCGGTCCTTCAGCCCTTCCTGGCGTGACAGGAACAGCAGGGCGGAGCGCGAGAGTCGCGCGGCGGTGTGGCTCATGGCGCGCGCCCTGGAGTGTCGATGCCTTGCTCCAGGCATGACAGGAACCGCAGAGCGGAGCGTGAGAATCGCGCGGTGGTGTGGCTCATGGCGCGAGCCTCGGAGTTCCGGCACCGTGCTCCGGGCGCGACAGGAACAGCGGAGCGTGAGAGTCGCTCGGTGGTGCGGCTCATGGCCCGAGCTCCGGAGTGTCGGCGCCGTGCTCCTGGAGGAACGCGCCGACGGCGGCGTTGAAGGCTTCCGGGTGGCTCATGTACGGCAGGTGGCTCGCGTCGCGGAGCAGCTCCAGCCGTGCGCCAGGGATGTGCTCCGCCACGTCGTGCGCGGCCCGGGGCGGCACCAGCAAATCCCTGCCACCTTGGATGACGAGCGTGGGCACTCGCAGTTGATGGAGCCGGGGATGGAAGTCCGCGGCCAGCACGTCGCGCAGCCGGCGCAGCAACTCCACGGGGGTCAACCGCCGCGCCTCGCGCACGATTTCCGCGCGCCCCTCCGGGGGCAACCGCGCGCCGCCGAGCACTCGCGCCACCGTGGGTGCGAAGAGATACGCCAGCGGGCGCGGCGTGCGCACCAGCGTGGACAGCGTCACCGCCAACCGCCTCACCCGGCGCACGCTGGCCACCGGAGACACCAGCACCAGCGCCTTCACCCGCTCCGGGTGCGCCAGCGCGAAGGCGATGGACAGCAGGCTGCCATAGGAGGAACCCACGAGCGCGAAGCGCTCCGGTAGCCGTGCCTCGGGGTCGTTCAGCACGGCCAGGTTCCACTGCAGCGGGGTGTGGGTGGCCGGGGTGTGCAAAGGCGGCGTCCACAGCAACAACCGGAACCGTCCGGCCAGCGGCTCCATGGGCGCGAAGGACCTTCCACTGGCACCCAACCCCGGCAGACACACCACGGTGCGGGCTACATCCGTATCGCCGTTGGGAAAGGTGAACAGCCGCGAAGGTGTGCCTTTCACCCGGCGCTCCTCGCAATGCAAGTGCGCGTAGCCAGAGGGAATGTCCTCGACGTCCGGGACGCGCGACGGCGCGGGGGCCCGGGCCTTCGGGCCCGGAGGTGTCTCAAGCATGGCGAGCCCTGACCAGCAGCCGGTGCACGCTGGTGGCCACCCTGTCGCGGAACGCGCGCAGCCGCGACTCGGAGGCCCCCGAGGGCGGCGGGCTGTGGGCATTGCCCAGCGCGAAGGTGAGGCGCACCGGAAATGGGAGAGGGCCCAGCCCCACCAGCAGCGGCACGCGATACTTCGCCTCGTTCGTCAGGTGCACGCCCAGCCGCGCCTCGCCGGGCGGCCAGAGGAAGGTGTCGTCCACGCCGAAGCCCGCGAAGGGCACCACCGGCACCCCCGCATCGGAGGCCACCCGCGCGAAGCCCAGCGCCCGCTCCCAGCGCAACTGATAGCGCCCGCGCGGCCGCTTGAAGACCTCTCTCGCGCCGCCCGGGTAACAGACGACCAGCGCTCCGTCGCGCAGCACCGCCAACGCATTGTCCTGGGTCCCCTCCACGCCACCCAGCCGGGGCAACACCGTGCGGACCACGGGAATGCGGAAGAAACCTCGCTCCGCCAACCCCAGCACCCGGCGCCCGGTGGCCTGGTGCAGCAGATGGAAGAACGCGGGCGTTTCGTAACCCCACACGCCATGGTTTCCCACCAGCAACACGGGGCCGCTCGACGGCAGGTGCTCGGTGCCCACCAGCCGGGCCCGGTGGTAGAGCGCGGAGAGCGCCGCGCCCCGCTCGGCGAGGTGGAACACCGTCCTCCGCAGGGTGGCGAGCGAAGCTTCCACGAGGAAACATGATGGAGACGTCCCCGCCCATCGCCATCCAACCCGGCCGGGCGGACGGGCCCCCGCTTCCGGGCCGTCGGTCATCGCAAACCCACGCGCCGTCCCCGGGGGGACGCGCCCTGCCCACCCCGGAGGTTGCTTTGAGTAGGCAACGCTTCGCGCTCGGCCCCATGGGCTTTCAGCCGCCAGTCGAGGCAGGCTGCGGGACGTTGTTTCACCCCGCCGAACGTTCGCTCGCCCTGTCGTTTGAGTTTCGATAATGTGAGGATGAAGCGCAGCTTTGGTTGTCTGCCTGCCGAACCATGCAGATGGTTGAGGGTATGGGAGGCCCGTTCGACATCCTCGTGGAGGAGCACCGTGAGCTCGAGGAGCGCTTCGAGCGGCTCGTGTCCGGCGCGGAGGAGGAGCCTCTGAGCGCGCAGCGCGAGCTGCTGGAGCTGTTGCGACTGCACACCTGGCTGGAGGAGCGCTGTCTGCAACCGCTGGTGGCTCGGGTGGAAGGGCGTGCTCGTGCCCGTCAGCAGGCCGAGGATCATCTGGCCATGCGTGAGCTGATGGATGAGTTGGAGGAATTGCCCCTGGGCGATGCCGAATGGCAGGCCCGGCTCTATGCGCTCGAGGATCTCTGGGTCGCGCATTTCCAAGAAGAAGAGAGTTCGCTGTTGCCCAGACTCTCCACCGCGTTGGATCCCCGCGAGCAGCAGACGCTGCGCGTGGAGCTGACGCTGGCTCGCGAGGAGCTGCGCACCCTGGCCGAGGGGCCCTTTGTTTCGGGGACCCGCTCCCTGCTGGAAGACCTTCGCTGGGACGGCTGAGCGCCGTTCCCGCCCCACTGGAATGGGGCCCCGACCGGTACGGTAGGGGGGGTGATACGTCCTTCAGTCACACCTTTTATCGCTTCCTTTAGACAAATCCTAAATTGGAAGGTATGGGTATGAGCAGCATCACAAATCAACTCCCCCTTCCAGACCTTCAACAACCAGATTAGCCAAGACGAGGATTGAACGAATGTCCGTGGATAAAGCGTTTCGGGACATGATCCGTAACGAAATCGAGGTCCAGCTCAAGCCGCTGCGCGACGTGGTCTCCCGCCTGGAGTCCGGGACGGCGGATCTGGATGCACTGCGCAACGTGGCGGAGCGGCTGGCCCCGCTGGCCGAGGTCGTGGGGCCGCTGTTCGGCGCCCAGGTCGCGGCGGCGAAGCCGGGCCGCAAGGCCGTGGGTCGTCCCCCCGCGGCGGCGCGTGGCGCGGCGGCGTCGGTGTCGGCGGGTGGCAAGCGCCGTGGCCGTAAGCCGGCGGCGGCGGATGGCTCGCGCGAGTGCGCCATCGTCGACTGCGGCAAGCCCAGCCGGACCAAGGGCTACTGCGCCGCGCACTACCAGAAGCTGCGGATGCTGGAGAAGACCAACCGCCGCCCGTCGGCGTGGGTCGACTACGCGCCCGCCAACAGCGTTGAGGATATCAAGCTGCCCCGTGGCCGCGCCGCGTCGAAGGCCCTGGCCGCCGCCGCCCAAGCAGCGAACGGTTAAATCAGCGGCACGTTTGGCCCCGGCCCGGGCAGACAGTGACCGCACCTCCGTCAACCGTGCTCCCTGGCAGGGAGAGGGTTCGGGGGCAGCCCGTACGGGAAGTCTTGCCCGCGGGGGCTTGCAGGGGCATGAATGCCCGGGCCCATGAACAAACGAGATCTGGAGCCTGGAATCATCACCGACCTGGCCGGAAGGACCACGTACGGTGAGTACCTACAGCTCGACCGGCTGTTGTCGGCGCAGGTTCCGCGCTCGCAGCCCCCGCACCACGACGAGCTGCTCTTCATCATCCAGCACCAGACGAGCGAGCTGTGGATGAAGCTTCTCATCCACGAGCTGAGCGCGTGCATCCGCTATGTGCAGGCGGACCGGCTGGAGCCTTCGTTCAAGATTTTCGCCCGCGTGGGGAACATCCAACGGATGCTCTTCGAGCAGTGGAGCGTGCTGGAGACGCTCACGCCGAATGAGTACCTGGAGTTCCGCGACGCGCTCGGGCCCGCGTCTGGCTTCCAGAGCTGGCAGTACCGCGCGGTGGAGTTCCTGCTGGGCAACAAGGACCCCAATGCCCTGGGTCCCTTCCGCCACCAGCCGGATGTGCATGGTGAGCTGGAGCGGCTGTTGGAGTCTCCCAGCCTCTATGACGAGTTCCTGCGGTACCTGGCGCGCATGGGGCATGCGATTCCGGAGGACCGCGCCCAGCGCGACTGGCGGCTGCCGTACGAGAAGAGCCCGGCCGTCGTGGAGGTGTTCCGTCGCATCTACGAGGACACCGACGCGCACTGGGATGCGTACGAGATGTGCGAGAAGCTGGTGGACACCGAGGAGCGGTTCCAGCTGTGGCGCTACCGGCACATGATGACGGTGATGCGAATCATCGGCTTCAAGCAGGGCACCGGGGGCTCCTCCGGGGTGTCCTTCCTTCGCAAGGCCTTGGATTTGCGCTTCTTCCCAGAGCTGTGGGATGTGCGCACGGAGCTGGCGCCCCCCGGGGCCCGGGCTCATAAACCGTCGACATGAGCGCGCTCCTGGCCGTCATGGCAGGCGTTGCGCCCCAGTCTTGACGTGCGGCCAATTGAGAGGAATGGCGGGGGGCCGGCGTGACAGGCTTCCGGCGTGAAACATCGACAATGTGACGGGGTGGATGGGCAGGTGTCGGAAGCCACCCTGTCCGCCCAGCGGCCTGACGGGTGGGCGGGACATGCGCTCGCTTCAGGGCGCGCCCTAGCTTGAGTGAGCAAAGGGAGCGCGCCATGGCCGAACATGAAGTCACCCATCCCAGGAAGGAGCCTCGGCTTCCCGAGGACGGGCGGGAGGCTCGGCGTTCGGCGGGAGAGCCTGTGTCGCCGCCGCCCGACCAGGTCGGTGGGGTGCCGGACACGCGGCCCGGCCCGGGCAAGCCGGTGGTGCATCCTTCACCCGTGCCCGAGGACTGACGGCTCGTCGACAGGCGCCAGGCGTCAGCCATTCGGCGGCGTTCGTGTGGGGATGCGCGGGCTAAACCAACGATCTCGATTCTCGCACGACGTCAGGAGGCACGCCTGAGGTCGGCTCGGCGCAGGGATGGACAGGCAGAGCGCTGTGCATTCCGCGCGTTGAGGTAGGCATGTACCCGCACCATGAG